>NZ_CP083721.1:0-1312500 GCF_011516665.3 Bradyrhizobium sp. 41S5 | reverse complement strand
TTTCAACAGACACCCGTTCGGTCCTCCAGTGAGTGTTACCTCACCTTCAACCTGCTCATGGCTAGATCACTAGGTTTCGGGTCTAATACAACGAACTTGACGCCCTATTCAGACTCGCTTTCGCTGCGCCTTCGCCTATCGGCTTAAGCTTGCTCGTTAAATTAAGTCGCTGGCCCATAATACAAAAGGTACGACGTCACCCAGAACGTATCTTGGGCTCCGTCTGTTTGTAGGTGTCCGGTTTCAGGTCTATTTCACTCCCCTCGTCGGGGTGCTTTTCACCTTTCCCTCACGGTACTGGTTCACTATCGGTCGCTGAGGAGTACTTAGGCTTGGAGGGTGGTCCCCCCGTGTTCAGACAGGATTACACGTGTCCCGCCTTACTCGTGGATACATCATCGCATTACTCGTACGGGGCTATCACCCTCTGAGGCCCTGCTTTCCTGACAGGTTCCGATTGTCTTTGATGTATCACTGGCCTGGTCCGCGTTCGCTCGCCACTACTAACGGAGTCTCGATTGATGTCCTTTCCTCCAGGTACTTAGATGTTTCAGTTCCCTGGGTTTGCTTAAAACCTCCTATTTTATTCGGAAGTCTCATACCTTCTCTTGATAACCGGAAATCCAAAACCTCGCGGTCTGATTTCTTCCATTTCTGGTCGAACCCCAAAACACAAGGTCTTGGAGTTCCGGCTATCGAAGGTGGGTTTCCCCATTCGGAAATCCGTGGATCAAAGCTTCTTCGCAGCTCCCCACGGCTTATCGCAGCGTAGCACGTCCTTCATCGCCTCTCAGCGCCAAGGCATCCACCGAACACCCTTAAGGCACTTGATTGCTCTCATTATCAATGTCCACACACTCGGCAGAATGTTGTCTGCACAACCGCCACTGAAGGCGCGCATCCTCGATGAATGCGATTGCGCAGCCGGACATTGACTAGAAAGACCAGCTTGCTTCGTAAGATCGGCCCGATAGCGAGGCGGTCAAGCTTCGCTACAAAGATCGTTTTACAACTCGCTCATCTCACTCATCTTGCGATGTGCTGCGATGCACGAGCGCCGAAAACGATCTGGAGATTAGGAATGGTACCCGCGAATTGCTTCGCAGATCCAAACTCGGATCGATCTCCTCTTTACGATGTCAGAAAACACGCACGTCACCGTCCATCCGGACCAATGAGTGCGAAGTGATGTTTCGCGGACGATATGAACAGAGCTTCTTGCACCAGGTGCAATGTCGAGCCTCAATTCCATCTGGTGGAGCCAGACGGGATCGAACCGACGACCTCATGCTTGCAAAGCACGCGCTCTCCCAGCTGAGCTATGGCCCCGTACCAGAAGACGAATGCTCCGCACTCGATCAAAATGGTGGGCCTGGGAAGACTTGAACTTCCGACCTCACGCTTATCAAGCGCGCGCTCTAACCAACTGAGCTACAAGCCCCTAACACGAGGGACATGCCGGCGCGCACACGACTTGTCGTCGATGCATCGCACAGCGCTCAGCCCTGGCGCGTGTTCGTCCGCGAAGAAAGAGAAACGAAGACGGCGAAATCCCGCCAATGGAGCTCAACAATCCTGAAACTGTTGGCCCCTGAATGTTTCTAAAACGGTTCGATAGTGAGCGTGAGCTCGCTGAAGAACCATCCTTAGAAAGGAGGTGATCCAGCCGCAGGTTCCCCTACGGCTACCTTGTTACGACTTCACCCCAGTCGCTGACCCTACCGTGGCCGGCTGCCTCCCTTGCGGGTTAGCGCACCGTCTTCAGGTAAAACCAACTCCCATGGTGTGACGGGCGGTGTGTACAAGGCCCGGGAACGTATTCACCGTGGCGTGCTGATCCACGATTACTAGCGATTCCAACTTCATGGGCTCGAGTTGCAGAGCCCAATCCGAACTGAGACGGCTTTTTGAGATTTGCGAAGGGTCGCCCCTTAGCATCCCATTGTCACCGCCATTGTAGCACGTGTGTAGCCCAGCCCGTAAGGGCCATGAGGACTTGACGTCATCCCCACCTTCCTCGCGGCTTATCACCGGCAGTCTCCTTAGAGTGCTCAACTAAATGGTAGCAACTAAGGACGGGGGTTGCGCTCGTTGCGGGACTTAACCCAACATCTCACGACACGAGCTGACGACAGCCATGCAGCACCTGTCTCCGGTCCAGCCGAACTGAAGAACTCCGTCTCTGGAGTCCGCGACCGGGATGTCAAGGGCTGGTAAGGTTCTGCGCGTTGCGTCGAATTAAACCACATGCTCCACCGCTTGTGCGGGCCCCCGTCAATTCCTTTGAGTTTTAATCTTGCGACCGTACTCCCCAGGCGGAATGCTTAAAGCGTTAGCTGCGCCACTAGTGAGTAAACCCACTAACGGCTGGCATTCATCGTTTACGGCGTGGACTACCAGGGTATCTAATCCTGTTTGCTCCCCACGCTTTCGTGCCTCAGCGTCAGTATCGGGCCAGTGAGCCGCCTTCGCCACTGGTGTTCTTGCGAATATCTACGAATTTCACCTCTACACTCGCAGTTCCACTCACCTCTCCCGAACTCAAGATCTTCAGTATCAAAGGCAGTTCTGGAGTTGAGCTCCAGGATTTCACCCCTGACTTAAAGACCCGCCTACGCACCCTTTACGCCCAGTGATTCCGAGCAACGCTAGCCCCCTTCGTATTACCGCGGCTGCTGGCACGAAGTTAGCCGGGGCTTATTCTTGCGGTACCGTCATTATCTTCCCGCACAAAAGAGCTTTACAACCCTAGGGCCTTCATCACTCACGCGGCATGGCTGGATCAGGCTTGCGCCCATTGTCCAATATTCCCCACTGCTGCCTCCCGTAGGAGTTTGGGCCGTGTCTCAGTCCCAATGTGGCTGATCATCCTCTCAGACCAGCTACTGATCGTCGCCTTGGTGAGCCATTACCTCACCAACTAGCTAATCAGACGCGGGCCGATCTTTCGGCGATAAATCTTTCCCCGTAAGGGCTTATCCGGTATTAGCACAAGTTTCCCTGTGTTGTTCCGAACCAAAAGGTACGTTCCCACGCGTTACTCACCCGTCTGCCGCTGACATATTGCTATGCCCGCTCGACTTGCATGTGTTAAGCCTGCCGCCAGCGTTCGCTCTGAGCCAGGATCAAACTCTCAAGTTGGACTTGAACTTTGAACCGGCTGATCACAACGTTTGACGAGGTCCCACCATTCTTCGCCGACCGAAGTCTGCGAGCTGCCTACGATTCACATCGCTGGCAACGATGGTGTAACCTTTAAACGTGTACCGCCGAAGTCTTTCGTCCACCCTCAGAAAGTCAAAAGCCGAAGCTTTCAAGCATTCCGAGAGACGCAAGGACTCCGCCGTCCACGTTTCTCTTTCTTCATCTTCACTTGTCAAACAGCCCGGGATCCGATGACCCCACACCCTTAGAGGGTGGTTCTACCCTTCAGCGACGAACAGTGAACCTCAACCGATTTATGTCGGCTGCTGTGTCACTCATCGAAGTGAGGAGCATCAGTGGCGCGTTCGCTCGCCTTGGTCAGTGACCCGGCGGCGCCGCGCTCAGTGGTTGGTTTATAGTCCCCACCCCTCGGGATTGTCAACGACCATTGTCAACAAATCGTCGCACGTCCAAATCGCGTGTGGATCACGAAAAAATTCTCGTATTTTCCGAGGCTTAGGTCAGAGGTAAAAATTCGCAACGCAGCACGCGCGGCAAAAAACTTTAAAAAAAGTTTGTCGCCGAGGCGCTCGTGAGGCCCTCCGGAACGGGTTCCCCGGCGCTCCAGACCGGGCGGCGGCATCGATCTGCTTCAGGAAGATTTTCCATCTCAAATGCCGCACTTGAGCCACAATCCTGCGACGTTCTGGCTATAAGACATGCATTGAACCGCTCGTAACCTGTGGGGGCACGGGTGGCTTTTCTGGGGGACCAGGCGATTTTCTCCAAGAACCCGTCGCCTCTTCCCTACGCGGCCGAGCAACATCGAGAGATCTGCACACCGTTGACGTTCGAGAGTGCGGCTAGCTAATGGCCATCGTCTTCTCGACTTCGATGCGTGTGGCTCGCCACACTGCCGAGACTCCTCTTCAGGGGATCAAGGTGGGGACGAGGACGAGCAGAGGTCGATCGCAGTTGCTGGAATTTGGGGGGATATCGGGTTGAGCCAACGGGCGTCACGCGGAAGCGGCATTGGGCGCGAGACCGGGATGATCGATCTCGGTCACGAACCGCCGCTTTCAGTCGACGGCACCGAGGCTGCGGTGATCGATCGCCGCCGTGTCTCCGTACAATGGTTCAGCGGCACCATTCTGACTGGATTATGTGGCGCGGCCCTGATCGGCGGCGCGGTTTTTGCGTCGCTCGATGGCGAGATGACCTTTGCCAAGGTGCCGGAGCGCGTCGAAGGCGCGCTGCGCGGCGCCTTCACCGGCAATGATCGCGTCGTCAGCCTGCACAAGGGCGACCGCCTGCCGCCGCCGAGCGAATCCTCCGCCTCCCGCAGCCTGATGCGCGTATCGACCGTGACCCGCGTCGGCAATCGCGACGTGATGCGGGTGCGGCCCTTCATCCGGATTTCTGGCAATCTCTCGATGACCACGAGCGATCTGTCGTCCAAGATACCGGCGTTCAACGCGCAGCGTCTGTTGACCGATGTCGGCTCCGACACGCCGGCGGCGGCCGAGGATCCGAATGCCGCCGAGCCCGACGCCGAGGTCTCTTTCGTCACCAAGGATCTCGGATCCGTGCTGCCGAAAGCCAAGCTCGCCGCCGTTGTCGCGCTCGACGACGTGCTGATGCGGGTCCGCGACGCCGCCAATTGGCGCGGCTCCGGCGGCTCGGTGCGCTACGCGTCACTCGCGAATGCCGCGGCCGATGCCACCGGCGCCGGCCCCGATATCAGGATGGCCTACGCCACCGAGGGCAACACCTCCGACCCCTATGCAGGCTTCGAGACCCGCGTGGTGCCGGAGAACGTCACCCTGCTGCCGAAGACCAAGGAGCAGGTCACCGGCGGCAATCCGGTCGGTGAACGGGTTCACCTCGTCAAGAAGGGCGACAGCATCACCTCGATCCTGCGCGATCAGGGCGCAACGCCCGACGAGGCGAAGGCGATTGCCGCAACGCTCGGCCCGCGCGGCCGCGACGGCGGACTGAAGGAAGGCCAGAAGGTGCGAATCCTGATGGCGCCGGCAGCGCCGGGCGCCCGGCTGCAACCCTATCGGGTGATCGTCGCCAACGACTCCGTCGTCGAAGCCGTCGCCGCCCTGTCCGATATCGGCAAATACGTAGCGGTCGACGTGCAGAGCATGAACACCACGACCGATACCGCCGACAATTCCAGCGACGATGATGAGGATGATGGCAGCGGCGTGCGGCTCTATCAGAGCATTTACGAGACCGCGCTGCGCAACAAGGTGCCGCCGACCGTCATCGACGATATGGTCAAGATCTACTCCTATGACGTCGATTTCCAGCGCAAGGTCCAGCCCGGCGACTCGTTCGACGTGTTCTACGCCGGCGAGGACGAGGGCGTCATCAGCACCGAAAAGACCGAAGTGCTCTACGCCGCGCTGACCGTCGGCGGCGAAACCAAGAAATACTACCGCTTCCAGAGCTCCGATGACGGCGTCGTCGATTACTACGACGAGACCGGCAAGAGCGCGAAGAAGTTCCTGGTCCGCAAGCCGGTCAACAACGCGATCATGCGTTCGGGCTTCGGCGGCCGCCGCCATCCGATCCTCGGCTACGTGAAAATGCACACCGGCGTCGACTGGGCCACCGCCTACGGCACGCCGATCTTTGCCTCCGGCAACGGCATGCTCGAGAAGGTCGGATACGAGGGCGGTTACGGCAAATATATCCGCATCAAGCATTCCAACGGCTACGAGACGGCCTACGGCCATATGTCGGCCTTCGCCAAGGGCATGGAGATCGGCAAGAAGGTGCGGCAGGGCCAGGTGATCGGCTTTGTCGGCTCGACCGGCCAGTCGACCGGCCCGCACGTCCACTACGAAATCCTGGTCAACGGCCGATTCGTCGACCCGATGCGCGTGAAACTGCCGCGCGGCCGCTCGCTCGAAGGCCCGATGCTGGCGAATTTCGAGAAGGAACGCGACCGGATCGAAGCCCAGATGTCCAGCCGCGGCAGTTCGCGCATCGTCTCGGATGCCACCGGCAGCGCGCCGATGACGCGGTCCATCAGCAACCGCTGATGATGCAAAAGGCTGGCCCGTCCGGCCGCGCAGATCCCAGGAAACGCTGCAGGCGCAGATCAGAAGCGATGGCGTGTCCAGGCCGTCACGCCGCCGGTTTCAACAATTTTCGCGCCGAAAGTGGCAACCCGAACGGCGATCATCCAGTTGATTCGGCAGTGAAACCTCCAATGGAGGGTGTCATGGAGAACTGGACGAACGCAAAGCTGTGCGACGTCGCAAACCTGATCCTCGGCGCGATTCTCTTCCTGTCGCCGTGGCTGTTCAAGTTCAACGCCGGCACGGTTTCCACCAACGCCCACATCGTCGGCCTCGTGATGGCGGTCCTTGCGATCGCCGCGCTCGCGGCATTCGCGGTCTGGGAGGAATGGCTGAACCTCATCGTCGGGCTTTGGGCACTGGTCTTGCCTTGGGTCCTCGGGTTCCAGGCAATGACCACCGCTACGACCGTGCACGTGGTGATCGGCATCGCCGTCGCAGTCCTTGCGGCGATCGAGCTCTGGGCAATGTCCCAGCATCCGCCTCGGCTCACAACGCACAGCTGAGGCCTTGAAACGATGCGTCCCTACCCGCTGGCGCGGATCGCCGGCGGGCGGGGGTTGGGTCGTGCTCAACGAAGATATGCACAAGGATTTGCGCCATGACCCGGCTCACCCGCGACGATGTGCTGAAGGCCGTCGGCCACGCCGACGATGTCACCATCGCCAGGATCATCGCATCCGGCGCCACGATCACCGAGCTTGCCGAAGCCCAGGCTTGGCTTGCCAATGACGAGCCGCTGATGAACGCTGGCGGGCCGCTGGCCACAGGCCGCGCCCGCGAGCTGGTCGATCCCGTCCGAACTCGAACCCGTCGATGACGACGAGCCCGGTCAGCTCGATCCACGGACCGTCCCGCAAGAATAGCCTGGACGACGAAGCCCTCCCCGCGACCGCGGGGAGGGCTTTTGCACGCGTGTCAGTTCAGCTTGCGCTTCGAGACCGGGGCATCGAACTGCACGATCTCGGCCGTCTTCGGCACCTGGCCGTTGAAGGTCAGCACGTTGCCCTTCTCCGAAATCACCACGCGATCGCCATCCTTGACCTCGCCGGCGAGGATCATCTCGGCGAGCGGATCCTGCACGCTGCGCTGGATCACCCGCTTCAGTGGGCGGGCGCCGTAAGCCGGATCCCAGCCCTTTTCCGCGAGCCAATCCCGCGCCTTCGCCTCGAGCGTGAGCTCGATCTTGCGATCCTCGAGCAGCTTGCGCAGCCGCGCGAACTGGATCTCGACGATGCTGCCCATCTCGCTCTTCTGCAGGCGATGGAACAGGATGATCTCGTCGACGCGGTTCAGGAATTCCGGCCTGAAATGCGCCCGCACCACGCCCATCACCTGATCGCGGACCGCCGCGGTGTCCTCGCCTTCCGGTTGATTCACCAGGAATTCCGAACCGAGATTCGAAGTCATGATGATCAGCGTGTTGCGGAAGTCGACGGTGCGGCCCTGACCATCGGTCAGGCGGCCGTCATCGAGCACCTGCAACAGCACGTTGAAGACGTCGGGATGCGCCTTCTCGATCTCGTCGAACAGCACGACCTGGTAGGGCCGGCGCCGCACGGCTTCGGTCAGTGCACCCCCCTCATCGTAGCCGACATAGCCGGGAGGCGCTCCGATCAGCCGCGAGACCGAGTGCTTCTCCATGAACTCGGACATGTCGAGGCGGACCATCGCGGTCTCGTCGTTGAACAGGTAAGCGGCAAGCGCCTTGGTCAGCTCGGTCTTGCCGACGCCGGTGGGCCCCAGAAACATGAACGAGCCGGTCGGGCGGTTCGGATCCTGCAGGCCCGCGCGGGCACGGCGCACGGCGGTTGCCACCGCACGCACGGCTTCGGCCTGGCCGACGACGCGCTTGGCGAGTGCGTCCTCCATTTTCAGGAGCTTGTCCTTTTCGCCCTCGAGCATCTTGTCGACCGGCACGCCGGTCCAGCGCGAGACGACCTGCGCGATGTGGTTGGCGGTGACCGCCTCCTCCATCATCTCGCCGCCGTTCTGCTTGCCGCTTTCAGCTGCCTCGATGTCGGCAAGCTTCCTTTCCAGCTCGGGAATCCGGCCATAGGCCAGCTCGCCCGCCTTCTGGTATTCGCCGCGCCGCTGCGCATTGGCAAGCTCGACGCGGAGCGCATCGAGTTCGCTCTTCAGCTTCTGGGCGTTGGAGAGCTTGTTCTTCTCCGCGCTCCAGCGCGCCGTCAGCGCCGCCGACCTTTCCTCGAGCCCGGCGAGCTCCTTCTCCAGGGTCTGCAAGCGGCTCTTCGAGCCGGCATCGTTCTCCTTCTTCAGCGCCTCCTGCTCGATCTTCAGCCGGATGATGTCGCGATCCAGCGAATCGAGCTCTTCAGGCTTGGAATCGACCTGCATCTTCAGCCGCGCTGCCGCCTCGTCCATCAGGTCGATGGCCTTGTCGGGCAGGAAGCGGTCGGTGATGTAGCGGTTCGACAGCGTGGTCGCGGCCACCAATGCGGAGTCGGTGATGCGCACGCCGTGATGCTGCTCGTATTTGTCCTTCAGGCCGCGCAGGATCGAGATGGTGTCCTCGACCGTCGGCTCGCTGACATAGATCGGCTGGAACCGGCGGGCCAGCGCCGCATCCTTTTCGACATGCTTGCGGTACTCGTCGAGCGTGGTCGCACCGATACAATGCAGCTCACCGCGCGCGAGCGCAGGCTTCAGGAGGTTGGACGCGTCCATCGCGCCGTCGCCCTTGCCGGCGCCGATCAGCGTATGCATCTCGTCGATGAACAGGATGATGCCGCCCTCGGCGGATGTCACCTCCTGCAGCACCGACTTGAGCCGTTCCTCGAACTCGCCGCGATACTTTGCGCCGGCGATCAAGGCGCCCATGTCGAGCGACAAGAGCTTCTTGTCCTTCAGGCTCTCCGGCACGTCGCCGTTGAGGATGCGCAGCGCCAGGCCCTCGACGATCGCGGTCTTGCCGACGCCGGGTTCACCGATCAGGACGGGATTGTTCTTGGTCCGCCGCGACAGAACTTGAATCGTGCGGCGGATCTCCTCGTCACGGCCGATCACCGGGTCGAGCTTGCCGTCGCGCGCAGCCTGGGTCAGGTCGCGGGCATATTTCTTCAGCGCATCGTAGGCGTTTTCGGCCGTCGCGGAATCAGCGGTGCGGCCCTTGCGCAGCGCTTCGATCGCCGCATTCAGGTTCTGCGCCGTGACGCCGCCCTTGCTCAGGATGGAGGCCGCCTCGCTGCCCTTCTCGAGCGTGAGCCCGAGCAGCAGCCGCTCAACGGTGACAAAGCTGTCGCCGGTCTTGTCGGCGGCCTTTTCCGCCGCGTCGAAGGCGCGCGCCAGCTCCGGCGACAGGTAAACCTGTCCGGCACCGTTGCCCGACACTTTCGGCAGCTTGTTCAGCGCCTCTTCGGTCGCTTTCAGGATCGCTCTGGAATTGCCGCCGGCACGGTCGATCAGACCGCCGGCGAGCCCCTCATTGTCGTCCAGCAGCACCTTCAGCAGATGCAAGGGCGAGAACTGCTGGTGACCGTCGCGCATTGCGAGCGACTGGGCAGACTGGATGAATCCGCGCGAGCGCTCGGTGTACTTCTCAATGTTCATTCGTTTTCCCTCGGCCTGCCATCGTCACCCATTCAGGCATGACAACAGCATCTTCATTGGGTTTCCGCGGGCCGCGTTGACGTTCATCAACCCAGCCTCTGGTCGTCGCCGTCATTTTTCAGGCTTGCCGCAGATGTGGGCACTTGGTTCCGAAAGGGAAGAGCAACGGTCTGCGATTTCGCCCGATGAAGCTCAGCGCCGCACGATGGCGACAAGGTAGCGGCAGGGCTGAGCAGTTTCGTTGCGGAAGACGATGTCCGACGGCGGCCCGAGCTCGACGCGGTCTCCGGCAGCGAGTTCATGGCGCTCCGTCCCTTCCAGCAAGGTGAGGCGGCCGCTGATGACCCAGACCACCTGACGGATCAGGTGATAGGCGCTGGCGGGGAAACCGGCTTCCTGCCTGGCAGGCAGCTCGACTTCCACCAGCTCCAGCGGATTGGCCGGATGCAGGAACACCTGCCGCCGCAGATAGGCCGCTTTCGGATCGCGCCACACCGGCTGATCCTTGGCCCGCTGCAGGCGGGAAGTGTGTGAGGCAACCTCGAACAACGCGGCCATGGTCAGGCCATAGGCCGTGGCAATCCGCGACAGCGTCGCCGCCGTCGGGCTGGCCTCCGCCCGCTCGATCTTGCTCAGCATGGCCTTGGACACGCCTGCCCGCCCTGCGAGTTCCGCCAGCGACCAGCCGCGGCCTTCCCGCTCGGCGCGAACCCGCCGCCCGAGAGCTTCATCGGCATCGTCTTCTATAATTGACATATTGTCTTATATAGTGAACGATCGGGGTTGTTCAAGAGGCCTGTCGAGGAACGACCAATGATGATCCGCCCCGCCACCGAGCAGGACATTCCTGCGATCACCGCGATCTTCAACGAGGCGGTGGCCTACTCGAACGCGATCTGGACCGAGAAGCAGGATTCCGAGGCCGAGCGGCTGGCCTGGATGACGGCCCGGCTGGCGCTGGGCTACCCGGTCCTGGTCGCAGCCGAAGGACCCGCGGTGCTTGGGTACGGCACGTTCGGCGATTTCCGGGCCTTTCCGGGCTACCGCTACAGCGTCGAGCACAGCGTCTATATCCATGCCGATCATCGCGGCCGCGGCCTTGGCCGCGTCATCGTCGACGAGCTCGTGGCGGCTGCCACCGCGCTGGGCAAGCACGTCATGATCGCCGGCATCGACGGCGGCAATCCCGCCTCGCTTCGGCTGCACGCGCAGGCCGGCTTTGTCGAGGTCGCGCGGATGCCGGAGGTCGGGCGCAAGTTCGGCCGCTGGCTTGACCTCGTCTTCATGCAGCGCGTGCTGGATGCCGCAGGCGCGGCGCGGCCCGACTAGCTGCCTTCGCTTCGGCGACGGTTCTCCTCGCGCGCCAAACAGGCTAGAGCAGGCGCATGGACGCCACGCACACCTCCTCCGCCCGGATCACCGGCATCTACCGCTATCCCGTCAAGGGTCTGACGCCCGAGCCCCTGCCCCGCGCCGAGCTCAAGATCGGCGAGACGCTCCGCTCGGATCGCCGCTACGCGATCGAGAACGGCCCGAGCGGTTTCGATCCGTCGGCGCCGAAGTGGCTGGCGAAGCCGCATTTCCTGATGCTGCAGCGGGACGAGTGGCTGGCGCCGCTGCGCGCCCATTTCGACGACGAGAGCCACGTGCTGACCTTGCGCCGGGACGGCGCGATGGTCGCCCAGGGCGATCTCGAAACGGCAGCCGGGCGCGCGGCGATCGAGAGTTATTTCGCCGATCGTTATGCCGGCCAGATCAAGGGACCGCCCAAGGTGCTGGTGAGCCCCGGGCACAGTTTTTCCGACGTGCCGCGCAAGGTGGTCTCGATCATCAACCTGGCGAGCCTGCGGGCGATCGAGGACATGGTGCAGGCGCCGGTGCATCCGTTGCGCTTCCGCGCCAATCTCTACGTCGAGGGCTGGCCGGCCTGGCATGAGGCCAGCCTGCTCGACCAGACCATTGCGATCGGCAGCGCGCGGGCCAAGGTGGTGAAGCGCATCACCCGCTGCGCCGCGGTCAATGTCGATCCCGATACCGGCGCGCGCGACCTCTCGGTCCCGAACACGCTGATGCAGCGCTTCGGGAACAATGAATGCGGCATCTACGCCGAGATCATCAGCGACGGCGGCGCGGCTGTCGGCGACACGATTGCCGCCGAATAGCCTGTAGCATCGCAGGCTGGGCAAGACGCGGATGCGCCCTGCCCAGCTTTCGACAGCTCAGTTCGTCGGCATCACATAGGCGTAGATCCGCCCGCGCGAGACCGGCGCCTCGCGGACGCGATGGCTGCTGTTGCCCGAGATCATGATCGGATTGCCCTTGGCATCGACGCCGGTGACGATCCCGACATGACCGCCGCCGCGGCGACCCATCACGGCGATGGCGCCGACCTGCGGCCCCGAAACGCGCGTGCCGTATTTGGCGAACGAGCTCGCCATGTCGGAGGCGGTGCCGCGATGGCCGGTCTGCTGCAGCACCATGTTCATGAAGCGCGCGCACCACAGGCTGGAGCGGCCGGTGGGGTTGCCGCCGAGATAGCGGCGCGCCGTGTCGACGATGCCGGAGGAGCCGAAGCCCCCTGTCGCATTCATATCGGTGTTGGACGCGGCCTCAGCGCCGGGCATCACGGCCGCATTGGCCTCGCCGAAGCCGCTCGCCTGCATCTGGGCGCGGCGCTCGGCGCTCGACAGCCGCGCTGTGTGCCGGTAGTGATGATGAGCGGAATGCCGCGCGTGATGGCCGGCATGGGCCGAATGCGCGTGACGCGAATGATGCGGACGGGCGGACGCCGGAGCAGCGGAGATCACGGCGAGTGTGAGCGAACACAGAGCCAGCGCCAAAACTCGAAGCGACCGGCGATACGCAAGCAACTGAACCATACTTCACGAGATCCTCTGAAACGCCCCCCAACTCCCCGTCGCGTTCCCAAGGGAATGCGGCGGTGGTTTTGAAAATCGGGATGTGGCGCGAGGAAGACTTCGTGCGGCGCAGGGAGAACGATTTCGGGGGCATTCCTCGCAAATTCCATGACGAAAATAGCCAGAACTGCCGCATTGCAGCCGCGGAAATCAATTGCAAATCTGGGGGCGGCCAACGAGAGGAGAATTTCAATGCCCCATGCCATCACGAAAGATAATGTCCGCCTGCATTTCGAAGAGGCAGGCAGTGGCACCCCGATCATCTTCCTGCACGAGTTCGCAGCGGATCACACCAATTGGGAACCGCAGATGCGCTACTTCTCGCGCGGACACCGCTGCATCGCCTATTCCGCGCGCGGCTACACGCCGTCGGACGTGCCTCCGAGTGCCGACGTCTACACCTACACGCACTTCTACACCGATGCGCTCGCGGTGCTCGACCATCTCGGCATCGCAAGCGCGCATTTCGTCGGTCTCTCGATGGGCTCCTATTCGTCATTGCAGGTCGCGCTCAACGCGCCGGAGCGCGCGCTGTCGATGACGCTGGCTGCGGTCGGCTCCGGCTCCAGCCTCGAGAATCTCGATGCCTTCCGCGCGCAGTGCCGCGCCAATGCCGAGCAATACGAGGCGATCGGCTCGGTCGAGGTCGCCAAGGTGACGCGCGAGGCGCCGAGCCGGATTCCGTTCCTGGTCAAGGACCCGCGCGGCCACGCCGATTTCTACGCCGCGCTCGCCCGCCATGACGCCAAGGGCTCGGCCAACACGATGCGGAGCTTCCAGGGCGGCAGGCCCTCGATCTACACCATGACCGACGCCATCAAGCGCGCGGCGACGCCGGCGCTGATCCTGTGCGGCGACGAGGACGACAATTGCATCGCGCCGAGCATGTTCCTGAAGCAGCATCTGCCGGCCGCCGGCCTCTCCTTCTTTCCGAGGTCGGGCCATGTGCTCAACCTCGAGGAGCCCGCACTGTTCAACGAGATGGTGGAGCGCTTCATCGCACTGGTGGAAGCCGGCCGCTGGCCGGTGCGCGATCCGCGGTCGCTGGTGGCGGGCTGATTGTCCCGTGTCGTCGCCGCGCGCAGGACGCAGCCAGAGCCTGCGGGATAGATGCAGACAGCACGCGCAGTCTGCGTCCGGAATTTGGGACGAAATCCATCAACGTTCCCACGGCACCGGGCGAACGATGAGAGCAGGTTGCCTTCTTCTGCTCTGCGCTGTTTCAATCGGGCTTGCCGTCGTCTCCAGGGCGGTTTGCGCGGAAGGCCTCGTTGAGGAAATGAAACTGGAGGCCGCGGGCGCCGCAGCGAACACGTCCTATCTCCTGGATGGGAAGCCACAGCCTTCGATCCCGATCGGCTGGGCCGTGATGAGCCCAATGATCGTCGTCATCGGCGACGATCAGTACGCGCCCATTTTCGCTCCTTGCGATCCTGCCAATCCAGGTCTGTACTGCGTTGAAATCCTGAGAAACGGCGCGACGTTCTCGGAACCGCTGGATATGGGGCACGCCTTCGCGCCCCACGGCTTTCAGGCCGAGCTCGCCTATCATCCCCCGCTGTTGTTTACCGACGGAACCAGGCTGCTGGTCGCTTACTGGGTCCGCGCGAAGGATCACCGTTCCATCATCCAATTGCTCTCGCTCGATCCGAAGGCGTCAGCTCCGGCTCCTTGGACGTTGCTATCGAGGTTCGAGAACCGTGGTGACGAGCTTCTGAGCTACCTCGGAGGAGCGATGGGCCCTGCCGGCGAAATCGTGATCGCCGGATATGGGACCGGTGGACCTGCACGAAGCCACCGGCTCGAAATAACAAAAATACTTCCGCCATACACCGGGCCCTGGATGCCGAAGCAGCTCATCGCCGAATATCCCTCGCCGGCCTACGCACCGGAATATCCGCATGTCGCCACTCGCGACGACGGCAGCATCAGCATTTTGACCGTGCTCGCCAACTACACGCCATGCCCAGAGAGTCAGGTGACATATTCAGTCTACAAGAACGTCATCGCCTTCGAAGGCCGTTATGGCGGGCCTTTCGCCGCGCGGTGGAGCGACGCTACGGCAGACACCGTAGCCGATCCGGCAAACCACGGCGACAGCTGCCTGTTCGGGGCTGATCGCTACCCGCTGGCGCATTTTTGGGACAAGCAGTCGCGCGCGATCTATTCGATCGTACGCAGCGCCGACCTCGACAAGGTCGATGCCGCGAACAGGGTGGCCTCGAACGTCCGCTTCTCACGGACGTTCAAGCTCTATCGCGAGGGCAGCCTGATCGTGCCCGACCTTGCAGTCCATTTCTCGCAATATTTCGCCGACTCGCAGCATCCTTGCTACACTCCGCAAAGCGCCTGTCACATCCACGCCATGACGATGACCCGTCTCGACAATGGAGAATTCGTCATCTTCGCCAACGCCCGCGACGATAATCCCGCCATGACCTATTCAAAGATCGGCGTCATTTGGTCGAAGGATCTCCGGACATTCTCCGAGCCGGTTTATCTGCTGACGCTCTACGGCCCCGGATACAGCATATCCGTCGCCCAACCGACAAGAACGGCATGCATTCGGTGCGCAAGCTTCAGTTCTTCAACGCAGGCAATACGTACAACCCACCGCAACTCAATTACAACCGGCGTCTGACCGTGTGGCGTTATTCCTCGAGTAGCACCGGCGCCTCTTCGATGACGCGCGGCGATCGACGAAGGCGCGAACGATTCGCACGCGCCCGCCGAAATCATTCGCCGCCTGCCGCCTGAGCAAGCGTGGCGCGGATGTCTCTTTCCATCTCCTGTTCGAAATTGCACTTCCCGCAATACTGCGCCTGCTTGTAGAATTCGAAGTTCTTTCCACGCCTGACCGCCTGTTTCGTCACGGTGAGCGACAACGGCAGCGATGTCATGTCCCCGGCCGGATCCGGAAACTTCACGTCGAGCGCGATATGGCCTTGCCCGTCCGGGCGCAATGCCGGGAAGTCCTGGATGAACGCCATTTTGGTGATGCGGTTGTCGACCATATCGGCGACGATTCCCTCCAGCCGATAGCCGTAGCGCACGTCGTCAGGGTGAATGACCAGCTTGCGAAGCAAGGGATGCACGATCAGCTTTGGGCTGGTCTTCTTGACGAAGACAAAGTTGGGGGGCTCGGAACCGGATGCCGCGCCTGCGAACGTCCAGCGGCTTTTTGCGGCCTGGTCCTCCGTGTTGACGATATGCTGTCCCGCCAAAGGATAGAGCTCGTTCGAGGGATTTTGCGCAAACTCCAATTCCTTCGACGTCGGCGCCAGACCGTCCGCATCGACCAACGCCATTGTCGCGTTGCTGCCCGGCAGCGGCTTCGCATCGACCGGCGCCAGCTGGCCACCGAACGCGACGCCAAACCGAGCCTTGATTTCCCCGCTGGTCAGCCCCTTGAGATCAGGTGGTCCGTTGTCCGCAAAGGGGACGAAGTTTTCGTTCTGCGATCCGAAATACAGCCGGAAAGTCTTGCCGGACGCATCGCTCCAGAAAATCCGGTCGTTCTCGAAGAGCATAGCGACGTCGCCATTCGCCGGCACGGCCATATCCTTGAGATCGAGGATCGTTGTCGCTCCCCCGGACGGAACGTGAATATTCCTGAGCGTAACCATGCGGAACGGACGATTCGCCGATTCGATCATGATGTTTGTTTGGTTGCGCAGGAACGCGCCATCGACGGTATTGATACCGCGCCGGGGCAGCAGCAGTCCGGTGGGAAACCGCTCGGCCGTAACATTCTGGAAGGTAATGTTCTCGGTCTGGGAATTTCCGCCGATCGCGAAATCGGTATCCATGTGATGTTCGCCGCCATAGGCGTGGACGTTGCGGATCAGCGTGTCCCGGACGTAGGGGATGAAGAGCGCGTGCCGGCTGACATTCCAAACCGTGAGATCCTCGATGAGGCTCCGGGAAGGATGCGGCGCAAGCAGCTTGTGATTCCAGATCTCGACCCCATCGGTCGAGCCGGCGGCGTAGTTGCGCGCGAGGTACAAATCGACGTCGGACGTCGAAATGCGGCCTTCCGCATCGGCGTTGACGCGATTGTCGGTATTGCGCGCATCGAACTAGGTACGGTTGCCTCCTTCGGCGAACGCATAACCGAACACGACATACGCACCCGCGGCGTGTCCAAAAGCCCAATTGTCCGTTACCCGGACGCCGGCGCTTTGCATCCAGAAGCCGTGCCCCTGATGACCATTGTCGAAGATTCCCATCCGGCTGACGAGATCATCGCCTGATCCGGTCGATCGGACGGCGAGATTCCCGCGAAATGATCCGACCTCCGTGCCGTTCTCCGCAAAGAAATGCGAGCCGGCGATCGCGAATGTCACATTGTTTTCTGCCAGGAGGTGACCGCCATGGTTGACGATTCCATGCTTCGGACTTCCCCGCACGACGCTGTTGCGCACCACATGAGGCGGGACATCGATGCGCGCGCCCGAGACGACGTGGAAATGAAGCGCGTATCGACCGACAGTGTTGTCGTCCGATCCGGGGACCAGTTTTCCAGTCTCGTCGAGATCAGGTGCGGTCTGGGCCCGCTTCGCGTCGGTACGGCCGAGATCCCGGAACTCGGCGCCGTCGATGCTCACACCGGTCTGCTGATGCAGGAACATGATATGGCCGCGCGCCGATAAGGGCGCAGCGGCCTCGGAGGCAATACGGATGTTCCTCGTGAGGTTGCCCATCGGAACGGAGGTGCCGTCCGGCGTCAGATGCGCATGTTTGAGCGGCCGATCGAGCCGGATTTGGTCGCCATCGACGCCGGCAATGGTCGGCGTCTCGTCCTCGTTGCTTGTGTCGCTTGTCCCGGGCACGATCAATTCATCCCCGACGGCCCAGTTCGACGGCAGCTGATCGAACTTGAATTCTCTCGCTCCGGATAGGAGCTGGCTCTGCGGTATCTTCCAGGCCGTCTTCTCGGCGCCATGAATCCGGATGGCACCCATCGAAATCAGCCCGCCCGCCATGTCGAACGGATCATGCTTTCGGTCTCGGAACGTTCGCGCGGCGAAGGTGAGCTTTGCGACGACGGACTTCGGCACAGGATGATCTTCGGTCCCGATCTCGAGCGCCCCTTCAGGCGTGACGACAATCGTCCGGGCATTGACGGAGGCTGCGTGATCGGTGCTCCAGACCAGGGCTCCATCGACGCGAATCCAGTCGATCCTGGCAGGGACCTCCTGATCGACCTTGACGGTCACTCCGGATGGAATGCGGACCCTTGCGCTGGCGGCGGGCGGCTTGCCCTCAGCCCAGGTGGCGGGGGCGCTCCAGTCACCCGACTTCACGGCGACATGGGTCTCCGAGCACAGGGCCACAAGTTCGAGTGCCGCGGCATGCTCGCGATGGCGCGCCAGATTGGCCGCGTGACCCGCAGCATGCTTGGACGCGCTCGGGTCGCAGGCGCCTTGCGATCGCGCGAGATGATGCTGGTGTCCAGCGGGTTCGATGATACCGACAGCCCAGACGGCTGCGGACACTGCCGCAACGACGGCGAGCGCAATCGAGATACCTGTTCGCATTGCCTTCCCCCAGCAAGTGACCATTGCGTGTCAGTCCGCGATGCCCACCATCACCTCACTATTGAATCATCTCTAATCAGCATGAACCATTTTTACACGGCGAGCGCGAACAGGAAAGCTGTACATCGGCAACCCAATCCTGTCATGGCCGACGATCTGCATCAGCGGAGCTTCCATGTGTTCCTTTGAAGGGTTGAGCATCGGCCGCGGGCCGCTGCGGTGCGCGATACGATGTCGCAGGTGGCGGCGCCGGGTCGACACGTCACATGGCTGTCACTTGGTCTTGTCGCTCGCCTTGCTACCCCGGCTGAGCAGGAACACGCCCTGTTCGCCGAACATGTTCCACACCCACCAGGGCAGGTTGAGCGGCACCGGGCGGCCGTAGAGATCGAGCGCCACCGCGCGCTCCATCTTGACGTTGATCTCCTCGCAGAGCTGCACGAAATCCTTGATGGTGCAGAAATGGATGTTGGCGGTGTCGTACCAGCTCGCCGGCAGATTCTCGGTCCGCGGCATGTGGCCGCCGATCAGGAGCTGCAGCCTCATTTTCCAGAACCCGAAATTCGGGAACGAGACGATCGCGCGATGGCCGATCCGCAGCAGGTTCTCCAGCACCACCTTCGGCTGCCGCGTCGCCTGCAAGGTCTGCGACAGGATCACGTAGTCGAAGGCGTCATCGGGATAGTTGACGAGGTCGGTGTCGGCGTCACCCTGCACCACCGCGAGACCCTTGGCGACGCAGCCATTGACGCCCTCGCGCGACAGCTCGATGCCGCGGCCGTCGATGCCGCGGCTCTCCAGCAATTGCAGCAGCTCGCCGTCGCCGCAGCCGACGTCGAGCACGCGCGAGCCCGGCCGCACCATGTCGGCGACCAGCAGATGATCAGTGCGATAGCCGCCGGTCCGCTCCGGCGCGACGCCCGGCAAGGGCAAGGTTTGCTGCATGCTCATGACTGGCCGTTGTCCCTCAATCCGCGGGCCTTGCCTGCGGCCTGCAGGAAGGCGCGGGAGATCTCGAGGAATTCCGGCACGTCGAGCAGGAACGCGTCATGGCCGCGATCGGTCTCGATCTCGGCGAACGACACCCGTGCGCTCGACGCGTTCAGCGCATGCACCAAGGCACGCGATTCCGAGGTCGGAAACAGCCAGTCGCTGGTGAACGACACCACGCAGAACCGCGTCTTGATGCCGGTGAACGCTTTCGCAAGCACGCCATTGTGGTCGGCGGCAATGTCGAAATAGTCCATCGCGCGCGTGAGATACAGATAGCTGTTGGCGTCGAAGCGCTCGACAAAGGACGAGCCCTGGTAGCGCAGATAGCTCTCGACCTGGAAATCCGCATCGAACGAGAAGGTCGGCAGCTCGCGGTCCTGCATCCGTCGCCCGAACTTGCGGTGCAGCGCGGCGTCCGAGAGATAGGTGATGTGCGCCGCCATCCGCGCCACCGCCAGTCCACGATGCGGATGCGTGTCCTCGTCGACATAGCGGCCGCCGCGCCAGTCCGGATCGGCCATCACGGCCTGGCGGCCGAGCTCGTGGAACGCGATGTTCTGCGCCGAGTGCCGCGTCGAGCAGGCGATCGCGAGCGTCGAGAACACGCGCTCGGGATAGGCCGCGGTCCATTGCAGCACCTGCATGCCGCCCATCGAGCCGCCGACCACGCAGAACAGCGTCGCAATGCCGAGGCGATCGATCAGCATCGCCTGCGCGCGCACCATGTCGGGGATCGTGATGATCGGGAAATCGAGCCCCCACACCTTGCCGGTCGCAGGGTTCAGCGACGCAGGGCCAGTCGAGCCCATGCAGCCGCCGATCACGTTGGAGCAGATGATGAAGTATTGTTCGGGATCGATCGGCTTGCCGGCGCCGACCATGGTGTCCCACCAGCCGGGCTTGCCGGTGACGGGATGGGTGTTGTTGACGTGCTGATCGCCGGTCAGCGCGTGGCAGATCAGGATCGTGTTGGACCTGTCAGCATTGAGCTGGCCATAGGTCTGATAGGCGATCTGGAACGGCGCAAGATCGACGCCGCAATCGAGCTTCAGCGGCTGATCCATGCCGAACTTCGCCACCAATGACGACGGGTGATCGGCCTCATGGGCGCGATCATCGCTCGGGGTTTGCGGGCTCGGTATCGGACGCACGTTGCTCATCTAGGCGACCCTGCCCTCGCGTGGGAGGGCTCGAACAGAAAATCAGGCCATAAAAAACCCGGCCTGAACAAGGTTCGGCCGGGAGCTGATCTGTCCCCGGCCTGTTTAGCGAGTTGTTTAACGTGGCTGCAAGCCGGCCGGCTCAAATGACCACGGAGTGCAGCGAACCTAGTCCCCAGGCCCCCCGTCGTCAAGGCGGCCCGCGAACCTCCCCTTGCCGGGCGCCAATGGTTAACCGAATGCGCAAGGCACGCCTGCGACGTTTCTCTTTGCTTTCGCTGGCCGTCTTTCCTAATCAGGGACCCTGTCTGGCACGGCATCGGGCCGCCCGGACGACAAGGTTTGAGAGCATGTCCAACCCACCCCCGTCGCCGCCCTCGCTGCAGGAGCTGCGCAAGGAGATCGACGCGATCGACGAGCAGGTTCACCGCCTGCTGATGGCGCGCGGCGACATCATCGACCGCCTGATCCAGGTCAAGAAGACCCAGGAGGTCGGCTCGGCGTTCCGCCCGGCGCGCGAGGCCAGCATGATGCGCGAACTCGTGCAGCGCCATCGCGGCATCCTGCCGCTCGACACCATCGAGAGCATCTGGCGCGTCATCATCTCGACCTTCACCTATGTGCAGGCGCCGTTCGCCGTGCATGCCGATGTTTCCGTGGGCGAGTCCGCAATGCGCGACTCGGCGCGGTTTCACTTCGGCTTCGTGGTGCCTTACGTGTCGCATTTCAGCGCCCAGGCCGCGGTCGAGGCGGCGGCGAAGTCGAAGGGCGACCTCGCGCTGGTCTCCGCGATCGCGAGCCGCACGCCGTGGTGGAATGCGCTCGAAGCCGATGGCGCGCCGAAGATCATCGCACGGCTGCCGTTCCTCGAACGCGCCGACCATCCCGCCGCGTTGCCGGTGTTCGTGATCTCGCGGGTCGCCGACGACGCCATGGTGACCGAGGTGCAGACCTGGAGCGTGCGCGTCTCCGGCTGGAACGCCGATGTCGCCCGCGCCCTGGCGCCGCTCGCCGAGATCGTCGCGGTCCCCGACACCGCGTTCGACGGCGCGGCCCTGCTGGTGTCGGTCACCGGGCAAGACCTGACCAACAAGGGTTTCGAGAAGATCAAGCTCGCCTTGATCGAGGCCGGCGCCTCGGTGCGCTCTTCGGCCCTCGTCGGCAGCCACGCAACGCGCTATACGGTGCCCTCTAACGGATCGGCCAGGACCTGAAGTAAGAGCCGGCCGCCCGTAGTATATCCGGAGTTGATGATGTCCCGCCCCGTGCCGAATCCCGGCATCCTCGATATTGCGCCCTACACGCCCGGCAAGAGCCCGGTGCCGGAACCGGGGCGCAAGGTGTTCAAGCTGTCCGCCAACGAGACGCCGTTCGGTCCGTCTCCGAAGGCGATCGCGGCCTACAAGGGCGCGGCTGACCATCTCGAGGACTATCCGGAGGGCACCTCGCGCGTGCTGCGCGAGGCGATCGGCCGCGCCTATGGGCTCGATCCGGACCGCATCATCTGCGGCGCCGGCTCCGATGAGATCCTCAATTTGCTCGCGCACACCTATCTCGCGCCCGGCGATGAGGCGATCTCGACCACCCATGGCTTCCTGGTCTACCCGATCGCCACGATGGCGAACGGCGCCAAGAACGTGATTGCGGCCGAGAGCAATTTCACGGCCGACGTCGATGCCATCCTCAAGGTGGTGACGCCGCGCACGAAACTGGTCTGGCTCGCCAACCCGAACAATCCGACCGGCACCTATATCCCGTTCGACGAGGTCAAGCGGCTGCGGGCTGAACTCCCGTCGCATGTGCTGCTGGTGCTCGACGCCGCCTATGCCGACTATGTCTCGCGCAACGACTACGAGCTTGGCATCGAGCTGGTCGCAACCACGGACAACACGGTGGTGACGCACACCTTCTCGAAGATCCATGGCCTGGCCGCGCTGCGGGTCGGCTGGATGTTCGGCCCGGCGCATATCGTCGATGCCTGCAACCGCATCCGCGGTCCGTTCAACGTCACGACGCCGGCGATGCTGGCCGCGGTGGCGGCGATCGAGGACACTGCGCATGTGCAGATGTCGCGGACGCACACCGAACAGTGGCGCAACTGGCTGACCGAGGAGATCGGCAAGCTCAGGCTCAAGGTGACGCCGAGCGTCGCCAATTTCGTGCTGATCCACTTCCCGGCCGACAAGGGCAGGACCGCCGCGGAAGCCGACGCCTATCTCACCCGGCGCGGCCTCGTGCTGCGCGCGCTCAACAATTACAAGCTGCCGCATGCGCTGCGCATGACCATTGGCACCGAGGAAGCCAACCGCCTCGTGGTCGAGGGCCTGCGCGACTTCCTGGCTGGAAAGTGAACACCGACGTGACCACGGCTCCGCTCTTCAACCGCATCGCGCTGATCGGCTTCGGCCTGATCGGCGGCTCGATCGCGCGCGGCGCACGCGCGCAAGGCCTGGTCGGCGAGATCGTGACCACCGCGCGCTCGGAGAAGACGCGCGCGCGCGTCGCCGAGCTCGGCATCGTCGATCGCGTCGTCGAGACCAATATCGAGGCGGTGAAGGACGCCGATCTCGTCATCCTCTGCATTCCGGTCGGCGCCTGTGGTCCGGTCGCGGCCGAGATTGCCGGCCATCTCAAGCCCGGCGCAATCATCTCCGACGTCGGCTCGGTGAAGGGCGCCGTCGTCAAGGACATGGCGCCGCATCTGCCTGGCGGCGTGCACTTCGTCCCGGCGCATCCGGTGGCCGGCACCGAGCATTCGGGACCGGATTCCGGCTTCGCGGAGCTCTTCATCAACCGCTGGTGCATCCTGACGCCGCCCGAAGGCACCGACCCCGCCGCGACCGACCGGCTGCGCGCGTTCTGGGCCGCGCTCGGCGCCAAGGTCGAGATCATGACGCCGGATCATCATGACCTCGTGCTCGCGATCACCAGCCATCTGCCGCATCTGATTGCCTACACCATCGTCGGCACCGCCGACGAGTTGGCGCAAGTGACGGAATCCGAGGTCATCAAGTTCTCCGCCGGCGGCTTCCGCGACTTCACCCGCATCGCGGCGTCGGACCCGACGATGTGGCGCGACGTGTTCCTCGCCAACAAGGACGCCGTGCTCGAGATGCTCGGCACCTTCACCGAGGATCTGTCGAAGCTGACGCGCGCGATCCGGCGCGGCGACGGCGAAGCGCTGTTCGACCACTTCACCCGCACCCGCGCCATCCGCCGCGGCATCGTCGAGATCGGCCAGGATTCCGCCGCGCCCGACTTCGGCCGGCCGCATGCGAATTTGAAGAAGTAGGCATAGTAGCCGGGATCTGCCCATTCGTCGTCCCGGCGAAAAGCCGACCCATACGCCGCGGCGAATGTTGTGATCGGGACTCGTCATTCTCGCATCGCACGACAATCAGCATTTGTGGTTATGGGTCCCGGTCTTCGCCGGGACGACCGGGAGTGTGCGGTGCCGCTTGTGAGTCAAACTACCGCATTCTCGCGACATGATTTGTCCGAGTCTTGCCTCTCGCGCAGACAGTCTGCAGCGCCGATCCTCATCGCCGCAGTCGCTGATCCCGGATCGGCCCCGCCGCCGATATCGGCGCAACCTTCTGGGTCAGCCGCTGGCGGCCGACGAGGCCGGCGGTTGCCAGCATGACATCGCCGCCGAACCACCACGAGCCGATCACGAACTCCCAGGCGCGCGGCGGGATCTCGTCGAACACGATGCCATAGACCGACACCAGCGCAGCCAGCGCGGCGAGGAAGATGCCGCCCGCGCTCATGAGCTCGACGGCATCAATGCGCCCCGTGGCGCGCAAGGCGGGCCTTGGAATATCGATGCCGAGATAGAAGCCGACGGCGCCGATCACGATCGTCGTCACGATGAAGGCAAGCGTGCCGAAGAAAGCGATGTGTCCCTTCGCGAGCTGGGCGGCGACGAAGGTGCCGGCCATAGCACCGGCCATCGCCAGGCCGGTTCGCTGCAACACATGCGCGGCGCGGCTGACCATCATCAGTTCGCGGGCGATCACGGCCCTCTCCTTTCTGCTCACGATCCTCATCTGCATGTTCCTTTCCAGCTCTACGCTCCCACTCCCCGTTCTTACGGGGAGAGGGTTGGGGTGAGGGGCCGTCTCCGCAACAATGCTGGCTAGCGAACTCGCGGAAACTCCCCCTCACCCAGATCGCATCTTCGATGCGATCTGACCTCTCCCCGCACGCGGGGCGAGGTAACCAGAGTCCTAGAACGGGTAGTAGCGGATCTGGGTCATGACGATGTGGTCGTCGGTCTTCGGCGCGCCGCCGACACCTGCGAAAGCGAAGCGCTGGTTGTAGGAGTACTGGATGCCGGCCTTGATCGCCCCGTAGTCGCCCTTGAAGATCGTGTCGTAGAAGCCGGCGGTGTATTGCCTGACCTCCGAGGTGTTGCCGTTGCAAGTCGCCGCCGGCGAGTTCTCGATGTTGCAGCCGAGATTGTTGTAGAGCGGGTTGCCGTAGCCGAACGGCACCGTGCCGACATTGGAGAACGTCGCCTTGGTCTTCTCGAGGCCGGCATAGGCATAGAGATCGAGCGACGGCGTGGTGTGCCAGACCGTGCCGAGCAGGAACGCCGTGATCGGCAGCGGCTGGATCGAGCCGTCCTGGCGCACCGTCGCATCCGGGAACGGCGCGGCGGTGAAGCGGCCGAGCGCACCGTGCGACGCCGAGCCTTGCAGCTCCAAGAGCTTCGGCACGATCTCCGCCGAGAAGTGCCCGCCGAAGCTCACCGTGTTGACGTCGTGATTGGCGAAGTTGAAGCGATCGTAGAAGTCGCGATACATCGCCCAGCCTTCGACATGCAGCTTGTAGGGCCCAAGCCGCGGATCCCACGCGCCCTTCACGGTGAAGTCAGGCACGTGATTGAGGCTGACATTGTTGGCGTTGTTGAAGAAGCTGCCGCCCGGCCCGGTGAGGTTGACCAGGAGGTTCGGATTGAGCACGCCCTGTGGCCCAACCGCCGGCGTGCCGACCAGCGGCGTGTTGCCGCCGAAGAACGACGTCTGCGGATTTTCCGCCGACACCGCGAGCTTGAATTCGGGCCCGATGTCCTGCCAGACACGAATGCCGGGCTGCCGCGCGGCGAGGAAGCCGGGCACCGATTCGAAATCGATCACGCCGGGGGCATCGACCGAGCGCGGATCGATGCCGGCCTTGCTCGGCGCATTCAACGACCAGCTCTGACCGGCAAGCACGTGCAGGCCGAGATCGGTGCGACTGACCTCGACGCTGGCCTGACGCAGCCGCGGGTTGAACGAGTTGGTGGCGACCGAGTTCGCGGTCTGCGCCGCGCCTTCGAAATCCATTTCGCCGTAGCCGGCGACGCGGGTGTTGGCGAAGACTTCGGCTTCGGCAAGCACCGAGAAGCGGGTCTGCCGCGCCGAGAAGCGCGACTCGCCGGTGTTGAAGTTCTTGCTCTGCGGGAACGGAATGAAGGCGTAGACCGAGCCGGTGTCGGAGGCGAGATTGCGGGTCCGATAGATGCCGGTGAGATCGACCCAGCCGCCGAAGGTGAAGGTGACGCCCTTGTAGCAGAGCTTGCCCGATGCGCAGGGATCGAACGGCACCGGCGCCTTGGCCGCCATGTGCGTGTTCTGCATTGCGCTCTGTCTTGCCGCCAGCGCCTCCTCCTTGCGCGCCTGCACTTCCATTTTCTGTTCGAGCTGCCTGAGGCGTGCCTTCAACGCCTTCAGCTCCGACGCATCGTCGTCCGCCAACGCTGGACCTGCCGACAACAGCACGCTGCCGAGCAGAATCCCCCCGAGAATTCGCATCGCTTCCCTCCACACGAGGTTGTTTCCTCAGGCGAGAGAGAGCGGTATTCAGGGACTGATATTCGCGGCGGCCCGCAATATTCCGGTTACGTTTTTCTCATCGTCGCCGCGGGAATGTTTTGCCGCGACGGACGATATCGTGCGCGAGGGAATAAGGTGTCCGCGCAGTGCGGAGGGTGGATTTTGCGCAGCACAATTCGCCTCTCAGCCCGCGGTGAACGATGGCGGACGTGTAACAACACCGGTCGCAAGACCGAATTGTCGTTCGGCACCCGTTTCAGGCTGCCACGGACATGCGATGGACGAAGGACAGCAAGATGATCGGTGAAGTCATTGTGGTCGGTGACCTGAAGTTACGGGATGACGCCTCGCTCGAGGAATACAACCGGCTGGGCGAACGCATGTACGAAATCGTCAGCCGCCTTCCGGGACTCCTGTCAGTGAAAT
Organism: Bradyrhizobium sp. 41S5; assembly: GCF_011516665.3. Taxonomy (NCBI): domain Bacteria; kingdom Pseudomonadati; phylum Pseudomonadota; class Alphaproteobacteria; order Hyphomicrobiales; family Nitrobacteraceae; genus Bradyrhizobium; species Bradyrhizobium sp. 41S5. The sequence goes on along the minus strand of NZ_CP083721.1, from coordinate 1,285,835 downwards.
CGTTCAAGGCGGCAGATGGCGAGGAGCTCACCCTGTTTCGCTTTGCCTCGGAAGAAGCGCTCGAAGCCTGGCGCCATCATCCGGACCACGTCGAAACCATGCAGCGCGGACATGCCGAATTCTACGCCAGCGGCTTCCTGCAGATCTGCAAGGTGATCCGCGAAGTCGGCCCGTTTGAGCATGCGTAACGGGCGTGGGGTGGATTAGCGTAGCGTAATCCGCCGTACGGCTGGCGGTGAACAACGGCGGGTTACGGCTTCGCCTAACCCGCCCCGCGAGTTCACTCCGTCATTGCGAGCGAAGCGAAGCAATCCATCGCGCCGCATATGCGGACGCATGGATTGCTTCGTCGCTGTCGCTCCTCGCAATGACGGATGTCTTCGCAGCGTCACCCTTAGAACAGCGGCGGAATCTGCGCGACTTTCAGCGGCCCCAAAAACACCGCGCCATCGGAGAAGCGCAGCGGGAAGCTGCGCGCCTTCTTGCCTTCGAGCGTCGCCTCGGTGCCGAGCGAATTGATGCCGGCGGAGATGCCGGCATTGGCGTTCTGCTTGATCACCTTGCCGAGGCCGGGGACGGCGCGATCCAGCGCGCCGAACAGATTGCTGAGGTCCTGGCTCTTCACGCCCGGTGCGACGCGGTCGAGCGTGGACTGCGGCACGCCCTCCTCCAGCATCTTGTCGATGCCGAGCGCAGGGATGACGCGCTCGAGGCCGGCGACCGTCATCTGCAACTCGCCCTCGATGCGGCCTTGCGCGTTGAGACGGAGCGTGCCGGCCGCGACCGAAAGCACGTCGCCCTGCTCGATCCGCGACTGCTGGATCTCGACGCTGCCGCCAGCCGCCTGGATCTCGCGGAAACGATCCGGCCACGGTTTGGGCGCGAAATCCTTCAGGCCGTTCAGCCGCGCATGGATGTCGGCGTTGAACGGCTGGGTGAGCAGCGGATGCACGTCCTGCAGGGTGCCGCCGGCGATCTGGAGCACGGTCTCGATCGCGGAGCTGTCCGGCGCCGAGCCGTCGACCTGCCTGCCGTGCAGCTCGATGTGATTGACGCGCATCAGCGGTGTCGGCGCGGGACCGCCGGTGCGGTCGATGGCGAGATTGTCGAACACCAGCGAGGCGCGCTGCGGCACCGCCGGCAGGCCGACCACGCTGCTGCGGCCCAGGCTCCAGTTGACCTGTAGCGTCGGCTGTGCGTTGCGCTCGGCGATCGTGGCGGGGCCCTTGAACTCCGCGATCACGAGCTTGGGATCATAGATCTGCGCCACGACCAGGATCTCGACCAGCCGCGCCACGAACGACATTTCCGGCGAGGCAGTCTGCGACACCAGCATCACGCTGGGCTGCTCGCAGCGGATTTCGAGCCGGAACGGGTAGCCCGCCACCGAGCGCTTGTCGCAATCATAGACCCGGCCGGCCTTCGCCTCCTGCGCGCGCCAGGCATCGGCCTGCACGCCGACCTGCGAGGCGGCAAAGAACCAGAAGCCGCTCCAGAGCACCGCGGCGATCAGGACCACGACAGGGACGGCATAGAGGCCGAAGCGCGAGCGACGGCTGGGGGCGGAGTTCAAATCGGACATGCGGCGTCCTTTGGCGGGCGAATTTGTCAAAATCGAAGCGGCAGCAAGCCGCGGGCAACCCTTACGCACCTCTTGCGCAATCCTCGCGCAACCTTTGCGTAACCCTTACGTAACCCTTGGAAGCGTCACGGAATCTGCTTCGCTTCGACGGCGTGTTCTGCTAGCCCATCTGCGCGATGTCAGCAAATCCTCCCCATTCCGAAACCGATGGCGACCTCTGGGTGTTCGGCTATGGCTCGCTGATGTGGAAACCGGGCTTCGAGTTCCTCGAGCAGGTGCCGGCACGGCTGATCGGCGAGCATCGCGCGCTCTGCGTCTATTCGTTCGACCACCGCGGCACGCCGGAGAAGCCGGGCCTGGTGCTCGGCCTCGACCGCGGCGGCGCCTGCCGCGGCATCGCGTTCCGCGTCGCCGCCCGCCAGCGCCACGACACCATCGCCTATTTGCGGGCGCGCGAGCAGACCACCAACGTCTACCGCGAGGTGATGCGCTCGGTGTGGCTGGAGAATGCGGCGCGCGATCGCGTCTCCGCGCTGGCCTATGTGGTCGATCGCGGCCATGTGCAATATGCCGGACGACTGTCGCTCTCCGAGCAACTGCGCCTGGTGCAGCAGGGCCACGGCCGCTCCGGCAACAACCGCGACTACGTGCTCTCGACCGTCGCGGCGATCGAGAAGCAGGGCTTTCGCGACGCGCAACTGCACCAGCTCGCGACGGTGCTGCATGATTCCGGCCCGCTGCATCGCGATGCACGTGCGGCGGACGGGCTCGATTCGGTCTGAGTGCGGCCGCGCCATTGGCGTCGATCTCGCGCATTGAGGAACCGGTTCGCGGAATTTTGCCACGGCGCGAACAATATTGTGGTTTCAATTTCCGGTCGCTGGAATGGAATGACTGGAATGCGCCCCTCATTGCTGAAGCTCGCCGCGCTCGGCCTGCTGTTGCTGCTGAACTCACCATCTCATGCCGGTCTGAGAGAGGATGGCGCGGCGTGCGACGCCAAAGAGCCGCACCCGGAGCTCGCGATCCCCGCCTGCACCCGCCTGATCGCGGCCAATCCCAGAGGACGCGACCTCGCGATCACCTATTATAACCGGGCGCTGGCCTGGCATAACAAGGGCGATCTGGAGAAAGCCAAGGCGGATTACGATCAGTCGATCGCGATCAATCCGTCGTTTGCGCCCTCCTACGGCCAGCGGGCCAAGGTCTATCTGCAGAACCAGGCCTATGACCGCGCGCTGAGCGACTTCGATCAGGCGATCCGGCTCAAGCCTGCCGGTCCGTTCAGCGCCGGCTGGTTCAACAATCGCGCCGAGTTGTTCGTTGCCACCGGGGACTATGATCGCGCGCTGGCCGATTACGGCAAGTCCATCGAGCTCGATCCCAGCTCATGGTACGCCTATGTCAATCGCGCGCTGGTCTATGATTTCCGCGGCAAAGACCGGCTCGCGGCGCTGCATTGCCAGGATGCGATCAAGCTCGCGCCGCGCGCTGCCGGCCCCTATTATTGCCGGGCCGTGGTCGAGATCAGCGCCGGCGATCTCGACAATGCGGCACGCGATATCGACCGCGCGATCGCGATCCAGGACGGGCAAGCCGAGTTCTACTCGCTGCGCGGCCTCACGCTCGCCAGCAGAGGCGAGCTCGACCAGGCCATGCGCGACTACGACCACGCCACGCAACTGAACGCACAGGGCGCGCTGAATTACGCACGCCGCGGTCTCGCCGACGAGAAGAAGGGCGATGTCGAGGGTGCGCGCGCCGACTTCCGGCATGCGCTCGAAGTCATCGGCCTCGATCAGCTCGACCGCACCCAGGGCCAGCGCGTCGCCAGGGAAGGCCTGCAACGGCTGGATCAGGTCGCCACCACGGAGAAGAGCGTCGACGCGGATCACGGCGCGGCCAAACCTGGCCCAGCCAATCCTGTCCCCGCGCTCGCCGCGGCCGTTCCGGTCCCGCCGATCGGCGCAGGCCCGAAGGCAACGAGCGAACGGCGCGTCGCCCTGGTCGTGGGCAATTCGAAATATCGCTCGGTCCCGGTGCTGCCGAATCCCGGCCAGGACGCCGCGGCGATTGCCGACACGCTGCGCGCGGTGGGCTTCCAGGATGTCCGTCTCGTCACCGACGCCTCACGGGACAGCCTGGTCGAAGCCCTCAAATCATTCGCCAACGCGGCTGACGGCGCCGATTGGGCCGTGATCTACTATGCCGGGCACGGCATGGAGATGGCGGGCGAGAACTATCTGGTGCCGGTCGACGCCAAACTCGCGACCGACCGCGACGTGTCGTTCGAGGCCGTCGCCCTGACCCAGGTGATGGGCGCCACAGAAGGGGCGCGCAAGCTGCATCTCGTCATTCTCGATGCCTGCCGCGACAATCCGTTCGCCAACCAGATCAAGCGCACCGTCGCGTCACGCTCGATCGGCAGGGGGTTGGCCCAGGTCGAACCCGACAGCGGCACGCTTGTGGTCTACGCCGCCAAGCACGGCCAGGTCGCGCTCGACGGCGACGGCGGCCACAGCCCGTTCGTGACCGCCCTGATCAAGCGCATGCAGACCCCGCGGATCGAGATCCGCAAGCTGTTCGACCTCGTGCGCGACGACGTCATGGCGGCGACGGATCGGCGCCAGCAGCCCTTCAGCTACGGTTCGGTGCCGGGAAGCGAGGACTTCTACTTTGTCGGCGCGAGCCAGAATGCAACGAAGTAGTCCGCATCCGCATGGTCGAGAACCACACGATCGGGAACATGGCCGCCATCTGGCGCTTTGTTGCGGCAAGACAAATCGCGGCGGGTGTATGGCATTGCCCTGTGACATTTAGGCTTTTGCATCGCAGCGCGGACGGATAGAAGCTCATCGGCAAACGCCGATCGCAAATGCAATGAACCTCTCCGCACCCTTCATCCGCCGGCCGGTCGGCACCACGCTGCTGTCTCTTGGACTGGTGGTGGCGGGCATCATTGCGTTCTTCAAGCTGCCGGTGTCGCCGCTGCCCGACGTCGACATTCCGACCATCATGGTGCAGGCGACCCTGCCCGGCGCCAGCCCGGCCGACGTCGCTTCCACCGTGGCGAGCCCGCTCGAGCGTCATCTCGGCCAGATCGCCAGCGTCACCGAAATGACGTCGACGTCTTCGCTCGGCTCTGCCCGCGTCACGCTGCAATTCGACATCGACCGCGACATCAACGGCGCCGCGCGCGACGTGCAGGCGGCGATCAACGCCGCGCGCGCCGACCTGCCGACCAACCTCCGCGCCAACCCTACCTACCGCAAGTTCAACCCGGCCTCGGCGCCGATCCTGATCTACACCCTGACCTCGGACACGCTGACGCCGGCCGAGCTCTATGACGCCGCCTCGACCGTGCTGGCCCAGAAGCTGTCGCAGGTCGAGGGCGTCGGCGAGGTCTCGGTCGGTGGCGGCTCGCTGCCCGCAGTGCGCGTCGAGCTGATCCCGCCGGCGCTCTACAAATACGGCATCGGGCTCGAGGACGTCCGCGCCGCGCTGTCGAGCGCCAACGCGCACAGCCCGAAGGGCGGCATCGACGTCGGCGACCAGCGCTACCAGATCTACGCCAACGACCAGGCGCGGAAGGCCGCCGACTACAAGCCGCTCGTCGTCGCCTACCGCAACGGCGCGGCGGTGCGCCTGACCGATGTCGGCGACGTCATCGATTCCGTGGAGAATGTGCGCACGCTCGGCCTTTCCAACGGAAAGCCGGCCGTCGTGATGATCGTGTACCGGCAATCGGGCGCCAACATCATCAAGATGGTCGACAGCGTGAAAGGGCTGATGCCGCAGCTCAGGGCCTCGGTTTCGCCCGCGATCGACATCACGCTGGCGATGGACCGCTCGAAGACGATCCGGGCCTCGCTGCACGACGTCGAGATCACGCTCCTCATCGCCGTCGCCCTGGTGATTCTGGTCGTGTTCGCCTTTCTGCGCAATGCGCGGGCGACACTGGTGCCTGTCGTGGCGGTCGGCGTGTCGCTGATTGCGACCTTTGCCGTGATGTACCTGCTCGGCTACACGCTCGACATCTTCTCGCTGATGGCGCTGACGGTGGCGACCGGTTTCGTGGTCGATGACGCCATCGTGGTGCTGGAGAACATCGCCCGTCACCTGGATGCCGGGATGTCGCGGCTGGAGGCGACGCTGGTCGGCACCCGCGAGGTCGGCTTCACCGTGCTCTCGATGAGCGTGTCGCTGATCGCGGTGTTCGTGCCGATCCTCCTGATGGGCGGCCTGGTCGGTCGCCTGTTCCGCGAATTCGCCATGACCATCACTATCGCGATCGTGATCTCGCTGGTGGTCTCGCTGACGACGACGCCGATGATGTGCGCGGTTCTGCTGCGCAAGGAGGAAGGCCAGCCGCATGGCTGGATCTACCGGATCAACGAGCGCGCCTTCGAGCTGATGCTGAGCGGCTACCGCGCGACGCTCGGCCTCGCCCTGCGGCATCCGCTGCTGGTGATGCTGATCCTGGGCTGCACGCTCTATCTGAACGTCCATCTCTACACGGTGGTGCCCAAGGGCTTCGTTCCACAACAGGATACCGGGCTGCTGATCGGCTCGATCCAGGCCGACCAGAGCACCTCGTTCCAGCTGATGCAGCAGAAGCTGACCCAGTTCATCGACATCGTAAAGTCAGATCCGGCGGTCGATACCGCGGTCGGCTTCACCGGCGGCGGCGGCGTCGGTCCGGGCGGCACCAACACCGGCACCGTGTTCGCTTCGCTGAAGCCGATGGACGAACGCAAACTGCGCGCCGACAAGGTGATCGAGCGGCTGCGCGCGCCCCTGGCAAAGGTGGCGGGCGCCACCCTGTTCCTGCAATCGATCGGCGATCTCGGCGCCGGCGGGCGCTCGGGCAACGCGGCGTATCAATACACGCTGAAGGGCTCGACCTTCGAGGAGCTGAACGAGTGGACGCCCAAGCTCGTTGCGGCGCTGCAGAAGGAGCCGACGCTCGCCGACGTCAACACCGACCAGCAGAACAAGGCGCTGCAGGCCAATCTGGTCATCGATCGCGACGCCGCCTCGCGGCTCGGGATCACGGTCAGCCAGCTCGACAACACGCTCTATGACGCGTTCGGGCAGCGCCAGGTCTCAACCATCTTCGTCGCGCGCAACCAGTATCATGTGATCATGGAGGTCGCGCCGCGCTTCTCGCAGGACCCGCAGACCCTGAAGGAGGTCTACATCTCGACCTCGGGCGGATCGGCGAGCGGCACGCAGAGCACCAACGCGGTGGCCGGCACGGTGGCATCGTCGTCGCAGAAGAGCTCGATCAGCTCGGTCGCCGCCAATGTGGTGCGCAATCAGGCGACCAACTCGATCGGCGCCACCGGCAAGGGCGTCGCCTCGACCGGAACGGCGGTCTCGACCAGCGCGGAGACGATGATCCCGCTGTCGAGCGTCGCCCGCTTCGAGCATGGCGAGACGCCGCTTGCGGTCAACCACCAGGATTTGCTGGTCGCCAGCACCATCTCGTTCAATTTGCCGCCAGGCGTCTCGCTCAGCACCGCGACCACCACGATCGAGAACGCGATGCATGCGCTCGGCATGCCGGCGGGCATTTCCGGCGGGTTCGCGGGCTCCGCGAAGATCTTCCAGCAGGCGCTGGCGAACGAGCTGTTCCTGATTCTCGCAGCACTCGCGACGATCTACATCTCACTCGGCATGCTCTACGAGAGCTACGTCCACCCGCTGACCATCCTCTCCACCCTGCCCTCGGCCGGCGTCGGCGCAGTCGCGGCACTGATGCTGTCGCACACCGATTTCGACATCATCGGCATGATCGGGGTGATCCTCCTGGTCGGCATCGTCAAGAAGAACGCGATCATGATGATCGACTTCGCGCTCGACGCCGAGCGCCAGCGCGGGCTGTCATCGCGCGATGCGATCTACGAGGCCTGCCTGATGCGGTTCCGCCCGATCATGATGACGACGCTCGCCGCGCTGTTCGGCGCGGTGCCGCTGATGATCGGCCTCGGTGAAGGCAGCGAGCTGCGCCAGCCGCTCGGCATCGCGATCTTCGGCGGGCTGATCCTGAGCCAGATCCTGACGCTCTACACCACGCCGGTGGTCTATCTCTATCTCGACCGCGCCAGGCTCTGGACCCAGCGCCGCCGCGCCGCGCGGCGCGCACGGCGGGCCGCGGCAAGCGCGTCTTGATCGCCCGCCGTTGACAGGCCCGCGCCGGTCTTGTCACCTTCCCGCGAGGTGGCAGGCGCAAGGAACCAGGCCGTGACTCCAGCACCGGAAATCGCCGCGTCCCGCTGGTTCAACACCGGCGAGCCACTGACCCTGGCCGCGCTGCGCGGCCGCCCGGTTCTGCTGCACGCGTTCCAGATGCTGTGTCCCGGCTGCGTCGGCCACGGCACGCCACAGACGCAACGCGCGTTCGAGCTGTTCAAGCATTCGGACCTGCAGGTGATCGGGCTGCACACCGTGTTCGAGCACCACGCGGCGATGACGGAGGTCGCGCTGGAAGTCTTCATCCACGAATACCGCCTGACCTTCCCGATCGGCGTCGACGAAGCCGGCGACGGCACGCCGATCCCGGTCACCATGCAGCGCTACGGCATGCAGGGAACCCCGACCAGCATCCTGATCGGCCGCGACGGCAACATCGTGCATCACGGTTTCGGACAACAGAGCGACATGGCGCTCGGCGCCATCATCGCGGCCGAGCTTGCCGCGCCGCACGGCTGATGCGAGCCTTCGCGATGCGAATGGGACAAGCTGAGCCGCCCTAGCAATTCGCGAGAGCTTCTACGAACGCGGCGTGCGGCTTCCTGCTGTAATTCCCGGTGCGTGTTTCGCGCCTGACGGTCCCTGACCGGGAGCCGTTCACGGTACCTTGGTACGACATCGTCCAATCGCTGCATGTTCTTCACCATGCGTTGCTTGCCGGACGGAGCTCAAGTAACAAGTGTTCGTGGTGGAGGTGCGATCGCGGACCTTCAGAAGACGTGGTTGACAACATGGCGCGAATGCCGATGACGGGCCCATCAACGTCCCGCAATTCTTGTTTTCACGGACAGCGATGTGTGCCTTCGTGGCGCGCTGTGCTGCTGGCGAGCGCAACCTGGCTTGTCGTCGATACCAGCGCCGGCTATGCGCAGACTTACATCACCAACTATCAGGTAATCTCCAGCGCCAACCAGTTTGCCTCACCGATCTATCTGCAGGGCGGCCAACTCAGTGCGGCGGCCTCGCTCGCGAGCATTGCGGGAGCCATCAACGTCGACGACAACCAGTCGGGCACACTCTCGGCCCAGAATGGCGGCTCTGTCGGCATCAACATCGGCAGGCTCGGCCGGAACGCGGTGCTGCACCTCGGCTCCGCCAGCGAGCAAGGCACCGTCGTCATTAATGGGTTCGCCAGCAATGCAGTTAGCAGTCCACCCTCGCTGTACATCGACGGCGGCTATGTGCGGGCGGGATCCTCGCAGTTCGGCGCAGCGCCCTCCACCTTCGCCGGCACGACGGTGGCCGCGAATGCTGTCCTTGACTTCAATGTCTATGCCGGGAGTGTCCGCAACCTGCAGGGAGCGGGTACGATCGGAAGCCTCGACGCCCCGATCACCGTGGACGGTGGCAACTATGCCGGCAGCATCCTCGGTGCAAGCCTGCTCGAATTCTATGGAACCACAATCTGGAGCGGGACCGCGAGCGGCATCCAAGCCTATCATGTGAACAGCGGCGCGACGCTGACGACCTCGGGCGGCACAACCATGCTGGCCACTGCTCGGCTCACGGTCGACGGAACATACAACCTCAACACCAGCGAAACCGTCGGCTCGCTGGCCGGAACCGGCAACGTGGCGGTCGCCGCGGGGCAGACACTGACCTCCGGCAACGACAATACCACCACCACCTTCTCCGGCGTCATTTCCGGTCCCGGCGGCCTGACCAAGAATGGCACCGGCACCCTCACCCTGAGCGGTTCCAATACCTACAGCGGCGACACCACGATCAACGCCGGTACGCTGCTGATGGGCACCGCCAATGCCATAGCCAACAGCCGCACACTCGTCGTGTGGGGCGGCACCTACGACCTGAACAACTTCGACCAGAGCGTCGGCGGCATCAACGGCAATTCCGCGACAACGATCGCCCTGCACTCGGCGACGCTGACGGTCGGGGGCGCCAACCAGAACTCGGGTTTTTTCGGCAACATCACCGGCTTCGGCGGCCTCATCAAGACCGGCACGGGCTACCAGGATCTGTACGGCATCAACAGCTACTCCGGATCGACCGTCATCAACGACGGCGTGCTGCGTCTGACCACCGGCGGCACTCTGCTCAATACGCCGACCATCGACGTCTACAACGGCGGCACTTTCATCCTCGGGACGGCCAATGGGCTGTCAACGTCCGTGGGGATCACGCTGCATGATGCCGGTTCGGGTCTGATGCAGGGGGTCAATCAGACGATTGGATCCCTGGCCGGCAGCGACGGCTCTTTCGTCCAGCTGAGTTCAGCAAGCCTGCTGACCACAGGAACCAGCAATGGCAACGCCGTGTTCGCCGGCCGTATCGACGGCGACGGCGCGCTGACCAAGGTCGGCACCGGCGCGCTGACGCTGTCGGGCCACAACACCTACAGCGGCGCCACCACGGTGAGCGGCGGCTCGCTCTATGTGAACGGTTCGATCGCCGCCTCCTCCGGTGTCACCGTCGCAGCCGGCGCACTGCTTGGCGGCTCCGGCACGGTGTCCTCCACCGTGGTGAACGGAACGCTCTCGGCCGGCAACTCGCCCGGCACGCTGACGGTTGCCGGCAACCTCGCTCTCAATGCGGGAGCTACCTCGATCTTCGAGCTGAACACGCCGGGCGTGGTCGGCGGCAGCAATCAGGGGACCGGGAACGATCTCGTCAACGTGAGCAACAACCTCACGCTCGGCGGTACCCTCGACGCGCGGATCGCCGCGGCGGGCTTCTATCGCCTGTTCACCTATGGCGGCGCGCTGTCCGGCGATTTCGCGGCCAAGGCCCTCAGTTCCACCACCTCGGGCTTCACCATCGCCAGCGCGCAGCTGGAGACCACGATTCCTGGCCAGGTCAACCTCTCGGTGCTCGGCACCGGACAGAACCTGCAGTTCTGGGACGGCGCCGACAGCACCGGCAACGGTACCGTCGACGGCGGTGCAGGAACCTGGAGCGCCGGCGGCACCAACTGGACCGGCAAACCCGGACAGGCGGCGATCAACGGCACATGGGGCGGATCGGTCGGCGTGTTCGCCGGCGCGGCCGGCGGCACGGTGGTGGTGGCGGGCACACAGAGCTTCGATACGCTGCAGTTCTCGACCAATGGCTACACGCTGAGCGGTGGCACTCTGGCGATCGCGCCGGCCAGCGGCAATGCCGGCGTGTTCAATGTCGACAGCAACATCTCGGCCACGATCGCGTCGACGATCGCCGATGGCAGCGGCACCGCGCTGGCTAAGGCCGGAGGCGGCACCCTGGTGCTGACCGGCAGCAACAGCTACAGCGGCGGCACGATTCTCGCCGGCGGCACCCTTTCGGTCTCGTCGGATGCCAATCTGGGGCTTGCTTCTGGCGCGCTGACATTCACGGGCGGCATGCTGCAGGTTACCGGCACGTCATTTACGACGACGTCCCGCGCGGTCACGCTTGCGGCAGGCGGCGGCGGGTTCGATATCGCCGACGCGGCGAACACGTTCACGCTGAACCAGGCCGTCACCGGGGCCGGCGGCCTGACGAAATCCGGCGCGGGCACGCTGGTGCTGGCAGGCGCCAATACCTATCAGGGCGGCACGACGATCAGCGGCGGCGTGCTGCAGGTCGCTGCAGACAACAACCTCGGGGCGGCTGGCAGCGGCGTCACGTTCGATGGCGGCACACTGAGCACGCAAGGCAGCTTCACCGCTGCTCGCGGGCTGGCTTTCACCGGCGCGGGCTCCATCACAACCGGCGGCGGCACGGTCGTCGACTTCGGCGGCACCGTCAGCGGCAGCGGTCCGTTCACCAAGAGCGGCGACGGCCGGCTGACATTCAGCGGCGACGGCAGTGCGTTCAGCGGCGCGACCACGGTGGCGGCCGGCACGCTGGCGGTCAACGGCGTTCTCGGCGGCACGCTCGCGGTGGACGCCGGCGCGCGGCTGCAAGGCAACGGCACGGTCGGACCGGCGACGCTCGCCGCGGGCGCGACCATCGCGCCGGGAAACTCGATCGGCACGCTCAATGTCGCCGGCAATCTCGCGTTCGCGCCCGGCGCGATCTACGAGACCGAGGTCAATGCCGGCGGACAAAGCGACCGCGTCGTCGCGAGCGGCTTGGCGACGTTGGCCGGCGCCAGGGTCAACGTCCTAGCCGGGAGCGGCAACTACGGACTACGGACCAGCTACACAATCCTCACCGCGGCCGGGGGGCTCTCCGGAACCTTCGCGGACGTCAGTTCCAACCTCGCCTTCCTGACGCCAAGCCTGGCCTACGATCCGCACAGCGTCACCTTGACGCTGACCCGCAACAGCACGGATTTCGCCGCTGTCGGCGCGACGCCGAACCAGCGCGCCACGGGCGCGGCGATCGACCGTCTCGACATCGGCAGCCCGGTGTGGAGCGCCGTCCTCCAGATGGACGAAGCCACCGCGCGCCGCGCATTCGACCAGTTCTCCGGCGAGATCCATGCCTCGAGCCGCGCCGTGCTGCTGCAGGACAGCCACGTCGTACGCGACACGGTGATGGACCGTCTGCGCAACGCCTTCGCCACCGCCGGCGCACCGTCGCTGCCGATGATGGCCTATGCGGCGGCCGATAGCGGGCAGCCGGCAAGCACGCCCAACCAAGACATCGTAGTATGGGGCCAGGCGCTCGGCGCGTGGGGCCATCTGGCTGGTGACGGCAATGCCTCGCGCATCAACCGCACTACCAGTGGTGTGCTGGCGGGCGCCGATGCCCGCATCGGCGACGGCGACTGGCGGGTCGGCTTCGTCGGCGGCTACAGCCAGACACGGCTCGACGTAGCACGGCTCGGTGCCTCGGGCACCAGCGACAACGCCCATGTCGGTCTCTATGCTGGCACCGAATGGAATGCGCTTGCGCTGCGCGCCGGCGTCGCCGGCAGCTGGCAGGAACTTGCTGCGAGTCGCACCATCATACTTCCCAATTTCGCCGATCGGCTGACCTCCTCGTACGGCGCCTGGACCACGCAGATGTTCGGCGAACTCGGCTATCGCCTGCGTGTCGGCCGGTTCGATCTCGAGCCTTTCGCGGGTGCCGCCTACGTCAATGTGGCGAGCGACGCCTTCCGCGAGACGGGGGGCGCCGCAGCGCTCACGGGCTATAATCCAACGATGGAGGCGACGTTCACCACCCTTGGCGCGCATGCCGCGACCGGCTTCGACCTCGCCGGCGTCTCCACCACCGCCCGCGCGACCGTCGGATGGCGGCATGCGTTCGGCGCCGTCACGCCGATCACCATGGTCAGCTTCGCCAATGGCGACCCCTTCACCATCGCCGGTACGCCGCTCGCCCGCGACGCCGCCGTGCTCGAGGCCGGGCTCGACGCGCGGGTGTCGGTGGACGCGACGATCAATCTCTCCTACAGCAGCCAGATCTCCGGGGCCCTCATCGACCAGTCGTTCCGCACCGGGCTCAATCTGAAGTTCTAGCCTTGCGCCGACCATAACCATCGCCTTGCTGGAGGATGTCATGAAGACCTATCAGCTCTAAATCAACGGCCAGTATGTCGACCCCGCCAACGGCGAGTGGTTCGACACCATCGATCCCTATCGCGGCGAGGCCTGGGCGAGGATTCCGCGCGGCTCGGCGGCCGATGCCGATAAGGCGGTGAAATCAGCCAATGAGGCGATGTGGCGCGGCCCGTGGGCGAAGATGACGGCGTCCGCGCGGGGCAAGGTGATGCGCAAGCTCGGCGATCTCGTCGCGGCCAACGCGGAGCGTCTCGCCGAGATCGAAGTGCGCGACAACGGCAAGCTGATGGCCGAGATGCTGGGCCAGCTCCGCTACCATCCGGAGTGGTGGTGGTATTTCGGCGGCCTGGTCGACAAGCTCGAGGGCGGCCTGGTGCCGATCGACAAGGCGGACACCTTCGCCTACACGACGCATGAGCCGGTCGGCGTCGTCGCGGCGCTCACCGCCTGGAATTCGCCGCTGCTGTTCGTCGCCTGGAAATGCGCCGCAGCACTCGCCGCCGGTTGCGCGGTGGTCGTCAAGCCCTCGGAATTCACCTCGGCCAGCACGCTGGAATTCGCGGCGCTGACCAAGGAAGCCGGCATTCCGGACGGCATCTTCAACGTGGTGACCGGCTTCGGGCCCGAGGCAGGCTCCGCATTGATCTCGCATCCCGGCGTCGCCAAAATCACCTTCACGGGATCGGACACCACCGGCGCAAAGGTCTACGAGACTGCCGCCAGGAGCCTGAAGCGGGTCTCGCTCGAGCTCGGCGGCAAGTCGCCGAACATCGTGTTCGAGGATGCCGACTTGACGGCGGCTGCGGCCGGCGCGATCTCCGGCATCTTTGCCGCGACCGGCCAGACCTGCATCGCCGGATCGCGCCTGCTGGTGCAGAGCTCGATCAAGGAGAAGTTCGTCGCGCGCGTGCTGGAGCTGGCAAAATCCGCCAAGATCGGCGATCCCATGCAAGCCGACACCAATGTCGGCCCGATCACGACGCCCGCGCAGTACAAGAAAGTGCTCGACTACATCGATATCGCGAAAGCCGAAGGCGCGCGCTGCCTGCTCGGCGGCAAGCCTGCGTCCGGCGAGGGTATCAAGGGCGGCCAGTTCGTCGAACCGACCATCTTCACCGATGTCGACAACACCATGCGGATCGCGCGCGAGGAGGTGTTCGGCCCGGTGCTGTCGATCATCTCCTTCGACACCGAGGAAGACGCCATCCGCATCGCAAACGACACGATCTACGGCCTTGCCGCCGGCATCTGGACCAAGGACCTGGCGCGCGCCATCCGCGTGCCGAAGCAGCTGCGCGCCGGCACGGTTTGGGTGAACACCTATCGCGCCATCAGCTACATGATGCCGTTCGGCGGCATGAAGCATTCCGGCGTCGGCCGCGAGAGCGGCATCGACGCGGTGCGCGAATATCAGGAGACGAAAAGCGTCTGGATCTCGACCGCGACGGACGTGCCGGCGAATCCGTTCGTGATGCGGTGAGAGTGCGCCCCGACCGCCGTCTGCTCACCTCCCCCGTCCGGGCGCCGACAGGCGGCGGAAGATCGGCTACCTGATGAAGCTGAGGTAGGATGCCAACGCCTCGATTTCGGCGGATGCCAACGGGCGGGCGACCAGAGGCATCGGCGATCCCGGGACGGAGTGGTAGCCTTGGCCCCATTGCTCCAAACGTGCTTTCAGATAGAACCGCGAGAGTCCGCCGAGGCGGGGAATATCACGGATGCCCTCGGCGTCCGGGCCGTGGCAGGCGTAGCAGGCCGCGATATTCGCTTCTGGAATCCCTTCCATGTAGATTGTGCGGCCCGTCGCGGCGAGGTTCCTGTTGCCGTCATTGGCGGGCCTCGGCGGGATCGTCGCAAAATAGGCGGCAAGATCGCGAGCGGCTTGCGGTCCGAGAACGGCCGTCGCGTTCCACATATATTGCTTCGACAGCGGAGCGTCACGGAAATGCTCGTGAAAGCTTTTGAGTTGCGTTTCCAGATAGGCCGGTCGCTGACCGGCCAGCCGCGGCGCGATCGCATAGCCCTGTGCCGATGTGCCGTGACACCAGGCGCAATTCTGAACCGACACGGTCTGCTCGCCGGCCACGGCCGCGGCAGTCGGGGCGACGAGCGCCGAGAGCGCTATCAGCAGCGCGACCGTCCAGGCGGAACGCATGATGATGCTCATGGCAGCGTACTCACATAGGCGGCGACAGCTTCGATCTGCGATCTCGACATATTGTGCGCGGTCGGCACCATGACCGCCGAGGTATCGACTGACGTTCCCTGGCCTCGCACTTTCGACCAGCCAGCCAGCTGACCGACCGTATATTCGTAGAGCTGTCCGGCAAGCCGCGGGATTTCGTTCTGGCCGCGTCCGTCGCTGCCATGACAGGCAGCGCAGGCCGGTACGTTGGCTTCCGGCAGTCCTTCGTTGAAGATCTGTCTGCCCGCGGCAAGCGAGTGCGAAGGCGCGCCCCCGATCGGCCT
Source organism: Bradyrhizobium sp. 41S5 (assembly GCF_011516665.3). Classification (NCBI taxonomy): domain Bacteria; kingdom Pseudomonadati; phylum Pseudomonadota; class Alphaproteobacteria; order Hyphomicrobiales; family Nitrobacteraceae; genus Bradyrhizobium; species Bradyrhizobium sp. 41S5. Next base: position 1,270,100 of record NZ_CP083721.1, on the reverse strand, counting down.
CGGATTGAGATGTCGGAAATGCGACGCCAGTGCCGAAACCATCGATGGGCTCAGCGCATGCGCGACATTGGCCATGACCGGATTGATGCGCCGGCGTTCGACAAAGGCGCGCAGCTGGTTCTCGAGATATTCCTGTTGTTGGCCCGACAGTCGCGGCATCGGGAAGTAGCCGCGGTAGCCCTGACCCGACAGGCCGTGACACGTTTTGCAATAGTCGAGCTTGGCCTGCAGCTCATCAGCCCGGCTTGCGGTCGAGAGACCTGCCAACAATGATGCGGCAAGGATCGCCGCTCGTATCGTCAAATAGGAGCCCAAGCTGCTCATCGTCCGCTTTCGAAGCGTTCTATTGCCAATTCCACACATGGAAGTTCACGCCGAGCTTCACCGTCTGCAGGGTCGTCTTGAAGCTCAGTGGGCTAACCCCATTGTTGACGTCGTTCATCATCGCGGTATGGGTGCCGAAGTCATAATAGTCGTACTCGAGTCGCGCCGACCAATCGTCACTGAACGCCCATTCGACGCCAGCCCCCAGAGTCCAGCCCAAGCGGTCACCCAGCCCCTCAAAGTCGAAGGGGATCGCGGGCACGACAGCGCCAGCTGCCGTGAAATTTCCGGTGAGGCTGTACTTGCTGTTTGCCCAGGCGACGCCGCCCTTCGCATAGAACAGCCAGTGATCGGCCGCATAACCGACTCTGCCGGTCACCGTCGGAATGAAGTCGGTCTTGATGGTCAGGAGCGCTGTGTCGGGCGGACTATCGGGAAGTGCGAGCAGCCGCTCTCCTTTCATCGTGGAACCGGAAGCCGCGCCCTCTATACCGATCACAAAATTCGACGACGTCTGGTAGTCGCAACCGAGCTGGCCGCCGACAACCGCGCCGCGCTGGTCGAGGCCGACAGTGGTAGGGCCGCCCGTCGTGAAACCCGGACCACCCAGATTGACGTTGTCCTGCACCAGCAATACTGGATCGGTGACGGTGTTGCTCATCCAGGATCCGCCGCCGTGCATGCCGATATAGCAGCTCGTCCAGGTGAACCTTTGCACGAACGTCGCCTTGACCGGCATCTGGGTCGGTAGATCAGCGGCGAACGCCGGCGCGGTAGCAATGAGGGCCAGCCCTGCAATTCCGAACAAAGATAATTTGCTCATGAGTCGATCTCCGTTGCGCCGCTACATCGCAAACCATGCATGAAGGAAAAGAGTGTTGTTATCCTGGGCTGCAAGCGTGGTGCCGTTGAACTTGTTGTAATAGACGTATTGCAAGCCGATCTTGGCGTTGAACCACGGCCAGCCCGGCGCTTTACCCATTCCAAACGGAATGTAGTCGAGCTCCACCATCCAGCCGTTGCTGTTCGGACTGTTGTTGGCGAAGCCGCCGCCAACCGAATAGAGATTGGCGTCAGGCGTTCCCCAGATCTTGAAATACTGACCGGTCAGCGCGAAGCGATTGTCGCCGCCGAAGGTGACCTCGCCGGTAAGGCGAAGCGTGTTCAGCAGATTGTTCGGGTTGGCGGACGCGCCCGTCGGAAAGCTCGCATTGAGCTGCTGGAACTCGCGGAGATAATTGGCGCGAAGCGTGATCCAGTAGTTGGAGCCCTGGTATTGATATTGGGAGTCGAAGCCGACGTCGGTGAACCTGTCCGCGATGCCGAGCACACCGGTTGTTCCCTGCACGAAGGTCGAATCGATCCACGGATTGACGTTGAAGATCATGCCATAGGTACCGAACATGAACGTGTGCGGACCCCAGTGCGGCTCGAGCGCCACGCGCCAATAGGGCGCCACTCCGCTGAACAGGCCCGGCGCCCCGAACGGATCCACGCCGAGCGAGTTCTGCTGCCCGAAGCGAAGGGTCTGGTAGCCGGTCGCTTCAAGATAGAGCATGTCATTGATCATCGTATAACCGCCGACACCCACGACATGCGCAGCGAAGGCGCCCTCGATCATCGTGCTGGCGCTGGGCGTAGAACCAAGGTTCGAAACGGCATAGGGAAACGTCCAGGCCGGCGTCGTATTCCAGAGATCCTGAACGGTCGGATTGTTGTTGGCTGTGATGCCGTAGATGATATCGAGCGGCCCGATCCTGGTCGTGCTCGCAAACCGCACGTCGGTATTGTCCCAAGTCCAGGTATGCAGGAATTTGTCCGCTGGAGTGCCACTCAACCCGGACACCGGATCGGGCGCGTTGTAGGTGACTTGAGCGAACGCGCCGATGTTGCTGGTGATCGCGCCACCCCAGAAACCGCTGAAGGGCGTCAGCACGGCGTTGTCGTTAGGTCGATAGGGATCGGTCGGAGCGGGGATATCGGCTTGCGTGTGGGTAAAGCCCGCAATTGCCATCATAGAGATCGGGGGCACCCAGCCTCGCTCGCCGCTCGATGTGGCGGCCGGCGTGTCACCGCCGCCGTCGGTGCGGTTGGCGTAGCTGCGGAGCGCGGCATAAGCCTCCTGCGGTCCGTTGCTGTTGCCGAACGGCGTCGTCTTGTAGAGGCCGCCGCCCGTCGTATAGCCGAGAAGCTTGAAGCGGCGGCCGAACGGCGTCAGCCCGGGGAAGCTTGTATGACAGGTGCCGCAAGGCTGCCCGGTCTGCCGCGCGAAGCTCGGCAAAGCGCTTGCCGGCGTGGGTCCGCCGATCATCATGAGCAGAACGACGGCGACAAAAATGGCCCCGAGGGCGGCAACGCCGCTTTTGGTCAACACTCGATCGGAATGTCCGTCCCGCATCGCATCTCGTTCCGTCTAGCGCGCGACTTCATTTCAAAATAGAGAACGACGCGCTGCAGACGAGATAATGCAATGGCTGCGCTCGCTGTGAAGCAGCTTCATCGCAAGCGATTGCGTTTCCATACGACGCGCGCCATTTCAGCAACGAGCGTTGCATCTGCAACAGCAAACGTTGCATGTACAACGATATCGCGTGCGCCGAAGTTGATTTGAAAATTTGAAGTGGACCGATACGCGCGGCGCAGCGTAGCTTTGCGCGCGCATCTGAAGGGGCACGACAATGAATTTGCGATTGAACCGGCGCGCTGCTTTCGCCACTGTTCTTGCGTTCGCTTCCACGTCCATCGGCGCATACGGCGCCGCGGCAGAAAACATTCCAGCGCAGGTTCTCAAAGCGAAGACGGATTACTGCAAGACTTGTCACGGAATCGACGGGCAGGGATTTCGTGGATCGGCTCCCATGCCACGGCTTGCGGGCCAGCAGCCGGAATATCTCGCGAGCCAGCTGCAGGCATTCATCGACCGCAGGCGGACCAATCCCGTGATGAACAACGTCGCGCACGTGCTCGACCCGGAGATGGTCAAGGCGCTCGCCGCCTATTTCAAGGACCTCAATCCGAAGCCGCTCGGAGGCGGAGCCAAAGCGCCTTCGTCCGAAGGCAAGACAATCTACGAAGAAGGTGTGCCGAGCGCCAACATTCCGGCCTGCGCATCCTGTCATGGCCCCGACGGCAAAGGCGCCGACGCTTTTCCGCGCCTTGCCGGTCAGCTTCCCGACTACGTCCAGCGCAAGCTGGCCAATTGGGACAAGGAGCGTGGCCAGAAGAAGGACCAGCCCGACAACTCATCGATCATGCAGCCTATAGCGCACGATCTGACCGACACCCAAGTAAAGGCGGTCGCCGCCTACGTCAGTCAGCTAAATTGACCAGCGCCGCGGACGGCGGTTCGGAAAATCGCTCGACCGGATGCGTAATGCGATCTGCAATACTGATCAGCGCCAGCGTGCCCTCTTTGCCGAGCAGCGCCTTGGCCTCGGCTTGCGCCGCCAGCCACGCCGGCTGAGCGCTGAAGAGCAGATCCTTTCCTGCGCCCGTCAACGCAATCGGTCTGCTCCGGCCGTCGGCCGTTGTCGCGGATTTCTTCAATCCATCCTTCACAGAGTATCAATTTCAGATTTCGGGTAAGCGTCGAGCGGTCCAGATGCTGCAGGCGGGCAATCTCAGCGCGCGTGATGGAGCCGGCCTGATCGATCATCGAGAGCTGGACGAATTGCGTCGAGCTGACGCCAAACGGCCGAAGCGCCTTGTCGAAAAGTTCCGTGACGGACCGGGAAACGTAGCGGACTGTCATAAAGACGCTATCGCCGTGCCGCAGGCCATTGTTCAGATCTGTCCCCCTAACTTTTCGCATCGACGTCTCCGCCACGCATCTTTTGAAGCCTGCGTCGTTTTGCCGTGGTGACGATTGCGATAGATCAATAGTGATCCTCTCGGCACCGCAGATGCAACTCGCTCGCAAGTTTGCGAGTCGAGTTTTGGGGAATGCTGACGACCCGCGAAGCAGACTGAGTGGCTTGGCGTGAAGCATTCCGGCATCGACGCCGTGCGCGAATATCAGGAGACCAAGAGCGTCTGGATCTCGACCGCGACGGACGTGCCGGCGAATCCGTTCGTGATGCGGTGAAAATGGTCCGACATGCACCTTTCTCCGGTGGAAGAGGTTCATCAAGCCTGCAGACTCACAGAACTGCCGACGTCACGGTGCAACCAGCGAAAGTGCCAGTAACGACAAGATCAGGGCCGGAGGCGTTACAAGGATGCCCAGCCGCAAGAACTGCAGCGCGCTGACGTGTTCGCCTTCGCGGCGCAGCGCGATCAGCCACAGGATGGTCGCAAGCGAGCCCGTGACCGACAGATTAGGTCCGAGATCGACGCCGATCAGGACCGCGCCGGTGACGTGATGCGACACCTGTGCAGCTTGCGTCGTCGTCGCCGCGATCAGCCCCATCGGCAGGTTGTTGATGAGGTTCGAGGCGATCGCCGTGATGATGCCGGCCCCCCATGCGGCTGCGTGCGGCGACAGCGCGGCGGTTCGCTTGAGCTCTTCGGCGAGCGCCGGCAGGACGCCGGTCCGGTTGAGCCCTTCGACCAGGATGAACAGCCCGGCGACGAGAGGCAGGACCGACCAGGAGATATCGCGGGCGACAGAGAGCGGCGATTTGCGGCCGAGCAGGAGAACGATCGCGGTTACGACTGCACCGCAGGCGAACGTCGGGATTCCGAGATCAAGGCCGAAAGCCGATGCGGCGAGCAGCACCACCGCTGTCGCGCCGATGCCGGCCGCGACGATCGTAGCGCTCCTCGTCAGAATGGCCGACTCTCCGTCGCGCTGATCGACGTCGCCCAACAGGCTCTTGCGCAAGCTGATCCGGAGCATGATGAAGGTCACCGCGATCGCCACGATCGACGGCAGCAGGAAGTAGTGCAGCCACTCCGGCAGCGTCGGCATCCGGGCGCCGAACAGGACGAGGTTGGCCGGGTTCGAGATCGGCAGCACAAAGCTGGCAGCGTTGGCGATGAACGCGCAGACGAACAGATACGGCAGCGGCTCGACCTTCGCGGTACGGGTCGCGGCATAGACCGCGGGCGTCAGCACGACCGCAGTGGCGTCGTTCGACAGGAAGATCGTGACCAGCGTGCCGACCGCATAGACGATCGAGAACAGCCGGGACGCCGAATTGTGCGCATGCCTGACGGCCTGTTCGGCGAGCCAGTCGAACAGCCCCTCCTTCCGTGCGACCTCAGCCAGCAGCATCATGCCGATCAGAAAAAAATAGACGTCCGTGCCTTTCCCTGCGGCCGCGACGGCATCCCGCCATGGCAGCAGGTCGAAGGCGATCAGCAAGACGGCGCCGGTCACCGCCCAGATGTATTCCGGCAGATTCCACGGACGGGCGATGACGCCCAGGGTCGCAAGACCCGCGATTCCCCAGGTCGCGGCATTGTTGGCGAACATCAGGCGACACCTGCGACGTGTGAGGCCATTGCGCCCGATGCCCGCCCGGGCTTCGTCGCACAGGCGGGTTTCAGCAACGGAGCGAAGACGCTCCACAGCGCGACCGAGATCGCGGCGAAGCCGCCGAGGATGAGAAACATCGGCCCGTAGCCGAACTCCTGCGCGATCCAGCCGCCGATCGCCGGACTGAGCGAGGCGCCGATGCCCTGCACCGTCATGACCGCGCCCTGACCGGCGTTGATCCGCCCGGTGCCGTCGAGGATCCGCGCGACGAGGCCCGGCACCGCGACGCTTTGCAGGCCCGCCCCAACCCCATCGAGAATCTGCACCGGATAGACACCCCATCTGTTCAAGAGCCAGGCCGCGATGATACCCCGGATCGGCAAGGCCATGAACGATACCAGCAAGACCAGCCAGTAGCCTTCCCTTTCGGCCATCTGCATCGCAGCCAGCGCGGTCAGGATCATGGTGCCCTGGGCGATGACGATGGTCATGGCGACAAAGCTCGCGGGGTCGGCCTGCTTGTCGGCAACGACGGCCAATCCGTAGAGCGGAAGCATCGCTGCATTGCCGAGGTGGAAGAACAGCAGTGCTGCGGCGAGGACCAGCAGTGGCTTCGACTCGACCAGCACCTGCAACCCGCTGGCGGGCCTGTTGTCACCGGCCTCGTGTTCGAGCCCGCGCGCTGCGTCGTCGTCGATGGAAGCGCTCGGGATCATCAGCACGGAAATGATGGAGAGGACGCCGAAGACCGCAGCGAGCCAGAACACCGCCGTGAAGCCGTACATCCAGCCGGCTAGTCCGGACAGCCCGGCCCCCACCATGTTGCCGGCGTGGTTGAAGGCCTGGTTGCGGCCGTTCTGCCGATTGAAGCCGGCCTGATGGACGATGCCCAGCGTGATGCCGGCGACGGCCGGGCCGATCGCGGCGCCGGCGATCGCGGTCGCGACCTGGGAGGCGGCCACCAGCCAGAACTCCTGCGACAGCAGCACGATGCCGGATGCAATGACGGTGCAGACGCCGGGGATGATGACGAACAGCTTCTTGCTGCGCGTGGCGTCGATCAGGGCCCCTGCCGGCGTCGTCATCAGCATCCCGGCGATGCCGCCCGCCGTCATCACCGTTCCGATCCAGCCGCTCTGCCAGCCATGCGCGAGCAGAAATACGCCCAGGAACGGGCCGATGCCGGCCTGCATGTCTGCCATGAAGAAGTTCAGGGCGAGCAACGGACGCAGCGCGCCATCTCGATTTGCCTTGTGTGTGGTCACCGGCGCCGCTCCTCAGAAACGCGAAATGAGGAAGATGCCGGCCATCATCAGAACCGCGCCGGCCGCGCGGCCCGGCGTGAGCTGGTGAACCGTCATGCCGAACCAGCCATATTTGTCGATGAGCAGAGACATCAGGATGTTCGCGGTGATGGTGAGGCCGCCGAACGTTCCTGCACCGACCTGTCCGACGAAGAGAAGACCGGCCACCACGGCGAACGCACCGATGAGGCCGCCGAGTGGCGCCCACCAGGGCATCGCCGCGATGCTTTCGCGGGTCGGGAACGGATGCGGCTGACACATCCAGATGACAGACAGGAACGCGACCACCGGCAGGAACGAGACGATGCTCGACAGCCACGGGTTCTCCATCGAGTTGCGCAAGGCGTTGTTCATGGGTGGACCCCAGGCCTGGAGCGCGCCCGCAATGAGGATGATCGGATAAAGCCAGACTGCACCGAGATTCTGCATCGTCACCACTTCCGCCCGTTACGGTTCGGCCCCAGTTGCGTTCCGAAGAGATGGCGTTCGGGCCATGCGCCGATCGAGCCGGCATCGCTTCCCGTGGCGGCGCGGCCAACGCCCGTCGTGTCGCATTCGATGACGTCGCTGTCCGTTGCGCCGTTCTCGTCTGTCACGCGCACTTCGAGGCGGAGCGTTCCACGGCCGGCAAGGATCCGTGCCGTGAAGATGCCGCGATCGCCAGGAAACATCGGGCTCCACGGACCGTCGTCGACGCGAAACGCGCCGGACGTAACAGTTGCAGCACCCCAGGCGCGGGCACGGATGTGACGCGTCGGTGCGGCCTCGGCCTCACGGAGATCAAGCCGCCGGTCCGCGGGCGACGTGATCATGACGAAGGGCCAAGGGGAATCGAGCGGCTTGAAGCGCCAGCTTACGACATCGCCGTCGAGCGCGCCGAAGCTGAAGCCGACGGGCCCCTCCTCGATCTGTCCCGTCGATCGCGTCGCGGCATAGATGGTGCGTCCGTCATGGGCGATCTCGTTGTAATGCGTGTGGCCCATGGCGACGAGACGGGCACAGCTCTGGTCGAGCAGCTGTGACAGTCGCTCGGCTTCTTCACCGAGATCGGCCGGATAGGCGTGCATGAAGACGACACAGGCTTTCCCGTCGCACTGCGCTTCGGCAAGCCGAACCTTCAGCCAGTCGAACTGCTCGGCGCCCAACCTGAAATCCGGACCGCCGGCCCCCTGCGAGACGACGTCCAGGAACAGACATAGGTGCCCCCGAATCTCCTCGGCATAAGGCAATTGCGGGACGCGAAGTCCGCGATAGAAGCTGGCGAGCGATCGCGGCTTGAAGTCGTGATCGCCCGGAATCGCGCGCCATGGAAGGCGGAGTTCGTCGAGCCCCCCGCGCACCAGGCCGAACTGATCGTCAGTGCCGTCGTCGGCGTTGTCGCCCGGCAGATAAACGAAATCGACGTCACCACCAACGTTCCGGTTGAGTTCGTGCGCGATGCGGATGAAGTCTTGATGGTTTTGCAATCCCTGCTCGGTCAGATGCAGGTCGCCCATCTGCACGAACCGCAACGGAATCTCTTCGCGTGAATTGGACACAACATCTCCCAATGTGTGATTGATCTGTCCGCTCGCCGGCTCCTCAATGGAGCCAGAGCCGGTTGAGTTCCGGCTCCGGCCGCCTTTTCTGACGCCGGGTCGCTCCCAGGGCGAAGCCCCAAGCCTCAGGCAGCTTCGTGTCCGTTGCCGACCAGCTTGGCCTTCCGAATCCGACCGCCCAATTCGACGTGCAGTTCGTAGGTCTCGCCGTTTCGCCGGCCCTCGAGTTCGAAGTGCTTGGGCTTGCGACGGGGCACGCCGACCGGCTCGAACCCGGCCGCGCGCGCGGCCTCGATCGCCGTGGCGGAGTCCGCGGGTTCGTGATGGCCGTGATCGGGCTTCCTCTTGTGCCGGATCGTCACGCTCTCGCGGCCGCAGGCGAAACGCGTCACCTTGAGCTCGGAGGGCTTCTGTTCGCCTTCCAGCTCGACGTCGGCTCCGATCCGGAGCTCGACGAGGTCCGCTCCGTGCGGCGTGAGATCGGCAAGCACCGCACCCTTCGCGGTCTGAACCACGAAGCGGTGCGCGAACACGTGCACGATCTTCCCGGATAACTTGATCTGGTCTTCGGACATCCTGGTCTCCTGATTTCCATTCATTCGTCATTCGCTCACAGCGCTTTGGGCCCCGGAGGTGGCGGCGGGGGCGGTACATCGGCCCGCGGGGGTGCTCCAGGAGGCGGCGGCGGCGCGTCCGCCCGCGGCGGCGGAGGTGGCGCCCCGCGAGGCGGATGCGGCGGGGGACCGAAGGCTTCCGCCCTGCCGTCGGCATGCGAAACGATCTGAGCGTGGACGATCCCGCGCTCGAATATGCCCTCGACCGTGATGGTCTCGCCTTTGGTCACCAAGCCGGCACGTTCTCCGCGCGGTCCGAGGTCGACCAGGGCCCGACCGCTGCCGTCGTCGACGATGAACTTGTTGCCGAAGATCTCGGCGACGCTGCCGCGCACCGCGGACGGACTTCCAGGCTGCAGCGCATTGATGGCGGTCGGCTGCAACAGCATGACGCTGCGCGGCTGCCAATTCTGGGCGAGTCTCACCCCACCCGCGCCGGCGGCAGCACCGACAGCGAGTACGGCGAGCGCGACACCTGCCAGCAGGGCTCGATGCCGCGGCTGTCGGCGCGCCGGGGGCGATGGGGCGGCGTCTGGATGTGAATGGCTCTCGGTCATCGAGTGGTCCCTTCATCGATTGCGATGACCGAAGCCTAGGACACCGCCCCCAATCCAGCCTGAACCGTTTCGTTCAGGTTGGGTTAAGCTCCCGGGCATAGGTCCCGTCCGAGGTGGAAGCGGCATGAAAATCCTTCTGGTGGAAGATGATCGCCTGCTCGCGCAAGAGATTGCCCGCGCCTTGCGTGAGGAAAACTTCGCGGTCGATGTGGCGGCGAACGGCGAGGACGGACAGCATCTCGGCGAGACGGAATCCTACGACGTCGCGGTGCTCGATCTGGGATTGCCCAGGGTGCCCGGGGTCGAGGTGCTGCGTCGATGGCGAAAGCACGACCGGCATCTGCCGGTGCTGATCCTGACCGCGCGCGACGGCTGGACTGAAAAGGTCGAGGGCTTCAAGGCAGGAGCCGACGACTATCTGACGAAGCCGTTTCGGACCGAGGAATTGGTCATGCGCCTTCGTGCGCTGGTCCGTCGCGCCTCCGGGCATGCCGCGCCGCGCATCTCATGTGGCCCTCTGACTTTCGAAACACAGACCGGGGTGTTCGAGTTCAACGGCCTTCCGTTGAAGCTGACTGCGCTGGAATGGCGCGTTCTCGAATGCCTTGTCCTGCGCAAGGATACCGTGGTCGAGCGCGGCCTGCTGTCGGAGAAGGTCTACGAAGGGGACATCGGGACGGACTCGAATTCGATCGAAGTGATCGTCGCCAGGCTGCGCCGCAAGATCGGGAAGACGCTGATCGAGACCGAAAGAGGCCGCGGCTACAAGCTCAACTCGGGATCTTGATGATGAGCCAGAGCACGTCGCTCGGCCGACGCCTTATGATCGGGGCCGGCATATTCATCACCGCCGCGCTCGTCGTCGCCGCGGTCCTGATCTCGTTCGTTCTGCATCGTTTCGTGCAAGGGCAGATCGATCAGAGGCTCGATGCCCAGATCCAGTTTCTGTCTTCCATGCTCGATGTCGATGGTAGCGGCAATCTGCGCCTGGCAGGATCCGCCGACGGCCCGCCTTTCGATCGGCGCCGACACGGCTGGTACTGGAAGATCTCCGGACCAAAAAACGTACTGCGGTCCCGGTCGCTCGATGGCGCGGACCTGTCGCCTCCCGACATCCGTGACAGGCCCCCGCCGCCTCCGCCGCCTCGTCGGGCCGACGATCCGCCTTCACGAGGCCGCCCGGCACCGGCCGACGGCGTGGGTCCGGACGACCGCAGGCTCCACTTCCGCATCCTGAACGTGTCGGCATCCGGCGTTCCGGCTACGATCGTCGCGTCAGCGCCCAGGGATGCGGTGCTCGGACCATTATGGGAAGCGATGCGCACATTGGCGCTGTCGCTTGCCGTGCTCGGCATCGCGTTGATCGGTGCCATGCTGATCCAGGTTCGCCTCGGACTGCGACCGCTCGAGCGGCTTCGTCGCGCGGTCGCCGACGTACGATCAGGGCTTCGCGAACGTGTGCCGGATGCTCAGCCAAGCGAGGTACAGCCGCTGGCGACCGAACTCAATGCGCTGCTGGTCCAAAATGCCGCAAACCTCGATCGGGCGCGCAAGCACGTCTCCAACCTGGCACACGGCTTGAAGACGCCTCTCGCTACGCTGGCCATTGCGCTGCAGAAGCAGACGCCGGGATCCGATGATCTTCACGATCTCGTCGTGCTGATGGACCGCCGCATTCGCCATCATCTGGGGCGCGCCCGGTCGGCTGCACTCGGCGGTCCGGTCCGGACCAGAACGGCAGTCGCATCACGCGTCGCCGATCTTGCCCTGGTCCTCGGCAAGGTGAACGCCGATAAGGCGACAACCTTCGTCAACACCATCCCGCCCGGGCTTTCGGTGGCGTGCGAGCAGCAGGACATCGACGAGATGCTCGGAAACGTTTTGGAGAATGCGTTCTCCTGGTGCCGAAGCAAGGTTCTGGTCAGATCGAGCGAGGACGGCAGGAGCGCGGTCATCGTCGTGGAAGACGACGGACCGGGACTTTCGCCGGAGCAGATGTCGGCGGCGACGCAGGCCGGCCGACGGCTCGACGAGAGCTCTCCCGGATTCGGCTTCGGACTGTCGATCACGCGTGAACTCGCCGAGCTTTATGCCGGCTCCCTCGCTCTGGACCGGTCCTCGCTCGGCGGACTCCAGGTCGCGATACGCCTGCCTTCCGCCGGCATCGATTGACCAACCTCGGATGTGCCCGCCGGCGCGGAGCGTCGCAGCTCGCGCCCTACCCCTTCGCCGCACTCGGCACACCGCCGAACAATTGCGCCTGCTCGGCGCGGGCGGCTTCGACGATGCGGGTGGTGGCGGTTTCGATCTGGTCGCGCAGGCGGGTCATGAACTCGTCGCGCGGCAGGCCCGGCGGCAATGGATCGAGGAATTCGACCACCAGCGTCCCGGGATAGCGCATGAAGGTGCGGCGCGGCCAGAACAGCCCGGAATTGAGCGCGATCGGCAGGCACGGCACGCCGCTCTCGGCATAGATCTGCGCGACGCCGGCCTTGTAGTTCGGCGCAGCGCCGGGCGCGGTGCGGGTGCCTTCCGGGAAGATCACGAGTTGCCGGCCGAGCTTCACTTCGGCCGCCGCACGTTTCAGCGTCTTGACCAGCGAGCGCGGGCCGCCGCCGCGCTCGACCGAGATCATGCCGACCTTCTTCAGGTACCAGCCGAACACCGGGATCATCATCAGCTCGCGCTTGAGGATGAACAGCGGATGCTCGAAGAAGCGCACCAGCGCGAACGTCTCCCAGAACGACTGGTGCTTCGAAGCGACGACCAGCGGCCCGCTCGGAATCTTCTCGACGCCGCGAAACTCGATCCTGATGTTGCAGATCACCCGCATCAGGAACAGGCTGGTGTTGGCCCACGCGGCCTCGATCGCTATCATCGCGCCGCGCGGCAGCAGCAGCGCCGGCAGCGCGACGATGCAGAGCACCACCAGCACCAGATAGAACAGCACGTTGAAGATCAGCGAGCGCAGAAAAATCATTTCGGTCCTTGTTTGAGCATGATCTCCGCGCAAACGCGTTCCGCGTCGGTCGCGAGGAAAAACCGCTCCGCACCTTTCCGGAACATGCCTAGTCCTTGTTCGCCTGCGCCGTCGCCGGGCGATGTGGCGCGGCTGGCGGCTCGGCGAGATCGAAGGTCAGGTCGAGGCCTAGATCGGCCAGCCGCACCCGCATCTCCGCGGCGACATATTTGGCGTATTCCGATAGCAAGAGACGGAACGTTCCGCCACTCGTCCACCACGGCTCGTCGCGCCATTTGTCGCCGACGACCGCGAACGGGATCAGCGTGATATCGGGCATCGCATGTGACAGTTCCACGATCGCACGTGGCATGTGGTAGTTCGAGGTCACCACGATCAGCGACTTGAAGCCGCGTTCGTGCGCCCAGCGCCGCGTCTCCGCCGCATTGCTGCGGGTATTCACAGCAGAGCGGTCGAGATCGACGCAGCACCGCATCAGCCCCTGGCTGTCCGGCACCGAGCGCGAAATGTCGTTGGCGTCGTTGGTCGGATGCACGCCGGAGATCAGCAGGCGCTTGCCGTAACCCGCCGCCAAAAGCTCCATCGCGTCGGATACCCGCGACGAGCCGCCGGTCAGCACCACGATGCCGTCGGCGTTGTGCGGCGGGTCGGTCTCGACGCCGCGCAATTGCGACAGGAAGTCGATGAAGCCGACCGCAGCGGCGACGAAGGCAAGCGCCAGCGGCACGACGATGACGACGCGCAGCCAGCCGCGCGGTTGCGCGGCATGGCCTTTCGGCGACGTATCGTCGGGCTGCAAACTCATGTGATGCTGATATCCTTCCCCCCCGGGGATTTTAGAGCATGATCCGCAAAAGTGGAAACCGGTTTTGCCCGGCCCGGGCGGCGCGGATACTCGCGAAATCACACTCGGGCGACGTACAGCGATCACGAAACCGGCCCCATGATTGCGACGCCGCGGGGCGTCAGTCGATGTCGTCGAGCGTGGCGAACAGGGTGCGCCGCGACGCCCATGCGGTGATCGCCGCGATCAGCACCGCCTGCAACGCCAGGACGAGGTAGCCCGACGGACGCAGCGAGAACGTGCCGAGCAGGGCCGCGAACTGGTCGCCCACCGGCGTGCCGGAGAACCAGTTGGCGATCGACTCGGAGAAGCCAAACGCCAGCATCGCCGCGCCGCCGCCGATCAGCCCGCCCTCGAGACCGAGCCGGAGGAAATGCCGCAGGAAGCGGTTGGCAATGAAGCTGTCGCCGGCGCCGACGAAATGCAGCACCTCGACGATCGGACGGTTGGCGGCCATCGCGCCGCGGGTCGCGAACGACACCGAGATGATGGTGGCGATGATCACGAGGATCAGGATGCCGACGCCGGCAAATACCGTGGCGCCGGTCATCGAGCGCATGCGCTCGATCCAGGCGCGATGATCGTCGACACTTGCGGTCGGCGCCACCTGCGTCACCCGCGCGCGTAAGCCGGCGAGATCGAGCGTGGTGCCGGGCTGCACCCGCGCCACGATGACGCGCGGCACCGGCAGTTCGTCGATCGAAAGCCCGCTGCCGAGCCAGGGCTCCAGCAGCTTGGCGGATTCCTCCTTGCTGAACGGACGGACCTCGAGAATGCCGGACTGCGACCGCATCGCCTCCACGGCGGCCTGCGCGTCGCGATCAAGGTCGCGGCCCGGTGCCGGCCGCACCTGGATGGTGATCTCGCTCGACACTTCGGACTGCCATTCGGCCGCCGACGCGCTGACCAGCAGCACGGTGCCCGTCGTCAGCGAGGCGAGGAAGGTCATGATCGCGACCACCGCGACCAGCGCGCGGCCCGAGATCGAGGCGCGCGGCACGATCGGCGACATGTTGCGCGCGGTGGCCGGGACCTGCGGGCGCTCGCGCCCGAGATCGACCAACGACACTTTCTCGTCGCCGCTCCTACTCATAGATGTGCAGCCGTCCCTGATGCAGCACCAGCCGCCGCGCCTCGTATTGATCCATCAATGTAATGTCGTGGGTCGCGATGATAACCGCGGTGCCCGATTTGTTGAGCTCGATGAACAGCCGCAACAGGCGGCGCCCGAGCGTCGGATCGACGCTGCCGGTCGGCTCGTCCGCCAGCAGCAATTGCGGCCGCGAGATCACCGCGCGCGCGATCGCCGCGCGCTGCTTCTCGCCGCCCGACAGGATCGGCGGCAGCGCATCCATGCGCTCGCCGAGGCCGACCCATTTCAAGAGGTCGATCACCTCGCGGCGATAGGTCGATTCCTCGCGGCCCATCACGCGGAAGGGCAGCGCGACGTTCTCATAGGTCGTCATGTGGTCGAGCAGGCGGAAATCCTGCAGCACGATGCCGATGCGCTTGCGCAGGTCGGCGACCTGGTCCTTGCTCAGCAGGGAGACGTCCTTGCCGAACAAGTTGACCAGCCCGCGGGTCGGCCGCAGCGACAGGAACAACAGCCGCAGCAGCGAGGTCTTGCCCGCGCCGGACGGCCCGGTCAGGAACTGGAACGAATGGGCCGGAATCATGAAGGAGAGGTCGCGCAAAATCTCCGGGCCGAGCCCGTAGCGCAGACCGACATTTTCGAACCGAACCAATGCGCTAGCTCCGTTCGAGAGGGCCTGTGGCCCAATACCCAACAAAGACGGCCCGAACCCCCGCCGAGCGGCCGCGAACCGCACAGAAAGCTTGTGCGTCGGTTATGGTTTCCGATTCGTTAACGGTCGCTCAGTAGCATCCGGGCATACCACACGGTGGAGATTCGGCTCCATGCATATCGTTTGCCCGCATTGTACAACATCCTATGCCATCAATCCGGCCACCCTGGGCGAGGCCGGACGCACGGTCCGTTGTTCCCGCTGCCGCGAGGTCTGGCTGGCCCGGCCGGAGGACGCGATCGGGGCGACCGCACCCACTCTGGCCTACGAGGCCGCAGGCTCCAATCTCGCCGCCGAATGGGAGGCGATGGGCCGCGAGGAGGCTGACGCGACCCCGATGGTCGAGAGCCCCTCGATTTCGGCCGATTTACCCGCCGACGAGGACGCCGCCACGGCGTGGCCGGCGGCGGCCGAGGCGGATGCCGCCGCCCACGCCGGCACCCAGGACGCCGGAAAGCGCCGCTTCCGCCTGCGGCTTCCCCGCCTGTTCCGCCTGCCCTCCCTGCCCCGGATTCCCTTCATTCCCGTGATCGGCGCCCTGCCGACCACCTGCGCCGCGATGGGCGCACTGATCATTGCGCTGTTCGTCTGGCGCAACGACGTGGTGCGGCTGCTGCCGCAGACCGCGCTGTTCTACAAGATGGTCGGGCTCGACGTGAATTTGCGCGGCCTCGCCTTCAAGGACCTCAAGATCACCAACGAGACCGTGGACGGCAAGCCGGTGCTGGTGATCGAAGGCATGATCGTCGGCCAGACCAGGAAGCCGGTCGAATTGCCACGGCTGCGTTTCTCGGTCCGTGATGCCCAGGGCGCCGAAATCTATGCCTGGAATGCGGTGCTGGAGCAGCCGGTGCTCAATCCCGGGGAGCGTGCCTTCTTCAAGTCGCGCCTCGCCTCGCCGCCGCCCGAAGGCCGCAATATCGACGTACGCTTCTTCAACAAGCATGATCTCACCGGCGGCCGCGCCTGAGCCGCCGGCTAGCAGTTTCGGAAACCGACCATCACCATGACGCGTGTTCTGATCGCCGACGACGAAGACTCGATGCGCTCGCTGGTCGCGCGCGCCATCGCGATGGACGGCCATGAGACCGTGACCGCGCAGGACGGCGCCGAGGCGCTGGAGATGCTGACGCGCGATGAGGGCGCGTTCGACCTGCTGCTGACCGACATCCAGATGCCCATCATGGATGGCATCGCTCTGGCGCTGACCGCGGCCCGCGATTTCCCCGAGCTGAAGATCCTGCTGATGACCGGCTTCGCCCATCAGCGCGAACGCGCCTCAGGCCTCGAGGCGATCGTGCATGACGTGGTAACCAAGCCGTTCTCGATCGCCGATATCCGCACCGCGGTTGCCGACGCGCTGGCGGCAAGGAAGGCGAGTTAGGGCGTCATTGCGGGGCGAAGCAACTCGCCTCACATTCTGATTCTGTGTCATTCCCCGCGAACAAGCGGGACCATGACAGTGGAGAGTGCGGAGAGACTAGTAATCCTTCAGCAGCCGCTCGATGTAGTCGAGCTCGATCTGCGGCCGTGACGGGTCGGCGAGACGGCGGCGCAGCTCTTCGAGGATGCGGCGGACGCGCTGGACGTCGATCTCGCCGGGGATCTTCACCGTGTAGTCGTCGCCGAATTCGCGGCCGTGCAGCGGACGGCCGAGCGGATCGGTCTGGTTGCCGCCGCTCTGCTGGCGGCCGGCGCGGTTGCCCGGGCCGTCGCCGGGCTGGTCGCCATCGCCCTGCTGCATCGCGTCGGCGAGGCTCTGGGCGCCCTTGCGCAGCGCATCCAGCGCGCGGCCCTGCGAATCCACCGCACCGTCGGCATTGCCTTCGCCGAGCCGCCCGGAGGCATCGCCCATCGCGGAATCGGCCTGGTCGAGCCCGTCGCCGTCATCGCCCTGATCGCCGCCCTGGTCGCCCTGCTGCGCCTGATCGCCCTTCTGGCCTTGCCCCTTCTGGCCCTTCTGGCCGCGCTGCTCCGGACCCATGCCGCGCTTCGCGAGCTCTTCCTGCAGCTTCTTCAGGCGGTCGCGCAGCGCCTGCTGATCCTGCTGCAGGTCGCCCATCGACTGGTCACCCTGCTTGCCGCGCATCCGGTCGCGGCGGGAATCCTGGCCCTGCTTGAAGGTCTTGTCGCGCAATTGCTGCTGCTTGCGGATCATGTCGCCGAGCTCGTTGAGCGACTGCTGCATGTCGTCGTCGCCCTGGTTGGGCTGCGCCATCTGCAGGTTTTCCAGCATCTGCTGCATCTGTTCCAACAACTGCCGCGCCGCGTCCTTGTCGCCGGAGCGTGACAGCCGCTCCATGCGGTCGAGCATGTTCTTGAGATCCTGCTGACTCAGCATCTTGGCGTTGGGATCGAGCGGCCGAGCCAGCTGCTGCGGATTGTTGCGGTACTGCTCGGCGAGCTGGCGCAGGAAATTGTCCAGCGCCGCGCGCAGATTGTCGGTGAGCTTCTTGATTTCCTCGTCGCTCGCACCGCGCTCCAGCGCCTGCTTGAGCGCATCCTGCGCAGCACGCAGCGCCTTGTCGACATCGGTGATGTTGCCGTCCTCGATGGTGACGGCGAGCGCCCACAGGCTGGCGACGACCTCGCGCAGCTGGTCGTCGGTGCGCGCCGCCTCGAGCTGGCGGCTCACGGTGTGGAGGCCGAGATAATAGCCGGTCTCCGGCATGAACATTTCCGGCGCGATCATCAGCGCGTCGAGCGCGGCATAGACCTGGCCGTTCTGGTTGGCATCGAGCGCCAGGATACGGCGCTGCTCGATCAGCGCGCGCGCCAGGGGCTTGGTGAACAGGCGCTCGGGCAGCCGCATGTTGAACGGCTCGCTCTTGCCCTCATTGCCGGCCTCGTCCTTGGCGGTCAGCGTCAGCGTCACGTCGGCGCCGGCGTAAGGGTCCTCGCTGAGATCCTTGACCGTCTGGCCGACGCCGTTGCGGGTGCGCGCATTTGGCAGCACCAGCGGAAATTGCGGCGGCTCGAACAGCGGACGCGGCTGCGCCGCCTTGCCGTCGGCATCTTTCGGCGCATCGGCCGGCCGTGCCGCGAACTGCGCGCGCGCTTCGGTGACGCCGTAATCGTCCTCGAGCCTGTAGGACATCTGCACGGCGCCGCGCGCCTGCCGCTCCGGATCCTTGGCGAGCGCAATCGACGGCGGGCGGTCCGGCGTCGCGGTAAATTTCCACTGCGGCTGGCCGGCCGGCGCGCGGACATGCGCGGTGCCGTCTCCGGTGATCTTGAAATGCCGCTCATTGGTGCCCTTGGGCGCCTGCCCCTCCGGCGCGACCTCGGCGACGCCGCCGCCGACCACGACGTCGATGGTGCCACCGCTGGAGCGCACCAGCAGCGTGCTGCCGGCCGGAACCGCGAGCGGCGTCGCGTCGGCCGCGGCGGCGTCCTTGTTGGCGTTGGACAGGATGATCGGCGGCTTGCCGGTATAGTTCGGCGGCGTCACCCAGGCGTCGACCCGGACATTCGCCGGCGCCATGATGCCGTTCCAGTCGAACGCGGAGGCGACCCGCAGGCCGCGCTCGTCGCCGGCGGCGACATAGGCCGCGACCAGCATCACGATGACCAGCGCGCGCAGCGCCCAGGGATCGTGCAACGAGACGCGCGGCCGCGGCAGCCCGGCGCGGATGCGCTTGATCGAGGCCAGTGTGCGCTCGCGCTGAGCCTGCCACAGCGCCAGCGCGAACGGATCCTTGTTGGTGAGCGTGTCGGAGAGCGTGGTCGCCGGGCGATGGCGGACGCCGGCGCCGCGGTCGAGCCGGCTCAGGCCCTCCTCGCGGCTCGGCCAGCGGAAGCGCAGCAGCGGCGCCAGCGCCACGAGCGCGACAATGCCAAACAGGGCGGCTCCGGCCACGCGCGCGGCAAACGGCAGCGCCAGCCACAGCCCGGCCCAGGACGCGACCAGGAATAAACCGGCGACTGTCAGGAACCGCGCCAGATGTGGCCACGCCCGCTCCCACGCAATCGCAAATTTCGCCCGCTGCAGAGCCTCGGTCAGCTTCAGTTGCGTCAGCTTCAGCCGCGCGTCCGCATCGCTGTCGTTGACGGCGCGTGACGGGTTCTCAGACGGGTCGATGTTGGCTCCGCTCAATAAGATCTCCGGGGTAGCCGGCAGGTCACCCTAGCACAGCGGCGGCTTTGAGGCACCCGTTCCGGGGCGTAACCCACACTGGGAAATACGCATAACACGAAGGCGTGACTGCGGCGGTTCGACCCCGTAACGTCCCGGCCGAACCAACGCCTTACGCATGAGGAAACGACATGGATCAGAAGACGCACGACAAGGGGCTCGAAATCCGCAAGGCGGTGCTCGGCGAGGCCTATGTCAACAATGCGCTGAAGAATTCGGACAGCTTCAACAAGCCGTTCCAGGAACTCGTCACCGAATATTGCTGGGGCGCGGTCTGGGGCCGCGAGGAATTGCCGCGCAAGACGCGCAGCATGCTCAACCTCGCCATGATCTCGATCCTGAACCGCCCGCACGAGCTGAAGGCGCACATCAAGGGCGCGCTGACCAACGGCGTGTCGCGCGACGAGATCCGCGAGATCTTCATGCAGGTCTCGATCTATGCCGGCATCCCGGCCGGCGTCGACAGCTTCCGCATCGCGCGCGAAGTGTTCGCCGAACTCGACAACAAGGCGTGAGAGAACCCCACTCGTTGTCGTCCCGGCCAAGCGAAGCGCGAGCCGGGACCCATAACCACAGCTCGCCGTGGTTACGACGGCTGTGGCCTCATCTGAACCAAACTACCTAATCTTGGGGTCATGGGTCCCTGCTTTCGCAGGGACGACATCGATTAGGGCACGCGCATCGCACATAACGACGTAGAGGAAGCGACTCATGGAAATCGGATTCATCGGCCTCGGGAAGATGGGCTTCCCGATGGCGCGCCGGCTCATCGAGGCCGGCCACAAGCTCACCGTGTTCGACACAAGCAAGGACGCGCTCGATCGGCTGGCTGCGCTCGGCGCCGCGGTTGCGACGTCGCCGAAGGACATCGCCGACCGCGTCGAGACCGTGATGGCGAGCCTGCCCTCGCTGCAAGCCTCACTCGAGGTCGCGACCGGCACAGGCGGCGTGATCGAGGGCAAGCGCGTCAAGCGCTTCATCGATCTCTCCACCGTCGGCTCGCAGATGGCGGTGAAGATCCACGACCTGCTGGCCAAGAAGAACATCGTGCAGATCGACAGCCCGGTCTCCGGCGGCGTCTCCGGCGCCGAGAAGGGCACGCTGGCGGTGATGGTGTCGGGCCCGCGCGCCGATTTCGAGCTGGTGAAAGGCGCGCTCGACGTCATCGGCAAGGTGTTCTTCATCGGCACCAAGCCGGGCTCCGGCCAGACCATGAAGCTCGCCAACAACTTCCTGTCGGCGACCGCGATGGTTGCGACCTCGGAAGCGGTGGTGATGGGCGTGAAGTCCGGGCTCGATCCGGCCGTGATGATCGACGTGATCAACGCAGGCTCCGGGCTGAACACCGCGAGCCGCGACAAGTTTCCGCGTTCGGTGCTGCCGCGCAGCTTCGACTTCGGTTTCGCCACCGGCCTGATGGTGAAGGACGTCCGACTCGCGGTCGAGGAAATGCGCTCGCTCGGGCTGTCGATGGAAGTCGCCGAAGCGGTCGGCCGACTCTGGGAAGTCATCATCCGCGACGAGGGACCGGAGTCGGATTTCACCGCGGCGATCAAGCCGATCGAAAAGGCCGCGGGCGTGATCGTGGGTGGTGGCGGAAAAGGCAGTCACGCAGCGAAGTAACGTTCTCGCCGAAATAAACACTGTCGTCCCGGGCAAGCCAACGGGCCGGCGCGAAGCGCCGCCCGTTGATAAGCTCCGCGCGACCCGGGACCCATAACAGAGTTTCGTGGCTTGGCTGAGCTGGAGCCCCAGCTCAGCACAACAATCAAGAGCGGTGGTTATGGGTCCCTGCTTTCGCAGGGACGACACCGATTATGGAGCGCCGCTGGCGGCTCACAGCCAGGGCGCGGGCTTGTCCATCGCGATCAGCGCGTCGACGTCGATGCGCGGGCGGACCACGGCGTACTGATCGTCCTTGACCAGCACTTCCGGCACCAGTGGCCGCGTGTTGTAGGTGCCGGCCTGCACCGCGCCATAGGCGCCGGCGGTCATGATCGCCAGCAGATCGCCGGCCTTCGGCTGCGGCAGCGAACGGTCGAGCGCGAGATAATCGCCGGTCTCGCAGACCGGGCCGACCACGTCGGCGACCATGGTCGGCGTGCCCTGTGCAGGCTGGCGCACCGGCAGGATATCGTGATGCGCTTCATACAGCGTCGGCCGGATCAGGTCGTTCATCGCGGCGTCGATGATCACGAAGTTCTTGGCATCGCCCGGCTTCACATGGATCACGCGGGTGACGAGGATGCCGGCATTGCCGACGATCAGGCGGCCCGGCTCGAACATCAGCGTGCAGCCGAGATTATGCGTGACGCGCTTGACCATCGCGGCATAGGCGGCCGGCGGCGGCGGCGCGGCGCGATCCATGTAATAGGGAATGCCGAGGCCGCCGCCGAAATCGACATGCGAGATGTTGTGGCCGTCGGCGCGCAGCGTCTGCACGAATTCGGCGAGCAGCCGGAACGCTGCCTCCAGCGGGCCGAGATCGGTGATCTGGCTGCCGATATGCACGTCGGTGCCGGTGACCTGAATCCCCGGCAATTTCGCCGCGCGGGCATAGACCTCGCGGGCGCGCGCGATCGGAATGCCGAACTTGTTCTCCGACTTGCCGGTCGAGATCTTGGCGTGGGTGCCGGCATCGACGTCGGGATTGACCCGCACCGAGATGCGCGCGGTCGTCTTCATCTCGACCGCAAGGCGCGACAGCATCTCGAGCTCGGGCTCGGACTCGATATTGATGCAGAGGATGTCGGCGGCGAGCGCGGCGCGCAGCTCGCCCTCGGTCTTGCCGACGCCGGAGAACAGTATCTTCGACGGCGGGATGCCCGCCGCGAGCGCCCGCTTCAACTCACCGCCGGACACCACGTCGGCGCCGGCGCCGAGCTTGGCCAGCGTGCGCAGCACCGACTGGTTGGAGTTGGCCTTCATCGCGTAGCAGACAAGCGCCTTCTCGCCGGCGAAGGCCTCGGTGAAGACGCGGTAGTGCCGCTCCAGCGTCGCCGTCGAATAGCAATAGAACGGCGTGCCGACGGCCTCCGCCAGCTCAATGAGATTGACCGCCTCGGCATGCAGCACGCCGTTGCGATAGTCGAAATGGTTCATGACAGGCTTTTAGATACTAGTTGCCGAGCAGCGGATCGAGGACAAAGGACCGTTTATTGCCTTTCGACGCGGCCGGCGCGGCATCCGAGCCATAGGTCGGATTGAACACGCTGGGCTGTGCCGCCCGCTCTCTCTCGGTGTCGCCCGGTGCTGTGGCCGGCGCGGCGTTCGCGGTCGGCGGCAGGTCGAGCGGTCCCTTGCGGCCGCAGCCGCCGAGCGCAAGCGTTGCAGCGCTCAGCACAATGATGGCCCATCCCGAGGGGGTCAGGCGGTTCTTGCTAATCACGACGAATTCCCCAATTTGGGCGGCACCATACAAACATTGGCGTGCTCTGGCGAGAGGCGGAGCGCCATGAAATCACGGCCAAATTTTCCGGATCAGCCCAATTTTCGCTCTTTTTCCAGCCGCTTGGCCCAGGCCTTGGCCTGCGCCATCACATTCTTCGGGGCCGTGCCGCCGAACGAGGTCCGGCTCTTGACCGAGGATTCGACGCTGAGCACCTTCAGCGCCTCTGCCGTAATCTTCGGCTCGACCTCCTGCATGGCCGCAAGCGGCAGCTCGTGCAGCGCCACGCCCTGTGCCGAGGCCAGGCCGACGATGCGCCCGGTCACGTGGTGGGCGTCGCGGAACGGCATTTTCAGGGTGCGCACCAGCCAGTCGGCCAGGTCGGTCGCGGTGGCGTAGCCCTCACCGGCCGCGGCCTTCATCTTGGCTTCGTCCGGCACCAGATCCTCGACCATGCCGGTCATGGCGCGGATCGCGAGCGACAGCGCCTCGAACGCCTCCATGGCGCCCTGCTTGTCCTCCTGCATATCCTTTTGATAGGCGAGCGGCAGGCCCTTCATCACGATCAGGAGCGCGGTCAGCGCACCGATCACGCGGCCGGTCTTGGCGCGTACCAGCTCGGCGGCGTCCGGGTTGCGCTTCTGCGGCATGATCGACGAGCCGGTCGTGAACTTGTCGCTGAGCTTGACGAGACCGACCAGCGGTGAGGTCCAGATCACGATCTCCTCGGCGAAGCGTGACATATGCACCGCGCAGATCGCGGCCGCCGACAGCGTTTCCAGCACGAAATCGCGATCGGACACCGCGTCGAGCGAATTGGCCATCGGCCGGTCGAAGCCAAGCGCCTTGGCGGTAGCAGTGCGGTCGATCGGAAACGAGGTGCCGGCGAGCGCGGCGGCGCCGAGCGGTGATTCGTTCAGCCGCTTGCGCGCATCGGCGAAGCGGCCACGGTCGCGGCCGGCCATCTCGACATAGGCCAAGAGATGATGACCGAAGGTCACCGGCTGCGCGGTCTGCAGATGGGTGAAGCCCGGCATCACGGTTCCGGCATGCTCCAGCGCGCGATCGACCAGCGCCTGCTGGAACGCGGCCAGCGCGGCCTCGGTCTCGTCGATCGTGTCGCGGACATAGAGCCGGAAATCGGTCGCGACCTGGTCGTTGCGCGAGCGCGCGGTATGCAGCCGGCCTGCGGCGGGCCCGATCAATTCGGAGAGCCGCGACTCGACATTCATATGGATGTCCTCGAGCGCGCGCTTGAAGTCGAAATCGCCCTTGCCGATTTCTGACAAAATCGTGTCTAGACCTTTGCCGATATTTTTCGCATCAGCTGACGTGATGATGCCCTGCGCGGCGAGCATCGCGGCGTGGGCCTTGGACGCGGCAATGTCCTGGGCGTAAAGGTGACGGTCGACGTCGATGGAGACGTTGATTTCCTCCATGATGGCGTCGGGACGTTCCGAGAACCGGCCGCCCCACATCTTGTTGCTCATGACATCTCGCTCACGAATTCGTATTTCAGGCCTTGCGGTTTCATCGCCGGAGCGGCGAAACAGCGTGGCGGTTCCGATCGTATTAGTCCGTTGTTTGGGCATGATCTTTTCGGAAAACCGCTTCGCACTTTTCCGGATCATGCTCCAGCCACTGCTTAGCCACATCTGACCCAGGATGACAAACGATATGCCCGAGACGACCCCATCCGAACCGACCGCCAAGCCGACGGCCAAATGGCGCATCCCGCTGGTGATCGGCGCCGTGCTGGCCGGGGCCGTGATCGGCTATGTCGGAGTCTCCGGCCTCAGGCATCCCGCCGGCGGCGACGTCGCCTGCAACAGCGCGGTGGACCTGGCGAAGAAGATCGCCCCGCTCGCCCATGGCGAGGTCGCGGCGCTGACCATGGCGACCACTCCGCTAAGGCTTCCCGACCTGACCTTCGAGGACGCCAACGGCCAGCCGAAGAAACTCTCGGACTGGCGCGGCAAGACGGTGCTGGTCAATTTGTGGGCGACCTGGTGCGTGCCCTGCCGCAAGGAAATGCCGGCGCTCGACAGTCTGCAGACCAAGCTCGGAGGCAAGGATTTCGAGGTGGTCGCGATCAACATCGATACCCGCGACCCCGACAAGCCGAAGAACTTCCTGAAGGAAGCCAATCTGACCAATCTCGGTTATTTCAGCGACCAGAAAGCCAAGGTCTTTCAGGACCTTAAGAACATAGGCAAGGCGCTGGGCATGCCGACTTCGGTGCTGGTCGACGGCAAGGGCTGCGAAATCGCCAATATCGCCGGTCCCGCCGAATGGGCGAGCGACGATGCGATCAAGCTGGTGAAGGCGGCGTTAGCCCCGGCCCCGGCGGGGTTCTGATCAGGCGACGGCGTTGAGGTTGCCGCCGACGCCGGGACCGAGATTGGCGGTCGACGGCGTACCGAGCAGGGTTTGAACCGCGAACTTTTCCGCATCGAGGTTCTGCTTGGTCACGCGGGTCGCGATCTCACCCTGCAAATTACCCTGCTGCATCGACAGGATGCTCGACACCATGCTCATCATGTCCATACGCGGCACTCCCAAACTTGCCCTTGCGTAGCGCGTGAAAGTTAATGCTTGGGTAACGGATTGCCGCGTCAGGCTGACGCATCGTCGTCCTCATGGCGCAAGAGATCGCCGGGCTGGCACTTCAGATAGTTGCAGATCCGCTCCAGCGTATCGAACCTGACGCCCTTCACCTTGCCCTGCTTGAGCAGTGACAGATTGGCCTCGGTGATCCCGACATATTCGGCAAGCTCCTTCGATTTCACGTTGCGCTCGGCGAGCATCACGTTGAGCCGGACCCGGATCGGCATCGCAACGGCCTCAGACGAATTGCGCGTGCTCGTCGGCGATCGCACTGGCTTCGGCCATCACCCAGGCCGTCACCGCGACCAGACCGGCGAACAGCAGCGCCAGCAGCGTGTCGGAGCCGAGCACGATGACTATGGACTTGCCCTGCGCGTAGGTTTGCCAGCTCAGCAGGATTGAAAGCAACGCGCCGATCACCGGCTTCAGCAGGGTCGACAGCAGCATCGCAATCGCAAGGTCACGCAACCCCGCGACGTTTGCGGCCGTGAAGAAGCGCCCTGCCGCGAACGACGTGAAAGCGCGGCGCACGCGCGACAAGCCCCAGATCAGACAGCCGAGCGGCAACGCCGACACCACGAGACTCATCAGGCGGACAAGCCAACCGATCGGATGGAACGCAATGCCGGTCAGCCCTGCATCGCGCAGGATCGCCTCATCCGGGCTCGCCAGCCAATAGGCCGGCAATCCGACCGCAAGCACGAACGAGATGCCGGTGCACGCATACGCAAGCACCCGGCTAACCGCGCGGATGCGTTCGAGGCGGGCCGGCCGCGCGGATGGGGAAAGCTCTGACGAGAGGGACACGGACATGGCTCGACCTCGGGATTGCTGATCCAATATTATTGTTTTACGATAATTAATATCTGCAAGTCAACATACCTCAGGAGATGAAGTCATGCTCATTCGTCCGGCTCACGCCATCAGCGCCGTGCTTCTATTGACGACAACGGCGCATGCGCAGCCCTCGACATCGCGCGGACAAATCTCGGTTGCGCAGGTCTGGGCCATGCTGGACCAGGCCGCGACCAATCCGACCGCGCGGCAGACGTTGACGGCCTATCTGGCCGGTACCGGCGAAACCGCCGGCTGGCTGCTCGATGCCGCGCGCGGCCTGCCGCCCTGCGCGCGGCGGCTGACGCTCGACGCGCAGCAGGCCCGTGAGGCGATCGCAAGCGCGGCTGCCACTGCCGCGACCGAGACACCGGCCACGCCGCTGATCATCCGCGACATGCTCAAACGCGCAGGATGCCGCCTGACGGAATGAGGAGCGGCCAATGCTTGCGAGGTCAGGCCGCGTTCGCGGCAAAGGCCGCACCGAGGGTGCGTAGCGCCTGCCGTGTCCGCGCGTCCGACAACTTCGAGTGAAGCATGACGTCGCGCGACGGCAATGGCGGCAGGCCAAGCCGCGGCCCCAGGTCGACGGTATCCGCAGGCGCTACCCGGCGCGCCAGCGCGGCGACGGCGAGCCCTGCGGATATCGCGGCCCCGATCGTCGAAAGCCCGCCACCGACGAACGCTTCGGTCCAGGCGATGCCGGCGGCGTCGAGAGTCTCAACCGCCATGGCGCGCACGCTGCAGGGCTCGGCTTGCGTCGCCAGGCGCAGCAGCTCGCCGGGCCGATGGTGAAAATCGGGCGCGGCCATCCAGCCGAAAGGTTCTTCGAACAGCACGTCGCCATCGCGGCGCTTGGCGTCGTGGCGCAGCACGATCGCAGCATGGACCCTGCCGTCGTCAAATGCGCTGAGCACCGAACGTGACGTATCGACATGCAACTGGATCACCAGTCCTGGATCGGTGGCGTTCATCCGCTTCAACAGCGAGGCCAATTCCGATCCGACGATGTGATGGCTGATGCCGACGACAAGCCGTCGATGCTCGACCGCAAACGCCCCGATCGCCGATTGATGCGCAGCCACCAGATTGCGCGCAGCGCCGAGGAAGGCGGTGCCCTCCGCCGACAGCCGGACCAGCCGCGGCGTCCGCTCCAGGAGCCGCCGGCCGAGCCCATCTTCCAGCCGCTTGATCTTCAGGCTGACCGCGGACTGCGTGGTCTCCATGGCCTGCGCCGCGCGCGTGAAGCTGCTGAGGTCCGCGACCAGGACAAAGGCCTGCACCGCCTCGACGTCGAGTGCTTTCATGGCCATCTATTTAAATTAACAATCATTGAAATATCATATCATACCGTTTTTAAATGATCAAGGAGCCCCTAGGATTGGCGCACGTAACGCCTCCAGGAGAGCCATCATCATGCCGCTGACCCGCGTCTCCCTGCGGCGGGGCAAGCCCGCCGCCTACCGCAAGGCCATTCTCGAGAGCCTCTATCGCGCCATGCGCGAAACCTTCGATGTGCCGGAAGGCGATCGCTTCATGACGATCTCCGAGCACGACGACGACGATTTCGCCTATGGCGCGGACTATCTCGGCATCAGGCGCAGCGATGATCTGGTCATCATCCAGATCACGGTCAGCAACACCCGCCCGGTGGCGCAGAAGCAGAGGCTCTACCGATGCATCACCGACCTGCTGACGGAGAGTCCGGGCCTGCGCGCCGAGGACATCTTCATCAACCTTGTCGAGGTGCTTCCGGAAAACTGGTCGTTCGGCAACGGTGAGGCGCAGTACGTCCGATGACCGCGACACCGATCCTCTCGCCGCGCATGTGCAGCATCAAGGCTTCGCCCGCATCGGTGCTGCGCCGCCGCGCCCGCGAGCTCCGCGCTGCCGGGCGCGACATCATCGAGCTGTCGTCGGGCAATCTGGACTTCCCGACACCGGATCACGTGATCGCGGCGGCGCATCAAGCGGCATTGCGCGGCGAAACCCGTTACACCGATGTCGACGGCACGCCGGAGCTGAAGCGGGCGGTGCGGGCCGCGCTGCTGCGCGACCATCGCCTCGACTATCAGCTGGATGAGATCGTCATCACCAACGGCTCGACGCAGGCGCTGTTCAACGCGCTGCTCGCGACGCTGGCGCCTGAAGACGAGGTGATCGTCCCGGCGCCGTATTGGGCGCCCTATCTCGATCAGGTGCGACTGGCGGGCGCGACGCCGGTGATTGTGCCGTGCGCGCAGA
This sequence comes from Bradyrhizobium sp. 41S5, assembly GCF_011516665.3. NCBI lineage: Bacteria > Pseudomonadati > Pseudomonadota > Alphaproteobacteria > Hyphomicrobiales > Nitrobacteraceae > Bradyrhizobium > Bradyrhizobium sp. 41S5. The sequence goes on along the minus strand of NZ_CP083721.1, from coordinate 1,241,507 downwards.
ACAACGGCTTCAAGCTGCGTGCGGAGGATTTGCAGGCGGCGATATCGGCGCGGACGCAGTGGATCGTGATCAACAATCCGGTCAATCCTTCCGGTGCGGTCTATTCGACGGAGGATTTGGCTGAGCTCGCCGCGGTCCTCCTGCAGCATCCTGATATCTGGGTGCTTGCCGACGGGCTCTACGAGCACGTCGTGTTCAATGGGCGACCTGCCCCGACGCTTGCGCAGATCGAGTTGCGCCTGAAGCCGCGCACGCTGACCGTCAGCGGCCTCGCCAAGACCTACGCCATGATGGGATGGCGCATCGGCTATGCCGCCGGTCCATCGGCGCTGATCCGCGAGTTGATCACGATCCAGTCGCAGACCACGTCGGGCGCCTCGTCGATCAGCCAGGCCGCCGCGGTCGCCGCGCTCGATGGCGCGCAGGATGCGCTGGCCGAGCGAGCCGCCATCCTTCGCGCGAGGCGTGACCGCTTTGCCGAACGCGTGAACGGATGCAGCGGGCTCTCCTGCACGCCGCCCGAAGGCACGTTCTATCTGCTGGTCAGTTGCGCCGGCGTGATCGGCAAGCGCGCTCCCGACGGCAAGCTGATTGCGACCGATCGCGATTTTGCGACCTACCTGCTTGAGCAAGCCGATCTGGTGGTGTTTCCCGGCGAGGATCTCGGGCTGTCGCCCTTTATCCGCCTCAGCTTCGCCAGCCCGTCAGCGATCATTGAGGAAGCCGGCAGACGGCTGAAGCGCGCCTGCGAGGCATTGCAATGACGGCGCACGGGCAGAGCCAGCGCCTCGCGCTAACCGCGCATCTGCTCGGGCTCGGAATGGGTGTGACGATGATTGTCGGTCTGGTGCCCGCGACGCTTGCACTGCTGCGGACACTGATCTGACGAGCGCGCGTGAATTACCGCGTCGGGACTGGCTTGTCGCCGCGATAGTCGTAGAAGCCGCGCTGGCTCTTGCGTCCGAGCCAGCCGGCCTCGACGTATTTCACCAGCAGCGGGCACGGCCGGTACTTGGAGTCGGCGAGCCCCTCGTGCAGCACCTGCATGATCGACAGGCAGGTATCGAGGCCGATGAAATCGGCGAGCTCGAGCGGGCCCATCGGATGGTGCGCGCCGAGCTTCATCGCGGCATCGATCGCCTCGACGTTACCGACGCCCTCATACAGCGTGTAGATCGCCTCGTTGATCATCGGCAGCAGAATGCGGTTGACGATGAAGGCGGGGAAATCTTCCGACACCGCGACCTGCTTGCCGAGCTTGGCGACGAACGCCTTGGCGGTGTCGAAGGTCGTGTCGTCGGTGGCGATGCCGCGGATCAGCTCGACCAGCTCCATCGCCGGCACCGGATTCATGAAATGAATGCCGATGAATTTCTCCGGGCGGTCAGTCGAGGCGGCGAGCCTCGTGATCGAGATCGACGACGAGTTGGTCGCGACGATCGCTTCCGGCTTCAGCACCGCACAGACGTCGTGGAAGATCTTGCGCTTGGTCTCTTCCTTCTCGACCGCGGTTTCGATCACGAGATCGCAATCGGCCAGCGCATCGATCGTCTCGGCGGAGGTGATGCGGTCGAGCGCCTGCTTGCGCTCGCCCTCGCTGATCGCCTTCTTGGCGACCTGGCGGGTCAGATTGCCGTTGATGGTCGCCAGCGCCGACTTCAGCCGGTCCGCGGAGACATCATTGAGCACCACGTCGAAACCGGCCAGCGCCGCCACATGGGCAATGCCATTGCCCATCTGGCCCGAACCGATCACGCCGACCTTCTTGATTGCCACCGTCATCTTGTCATCCACCGGAACGGCGCGCATGTCGCACCTGCCCAATTCCAACGATACCCGAAGTGAAGCCTTCCGGGTTGCCCAATCCGCCGGAAAACGTTTCCCGGGACCATGATGTGATTACGACGTAATCGCACCCGATCCATCTCCCCTGCGGGACACGATCCTTTCGGAAAACCGTTTCCGGATCTTTGCGTCCCAAGAATAGTAACACCGGCCGGAGCTTACCCACCCGGCCGGTGTCTTGTCGCTTACTTTCCGAGCTTGCCTAGCGCTTCGGTCAGTTCCGGAACCGCCTGGTAGAGGTCGGCGACCAGGCCGTAATCGGCGACCTGGAAGATAGGTGCGTCCTCATCCTTGTTGATGGCGACGATCACCTTGGAGTCCTTCATGCCGGCCAGATGCTGGATCGCGCCGGAGATGCCGACCGCGACATAAAGTTCCGGGGCCACCACCTTGCCGGTCTGGCCGACCTGCCAGTCGTTCGGCGCATAGCCGGCATCGACCGCGGCGCGCGAGGCGCCGACGCCGGCGCCGAGCTTGTCGGCGAGCGGCTCGATGTACTTGGCGAAGTTCTCGCGGCTCTGCATGGCCCGGCCGCCCGAGACGATGATCTTGGCCGAGGTCAGTTCCGGACGGTCGCTCTTGGCGACTTCCTCGCCGACGAACGTCGACAGGCCCGGATCGGCGGCGGATGCGGCGTTCTCGATCGCGGCGCTGCCGCCCTCGCCGGCCGCGGCGAAGGTCGAGGTGCGGACCGTGATCACCTTCTTGGCGTCCTTCGACTTCACGGTCTGGATCGCGTTGCCGGCATAGATCGGCCGCTCATAGGTGTCGGGCGCGACGACCTTGATGATCTCGGAGACCTGCATGACGTCGAGCAGCGCTGCGACGCGCGGCATCACGTTCTTGAAGCGCGAGGTCGCGGGCGCGACGAAGGCGTCATAGTTCGGCGCCAGCGCGACGATCAGCGCGGCCAGCGGCTCGGCAAGGTCGTGCTCATAGGCGGGGCCTTCGGCCACCAGCACCTTGGTGACACCGGCAAGCTTGGCGGCTGATTCCGCCGCCGCCTTGGTGCCCTGGCCGCCACCGGCAACCAGCACATGGACGTCGCCGCCGAGTTGGCTCGCCGCGGTCAGCGCCTTGTTGGTCGAGTCCTTCAGGGTCTCGTGGTCGTGTTCAGCAATCAACAGCGTCGTCATCAGAGAACCCCGGCTTCGGTCTTGAGCTTGTTCACGAGTTCGGCGACGTCCTTGACCTTGACGCCCGCCTTGCGGCCTGCCGGTTCCGCGGTCTTCAGCACTTCCAGACGCGGCGTGAGATCGACGCCGTAATCCGACGCGCTCTTGTCGTCGATCGGCTTCTTCTTCGCCTTCATGATGTTGGGCAGCGACGCATAGCGCGGCTCGTTGAGACGCAGGTCGGTGGTGACGATCGCCGGGCCCTTGAGCTTGATGGTCTGCAGACCACCGTCGACTTCGCGCGTGACCTTGAAGTCAGATCCTTCGACCTCGAGCTTGGAGGCGAAGGTCGCCTGCGACCAGCCGAGCAGCGCGGCCAGCATCTGGCCGGTCTGGTTCGAGTCGTCGTCGATCGCCTGCTTGCCGAGAATGACGAGGCCGGGCTGCTCCGCCTCGACGACCGCCTTGAGGATCTTGGCAACCGCGAGCGGTTCGACATTGCCTTCGGCCTTGACGAGGATGCCGCGGTCGGCGCCCATCGCGAGCCCGGTGCGAATGGTCTCGGAAGCCTGTGCCGGTCCGATCGACACCACCACCACTTCGGTCGCCTTGCCGGCTTCCTTCAGCCGCAGCGCTTCCTCGATGGCGATTTCATCGAACGGGTTCATCGACATCTTGACGTTGGCGAGCTCCACGCCCGATCCATCGCTCTTGACGCGGACCTTGACGTTGTAGTCGACGACCCGCTTTACCGGCACAAGAACCTTCATCGATCCTCTTTCGCTTTGATTTTATGGGTTTCGGTTGGCTGGCGCGGAACCTAAAGGTCCCGTACCCCCCGGTCAACGCGGCAAAGCCAAAAAACCGTCCCCCGATTTTAACCCAGTTTAGCGGTTCTGGCCCGGCACCCACAACACGTCCCCCCCCCCTTTATTGTTCTGGAAGCGGCTGGCAACGAACAGGAAATCGGACAGCCGGTTCATATACTGAATGCCAGCTTCATTGACCGGTTCGTCGGGCCGGGCGGCGAGTTCCACCATCATCCGTTCCGCGCGGCGACATATCGTCCGGGCGAGATGCAGATATGCCGAAGCCGGCGTCCCGCCGGGCAGCACGAACGAGGTCAGCGGCGCGAGCTGGTCGTTGAGGCTGTCGATGTCGCGCTCGAGCCGCTCGACCTGGCTCGCCAGCATCCGCAGACGTTCAGCCTTTCCCTCGCGCTCGGGCACCGCAAGATCGGCGCCGAGATCGAACAGATCGTTCTGGATCCGGCCGAGCATCGCATCGACCTCGGGACTGTCGGCCAGGTGCTGCCGCACCACGCCGATCGCTGCATTGGTCTCGTCGACCGTGCCATAGGCAGCGACCCGCAGATCGTATTTCGGCCGCCGCTCGCCGGAGCCGAGCGCGGTGGTGCCGTCATCGCCGGTGCGCGTGTAGATCCGATTGAGAACGACCATGGCCGTGATCCCTTAAGGTTTGCGCATCGCGTCTACCGCCCCATCGCCCAGACCGCGAACATCGCGATGACGATAGCGACGAATTGCAGCAGCACGCGCAGCCGCATCAGCTTCTGCGATGTGTTCGGCGAGCCGCCCTTCATCATGTTGACGAGGCCGAGCAGGAGCACCAGCGCGACGGCGCCGACGGCGATGGGAAGAATGATCGTGCTGAGGACAGATGTCATCTGCGGTACATAACACCGCAGGACGCGGACTTCCACACAGGCGACGCATGCAACCAACTGGCTTTTCAATGCGTAATATCAGATGCTGGGTCCGTGCTCGGACCGAGCGGTTTTCGACAATGCCGGGTGGAATGTGAAACAGCTTCGTTACGTCTACCACGTCGTGATGGATGCCTTTTACACGTTCCTCGCCGACGACGGCTGGGCGATCGCGAGCCACATCGCGCTGTCGACCCTGATGGCGCTGTTTCCCTTCCTGATCGTGCTGACGTCGGTGGCCGGCTTCTTCGGCTCCAAGGAGCTTGCCGACCAGGCCGTCGGACTGCTGCTGCAGGTCTGGCCGGAGCAGGTCGCCGAGGCGCTGTCCGGCCAGATCCACGACGTGCTAACCAACACCCGCGGCGGCATCCTGACCATCGGCGCGGTGTTCGCGGTGTACTTCGCCTCCAACGGCGTCGAGGCGCTGCGGGTGGCGCTGAACCGCGCCTACGCCGTGATCGAGCCGCGGCGCTGGTACTGGCTGCGGCTGGAATCGATCGGCTACACGCTGGTGGCGGCGTTCACCTCGCTCGCGATGGCATTCCTGATCGTGCTCGGGCCGCTGATCATCGAGGCGGGGCGGCGCTATATTCCGTTCTTCGTCGAATCGAACGAGAGCCTGCTCAACACCGCCCGTTACGGCATCACGGTGCTGGCGCTGGTCATCGCGCTCTTCATCCTGCATGCCTGGCTGCCGGCGGGCCGCCGCGGCTTCACGCAGATCGTGCCCGGCATCATCTTCACCGTGGTGGCGTCGCTGATCTCGGGAATCGGCTTCGGCATGTACCTGGCGCGCTTCGCCAACAATTACGTCACGATGTATGCGGGGCTCGCCTCGGTGGTGATCGCGCTGGTGTTCCTGTATTTCATCGCCGCGATCTTCGTGTTCGGCGGCGAGCTGAACGCGGCGATCATCAAGTCGCGGCTGCCGCACGGCGTGTCGCTTCAAGCAGCGCAGTCGCGAGTGCCCGCGGAGAAACAGGCTTGACCAGGAACGCGTCGGCGCCGGCGGCGCGCGCCGCGGCCTCGTCCTCGGCGCGACCGGAGATCCCGACGATCACGATGCGGCCGTGCGGTGGCGGCAGCGCGCGGATGCGCCTGATCGCCTCGACACCGCCGACGCCGGGCAGGACCATGTCCATTAGCACGGCGTCGAAGGCCCCTTGTCCGAGCCGGTCGGGCGCCCCCTCGCCCTGACCGATGAATTCGGCGTGGTGACCGAGTTCGGTCAGGATCGTGTTGAGCACGACGCGGCCGAACGGATTGTCTTCGACGCTGAGCAGCCGCAGCCCCTGCGATGACGGCATCGCCGCGCCTTCGCTCGGGGACACACCGGCCGGTCCTGCGGCTGAAGCCAGCACCACGTTGAGCGTGAAGATGGTGCCACCGCCTGCGCGCTGGGCCACGACGATGTCGCCGCCCATGGCGCGCGCGAGCTGCTTGACCGAGGACAGGCCGAGCCCAGCGCCGCCGAACCGCGCGGCGATCGAGACATTGGCCTGCGAGAACGGCCGGAATAGGCGCTTGACCTCCGATAGCGTCAGGCCGATGCCGCTGTCGGAGATCGCAAAGACAACGCCGATCCTGCCGTCCGCCTTTCCCTTGCCCCCGCGCGCCGGCGCGACGTGCAGTTCGATGCTGCCCTGCTCGGTGAACTTGACGGCGTTGTCGATCAGATTTTCCAGCGCCGCCCGCAGCCGGACGGGATCGCCGACCGCAAACGCCGGCAGCTTGGCGGAGATCTCGACCGAGGCCCGCAATCCCTTGGCTGCGGCGCGGCCGGCCAGTGAATCCCCGGCGTGGCGCGCCAGCGTGCGCAGGTCGAAGAAATCCTGCCGGATCTCGAGCCCGGGCCCCTCGCTCCGGGCAGCGTCGACGAACAGGGTCGCAAGGCTCGCCAGATGCTCGGCGCCGGCCTTGATGGTATCGACCCAGCGCCGCTCGCGCTCGTCGAGATCCGATGTCGCGAGCAGGTTGCTGATCGCCAGGATTCCGGTCAACGGGGTCCGCACTTCATGGGCAAAGGCGGCAAGCGCGGTCTCGATCAGGCCGGGACCGGCCTTCGGGGAGGCCTTCGGGGCAGCCCGCTTGCGGCCCGGCTGGGCCGCCGCGTTGGCGGTGCGCGCTTTGCCGGCGCGCGGCTTCGGCGGCATCCGCTTGGATTGCCGCTTGCTGCGCCGTACGCGCGATTTTGACGCCATGGTCTCGGTGATCCCCGCCCCTGATAACAACATGGCATGCCCGGCGTGCCGGAGTCACGGCGCCGTTTGCGGCTCGCCGCAGCGGTGCCCCGTGATGGCAACCACCGTGCTTCGCGATTGAAATGCGGCCGAGATCTATAGCAAGCCGACCAAGCGGCGGATATCGGCCGGGCTGGCGCCCTCCGCCCGCAGCTCGCGCAGCCCGGTCGCCTGGGTCGATTTCGACAGCTTTTGTCTGGTGGCGTCCCGGATCAGCGCATGGTGCCGGTAGGCCGGCACGGGCAGGCCAAGCAGATCCTGCAGCAGCCGATGCACGCTGGTCGACCAGAACAGGTCAACGCCCCTGACCACATCGGTGACGCCTTGCAGGGCGTCGTCGATCACGACAGAGAGATGGTAACTGGTTGGGGTCTCCTTTCGTGCCAGGATCACATCGCCCCAGGCCTCCGGCCGGGCCGCCACGTCCCCGGTCTCGCCGGCCGGACCCTCGCCGGCCTCCTGCCAGCGCAGGCCGCCGCTGCGCGCGCATGCCGCGGCCATGTCGAGCCGCAACGCGAACGGCGCGCCCTGCCCGATCAGCCGGTCGCGCTGCTCGGCCGACAGCGATTTCGCCGCTCCCGGATAGAGCGGCGCGCCGTCCGGATCGCGCGGCCACGCGCCAGCGGCCTCACGTTCCGCAACCAGCCGCACGATATCGGCGCGGCTCTCGAAGCTCGGATAGACCAGCCGCTCGGCCGACAGGCGGTCGATCGCCGCGCGATAGGCGGCAAAATGCTCCGACTGCCGCCGCACTGGGGTCTCCCAGGCGATGCCGAGCCAGGCCAGATCCTCGTAGATCGCCTGCTCGAACTCTGCCCGGCAGCGCGTCGCGTCGATGTTCTCGATCCGCAGCAGGAAGCGTCCACCCGACCGCTTCGCGAGGTCATGGTTGAGCAGCGCCGAATAGGCATGGCCGAGATGCAGGTAGCCATTCGGACTCGGGGCAAAACGGAAAACGGGTGGCATGGCGTTCGATCGCGGGTCATTGCCGGGCTCGACCCGGCGATCCTTGTTCGGGCATGATCTTCGCGCAAACGCCTTGCGTTTGTCGCAAGCGAAAACCGGTTTCCACTCTTCCGGACCATGCGGCTGGACAAGACTCTGTTACGATAGGAGATGGATGCGCGGGTCAAGCCCGCGCATGACAAGCCGATGCAGATCCCGCAATGCTGATCCATCTCGAAACCCAGGCTGACCTCGACGACGCCATCCAGAAGCTGGTCGACCAGGATCGACGGCTGCGCCCGATCCTCGAACTGACCGGTATGCCGGCCATCCGGCAGCGCGAGCCGGGGTTTGCAGGGCTTGCCGCGATCATCTGCGGCCAGCAGCTGTCGACCGCGAGTGCTGCCGCGATCTGGGGCCGCGTCAGCAAGGCGTTCGACCCGTTCCACCATGATGCGATCCGCAAGGCTCGGGCCGACCGACTCGGCCGGCTCGGGCTCTCGGCAGCCAAGATCAAGACGCTGAAGCACATCGCGCGCGAGCTCGCCGAGGAGCGGTTGAACCTCGACGTGCTCGCCAACGAAGAGGCCGATGCCGCGCACAACACGCTGACCGCGCTGCCCGGGATCGGCCCGTGGACCGCCGACGTCTATCTCTTGTTCTGCCTCGGCCATGGCGATGCGTGGCCGGCGGGCGACCTCGCCGTGCAGGAAGCGGTCAAGGTCGGGCTCGGGCTGAAGGAGCGGCCGACACCGAAGCAGATGGCACCGCTTGCCGAGCCGTGGCGGCCGCTGCGCGGCGCCGCCGCGCATCTATGGTGGGCGTACTATCGCGTGCTCAGGAATCGCGAAGGCGTGATCGCCGGCGCGAAGTAGGTCGTCGAGAAAACATCCCATCTACGTGATCGCATGATATAATAAAACCTGACGAATACTTATTCAATTTTCCGGCCTGGCGCATTGATGATGACGCCCAGCACATCCTTCCTGCAAGGAGGACGGACCTGGCTTCGCTTCGCACCCCGCTGACGCTTCTCCTGATATCCTTGGGGGCTATCGCCGCGGCGTGGTGGTGGCTGGGCATCCCGGTCAGCCTGCCGCGCGCACCGATCGATCCGAATGATAAGGTGCAGTGCATCTCCTACGCCCCATTCCGCAACAATCAGACATCACTTGCTGCCGCGACGCAGGTCACTCCGGAACAGATCGCGGAAGATCTGGCGCAACTCGCGAAGATATCGCACTGCATCCGCACCTATGCGACCGATCTCGGTCTCGACCAGATTCCCGGGCTCGCAGCCAAGGCGGGGCTGAAAGTCATTCAGGGCATTTTCCTCGACAGGGACCGAAAGAAGAATGCGACGCAGGTCGCAACGGCGATACGCCTCGCCAAAGAATATCCAGACACGATCATTGCGCTCGTGGTCGGCAACGAGGTCCTGCTGCGCAAGGAAATGTCGGCGTCCGACCTCGCCGCCATGATCCGTGCGATCAAGGCACAGGTCAGCGTTCCCGTCACCTACGCCGACGTCTGGGAGTTCTGGCTGAGCAATCGCGAACTTTCCGACGTCGTCGACTTCATCACGATTCACATCCTGCCATACTGGGAGAATATCCCGATCCCCGCGGAACGTGCCGCCGCGCACGCGGACGAGATGCGCCGGCAGGTCGCGGCGGTCTTCCCAGGCAAGGAGATCTTTATCGGAGAAGTAGGTTGGCCGAGCGAGGGGCGGATGCGCGAATCCGCGCTGCCCTCGCGCGTCAATCAGGCGCGGGTGGTCTCGGAGGTGCTCGACCTTGCCCGGCGCGAGCATTTCCGCGTCAACCTGTTCGAGGCCTATGACGAAGGATGGAAGCGGGAGATCGAGGGTACGGTCGGCGGATCTTGGGGCCTGTTCGATTCGGAAGCGCGCACACTGAAATATCCGCCTGGCCTGCCGATCAGCAATTTTCCGTTCTGGAAACTGCAGATGTGCAGCGGAATGGCGCTGGCGATCCTGGTGTTCTGCGCAGCCTGGCTGACCTCGCGGCGCAAGCCGAAGGAGCCCGAACTCGTGTCATGGCTTGCGGTCGGACTATCGGCGACCACAGCCGGAATCCTGTTTGGGGTGGCCGCGCAAAGACTCGTCTATGAAAGCTATGGAACGGGAGGCTGGCTTGTGTGGGGCTCGCTTCTGGTGGCGGCAACGGCCTCGCCGGTGTTCGGCGCCAATGCCCTGATGTCCGGTCGCGCGCCGCCCAGCTTCCAGGAATTGCTGGGTCCGAAGGGCTACCACACTGGATCGGTGCTGGTGACCTTGCACGGATTGGCCTTGATCGTCACCACGGTGATCGGCACGGCGGCCGCACTGGGCCTCATATTTGACCCGCGCTTTATCGATTTTCCTTTCGCGCCTCTGACCCTGGCGGCGGTGCCGTTTGCGGTCATGACACTGCTCAATCCTGCTACGAAAGGAGTCCGCCCTCTGGCGGAATCGATCTTTGCCGGCATTTTTGTCGCAGCCGCCATCTACGTGGGCTTCAACGAAGGACCGGAGAACTGGCAGGCGCTGTGGACGTGCGCCGTCTTTATCCTGCTTGCGGTGACGCTGTGGCGGGCGCGAGCCTGAGAACCGGCTCTAGCCGCGCAGCCTGACGCGATCCTCGCGCGCGCAATCGGTGACGAAGCCGATGACGGCACGCACCGGGGGAAGCTCGACCAGATCGGGATGCGCGAGCAGCCAGAGATCGGAGAGGCTCGACAGCTTTTGCGGAGCGACCCGAACCAGATCGGGATAGTCGGCCCCGACCAGGCAGGACAGCGCGCAAATCCCGAGCCCGGCCCGCGCCGCCGCAAGCATGTCGCCCTGCGAGGAGCAGCGCATCACCAGCGTGCCCTGCCGCGTGATGACATCGCTCCACCGCGCCAGCCGCACATTCGAGGCCTGGTCGGCAAACCCGATCACGCTATGCCCCCGCCATTCGTCCGGCCGCTCCGGCAGCTTGCGCCCGGCCGCATAGCCGCGTGACGCGTAGAAACCGGCGCCGAGCCGTCCGATCTTGCGTCCGATCAGGTTCTCGTCCCCGGCATCGACCGGCCGCAGCACCACGTCGGCCTCGCGGCGCCGCACGCTCGCCGGAAACGGGTGGGTGATGATCTCCAGCTGGATGTTGGCGTGATCGCGCAGGAACGGTCCGAGATGCGGCATCAGCCAATGCGCCGCCAGCGTCGCGCCGATCGACAGCTTCACGACGCCGCGGGCCTGCGCGCCGGTGGCGGACGCAGCCGCCTCCGCGCGCAGGGCCGCCGCCGCCATCACCTCGGTGTGCTCGCGGAACTTGCGGCCATGCGATGTCAACGACAGGCCGTCATTCGAACGGGCGAACAGGCGGGTCCCGAGCTGCTTCTCGAGCGCCGCGACGTTGCGGCTGACGGTGGGGTGGCTGATGCGCAGCCGCCGCGCAGCGCCGGCGAAGCTGCGCGTCTCAGCCACCGCGACGAAGGTCTTGCAAAGCTCCCAGTCCATGCCGCCCGCTCGCGCCTTTGTTCATTTCTGGTCAATCAGCTGTTCAATATTGAACGTCATGACGCAACCGTCCAGCCTTATATTGCCGCTCCAAGGGAGCCGCAGCTCCAGCCATCACAACAAATCGCGATCCGCCCGGCACCCGCCGGGCGGCGCACATGGAGGATCCGAACAATGTCGCTGCCCGCCTCGCTCGCCAACAGGCTTGAACTGCCGGTCGTCGGTTCCCCGCTGTTCATCGTCTCGGGGCCCGAGCTCGTGATCGCGCAGTGCAAGGCCGGCATCGTCGGCTCATTCCCGGCGCTCAACGCGCGCCCGGTCGAGAAGCTCGACGAATGGCTGACGCAGATCGAGAACGAGCTCGGCGAGCACCAGGCTAAGCATCCGGAGAAGAAGGTCGCCCCTTACGCGGTCAACCAGATCTGCCACGCCTCCAACGACCGGCTGATGCATGACATGGAAACCTGCGTGAAGCACAAGGTGCCCATCATCATCACCTCGCTGCGCCCGCCGTCCGAAATCGTCGAGGCCGCGCATTCCTACGGCGGCGTGGTGTTCCACGACGTCATCAACGTGAAGCACGCCCGCAAGGCCGCCGAGCAGGGCGTCGACGGATTGATCCTGGTCTGCGCCGGCGCGGGCGGCCATGCCGGCACGCTGTCGCCGTTCGCGCTGGTGCGCGAGGTCAAGCAGTGGTTCAAGGGCACGATCCTGCTGTCGGGCGCGATCTCCGACGGCTGGAGCATCGCATCCGCGCTCGCGCTCGGCGCCGACCTCGCCTATGTGGGCACCCGCTTCATCGCGACCGAGGAAGCCAACGCCGACGTCAGGTACAAGCAGGCGCTGACCGAATACGCCGCGCATGACATCGTCTATTCGAACCTGTTCACCGGCGTGCACGGCAACTACCTCGGACCGTCGATTGCGGCCGCGGGCCTCGATCCGGGCAACCTGCCGGTCGCCGACAAATCCAAGATGAATTTCGGCTCCGGTGGCAACACGAAGGCCAAGGCCTGGCGCGATATCTGGGGTTCGGGCCAGGGCATCGGCCAGATCACCGACGCCCCGCCGGTCGCCGAACTGGTGGTTCGGATGAAGGCGGAGCTTGCGCAGGCACGCGACAGCTTCACGACGCGGCTCAGCGCCTGATCCGCAATCCCGGACATCTCGCAGGGGCGCAGGATGAAGCGCCGGCTGCCGTTGGAGCTGCCCTGTGCGATCCGATCATCGATCATCGCGTTTGCGAAGACCATGTGAGCGGCGCTGGCCGGAAAACTGCTAAGATCGAACACCGGCTGGACGATTGCGAGGAAACGGAACGGAATATGATCATCAGCGGCGACAGACAGATCAGCTACGGCGACATTCACGCCCGCATCGCGCGGGCGGCGACCGGTTTCCGCGCGCTCGGCGTTCAGGGCGGCAAGCCGGTCGGCATGATGTTGCGCAACGATTTTGCGCTGTTCGAGGTGGTCGCGGCCGCAGCCGCGCTCGGCAGTCCGGTGGTGCCGATCAACTGGCACCTAAAGGCCGACGAGGTCGCCTACATCCTGTCCGACAGCGGGGCCGACACGCTGGTCTGCCACGCCGATTTGCTGCCGCAGATCCGCGACGGGCTGCCGCCGGGGATCAAGCTGCTGGTCGTGACCACATCGCCGGAGATCGCCGCGGCCTATGGCGTGGCGCCAGCGTCCACGCGTGTGCCCGACGGCATGACCGATTGGGATATCTGGCGTGAAACGCATCAACCGCTGACCGACGCGCCGATCGGCGCAGCGCCGATGTTCTACACGTCCGGCACCACGGGCCTGCCGAAAGGCGTCAAGCGCAAGCCGATGCCATCAGAGCAGCAGGCGGCGGCCGCGCGCGTCGGCGCCATCACCTATGGCGTCAAGCCGAACGAGGGCCAGGTGATCCTGATGAACGGCCCGATGTATCATTCGGCGCCGCACTCCTACGGCATGCTCGCATTCCGCAATGGCTGCGTGATCGTGCTCGAACCGCGCTTCGATCCTGAAGATCTGCTGCAGCTGATCGAGCGCCACCATGTCACCCACATGCACATGGTGCCGACCATGTTCGTGCGGCTGCTGCGCCTGCCGGAAGAGACGCGACGCCGCTATGACCTGTCGTCGCTGCGCTTCATCGTGCATGGCGCGGCGCCCTGCCCGGTCGACGTCAAGCGCGCGATGATCGAGTGGTGGGGACCGGTCATCAACGAATATCTCGGCTCCACCGAGACCGGCATCCCGGTCTGGCATTCATCGGCCGAGGCGCTGGCCAAGCCCGGCACCGTCGGCCGCGCCATCGAGGGCGGCATCGTCAAGATATTCCGGCCCGACGGAACGCAATGCGACGTCGGCGAGCCCGGCGAGATCTTCATGCGCCAGACCGCGACGTCGGATTTCGATTACCACGGCAACGCCAAGGCGCGCGCCGAGGCCGACCGCGACGGCCTCGTCAGCGTCGGCGATGTCGGCTATCTCGACGCGGACGGCTATCTGTTCCTGTGCGACCGCAAGCGCGACATGGTGATCTCGGGCGGCGTCAACATCTACCCCGCCGAGATCGAGAATGCCCTGATCGGCATGGCAGGCGTCCGCGACTGCGCCGTATTCGGCGTGCCCGACGACGAATATGGCGAGCGGCTGTTCGCCTGCGTCGAGCCGGAAGCGGGCAGCACGCTGTCGGTCGCGGCGATCCAGGAATTTCTCCGCGGCAAGCTCGCCAATTTCAAGGTGCCGCGGGACATCCGCTTCATGGACGCGCTGCCGCGCGAGGCGACGGGCAAGATCTTCAAGCGCAAGCTGCGCGATCTCTACCGCGAAGGACAGCTTCGCTGACCAAGGTGATGGTGGAGCGAACGGCGTTTGAAACTTAGTTGCTGTTGCAAAAAGCCGGCGATCGACGCAACGATGCCGGCGCATCCGACGCCGGGATCATCGCCATGAACTCCACTGACTTCATCGTCATCCGCAACGATCTGCAGCATTGCAAGGTGATCGAGACACAGCTGCCCGATGCCGCGGCGCTGCCGGCCGACGCGCTGCTGGTCAAAGTGACCCGCTTCGCCTTCACCGCCAACAACATCACCTACGCCGTGATCGGCGAGCAGCTGAAGTACTGGCACCTGTTCCCGGCGCCCGACGGCTACGGCATCATCCCGGTGTGGGGCTTTGGCGAGGTGCTGGCCTCGAAGCATCCCGCCATCGCAGCCGGCGAAACGCTGTTCGGCTATTTCCCGATGGCGACCCATCTGGTGATCGAGGCCGCCGATGTCAGCAAGCGCGGCTTGCGCGACGGCGCCGCGCACCGGCAGGAGGTCTCGCCGGTCTACAACGCCTATGCCCGTGTCTCCGGCGATCCGACCTATGCCGGCCAGCAGGGCGATTTCCGCGCGCTGCTGCTGCCCTTGTTCATGCTGTCGTTCCTGGTCGACGACTTCCTGGCCGAGAATGAGTTCTACGGTGCTCGTCGCGTCATCCTGTCGTCGGCCTCGAGCAAGACGGCGTTCGGGCTCGCCCATCTCCTGCACAAACGCGGTATCCGCGTGAGCGGGCTGACCTCGAAGGGCAATGTCGATTTCGTCACCTCGCTCGGCTGCTATGACGACGTCGTCACTTATGACCAGGTCACCGCGATCCCGGCGGCCGAGCCTGTCGCCTATGTCGACATGGCCGGCAACAGCGCGCTGCGCGAGACCCTGCACCGGCACTTCGGCGCGCAGATGGTCTATTCCGGCCGGGTCGGGCTCACGCATCGCGCGAGCGAGCCGGATGAGCCGACGCTGCCCGGCGCCAAGCCGGTGTGGTTCTTCGCGCCGGACCAGATCCGCAAGCGCGCCAGGGAATGGGGTCCCGGTGGCATCGACCAGCGTTTTGGCGCTGCATGGACGGAGCTCGTGCCGCAGCTGCCCGATTGGCTCGATGTCGTCGAGCGGCGCGGCCCGGCGGCGGTGCGCGAGGCCTATCTCGATACCCTGCAGGGCCGCGTTCCGCCGGATCAAGGCCTGATCCTGTCGCTGGCCGAATAGGCGATATCCCGTCACGCCCTTTCTGCGGCCTCGCCAATGGGTATAGGCTTGCGGCCAAGGGAACGCCGCCAAGAAAACGTCACCAAGGGCGGCCGATGACGAGAAACGCTCAATGCTCGACAAGACGGACGATATTTCGGTCGCCGCCGACAATTGGCTTGTGCAGTTCGAGGATGCGCTGGCGGGGCCCGACGATGTGCTGCTGAAGCCGCTGTTCCATCCCGAAAGCTATTGGCGCGACGTGCTGGCCTTGAGCTGGAACATCCAGACCGTCAACCGCGCTTTTGCAATCATCGAGGAACTGCCCGCGCATGCGCGTCGCAGCGCGCCGCATGATTTCCGCATCGATGCCGAGCGCGCGCCGCCCCGCCGGGTGATGCGCGCCGGCACGAGCGCGATCGAGGCGATCTTCAAGTTCGAGACGGCTACTGGCCGCGGCCACGGCATCGTGCGGCTGATTCCTGACGCCGCCGACGGCGATCGGTTGAAGGCCTGGACGCTGCTGACCGCGCTCGAGGAACTGAAGGGTTTTGAAGAGCAGCAAGGAAACACAAGGCCGCGTGGACAAGCCTATTCCCGCGACTTCCGCGGTCCCAACTGGCTCGACCTGCGCAAGGCATCCGCCGAATATGCCGACCGGGATCCCGATGTGCTCGTGGTCGGCGGCGGGCAGGCCGGGCTTGCAATCGCCGCCCGTCTGCAACAGCTCAAGATCGATGCACTGATCGTCGACCGCGAGGCGCGCGTCGGCGACAATTGGCGCAAGCGCTACCACGCGCTCACCCTGCACAACCAGGTGCAGGTCAATCATTTGCCCTACATGCCGTTCCCGCCGAACTGGCCGACCTACATCCCGAAGGACAAGCTCGCCAACTGGTTCGAATCCTATGTCGATGCCATGGAGCTGAACTTCTGGACCGGCACGGAATTCGTCGGGGGCAGCTATGACGACGCACAAGGACGCTGGACCATCGAGCTGCGCCGCGCCGACGGGACGACGCGGAAACTGCAGCCGCGCCATGTCGTGATGGCGACCGGCGTGAGCGGCATTCCGAGCGTGCCTGATATCCCCGGCTTGAAGACTTTCTCCGGCAAGGTGCTGCATTCGAGCGGCTATGAAGACGGCGAGCATTGGACAGGCAAGCGCGCGCTGGTGATCGGCACCGGGAACAGCGGCCACGACATCGCGCAGGATCTGCACTCCTCCGGCGCCGAGGTGACGCTGGTGCAGCGCTCCTCGACGCTCGTCACCAATATCGAGCCGTCGGCGCAGCTCGCCTATGCCGCCTACAATGAAGGCTCGCTCGAAGACAACGATTTGATCGCGACTTCGATGCCGCTCGCGCTCGCCAAGCGCAGCCATGTGCTGATGACCGAGCAGTCGAAGGAACTCGACAGACTGCTGCTCGACGGTCTCGCGCGCAAGGGCTTCAAGCTCGATTTCGGCGACGGCGGCACCGGCTGGCAGTTCAAGTACCTGACCCGCGGCGGCGGCTATTACTTCAACGTCGGCTGCTCCGATCTCGTCGCGAGCGGCGCGATTGCCCTGAGGCAATTTGCCGACATCGAGACCTTCGTGAGCGAAGGCGCGCGGCTGAAGACCGGCGAGACGGTTGCCGCCGACCTGATCGTGCTCGCGACCGGCTACCGGCCGCAGGAAGAGCTGGTGAAGAAACTGTTCGGCGAGGCGATGGCTGCGCGGGTTGGCCCGATCTGGGGTTTTGGCGACGGCCAGGAGCTGCGCAACATGTACACCCGCACGCCGCAGCCCGGCCTGTGGTTCATCGCCGGCAGCCTCGCGCAATGCCGCATCAACTCGCGTTATCTAGCGCTGCAGATCAAGGCGATCGAGGAAGGCCGGTTGCCGCGCGATGTCGGGCCGGTGGCGAAGCTAACTTGATCCGCCGTCATTCCGGGGCGCGCGTAGCGCGAGCCCGGAATGACGAGAAGAGAGAGGACGAACAATGCCAACCATCCTCGGCACCGGCGAGCACCGCTATCGCGTGGTGGAGAACTTCGCAAAACTCCCCGGCGGCTGGAGCTTGACGGATGTCGCCTCCGTCGCTGTCGACAGCAAGGACCGCGTCTATGTCTTCAACCGCGGTGAACATCCGATGGTGGTGCTCGACCGCGAAGGAAACTTCATCAGGAGCTGGGGCGAAGGCCTGTTCGCGCGCGCGCACGGCCTGCACATCGATGCCGACGACAATCTCTATTGCACCGACGACGGCGACCACACTGTGCGTAAATGTTCGACCGACGGCAAGGTACTGCTGACGATCGGCATCCCGAACAAGCCGGCGCCGTTCATGAGCGGCGAGCCGTTCCATCGCTGCACCCATACCGCGCTGTCGCCGAACGGCGAGATCTACGTTTCCGACGGCTACGGCAATGCCTGCGTCCACAAATACACGCCGGATGGAAAGTTGATCAAGACCTGGGGCGAGCCCGGCACCGATCCTAGTCAATTCAACATCGTGCACAACATCGCGACCGACGCCGACGGCTGGGTCTATGTCGCCGACCGCGAGAACCATCGTGTTCAAGTGTTCGACGGCAACGGCAGATACGAGACCCAGTGGAACAATCTGCACCGGCCCTGCGCGCTGTGCTGCTGCGGGAGCGGCAAGCAGCCGAGCTTCGTGATCGGCGAGCTCGGCCCCGGCATGACGGTCAACCGCAAGGTGCCCAATCTCGGCCCGCGGCTGTCGATCGTGGATGGCACCGGCAAGCGCATCGCCCGGCTCGGCGGCGAGCACGGCCCCGGCGTCGAGACCGGAAAGTTCCTGGCGCCGCACGGCATCGCGCTGGACTCGCACGGCAACATCTATGTCGGCGAAGTCGGCGTCACCGACTGGAAGACCAGCTTTCCGGACACCGAGATGCCGGCCGCGGTGCGCGTAACGCGCTGCCTGCAGAAGCTGGAGCGGGTGACGGTGTAGCGCCCGCCCCGGTTTTTCCCCGTCATGCTGAGGAGCGCGGAACGCGCGTCTCGAAGCATCGACGGCCCCACTGCCGCAGCGCGGCCGTGCATCCTTCGAGCCTCGCTTCGCGAGCGCCTCAGGATGACGGGTCGAAAGCGCCCGCCGCAATCAAATCTCGCCGATCACCTCGCGGCGGCGCTGCTCGGATTCTTCCGCATAGCGCCGCATCGCGTGCGCTTCGGTGAGCAGGCCGATCGGCCGCCGGTCGCCGTCGTCCTCAACCACCGCGAGCGATTCCGCTTCCGCCGCGTCAAACACCGCGATCGCCTCCTGCACGTTCATGCCGGGATGCAGCACCACGTCGGCGTAGCGCAGGATGGCGGCAAGTCCCTTGTCGGCCTCGAGGTCGGGCGCGTGCGCCTCCGCGACCAGCGCGAGCCCGGCATAACGTCCCTCGCCGTCGACCGCGACGACCTGGGTCTTCGAGCCGGGCGGGAATTCCTCGCGAAACGCCTCGATCGGCATCGCGGCGTTCACCGTCGTCATGTCCTGCCGCATCATCTTGCCGACCGTGAGATCGCGAATCCAGCCGATATCGGCGGCGCTGCGGATGGTCTCGCCGCGCAGATGCAGCCGCCAGGTCGCGAACGAATAGCCGAACAGCTCGCGCGTGATCGTGGTCGAGATGATGACCGCGACCAGCACCGCGGTGGTGAGCCAGAGATTGCCAGTGGATTCCAGCGCGATGAACGACATCGTCAATGGACCGCCGATCACCGAGGCCGACAGCGCGCTCATGCCGATCACGGCATAGGCGTTGGGATCGAGATTGAGCCCCGGCCACACGATGTCGACGCCGGCCGCGAACAGCCGGCCGCCGAGCGCGCCCATGAACAGCGTGGCGAAGAACAATCCGCCGCGGAAGCCGGAGCCGAGCGAGACGATCGAGGCCACCGCCTTCAGCGCGAACACGCCGGCGATGAAGGTGAGCGGCATGGCCACGATGCCGGCGAAGCGCAGCGCGCCATGACCCGACGACATCACCTGCGGCGTCAGCAGCGCCATGGCGCCGACCGCAAGGCCGCCCAGCGCCGGCCGCAGCGGCGGCCAGAGCCGGGTCTTGGCGAGCAGCGTCTCGCACAGCGCCACCCCGCGCATGATCGCAATCCCGGTCAGGGCCGCGACCACCCCGAGCAGCGCCGCGATCGCAAGATCCCGTCCGAGCACGTCGCCGACGGTTCCGACGCCGACGCCGAGCGGCAGCGGCTCGAAGGCATGGGCGACGAAATAGCCGGCCACCGCCGCCACACCGACCGGGGTCAGGCTCGCCGGCGTATAGCCGCCGATCACAAGTTCGAAAGCGTAGAACGCGCCCGCCAGCGGCGCGCTGAAGGCCCCCGCGATCGCCGCAGCCGCGCCGCAGCCGACCATGATTCGCTGGTCGTTGCGGCGGAGATGAAAGCCGCGGCCCAGCGAGGCGGCCAGGCCGCTCGAAAGCTGGGTGTAGCCGGCCTCAAGCCCGACCGAGCCGCCGACGCCGCTCGACCAGATCGTCTGCAGCGCCACGATCACGCTGCCGCGGAACGACATCCGCCCGCCATAAAGCGCGTTGGCCTCGATCGGGTCGATTTCCCGGGCCGGCCGGACCCTGAGCAGCAGCAGGAACGCTACTCCAAGCACCAGTCCGCCAACCGTGGGAACCACGAGGGCGCGCACGGGATCGATGCTGGGCTGACTCGACAGCCGATCGCCCAGCGGCAGATTGAACAGCACCGAATGCAGCACCGTGACGAGGCCGCTCATGACCGCCACCACAAGACCGCCGATGGCGCCGATCAGCAGTGCCAG
Source organism: Bradyrhizobium sp. 41S5 (assembly GCF_011516665.3). NCBI lineage: Bacteria > Pseudomonadati > Pseudomonadota > Alphaproteobacteria > Hyphomicrobiales > Nitrobacteraceae > Bradyrhizobium > Bradyrhizobium sp. 41S5. The sequence goes on along the minus strand of NZ_CP083721.1, from coordinate 1,221,326 downwards.
CACCACGAGGCTCGTCTCGTGCGCACGCACGAATGCGCGCAACCGGCGTGGCGCCTCGAGATAGCTTGTGGTCATGGTCATCGGCAGGGTCCGTCACTGGCCGACAGGGCCTTGCGGCTCCCTTTACGGGCCTCGCGGGCAGGAGGCAATCGGGGCAGGAACATGGCAGGGCATGGCGGATAAGCCGCTCATTGCTCTTCACAATCCCGTCACGCTGCCTGTAGTATGTGAGTGCATGCTGCTTCGCAGCTAATGGGAGATCAGGAGCGTTATTTGAACGCACATGTCTCGCAAGGCGGTTGGCCGGTGCTGGTCTTGAATGCGGACTTCCGGCCGCTGAGTTATTACCCGCTGTCGCTCTGGTCCTGGCAGGACGCGATCAAGGCGGTGTTCCTCGATCGTGTCAACATCGTCGAATATTACGACCGGGCGGTACGAAGTCCTTCCTTCGAAATCCAGTTGCCGAGCGTCGTATCCCTCAAATCCTTCGTCAAGCCGACCACCCACCCCGCCTTCACCCGGTTCAACGTTTTCCTTCGCGACCGATTCAGCTGCCAATATTGCCTGTCGGGCGACGACCTCACCTTCGATCACATCATTCCGCGCAGCAAGGGTGGCCAGACCACCTGGGAGAACGTCGTCGCCGCCTGCTCGCCGTGCAATCTGCGCAAGGGCAATCTTACGCCGCAGCAGGCCAAGATGTTTCCGAAGCAGACACCCTACGCGCCGACGGTGCATCAGCTCCACCGCAACGGCCGGCTGTTCCCGCCGAACTATCTGCACGAGAGCTGGCTCGATTATCTCTACTGGGATACTGAGCTCGATCCGTAAGACGCGCTGTGCTGTTGGTCAGCCTGGCAGCGCAGAACACCAAGCTTGGCGCATTCACGATCCGCGCGATCGAAGACCGTGTTCCGGCGCGGTGATCGGCGGCTTTGTCTACTATGCGGCGCCGGGGCGGACCGCGCATGTTATCAACATCCTGTCGCTTCCGGGCCAGGAGGTCGGCGTGGTCTGTGCGATGTTCCGCCACCTTGAGCGCACCGGCCATGCCGAAGCCCGCGGCCGTGCGCAGCCCGCCCTGATGGCAGGGCTGGGGCTGCAGCGCTGGCTCGTATTCCGGCACCGCGGCTTCGCGATGGCGTTGACACGCGTTCCTGATGTGAACGACGCCGTTGTGCGCGGCGATATCCATGTCGGCGGCCTCGCCGGCGAGGACTGGAGCCGGTTGATGCACGACTGCGGTTGAGAGCGGGCAGCGCGCTGCGTCAGTGCAGGCACAACCGCAGTTGGGCTATGTCCGCCGCTTGGTAAGGGCCGCCTCCCCCTCCTCACGCCCGGGAACGCTGACGTGAACTTCATGCCCCAGCCTGATCGCCAGCGACGCGGCGGCCGCCGCCGCCTCGAATGCAGCTTCCTTGGTCGCGTATCCGGCATTGAGATTGCCGTCATGCAGAACGCCCCATTCCTCGCCAGCCGCGATCACCGCGTATTGAGCCAGTCCCATCGTCTCCTCCTAGCGCAAGCAGTGCTGCGCGTCGGCGCGCCTCCGAAAGAAGCCTCAACATTGCCATCGGAGCGAGGTTCCTAACTTTCCGCGTTCCCGCGCGATCGGTGCTGGCTCGGTCGCATCCGGATCGCCTTCCGATCAACCGTGCGGAGATATTGACGCCCATGCGGAGATCGCATTTGCGTGATCATCAGCAACGTTCGAAGCAATATTATTGCAGCCTAATAGTTTGTATCCTATCTAATTTGCATGCCTCCTTCGCAATCCCATATCCACGCCGAGATCGGCCGCCTGATCACCAGGCTTGGGCGGATCTGGCGGCGCGAGTCGGATCTGGCTCTGTCTGATCACGGCCTGTCCTACGCGACGGCAATTCCGCTGCTGGTGCTGTCGCGGCAGGGCGAGAACGTCCGCCAGGGCGTGCTTGCCGACGAGCTGGGGATCGAGGGGCCTTCGCTGGTGCGACTGATCGATCTGCTGCAGTTCGAAGGCCTGGTCGAGCGTCGCGAGGACCCGACCGATCGGCGCGCCAAGACACTGCATCTCACCGCGGCCGGTGAAGCCAAGGTCGAGGAGACCAACCGGGTGCTGCGCCGCGTGCGGGCCAGCGTGCTGAAGGATATCGGCAGCGAGGAACTTGCGGTAACCTTCGAGACGCTGCAGCGCATCGAGGCGCGGGCGAGCCGCCTGCAAGACGCCAAGAGCGCTGCAGCCAAGACCGCTCTAGCCAAGACCGCTGCAGAGGCGAAATAGTCATGCGCGCGGAAGAGCCGTTCCTGGTCCGCCATGCGGACCTCATCTTCGCGTTGAAGACGTTCGCCGCGTCGATGCTGGCGCTTGTCATCGCATTGGCGATCGATCTGCCGCGGCCCTATTGGGCGATGGCGACGGTCTATATCACGTCGCAGCCGCTGGCCGGCGCGACGAGCTCGAAGGCGTTCTTCCGCGTGATCGGCACCCTGGTCGGCGCGAGCATGACGGTCGCCCTGGTGCCGAACCTAGTCAATGCACCGGAGCTGCTGTGCCTCGCGATCGCGCTCTGGGTCGGACTGTGCCTTTATCTGTCGCTGCTCGACGGCACGCCGCGCAGCTATGTCTTCATGCTGGGCGGATATACCGTCGCACTGATCGGCTTTCCGTCGGTCGCCGACCCGGGCAGCATCTTCGATGTCGCGCTGGCGCGGGTCGAGGAGATCTCGCTCGGCATCATCTGTGCCAGCCTGGTCTCGACCGTGGTGTTTCCGCGCAGCGTCGCGCCGGCGGTCGGCGGCCGCATCAGAAGCTGGCTGTCGGATGCGCGCCGCCTCTCCCGCGACGTGCTGCTTGATCACGGAACCAGCGAGATGCGCCGGGCCCAACGCCTTCGCCTTGCGACCGACATCGTCGAGATCGATACGCTGGCAACCCATGTCGCCTATGATCGGCTGGCCGATGCCGGCACCGCGCGCGGCCTCGGCGAGGTCCGGCTGCGCATGCTGATGCTGTTGCCGATCATCACGTCGATCGAAGACCGGCTTGCCGCACTCGGCGAAGCAGCGCTGCAAAGGCAGCCGGAGCTGCGGCGCCTGATCGGCGATCTCGCCGCATGGATCGTGGACGAGGATCGCCAGCGGCAATCCGGCAACGAGATCCGCGCTGCGATCGCCGAGCGGCAATCTGCCCTCGACGGCCTCGCGCCGCGCGAGCGTATCATCACGATTAGCCTGCTGCTCCGGCTCCGCGAGCTTGTCGACATCTCGGCCGACTGCCGCGCAATCGGCGATGCGATCGCCGCGGGCCAGGATATCTCCACCGTCCCGCTGGCGTTCCACCCGGAATCGGGGGCCGCGCCGGTCCGTCATCGCGACCACGGCATGGCGCTGTGGTCAGCCGCGGGGGCGGCAGTGGCCATCCTGATCTGCTGCGGACTCTGGATTGCGACCGGTTGGGCCGATGGCGCCTCGGCGCCGATGATGGCGGCGGTCGCCTGCTCATTCTTCGCCGCGCAGGATGAGCCGGCGCGCAGCATCCGGGCCTTCGGCCTGTTTTCGCTGGTTGCGATCGTCGTCGTCGCGATCTATCAATTCGCACTGGTGCCAGGCATCTCCCATGTCGAGGTTCTGATCGCCGCGCTGGCGCCGACCTTCCTGCTATACGGCTTCCTGATCGCGCGGCCCAACACCGCGCCGATCGGCATGGCGCTCGCCGCCAACACCGCGACGCTGTTGGCGCTGCAATCGACCTACAGCGCAGATTTTGCCAGTTTTGCCAACACCTCGGTCGCCTTCTTCCTCGGCGTCGTCATCGCCGAGATCGTGACGCGGGTCGCGCGCGGTGTCGGCGCCGAATGGATCGCCAAACGGCTGATGACGTCGGGCTGGCAGACGCTTGCGGCCGCGGCGGAGCGGCGCGGCCACGGCGATCGTGCGCAGTTTGCCGGCCTGATGCTGCATCGGCTCGGCCTATTGGTACAGCGCATCGCCTTCATCTCCGAAAGCGACCGCCGCGATGCCGACAGCCTGGTCCAGCTGCGCATCGGGCTCAACATCATCGACCTCAGGCGGGCTCGTTACGGCCTCGCCGCATCGACCGTGCGTGCCATCGACGACATGCTGGACGACCTCGCGGCGGCATTTCGCGCCCATGCGGACGAGGCGATGCCGGCCGAATTGCTGCCATGCATCGATGCGGCGCTGACCGCGGTCGTCAAGGATCCCAATGAGCGCGCGCGGGACGATGCATTACTCGGACTCGTCGGCATTCGCCGCGGCCTGTTTCCGGATGCACCTGCGTATCGATCGCAGCCCCAGGAGAGTTTTGCTGCATGAGATATGAGCTCGACATCTACGGTGTCCTGGTCCCGGCGCTGCTGCTGTGGCTGATCGTTGCCTATGCGCTGAGCGCGGGGATCAGCCGGATCATGCAACGCTTCGGGCTCTACCGGCTGGTCTGGCATCGCGCGCTGTTCAATTTTGCCTTGTACGTATGCCTGCTGGGCGTCGTCGTCTATCTTTCGGAGTTTCTGCCATGAAGGGGAATTTCGCCTGGCTCGGCCGGGTTGCACTGACCGCGATTGCGCTCGTTGCCGCGCTCGCTGTCGGCCGCGCGCTCTGGGTCTACTATATGCAGTCGCCGTGGACCCGCGACGGCAAGGTCCGCGCCGACGTGGTGCAGGTTGCTCCCGACGTCTCCGGCTTCGTCACCGACGTGCTGGTCAAGGACAATCAGCAAGTGCATCGCGGCGATATCCTGTTCCGGATCGATCGCGCCCGGTTTGCCCTGGCGTTGCGGCAGGCCGATGCGGCGGTCGCCGGTCATCGCGCGACGCTGGATCAGGCCGACGCCGACCTCAAACGCTACAGCGCGCTGACCACCGACGCGGTATCGCAGCAGAAGCAGGAGCAGATCCTGGCCACGCAGCTCCAGGCCAAGGCCGCCTATGACCAGGCGGTGGCCGATCGCGCTGTCGCGCAGCTCAATCTGGATCGCAGCGAGGTGCACGCATCGGTGAACGGCACCATCACCAACATGGAGCTGCGGCCCGGCGCCTATGTCACCGCGGGCAAGGGCGTGATGGCGCTGGTCGACACCGATACGCTGCATGTCGAGGGCTATTTCGAGGAGACCAAGCTCGCGCGCATTCACGTCGGCGACAAGGCGCAGGTTCGGCTGATGGGCGAGCCGGTACGGCTCACCGGACATGTCGAGAGCATTGCCGCCGGCATCGCAGACCGCGATCGCACGGACGGCGCGAACCTGCTCGCAAACGTCAATCCGACCTTCAGCTGGGTCCGGCTCGCCCAACGCGTCCCGGTGCGCATCGCGCTCGATCACCTGCCGGATCGCATCGCATTGGTCGCCGGCCGTTCGGCAACGGTGGAGATCATGGACTAGCCGGGCCGGAGCGGACGCGCTGGCGGCGGCACCAAGCCGACCCGGCCGCCGCCTACGGCGACCATCTCGCTATTGCACGCCGTAGCGCGCGAAGTCGTCGCCGATGCTGCCCTGGATAGCCTTGGCCGCCGAGATGTCGACATTGCCGCCGGCCTTGTCGCCCTGCTTCAGCTTCGCCAGCCCGCGTCCATAGAGTGCGCTTGCCAGCTTCGGGTCGATGCCGAGCGCGGAGCTATAGTCGTCGATGGCCGCGCCAAGCTCGCCGGTCTTCAGATGGATTAGGCCGCGCGAGTCGTAGGTCGCAGCGTTGGCGGACCCCGATTGCAGCGCCTTGTTGCAATCTTGCAGCGCCTCCTGCAACGAACCAAGGATAGCCCGGCTCCAGCAGCGTCCGTTCCACACGCCGTCCAGGTTCGGCTCGAGGCGAATGGCCTGATCGTAGTCCTGCCCAGCGCGGGCATATTCATTCTTCTTCAGGTAGGCACCGGCTCGGTTGGCAAAGGCTTCGCCGTAGTTCGGGTTGAGCCTGATGGCCTGATCGAACGCGTCGGTCGCGCGATCGTATTCGCGCTTCCTGAAGTAAGCCACGCCGCGGTTGTTGAACGGCTTGGCGTAGGTTGGATTGAGCTCGATGGATCGATCGAAATCCCGGATGGCGCGGTCATAGTCTTCCTTGGCGGCGTAGGCGTTGCCACGGTTGTTGTAGGCGATCGCGAGGCCGGCCGGCGTCACGTCCTGCCCCGCATCGATCAGCGCCGTACATCCGTCAATGCGCGCGTCCAGGGGCGCATTGCCTCGGCCGCTGCACAGTTCGACGTTCCGCAGATAGCTGTCCTTTGGCTTCGGCTTCTGCGCGACCGCCGGCAACGCAAAGAGCGCAACGAGAAGCGATATCAGACTGACAAGTGCGCCCGCGCTTGCACGAGATTTCATGTCGGCCCTTGCTTGCTCGAAAAGGCCCACGCCTGACCTAGCATCCTCGACAGATGTTTGGATTGAACTTGTGGGGGATGTTTTGCTCAGGTTGCTGCGTCGTTCGTATCCCGGTCTTTCTGACCTTGCTCTTGCCCTCTTCCACGAGCGTCGCGAACCTGACCGTTCCATCGTCGGATATTTCGATGCGTGGCGTGGTGCCTCGAATTCCCATCGTCGCGGCGGGCGTGTCGATCTTCATGTCACCGGTCTTCGCGATATTGCCGGCAACGAAGGTGAATGTTCCATTGGCCAGCTTCAACAAGGTCGAGTTCGACTTGCCGTTCGGGTCGTACACAAATTCGGTCATCGCCATCTTGGCGTTGCTCGACAGATTGAACGAGGTGCCATCGGTGAAGTTGATCCCCACCCGACCATCGGCCCCGGTCTGCACCACATCGCCCAAATAGACGGGGTCGCCAACATGCGTCTGAGGCGGTTTGTCGGGCAGCCCCGCTTGAACGACGACTGCACTCTCATGCTCGATCGTGACCGAACCGGTGGCCGCCACGACTTTCCCGATGAATTTTAATGGAGAATTCTGGACCGCGGGCTGCGCCGGCTCGGTTTGCGCTTGCACCTGGCCGGGCGCGAGAGTTGCAAGCGCCAGGACGAAGCCTGCAAGCAATTGAACAAGCAAATGGATACGCACGATCCCCTCCTTTGAGAAGATTTCGTCGTGTCGCAGCGCGATGGTAACCGGACCGTCGGGCCGAGACCGCAGGACCTGGAGTGCCAATTAAGTTGCCGCGGACAGGCCTAAGTACCTGACGCAGCTAGACTAAAAATTAATAAGTAGACAATTTCGTTGGTAACTATACTATTAATTTTGCGGGGCTGCACGCGCGATAAAGGACAGCTGTTCTGCCATTTTCGTAAGGCTCCGCGCAGCACTGGAATTCGATTTCCACTACCGAATATAATTTCAATCAGGACGTTTCGGCGGGCAAGCCTATGGCTGCTGACGCGAGGATTTTTCACCTCGCGGCGAGCCAAACCAAAAAACTACGGCAACCACGTTCCGTCTGAATTGCTTAGCAGGCGAAAAGCCAATGTCAGTTGCGTCCGGCGTCGAGTTCGGGGGCGTGTGCGTGGCCGCTTTGGGCCAGCCGCCCCGATTGATCGGCAATATTGAGACGGCGATCGGCTGCGGCACTATCAGGCGTGCAAGCGGCATCGCGGTTCGCGGCGCGATTGGCGACCCCGTTCGGGAGGGTGACGTCATCGAGGTCGCAGCCGGCGGGCGGATCGAGATACGCTTGATCGATGGCGGGGTGCTCGACCTGCCAGGCGGCACCTGCCTCGAGCTAAATGCGTACGCGCAGGACCCCAACGACATCGTGCAACCGAGCCTGCTCGCGAAGACCAGGGGCATCCTCCGTTCCATTGGCAGTTGGCTGGCGAGGTCGGGCACTCCGACAGCGGCCCCGTCGGTGGGCAACATTCGGGCGGGCGGCTTCGGCACGCTGTCGCTCACCGCGCTGACCTTCTCGCTCCTGAACGACGCCCGGGCTGCGGAGCCGAACGTCACGTTCCTGGACGACGACAGCATCACCTACAAGGACCTCCACCACGGCGTGTTTGAGCTCGTGACCAAGGAGGCAATCCCCCGGCACATCGTCGTCGACGATCCCGGAGTGACAATCATCTTGAGCGCCAAGGGGTCGTCGGTCGGGGTGAACCAGGTCACGAATAGCCCGGCCCATATGGAAGAACTGCGGGAGGCCCAACAGGAGGCACTTGCCAATTTCGAGAAGGGAGCAGGATCAAAAGGGTCCGGCATGCCCGCTTCCGAAGGGTCGCCGCTGCTGCAACCGATCAATTTTCAGCCTGGCGCCCCGCCGCTGACGCAAGATCCGCTCGCGCCCGTGCCGGAGGTTATCTTCGCCACCATTGAGACCTTCAAGCCACCGCCGGTGCCGCCGAGCCTGAACCTCGGAGCAGGGCTCACAGAAATCGACACGGCGAAATTTGACGACTTCCGTGCGGCGAGCGGGACCTTTTCCGCGAGCAGCAAGAACGGTGCAGTGACATTCGGCATCAGCGGAGGAACTGCCGGCAATATGGTGCTGGGCCAGCTGACGTACAACGTGTCGAGCACCGGACAGTTTGGCACGCTCTACCTCAACAGCGAGACGGGAAACTACACGTTCGTTCCGAACAATGCCGCGATCAACGCACTGAAGGTCAACTCGAGCCAGGATTTCGTTATCACCGTATCGGACGGCACGCTCTCGACGAGTGAGAGTTTCAACATCACCATTGTTGGCGTCGATGATGCCTCCATCATCTCCGGCGCCAAGGCTGGCGCGGTTGTGGGGGCAGTCGGCGTCAGCGGTGCCTCGCCCGGTCTGCTCGTCGCAAGCGGCACGCTCACCGACACCGATGTCGACGACCCCGCCAACACCTTCACCGCGGTGAACGTGCCGACGACAAGTGCGGGCGGCCATGGCACATTCACACTGACGACGGGCGGCGTGTGGACCTATACGCTCAACAACGCCGACAGCTCCGTGCAAGCCCTCCATGTCGGCGACACGCTGAACGACAGCTTCACGGTGACCACGATAGGCGGAACCCCGCAGGTGGTGACAATCACCATCCACGGCCCGCTGATCGAGGCCAGACCGGCGCCGTCGCTGACGCTGAGCGAGACCCATCTGACAGCGACGGCGCTGGACGACAACATCGCCGGCTCGGCACCGGACGCCGCGTTGACGACGACCTCTGGCGAGTTCTCGGCGGCATTCGTTACCGAAGCGGGTCTGGCGGTCAGCTACGCGCTGACGATCATCGGCGGCAACGGTGCAGCGTCGGGACTGATCGATTCGCACACCGGCCTCTCCGACGTGCTGGTTCTGAACGGTAACACCATCGAAGGCCATGTCGGCACAACAAGCGGCACGCTCGCATTCACCATCACGGTCGATCCGGCCACCGGACGCGTAACCTTCGTCGAACACCGAGCGGTGGAACAACCGCTTGGCACCAGCCCGGACAGCGGCGAAGCGATCGCGCTGGGGACAGGCATTGTAAACCTGATCGCGACGGTGACGAACAGCGACGGCCAGTACCAGGATGTAAGCATCGATCTCGGCAAGCAGCTGACGATCACCGACGATGGGCCGAGCATCAAGGCGAACGCAACCGCCCCGTCGCTGACGCTGAGCGAAACGCATCTGACGGCAACGGCGCTGGACGACCACATCGCGGGCTCGGCGCCGTGCGCGGCGCTGACGACGATTTCGGCCGATTTCTCGACGGCGTTCACTTCGGTTCAAGGCGCCGATGGCGCGACGACCCACTATGCGTTGGCGATCAACGGCGGTAACGGCACAGCGTCGGGCCTGATCGACTCGCACACGGGCTGCGCCGACGTGCTGGTTCAGCACGGCAACACCGTTGAAGGCCATGTCGGCACGGCAAGCGGGGAGCTGGCATTCACCATCGCGCTTGATCCGGCCACGGGGAGCGTCACTTTCACCGAGTATCGCGCGGTGACGCATCCGTCCTGCACCAGCGCCGACGAAGCCGTGTCGCTGACCGCCGGCATCGTGAACCTGGTTGCCACCATCGCGGACAAGGATGGCGATACCCAGAGCGCGAGCATCGACCTCGGCAAGCAATTGACGATCACGGACGATCACCCGACCATTAGCGGCTTCCCGGAGACCTTCGTCGCCGCTCAGGACAATCAGACCGCAAACGGCACTTACCATGTCGATTTCGGCGCGGATGGCGACGCCGCGATGCTCGTTGCCGTCCACAATGGTGCAGTCGGCTGCACGGGATACGATCTGTCCACGTCATGCCTGGGTGACGGCATCACCTCGGTACACGTCACCGGACATGGCGATGACTACAGCTTCTACTATACGACCCATGAAGTGGGCGGCGGTGTCGAGCTCGACGCGTACCTCAGGGATTGCGGTGGTACGCTGGCCGATCCGTACTTCAAGTTGCTGATCGATCCGGATGGAACCTATTGCTTTGATCTTGAGCACGCCGGACTGTCGAAGAACGTCACCGTTAGCGGCTCCGATTTCGACGCCCCGGCCTGCGGCACGCCATCATTAACCGCGCCGGACGGACAATTGGTGATTACCGGGTCCGACTGCGCCGGCCATCCGCTCGATGTCAAGGCGTCGGAGTGCGGTATCGCGGTCGGCGACAGCGGCCTGCAAATGGACCCCACCGAGCAGTTGAATCTCGCGTTCTCCGGGAAGCAGTCGCAGGTCAGTTTCGATCTCACGCAATGGCAGGGTTATGGCACCGCCGGCGTGATCCTCAAGGTTCTTGACGGCAGTGCCGACGTTCACGACTTCTGCATCGATGTTCCCAAGCCGCTGTGCGGCAGTGCCAGCTTCGTGGTCCAGGAGACATCGGATGCTTCGTTGATCGACACTTACACTTTTGATGCCACGACGACGACGTACACGCTGTATGTCGACAAGGCTTTCAATCAAGTCCAGGTCGATTACGATCGGCCGGAGGCAGGGCACCCCACCTTCGCGGTCAACAACATCAACTATACTGAAAAGACGAGTATCAACACGGATCTGCTGTTCAATGTAACTGCGGTCGACGGAGATGGCGACTCGGCTACGACCAATCTTCAGTTCGATATTCAGTGCCACACGGCGGGGATGGACGCCTTCACATTCGCGCCCAGCCCGGACAATGCGGCACCACCGGTCGGCGGCAACACCAGCGCTCCGGCGCCCGACGTCAGCGCTACGTCAACGAGCGGCCACGAAGGCGCAGCGGGGTCACAGGCCGTGGTGCCCTTCGCCGGCGGCGGAACGTCCGGAACAACAGAGCAACCCTTTCACTTCGCGGAGGCGCTTCCGAGCCTTGAACAGCAGGGAGCTTCGCCTCCTCCACAATTCGATCAAACCGCCACGTGGTTCGGTCAACACCAGGATTCCGCTGGATTTCGCTTGGCACAAGGGGCTGCAGATGGACTGCCCGCAACCGGGCCGACGATCCCGGCGCACCAGCCAGATTATTTCTCAGTCCACATGCCGGACGCCGTCGTGACCCATACCCCTCACGATCTGATCGTCTAAAGCATGATCCGGAAAAGTGCGAAGCGGTTTTCCGGATCATGCTTTAGATTCTGGTTTTGACGCGCTTTCTTTTCGCGAACCGGTATCCACTTCGCTCGAAAATGCTCTAGCTATCCCCGCGCTCCCGGCCGGCATCTGACCCGCGTCAGATCTCGACGCGGGCCAGAGCCTTTTCTCGGGTCAGTGCCAGCCTTCGCCGGCCTTCAGCGCCGCCGAGAGGCTGCGCACCGGACGCGTCACCAGCGGATCGAGATCAAAGCGCTTCTCGAGCAGCCGGAGGATCGACGTGGTGTCGAAGTCCTCATGCGCGACGCCCGACTTGTTGAAACGCTTGGCGATCAGCAGCGCCGGAACGCGGGTGCCCGGGCCCCACTGGTCCGCAGCACGGGCCTCGGCACCGCGGCGGTTGTGCGGCGGGGGCGGAACGTGGTCCCACTGTCCACCGAATTCGTCATAGGTGATGACGATCAGCGTGTCCTTGCCGTCCGGCCCTTCGACGATCGCCTTGACGAGATCGACGAGATGCTGGCTGCCTTCGGATTCGCTGGTGTAGCCCGGATGCTCGTTCTCCTCGCCGATCGGCTTGATGAAGCTGACCTGCTTCAGCCGGCCGTTCTTGGCCGCCTGGATGAACTCCGCCTCGTCCTTCAGGTGATCCCTGCGGGCCTGCGTTCCGGGCGCGTAGCTGGCGAAGTAGTTGAGCGCCTGATGGTGGAACTGGAAGTCCACATCCGGGCAATTCGGGAACACCGCCGTGGAGAGATGGTTCGGATCGGTGCAGGTCGTGCCGTTGCCGTTGGTCCAGCCGGACGCGCCGACATCGCCATTGGCGTTCGACCAGCCGCCCGAATACCAGGCCCAGTCAACATGCTTGGCCGACAGCCGATCGCCAATGTTCGGCGTGTGCAGCGGAGGCAGGCGCTTGATGTCCGGAGTGCCCGGCGAATAGGGCTGATAGGTCGGCTGCGTAGTGTTGACCGCGTAGTCGCCGCAGGCGAGGCCAGCCGGCAGGCCGGCCTGGTTGCATTTCGCCGTCAGCTGCGCGTCCTTCACGGTCGAGACCGGCGTATAGAGCGGCGTGCTGGTCGGCATGCCGTTGGCGTCGACGATCGAGTGGAAGTCATTGGCGCTGCCATCGTTCAAGGCACCGACGAACTGCGGCGCCGCCGCCGCGACGAGGAACTGGTGGTTGAGGAACGAACCGCCGAAGGCGCCCTGGAAGAAGCTGTCGGCGATCACATAGTTCGGCGCACCGTGGCCGTGGAGATAGGTGTAGATGGGCAGCTTCTTGGTGTCGTAGTAGCCCATCACCAGACCTTCGGCGTCGCTGCCGGTCACGTAGCGGTTCTGCCGGCCGCCGTTGAGCTGGTACTGCTCGCTGTAGAAGCGATGCACGATGTCCTCGGTGCAGCCGCCGGGCGCGCCGGTGCCGTTGAGGAAGCCGTGCGCCGCAAAGGACCCGAGCGGCTTCGGACAGGTGGTCGCCGAGGTCGGAATGAAGTCGTTGATCTCGAACGGCTTGTTCTTGAAGGCGCTGAGGATGGCGACCGAGCCCGTATTGTCTGTGCAGGTCGTCGGCTGCGGCGACGGAGAGGTCAGGTTGACGTCATTCTGCAACAGGCAGGCGTAGACGGTCTGGTTGTCCTGCCGGACCTGCAACGTATGCGCCTGGTCGGCGTCGGAGGTGCCATTGATCCGGTCACGACCGACATCGCCCCAGTGCCCATAGAGGTTATCGAAGCTGTGGTTCTCCTGGTAGATGACGACGATGTGCTTGTACTGATGCACACCTTCATGGCCGCGGTCGCGCAGGTCACGCAGCTCGTCCCTGACCTCGTGCTTGAACTCATCAACAATCTTTTCGACCAAATTCTCGGCGTTTGCCACCGGCGAGATGGCAACAGCGCCAGCAACAACTGCGAGCGCCGGAATGGCTCCCCAAAGCCGCATAGTGCTCTCCTGATTTCAGAAAGAAATAGAAATGGAGCTACACGCTATGCAAAACACATTTCGCCGGGATGACCGTTTTTCGACGCGCGGACAAACGCGCGAAAAGATGCACGCACCGATAGATCTTCGTTCTGTGCAATTCAGATCGGCCTGCGTCTCGTTGATCGATCGTCATCAAACCGCAATCAACGATCGTCTATCCAAATAGATGGTCATTGATCCTGACGACAGGAAACCGTCGCCTCCGTGACATCTTCCGAGGTACGGCAGCGCAAATGCATTGTGGACGGGGGCGTTTTCTCGCAATGGTTTGGGATATTCTGGCGTCCGGCTCAGGGAAATGTCGTGCGGCATCGGCCGATCTTGGCGTTCGAAGCGCACGGGTCGCGTTGCTGGCAGTCGTCGTTGCGCTTCTCCCATTGCGCGCGATGGGATTCCCGCTCGGCGGCGACCAGACCGTGCTGCCCGCCGGCACTGAATTTTTCGAGGACGCGCTGGCACGGCCACGCGAAATCTTTCATTCCGAAGCGATGGGCGGGCGCAAGTCCTATCTGGTCAATCTCGGGGATCTCGCGTTCAATTCGCCTTCCATCCTGGGCGGCAAGGCCCGCCAGGCCGAGATGAGCTGCGGCACCTGTCACGTCAACGGCGCATCGAACCCGAAATTGTTCGTTCCGGGCGTATCCTCCCGCCCCGGCACCTTCGACACGACCAGTCTTGTCTTCAACGCGAAGACGTTCAACAGCATCCTCGATCCGGTCAGGATCCCGAGCCTGCGGGGCGCCCGCTTCCTCGCCCCCTACGGACATGACGGGCGCATCACCTCGCTGCGCGACTTTGTCTATAATGTCATCGTCAATGAGTTTTCCGGACCGCGGCCGCGCGACGAGGTCCTCGACGGGCTTGTGGCCTATATCAACGATATCGATTTCCTCCCCAATCCGAAGATTGCGCCGGGCGGCAGGCTTGCCGCGCAGGCAAGCCTCACTGAGCGTCGTGGCGAGGCTTTGTTCTTCAAACCGTTCTCGAAGCAGGCCGAGCTGAGCTGCGCCGGCTGTCATATTCCAGCCGGAACCTTCAACGACCAGCTGCGTCATGACGTCGGGTCGGGCGGGCTGGTCAAGACCCCCACTTTGCTGAACGCCAATTTCAATGCGCCCTACTTCCACGACGGCCGCTATGACAGCTACGAGCAGGTCGTCGATCATTTCGATCGCGTGTTCGACCTCGAATTGTCGACCCAGGACACACAGGACCTCGTGGCCTATCTGAATGCGGTCGGGGACGGCGAACGCCCCTTCGACAAGGACGGCGTCGTGCTCCGGATGAAGGAAGTGCTCGAGCTCTCGAGCGTGCTCGAGGTCGCGATCCCGGCCGCCGACACCGCGGTGGTGTCGCTGGCCGTAACCGGGGTCGGCGCCGAACTGCGCGAATTGACCGAGCACATCCCCGACATCAGGAACACCTCGGTCGGCGGCAAGGACGAGCGGCTCGCCGCGCGCGCGATCCTGAAGGATCTTGTTCTGACCTTGCGCCGTATCGACCTCGAGGTCGGCGCCGGCCGGATCGACGAAGCGATGGCGGAATACCGCAAATTTGCCCAGCTGGTGAATTTCGACGTTCCGGTCGCGCTGAAGAAGGCCGAGCCCTGGTCCCTCTTCAACGGCAACGTGCATCAGTCGCATTACGCGGCGCTCGGCCGGATACTGCCGGTGACAAGCCAGCAGCCGCAGTAGCGCATGCGCTCACTGCGAGGCCGGCGGCGCGACCCATACATCGCTCTGCTGGATCCGGCGGATCAGCGCTTGCGGGTCGAACTTGCGCAGACCTGCGGGAATTTCGAAGGTTTGCGCCGGCTGCGACTCGTCGCGGATGTGATCGGCGACGATCACCGTCCCATCCGCGGTCTTGATCCGCACCGGAAACCCGCGCGCGCGGTCGATCCAGCCAACAAAGCTCAAACCAGACGGTGCCGTGATTCGATAGACGTCGGTGTTGCGCTCCGCGATCACATCCTCTCCATCGCGCTGGCAGTGCCATGTCGCGAGATCGACCGGCGCGGAAAGCTGTGCCATCGCCAGCCATTGCCGGCAGGGATCGTCCGGATCGACCGGGATGAACAGCTGGGTGAGCGGGCTCGATTGCATGGCCTTCATATAGATGCGGGCGGCCGGGCGGACGAAATAGGCGGCGGGCTTGGCCGTATCGAGCAGAAAGAAGCCGTCCGGCAGCGCGGTTGCATCGATCCGCGCTTTTCCGCCCGAGACCCGCAGCGTTCCCATCGTGGTCGCCGTATCGTCCTTCCGCGCGAGGAGATCGGCGGAAAACTGCTGCGCCGCGGCCGGCATCGGTGCGTTGGCCAGGATGGCCATTGCGAACAGGCAGGCCATGGCGCTCCTGCTTCCCTTCCACATCTTCTTGCACGTCGTCTCGTCGCGTTTCATCGCATATCCCCGGTCGATCCACTGGCAGGCAGAACATGACAGCGCCGACCGAACCAATGGTTCGATCGGCGCCGGCCTCGGATGGACTCAAGACCTCGTCCTGGACGAGAGCTCGATCACTCGGTGAAGGACAACGTGACCGGCTTGCTGAAGTCGAACGCGTCGAACATGTCAGACAGTGCCGGGCTGTTGGTCGGGACGTACTCATTGTTCTTCGAGTAGGTCGGGTTCGGCAAGTTGTCGCGGCTGCGGTGCGTGAGCGGCTCGAGAGCCCAGTTGCGCTCAATGAACTTCAGCAGCGAAACGTGGTCGGCGTAGTTGTGGTTGACCTTGCCGCCCGTCGAATAGGGCGAAAGGATCAAGGTCGGAACGCGCGGTCCGTCGCCGAAGAAGTCGATCGACTGCGTGTAGCCGGAGTCCCAGTAGCCGCCGGCCTCGTCCCAGGTGATGAAGACGGCGGTGTCGGCCTTCAGTTCCGGATTGTTGTCCAGCGCGTTGAGCACGTTCAGGACATAGGCCTCGAACAGATCAACCTTCGAGCTCTGCGGATGACCGTCGAGCAGACCGTCCGGCTTGCCGAACGACACCGCGGGCAGCGTGTTGTGCTGGATCGCCGTGATCAGATCCGCCGTGTCCTTCATGTGAGCCTGACGCACCGCCGGATTGGCCATGATCGAGGTCGCATACTGGAACGGGTTGCAGATCTGGCAGTAGGCAACACCGAGCGCGTGCGCCGGATCGGCGACCGCGGCGGCGCCGAGGTTGGGGTTCGAGGGGTTGGCGGCAACCGCGGCGTTGGAAAGCGCCACGGCGTCGTTGAACGCACCACCATAGAACGCCCAGCTGATGTTCTTCTCGATCAGAGCGTCACCGATCGTACGAACCGACGACGGCGGGACGTTGTTGCCGCCCGACAGCGCGCCGTTCGGCAGATAGCCCGGATTGACGTTGTTGAGCATGTAGTAGTGGTTCGGCTTGCAGTTCGGCTCCGCCGCGTACGGCAGATTGTTGAGGTAGGTGACGATCGGCTTCACGCCGGGTTGGAACACGTCCGAGCAGTTGCTCCAATTGCCGTCGACAGTGTAGCGGTTGACCGAGCCCGCGACCGGGTTCGGGTTGGCGATCAGGTTCGCCGGCGGCGTCACCGGATTGCCCTTGCCGTCGCTCCAGAAGGCCGCATCGCCGGTGCCGAGCATGAAGTGGTTCGCACCGGTGCCGCCGTGGAACGACTGGTGGAAGTTGTCGCTCAGCGTGAAGCGATCGGCGAGCATCTTCAGGATCGGGGCCTGACCCTGCTGGGCATTGTAGAAGCCCATCGAGTTGGCCATGCTCTTGTTGGACGCCGAATAGGTCGCCATCACGAACGGGAACAGGTCGTTCAGGCAGCCCGAATTGTTCTTTTTGGTGGCGCTGGCGGCGCTGCAATCTTCCTGCTGCCAGTCCTGATAGAAGCGATGGGTCGAGTCGCCGGTGTAGTCGTCGTCGCTGATCTGCTCGCCCTGCAGCGGGAACGGTCCGTTGAGACCACCGGCACCGGGAACGCGGGTATCAAGCACACCGGTCGGCAGGCCGCTGAAGCCGGTGGTCAGGATGTCGAGATCGGCCGGGTCCATGTCCTTCTCGACGCTGGCTTCGGCGATCGTCTTGAACGGGGGCGAAGTGTCGCTCTGCGCGGTCGGCGTGCCGTTGGTGTTCGGCTGCGGCATCACGTTGGTCGCGTTGTAGGGCGACTTCGCGATCGCCGGCGCGCCGATGTAGAAGGACGGCTGGCCCGCGACCGAGTATTGCTGCGCCAGCGCGAAGTTCGGTCCCGGCGTTCCGTCCTCGTTGACGATGCCCTTCGACAACAGGTTGGAGATGGTCTGCCCCTTGCCCTTCGGCTTGTACACACCGAAGGTGTGATCGAGGCCGCGGTTCTCACCGATCAGGATGATGACATGCTTGATCGGCGAAGCGGTCTTGCCCTTGCCGCCGTGATCCTTGTCGTCATGATCGTGGTCATGCTTGACGCGATCGGCTTCCTGATGCGCCTGGTGATTGTGATGCGGACGCTTGTCCCAATCACTGTGCCCGCCCGGATAGTGAGCGGCATATGCGGCTGTTGCGACGAGCACCGTTGACGCGATGCAGAGCGCGGTGCTGGTTCGCCAGTACTTTTTGTAGTTCAAACTCATTGTCGACCTCAGGGTGTTTGCGGTTAGCAACACACCCTGCTTAATGCGACAATATGACGCATGATTTTCGCTTGCGTGAAAGCAAGCGAGAAATTTCGAAACGTTCAAACATTCTGTGGAGACATCTGCTGCTTCACGCTGCATCTCAACGATTCGACTCTTCAATTAAAGACCAAAAGTAGATGAAGCGCTCCACGCAGCGACGCGGATCGCAAATGCCTTACAATTCAGCTCAATCAATGCGAGATGTGCCTGGAGCGCATCACCTCGCGAAGCGCGGCGTAATGCTGATCATGCACATCTTGATTGAACAACGACCACGGCTCGGCACTCGCCAGCAACGCAGGCACCGCAGCCGCCATCAGATTGCGATAATTCCTGAACTCGGCTGCAGCATCCGCGTTGCGCCCCCCGGCAACGGCCATCTCGATTCGCCGCAGCGTGAGCACGAGCTCCTTTAGTCCGCTGCGCGCAAGCACGCGCTGCTGCTCGCCGCCAGACACGCTGGTGTTCTTGCGGTCGGGATATTGCTCGGTCAACTCGCGCAGCTCGCGACCGATCGTATCGACTGCAAGCGCGACGATGTCCTTGTCGCCGGCGGGAAGCGCGGTCGCGAGCACCGTCGAGAAATCGTTGATCTCCTTCAGCGTTGCACCGGCATCGTCGCGTTCATAAGGCTGCACGCCGTCGCCGACGGCCGTAAGATAAGCGACGAGGTCGCCCTTGTCCTGCGCCGAGAGGTCGAGCTGAAAGGTCCGGTCGAAATATTCGACGACCTGGTTGAAATTGTCGAAGCGGCCATCGTGGAAATACGGCGAGTTGAAGTCGGCGTTGCGCAGGGTCGGCGTCTTGAACAGGCCACCCGAGCCGACATCATGCGGCCGGTGATCGACAAAGCCGGACGATGGCACGTGGCACCCCGCGCAGCTCAGCGCCGGATCGTGCGGGAACGGCTTCGCGAACAGCGTTTCGCCGCGGCGCTCCGCGTCGGTGATCCTGCCGGCCAGCCGCCCGGCGGGACCAAGGCTCGGGTTGGGCAGGAAATCGATGTCGTGAAGGTAGGCCACGATCGCATCGAGCGTTGCCGGCGACGGCTCGGGACCCGCGAACTCGCTGGTGATGACGTTATGGACGAAGTCACGCAGCGAGGCGAACCGGCCATCGGCGCCGTAGGGTGCAAGATAGCGGGCGCCGCGCAGGCTCGGAATTCGCACCGGATCGAACGCCAGGTTGTTGGCCTTCGGATTGAACAGCGGGCCCGTGGTGTCGAACGTGCCGGGCCGGCTCGACATCTTCGGCATGAAGAATTTGGCGTTGTTCGCACCATTGACGTGGCAGGTCCCGCAGCTCACGCCGGCCTGCCGCGCCACCTCGCCGAGCAGCCCCGGCGAATTGAAGGCGAGATCGCCGAGATTTACCAGATACGACTTGGCTCCGGTGCGCTCGGACTGGAACACCTCGCGCGGCTTGTCGAGCGCATCCTCATTGAGCTCGGTCGCAACCGGCAGCACGGTCTTGTCGCCGTCGACCGGAAACGCCGCCGCGCGCCCGAGCAGCGCAAGGGCGATGACCGCGGACAACAGCGCAGCCGGAAGCAGCTGAAGCGATCTCATCGCGCCTGCGCCTCCAGGGTCGGGCGCTGTAGCCCGAGCTTCGCCGAGGCACTCTGCAACGCGACGACCAGCTCCTCGCTGGTCTGGCGCAGATCGGCGATATTGACATGCGGCAGGTCGGGCGCGGCGACGATCGCCTCGAGCTGCTCGATCCGGTTCGTCACCATCTCGTCGAGCTTGCCGTCGACCGTATTGAGCGCGGCGGAGAAAATCGTGTGATAGGCGAAGTCGATGCCGGCGATGTTGTTGCGCATATCGTCCAGCGAGGTGCCGCTGATGCGCGACTCGCCGCCGTCGGCTTTGCTCTCGCCGACTTCGTAAGCGAGCCGCACGGTGCCATCCAGCAGGCCCTGCGGCGTCAGCTTGATATCCTTGAGCTTGCCGTGAAGATCGTTCAGGTGCTCGACAAGGCCAGTCGCATCGGGAGCGACGTCGGTACTACCCGCTCCGAACAGTTTCGCCTCGATGGCGTGAAACCCGCTGTCCGCATTCGGCCAGGCGTCGATCTGCGCATCGAGCTCAGGCACGAATCCTGCGGTGAACACTTCCGAGCGCTCCCAGCCGGCGCGCGCCGACAGCCAGGCCTTCCGTGCACCGGGCAAATCCGCCGCAGCGGCGCGCTCGCGCAACGCACGCGCACCCGCCAGCGCGCTGGCAACGCCGTCGATCAAATACGGCCGATAGCGTTCGGCGCCGTCGTCGAGAGCGCCCGCGTTCGCGGCGCGCATGCCTGCCGACGCTGCCAGCAAAGCAAGGCACGCCGCCACTCGCATCTTGTGCATAGCCAACCCACTCGTCTGCCGCAAAGGGCTCGCGGCACGTAATCGGCCGAACTATTGTCGGTGTCCTATGCGGATTTGTGACAGCGCAGACTTTTTGTCGCATCTTTTCTGCTTCGCGATCGTTGTCGAAGATCACATTCCTGCAAACGCATTGCTCGAATGAAAATGCACTGTTCAACGCGCGCGAGTTGTTGCAACACAGTGTGTTCACGCGTCACACTTGTCCCGCCAACATGCCAATCGATCGCGAAGCTCTTTATTTCATTGCATCTTACGGCGCGCTTTGCGTGCTGTGCTGCACCGTCGCGCTGATCGATCTGCGCCATGGCATCATTCCCGATTGGCTGAATCTTGCGATCGCGGCACTCGGTCTTGCACATGTCGTCATCACTGAAAGCACGACAGCCGCGTTCAGTGCGATGGCGATCGCCGCTCTCGTCGGCGCCCTGTTCTTTCTGTTGCAGCGCCTCTACTTCGCCTTGCGGCGCGTGGACGGGTTGGGACTGGGCGACGTCAAGTTTCTTGCCGCCGCGACGATCTGGGTCGGCGCGGCGGCAATTCCGACGTTGCTGCTGATCGCGGCGCTCGCGGCACTTGCTGTCGCCGGCAGCCTGCAACTCGCAGGACACGAGATGAAGCGCCAGACGTCGATCCCGTTCGGTCCTTTTCTTGCGCTTGGTCTTCTCCTGACGCCGGCCCTGCAAAGCTGGCTGGGATTGAACTAGCGCGGGATCACCGCTGGATCCGCGCAGCCAACGGCCTCCTGTCGGCACTGACCGGAACGAGGCGGACATCGCCGCTCTGCTCGGTGCCCGGCTGGGGCAATGTGAGCACGGCATCGTGCTCGTCTTTCTGCATCGTGACTTCGCGTCCGCTGATGGCTCGCAGCTTCCATCCCTGGAAATTGTCGCCGAGCTTCAGCCGCAATGCGGTCTTGTTTGCTTGGTCGAGAAATATCCCGAAGCTTTCATCGTCTCCCGCGATCGTGCCGACGAGCGACAGCGGCGGCGGCTCGAGCGCGACCTTGCGTGGCGGCGGCAATGGCTTGCTGACTTCCGGTTCCGCAACGACGGCAGGCGGCGGCCGCCGCGACGGCGAGAAGACCGGTCGGTCGCGGGTGTTGGACAGCGTCTTGAGCGGAATGCCCCACAGCGGATTTGCGCTGAGCGGCCGGGGCGTCGGCGCCGGCGAAGGCGCCACCCGGACCGATGTCACCGGTTCGGACGGCGGCGGTGAACTCAGCACCGGCCCACCCAGACGGGTATCGTCGAGCATCCCGGCATCCAGTGCATCGCCGGATGGGTCAGGCACCGCAGCCGGCGCCGAATAGGCCGACACCGCCAGCAGCACGATGGTTGCAGCGAAGCGTCGCATCATTTGGCTCCTCGCCATTGTCCGGATACGCCGAGCAGCACGCGCAGCTTGCCGGGATCGGCGCCCTTCGCCGCCTCGTCGGCGACGGGTTGCACGACCAATTGGTCGATGAACAGGAACGGCATGCCGGCTTCGAGATCGTAGAGCACCTGCTGCAACTGCGCCTGTTCGATCTCGCTGCTCGCGACCATGCTGATGAAGCCGGCCTTGGCCGGCGCGTTGGGAACGTCGAGCTGCGTCGACAGCACATTGCCGCCGGCCTTGATCACCGCGCCCGACACGCGCTGCAGCAGCGTGGCGCCGGCAACCGTGACGGTCACCCCCTCGAGATAGGCGGAACCGGTCGGCATGGGGGACTGACCGGGCGCGGTATTCGCCTTGGACCGTCCCTCCAGCTGTTCCAGCATTCCGGCCGATGCCGCAACATCGCTGCGCAGGCCGATGATATCCGAGAGCGACGAGATGACGACTAAGAGCAGCAGCACGAAGAGGCCGAGATAGCTCGCGGTCGCGACCAGTGGCGAAGTGCTGACGGCTGTCAGCGATCGGGATGCTGCGCTCACGAGCCGGACCCAAAGGAAGCGGATATATTGGCCTCGACATGGAACCGCTCCGCCGATTCATTCGCGGCGCGGGTCGTCGGCGCAAAGAATGTCGCGCGGGTGAATTGAGGCGACTGTTCCAGCAGGCGGATCAGGGATGGCGCATCCTGGGTCAGTCCCACCACCTGCACCTTGTTGCCCTCGATGCGGAGCTCCGTCACATAGGTCGTGTCGGGCAGGACGCGCGAGATCGCCTCCAGAACCATGACGCTCGACGGCGTCGTCTGCTTGCGCTTGGCGAGCAGGCCGAGACCGGACGAGTCGCCATTGGCATCGAGACGCAGCGCGGCGCGGCGCTGCGAGATGCGGTGTTGCAGGTCCTCCTGCTCGGATTGCAGCCATCCGCCGAGATAGACGTTGAGAAGCAGGGACACCGCGGCCGCCGCTGCCGTCGAGGTCAGACCGATGCGCAACAGGCGCGGAACCGCAGGTCCGGCAAGGCCGCGCAACGATCTATCGAGCAGCGTCACCTGCTGCGGGGCGCCGTCGCCGCCAACGGCCGGCACCGAGACCGCAACGGTGGCGGCGCCCAGCATCCTGGCCATCCGGATCAGCGGATCGACCTTGGTCGCCGCGGTCGCACTGAACGCGACTTCGATACGGTCGTTGGAGATCGGCCGCGGCGCCCCCCAGCCAAAGACCGCATCGGCGGCGGTCCATGGCGTCAGCCGGTCGACCTGCGCGCGGATCATGCCACCGAGGAAGTCGCCCGCCTGGCTCGGGAAATCGAGCACGCGGCTGACGACGTGATCCGATCGCAATCGCACCTCGATGCGGCTGCCGTCGAACGCGGTCTTCCATTCTGTTGACAGCGGAGGCTGCGGCGCATCGTGATCGAGCCGGAACGAAACCGGAGCCGACGGCGAGCCATCTCTCGCCGCGGTGGCGCGGGCTGTGAACGTGCCGTCGGCATTTTCGTCGAGCTCGATGCTGCGCCGGCGCATGAACCTGCCCGCAACGCCGTCGACGGCAGTCGCGACCGCGCCGATCCATTGCTCGAACCATTGCCGTGCTTCGGCGAGTATTGCCATCAACCTCTCCTCCGCGGCAGAACCGTGCTTCGCGGCTCGACATCGTTCTGCCAGGACAACACACGATATGGCTCGACCTTGTCGCCGAGCGCAATTACCGCCTCAGACGTGGTGCGGTGACCGTTGCGGAACCGGATCGAGATTGCGATCCGGTAGCAAGGGCTCTGCGCCGTCGATGCCGCAGTTTGCGGGTTCGGCGCCTGCGATCCGGCACTGAGGCCGCCGTTCGGCGAGGGAACAGCCAACCCGAAGCTGTCCTGGTCTTTCCCCGCTGCCTTATCCACGGCAAGAGCGACTTCCGGCGCGGCAATGGTCGGATCGACATCCGGACTGCCATTGAACACCGTCACGAACGGCAACACACGATCGACAAAGGCTTCGGGGATGCCGGCGACCAGCGCCAACTCGTTGGCATGGGTGAACAGCCCCTGCCGCGGCGAATAGCCGAGCGCGTTGTAGCGCGCGGCCTCCACATTCTCGCTGCCCGGCACAGGCCGGGTTCGCCAGCCGACGATCCGGTCGGCGTACTCGCTGGCCGCGTCCTTCCGGGCGCCGAGCACGACAAAGAGGCCGATCAGCATTTCCTTCGACGCGTAGTTCAGGTCAACCCGGCCGGCCTCCGACGTGAAGGAGACAGCGACGCTGGCGTCGTCCAGCCCGAAATGAAACGCCCCGTGCTGCGGCCTCGTTTTCTCATCCGTCAGCGTCAGCTGATAGGCGGTGAGTTCGAGCCCGGCCGACACCAGCGCCTCGGTCTGCAACGACAGGTCGCTGGCCGCCAACGCGCGCGCCGACGCGGCAAGATAGGCCGAGAAAATGATCGCCAGCGACGACAGCGCGAGCAGGATCCAGAGCACTGCAACGATGACGAAGCCGCGATTGTGCGGCGATCGGCCGAGATTGCCGGACGCGCCCATTACGTCTTCCCCTGATCGGTGGCACCGTCGGAACTTTGCTTGTCGCCGCAATTGCCGTCCGGCTTGGTGCAGTCGCTCGGAATCTGGACATGGACCGGGGCGATGGTCGAAACCGACAGGACGCGCTGGCTCGCCGCATCACGCACGGTCAACCGGATCATCGCCGGCAGCTTGTTGGCATCCTTCCACACGCTCTTCCAGGCGCGGTCAGGACCGGCATAGGCGAACGACAGGCGATAAGGTGCGCGCAGCAGCACGACCGGGCTGCCGAGATGCACCTGCTCCGACAGCGACACCCCGTCGGCCAGCGGCGTGAAGCGCGCCTGCGAACGAACCGTGACGAACTCGCTGCGATCCCGGGTTTCACCAAGGTGCACCACGTCGAGCCCCGGCCCCGCATTCGGCCCCACCGACGTGCGCACGAACGTGACCGACAATTCCGATCCGTCGAACAGCGGCTTGTGGGTATCGCGGTTGGCGGCAACGAACTCCGCCGCGGCGAGATCGGCGCCGATCCGCTCCAGCGCGATCCCGATCAATTCGCTGCGCTGGATCCGGTCGAGCCCCCGGTTCCAGCTCGGCAACCATTGCCCCGTGATGCTGGCGAGCGCCGATAGCAACAGCCCCATCAGCGCCAGCGCGACGATGGTCTCGATCAGCGTAAAGCCACGCTCGCCCGTTCGCTGTGCTGTCCTTGCCGGGGTCATTCCGAAGACCTCGGCATCAGGCGCACGGTGCGAATGTCGGACAACGCACCGCCCGGAGATTTGACGCGAATTCGCACCAGTTCAGGCGCCCAGGGCACGTTGCCCTCGGGCACGGTCCAGTCGCCACCAAGCGGACTGACCTCGATGGTCCAGCGGTAGCCCTCCGCCTGCCCCGTCGACGTGCCCGTCTGCAGTTCGGCGCGCGGCGGAATGCCGACCGTCATCAAAGTGCGCACCGCCTGCATCAGCGCGACGTGCTGCTCCATGGCCCGGACGCCGCGCGTCTTGACGCCCATGACGGCGCCGATCGCAACGATCGAGACAGCCACCAGCGCCAGCGCCACCAGCACCTCGATGATGGTGAACCCCGCGTCAGCGCGGTTAGTTGGCGGCGACGTCGCGAGCAACGATTTCAACCCTTCCGGTGAGCCAGTTGACGCGGACCTCATATCCTGCATCGAGCCGCGTCAGCGCGATGGAGCCGCCGCAGGAGCCGCCATTGGCGAAGAAGCGGATAGTGGACAGTGCGGCGCGGCGCTGACAGCTCTGCGGCAGCACCGCATCGAACCGCACGTCATCGGGGATTCGCACCGTCATGCGTGACGCGCCGGAGTGGATCACCCGGCTCGCCGCGTCGACCAGCGTCGCAACGCTGGCGCTGCGCTCGATGGCGGCGTTGCGATCGGCCTTCAGCAATGTTGCAGTCTGCAACGCATAGGCCTGCAAGCGCGATCGCGAGGTCTGGTGCGGAATGAACGGGAGCAGCACGGCCGCCAGCAGCGCGATGATGGCAAGCACGCACACCATCTCGAGCAGGGTGAAACCGCGCTGCGCTGCGTCATTCATGCTCGCCATGCATCCTATTGGTCGTTGTTGGCGGCTGTCGTCTTTTCGAGCGAGATGTCGGCCGAGGTGCCGCTGCCGCCCTCCTGACCATCGGAGCCATATGAGACGATGTCGTAAGGCCCGTGTTCGCCGGGCGAACGATAGAGATAGGGATGGTTCCAGGGATCGTTCGGAACGTTACCGCCCTTCAGATAGGGGCCGTTCCAGGCGGCGACGCCCGGCGTGCGCCGGACCAGCGCGGCAAGTCCCTCCGCCGTGGACGGGAAGCGCCCGGCGTCGAGGTAGAACAGGTCGAGCGCGCTGGAGAAGCTCTGCAACTGGATGCGCGCGGTCTTGACCTTGGATTCGCTGAGATAGTTGAGCACGCGCGGCCCGATCAGCCCCATGATGAGGCCGATGATCGCGATCACCACCAGCATCTCGACCAGCGTGAAGCCTTCCTGCCCCGAACGCCTTGGCCGTTGTGAGCGCGCCGGATCGCGTCCCGCTCGCATGGAGAATGTTTCGATGATCGTGTTGCGCGATATCATGACCGATGACCCCTGCTCTAACCGACTAGCTGCGTGACCGAGAGCAGCGCCGTCATGACCGATACGATCAGTCCGCCGACGACGGTGCTGATCGTGATGATCGCCAGTGGACCGACGATGCCGACGACACGGTCCAGGCTGCGCTGCAATTTTGCTTCGTAGAATTCCGCGACCCGCCCGGCCAGCACCGGCAGCTGCCCGGTCTCTTCACCGAGCCGCAGCATCCGGACCGCCATCGGCGGCAGGCTGTCCGCCACGGCGAGCGCGTCCGACAATTTTCCGCCATGGCGGACGCGGTCGGCGGCGGCGGTCCAGTTCGCCCCGCTCCCGGTTACCGCCATGATGTCGACGAGGATGCGCAACGCGGCCGTGAGGTTGACGCCGCTGCCGAGCAGGACGCCCAGATTGCGGCAGAACAGGCTTGCGCGATAGAACTGGAAGGCGCTGCTGATGCCCGGCACCCGCGAGATCCCGCTGACCAGCGCGGCGCGCACGCGCGCCTGCCGCAGCAGCCACCATGCGAGCGCAATCGCCGCCGCACTGATCAGGCTCGCCGCCGTGGCATTGGCGCGCAGAAAATCCGACACCGCGATGAAGCTGGCGAGCGCCGTATCCGACTTGCCGCCGAAATCGCCCAGCACGGTCGAGAATTGCGGCAGCACGAACAGCAGGAAGAACAGCATCACGCCGGATGCCGCGAACAGCACGAAGGCCGGATATTGCATGGCGTCGGTCAGCTTCCGTCGCATCTGCTCGGAACGCGCGCGCTCGGTCCCCAGCATCTCGAGCACGGAGTCGAGCGTGCCGGAGATTTCCCCCACCCGGACCAGGGCGATGTACATCGGCTGGAACAGGGTCGGATGATCCGCCACCGCATCGGCAAAGCTCTCGCCGGTGAGCAGAGCTGCGCGGATCTTGGCCACTACCGGACGCATCCGGCCGACATCGGCATCGCCGGACAGCAGCTCCAGCGCGTCATCGAGACGCGCTCCGGCCTTGAGCAGAAGGGCGAGATCGCGCGTGAACGTGGTGACCTCCGCGGCACTCGGTCCGCCGAACAGGCTGCGGCCACCGGCTGCGCCGGATGCCCGCTTGTCCTCGGTGGTCTCGATCGGCAGCAGCTTGAGGTATTCGATCCGCCGCGCCACCTCGGCCGCCGTCGGAGCCGAGATCGTACCGTTCACGATCTCGCCGGCCTGGGTCAAAGCGCGATAGCGATAATTCGGCACGGCGTCACCGCACCGTCGCCACGCGGAGGATCTCGGCGGGCGAGGTCAATCCGGCGCGGCATTTGGCGACCCCGTCATCGAGCATCGTGGTCATGCCCGCCTTGATCGCCATCGTATCGATCTTCATTCCGTCGGTTCGCTCTCCGATCAGTTCACGCAGCTCGTTGGATAGTTCGAGCAGCTCGAACACGCCGAGACGGCCGCGATAACCGGTCCCGCCGCAACGTTCGCAGCCGCATGGCTCCTGAATGATCTCCCCTTCCCGGAACCCGAGTGCGGCGAGCCGCGGATCCTCGGTGAAATCGGCCGTCGCCAGCGGCCGCGCCGTCTTGCAGCGCTCGCACAATTGCCGGACAAGGCGCTGCGCGATCACGCCGCGCAACACCGAACGCAGCAGATAGCCTTCGACCTCGAGGTCGAGCAGGCGCGGCACCGCGGCAGCCGCCGTCTCGGTGTGCAGCGTCGTCAGCACCAGATGCCCGGTCAGCGCCGCATGCACCGCGACATGCGCGGTCTCGGAGTCTCTGACTTCACCGACCATGATGACATCAGGGTCCTGACGAACGAAGGACCGCAGCGCAGTGGCGAAGGTCAGGCCGATCGCCGGCTTGACCTGGGACTGGTTGACGCCGGGGATCTCGTATTCGACCGGATCCTCGATCGTCAGAATCTTGCGGCTGGGCTCATTGAGGATCGAGAGGATCGTCGCCAGCGTCGTGGTCTTGCCACTGCCGGTCGGCCCCGTGATCACGACCATACCGTACGGCAGCTTCAGAAGCCGCCGCAGCTTGGCTTCGTCATTCTCCGAGAATCCCAGCTTTTCGACAATCAGCAGGCCGCGATCCTTGGGCAGGATGCGGATGACGGCGGATTCGCCGTGTTGCATCGGCATGATCGCGACGCGGATATCGATGTCGGTGCGCCCGACCCGCAGCCGCGCCGCACCGTCCTGCGGCAAGCGACGCTCGGCGATATTGAGGTTGGCGATGATCTTGATGCGGGAGACCACCGCCTGTGGCAACACCCCCGACAGCGCCGCGACCGGCCGCAACAGGCCATCGATGCGCAAGCGCACCATGAGGCCGGCGGAAAACGGCTCGATATGGATGTCGCTGGCGCGCAGCTCGACGGCCTTCTCGATCAGATCGTTGACCGCGCGCACCACCGGCGCACCGCTGGCGAGATCGCGCAGGCTCTCGATGTCGTCCTCGCGGGGCAGCGTCGCCGCCGTATCGGCGGTCTCGGCCTCCTCGGCGCTGGAAGAGTTGTTCAGCGCGATGGCGACGTCTTCCGACGAAGCCACCTTCACATCGATGTCGGCGCCGAGCACGATCTGCGCCGCCCGCAGCGTCGCCTGGTCGGTCGGATCGACGACAGCGAGGACGGTGCTCCCATCGGCCGTTCGGCACGGATAGACCATGGTCTCACGCAGGAAGCGCGGCGAGAACGCCCCGACCAGCGGTTCGGCCGAGGTCATCTCCTGAAGCGTCAGGCGGCCGAGCGCAAAGAAGCGCGCGGCCTGGTCGGCGAATTCGCTCGGTGAGAGACTGGTGATCTCCCACAGCTTCAGTTGCCTGGCGTCGGCGCCCTGCCCGCTCCGCTCAGGCGATCCGTCGATCGGCGCCAAATGATTGTTCTGACGGAGATAGTCCACGAACCGAATGGACAGGTCGTTGGCCATTCTCAATATCCCGCCACACTATCCCGGATCAGTCCGTGCCATCCGCCGTCGCGTTCGGCTGCCGGCAATTCTGCGGTTATCGATCCGAAGTGTGACAGCTGTGCGAAGTCACATCGTTCGCCTCGCTCAAGAAACCTTGACGTGGCATCGCGGACACGGCCGCGCGCCGGCTGCACAGTTGTGATGCGATGGACGGATCGCGAACGCCGATCATGTAACCAATTTATTTCTGTCATGTTCGATCGCTAAGAGTCCCAGCGGGGTAGGACCGATCGTCGCAAGCCATCGAAATTTCAGTTAGTCAGAGCGAAGGGCCTTCATGCAACGCGTAGGCACAGTGGGCCGCTGCCCGACGATCCGCGGCGGCCTGGCAGCCATTTTTGCCCTGACGTCACTGGGGTTGCTGGCGTCCTGCAATTCCGCGACGGTCGGCGAAAGCGTGGACGCGTCCCAGATCGACGTCACCGACAAGGTGCGATGGCTCGATCTCTTGCCGCGCCAGCCGCAACCGGTGACCGGGCTGGCGGCGACGGGCGGCAGCCAGGGCGGCAGCGTCCGCGCGGCGATGTACGAGGGAAGCGAAGTGACTGCCGTCGCCGACGCGCGGCCACAGCCGGCCTCGAACGGCAATGGCTTCGATCTGAATTTCGAGAGCACGCCGGTTGCGACCGTCGCCAAGGTCGTGCTCGGCGACATCCTGCATGTCGGATACACCATCGACCCGCGGGTACAGGGCACGGTGAGCCTGGTGTCGGTCCGACCGGTGCCGAAATCCGACATGGTCTTCGTGCTCGAAAACGCGCTTCGCCTGAGCGGCGTGGTGTTGCTGAAAGATACCGCGGGCTACCGCCTGACGCCGCTCGGCGACGCCGTCGGCGGCGGCCGCGTCGATGCCGCTGCGGCCAATCCCGAACCCGGATTCGGCATCTCGGTGGTTCCCCTGCAATATGTCTCGGCCCAGACCCTGCTGAAGCTGACCGACAGCTTCGCCACCAGGGCGGGCTCGATCCGCGCCGACACGACACGCAATCTGCTTCTGATCCAGGGCACCGGCGCCGAGCGCCGAACCGCGGTCGACACCGTGCTCAGCTTCGACGTCGACTGGATGCGCGGCCAATCGGTCGGCATCTTCCCGATCTCGAGCGGCTCGCCCGCACCCGTCATCGCCGAGTTGGAGAAGATCGTCGATTCCGGCGAGAACGGCCTCAGCCAGAACGTCATCAAGTTCATGCCGATCGCACGCCTCAACGCGGTGCTGGTGGTGACCAAGAAGCCGGACATGCTGCACACGGCGGCGACCTGGATCAAGCGCCTCGACCGCAACGACACCGCGCGCACCTCGGTCCATGTCTACCGCGTCAAATACGGTGATGCGCGCCAGATCGCGCGGGTTCTGACCGACATGTTCCTCGGCGGATCGTCCGGCAACCTGCTCGACAGCGCCGACAGCCAGCTCGCGCCCGGCTCCGGCACCTCGTCGACATCAAGCGTCGCTGATCGTCTGTCGGCGAATGGCAACTCGGGCTCGAACTCGAACAGCTTTGCGTCGCGCGGCACGTCAGGGACAGGCGCAACGGGCCAGGGCCTCGGCCAGGGATTTGGCGCCGGCGGGCAAGCGAACAATCCCAATCAGGGCCAGGGCAACAACGCCGCGCTGGATAGCGGACGCGGCGCTGCCTCGGGCTCAGGCAACGGCCAGCCCGTCATGCAGGACGTGCGGATCACGCCCGATGTCGTGAACAACAATCTGCTGATCTACGCCGACCAAGCCAACTACCGCATCATCGAGGCGACGCTGCAGCAGATCGACGAGCCGCAGCTCCAGGTCGCGATCGATGCGACGATCGCCGAGGTCACGCTCAACAACACTTTGTCCTATGGCGTGCAGACCTATCTCACCAGCCGGAACCTCGGCCTGAAGCCGAACACCGGCTCGATCCTCGGCACCCAAGCCACCACGGCGCCCGCGACCACCACGGACGCGACCACCGGTGCCGTCTCCGTCGCCGGCTCGGTCACCAACGCCTTCATTAACCGCGCCTTCCCGGGCTTCAATTTCCTGATCGGATCCGAGACGCAGCCGAGCCTCATCCTGGATGCGCTGCATGCCGTCACCAGCGTCAAGGTACTCTCCAATCCATCGCTGGTCGTGATCAACAACCAGGTCGCGACGCTGCAGGTCGGTGACGTCGTCCCGGTGTCGACCGGCAGCGCGACAGTGCTGACCGGGAGCAACACGGTGGTCAACACCATCGACTATCGCAACACCGGCATTATCCTGCGGGTCTCGCCGCGCGTCAGTGTGAACGGCACCGTGCGGCTCGATGTCGAGCAGGAGATCAGCAACGTTCCGCAGACCAGCGCGAACAGCTTGACCCCGACGGTGTCGGAGCGGAGGGTCAAGAGCCAGATCGCGGTCGCCAACGGCCAGACCGTGCTGCTGGCGGGCCTGATCAGCGAACAGCAGAGCGGCAACCGCAATGCGCTACCCGTGCTTGACCAGATTCCCGGCCTCGGTGATGCCTTCGGACATCAGAGCAACGGCACCCAGCGTACCGAGCTGATCATCTTCATTCGCCCGCAGATCATCCGCAACGGTTCCGACGCCCAGATCGTGGCCGAGGAGCTGCGATCGAAATTGCGCGGCAACATCGCAACGACATCGACCAATGCGCCGATCACCACCGCCTACCACTGAGCCGGGCCGCACGGTGCGCCGCGTGCTCACGCAACGGACCGCCCTCTGCGCCTCGCTTGCGGTCGCGCTTTGGGGCATGACCGCGTCCGTCGCGAGCGCCGACAACGTGGCGCGCGGAACGGCCGCCTTCCATCGCGGCGACTATGTCAGGGCGTCCCGGGAGCTCGCGCCGGCCGCCGACCGCGACAACCCAAGGGCCCTCGGCCTGCTCGGCTTCATGTACGAGCACGGCTTCGGCGTCCCGCAGGCCTATGACGCCGCCGCCGATCTCTACTATCGCGGCGCGGTGCAGGGCGATCCGTTCGCGCAAGCCATGCTCGGCCTGATGTACGACAAGGGCCACGGCGTTCCGAACGACTATGTGCTGGCCTACAAATGGCTCAATCTGGCGGCGGCCCGCACCGGCGGGCGGCAGCGCGATGCCTATCTCCGATTCCGCGATGCGGTTGCCTCAAAGCTCTCGAGGTATGAGATCGTCGCCGGCCAGCGGTTTGCATTGGGATGGGTCCCCAGCCGGCCGGCGCCGGATGTGCGTCTGACGGTCAAGTAGCTCCCCGCGCCGGCTTCAAGCTGGGAGGCGCGTGTCCCCTCCGCACCTTGCGCCGCGAGAGTCGGCGCCAGCCGATCACGATACCGCTGATCGAAACGATCGTGCCGACCGCCGACAGCAGCCAGACCACGACGTCGCGCGCCGGCGAGATGCGCAGCAGCAGCGGGAAGTCCAGACTGTGCAGCGCGTTGAACAACCAGCGGTAGGACCGGCGGCTGTCGTCGCTGCGATCGAGGATCTCGGCGCTGAACGGAGAGATGTGCAGCCAAGTGTGCGCCGGATCATCGAAGACGATCCG
Organism: Bradyrhizobium sp. 41S5; assembly: GCF_011516665.3. Taxonomy (NCBI): domain Bacteria; kingdom Pseudomonadati; phylum Pseudomonadota; class Alphaproteobacteria; order Hyphomicrobiales; family Nitrobacteraceae; genus Bradyrhizobium; species Bradyrhizobium sp. 41S5. Next base: position 1,188,476 of record NZ_CP083721.1, on the reverse strand, counting down.
CAGCACCGGAAGCTCACGCTCATGGTGCAGCGTGTACCAATAGGCGTCCGGCTCGTCGAGTTGTCGCACCGATATCAGCGCTGCTCCGGGCATTGCGCGCCGGGCGGCTGCGATGATCTCATCGCGCGAGAGCACCACGGGCGCGCCGGTCACGGGATCGGCAAGGCTTCGACGGCCATTGCTGTCGTCGAGCATCACCAGGGGGCGGCCGCCGATCCAGACGTAGCGCGCTTCCACGGCCTGCGCGGATGGTGCGGCCCGGAAGCCCGCAACGATATCGGGTGTGTCGTGACCGCTGTATACGGCCGCGATCGCGCGCATAACGCCGCGGCCGGAGAACGCGCCGCCGGGATTGAGCGACAGCCAGCCGCTGAACATCCAGGTGAAGATGAAGATGCCGCCGACGAGACCTCCGATGTGATGCCAGGCCATCCAGCCGCGATAGGGCGAGACGGCACCGCTGGCGTAACGGCGCGTCAGCCGCAGGCGGAGAATGCCGATCCAGAAACCGGTGACAGCGACCACCAGACACACACCAGAGATCCACAGCACCACGTCCCGCCACAGCGGACCATCCTTGCGCAACACGGTCGGATAGATCCAGTGCGGGATCGAGCCGAGCCAGTTCCAGATGCGCTCGCGTCGCGTGGTGTCGAGCGCGATCTCGCCGTTGCGCGAGGAGACATAGAGCTCGGTGCCGTCAGCGTCGCCGAGACCGATCAAATAGAGCGGCCGCAACGGATCGAAGCGTGCGGTGACCGACCATTGATCGCGCGTCACGGTATCGAGCAGTTGCGGCTGCGCGGCCCGCGGGTGATGCCGCGCAATGGCAAGCGCCTGGTCCGGCGTGATTCCGTCGATCACGCTGCCGTCGATCGCCGAGATGGTGACGGCGCCTCCCTTCCATCCAGTTACGCGATAGACCGGAACGTCGTCCATCATCGAGAGCCGTAGATCGCGCGGATACTGCTCCGCGCCCGCGATCGCCATGGCGCGATCAGGAGCGACCTGCACCTTGCTCCAGAGAATGACGGGGAGCGCGGACAGGCGTTCGCTGTCGGTGAGACGCGGAAACGCCACGTACATCATGACGAGGCCGGAGATGAACCACATCGCGAAGAAGAGACACGTCGCAATGCCGATCCAGCGATGGACGACATAAAGCCATCGACGCGCTCGCCGGATCAGAGCGTTGCGCATGGTCAGAACTTCACGTTGACGGACAATTCGGCGGTGCGCGGCATACCGAGCAGCCACTGCCCCGTCCCGTTCGAGGTCACCGCGTAGACCTTGTCGAATAGATTGTAGACGCGGAACGCGACCGTGGTGCGATCATCCGGCTTCCACCTGATACCGCCATTGACCACATTGTAGCCCGGCCGCAGCTGGGTGTTGGCGAGATCGGAGTACATCGCGCCGACGATCTGGACGCCGCCATAGACCGACCAGTTCGGCGCGAAGTCCCAGGTCAGCCAGACGTTCGAGACCTGCTGCGGAACGTTGACCGGGACATTGCCGTTGTAGCTGACGACCTTGCCGCCGACCACCTGGCTGTTGTTGTCGTATCGGGCACGCAGCAGCGCAAGATTGGCGTCGACGCGCCAGCCGTCGTTCAGCGCGAGCCCGATCGATCCTTCGACCCCGCGGGATGATTGTTGGCCGATCTGCAGTGCCAGGCCGGCAGTTGGATTGCTGGGATCGGGAATGGTCAGGCCGGTCTTGACGATCTCGTACCCCGCCAGCGTCCACTCGCCGCGGCCGCCCCAGAACGACTGCTTGACGCCGATTTCGGTCTGCTTGCCGGTCGCGAGTTGGAAGGTTTTCTGTGAGGTCGACAGCGAGATCAAGTTGCTGACCGGATCGACGCCGACCGCATACTGGCCGTAGAACGCGAGGTTCTTGATCGGCTCGTACACCAACCCGGTTCGCCTGCTGGTGCCCGACAGCGTGGTCTCAAAATTGTTCGCCGGCGTCTTGTAGTCCGTGCGATCGACCTCGGGACGATCGTACCGGACGCCGGTGACGAGCGACAATTGATCGGTCAGCGACAGGCGATCTTCGGCGAACAGCGCGTATTGATTGACGATCGCGTTGAAGCCAGGCGTCGTCGCCGTGGTCGTCGCGAAGAACGATCCGGGATCGAACACGTAAGGATTGACCGACGACGCGCCGCCATAGGGCGAATTGTTGGTGTGGGTGAAGTCGATCCGGTTGACGTCGAACCCGGCGACGAACTGGTTCGCGAGCCCGAGGACGTGACCGCTGAAGGTCGTATCCATCCGGTTGCCGAGCTGCTTCTGGTCGTGGAAGATCTCGATGTAGCTGGAGCGGTCGATCAGCTGGGTCTTCGGGTTCCAGGTGTAGTTTTCGATATCGCGCCAGTGCCGCTCGCTGGTCAGATAATACAGCGTGTTGTTGATCTTGATGCCGTCGGCGACGTCCCACTCGGTCTTGAACTGGGTCCAGCCGTCCTGATAGCGGATCGCGCCGTCCAATGCGTTGTAGTTCTTGAAGCGCAGCGCGTCCTGGATCGTGCCGTTGATCAGCGGCGTGCCGAAATAGCGCGACGGGCTGCGGTCGCCGTAAGCTTCAGAGAGCGTAAAGGCGAGATTGTCCGATGCCTGCACGCGCACGGCGGCGGAGACCACTGCATTCGAGGTCTTGTCGCGATCGACCCAGCCGTCCGACATGTTGCCGGTGGCGTTGATGCGGTAGGACACATTGGGATTGATCGGACCAGTGCTGTCGACCGACAGCCGCCGCGTCATGTTGCTGTCGAGCGAGACCTCGGCCTCATTATAGGGCGTGCCCTGCGGCTTCTTCGGAACGACGTTGACGACGCCGCCGATCGCGCCTTCGCCGTACAGCACCGAGGCCGGGCCGCGCAGCACCTCGATGCGTTGCGTCGACCAGGTGTCGTAGGGGAATGTCAGGGTGCCGGAGCCGATATAGAAGCGCGTGCCGTCGTACAGCGTCATCACCGAGTTGCTGCCGGCAAAGCCGCGGGTGCTGAACGACAGGCCGCCATTGCCGGGCGCCGGCGTTGCGATGAACCCGGCCGCGTTCTGGGTGACGGCATCGAGCACATTGTGCTGGCCGCGTTCGGCGATGGTTTGCGCCGTGATGATCTCGACGCTGGCCGGCGTCTGCAGCGGCGTCAGGTTGAGACGACTGCCTGCACCTCCCTGCGTGGTGGCGTTGAGCGTCGGCGATGCCGATCCCGATGCACCTGACGCCGCAGCGCGCGGCCGCGACGACGTCGCCGAGTTGCGGCTTCGCGCCGCGGGGTTGGGCTTTGTGGATGTCGAGGGTGCGACCTCGATCGGATCGAGCGTCGTGGGTGGAGATGTTTGTGCCGAACCTTCAGCCGGCAGCAGCAGCGATGACAGGGAGCAAACGAGACCGAGGCGCCAACGGCGCGCAGCGGGAGAGGACGGAGACATGAAAGGACTCGCGGTAACGTGGCACGTCACCGCGAACGCGGACTGGCGCATTGCCCCAAAGGCAGTGCTCCGATCCCACCAGGACGCCCCCGCCCGATATGCTCGCGTGTGACCACGACTGACGGCAGGTCTCCTGGCTCACGGGTCATCGCCTGTCGACGCCTTCCCGGGCGGAGTGGCCCAGTGGCAAATTGACGAAAGGCTCGCCGTTTACAGTTGCGGGGACAGCTGCGGCATTGGGGTTACCCTCGCACCGCATTCCCTTTTGATCCCCGAAGGGAACCGTCGACAGAAACGATAGGTGGTGCGGGATGGGCTGTCAATTCGATGCGATTGTCGCACTCATGCGTTGCGGGATGATGCTGCTGCGATGACGCGGCGACAGCGCCGGCCGACGCGAGGATTCTCTATTCCGTCATCCTGAGGTGCGAGCGGAGCGAGCCTCGAAGGATGCACGGCCACGCTGGTGGCCGTCGATCCTTCGAGACGCCGCTTCGCGGCTCCTCAGGATGACGGAATACCTAATTCGCATCACCCTGCTCCGACACATCCCTGCATCACCTCATCGATCTCGGCCCGCGACAGAGCGCCCATCTCGGCGATGAACACGATTCGCGTGCGTGGCACACCGGGTGCCGGCACGCCGCCGGCAGCCAGTGTCGCGCGTCCGCCGGCGAGTTGAAACACCGTCAGCCGTCCGGGCTGCTCGACCGTCTCGAACAATCCCTTCGCCCGCGCCAGCTTCGGCGCCAGTCTGCCGATCGCCTGCTGCAAGCGCGGCAACCGCACCGGCCGCTCCGAGGTCCAGCTCAGCGTCTCGAACCGGTCCGATACCGGCCGTCGCGGCGCGGCCTCGCGCGGCGCCGGCAACTGATCGAGGTCCGCGGGAAACAGCAGCGCTGCAGGCACCTCGCCATGCAAGGCATCAACGACCACGGCCGCCGGACGCGCTGCCCGTACCGCGTCGCGGATCGCGGCGCACGCGGCTGCATCGGCCAAGTCGACCTTGCTCAGCGCCACCACATCCGCTGCCCGTAGTTGCGAACGCAGCAGCACATCGTTCAGCATCGCCGAAGGCTGCGTCGCGTCGACCACGCACAGCACGGTCTCGAGCGGCGCCTCCTTCCAGATCACCGGATCCATCAGGTTGCGCACGATGTCGGCGGGATCGGCAATCCCGCTGGTCTCAATCACGATGAGTTCGGGACGCGGATCACGCCGCAGCAAGGTTGCGAGGGTGCGCAGCAGATCGCCCTCCAGCGTGCAGCAGATGCAGCCATTGCTCAGGCTGACCACGCCGTCGCTGGCGCCCGCGATCAGTTCCGCGTCGATATTGATCGCGCCGAAATCGTTGACCACGGCGGCGATGCGGCGGCCTTGCGCATGCGCCAGCAGATGGTTGACGACCGTGGTCTTGCCCGCCCCGAGAAAACCCGCGACCAGCAGGATCGGGACCGGCACGTCAACCCCCAGCGACGGGCCGGCGCACCGGCCGGCCGGGCCGTGCCGCGACGTCGAGGACGCCATCATTGATCAGCGGCTGGCCGCTGACCACGAGATGCCGCACACCTTCCGCCGGGCGGTTCATCGCGGAGAAGGTCGCGCGGTCGCTGAGCGTCTCGAAGTCGAACACCACGACGTCAGCGTCGGCGCCGACCTGCAACCTGCCCTTGGCGTGCATCGCCGGCGTGCTCGCCGACAGAATCTCGGCCGGGATCAGCGCGCATTTGCGGATGCCCTCGAGCAGCGACACCTTCCGGCGCTCGCGCACCCATTCGCGGATGAAGCGGGTGAAGCAGCCGGCCGAACGCGGATGCGAGGTGGCATCGTCGGGCAGCGGCCAGGCGTCGCCGGTGTAGGGGCGGCCGTCCGATAGCGTCCACGGCATCGCGTCGGACGCGATCGCACCGCCCGGATACAGCACCGCCATGTCGAGCAGATCGCGATGATGCGCGTTGTTCTCGATATCGAGCACATGCCACAGCACCAGCGTCGAGGGTTCCGCGGCCTGCGCCGCCAGCAGTTCCTCGCGGCTGCCGAAGCGGTGACCGTCGGTCACGCGCTGCACCGAATCATAGCCGAGGCCGTTGCGCTCCTCGAATTTGGGATCGCTGAAGAAGGTCGCCGCCAGCACGGTCGAGCCGGTGCCGTAGGGATAGGCCTCTACCGTGATCGGCAGGCCCTGCGCCTGCGCCTTGGCGATCAGCGCAACACAGCGCTCGATGTCCGTCTTGCTCGACGAGTTGAAATGGCAGATGTGCATGTGCGCGCCGGTTGCGCCGGCATAGCCGATCAGGCGGATATAGGCCTCGGCCGCGCTCTCGGGATCGATGCGGGACATGTAAGCGACGTGGGTAAAGGTCGGCACCGCATGATCAGCGGCGAGCTGGCACACCGCGGTCAGTTCCTGCACGCCGGCGCCCGGCGCATAGGCGTTGAGAATACCGATGCCGATGCCGCCCTCATTCAGTCCGGTGGCAAGGCGCGCGAGGATGCCGCCGACCTCGTCCTCGGTCGCCACGTTCTCGATCCAGCGGCGATCGCGCATCGCTGCACCGAATGATTCCAGCGAGCTTTCCGAATTCGAGCCGGTCATCGCGCCGATCCGCGCGAACGCCCAGTTGGCGGCGGCGCCGTAGTTCAGCACCCGCCCCTTCTCGGCCTGGCGCTCGTACCAGGATGCCACCGGCAACACGCCGGCCTCGAGATCGAGCGATGTCGTCACCCCGTCGAATGCCTGCATGCGATCTGCCGGAATGGTCTGGCCATGCGCGTGCAGGTCGATGAAGCCGGGCGCCACCACAAGGCCGGTGGCGTCGATCTGCCGCTCGGCGCCGCCGAGGCCGGTGCCGACCGCGGCGATCTTGCCGTCGACGACGGCGACGTCGCCGATCGCATCCATCCCGCTGGCCGGATCCACCACCCGGCCGCCGCTGATCACCAAACCACCCATCTCGCCACTCCCCGCATTGTCCGACACCGACCGATCTCTTTCGAGCACAGAGAAGCGCATCGCGCTCATCGCAGCAACCCGGCCAGGGCTGTGGCGACATGCTGTGGCGGAATATCCGCCGCGCCGTGACGGCGATTGCAGAGAGCCCCTTGTTACGTTCCGGTTGCACGCCGTGACGGCAGCCCCCGCCAGAGATCGTTGCCGGGTTTCATGCGGCTCGCCACGAGTTTCGGCGGCGTGCGGTCCCTGGCGATCGCCGCTTCGACCGCGCGCTTGAGCCTGACATTGTCGATTTGTGCCAGGAATCGCCGGATGACGGCATCTTGATCCGCGCCCCGACCGGAGATCGCCGCGCACAGCTCCGCGGTCGTCCGACGGAAGAAGTGGAAGGCGTCATCGGCCGCGCCGCCCAGCCGGTCGACCTCGCCGGCCAAACCGAGCGCCTGCATCCGATCGTCGTCGTCGAGCGTCACTGCGAAGCGCAGCACTGCAAGCTGCCAGGCACAGAGCAGCCTGCTCTCTGGTTTGGTCGCGTCCTCGCGCATCAGTCGAACACCCCGCGCGCCGACGCTCCTTCGGCCGTCGAGGGAAGTCAGGCGCGGCGCGACTATCCTTGCGCGGGAATAGGTTTTCGAGGGGAGCGCGCGCTCGATCGCATAGGAATCGCATAGGCGAAGCGCACAGGGTCCCAATTCGCTCAAATTCCCTCGAACTGCAGTCGCGCCAGCCGCGCATAGAGGCCGCCCGCGGCGACCAGCTCGGCGTGGGTGCCCTGCTCGACGATCCTGCCCTGGTCCATCACCAGGATGCGGTCGCAGGACAGCACGGTCGCCAGGCGATGCGCGATCACAAGCGTGGTGCGATGGCGCATCAATTCCTCCAGCGCGGTCTGCACCAGCGTCTCGCTCTCGGCGTCGAGCGCCGAGGTCGCCTCGTCGAGCAGCAGCAGCGGCGCATCGCGCAGGATCGCGCGCGCGATCGCGATGCGCTGGCGCTGGCCGCCGGACAGCGTCACGCCGCGCTCGCCGAGCTGGGCGTCGAAGCCGTCGGGCAGCCGGCGCAGGAATTCGGTGGCATGGGCGAGATCGGCGGCGCGCTCGATCTCGGCGTCGGTGGCGTCGGGCCGGCCGAACCGGATGTTGTCGCGGGCGCTCGCGGCGAACACCACGGAATCCTGCGGCACCAGCGCGATCCGCGCGCGCACGTCGGCCGGATCGGCCTGCCGGATCGGCACTCCGTCGAGCGAGATGGTGCCCGATTTCGGATCGTAGAAGCGCAGCAGCAGGTGGAACAGCGTGCTCTTGCCGGCGCCCGACGGGCCGACGATTGCGACCTTCTCGCCGGAGCGCACCTCCAGCGACACGCCGTCGACGGCCAGCGCGTTGGGCCGGGTCGGATAGGCGAAGCTGACATTGTCGAAGCCGACATCGCCGCGCGCGGGCTGCGGCAGTGCGCGCGGCGACGCGGGAGCTGCGATCTGCGGCCTGACGCGCAAGATCTCGAACAGTCGTTCGGCGGCGCCCGATGCGGCCGAGACCTCGCCCCAGACCTCGCTGAGCTGGCCGAGGCCGCTCGCGGCGAAGGCCGTGTAGAGAATGAACTGGCCGAGCCGGCCGGGACTGATGGCGCCGATCAGCACGTCGTGCGAGCCGACCCAGAGGATCACGACGACGCTGGCGAACACGATGAAGATCACGATCAGCGTCAGCACCGCGCGCGCCTTGGTCGAGCTGCGCGCGGCCTCATAGGCCTGCTCGACCTCGCGGGCAAAGCGCGTTCTGGCGAGCCGCTCGCCGGTATAGGCCTGCACGGTGCGGATCGCATTGACCAGTTCGCTCGCATAGGCGCTGGCATCGGCTAGCGTGTCCTGGGCGTTGCGCGACAGCCGCCGCACCCAGCGGCCGAACGCGACCAGCGGAATCACGATCATCGGGATCGCGAGCAGCACGAAGCCCGAGAGCCGCGGGCTCGTGATCACCATCATTGCGGCGGCGCCGAAGAACAGCATCACATTGCGCAGCGCGATCGACACCGAGGCGCCGACCGCGGATTTGATCTGCGTGGTGTCGGCGGTGAGCCGCGACACCAATTCGCCGCTTCGTGCGGAATCGAAGAACGAGGGCGACAGCGAGATCAGATGTGCGAACACGTCAGCCCTGAGATCGGCGACGATCCGCTCACCGATCGTCATCACGAGGTAGTAGCGCGAGGCGCTGGCACAGGCGAGCACCGCGACGACCGCGAGCATCACGCTGAAATAGCTGTTGATCATCGCGATGCCTTCGGGCGTGAAGCCGAGGTCGATCATCCGCCGCACCGCGACCGGCACGATCAGCGTGGTGATCGCCGCGATCGTCAGCGAGATGAGCGCGAGGATCGCCCGTCCCTTGTAGCGCGCCACATAGGGCGCGAGCGCGAGCAGCGGCCGCAAGCGGGCACGGCTCTTCGCCGGCTCCGTGATCTGGCTCTCGATGAAGGCTTCCTCATCGAGCAACGCATCACGCGGCGGCTCGGCGGGGCCGCGAGGGGGCTCAAGGTGTTCGGCTACGCTCATTTATCTGGACCGGTTCTATTACCCCCACATAGGCCCGCCGACCCCCGGCTGGCAAATCCGGCAAAGTCCCAATCCGGTGATGGACTTAAGCTCCCCTTTCTTGGCTTGTTTTGGCGGGCTTCATGGGTTATAGAGCCGCCCAAATGCCGTACCTAGATGTCTTGAGACGGGCGTTGGCGCGCCGAAGGAACTGTCATGAAAGCCGATATTCATCCGAATTATCATACGATTAAGGTCGTCATGACCGACGGCACCGAGTACCTGACCCGCTCCACCTGGGGCAAGGAAGGCGACACGCTGAACCTCGACATCGACCCCAAGTCGCACCCGGCCTGGACCGGCGGTACCCAGCAGCTGATGGACCGCGGCGGCCGTGTCTCGCGCTTCCAGAAGAAGTTTTCGGGCTTCCTCAAGAAGGACTAAGGTCCGCTTCGGGATCGCCCTCGCGATCACACGCAAAACGCCTCCGTCTCGGGGGCGTTTTCGTTTTGGGCTGCTGCGGATCGGCCGCACGGACGAGCGCGCGGCTCTCTCCATGCGTCGTCCCTGCGAAAAAAGGGGGACCCATAGCCACCGCATTCAGCGATGGACCGGATCATGGCCCCGGTGTCGCGCAGCAATTGAGATTTGGGGTAATGGGTCCTGGCTTTCGCCAGGACGACCATAAGGATGGGTCGCAATTCAAGACGTCAAACAGCGCGGTGTCATCACCCGCGCATTTGGGTGACCCTAGCGATCCTGAAACGCGAGCCGCGCGCCGAGCGCGACCAGGATGCTGCCGCCGATCCGTTGCATGATCCGCTGTGACCTGCGGGAGCGCTGCAGCCTTGCCATCACGGCGCTGGCGAAAAACACGCAGACGATGTCGACTGCCGAGAACGTCAGGTTGACGATGGTGCCGAGCAGGAATAGCTGGGCCCAGACCGGCACGCTGGCCGACGCATCGACGAACTGCGGCAGGAACGCCAGGAAGAAGATCGCGGTCTTCGGATTGAGCACCTCGACGATGATGCTTTGCGCGAAGGCGCGCTCCGCGGAGAGCGGCGCCAACTCGGGGCGCTTTGCACTGTCGCGATCGCGAAACAGCGACAGCCCGAGCGAGACCAGATAGGCCGCACCGGCAAGCTTCATCGCCATGAATAGCGGCGGCACCGCATGAAACAGCAGCGCGAGGCCGGCGGCCGCGGCGATGACATGGACGTAGCCGCCGAGATGCAGGCCGAGCGAGGCCATCAGCCCCGCGCGCCGGCCACCCGCCAGGGTGCGGGCCGCGGCGTAGAGCATGGCCGGACCGGGAATCAACGCGAAGGTTGCGGTCGTGACCGCAAAGGCAAGGTACAGTTCCATCGGCGGCTTTCGTCAATTCGCCGAGATCATCGCCGCGACCTCGCGGTCGGCAGGATTGTCGCTCGCGCCAAGGCCCGCGATGACGCCGGCGCGATCCTCGAGCTTGCGGTTCTGACTCATCTTCTTCTTGGCGTCGATCCGGGTGATCGGCATCCGGAATCCGACGATACCGCGCAGCTGCGTCTTGATGAAATCATCAGGCGCATCGCTGACCTGCCAGGCTTCCTTGCGCGACTTCTCATGCAACTCGGTCAAGCGGGTCACGATTTCGAGCAGACGGTCGGCATCCTCGAAGAATTCAGTCGGGCCATAGGCGTGGACGGCGAGGTAATTCCAGGTCGGCACCACCTTGCCGTGTTCGGCCTTGGTCACATACCAGGACGGCGTCACATAGGCGTCGGGCCCGGTGAAGATCGCCATCGCCTCGCCGACTGCAGGCAGCTTCCACTGCGGATTGGGCCGCGCGACGTGACCGTACAGCGTGCCGTAATCGCCCTCGTTTTCACTGAGGATCAGCGGCAGCGGCGTTCCGATCTGCCCGTCCGCGGTCGCGGTGACCAGTGTCGCGAGCTTTGAGGCCCGCATCGCGGCGTGGATCGGGCCGAGCTCATCCATCTTGAAATGCGGCGGCAGGTACATGGCGGACCTCTTGGCAAGCCTCATCGAATTGTTGCTCGCACGATAGCGCTGAAGTGGCCTATGGTAAGAGCCACTTTCGACCATCATGACTGGTCCACTATGCCCCGCCTGCGCGCCACCATCAGCATCCCCTCGCTGCGGACGGTCGACCGCGCCGCCGGACAAGTCGGACGTCAGATCGCGCGGGCCCTGCGGACCGCCATCGCCAACGGCGAGCTGAAGGCCGGCGAGTATCTGCCCTCGACGCGCGCGCTGTCGACCTCGCTCGGCGTGGCGCGCGGTACGGTCACGGAAGCTTTCGAGCAATTGCAGGCCGAGGGCTATCTGGAGTCGCAGGTTGGCGCCGGCACCCGCGTCGCGCCGCTTGCAGAACAAGCACCGCCACCCCGCCCACCCGCTGGCCGCAGCCCGAACAAGACTGCGCCGATCGAGTTGCCGCCGCGCGCGGTGCGACTTGCCAAGGTTGTGGCGGCCTTCACGCCGATGCCCGAAGTCCCGTTTGCGATTGCGGTCCCCGGAGGCGCCGTCGCCCCTGATGACAATTGGCGCCGCCTCGGCAACCGCGTGCGGGCATCGCGCGCGGCAGCACCTGCAAGCTACGGCGATCCGCGCGGCCTGATCGAGCTACGGCAGGCGATCGCCGACTATGTGCGCAAATCCCGCGCGGTGCATTGCGAGCCCGAGCAGGTCGTGATCACGGCCGGCACGCAGCAGGGCCTTTATCTCGCCGGCCGCGTGCTGCTGTCGGCGGGCGATCGGGTGTGGGCCGAGGATCCGGCCTATCCCGGTATGACGGCCGTGCTCGACGACCTCGATCTCGTTACCACGCGCGTTCCGGTCGACGCACAAGGCATCGACATCGATGCGGCGATTGCCGCGTGCCCGAATGCGCGCGCGGCTTTCGTGACGCCCTCGCATCAATATCCGCTGGGCATGCCGATAAGCATGGCCCGCCGCAACGCGCTGGTGGCGTGGGCGCAGCGAAGCAATGCGTGGATCGTCGAGGACGATTATGACAGCGAGCTGCGCTATGCGGGTCATCCCTTCCCGTCGATGCAAGGACTCGCGCCGTCACGCGTGATTTATTTGGGCACGTTGAGCAAGGTGTTGTTTCCTTCGCTGCGGCTCGGCTACGTCGTGGCGCCGCTGCCGCTGATCGACGCCTTCGCCGGCGCGCGGGCGCTGCTCGACCGGCATTCGCCGACCGCCGACCAGCATGTGCTGGCGGCCTACATGCGCGAGGGACTGTTCGAAGCGCATATCAGGCGCATCCGCGGCGTCTACGCCGCGCGCCGCGCGACACTGATCGCATCCCTTACGCGTCACATGCCTGATGACGTGACGCTGCAGCCGAGCGACCAGGGCATGCATCTGTTGCTGTGGCTGCCGCAGGGCTTCGACGATGTGCAACTGGCGAAGGCAGCACTTGCCGGCGGCATCGTCGTGCGGCCGATTTCACCGATGTACGAGGCGGCAGCACGGCCCGGCCTCATGCTCGGCTTCGGCGGCTTCGAACCGGAGGAGCTGGAGGCGGCAGCGATACGGCTGCGGCGGATGTTCGATCAGCACACGCCGCAGCGGCTGAAAGGCATTCACTCGTAGTACGCACCCGCAACAACAATCCTTGCTGCGCGACGCCAAGCATCAGATGCTTCTGTGCTGGGGTCGGTTGCCCGTGATGTGGCTTCGGCCCATGCTGCCGCAGCGTCCAGGAAAGCTTCTATCGAACCGTTTTCCCAACCGTTTGCTCCAGGTGAATATGGCGGACTCGGTCTCGCCAATTCCTTTTGCTGCTCGTCCTGTCTATCAAGCGCCATCAATTGCAGGAGACGAATGAACGACCGCTCGTCAGTAACTGCTTCGGCAGCTACGACCAGATCATTGACTATTGTGGCTTCCGAGACTCAAGCGCGTCACAGCGACGCTGAACTCACTGCTCGAACGCAGCCTTGAGCCGGTTGAGCTGCGGCACCAGCGGGTTGCCGATCGACGAACGATCCGGCGCCGGCGCATGGATCGTGGTGTCGAGGCGGCGGACGCGCGCCTGCAGATCCATCGAGCGGGCGATCAGCTGCTGCAATTGCTCCGGCAGCTTGGTCACCATGTCGACCGGGCCGGGATCGGCGGCCGACAGCTTCACCTTGGTCTTCTCGCGATTGGCCTGGGTCAGCGTCATCTCGCCTTCCTTGACCGCGCGATGCAATAGCAGCCACGACGCGAGCTGCATCAGCCGCGTTGTCAGGCGCATGCTCTCGGTGGCATAGGTCAGGCTGACGGAGCGTTCCAGCGCCTTGGCCTCGGCACGGCCGTCGCCGTCGAGATAGGCGGCGGTCTGCTCGACCAGGTCCATGCCTTCCCGGAACAGCACGCCAAATGCCGCAGAATTGGTCAGCCGTTCACTGAACAGCACAAGCCCGGCTTCGTTCTGGGAACGATCCGCCATGGTTAACGCCCTCACACCATCGTAACGCCCGCTGGCATCTGACGCGCCAGCTTATGATGAACAAATCATTGCGCGGGCGCGCCGAAGAGTCCAGCCGCAACCGGATTTATGGTTTCCAACGGATAAGACGCACAAAAAAGAGCCGCCGTTTCCGGCGGCTTTGAAGTTGATAACAGGGAGGCGTCAAACAGAGTGGACAGGAGCCACTCGGTGTCCAAACGAGGACAATGCAGTCATAATCGAGAAAGCTTAACCGATCGTAAATGAACGGATTTCTTCAGGCTTTGTTTGCCATGTCGGCCATTGACCTAGTTTGGGACAGATACGTGTGCACGCCAGCGCGTAGCTCGGGCAGCGCTTCTGCTCCTTCCCCCTGAAAAGGGGGAAGGCCGGGATGGGGGTCAGCCGCGGGCGACGCTGCAAGTGGAGAGCGCATCCCCACCCGCTTTGCTCTGCGAGCAAAGCGACCTCTCCTTTTCAAGGGGAGGTTTGGAGTTGCGTAGCCCGGATGATATCGCTGGCTACGACTTGAAGAACGCGTTCGCTGCGTCCTTCGACGCGCGCTTCTTCGTCATCGCCTCTTTCAGGCGATCGACCTCGGCAGTGAGCAGCGCGATGCGCTCAGTCAATTCCTCGACCGACAGCAGCGAGAGTTCCTGTCCGATCTCGTGGGTGATCTTCTTCCGCGGCCGGTCTTCATCCTCAATCGGCATGTGTCCTCCCGGCGATGCTGATCTGGCGCCTCGGGTTCAGAGAGAAAGTGAATACCCGCGCGCAGGAGAATTTTGCAGTGACTTTCGTGTGCGCGCAACATTTGACGCTTCCGCGCCGCGCTGATCCCAGCGGCTCACTCATTCCGCTGCCGGAGCGCGGGCGCAGACACACCAGTCGCAAGGCTCGGCCCGCTGGTCGAGAAGATCACCCCCGAAAAAGCCGACCATCTGACGAGGCGGTTCGGGACTTAATGACGTTTCGCTTCGTTGGAAAAGGCGGTATGCCACAAGCCAATCCTCTTCACTGACCAGGGACGAACCATGCCAAACCTGCCCGCGCAAATGACCGTCGTTGCCATCAGCAAGCCCGGTGGCCCGGAGGTGCTGGTGCCGGAGACCCGCGCGCTGCCGGTCCCGGGTCCCGGCGAAATCCTGGTCAAGGTCGCGGCCGCCGGCGTCAATCGCCCCGACGTCGCGCAGCGCTCCGGCTCCTATCCGCCGCCGCCCGGCGCGAGCGATCTGCCCGGCCTCGAGATCGCAGGCGAAGTGGTCGCGCTCGGCGAAGGCGCAAGGCACAAGATCGGCGACAAGGTGATGTCGCTCGTCGCCGGCGGCGGCTACGCGCAATATTGCATCGCGCAGGACGCGCAGGCGATGACCGTGCCGCCCTCGCTGTCGATGCAGGAAGCCGGCGCGATTCCGGAAACGCTGATGACGGTGTGGCACAACGTGTTCGAGCGCGGCGCGCTGCAGGCCGGCGAGACGCTGTTGATCCATGGCGGCTCGTCGGGCATCGGCACGATGGCGATCCAGCTTGCCAAGGCATTCGGCGCCAAGGTGATCGTCACCGTCGGCTCGCAGGACAAGGCGGACGCCTGCCTCAAGCTCGGCGCCGATCACGCCGTCAATTACAAGACCGAGGATTTCGTCGAGGCGGTGAAGAAGGCGACCGGCGGCAACGGCGCCGATGTCATCCTCGACATGGTGGGCGGCGACTATATCGACCGGAACTATGACGCCGCGGCGGTCGAGGGCCGTATCGTCCAGATCGCGTTTCTGTCGGGAACACCGAAGGCCACGGCCAATTTCGCCAAGCTGATGGTCAAACGGCTGCACCACACCGGCTCGACCCTGCGTCCCCGTAGTAATGCGGACAAGGCGGCAATGGTCGCGGCGATCGAGGCAAAGGTGCTGCCGTTGCTGCGCGAAGGTCGCGTCAAACCGCTGATGGACAGCACATTCCCGCTGGAAAAGGCCGCCGATGCGCACCGGCGCATGGAGACCAGCGAACATATTGGCAAAATTGTGTTGGCGGTTTAACTCTCGAAGCGGAAGCAGGGGCGGAAACCCTTTGATTCCCTTCGCTTTCGTGTCATTTATCGCGCCACCTCCGGGCCGGTCGCCGGGCCCGGGCAGTTTGTCGATCGCGGAGTACTGACATTGCGTCTGATCAGGTGCCTTGCGCTGCTGGCGCTGGGCCTCATGATGTTTGCCGCTGCGCCTGACGCGTATGCGATCGACGCGGTCAGCGTGCGCAGCGATGCGCCGGCGATCGACCTCACCGCGGTTCTCGACCACCAGCGCAGCGAAACCGACCGCATCCAGGTTTCCACCGCACCGGGAACCGACGGCATCGTGCGCCGCATCGAAGTTCGCGCCCGCGAAGGCGGCCAGAACTGGGTGGTGTTCGCGCTCGCCAACAACACCGACGACCAGCTCGACCGCCTGATCGTCGCGCCGCACTATCGCATCGTGTCATCAGGCCTGTTGTGGCCCGACCTCGGCCTGTCGCGCATCGCCACCATCACGCCATCGGTCGGTGATCGTCCCGAGCGGCAGGAGAGCCCGACAGCCGACGTGTTCCGCATCACGCTCGATCCCGGCGCCGTCGTCACCTATGTCGCGGAACTGCGCACCGACAAGCTGCCGCAGCTCTATCTGTGGGAACCCGACGCCTACAAGGACAAGGTCAACTCGTTCACGCTGTACCAAGGCATCGTGATCGGCATCTCGGGCCTGCTCGCGCTCGTGCTCACGATTTTGTTTGTGGTCAAGGGCAGCATCATGTTCCCGGCCGCCGCGGCGCTGGCCTGGGCGGTGCTGGTCTATATCGGCGTCGACTTCGGCTTCTGGGGCAAGGTGCTCGACATGTCGAACAACGCCGAGCGCGTCTGGCGCGCGGCGGGCGAGGCAATCCTCGCGGCGACGCTGCTGGTGTTCCTGTTCGCCTACCTCAATCTCAGTCGATGGCACGTCCGCTACTCGCACATCACGATCGGCTGGCTCGTCTTCCTCGGCTCGCTGGTTGCGCTGGCGCTGTTCGATCCCGCGGTCGCCTCCGGCATCGCGCGGATGTCGCTGGTGATGATCGCCTTCGCCGGCTTCGCGCTGATCGTCTATCTGTCGACCCACGGCTTCGACCGCGCGGTGCTGTTGATCCCGACCTGGTTCCTGCTGGTGGTCTGGGTGGTCGCGGCCGGCATGACGGTCGCGGGCTCCGTCACCAACGACATCGTCGGTCCGGCGCTGCTCGGCGGTTTGGTGCTGATCGTGATGCTGATCGGCTTCACGGTGATGCAGCACGCCTTCGCCGGCGGCGGCGCCACCACCGGCGTGGTCTCCGATGTCGAGCGCCGCGCATTGGCGCTGACCGGCTCCGGCGATCTGATTTGGGACTGGGACGTGTCCGCCGACAAGGTGTTCACCAGCCCGGAGACCGAGGCGCTGCTCGGCCTGAAGCGCGGCACGCTGGAGGGCCCGGCGGCGAAGTGGCTCGAGGTGCTGCACCCGCTCGACCAGGACCGCTTCCGCGCCGCGCTCGACAGCGTGCTCGACCAGCGCCGCGGCCGCCTGGTGCAGGATTTCCGGCTGCGCACGCCCGACGGCCACTTCATGTGGTTCGCGCTGAAGGCGCGGCCCGTGGTCGGCTCCGACGGCGAGGTCTCGCGCGTGGTCGGCACCTTGACCGACGTCACCGAGTTCAAGAACTCCGAAGAGCGGATGCTGCATGACTCGGTGCACGACAATCTGACCGGCCTGCCGAACCGCCGGCTGTTCATGGACCGCCTCGGCGCGGTGGCGAACCTCGCCAAAACCATGCCGAACCTGCGGCCGACCTTGATGGTGATCGACCTCGACCGCTTCAAGCAGGTCAACGATTCCGTCGGCATCGCGGTCGGCGACTCCATCCTGCTGACGCTGGCGCGCCGTCTGACCCGCATCCTCAAGCCGCAGGACACGCTGGCGCGCATGGCCGGCGATCAGTTCGGCCTGATCCTGCTGTCGGAGCAGGACCCGGCGCGGATCACCAACTTCGCCGAGACCATCCGCAAAACCATCCGCGCCCCGATCGCGTTCAACGACCGCGAGATCTTCCTGACCGCGTCGATCGGCCTTGCGCTGTCCGATCCGGCGGCGCCGCTGACCGACGAGATCATCAAGGACGCCGAGCTTGCGATGTATCATTCCAAGCGGATCGGCGGCGACCGCATCGACGTCTACAAGCCGGCGATGCGGGCGCGGAAGACCGACCGCCTGACCCTGGAGAGCGACCTGCGCCGCGCCATCGAGCGCCAGGAGCTCACGATCCTTTACCAGCCGATCGTGCGGCTGGAAGATCGCGCGATCGCCGGCTTCGAGGCGCTGGCGCGCTGGGACCATCCCAAGCTCGGCCGGATGTCGCCGTCGGAATTCATCAACGTTGCCGAAGAGACCGGCCTGATCGTCGATCTCGGCATGTTCGTGATGGACCAGACCGCGCGCCAGCTCGCGGTGTGGCAGCGCGCGATGCGGGCGCGCGAGCCGATCTTCGCTTCGGTCAACGTGTCGTCGCGGCAATTGCTGCGCCACGATTTGATCCACGATATCCGCACCGTGCTGTCACGCTCCTCGGTGGCGCGCGGCACGCTGAAGCTGGAGCTGACGGAATCGCTTGTCATGGAGAACCCGGAGCACGCCGCGCAGATGCTGGCGCGAATCCGCGAGCTCGGCACCGGGCTGTCGCTCGACGATTTCGGCACTGGCCACTCCTCGCTGTCCTATCTGCAGCGCTTCCCGTTCGACACCATCAAGATCGACCAGTCCTTCGTCCGCACCACGAGCCGCGGCACCCGCCCGGTGATCCTGAAATCGATCATCGCGCTGGCGCACGATCTCGGCATGGAAGTGGTCGCGGAAGGCGCCGAGACGGATTCGGACGCCGTCGAGCTCTACCAGCTCGGCTGCGAATACGCACAGGGCTTTGCCTTCGGCGAGCCGATGGACGCCGACGCCGCCACGCGCCTCCTCACCGAGGAACGGCTGGAAGCCGCAAGCTAACTTGTCGTCCCGGTCTTGAGCCGGGACCCATACGCCGCGCCCCATCCATGACGCGCTGGGGCCAGTTGCCTTCGTAACAACAATGCCCTGTGGTTATGGGTCCCGGCGTTCGCCGGGACGACGGTTGGGCATTCGTTTGAACCTGACGCTCTTGCCGTCGGCCTGACGCGTGGCGATGTAGCCGGCGTCGAGGCAGGCTTCGCGCTGCGGCATCTTCTCCTGCGGGCTGCGCAGGGTTTCCCACCACGACGCCCGGTGCGCGGCGCGCGGCAGCGCCGCATCGATGATCGCCTCGATCTCGTCGAAGGTCAGCACGAATTCGGGCAAATGCTGCTTTTTCAGATAGTCGCGCAGCGCGTCGTAGTCGTTCACAACATCCTCGATGACAAAAAGCCAGGGTCCGGCAACCACCCGTTAACCCATTCGGCGGCCGCTGTCGCCATTTAAGACGACAACAAGATTTCCCGTTGCATGACAGCGCTTTGGAGCGGGACGTGCCATTTCAACGGGGAAACGACGCAAGGCGGCGCTGGCGGCTATCGGCAAAGCTGCTGATCGCCGCATCCGTTGCGACCGTCCTCGGCTTTTCCGCGGTCTGCGCCGGCGTGATGTTCGACATGCGCCGCGGCGAGGAGCAACTGGCCCGCCGAACCCTGGAGAATCTGGCGTCAGGCATCGAGGCCGACATCAGCCGCAACATCGAGCTCTACGACCTGTCGCTGCGCGCGGTCGCCAGCAATCTGGAAGTGCCGGAGGTCCGCGGCGTCAGCAGGGAACTGCGCCAGCTGATCCTGTTCGATCACGCCGCGACCGCAAAGCATTTCGGCGCGATCCAGGTGTTCGACACCAAGGGCAATCTGACCATCGACGCGGCGAGCCTCGATCCGCAGCCGGAGAACCGCAGCGACGAGGAGTATTTCACCATCCAGCGCGACCATCCCGACACCGGGCTGTATGTCAGTCAGCCGATGCTGCATCGCGGCGCCTACGCCATCGTGTTGAGCCGGCGCATCACCGGCGACGACGGCCGCTTTCTCGGCGTCGTGGTCGGCTCGATCCGCTTCAGTTATTTCCACGATCTGTTCGGGCGGCTGAACCTCACGCCGGGCGACACCATCACGGTGCTGCGCAACGACCGCACCATCATCATGCGGACGCCGTTCGATCTCGACGTGATCGGCAAGAACCTTGCCGAGCAGCTGGATTGGAGTTCCGAGAACCTGAAGGGGGGCGGTGCGTTCTCCGGCAAGGGCCCGGTCGACGACACGCCGCGGCTCTATGTCAGGCGCAGCAGCAACAGCGGGCCGCTTTACGTCGTGGTCGGCAAGCCGCTCGAAGCCGTCTTCAATCTGTGGCGCACCGAGGCGATCCGGATCGGCACGATCATGGCCGTTCTGGTGCTGTTCGTGCTCAGCGCGACGCTGGTGCTGGCCCGCGAGATCGTCCGCCGCGCCGACGCCGAGGACAAGCTCGAGGAGCTCGCGACCACCGACGCCCTCACCGGCCTGAAGAACCGGCGCAAGTTCGATGCCGAGATCGACCGCGAATGGCGCCGGGCCGGCCGGTACGGCCAGCCGGTCGCGCTGTTGATGATCGATGCCGATCACTTCAAGGCCTATAATGACACCTATGGGCATCAGGCCGGCGATCAGGTGCTGGTGGGAATCGCGATCTGCATTTCGGATGCGGTGCGCCGCGCCGGCGATTGCCCGGCGCGCTTCGGCGGCGAGGAATTCGCCGTGCTGCTGCCCAACACGACCGCGCTCGAGGCCTTCAACCTGGCAGAGACCATCCGCGGCAAGGTCCAGCAATGGTGCGAGGGCGAGCAGATCACGACGGTGAGCATCGGCGTCGCCAGCATGCGGCCGCTCGCCGGCCAGCAATGGTCCGACCTGATCGAAGCCGCCGACAAGGCGCTCTACGCCGCCAAGGCCAACGGCCGCAACCAGTCGGTGCTCGCCGCCGTGCCGAAGATCGCGCTGGTGGCGTGAGGGCGTTGTGGGCCGCGGCAAGACACGGGGCTGCACACGCAGTCAGGTTCGTCGCGCAAGTCTCTCCGCATCGTCGTCCCGGCGAAGGCCGGGACCCATAACCACGGGCCTTCGTCGTTGAAGCGAGCTACGGCCCGAGCACGATGCAACAACGAGCATCGGTGGTTATGGGTCCCGGGTCGCGCTGCGCTTGCCCGGGACGACACTGAACTTGTTGCAGCGCTCGAGACCCATACATCGACGTTCTGAACGCGCAGCGGCGCCGCTGGCGCCAACTCAACCGCGATGCTTCTTCTTTGGCTTCTTGCCGAACTTCGGCTTCGCCGCCGACACGTCTGGCCAGTGTCCGGTTTGGCCGGGCTTGCTCCGATGCTTCTTTTTTTTGCCGAACCCCGGCTCGCTGTCGAATTTCGGCTTCGCGCCCTTTCCGTCCCGATTGAATCGGAACGGAGCTCCGGATTCTTGTCTTGGCGCGTAGTCTTCGCGCGAACGGCTCGCGCCTTCGTTCGAAAACGCTCTCGCCTCGCGGTCCGGCTTGCCGCGTCGTTTTGCGGCCACATCGTCACGCGACTCGTGGCGGCGCGGTGCGCTGTGGCCGCCGTCATCCTTGTCACGCCAAGGATCGTGCCTGGGCTTGCGCGCCGGCTTGTCGGAGGGTGCCTGCCGCTGCGGAGCGTCCGCCAGCGGCTCGATGCGGATGGTGTCTTCCTTGTCCGGACGCTTGATCTTGACGGCGAAGGAATCCGCGACCCGCGCGGCGATCTCGAACTCGGTGGTCGTATCCAGGATCTTGATGGCGCCGATGTCGTGCTTGTCGATGCCGCCGCGGCGACAGATCATCGGCAACAGCCAGCGGGCTTCGGCATTCTTTCTGCGTCCGATCGAGGCGCGGAACCAGACGGTAGCCTCCTCGATGCCGTGACGCGGGGAAGCTTTGCCGGTATTCGATCGCGGCCCGGCGGGACGATCATCGCGGCGCGAGGCGCGCTCGCCGCGGCGATCGTGGCCCCGGCCCTCGCCGGGATCGAGAATGTCTTCGGGCGCAGGCAGCCGCGCGCGATAAAACCGGGCAAGCGCCGCGGCGATCGCCTCGGGCGGCCGTTCGGCAAGCAAGGCTTGCGCGAGCACCTGATCGTCGGAGGTCACCTCCTCGGAGAACACCGCGTCCTGCAGCAGGCGGTCATGGTCGAGCTTGCGGATCTCGTCCGCCTGCGGCGCAGAGCCCCAGACCACATCGATGCCGGCGAGATCCAGCAGCAGTTCGGCGCGCCGCCGCCGTGCCGGCGGCACCAGCAGGATGCTGACACCCTTGCGGCCGGCGCGGCCGGTGCGGCCCGAGCGATGCTGCATGACCTCCGGATCTTTCGGCAGATCCGCATGAATGACGAGGTCGAGGCTCGGCAGGTCGATGCCGCGCGCCGCCACGTCGGTCGCGACACAGACCCTGGACCGTCCGTCGCGCAACGCCTGCAGCGCCTGGGTGCGCTCGTTCTGGGTCATTTCGCCTGACAGCGAGGCCACGGAGAACCCGCGCTCCAGCAGCGCCGCCTGCAAATGCCTGACGGCTTCTCGCGTGTTGCAGAACACCAGCGCGCTCGGCGCCTCATGGAAGCGCAGCACGTTGACGACCGCGTGCTCGACATCGTCGGCCGCCACCCGGATGGCGCGGTACTCGATATCGGCATGGCCGCCCTCGTCGCCCGCGACCTCGATCCGGAACGCCTGCTGCTGGTACTGCTTGGCCAGCGCGACGATGCCGCGCGGAAACGTCGCCGAGAACAGCAAGGTGCGACGGGTGTCCGGCGTGGTCTCGAGGATGAATTCCATGTCCTCGCGGAAGCCGAGATTGAGCATCTCATCGGCCTCGTCGAGAACGACGACCCGCAACCCCGAAATGTCGAGACGGCCGCGCCGCAAATGGTCGCACAGCCGGCCGGGCGTGCCGACCACGATGTGGGCGCCTGCGGCAAGCTCGCGCTGCTCGCGGCGCGGGTCCATGCCGCCGACGCAGGAGACGACGCGACCGTCCGCATGCTCATAGAGCCATGCGAGCTCGCGCTGAACCTGCAAGGCGAGTTCGCGGGTCGGCGCGACGATCAGCGCCAGCGGCGCGGCCGCCGGCTCGAACCGCTCGGCGCCGTCGAGCAGATCTTTTGCCATGGCCAATCCGTAGGCAACGGTCTTGCCCGAGCCGGTTTGGGCCGAAACTAGCAGATCGCGGTCGACGGCGTCGTCCGCGAGCACAGCGAGCTGGACGGGGGTCGGCTGTTCGTAGTTGCGCTCAGCCAAGGCGCGGGCGAGCGGCGAACTTGTGGTCGGAAAGGGCACGGAATGGGAAACCTTGATTGGTCCGGGTGCAGAACGTCGAGCGGGACGACCTGAGGCTGCGTACCCGGCAGGCGGCACAGCCGCATGACGATTTGGGCTGCTTTACGCCAAGAACAACCAAACCGCCATGCCCCCAAGGCCCCCCAAGCCGGAAAAGGTGCCGGATCAGGCCGGTTGCCCGACCGGGGCCTGGCTGCCGGCGATCCGGTCCATCAATCCGGACAGCCGCGACGGCGGCGGGCTCGCTGCGGCAATCAGGCCGCCCGCCCCGCGCAACGCGCCCGGCACGAGTTCGCAGGCCAAAGGGCGGTCGCGCTGATACGGGCCGGCCATGCGGAGCGCGCCGGTTTTCGCCGCCGAGAAGCCGAAGCGGTCATAATAGGCTGCATCGCCGACCAGGATGACGGCGCGGTAGCCGAGCCGCTGCGCCCGCTGCAAGGCCTGCCGCATCAGCGCTGCGCCGATGCCGAGACACCGCGCCTCCTCCGCCACAGCTAGCGGGCCGAGCAGCAGGCAGGCGTGACCGGTGCCGGTCACGACCGGCCACAGCCTTAACGTGCCGACCAGCCGGCCGCCGCGCCGCGCGACCAGGGCAAGGCCGCGCGCCGGCTTGCGCCCTTCGCGCAGCCGCTCCGAGGTCTTGGCGAAGCGGCCAGGGCCGAACGCGGCATCGAGCAGGGCTTCGCGCGCCGCCACGTCGGAACGGCGCTCCCGGCGGATCGCGATCCGTTCGCGGTTCGGGGAACCAAGCAGCGGCATCACGCGACCCTCGCCAGATAGATGAAGACCTCGTCGAGGTCCCGGCACTTGAAGCGCTCGGCGAGCTCGCCCGGACGTCCCATCGCGACGACGCGGCCGTGGCTCATGATGACGACGAAGTCACAGAGCTGCTCGACCTCGGTCATGTTGTGCGAGGACAGCAGGATGGTGGCGCCGCGGCGCTTTTGATAGGCGCGCAGCCGGCTGCGCACCCACTCGGCACGGTCAGGGTCGAGCGATGCGGTCGGCTCGTCGAGCAACAGCACGTCCGGATCGTTGATCAGCGCCTTCGCGACGGCGACGCGGGTCTTCTGCCCGGCCGAGAGCCGCCCGGTGACACGGTCGAGCACGTCGCCGAGCTCGAAATCCTCGATCAGCTGCTCGATCCGCGCCTTGAGATTGGCGACACCATACAGCCGTCCGAACACGGTGAGGTTCTGCCGCACGGTGAGCCGTCCCGGCAACGCGACATAGGGGCTTTCGAAATTCATCCGGCTGAGCACCTTGTGACGCTCGGTCGCCATGTCGTGGCCGAGCACCATGGCGCGGCCGAAACTCGGCACCACCAGGCCCATGATCATGGCAATGGTGGCGGTCTTGCCGGCACCGTTGCCGCCGAGCAGGCCGACGGTCCAGCCCTTCGGCACGTTGAAGTTCACGTCGTCGACGGCCCAATGGGTGCGGTACTTCTTGCAGAGGTCCTCGACCGCGATGGCCGGTGCCTCATCGATACCGAGGCTGTCGGGCGCATTGTCCTGCGCGGGCGTGGTGTTTGGCGAAACCGATGTCAGATGTCTGCGGGGCAAAAAGCGTTCGATGCGGCTCATGGATGTCTCCCTTACTCGCCCATGGTGAGGAGGCCGCCCTTGTGGCGGGCGCTCTGCAACAGGGCGACGAATGTGGCGAAGCCCACGCCGAGATAGACGGCATTGAGCGCGAGGCATTCGATCATCAGGTCAGTGCGGAAGGTGCCGTCGAGCAGCACGGCGCGCATACCCTCGAACACATAGGTCGGCGTCAGCGACCAGGCGACCGGATGCAGCCAGGCTGGCAGCGCTTCCACCGGATAGTAGACGCAGCACAGCGGCAGCAGCACGATCATGATCGAGTAGGCGAGGCTTTCAGCGCCGAGGCCCTGGCGGATCACGAGGCCGGCCACGACGAGCCCGATCGCCCAGCTGGTCAGCATCAGGTTGAGGAAGAACGCGATCAGCCCCGGCCCCATCGCATAGACGTTGAAGCCGAACAGCAGCAGCGTCAGCAATGTCACCGGCAGCGTGCCGATCACGAGCCGGATCAGGCTCATCAGCATCAGCGAGGCCGCAAGCTCGAAAGGCTGCAACGGGCTCATCATCAGGTTGGCGAGATTGCGCGACCAGATCTCCTCCAGGAAGGTGAAGGTGAAGCCGAGCTGGCCGCGAAACAGCACGTCCCAGAGCAGGACGGCGCCGAGCAGCAGGCCGGCGGTGGAGGCCATCGCCGACTTGCTTTGATAGAGGTAGGTGTAGAGGAAACCCCACACCAGCATCTGCATCGCCGGCCAGTAGACGATCTCGAGCAGCCGGAGCCATGACGAGCGCAGAATGTAGTAATAGCGCGCCGTCATGGCGGCGATGCGGTTCAGCGACTGTGTCATGGCATCCACCCGTGCGGCTGGCATTCGTCGATCTCGCGGCGGATCGGGCGGCGCTTGCCGACCTTGGGCGGAAACGCGAGCAGCGCGTTGGCCTGCACCCGGACCGGATGTTCGAGGCAGGCCGCGAGCAGATCCTCGAGATGCGCGACCGAGCCGTGCAGACGTGACATCGGCGTATCCTGGCCGAGCACGACGCGCGCCTCGACGAGGTCGACGCCGCGTTGCACGATCTCGAACTGCGCCAGATGCAGATTGCAATCGAACATCCAGCGATAGGTCGCATCCAGGATGCTGCCGGCCGGGACCTTGCGGCCGTCGCGGTTGACGAAGGCGTCGTTGAGCCGGCCGTCGATGCTGGCGATCTGCGACCAGTTGATATCAGACGGCGCGGGATTGGCGGGCTGGGTGATGTAGTCGCCCTGCACGTAGCGGATGAACGGCATCGCCTCGTTGAGCAAATTTGTGATCACGGCGATGCCGGACTGGCCGGCAGCCTGCGGCTGAATCGTGACGGGGTCGAGCACGTCGAGATGCACGGTGTCCTCGCAGACGTGATACTGGCCGTTGGGCATCTCGAGCGCGATCCGCGTCGCCTCCTCGGAGGAATATTCGTCGAGCACGGGCACGCCGAGCTGACGCGACCATTCCTGACGGGCAGTACGCGAGGAGTATTCCGAATGCGTCACCGCGAGATTGAGCGAAGAGCGGAACTCGTCGACATGCGGCATCAGCGCATCGAGGCTCGACGGATAGAGCGAGAGTATCTTCGGCCCGAGATAGCGCAGATGCTGGGCGACGCGCGCCGGCGGGATCAGGTTCGAGATGAAGGCGGTCGGATAGTCGCCGCCGATCGAATCGAACCACCAAGGCACCGTGTAGACATGGGCGAGCAGATCATCAGCGCGGTAATTGCCGCCGCTCTGCATCGCGAACTGGCGGACGCCCTGGATGGTGTCGGTGATCACCGCATCGTAATCGACGCGGATCAGCAGGGTCTGGCCGGAGGAGCCCGATGAGCGCGTCGGAAACAGATTCTCCGGCTTGTACTTTTTGTTGACGCACTGGTCCGGGAAGGCCGCGACCAGCTCGGGCTTGGTGATGACAGGGATCTTCTGGATGTCGTTATAGTCGCGCAGATGCTCTGGCTTGAATCCTGCCGCATCATACTTGGCGCGGTAGACCGGAATGTCGCGGTAGGCGAGCTCGACCAGCTCCTTGATCCGGGCGAACTGCCGCGCGCGGATTTCCGACACCGGCAGATAGGGATGCCGCATGCATTCGCCGAGATAGTTGGCGGTGGCCGCGACCAGCTCGGGTGCTGCCTCGTTGGAGGGCTGGAAATCCGGACGGGTGTGCTCGGTCTCCCAGAACTGGCGCTGCGGCGCGCCGGCCGCATCGGCGGGAACGAGGGACGCGGCGACTTGATCATGCTCCGGCACCAGAGCAAGGCCGTCATCGGAAACACTGATCGCAAGGGAGGACGTCATCTTCAGCTCCATGATTGACGGGAGAACCGCCCGTTCATGGCGCTATCAATGGCTCGCTGCGCGCGTGGCCGCCGTGACGCGCGTCACACGCGGTCGCACCGCGCGATCACCGCAACTACGTAGGGCGGGTTAGGCGAAGCCGTAACCCCACCATCGCTCCAGCGCATCGCGTTGCGGCGGGTTACGCTAACGCTAACCCGCCCTACAGGACTGATTGCTTCAGGCGGCTATTTCCCCCACGTTGCCTTCCTGATCCGCCCCTTGCCGCCGCACTTCTTGCAGGGCTCGGGATAAATCTTCCGTCCCGGCTCGCCCGGCTGCTTCACCGCTGGAAAGCCGGTCCCGTTGCACGCGTCACACTTCTCTTCATCGGAAACAAGGTGCTTCACCATCTACCGCCTTGGATTGAAGAATCCGGAAGCCCGCGGGCGCGGACTTCCGCCACCCGTTGGTTACGAACGGCGGCGGGTTATGGTTTCAGGCGCATGGCTGCTTTGCGCTGCGACGCGGCAGAGAGAGATCGGGGGAACGACAACTGCACGATCGCCGTTGCCAGCTTCCACTTGACGCGACCTCACTTCGCCTTGAGCGCCTTGTCGTGGCTCTCGAGTGCGGATGCCATCAGCTTCGGCAATTGCGCGGCATAGACTTCGATGAAGGTGGCATCGCCACAGGCCTCCGGATCCCGCGCGGCCTGCTCGGCGACGCGCGCGGCCTTGGCCTCGCATTTCGCGAACACGTGCCAGAACCAATCCGGGCTCTTGCCGAGCGCCGGCTTGTGCTTCTTGATCACGGCGGCGCCGACAGCGCTCATCGCGTTGACGACGCCGGCGCCCAGCGTGCTGATGGCCCGCGCGTTCAGGATATCCTCGCGCGATTGCGCGGTGGCGTTGCTCGCGGTCGCTCGTCCTTTGGCCGGCATGCTCAAGCTCCTTGTCGATCCCTGGTCCGTCCTGTGCGGCGGGCAAAGCATCGACCCGGGAAGTTGAGGAAGGCTCAAGGTGCATGGTTGAGAACCGCTACGGATTTCATTCCGGTTTTAGGCGCTTCCGAGCGATCGGGCCTGGAGGGATCTCGATGCTGGTCTCAGCCTCTGTCCTTGACCCGGCTGCGATGCGCGGCCTGCTTGGCGCGGTTGCCGCAGACCGCCATGCTGCACCATCGGCGTGCACGCGCCCGCGTATGATCGGCAAACATCATCGTGCAGGCCGGGCCCTCGCACGCCTTGATGTCGGAAAAACTTTCCTCGCAGACGACCCTGGCCATCGCCTCGCCGATCGGCAGGAGTAATGTTTCGGCGGAGCGCCAGCGTCGCGTTCGCTCCAGCGCGAAACCATCATGATCATCGTGACGATGCGGCACGATCTTGCTGAAGCCAGTGTCGCTTTCGAGCAGCCGGTTCAGCGGCTCCAATTCCCTGAGCGCCCGCGGCGTCAGCGGCCGGCCCATATGCTTGCGGACGAAGCCGCGGAACCATTCGCGCAGATCGCGCGCCTGACCGGCGACGCGGTCGAGTTCGCCCGGCGCCGCGCGCGCCTTCAGCTCGTCGAGCACATCTGACGGCACCAGCTTCGCCTGTGCGAGCCAGCGCAGCAGACCATCGCCTTCGGCGATCCAGTCGACCGGCGTATCGACCGGGGTCGCGATCGAATTCATGAAATCGAGACCCAAGCTATCGGCGATGAACATCGCAGGCGGGTGGGATTGCACGGTGACGCTCTCCTGGACGGCTTGTGCGACCTCGCCGCCATAACCTGCTTAAAGCCTATTGACAAGTTACGAACACTGGATCATAGGGATCATAACCTGTCAAATCCTATTTTAGAGGTTACCGTCGGTTCCAACTGAAACGAGGGAGCTCAAGATGTCGAACAAGGATGTCAGCGTGGTGCTTGCCCATGGCGCATGGGCCGACGGGTCGAGCTGGGCGCGGGTGATCACCGCGCTCGATGCCGAGGGCATCACCGCGGTGGCGGCACCGTTGCCGCTGACTTCGCTCGCCGACGATGTCGCCGCGCTGAACCGCACGCTGGACCGCATCGAAGGACCGATCGTGTTGGCGGGCCATGCCTATGCCGGCGCCGTGATCGCCGAAACCCGCTCGCCGCGCGTCAAGGCGCTGGCCTATGTCGCGGCGCTGGCGCCGGACGAGGGCGAGACGGTGGCCGAAATGTTCTATCGCGCACCGCCGCATCCGTTCGCGCCAAAGCTCGCGCCCGACGCGAACGGCCTGATCTGGCTGCCCGAGCCTGCCTTCGCATCGGCGTTCGCGCAAGGCGCGCGCGCCGAGGACCTCGCGGTGCTCGCCGCCGTGCAGCGGCCGATTTCGACCGCCTGCATCACGGTGCCGGTCGGCCGCCCGCTCTGGAAGGACGTCCCGAGCTGGTTCCTGGTTGCCGAGGACGACCGGATGATCGCGCCCGGGACCCAGCGCAGCATGGCGGCGCGGATGAAGGCTGCCGTGCGCTCACATGCGGTCGATCACACCCCGATCGTGACGGCGCCAAAGCTCGTCGCCGACATCATCCGGGAAGCGATCGGGGCGCTTGTCTGGCAGACCTAATCCTGACTTCCCAAACCTCACCACACCATCACGGCCACAAGGAGTGACAGATGTCTCAGATCAAATACCGCACGACCGATGTCGACGGCTTCAAGGTATTCTATCGCGAGGCCGGCTCGCCCAGCGCGCCAAAACTGCTGCTGCTGCACGGCTTCCCGAGCGCAGGCCACATGTTCCGCGATCTGATCCCGCTGCTCGCGGACAAATTCCATATCGTGGCGCCTGATCTCCCCGGCTTCGGCCAGTCGGACATGCCGCCTCGCGACAAGTTCAACTACACGTTCGACGGCATCGCCGGCGTGATCGACCGCTTCACCGAAGTGATCGGTTTCAATCGCTACGCGGTCTATGTGTTTGACTACGGCGCGCCGACCGGCTTCCGCCTCGCGGTCAAGCATCCCGAGCGGATCACCGCGATCATCTCGCAGAACGGCAACGCCTATGAGGAAGGCCTCAGCGACGGCTGGACGCCGATCAAGGCCTATTGGCAAGACCCGTCGCCAGCGAACCGCGCCGCGCTGCGCGCCTTCCTGACGCCGGACACCACGCGCTGGCAGTACACCCACGGCACGTCAGATCCGCAAGCGGTGTCGCCTGATGGCCAGAACCTCGACAACTACTACATGACGCGACCGGGCGCGCATGACGTGCAGCTCGATCTGTTCGGCGACTACAAGAGCAACGTCGCGCTCTACCCGGCCTTCCAGACCTACTTCCGCTCCCATCAACCGCCGTTCCTCGCGGTGTGGGGCAAGAACGATCCGTTCTTCCTGCCGCCGGGCGCCGAGGCGTTCAAGCGCGACAATCCGAAGGCGGTGGTCAAATTCTTCGACACCGGACACTTCGCGCTGGAAACCCACGCCGCCGAGATCGCGCAAGCCATCCGCGAGTTCCTGGGCCACTGACGCCTGCGTGATCCTTGCGCTTGACGGCACGGATTCGGTGCGGAAGCTGGACCCGATCGACATCCAAGCGAGGTCACGCAGATGCCAACCTATGCCTGCATCAGTGCGCAAGGCCGCCTCAGCGCGGAACAGAAGGGCCGGATCGCGGGCGAGATCACCCGGATCCACGCCGAGGTGACGGGCGCGCCGAGCTATTTCGCGCAGGTGATCTTCAGCGAGGTCAATCCCGGCAACTGGTTCATGGGCGGCGTCCCGGTCGCGCATGACCACATCTTCGTCTACGGCCACATCCGTTCCGGCCGCGCCGCGGTCGACAAGACGCGCATGATCAAACTGATGGCGGACGCGGTGGGAGCAGCCGCCAATGCCGACAGCAAGCGCGCGGTCTGGGTCTATCTCAACGAGTTGCAGCCACGGCAGATGATCGAGTTCGGCCATGTGCTGCCCGAGCCCGGCGACGAGCCGGCCTGGACCGCGGCGCTGCCGGAGGCGGACCGCAGCTTTATGCAATCGATCGCCAGGCGGCGTTGAAGCGCCTGCGGCCATCGCCAGCCCGGTGGGCGAGGCGGTGCGCAAGATGGGAGCAATCGGGCGTGCGCCTGGTGGCGCCGGATCGCACTTTACAGCCTGACTGGAAAGTCCATCCAGTCTTAGCCAACTTATCTTCCGCAGTTCGTCAAACTAGTTCCTGGATCGAGGGTGCGTTCGCGTGGCACGACGCCGTTTCAGGCCTCGAGAGGAGTCCGATAAGAGCATTACCAGCATTGGCGATGGGCGCAGTTCTTATTGGACAGGCCCTCGCCGCGAAGGCAACGGCGGTTGCCGCCGTCGACCCGGTCTGGAGCACCGAGCGGATCGAACGGTTGCCTGCCGAAGTTCAACATGCTGTCCAGGCGAGGTGCGCCGCGGGACCCGAGGGCGGTCACTATTTCGCGACCTTCGACAATGATGCCACCGTCATCCACCTCGATTATTCAGCCCTGCAATGCGGCAACCAGCCAAGGCTCTGCACCGCGTCCGGATGCCTTCACCAGACCTTCGCGAAGGTGCGCGGCAGATGCGTCTTGACCCGGTCAGACTACGAGTGACCCATCGAGGCCCATTGAGTGCCGCAGACTCGACTTGTAGGCTGCCGGTCCTGCGCCGACAACGCGGGCGGGTTGCATCGCGAAGACCTCTTGGGGGGACGAGATGAGCTTTCGGGTTCTGGCCGGGATCGCCGTTGCCGTCGCGGCGACATGCACGGCGATTCCGCTGCTGCTCGCGCGAGACGGCGCGGGCCCGTTGTCGCCGGCCACGCTTGCCGAGATCGCCAGCGTGGAAGCCGAGATCGACCGGATCGAAGGCGATACGTTGACTCATCTGACAGCCGCTCCCGACAATCAGGTGCAGCAGATCGAGTTGCTCGGCAAGTTGCTGCTCTTCGACAAGCAGCTGTCGGTGAATCGCAACGAAGCCTGTGCCTTCTGCCATACGCCGGAGACCGGATTCACCGGACCGATCTCGGAGATCAACCGGACCACGGGCTCTTATCCCGGCTCGGTCCGCACCCGCTTCAGCGAACGCAAGCCACAGACCCACACCTACGCGCCGCTGGCGCCGGTCCTGCACTACAACGAAGGCCAGGGTGATCTGGTCGGCGGCAATTTCTGGGACATGCGCGCGACCGGACGGCGCCTCGGCAATCCCGCTGCCGAGCAGGCCGAAGGACCGCCGACCAATCCGGTCGAGATGGGCCTGCCCGATATCGCCTGCGCGGTGTATCGCGTCTCGCAGCGCCCCTATCGCAGCTTGTTCGAGGCCGTTTGGGGCGCACAGGCGTTCGCCATCGACTGGCCTGCCGACGTTGAGACTGTCTGCAACGCGCCGGGACCTCCATCCGCCGTCGATCCGCTCCCGGTGCATCTCAGCAATGTGGATCGCGGCCGCGCTGCGACCACCTTCGATCAGATGGCGCAGTCGATCGCGGGCTACGAGGCCTCGCACGAGGTCACGGCGTTTTCCTCGAAATACGATGCCGTACAGGCTGGAAAAGCCACCTTCACTCCGGTGGAGCAGCAGGGATACGAGGTCTTCCGCGGCAAGGGCCGGTGCAACGAATGTCATCGCGACGGCGGCCCCGGAGAAGATCCGCTGTTTACCGACTTCACCGCCAGCAATATCGGGACGCCCGCGAACCCGGAGCTGCCATATTACGCGGAAAACACGCCTGATGATCGCGGCTATGTCGCGAACAAGGATGGCGCTGCGTTCGTCGATGGCGGGGTCGGCGCCTTCCTGGCGAACGGTCATCCGCTCAGTCAGCCCTCCGCAGTCGACGCGCGCTGGAAACCGCTGGCGCCGCAGACCCGCGGTCGATTCCAGGTGCCGACACTGCGCAATGTCGACAAGCGGCCGTCGCCCGATTTCGTCAAGGCCTACGGCCATAACGGCTACTTCAAGAGCCTGAAAGAGATCGTCCACTTCTACAACACGCGCGACGTGCTGCCGCGTTGCGCCGTGCATGATCCGCGCGAAGGCACCGGCTGCTGGCCAGTGCCGGAGACCGCCGACAACATGAACACCAGCAAGACCGGCCATCTCGGCCTCACCGACCAGGAGGAAAATGCGCTCGTCGCGTTCATGCAAGCGCTGACGGACGGGTACACGCCGCCCAAGAACTAGCTCGCTTGCCACTACGCTCCCGTGACGCGCCAGATCACGTTGCCGACATCGTCGGCCACCAGCAACGAGCCGTCGGGACCGAGCGCAACGCCGACCGGGCGGCCGTACGACACCTTCTCGTCGGGCGCGAGGAAGCCCGACAGGATGTCGCGTGCCGGCCCCGAGGGGCGGCCGTTCGTAAACGGCACGAACACCACTTTGTAGCCCGACAGCGTCGAGCGATTCCACGAGCCGTGCTGGCCGATCGCCATGCCATCGGGGAAACCCGGCAGCGTGCCCGCGGGCATCCAGCACAGGCCGAGCGAGGCGGTGTGGCCGCCGAGCGCGTAGTCCGGCTGGATCGCCTTGGCGACCATCGCCGGATCCTGCGGCACGCGATCGTCCACCGTCTTGCCCCAGTAGCAATAGGGCCAGCCATAGAAGCCGCCGTCGCGTACCGAGGTCAGATAGTCCGGCGGCGTCTCGTCGCCGATGCCGTCGCGCTCATTGACGACGGTCCACAGCACATTGGTGGTCGGCTCCCATGCGAGCCCGACCGGGTTGCGCAGGCCGCCGGCGAAGATGCGGCTGGTGCCGGCTGCGAGATCGAGCTCGTAAATCGCGGCACGGCCTTCCTCGACCCTCATGCCGTTCTCGGCAATGTTGCTGAGCGAGCCGACGCCGGCGTAGAGCTTCTTGCCGTCGGCGCTCGGCAGCAGGCTGCGCGTCCAGTGCCCGTCGGGCTTGAACGTGACGAGCTTGCGTCCCTCCGCCGTGATGCGATCCGCGCCCGCGGCGTAGGGAAACGCGACCACCCCGTCGGTGTTGCCGACATAGAACGTGTCGCCGATCAGCGCCATGCCGAACGGCTGGCGCAATCCTTCCATGAAGGCACTGCTGCTTTCGGCAACGCCGTCGCCGTCGCGGTCGCGCAGCAGCGTGATGCGGTTGGCGCTGACGCCGAGGGCTGCGGCGCGGCGCATCGTCGCCTGCATTGCATAGTGGAAGACGCTGCGCGGGGTGCCTGCGATTTGCGTCGCCTCCGCGATCAGGACGTCGCCGTTCGGCAGCACGTTGATCCAGCGGGGATGATCGAGCCCGGCCGCAAAGGCGTTCACCTTGAGCCCTGGCGCAGCGGTCGGAAGCTGGCCCTTGTCCCACCCCCGTGCGGTCGGCATCTTCAGCGTCGGGATCGCGCCCTGCGACTTCGCCGCCGGGATTTGCGGCGCGCTGCCCCAGGCCGGCGCGGGCTCGGCGCCCTGCATCCGCCGCCACGCCACGGCGCCGGCTCCGATCGCCGCGACGACGCGCGCAAAAACTCCAGACGTGCTCATGAACTTCCCCTGTAATTGCGCCGTGTTGCTACGCATTTCCGCCTGCGGCCCGCACGAGCATTCGCATAATGCCGGCCCTGATGACAGTAGTTATACGATCTTCGCAGCCGCCATCGAATCAACGAAACTGGCTGTACGCTCCCTTGTCAGAGCGTTTTCCTCCCTGAGACCTTGCCCGCCCCGGTCGGCGGGCTTCCTTTTACGAAGCGCCCGGCTTGGGCGCAGCCTGCTGTGGACCGTTATAGCTGGAAAAGCATAGCGATCCAGCGAATGCATGCGACCGGGCAGAGCCGGCGCGCCGATCCCACAGCGCAAGGCTCTTCACCAAATCCTGATCGACCTCCGTGCAAATTCACCTTCGTCAGCTGCATGGCGGATCAGGAACGCCGGTCCGCGGCGGCCTTGGTCGTGACACCAGCAAGGAGTGTATGAATGCAACGGAAGACCAAGATCCTGGCTCTGGCCGCGGCTCGCTGATCGCAACGACGGCCGGTGGGTTCGCGCAGGGCTACCATCCTTACGGGAACCCCGGCCCGCGATGCTACGGCGGCCCGCGCTACGAGACCTATCAGCCGCCGGTCATGTACAATGAACCCGGTTGGTATGGCGCGATGAACGGCAGCAACCATCCGGCGTCCAGCTCGACACAGGGCGACGTTGGTCCGGAAGGGAACAACAACGGCACGCTGACCGGCGTCTACCGGCAGTGGTAGCCCACGCAAATTTGAAGGCCAGTCGCCCGGATTGAGCGATGGGCCTTTTGCTATTTCGGCGAGCCGACATCTGTGAACGACTCTCCAGAAATTTGGAGGACGATCACTTCACCATCGCGCCGTAGACGATGTCCTGCACGTTCTCGCGATAATATTTGCGCAGCTCGCCGGGCGCTGCGGTTCCGACCACCACGACGAGGCGCTCCTTCGGATCGCAGAAGAACTGCGTGCCGTAGGCGCCGTTCCAGGTGAACTCGCCGGGATTGCCCGGCACCGACGACAGCCCCTCGCTGGTGCGCACCGCGACCGCCAGCCCGAAGCCGAAGCCGCCGCGATCCGGCCGCCGGATCTCGTCCGCCGACATGACATATCCTGATACGGCCGGCCTCCAGCCATTGCGCCAGGAGGTCGCCTATCTCGCATCCTCGCGCGGGATCGTCTGCCAGTGGCAGCAGATCGTGATCACCAGCGGCTTTCAGGACGGCCTCGATCTGGCGCTCCGGGTGCTGCTACGACGCCATGACCGGGCCTGGATCGAGGACCCTTACTTCCCGCCGGTTCGCGCCGCGCTGGACATGGCGGGCGCCAGGCTCATTCCGGTTCGCGTTGACGCTGACGGGATGCGGGTTGCCGATGGAATGAGGCAGGCGCGCAAGGCCCGCATCGTCGTGGTCACACCATCGCATCAATCTCCGCTCGGATCGGCACTTCGTTGCCGCGGCCGCTGGCACTGCTCGGCTGGGCCAACACCGCCGACGCCTATGTGATCGAGGACGATTACGACAGTGAATTCCGCTTCGTCGGCCGCCCGCTGCCGGCGCTGAAGAGTCTCGATCGGGAGCAGCGGGTGATCTATGCGGGAAGCTTCAGCAAGACGCTGTTTCCCGGCCTGCGGCTCGGCTATCGGTGTTGCCCGACCGGTTGCTCGGAAATTTCGTTGACGCCAGCGCCACGCGGTCCGCGGGACACGGCCTGTTCGAGCAACGCATGGTCGCGGCCTTCATGGCCGAGGGACAGTTCTCGCGGCACCTGAAGCGCATGCGCAAGCTCTATGCCGCCCGCCGTGCCGCCCTGGTCGATGCGCTCGAGGCCGAATTCGGCGAAGAGATCGCGATCGCGCTCAAGCCGGGCGGCATGCATCTCGTCGTTCAGTTCACCGCAGGCGTGCGCGACGTCGCGCTGGCGGAGCTTGCGAAAGCTGCCGGCTTCGGCGCCGAGGCGCTGTCGGCACGAACCATCACGCAGCAGTCTGTCGAGGCACTGCTGGTCGGCTTCACGAACGTGGCCGAACAGGACGCGCCGGCGGTCGCGCGGCGACTGAGGCACGTGCTCCAGCCCTGTCTGAAGGCGCGGCCGGGCAGCTGACCCCGCGGTTGCGGCTGCTTTCTTCCCTGCGAGCGGCGAGCAGGGAGGGTCAAAAAGCGGCTGGGAAGTGGGAAGCTAGTCTAGTCACTCGGAAGGAAATTCCGAGCTCGCATACTATTGAAATTGCTATCGGATTTTTCAAACTGCGAATGGTGAGAACGCGATCACGCGCGGCCAGACTCGTCATGGGGACCGGGCATTTCAAGAGAAGGTTCAAATATTTAGGCCGTGAAGAGGCTCGCTTTCTTCGTATCGCGGCACCCTTGAGTTCAAATCACCGTGCGAACCTTGCGGACGTCAACCTAAGGGCCACCTCATGCGACGAATGCGAAGGACCCTACGTCGGGGCCGGCCTCCCGCCCAGGCTCGATCGAGCCAGCCGGTCATGAAGGGACAAAACGCCGATTGAAAACAATGAGCTTCCTTCCGGGCTGAAACTTACAGCAAGCGCAGAACGATGCGTAAAGAATGTCACGATTTCGTTTGGTTGACGGTCCGAATTGAGCCTCCCTATGGTTGTGCGGCTAAGGAGTCGCATCTAGCGTCGGCGCCAGCCGGATTTTGATGCAAGCCCCCTAAGGACAATTTCCCGCGACGCGGCCTGACGCCTGCGCCGCCCATGCGGCTCCTTTTCCGGAGTCGCCAGACCTGGAGACGACTGCAATGTCTACCCCTGCATCCCCGAAACTCGCGGAATCGACCGCCGTCAACGAAGCCATCAAGGCGCGGATGGCGCCGAAGCAGGCGACGCAGGCCGCGCCCGTCGACATCACCGCCAATCCTGTGGCCAAGATCGTCTTCAATCCCGAGGCCGCGC
Source organism: Bradyrhizobium sp. 41S5 (assembly GCF_011516665.3). Classification (NCBI taxonomy): domain Bacteria; kingdom Pseudomonadati; phylum Pseudomonadota; class Alphaproteobacteria; order Hyphomicrobiales; family Nitrobacteraceae; genus Bradyrhizobium; species Bradyrhizobium sp. 41S5. The sequence goes on along the minus strand of NZ_CP083721.1, from coordinate 1,151,526 downwards.
CGGAAGAGCGCAGCCGCCAGATCGGTGCCCTGCTCTCGCCGGACCTTGCCGAGGAGTGCAAGGCGTCGATCAAGCAGCTCGAGGCCTACAAGGAATATCTGGCGCAGCAGCGCACGCTGATGCAGCGCAAGCTGATCGAGCTGTCGTCGACGACCGTCTTCGCCAAGATGAAGCAGACCTTTGCGGACATGAACAAGGGCGTTCTCGACTTCCGCGAGATGATCCGGCCGTTGGTCGACAATCTCGATGCGCTCTACACGCTGCGCACCGCCGGCGACAATGTCGTGCTGGATACCTTCGCGGAGATCGAGGAGGATCGCAAGCGCGAGGCCGATTGGGACCGCCGCACGTCGGGAGTCGAATCCGAAGCGCGGCAGATTACCTCGGACAAGGAGATGCTCGAGCGCGACATCGCCAAGCTGAAGACGCAGACCGGCCTGTTCGGCGGCATCAAGAAATCCGCACAGGCCGAAATCGCCGCCAAGGAACTCCTGATCGCCAAGCGGATCGATGACCTCAAGACCTGCCGCGACAAGGCGCAGGCGATCATCGTGGAGAAGGCCGAGCGCGACGCCAAGCAGGGCAAGTTCAAAGCCGAGAAGGACCAGGTCCGCAAGATGCTCGACATCTCCGGTCCCGAGCACGTCAAGCGCGTCGAAGGCATCATCAAGGCGGCGCTCGACTACATCGACAAGTCGCAGGTCACGGTCTCGGAGCTGCGCGACGAACTCGGCGGGATCGAAGGGCAAGCCGACAAGCTGGTCAAGATCAACTCGCAGATGATCACGGTGGTCGCGATTCTCGACAAGGGCATAGACCTCGCCTGCGCGGCGAACAAGGACAAGGTGCAGGCACTGTCGACCGCGCGAGAGGGCGAGGACACCCTTGCCCGGCTCGAGCGCGAGCGCAAGAAGAACGATTTCGAGCGCCACGTCACCGCTCTGCTCGACAGCGGGCGCGGCACCAAGAAGACCGTGGCCGATCTAGGGAAGGATGCGGTCGATGCCAACACCTTCCACGACGCCCTCGGCAAGCAGAATGTCAACCTGCGTGAACTCTCCAGCGACGGTATCGCGAGTGTCGCCACCAGCCTGAACACCACCATTCAGGCGCTCAACAACTCGGCGCTCAATGAGGCCTCGGAGAGCGTGCGCGATTCGATGCGGGCGATGAATGCGGTGACCGACGACGTCGCCAACAAGGAGGTCATCCGCCAGGCGCTGCAGGTCGACGAGCAATCCAAGCGGATCATGGAGAAGGTCGAGTCGATGTCGAACATCGCCGAATCGCTGCAGGCCGCCAACAAGCTGCGGGAGGACGGGCTGTCCAACATCCAGAGCCGACTCGGGGAGCTCACCGACGTCACCGCCACCGTACGTGCGCGGCTGCAGGAGAGCATCGGCATGGACGCCAAGGATCCCGGCGCGTCGGCCGCTTCCGCGGCGCCGAAACCGGTCGACGACAAGGAAATCACTTTCGGGCAGATCTGAGGCCCGCCCCGGACCGGGACTGCCGGTCCGGCCTTCCGTACCGCAAGCCTGACTGACCGCAAGCCTGACTGATGGAAATCCCCAAATGGCCGACAACTTCCTGATCACCGGCAGCGACAAGCTCGCCAGCCGGAAGAACTTCAAGCTGGTTGGCCGCGCGGAGAAGTTCGAGGAGTTGTGCACCATCCTGACGCGGATGGAAGCGAACAGCGTGATCGTCTCCGGTCCGAGCGGCGTCGGCATCACCACGCTGGCGCTGGCGCTGCAGGCGCGCAAGGCCGACCCCGACGCGCCGTTCGACATCGTCAACAAGCGGCTGTTCTGGCTCGACACCGACGGCCTGTTCGGCCTCGGCGACAACGACGCGATCGTCAAGCAGTTCAAGGCGATATTTGCCATCCTGAACCGCACCCCCGATAGCGTTCTGATTGTCGAGGATACGCTCGATCTGATCGATGCGCTGCGCAACAGCGGGCTGATGCACATCGTCAACGCGTTGACGGCGATGGTGAAGGCGAAGAAGACGCAGGTCTTCCTCGAGGTGCGCGAGGCCGACCTGACACAGGTCCTCAAATGCCATTCCGACTTCCGCGATCACTTCACGCTGATGGATCTGACCGAGCCGGTCGGCGCCGAGCTCGAGGAGATCGCGCTGCATGGCGCGAGGGATATCGAGGAGAACTACGAGGTCCGAATCGATCCGGCGGCGGTCAAGGCCGCCATCGACATGTCGAGCAAGTATCGTTCGCTCGACACCGGGCTCACCGCGGCGCAGCCTGCGCGCACCCGCACCCTGCTCGATCGCGGCATGGCGCGCTATTTGTTGCGGGCGCACTCGACGCCGCCGCTGCTCTCGGAGCTGGAGGCGGAGCTCGCGCGTCTTGCGGCCAGCGGGCCGGCTTCCGGAAACGAGGAAAAAGCCGCTGCTGTGCGCGCCGCCATCGCGCGCCATAAGGCCGAGTTCGCCGAATACCAGGCCAAGATCAAGGGCTACTATGCTGCACAACGCGAGGGCGAGAAGTCGATCGCGCACATGGAGGCCCAGCTGCGCGGGCTCGAGGAAGAAGAAAAGAAGCGGCACCTCGATGAGCCCGCCGACAAGGCCTCAGCAAGCGATGCCGACTTCGATCTGATCGCCAGGGCGTCCGGCTATGCGACGCCCGAAATTCTCCAACTGCGCGGCGACATCGCGCGGACCCAGGCGGCCGTCGACGAAAATCGGGTGAAATACAAAGCCGTCACCAAGGAGATCAACGATCGGCTGCTGTTCACCGCAGCTATGGTGATCGATGAATTTTCGCTGATCTCCGGCATCGGCGCCTCCAAGCTCAAGCAGAACGACGCCGTCAAGTTGCTCAATCTCCACGGCTCGCTGAAGCGGCGCGTGTTCGGTCAGGACGCGGTGCTCGATCACGTCGATCGTGCCGTCAAGGTCTGGCGGCGGGGACGGCGCACCGACAGGCCGCTGCCGTTCCTGTTCTGCGGCGCCAGTGGCGTCGGCAAGACCGAGGTCGCCAAGGGGTTGGCGGAGGCCTTGTTCGACACCGACAAGGCGTTGAACCGCTACGACATGGGCGAATTCATGGAGAAGAACGACGTCACCAAGCTGATCGGCGCGCCTCCGGGCTATGACGGCTTCGCTGCCGGCGGCGAGATGACCAATTCGGTGCGGGCCAATCCGTATCAGGTCATGCTGTGGGACGAGATCGAGAAGGCTCACCCCGACATCTTCAACATCTGCCTCAACATCCTCGATGACGGACGCTGCCGCGACAATCTGGGCCGCAAGGTCGAGTTCGGCGACGTGGTGATGCCGATGACCACCAACATCGGCGCGGATCATGCGCTGCGGGTCGGCACCGGTCCCGGCGATTTGACCCAGGATGAGGCTTACGAACTCACCATCCGCGACCTGAAGAAGGCCTTCCGGACGGAATTCCTGAACCGCTTTGAGGGACGCGAGAACATCATCCTGTTCCACAAGCTCAATATGGACACGATCGAGAAGATCGTGTTCCGCGAAATCTCACGGATCAACGCCTTCTACGCGGCGCAATCGATCGAGGTGCGCTTCCCCGAGGTGCAGCTGCGGGAGTTCTGCGACAAGACCTATTCGCCCGAGATCGGAGCCCGCGGACTGCCGGGCCGCATCAAGCGCATCGAGGCCATGATCGTCGAGAAGACGATGGCGGACGCCGCCTTCAGCGGTACGCTCGACATCGGCTTCGACGCTACGAGCCGCAACTTCACGTCGAGCTGGATGCCCCATGACAGAAAAGCCGCATAACGACGCCGACGCGTTGCTGGACGGCATCGACAAGACGCTGTCCGACTTCAAGACCAAGGCCTATGAGGCCAAGAAGTCCTATGACCAGTCGGATCTCGGACGCGCCCACCGGGAACTGAGCATGCTCGGCCGGTTCTGGTCGCAGTTCGTCCGTTCCTGCGGGTGGATCTATCTGACCTTGATCGCGCCGGTCACCTGGCGAATCTACCGCTTCGTGCGATGGGCGTTCGCGCGATACCGCGCGCTGTGGGCGCGCTCCGTCTACGCCAAGGACGCCTATGGCGATCCGGAATTCAGCAAGGCGCGCGGCGGAATCATGATCCTGGCGACGATCGCCGTCTGCTACCTCGTCTACGGCGCAGCGACGGTCGCAGCGACCTTGCCCTGGTACCTTGCCACCGTGCGGCACGACGAGCAGCTGTATCTCTCCAACTCGCAGAACCTCTCAGGCTCGCAAACCGAAGGCCTGGAGATCCACGAGGTCTACGGTTGCGAGACCCTGCCCTGCACCGAGCAGAACACCGTGACGTTCCGGGTGCGTTCGACCTGGTTCAACGAGATCTGGAGCGTCCTCCACCATGGTTCGCTGTTTTATCCCGGCTACGTCGCTGCGGCGGTCAGCCCGGTGCTGAACCGCTGTGTCATCACCTCCTACGGCATCCGCAGGAAATTCCTGGTGCGAACCTGGGAGCTCTATCCCGACCTCGTGCAGGTCGAATGCATGCCGACCGACGCTGGTGGTGGCAAGGACGGCAAGGTGATCGACAACAAGGACTATCGCTAGAGCGTTTCACATTTTGACTGAAGCATAACCGGCGTTTGCGAAGTAGTTTGCGCATTCGCGAGGCTGGATGTCCTGAACGAGGTGACCGATGTGGCGCCAAGTGTCTTCGACGGTGCGCCTCTGAGCCTGCCGCATCCAGTGTTTGATCTTGGAGAAGGCCTGTTCGATCGGGTTGAGGTCGGGCGAGTATGGCGGCAGGTACCAGAGCCTGGCGCCAGCAGCCTGGATCATTTGCCTGACAGCTTTCGACTTGTGGCTTCCGAGGTTGTCGAGAATGACGATGTCGCCTTCGCGCAGGGTTGGCAGGAGAAGGTGCTTCACATAAGCGCAGAAGCATTCGCCGTTGATCGGGCCGTCGAAGACGCAGGGTGCCGTGAGTTGGTCATGGCGGAGCGCGCCGAGGAATGTGAGGGTACGCCAGTGACCGTGCGGGGCGAAGCCGCGCAGGCGTGCGCCCTTGGGGCCCCAGCCCCGCAAAGGGGCCATGTTGGTCTTGATCCAAGTCTCATCGATGAAGACGAGCCGGCCCGGATCAAGTCCGGCCTGCCAGGATCGCCAACGCTGGCGCCTACGAGAGACGTCGGCGCGCGCTTGTTCGAGGGCGAACAGTGTTTTTTTTGAACCGCAGCCCTTCCCGGCGCAGGAACAGCCAGACCGCGTTGTGTGAGACCTTGACCCCACGAGCTGCCAGTTCCGCCTTCAGACCATGCAGCGTCAGGTGCGGCGTCTGAATGATCCGCTCGACAATGAAGGCACGATGCGGATCAAGCAAGGGCTTGCGGTGACCGCCCATCTTGCCGGGCGCAACCGAGCCGGTCGCCCGCTGCCGCTGTGACCACTTCACAACCGACGAGACCGCAACACCAAACCGTTCCGCCACAGATCGGCAGCTCTCGCCCGCCAAAACCGACGCCACCACACGCTCGCGAAGATCCAGGGAAAGAGGTCGGGTCATGCGATGCTGGCCTCCAATCCAGTCAGCATCTTGAATCACAAACCGCCAAAAACCGGAATCCCCTCCGATTCAGTTAAGCAATGAAATGCTCTAGGTCGCTTCACGCCGATGTCGATGCGGCGCCCCGTGCATCCGGGCTACGAGCCGATCAAGCTTGCCATGAGGGGAATGGTGCCCAGGGGCGGGATCGAACCACCGACACTGCGATTTTCAGTCGCATGCTCTACCAACTGAGCTACCTGGGCAAACCCGCGGGGCCGAAAAGGCCGCAGCGAGCGGGCGGTTTATAGAGAGGTCGGGGCGCTGTGTCCACCCGCCTTCGCCAAAGGCTTCGGCGCGACGGCCCCGCCTGGCATTGTTTCCCCAACTTGTTGGGAAATCTTGGCTATTCCGGGTCCTCCACGTCGTCCTCGCGGCCGGGAACGACATAGCGGCCGCTGAGCCAGCGGTTGAGGTCGACGTCGCGGCAGCGCGACGAGCAGAACGGGAGAAAGGACTGCTGGGCGGGCTTGCCGCAGATCGGGCAGGTGCGCGCTGTGGCCGGGGGTGTTCGGGCTTGGTCAGTCATGGCTGGGACGGAGTTTACACCAGTTGGCAATTGAGGAGGCGATCGCTTGTTCCGCTATGCTCCGGCTCCTCTTCCCTTCTCCCCTCTTGTCCGCCGAAGCCTTGACGGAGGCGGATGTGGGAGAAGGTGGCGCGCAGCGCCGGATGAGGGGGTCTCTATCCGCGGAAACAGACCCCTCACCCAAATCGCATCCGGCGATGCGATTTGACCTCTCCCACAAGGGGAGAGGTGCACCGCGAATGCCGATACATCAGGATTGATCTCACACCGCGACGGCGTTGAGCCAGCCGTGGCGGATCGGAAAACCCTCGCCGCCGAGCAAGGTCACGGTCTCGTAGAGCGGCAGGCCGACGACGTTGGTGTAGGAGCCGACCATCTTGACCACGAAGGATCCGGCGATGCCCTGCACGGCGTAGCCACCGGCTTTGCCGCGCCATTCGCCGGAGCCGATATAGGCCTGGATATCGTCGTCGCTGAGCCGCTTGAAGCGCACGCGGGTCTCGACCAGGCGCTGGCGGAACGCCTCGCGCGGCGTCACCACACAGATCGCGGTGTAGACACGGTGATTGCGGCCCGACAGCAGCCGCAGGCATTGCGCGGCTTCATCGACCAGATTGGCCTTGGGCAGGATGCGGCGGCCGACCGCCACCACGGTGTCGGCGGCAATGATGAAGGAGCCGCGCAGATCGTCGTCGAGCTGCACCGACTTCAGCGCCGCGTCCGCTTTCGCACGCGCCAGGCGGTTGGCGCAGGCGCGCGGCAACTCGCCCCGCCGCGGGGTCTCGTCGACATCGGCCGGGCGCAGCGCGTCGGGCTCGATGCCGGCCTGGTTGAGCAGGGCCAGCCGCCGCGGCGAACCGGAAGCAAGAACGAATTTGGGACGGCCTAGCATGCGGGCTTTTGGGCTGAATCGGGGGGACGGACGCGGGCGGAACCTATCGGATGGGGCATGGATGCACAACCTTGGAACCGGCCGCGAATCGCGCTTCCCCGTGGGCGACAAGGCCCCATAAGCACAGCTGTTTGTCAGTCTGGCGACAAGGGGCGGACCGTGCGAATCGGAACACGCGGGTCCCTGCGCGGAGCCTCACAAATTCGCGGCGCCGGCCTTGGTGAAGCGGCGGCGGATGCGCAGCAACAGGCCGTCGCAGACCTCGCGATAGGCCGCGAGCTTCTGCTCGCGATTGCCGCTGGTGCCGGTCGGATCATGGGTCGGCCAGTATTCGACATCGGCGGCGAGCGTCCGGGTCAGATCCAGCGCCTTGTGGTGCGCCTCGGGCGACAGCGTGATGATGAGGTCGAAGTTCAGCCCCTCCCAATCCTCGAGCTCCTCGAACGTCTGCGGCTTGTGGCCGGAAATGTCCTGGCCGAACTCGGCCATCACGGCGACCGCGAACGGATCGAGCTCGCCCTTCTTCACGCCGGCCGAGCGGACATAGACGCCTTGCGGGAACATCTGCTGCAGCAGGCTTTCGGCCATCGGCGAGCGCACGGCGTTGTGACCGCATGCGAACAGCACGGCCTGCGGGGTGCGCGCGCGCGGCGCTTCCATGCGATCAGGCTTTTTTCGACCGGGGTACGCCCCCGTCAAGTGTCATTCCGATCATTGCCCGCCCTCACCCTTCCAGTGCAGCACAGTGATCAGCGTGAACAGCCGCCGCGCGGTCTCGAAATCGACGCGTACCTTGCCCTTGAGCCGCTCCTGCAGCGTGCGCGAGCCTTCGTCATGGATGCCACGGCGGCCCATGTCGATGGCCTCGATCTTGTCCGGTGTCGCGGTCCGGATCGCCTGGTAGTAGCTGTCGCAGATCATGAAGTAGTCCTTCACGACGCGGCGGAACGGCGTCAGCGACAGCAGATGCGCCACCACCGGCGTGCCGTCTTCTCTCCTGATATCGAACATCAGCCGGTTGCCGGTGATCGCGATATGCAGGGTATAGGGCCCCGGCCTGGCTGCGCCTTCGGGCGCGAACAGGTTCTGCTCGACCAGGTCGTAGATGGCGATTGCCCGCTCATGCTCGATGTCGGGCCCGGAACGGCCGATCGATTCCTCGTCGAGCGTCACCGCGACGATGCGATTGTCGGAATCCTCGTCGTCTGGTGGCTTGTTCATGAGAGGTTGAGGCGCAATCCGACGGAACGTGAATGAGCATCGAGACCCTCGGCCTGACCGAGCGTCATCGCGGCAGGCCCGAGCGCACGAAGCTGATCCGGCCCGCACCGCAGGATCGAGGTTCGCTTCATGAAGTCAAGCACCCCGAGGCCCGAGGAGAACCGGGCCGAGCGCGCGGTCGGCAGCACGTGATTGGAGCCACCGACATAGTCGCCGATCGCCTCCGGGGTATGGGGCCCGAGGAAGATCGCCCCGGCGTTGCGGACCTTTTTCGACAGGCCCTCGGCGTCCGCGGTCATGATCTCCAGATGTTCGGCCGCGATCGCATTGGCGAGCTCGACCGCGTCGTCGAGTCTTGTCACTTTGATTACGGCACCAAAGTCGTTCCACGAGGTGCGGGCGATCTCGGCGCGCGGCAGCGTCGCCAGCTGCGCCTCGACCGCGCGCTCGACGTCGGCGGCGAGCCGCGCACTGTCGGTGATCAGGATCGACTGCGCGCTGACGTCATGCTCGGCCTGCGCCAGGAGATCGGCCGCGATCCAGTCCGCATTGCCGGTGTCGTCGGCTATCACGAGCACCTCGGAAGGGCCGGCGATCATATCGATACCGACCTTGCCGAATACCTGCCGCTTGGCCGCGGCGACATAGGCGTTGCCGGGGCCGACGATCTTGGCGACCGGCGCGATCGTTGCGGTGCCATAGGCCAGCGCCGCCACCGCCTGGGCGCCGCCGACGCGGTAAATTTCCGAGACACCGCCGAGATGGGCGGCTGCGAGTACCAGCGGGTTGAGCTTGCCGTCCGGCGCCGGCACCACCATCACCACCCGCGGCACGCCGGCGACCCGGGCCGGCACCGCGTTCATCAGCACCGAGGACGGATAGGCCGCGGTACCGCCGGGCACGTAAAGCCCGACCGCATCGACCGCGCTCCAGCGCCAGCCGAGCTCTACGCCGGCGGCATCGGTGAAGCGCTCGTCCTTCGGCAGCTGGCGGCGGTGAAAGGTCTCGATCCGGTCGCGCGCGAATGTCAGCGCCTCGACGGTCTTGGCGTCGCAGGCCGCAACCGCGGCGTCGATCTCGGCGGCGGTGATGCGCAGGCCGGCGGCGTCGAGTTCGAGCCGGTCGAACTTTTTGGTCGCCTCGAGCAGCGCCGCATCGCCGCGGGCGGCCACATCGTCGACGATTGCGCGGGTGGCGCGCTCGACGTCGGCCGATACCTCGCGCTTGGCCGCCAGGAATTCGCGGAAGCGTTGCTCGAAATCGGCGCTCTGTCGGTCCAGGCGAACGGGCATGGCGGCTTTCTGAAGAGGACTTTGGGTCCCTGCTCAATGGCGCGGCGGATAATGGCCGTCAACCCTTGGCAGGCGCGCAATCTCCCCGTCGTGCGCAATTGCGCACCAGGCCGGGACGACACCAAATTTACGCCGGCCCCACCCCGAGATCGTCGGGCCCGAGATCGGTCAATTCGCACTCCAGGCACTCGACATCGAGCCGCAGCGCCGCACCCTGGCCGAACATCAGCAGCGCGCTGCCGCCCGGCGGGTCGGAGGCATGGAATTCGATCCCGAGCAGTTCCAGGGTGGCCTCCGGCGCCTCCAGGTCGATATTGCGCGCCTTGCATGCCAGCACCCGGTCGAACCTGAGCGCGGCGATCAGCCGGCGCGAAGAAGTGGCACCGGCCAGGGTCTGCTCCCAGTCCAGCCGGTTCAGACCGACCACGAGGCGCTTCTCGTCCTGCCGCCAGACGATGTCGGCGGGCTGGACGCGGGCGTCCTGCACATGGGCGGAGATGACCGCGAGGTCATCGGCATCGAGGGCGATCAGTTTCAGGGGGGCGGGCGGGGACATGACGGTCCTTATAACGCCTTGCGGCCGCCGGCGGTACCGCATGGCCTCAAGGCCCCCCCCCGCTCAGGGGAACCGGCAAGCGCACAGGCAAAATATCGAAAACAACCCCATGCAAAGCATGCCGACGGCACCCGGGATCGGCAAGGCAACTTGACACGCCGGGCAAATCAGGGATAAATTTCCATTATTCCGAAATTTCTCCTCGCTCGCAATGGCCCCGCCAAGGCGGGAACCTTGCCGTCGGTGGCAGCCTCACTTTGGAGGGGATGAAGCTGCGCGGCGTTGAGACAAGCGGTACGACGCGCAGCGCCAGCCGCCTCACCCCTTGATGAACGCCAGCAGATCCTTGTTGATCGTCTCCGCTTCCGTCGTCGGCATGCCGTGCGGAAAACCCTTGTAGGTCTTCAGCGTGCCGTTCTTCAGGAGCTTGGCCGACAGCGGAGCGGAATCGGCGTAGGGCACGATCTGGTCGTCGTCGCCATGCATCACCAGCACCGGCACGGTGATCTTCTTCAGATCCTCGGTAAAGTCGGTCTGCGAGAACGCGACGATGCCGTCGTAATGCGCCTTGGCGCCGCCAATCATGCCCTGCCGCCACCAGTTCTGGATCACGGCTTCCGACGGCTTTGCGCCGGGCCGATTGTAGCCATAGAACGGGCCGGCCGGGAGATCGCGGTAGAACTGCGAGCGGTTGGCCGCGAGCTGGGCCTGCAAGCCGTCGAACACCGACTTCGGCAGACCGCCGGGATTGGCCGCCGTCTGCACCATCAGGGGCGGCACCGCGCTCAGGAGCGCGGCCTTCGCCACCCGGCTCTCGCCGTGGCGGGCAATGTAATGCACCACCTCGCCGCCGCCGGTGGAATGGCCGACATGGATGGCATTCTTCAGGTCGAGATGCGCGGTGACGGCCGCTAGGTCGTCGGCATAGTGGTCCATGTCATGGCCGTCGGCGACCTGGGCGGAGCGGCCGTGGCCACGGCGGTCGTGGGCGACCACGCGAAAGCCGTGACTCGCGAAGAACAGCATCTGGGTGTCCCAGTCGTCCGACGACAGCGGCCAGCCATGGCTGAACACGATCGGCTGGCCCGAACCCCAATCCTTGTAGAAGATCTCGACGCCGTCTTTGGTGGTGATGGTGGGCATTTGATTGCTCCTCTTGTTGCTGATTTTTTGGTCCGCCCACGCCAGGCGTGAGCGCACCTCGGGCGACGGCGCATCCCGGACACGCCACCGCACATCATCTTCTATGCCGTGCGTCGCCGCGAAATGATGTCATCCGGCCCGGATCAGGCGAACGTGACCGGCCTGAACCGGCGCCAGGCACCGATGATCACCACGGCGAAGAACACCAGCACGATGCCCTGCACCACGGCAAATACCGGCCCGGACGGCGGGTTCGGCGGCACGGCCGGCGCCAGCGCCTGCAGCGCAGGCACCTTGAGGAAGCTCTGGATGATCAGCACGAAGACGTTGAGATAAAGCGAGACCATCGCGGTCACGATATAGATCGGGCGCCAGGCGCCCTTGAGCTGCATCGCATACAGCGCGATGCAGGCGATCGCGAGCAGCACCAGCGAGAGGCCGCCGATGATGTGCGACGGCAGCAGCTTCTCGGTCACCAGAGGCGGGATCACGAAGCCGGTGGCGTTGGTCAGGATCGTGAGGATGAGGAAGATCGAGGTCAGTCCGGGCATCGCGCGCGAGCCGAGCAGGCCGAACATCACGATCACACCGGCGACGATAGCAATCAGGCTGATAATGACGTGCACAAGCACGAGCGTCGTCATGTGGCCCACTCCCCGTTGAGAAACCCGCACCACGTTACGATGCGTCTTTGAAAATTGCTACATGGTTCGATGGCAGGATGGCCGACATGTCATGCGAAATTGGCCGGCGCCGGATTTTAGTTGCCCCGTCATCCTGAGGTGCGCGCCCTTGCGGCGCAATTGCGCCGCAAGGCTCGCACCTCCAGCGACAAAGGCGAAGCCTTTGCGCGGGGATGACGGGGATGGTCCTTGCGTCCGTCACGCGCCGACGACGCGTGCGCCTCGTGAGAAATTGAATCAATAATAGCGCGGGATCGGCCCGTTATGCGGCGTCTTGCGCTTCGACAGGTCGAACAGCACCTCGTCGACATAGCACCAGCCCCAGCCTTCCGGCGGATCGTACCCCTCGATCACGGGATGGCCGGTGGCGTGGAAATGCGCCGTCGCATGCCGGTTCGGCGAGTCGTCGCAGCAGCCGACATGACCGCAGGTCCGGCAGATCCGCAAATGCAGCCAGCGGCTGCCGCTCTTCAGGCATTCCTCGCAGCCAAGCGCACTCGGCGTGACGTCCTGGATGCCGGCGATATGGGTGCAGCCTTTTGTCATTTGCGACCTCTTACCTTGTCCGCCGTTTTTGACCCGTCATCCCCGCGCAAAGGCTTCGCCTTTGTCGCTGGAGGCGCGAGCCTTGCGGCGCAATTGCGCCGCTGGGCGAGCCTCGAAGGATGCACGGCCGCACTATGGCCGATTCATCCTTCGAGACGCCGCTTCGCCGCTCCTCAGGATGACGGGGATAGTGTCGTATCGACATCCCTACAGCGACGGGCTGCCGTCATCGGCGAGATACCCGTGCAGCGCCGCAACGACCTGCGCGCCTTCGCCGATCGCGCCGCCGACGCGCTTGACCGAACCGGAGCGGACGTCGCCGACCGCGAATACGCCGGGCACCGTGGTCTCGAGCAGCGGCACGGCGGGCGCGCCGTCGCCTTTCTGCACACCGGTCATCACGAAGCCGCCGTGGTCGACCTGCACGCCGCAGCCCTCGAGCCAGCCGGTCGCCGGATCGGCGCCGACGAACAGGAAGAGATTGCGGATATCCATGATGAACTCCTCGGGCGCGAGCCGGCTGCGCCAGCGCACGCGCTCCAGCGTCTCCGCGCCTTCGAGCCCGATCACCTCGGTGTTGAACATCAACTCGATGTTCGGCGTCGCCTCGATGCGCTCGATCAAATAGCGCGACATGCTGGCCCCGAGCCCGCCGCCGCGGATCATCATGTTGACCCGGCGCGCATGCGCCGCGAGATAAACCGCGGCCTGGCCGGCGGAGTTGCCGCCGCCGACCAGCACGACATCCTGCTGGGCGCAGAGCTTCGCCTCGATCGGCGAGGCCCAGTACCAGACGCCGCGGCCCTCATAGCTCTCGAGATTGTCGATCGCCGGCCGGCGATAGCGCGCGCCGCTCGCGACCACCACCGACTTGGCGCGCAGCGTGTGGCCGCATCCGGTGGCCAGCGTGAACGCGCCCGACGCCTTCGAGCAGTCGAGCGATTTGATCGAGACCGGGATCAGCATCTCGGCGCCGAACTTCTGCGCCTGGTTGAAGGCGCGCCCGGCGAGCGCCTGGCCGGTGATGCCGGTCGGGAAGCCCAGATAGTTCTCGATCCGCATGCTGGCGCCGGCCTGGCCGCCGAAGGCGCGGGAATCGAACACCGCGACCGACAGGCCCTCGGAAGCCGCGTAGACCGCGGTGGAGAGTCCGGCCGGCCCGCTGCCGACCACCGCGACATCGTAGACCTTGTCTTGCGCACTGTTGCCGATCATGCCGAGCGCCATCGCAAGCGCGGTCTCGGACGGATTGCGCAGCACCGTGCCGTTCGGACAGACCACCAGCGGCAGCTCGGCGCGCGTCGGCGAATAGCGCGCGACGAGGTCGGCGGCATCCTTGTCAGTCCCGGGATCAAGGACGTGATGCGGTTGGCCGTTACGCGCCAGGAAATTCTGCAGCGGCGCCATGTTGCCGACCGACGCGGAGCCGATCAGCACCGGCCCGCCGGCGCCGCCCTGGATCAGGCTGACGCGGCGCAGGATCAGCGCGCGCATGATGCGCTCGCCGAGATCAGCCTCGGCGACCAGCAGCGCGCGCAGCCGCTCGGGCGGCAGCAACAGCGTCTCGACGGGGCCCTCGGCATGGCCGTCGACCAGCGCGGCGCGGCCGGAGAGCTGGCCGATCTCGGCAAGGAACTGCCCCGGCCCCTGGTCGATGATCGGCGTGACACGGCCAAGACCATCGCGCTGGGTAATCGACACATGGCCCGACAGCACCACGAACATGCCGGGCCCCGGCTTGCCGGTCTCGAACAGCGCCTCGCCATCCCCATACGACCGCGGCTCGCCGAAGCGGCGCATTCGCTCGATCTCATGCGCGGTCAGGGTCGGAAAGGTCTGCTCATGGCGCGGGAAGGCGGTGGCGGTGGCGTTCAGCCGATCGATCGTCGTCTCATCCATGGCCATCTCGGCGACTCGCTTCTTGTTGCAACACACACGAGCCGGCTTAGCGGCCCGACTCGTTTCCATCGGCGTCATCTAGCGAGCCGCCATCTAGTGAGCCATGGGCCGGTTCGGAAGAGGCCCCATCCTCGCGACCGCGCGCCTGCGATTTCCGCCGCTTCAGATTTTCGCGCAGCGCCAGCTTGAGACGATCCTGTCGTGAATCCTTCACGCGGGCTCCGGCCTGCCCGCCGCCCTTGCCTTGATCGCCTGTCATTCCCGAAACTCTCAAACCGCCGACGTCCTGCGCGAGGCCGACCATAGCCAATGGCCGCCGCCCGCGCACCCTGCCCGGTCGGCCAGTTGCGCGCGATGCCATGATTCGGCGGCGGGACGGATCAGGAGCTTTCCGGCTGGAACGGAACCCGATCGGACCGAAATCGGCCGGATTGGACGGAATCACTGGCGAGGAACGCCGATTTCTGCCGATTTCGCCGCCAACAGGGGCGCTGTTTCGCTTGCACCAACGGGAGGCCTGTGGCAAGAACCGCCCGCTTGGACGGGCCCATGGGGCCGATTCAATTTTTCCCGGGCACGCTGCCGTAGCTCAGTGGTAGAGCACTCCATTGGTAATGGAGAGGTCGACAGTTCAATCCTGTCTGGCAGCACCAGGACCTTCCACTGACGAGAGCCGCGGCAAACGCGCACTGCGGGGCACCGGCAACGCAATGCGCCAGCCCGTCACGAAGGGCGCATCGGAGTCACCCCGAAGTCTGCCTCGCCCTATTGATGAAGTATGCTCTGAGGGCAGTGTCTTTGGTAAGCATGTTCGCACGCCTCTCGACTTCCTCCATCGAACGGCACTCAGGACGCTTTAGAAGGTCGTTGAGATATTCGTCTACTTCGCTCTCATACTCCAACATGAACGGTTCTACAGGACCTACTGCCATCTCTTTTCTCCCCTCGCTTAGCGTTGACCGCCAATACCAGAACTCATCGTGTACAGCCCCTTGCCACACGCACGCTCAGAGGCCACATCTCCGTACGTGGCCGACTGCTCGTGGTCGAGGGCCACGACGACTTGAAATCGTCCTTGGCAGCTCGACACGACTGCACGAGTCACCTAAACGCCGCATCGGAAACGATACGTACTTTTACCAGCGATTAGGAACTTTACAGGAACGTGAGCCGTTCGCTATGATCGCTTCGACAAGGGGAGTGGCTCGATGACTGATGACCTTAAGGAACTGATTGAGCGAGCTCGCCACATCGAGATGACTCCGGATCAATTGGGCGAGCAGCGCCGCAGCTTCGCGTACGGCAACACCCACATCGAGAACGAGCGGATCACGCGGGAGATGGTTGCAGCGCTCGACAAGAAGCTCCATTCGAGCGAGTAGCTGAAGCGTGGCAGATGACCGGCATAGCGTAGCCGAGACAGCGCCACTTCTTAGCGATCCAGATGAAGTTGCGCGGCGCGAAGCGGAAAATGGCATACGCCAGTTTGATCTCGCGCTTGAGATGATCCGGTCATTTGTCAAAGAACCGGAACGCCCGTTCCGTCTGCGATCCAGCTTAGTCCTTAAGTTGCATCAAGCTGCTTTGAACGGCATCCATCCCTTGGCGGGGACGTGGCGCAACACGAATGTGACAATCCATGGCAGCAAGCATCAACCGCCGGAAGCTCCGTTCGTCTCCGAGGAGATCGAGCATCTTTGCGACTACGTAAACGATAACTGGTCGATGAGTGCTGTGCATCTCGCTGCGTATGTTTTGTGGCGGCTCAACTGGATACATCCCTTTGCCGACGGCAACGGTCGCACAGCCCGTGCTGTGTCGTACGTCGTGATGAGCATCAAACTGGACAGTTTACTACCAGGCGCTCCGACAATTCCCGAACAGATCGCTGGAAACAAGAAGCCTTATTACGATGCCCTTGAAGCGGCTGATCAACGCCTCACTGAGGGAGCAACAGACGTGAGCGCATTGGAAGAACTGCTGGACGGGATGCTGGCAAAGCAGCTCGTTAGCGCAGCCAAGCAGGCAAAGGGGGAGGCGCAAAGTCCTTCAAGCCGCACCTATCACTGACCTGCAAGGATGCTTGGCGCGAACCGACCGCGACGTGACGGGCGCTTACTCGGCTGATGTTCAGCAAGCAATGGCCGGAGCGAAAAGCTCGACTATTTCAGTGAAAGAGGGACTTCCTTCGACAGTTCAATCCTGTCTGGCAGCACCATCTATCCTATTGGATGTGTTGATTTTATTGGAAATTCGGTCCTGAGTGCCACACGAAAGTGCCACACAGACCAATGGTTTCCTTGAACTTCTCAATGTCCACTCGCGCCCGATCCAGCATCCCCCAGTTCCGTGTTCGCGTCCCCACCAAAGTCGTCGCTCCGCTGCGCGGCAAGCGCGTGCTGCTCAGTCTTGGCACCGAACGACCCTTCATCAAGGTGGTGAAGATCGGGAGCGACGTTTCGTTCAGCCTAGAAACGGATGATCTACTCCTTGCCGCGGCTCGGCAGGCGAACGCACTGGATCATCTCCGCCGACTGTTCGAACTGACCGAAGCTGAGCCCGTCACCCTCTCGCACAAGGCGCTGGTCGCTCTGTCTGGCGAGGCGTACCGGATTTACAACGAAATCCATTCCGATAGTCCTGGCGACCCGGGTCCGTGGAGCTTTCACAAGGCCCTACATCGCGCGGCTCTGGAGGGCCGCATACAGTCCCCGCCACCAGCCGCGCTTATGCCGAATGAAGCGATGACCGCACTGGCGGTGTTTGGCGAAGGCGATCTCACCGCGGCTGTGAATGCCCTTCCAGCAGGCCAGTTTGATAGCCTGGAGGAGCGGTTTGGGTTGATCGGTGATTGGGTATTGATCCGACAGCGCATCCATCTCGCTCAGAGTGACCGACGCCGATTCCTGCATCTTGTCGGCACCGCTGCGCTGGATGCAGGCTGGCAGCTACGCCGTAACGCTGAAGGCGATTACTCGCCCGATCCAAAGGCGCAACGCTTCCCGTCCATCGAAACCGTAACGGCGATCAAACCAAAATTAAAAATCACCGAGCTATTTGGTGCGTGGTGGCAGGAGGCCAAGGCCACCGGCCGCTCCAAAAAAACCCACGACGTCTATAAGGGCGCCATAGACCGACTGATCAAACATTTGGGTCATGACGATGCCGGCCGCGTGACAGAGCAGGACATGCTGTCGTTCAAGGCTGCCCGGCTGGAGGTGGTGACTGCCAAGAGCTTGAAGGATGGTGATCTGCCTGGCATACGATCAGTATTCGGATGGGCGGTTGATAATCGCAAGCTGTCCAATAATCCGGCTAATGTCATCAAGATCAAGGCCGAGAAGAAAATCCGGACACGGTCTAAGGGTTTCACGGATCAGGAAGCTGGAGCAATTTTCAACTCTTGCCTCAGCTACGCTCAGAAGCCGAAAGAGGACGCAAAGACCGCAGCAGCTAAGAGATGGGCTCCGCTTATAGCGGCATACACAGGCTGCCGGATTGCCGAGGCGTTGCAGCTTCGGAAGGAAGACATTCGTAAGGAGGCCGGGCACCACGTTTTCGATCTCAACCCACTAGCCGGCAGCATCAAATCAGGGACGTACCGGCTTGTGCCAGTACATCAACACTTAATCGCTTTGGGCCTGCTGCGGTTTGTCGAGGAGTCTGGTGATGGCGCTCTTTTCGCAAAGGGCAGCTACAAGCGCGTGGTTGACTTCGTCCGAACAGTGGTGACGGACGGACGTGTCCAGCCAAATCACGGCTGGCGGCACCGTTTCAAAACGATCAGCCGCAATCTTGGGATGGATCACCGCATCGTTGATTGCATCCAAGGGCACGCGCCGCGAACAGCTGGTGAGGATTATGGAGACGTTTCGATCCAGGCGATGGCTCGCGCAATTGCCGCGATTCCGCGGATTACAACCAAACGTTCAACCTAACCCAAACCGCCTAGGACACCTCCCAGACGCGTTTCAGTATGCGCGCGGCAATCGCGGACTTATCGTGTGGTAAAAAGCGCCCATAGTGTTTCGCCACCATCTCGGGCGTATCTTGGATTGCGTAGCTCGCCTGCTCGTACGAGCCCGTCTGTTTTAGGATATGGGTAGCCAGAACGTCTCGCACGTTGTGTGGCCCGTGCGGCAGAAGTCCTTTTATCACGCCACGCCCGGTATGAGGATTATAAATCCCATGCCGCTGTATAATCAGCCGCCATGCTTCATAGAAGGTATACTGATCGTATGCGGCGCTCGTGCTGCTTTTCTTAGCAGTCTTTACGAAGAAGGTCCCGGGATCGGCGGCGGGACCAAGCAGCCACGCTCGATGGCGATCAAGATAGGCATCGATACGCTCATAGAGGCCACCCAGATCCGGCAATATTAGCCTGAACGGCTTCGACCCGAAAAAAGAGGATGAGGCATTTTTGAAAGCGACGGACGGAATAAAAACTTCCCATCCGCAATCTTTATCGCTCCAGCGCAGTTCGCCACATTTCATATCCTCAAGTTGTCTTTCAGAGGTTGGTATTCGCCCACGGAAACACACGCGAAGTTCGCGAAGGTTTTTCTGCCGTAACCCTAAATGAAGACCTAGCCTCAACATCAGGAACGATCGCACCATTTCTGCTGCGGAGCGAGGGTACCTTCGTTCATCAGGAGTCAAACGAGCGATTTCTTCCGTGATCTTCTTATATTCGCCCACCGGACTCTCAGCCTCAAGTATCGTCAAGATCGGCTCAAACGGGTCACGATGAATCCGAACTACACGGCTGATCTCCTTGACACGGTTTTTACCGTGCTTGCTCATGACATCGCAGACGTCGTCCCAATCGCATTTTGCGGCTACGATGTCGCCTTCAGAAACCAAACCCGGAATGGGTTTGAGCCGATCAGCGAGCGAAGGATTTTGTCGAAGCCAACCTGTCTCCTTTCGCACCATAGCGAGAGCGACACCGAGCATATCGAGCTCCCAATGCGTGTAGAAACCACGTCTGCGCTCACGCCATCGAAGATACCAATCCCATACCGCCGGAAAGACCAACATGGCGAAGCAGACACAATCAAGACCTGCACCGAAGCCGCGCACAGCTGCCTTGGGCGAGGCCGTCAGAGCACCGAACAGCAGACCCAAATGTTCCAGTTTCTGCGACGCGGTTTCTTCATTCCAGACGCCGCTGCGTTGAAGCCCGCGGTGGGTGAGCGTCGATGTCTTAAAGCACAACAAGTCCCGCATCTCTTCGTCGAGGGCCGCCGGTGCATCGACGACTGACGAAACTAATTCTTCGTTGATATCGGATTCTACATCCTCGGACTTTTCAACCGATACCCGTCGACGGCGCAATTGCAGCGCTCCAAATCTCACAGCGTATCTTGTTTTTATCGCTGCAGCATGGAACTTTCGATAACCAGTCGATCCGGTAATAATAACCTTATGAATCCAACTAAGGATTTCCGCCTGCTCCTCAGGAGTCCGAAAATTGAAATCATCTGGCAAATGCCATGAAAGGCGTCTTCGCTCAGCGGCTGATCTATCTTTGAGAATATGCCCGCGTGCGGCTCGCACTTGGTTCGGAATCTTGGCTTTGAAATAGCCTGGCGCAAGTTGATAGCGGCGCTCGATCCAGTTCAAAATCTCCATGCTCTGGACAGAACGCGGAACCTTTTCGCCGGTCGCCCATCGAATAAATGCGCGTTTGTCCAGGGTGTATCCCACTGATGTCATAGCCCGATGGAGGCTGTACGGCGTTTCTCCGTGGCGCTCGATCTGCAGCCTGAGAGCTTCTGCGAACGTGTCCAGCTTTGCGGGCTGGACTATCAAATTCGACAAGTGCGTCGTCGGCATCGTCGCCTTCGCTTGGGCCAAATCAGACGATGCCGACGATACTCAGCTACGCTTTGCGTAGCCATTTGCATTGACGCAAATGTCGCGGAAGTGAACAGACGCCGCAGGCACCTCACTCTGATCAAGTGTACTCGGACGCGGTGTCGTGGGTGCGCCAGTTCATCGACTCGTCGATCCGGCGCTGCACCAGCGTCGCCAGTGCTTCCGGATCGTGAGATGTACCGTTGATGTGGATGTTGATGGGTCCTGTCGAGCCCCCACGCATCTGTCCCGGACCGAGCCTCGGAGGCGCCTGAGCCGCAGGAACGTTCTGGATCACGCTGGACGGCACGTTGTCGGTGATGCCGTACTTCGTCCCCGGAACGGAGCCCATGTTGTGCAACTGGTACTGACTGTAACGACCGCGCTCTCCGTTGACATCGAAGTGCATTAGGTCGCGCCGACCGCCGCCGCCGAGCTGCGTTCCAAAGGCGCCGCCCCAGGCAAACTTGCCCTTCAGGTTCGGGTACCGAGCGAGCATTTCTCCGTACGAGTGGCGAGCGAGCAGCGTGTACATGCCGGTCGGATCTTCGCCGCGGTTCGAGATTGCTTTCCCGTCCGGGCCGATGATCTTGTAGTCGGCTGCACTGCCGTTGTGGTTGAGCTGTCCGGCGCCTCGGAAGCCCGAGGACATCTCGACCCTGTACCCGGCCGGCAAGTGCGTCGATGCAGCGTTCACGATCTCTTGCAAACGACGATCCACACCCTTGACGATCTTGCCAGTCCCAACACCTCCGCCAGCCGCACCGGCATCTCCGTCCAGCTTGTACCTCAGCGCGTCCAGGCTGTTTCCATACCTGGTTGGCGAGTTGTCGACCTTGGGAGACTCGAAGTTATTGGTCAGCGTGGAGGTGGCCCGGCGCATGTTATCGTCGCTTGCGCCCATCAGAGCGCTGCGAGACGGCGCGTAGGCCTTATCGGTCATGGCCTCGTGAGCCATATAACGCATCTGGCCTTCCAAGCTGTTCTTGGCATAGCCGTTGGCGCTCAACCACTTGAGCATCTTGTCACGACGTCCCAATCGGGCGCCGTAAATGCCGTAGCCCGTGCCACGATCGTGGACGAGGTTCGGGTTGAGACCGCTCTCAGCGATTGCCTGCCCCACCAGCAGTGAGGCCGCATGGTTCAGGTTCGCCTCGGGGACTCCCTCCCTACGGAGCTGGTCCATCGCGGCCTTCTTCGCCACACTCATGCTAGAGCCGGTGAACCCAGAGCCACCACGAGGTGCCGCACCGCCATCGCCGAAGGACGGGATCTTGTCGCGACTGATGATGCTGCCGCTGCGACCGACACCAAAATCCGGAAGGGCTTGGCCAGGAACACTCCTCACAATCGCCGGCAAACCACCGATGTATCCGCCACCAGACAGACCACGGCGGGAGCCGCCACCAAGGGCCGCATACTGCAACCCGCCGGTGCCGTTGCTGACGAACGCCGCGCGCTCGATCTTGCCGGTGAACTTGTTCAGGTTATCCGACAGGTCGCTAGTACGGCGCATGCCAGAGAAGTCGGTCGCTCCGCCGAAGCTCGTCGGCTGGAACAGCGGATCGCCTGATGGCTTGTAGCCTCGAAGTTTCTTCTTCTCTTCAATGCGTTCCTGCCAATCTTTGTAGGACTCGCGACGGCCGGTCTTGGGATCAGTTCTGCGGATGTGTTCGTCTGCAACACCCCGATCCTGATTCCGTGCAGCGAACAGGCTGAGCAACCCAACAGCGGCGGCGCTGCTGCCTATGAAGGTGAGCGCTTGACCAAGGCCGGTCAGTCCAAGGGCGAGCGTCGTGACGACGCTCAGCACTGGCGACAGCGCTGCCAAGGCAACGGTGAGGCCAGTCAGCTGCGCGACCAAGTTGCCCATCTCTCGCGCATCCGCCGGATTCTTCCCGGCGAGGATTCCAAGCGCTGAGAATGCTGTCTTCAGTCCGCTGGCAAATTCGCGAACCCCTTCCGCGAATCCTTTGCCGAACTCGCGCCACTTCGCGACGGTCCCGGCATCGAAGTTGTCGGCCACGGATTTGACGATTTCGCCCCAATCCTTGAGTCCGAAGCCCTCGCGAGCGCCATCGATCAGCGCTGCGACGTGTTCCCGGATCGTGTCGAAGTTGAACTTGTCAGCGAGGCTGATGATGGAGTCGGAGATTTTTTCGAACCAGTCCTCAAGGCCCGCACCGACACGCTCCCAAACGAGACCTAGCGCGGCGCTGATCGAGGCCCACCGGCCCTGCATCGAACGGATTTTCTGCAACGCCGTGCGGTCGAGGAAACCCGGTTTGCTTTCGATATCCCGTACTACGTCCTTCAGTTTGTCGCGACCGAGGACCAAAGTTAACAACTCGTCCATCCACTCGCGACCACCGATCTGCTTTGCTACCTTCGTCCGCAGCTTCTCTGGGAGGCGGGCGAGACCATCAAGGATTTGCTGGATTGCTTCCATCGGCCGTTCACGCATGGCCTTCGCCATCGCACCACGACTACCAAAGCCTAGGGTGTTCGCGGCGGAGCCAAGGTCCTTCGCTTGCTGACCACGAGCGGAGTCGGCACCGGCAAGCTGAGAGGTCAAGAAAGAAACGAAAGTGCCAGATTTGAAACTCTGAGTTCCCAGACTGATTTGCGTTGCGTCGAGTGCAGCAAGCTGCTCCGGCGTCATCTTCGTGGTCGCGAGCGCAGACAAACTGCGGCGCATGGCCTCGATGATCTCGTTTCCATCGGCGGCCGTCGAGTTGTTCGCCACCGCGACAGCATTCAAGATTTTGCTGAAGCGGCCGGTGTCCCACGGCATCTGAGTCGAGAGGCGGCCCAGCAGCTTGCCAACAGCTTCCGGGTTCACGTCCAGACCAGCTTGCGCCTTCAGAGCGAGGTCTGCAAATTCGGCAGCGTACTGCCGTGCCACGCCGGCCTTGAGTCCCTCGATCGCCGTGTCGAGAACCTTGGTTGTACCAATGCCGTATTTGATGCCGGCCTTGTCCGCGAAGTCCTTCCGGAGTTTTACGACCTCGCCACTGCTGAGGTCTCCGAACATCTGTGCCCGCACTTCAGCGGCTTGCGTCTCCATCCGCTTTCGGAGTGCGGACACAACGCCGGCTCCAGTGATGGCGGCGCCGGCAGCAATGGTGCGGATGTTCGGCGCGGGCAGACGAACACCACCGTAGGACCTGCCGGATGCGGCCCGACGTTCTGCGGCAACGCGGCGTTCGATCTGGCGCTGATATGAGGACTCGAGCCGCTCCAGGTTGGCATAGAGCCGCCGAGCGTCATTGAGGCGCTGGCTGGACGCTTTGCCCCAATCCGCCGAATAGCCGCGAGCGGCGGACCGGCTGAGATTCTGCAGGCCTTGCATCTGAGCGGAAACCGCCTTCGCCGCACGGCCAACGCCGTCGAACGATTGCTGGCCAACGCGGCCCAGGCCGGCCATGTTGGCGTTGAAGCGCCTCGTTACGCTTTCGACCTCTCGCAGGTTCGAAAGGAATTTCTTGAGCACGGGTGACAATTCGTCCGAGCCAATGAGTCTGGCGCGGATATCGAGGTTCTCGGACATTTAGGTCTCTTGTGGTTGTGGTTTGGAGCAACGGAGGGAAAAGGCCCCTTTTGGCGTTGCGGCTGAGAAAATGCATTCGAATGCACCCGCCCGATTTCTTTGGGGGTGGGGGTCTCCCAAACGTCAAGGCGGTACATCGGAAGGGGTCCGGAGGAATTCGCTTTTTCCGGAAAAATAATCTGAGCTTGGTGACCGATGGTGGCGGCCATGCCGTACAAAAGTTTCGCCCCACGCGGCATTCTCGGTGCTGGGAAACCTTCGCCAGACCGCGGCGTGGCGGAGACGGTGAGGACGATGGTGATCGTGATCCATCACGGTGCCGCGATGCAGGCGCACCGGCCGGCTCGTGGTCTGTCACCTGTGCGGGACCTGCCCCGCGTCGGGGACCTGGACGGTCGGGGGATGGCTGTCACCTGCCCGGCACGACTGCACCGCGCCTAGGGTTATGAGAGCCAGCACGCGGGCGGTGACGTGCTAACCGACTGGTCGAGAGCTGCTTGCTACGACCGAGCGCGGTGCAGCCATGGCTGTGGCTTCGCAGCAGCCCTCGCGATGGTGCAGCCAGCACAGGAGGCAGGCAGGACCACCGCGCAGCAGGGCGGTGACCAAACAGGTCCGGACTTTCAAAAAGTGTACCTTGTGAAAGTTTTTCTTGACCACTGAAAACCAAGGCTTTAGAACTTTCATAAGTTAGACTTTCAAAAGTGAGATTTCGGACCATGAAATACGGATATGCCCGCGTCTCCTCGACCACACAGGACCATGAGTCTCAGATCGAGGCCTTGAAGGCCGCCGGCTGCGAGCGGGTCTTTGCAGAGAAGCAATCGGGCAAGTCTGTAACCGGGCGCCGCGAGTTCGAACGGCTCTTGAAGTCCATCGGAGCCGGCGACGTGATCGTGGTGACCAAACTCGACCGACTCGCCCGTTCCAGCCGCGACCTGCACAACATCCTCCATACCTTGCAAGAGAAGGGCGCTGGCCTCGTCTCGTTGGGTGAGTCTTGGTGCGATACCACGACCGATGTCGGCCGGCTGATGCTGACGATCATGGGCGGCATCGCGGAGTTTGAGCGGGGGCTGATCCGGTCCCGGTGCGAGGCTGGCATAGAGCGGGCTAAGGCCAAGGGCACCACGTTCGGACGCCCCAAGGCCCTCGATGCAGGACAACGCCGCAAGATCGCGGAGCGCTACGCGAATGGTGAGACTATGGCGGAACTTGCCCGCGAGTATGAGGTATCGGAGCCGACCGTCTGGCGTGTCCTCAAGGCAGCCTGATCGTTCACCGGAACTCCTTGCAGGCGTCGCCGCTCCGGAACGTCCCGGAGGGGCAGGCTGTACCAGGGATGTGCGGGTAGGCGCGGGGCGTGTCCCGGTGCAGCGCCTCGCAGAAGTTGCCAAGGCCTACAAACCCCGTGGGGCAAGTGCCGGTGCGCGGGATGCGCTCTCGGCCCTCGCGGGTCGGTGTTGGATAGGGGTCGGCAACGGCGGGAGGCGCGATCATGAGAGCCAACGCGATCGTGCCGGCGAGTCGTCTCAAAACCATGTGTCGCGCCTCCCTATGAACGGCAGTGTAGCGATCCACACTACCGTCCGATCTTAGCTGGCCATTTCGTCCCGAACAGACTTTAAGCGAGCCTGTGCATCGGCCAGCGCCACCTCCTGTGCGGTAAAGTCGCGACGGGCGTACCGCAATCGATCCTCTGCCTCCGACACAGCCTGCTCAGCGCTCGATAGGCGGCGACGCCGATCAAGGTCTAGCAACGCGGCTGTGCGCGCCTCTCGCACATCGTCGTCAACGAGATATTGCTCAGCCTTCAGCCGAGCGGCGTGCTGGCGAGCGATAATTCCAGGCTTCATTTCTAATTTTCCTCATTCCAGAGAGTTTCGATCAAGTCGATTTCGTCGGCAACCTCTCGCAGTCGCTCCGGGGGCGCGGTGACCGCGGCTACCCGGGCTGCGGCAAGGCGCTCCTGTAGACGCTCAACACGCGGCCCTTTCGATAGGGTTGGGGCATCGAATTGCGGCAGATGGCGCTTGCTCACTTCCAATGCCTTTCACGTTCAGCGAGGTGCTCAGCCGTAACTCCCGTGGCTTTCGACCGAACGGTTTGCCAATCGCTGGGTAACGCTCGCTTGCTGGGGTGCGCCTCTAGCTCCCGACGCATGGACTCGGTCAGATTGACGGTGGGTTTGCTGTCCGGCCTGTCCTCGACTCCGTCGAAGGATTCCGGCATGGCAGCACGGAGTGAACGAGCGAGGTCAGCCGGGCTGATGCTACCCTTGGACGGCAAGGTGATGAGGCCATGGGTCAAGGTGGCGCCAGCAAGGATGGTTGCGGCCTCTCGCATGACGTTCTGGTTGGGCTGGAAGCCCTGCCGGCGGCATTCCGCAATGAACGCATCCTCCAGATGATCGTCTGACATCACGCTGCCTCCACCTGGCGGCGCAGGCCTTGAACGATGAAGCGTCGCACAAGGCTGCTGCGATTGGGCGAACTCGGATCATCGACAGCGGCAGCTGCATCGATCCGGTCAACGAGGACCTTGGGCAGTCGCAGCGCGACGTGAGTCATTGGCGACGTGATCAACTCGTCCGCCGCGAAAGGCTCGTTCTTCTTCATAGGGTGGTCTCCAAAAAGCAAAAGCCCGCAAGGCGGATGCCAAGCGGGCTGCGGTTGTCTAGATATGATTGTGGCCCCACATGGGAGCGTGGGGGCTGGTGTATAGAAGTGCTATCCTGCCGAACTACGTACTACCCCCAGGGGGTATATGTCAACCATATCAGGGTACCTTGTGTCGGAGTCGGAAAATAATCCTGTCCTTTTAAGGGGTGTACAGGTTCGACGCATCAGCCAACACGACTTCATTCTCCCTGATCGTACCTTGTTTTCATGATCCCCATCGCACGATGTCGGAATGTCGCATGGCTCTAGTAGCCCCAGGGAGGGCGCTGGAGAGGATTTGCTGTGTGGCGGGTAGATACCCTATGCCCGTATGGACTATCGCGCTCTACGGTCGCGGCTGATCCATGGCGTGGCCTTGTTCCACCCTACGGTCAGTTGTGGGACGGGACTGGTCGCACTGCGGCTAACAGGACAAGCCGGGGGAGGTGAGCTAGTCTCACAACCCAAGAGGGAGGGGCTATGTCCAATCCGAATGAGCGAGTCCTGCGACATCCAGACGAGCAACCGCTGCTCGCCCGACTGCGTAGAGTGCAGGCATGGCGCCGTGCTCGACTTCAACGTCTGATGAACGATCCCGACATCGAGGCGAACGACCCGGACCGGCGTCGTGCCATCAAGGCTGCGCAGCGCTATACGGAAGTGGCGACGCGCGCCAGGGCGATCCGGATGGGGCTTATTGAGCCACCCTAGATCAGATCCCGCCGGCACCACCATGGAAAGTTGACCGGCGGGTCCACGCTGGTCAGATCGCAACCCCCTTTTTACTTCTGGGCCTCAGTGCCGGCTTCCCGTTATCCTTCCACGGTTCATCGGCCAACCATTTCACCGGATCGCGGTAATAACCCACGGTCTCCGTGCGACACTTTCGCCGAGCGGCAGTCAGGACCGACTCGAACTTTACTCCGGCCTTAGCGATGACACCCAGCTCTTTCTCCGTCGCCGCTACGTTCTTGCGTTCCGGCAAGGCGTTCCAAAACTTATCGCGCCAGTCCGTGGGCCAATCGGCCGGCTCGTTGTCTTGGGCTACGCTGCCTTGCTTGATCTCGACATCCAAAACACCAGCCGGCCCATCCCAACGCGGGGCGTTCTGTGTGTTCTCTTCACTGTGTTCATTCCCTGGGTTCAATTCACTGTGTTTATGGGTCATCGGTGACCTATCGTTGAGGTCATCGGTGACCGAGCGTGACGAGCATCCATGACCTATCGTTGGGTCGTCGGTGACCGATCGATTGGTCGTCATTGACCCATCGCTAAAGGGCTTGGTGATCCATGGTTCACCCTTCTGGAATTGGATATCGACTTGGCTGCTGGTCTTGAGACCCCTGAAGTATTTGGCGGCCGTGGTGATGAAGCCGGCATTGGTGAGTCGCTTGAACGAACGTTTCACTGTCGACTCCGCGACCCCAATCTCACGGGCGATCTGCGCATGGGACGGGTCACACTGACCGGTTTTGTTGTTGCGATGGCCGATCAGAGCCATCATGACGAACAGGTCAACTTGCAGGAGTTTCCTCTGTTTCTTGCCCTTCGCCTCTTCTTTCGCCTGCGCCTTCGTCAGAGCGGATAGCAGGTCCAGGCGCTCGGTGGGCGAGATGTAGAACTTGCTCTTGCTGTTTTCTTTTTCGGTTTTTTCGTGTAGTGTCATTTGTGAAGTTCGATCTTGGTCGGTCGGATGTGTGGATTGAGATTTGAAGCCCATGGCGCGCCAACGCCGGGGGCTTTTCCTTTTTTGGTCTACTTTGCTGCGGAGCGCTCCTCGGCTACCAGGTAGGCGATGATCGCCTGATCGATCAGTCGTGACCGGCTGACTCCTAGCCGGAGACTTGCTGCGTCAAGTGCGGCCCGGGTTCCTTGCGAAATTCGATATGAGGTGATCGTGCCGAACTTGGAGTTTGGATCGATCTTCGCCATGGTTCTCGTTCTCCGAAATGGAAAACGCCCCACAGCAGAGCCGCGAGGCGTTTCAAAAACTACAGACGGCGGCGCTTGGTGCCCGCCCATGTTCTTGTTTTGTACTACCCCATCCCCCGGCCCGCGTCAATAAACTATAGGTTGCATCTTTTGGTATTTACAATTTCAGTCTGTCGGGAGGGGGTGAGCAGGGTGTGTTCTGCATCCCCCCGGCATGGGGCGGGGCGCTCGTCGCTGCGGCAGAGCTGCGCCCGATCGGCGTTATGCTGCCTGCGATTTGATCCAGTCGATAAAGCCATCCATGTCGTGCGCCCACACCAAATACAGACCCCGCTTTTGAGCGGTTTGCAGATCGGCGAGCTTGAACACGCCAGACAGCAGCGCGACACTGATGATGTTTTTCCCTGCCTCGTTCCGATATGCCTCCGCCTTCGCGGCGGTGTCGTTCAACAGTCGCTTTGTGCTGTTGAGACCCGAGCTGGAATCCTTGGCTTCAAGCGCCACCATGCGGCCCGTGGCAAGAGCGATGAAGAGGTCCACTTTGCGGCTGTAGACCACGCACTCGCCATAGAAGTGGGGGTAAGTCGGATGATGACTCGGCTGTGTTATCCGTCCTTTCGGTGGAAAATTGGTCGCGGTGGTCACGTCCTTCTTTTTGCTTTTCGACCCGGTGACCTTCACGAAGCCGAGTTCTGTTAGGCGTGCCACCAACCTTTGTTCGACGACCTTGCCATGACCGCGACGCTCGGTCTGGAGGGACTGGGTCGCGTGCAGAGCGGTAGTCATGGCAATCGCAGACGCCAATTCGCGCCGCGTCGGTGGTCGTTTCGCTGCGACCCAGGGGAAGCGAAGTGGATCGGCCAGCTTGCAGATTAGGTTCAGCACCTGGACCGGCAGGGCGTTGTTCCCTGCCAGCTCGGTCTTACTGATGCCCTCGATCTTGCGCGTGACTAGCACACCGAGGTCGTCTTCAGAGACGGGAGGTCCGGTCACGTAGCGCAATGCATCGAACAGCTCTTCATCGAGCAGCACGCTTTGGACGATCTTCGCATCAGGGTTGTTGGGATCAACGCCGGCCAACCTCTTGAACAGCTTCAAGATCGCCGAGCGCCGCGCCTTGATGTGTGCAAGATATTTCCCGCCCGGCTCAGCCAGTCGGCGATCAACAAACTCCTCAAGGGCCTTCTGTGCCTCTTCAGCCAGCTCTATATCAGTCCAGACCCGCGGCGTCGGGCTTGTATTGGAGACCGTCATTGCACGTCCAGTGACGCCAGTTCCGGAATGTGCAGGCGGGCGACCTCGCCCGGTTCGAACTTCACCAGACCGCCCGCGTAGACCCGACCGGAAGCGAGCGAAACCGTCTCGCGGAGGTGCTTGGCGATGGCATCGAGCACACCGTCAGACAATGGCTGCACCGGATAAAGGCCATGCGAGATGTTGAGGTGCCGCGCCTTCGCTCGGTTGCGCACGAATGCCGGCGCACGCCGCGCCATGTAGGTGCAGAGGATCGCGGCCGGATGCTTGAGCCCGACCGACCACCAAGCGGGCCTATGCGTGGCGACGTAACTCTTGTGTGCTTTCGCCTGCTTCGCCCAAGCGAGAAAGGCGTCAACCCTGCGGCGCTCGTCGCTGTTCAGCTCGTCCAGATCGACTGGCAGGTCAATGACCTTGCGGAGCCCGGCGACAGTGGTGAGGTTCTCTCCGGCAGCCAGCAGCTCTCTCGCCTTGGTGATCGAAGGGAACAGGAAACGCGCCGGCAGATCAGCCGCTTCGTCGCCTGCAATCCAAACCTCATTGCAGCCGGTTACCTGTCCGCGGTGGACGCGGAAGAGTTCGCCCAACTCGATCTCTCCGTGGCGAACGTGGGGCGTATTTCGCACCAGGATAGACCAACGTGAAGCGCCTGCGACCTCGCTCCACGGCACACTGCGGCCAGCCGAAAGCGGCATCAGGTCCTGAATGGAGTCAACATGGCGAACGGTGAACTGATCGGGCCTATGACCGACCCGGAAACACGTGATCGCGCCGGTGCTCATCGTTCCATTGAACGGAAGCGCCTTGGAGTCGATGACGTGCAGAGCCGTGCCGCCCAAGCCATCGGCCAGCATCCGACGCAGCACCTTGCCGTAGTTCACATCCAGCCACTCGGCCGCGGTGATGAACGCGCCGAAATCTCCGGGCTTGGCAATTTGCCGCGTGCGTAAAAAGAAATGGACATGCAGGCCGGCCAGCGCGCTCGCCTCGAATCCCAACTCTCGGGCAGCATTCGAGAACCAGCTTTTCCACTTGGGGCCGATCTCATGATGCCGGACGTAAGGGGGGTTGCCGATGAAGAGCGTGGGGCCGTCGATCGGCGGCAGGTCAAGCGAACGATAGTCAATGGATTCGATCGTGAGGCGATCCGCGAAGCCCAGCACGGTCGCGTTGGCGCGCACCATGAGAGCTGCCAAGGGGTCAACCTCAACCGCGATCAGCTCAGCTCCGGGGAACGCCTTGGCGGCAGCCATGAGGAAGCGACCGCTGCCGGCGCCAGCATCGACCACGCGCCGAGGGCCTACAGCCTCCGCTGCGGCCCAAGCGACCATTGCGTCAACGATCGCGTTGGGGGTGTAGGTCTGACCCTGCTCGCGACGGGCCTCCGAACTGCGCACCTCACTGAAATAGTCGCCGAGCGGGTCCTGACCGGCGCGAATGAGAGTCCGGACCTGCCGAAGCTCTTCACGCGAAACCTTGACGGACGGCAGCACCAGACGGCGCTCCGGCGCGGGAAGTCTGGCCTTGCCGATCAGCGCACCGGCAAGTGCCGCTAGTTCGCTCTCGCTCGCAATCATGGTGCTGCCTTTGTCGGCTTGTTCTTTTCGTAGAGTGCCCAAAGCTCTTCGAACAATCTGCGAAGGCTGATCCCGCGACGCGCAGCCTCAGCCTTTACCTCTCGCGCCATGTCCGGCGAGAGGCTGATGCCGACTATCTGCCGGGTGCCCTTACGATCTCGTTCATTTGCCTGAGTCGACATGAAAAACACTTTGTCGACTTGTCGACGCAGGCGCAAGAGGGAGTCGGCCACAATCCCCGCTGACCACCGACCGCTGTGATAGCCTTTCGGACCTGATCGATCGTGTTTTCATCAGGACCTAGGTGCCTTACAACGGAACACGACTTTCAATTGAGATTTTTGTGACATGGCTATCCCAGATTACCAAACCCTGATGCTGCCGGTGCTGGAGCTTGCAAGCGAGGGTGAGCAGCGCGTCGCCGACGTAGTCGATCTTCTCGCGGACCGGCTTGGATTGACTGAGGAGGAGAGGCAGAAGCTTCTGCCGAGTGGGCGCCAGCGCATTCTGCACAATCGTATCCATTGGGCCAAATTCTACCTGACCAAAGCAGGATTCCTTAGTTCCCCGGGACGCGGACGGTTCTCCGCTACTGAAGCTGGCAAGGCGTTGCTCGACAAGAAGCCGACTCGGATTGATGTCTCCGTGCTGATGAAGCAACCCGAGTTCCGAGAATTCTATCGAAATGAGGGTCCGGCATCGAGTACCGCAGAGACAGCCTCCGGGACGGGCTCGACCGACACCGCGACGACGACGCCTGAAGAGCAGATAGAGGCTGCCTATCAAACTCTTGAAGGCACCCTTCGCGCCGACCTCCTCGATAGGATAGCGAAGAACAGTCCAGCCTTCTTCGAACAATTAATTGTCGACCTCCTCGTCGCTATGGGATACGGCGGATCGCATAAGAACGCCGCCGCTCAGCTTGGCCGATCTGGCGATGGAGGCGTTGATGGCGTGATCAATGAGGATCGGCTTGGGCTCGATCGCGTCTACGTTCAAGCCAAGCGCTACGCGGCCGGGAATGCAGTTGGTCGGCCGGACGTGCAGGCTTTTGTGGGCAGCCTTGTAGGGCTCGGCGCAAGCAAGGGTGTTTTCGTCACCACCTCCACTTTCAGCGCTCAGGCACGCGATTTTGTGAAGCATCTTTCGCAGCGCGTCGTCCTTCTCGACGGCGCGAGTCTCGCAGATCTGATGATCGAGCACGGCATTGGAGTTCGAACGAGCCGAACCATTGAGTTCAGGCGCTTGGATGAAGATTTCTTCGAAGAAGCATAGACTCAACCATTACAAAACTGTTGACCGACAAGATGTGCTCGACCACCTGCTACGCGAGCCGCTGGATGGCCATTTGAGCGGCGTCACGTGCTCAGTTAGCGCCACGCTTTGATCCGATGCAGCTTGCCGGACCGTTGCCACCACGGCGCGACATCGGGCCGATCGCCAGCATGCCGCCTCGCCGCCGGGAGACACCAAGAGCGCCCTCCTCTCGGAGCCAGAAGGTCAAGGCCGCTTTGGGTCAAAGTCAACAGAGAGCGCTGCTATGCTGTCCTCGACCGTGATCAAGGTGGCCACCACGCCGGAGGCAGTCAGGTTCGGCCCGGTGTTTTCACTTGTGTTGCGCAAGCCCTTCCCTCTCTAATGCGCTGGCGCAGGTTGCTGAGTCACGATTATACTACCGCGGTTTTTAAAGCTCGATTCGAGGTCGTGTTGCCTGCGCCGATTGTAAGGCTGCCGTATCAATTCAATGGACTGTCCCTGTCGAAGGTTGCAGCCGATCTCGCGGCGCATGCCGTGAACGGATGGCCGCCGGAGGTCAACATCGATTTCGGCAATCTCGGCTTTGTCCGACCGGCGGGCATCGTGTTTCTCAGCAACCTGTTCGCGTGGATGCAGGCAAAGGGCACCAAGATCACACTCGTCAACGTCGGCGGCAATGGTGACGCGGTCAGGTTCTTGGACGACTCGCTTTTCTTCGAACAGCATTGCGGGGCGAAGCTCCGCCCCGACGCATCGCCGAGGTCGACAACGCAGCCGCTGATGCGGATCGCCCACCAGAATTCCCACGCTTGGCTAGAGCACAACCTCGTTCCTTGGCTTGTCTCGCGGCTGTCGATCTCTCCCTCGTCGCTCTACATGTTCAAAAACTGCGTGGCCGAGCTGTTCAACAATATTCAGGACCACACCCAGCTCGACATAGGCACCATCTGCGCGCAGCACTTCCCCCGGGAGTCCTTGGTCTACATATCGTTGTCGGACATGGGGCTCGGCATCCCCGGCCGGGTCCGGACCAAGTTGCCGCAGTTGTCGGACGCGCAGGCCATCATCAAGGCAACCGAGGCCGGGTTCACCACCAAGACGACCCCCGGAAACCAAGGGATCGGCCTTGCCTACCTGCTCAACGCCGTCAAGGTTAACGGCGGAACTGTCTCGATTTACTCGCTCAATGCGATAGTTCGGTTCCCGCCCCAAGGTGGCCCGTTCATCGTCCCGAACGTCGGATTCTGCCCGGGGACGACTATCGACATTGTGCTCAGAACGGATACGATTGAACGCCTTCCCGATGACCGGGAAGACCTCGAATGGTGATGAAAATGCGAGAGCGTATAGTAGTAGCTCGCACTTCGGGCCGCGCAGATACTGCCGAGCAAGGCAGCCGCCTTTACGACGCCCTGTGCACCGCACTGGCGCGGCGGGATGCTGTCGTCGAGCTGGATTTTCAGAGCATCACCACCGCAACGTCGTCGTTTGCCAACCTTGCTTTCGTGCAGTTGCTCACAAGGTGGCCCTTGGCGGAATTGAAGCACCGCCTGAGGGTGGTCAACTCGACGCGCCAGATCAACGAGATGATCAAGTCCCGACTAGAGCGCGAGGGCAGTTCGGGCAAGGCGGTCGCTTAGGACCGCCTCTGCTGCGCGTGCGGCATCCGCTACCAACACCCGGACCACAGCTATGTCGCAGGACTGCCGGGGCCCCAACGGATTGGTAGTTTGCCGAGCGGATGCTGCCGCGCTTTGATGCGAGGCATGCGCGAGTGCGAGCTGGGCGCAGGCGTCTGGTGGCGCAGCCGCCATGGCTTGTTGGCAGACCGGTCGCCTCGTGAGCCGAGTGCGCGGCCGACTTCATCCCGTTCGAGGGTCAGCCAACTCCGAAGCGGCCCGCATGGCGGCGCTTAGACAAGGCGGACCGACAAGCGTCGGGAGCTGGTGCTGAAGCTACGGCTCGACGAGACTCGGTCGCTTGCGTCGCCCCGGCAGAGGTGTCGGCGCATGACCACCGGCATATGGAACCCGCACTTCGACGACTACACCTGCGGCGACATCGCAGTCTTCTCTGGCTTCTTCGGCTCGTGAGGTCTTGGACAAAGCGAGCGGAGAAGGGGACGAGGTGTGCGACAAGGTCCGGCGACTCCCTGCGGCGGGCTCGCTCAATGCTGACGTTCGGCTCGATCAAGGAGACTAAGGCCCCCGCCCTCAAGCACGCCGCGGCGCGGGGGCTGCGGGTCAGTGAGATCAGCGCCGAGCGCTCGCAGGCCTTGATCGAAGCCCTCGCAGGCCTTGATCGAAGCCGAGGCCTTAGTCGAGGACCTGATCGAGGGACTGAGGAAGCAGTTTCACGGCCAGCCGGTCACCGCGGCCACGGTCGACACCATCAAGGCGGCCATCAAGCGGATCACGTCTGAGCGGCAGCGCGCCGGCTGGCGGCACATCGACCTGTTCGACAACGCGACCATCGAACGCGACGGGCCGCGACTCGAGATCAAGGTCCCCGAGGCGGACTGGAAGCGTTGGGGCTTCACGGCCGCAGATGTGACTGTCCTCAGCGCGTAGCGCTCGCTACCCACGCCCGCCGTCGATATGCTCTCGGTCTCACCGAGACCATGCCCCATGATCGACCACACTGCCGAGATGGCCCGACTGATGAAGATCGCCGAGGCGATCGTTCGAGAGATGGATCGTCAAGGTGTCGCGGAAGCTGTGGCTAACCTCGGCTTCGACGTCATGGAGCTGGCGCGGGTGGTGGTGCGGGCGGCGGACGGTGACGTGATCCCATTCCGCAGGCCACCTGGTCAGTAAGGGAGCGCGGAGCGCTCACCACCGGCGGACTTCGTCCTGCTGATCGACATGGCGGCCGGCGCGGAACTTGGACTCTTCGTGCCGCAGGCACTCTCCGGTCTCGCCAATTCAGAACTTCGGCACTGGGTTTTGCTGGATGCTTTTGCGCCGCGTTGCCTCTTGGGCCTGCTCCATCAATCGATAATCCGTCAACGACAACATACCCGTTTGGAGTTCGAGCGTCGTTCCATTGGAGAGCGTGTCGGCGAACGTACCTGCTGTGAGCGTCCCGGGTTTCCCGATGGGCTTTAGCTTGACGCCGTACTGCTCTGTCACCGCATCCTGCAGTCGGTCTGACATGCCGGAAACGATAGCTCTGACCCTGACCAGCGGTCTCCCAGGTAGGTCCATGGCGAAGTACAGGTCAACCTGGCCATTATTTTCTCGATGTTTGCAGAGCTTCTGCCCAATGGGCTCGATCATGCCCTTGGTCGTCTGAGGACCGCCAGGCGAACAGATGACCGTTGTTGTTTGCATCGCTTGCTCCTCGCTTTCGCCCGGCTGAAAGCCGTACAGATCCAGCTTTCCGGCAAATGCCAAGCTTGAGCAAACCGCAGATGCAGCAAGGATCCCGAGGTGCAATCTCACTGTTGAAACTCCATCAGGGTCGGCGGCGACTGGCCGCGCGCTCCGTCATACCGCAAGCGCTTCCCAATGGCCACTTACGCAGCACAGCTTTGAGACCAGGGCGCGCCCTGCCGGCCGTCGCAGCCTGATTGGGACTGTCTTGGGCGAAGCCCTCGCTACCCACGGCCATTGACGCACGGCCCGAAAGGGCATTCGATCAGATCCTCAGCACTCCAAGGCTGAGAATCCCAACTACCGCACAAGGCGAGACCTCAACCCCACGGCCCCGAGCCCCGAGGTCTCGCTGCGGCAGTCGGCGCGTACCTGGGACTCTTCAGGGCGAAGCCCTCGCCGCTATTCGCAGGCGTCGACCTCTTCGTCTGAGAACTTCTCGGCCTCCCAGTCGACTCGGTTGCCGGCCAGTTCGAGCTGCTCGGCGACGATGCTGTAGTCCTCGAACGTCGCCTTCGGCCAAGGTGCCGTGTGAAGCGGGATCGCCTGACCCGGGTCGACGTCACCGGACTGAGCTGCGTTGCCGTAGCCATCGTGGCGGTCGGGATATTCGTTGCCGTGACCTCGACCCCCGACAGCGGGCTGCCGCAGCGAGACTACCGCTACAAGGTCATGCACCCATGCGAGTACCCGGAAGAAAGCAAGATGCCATGCCTGCAGAAATAGGGCGAAGCCCTCGCTACCGGCGGCGCCAATCTACAGGTTGCTCGGCGGGTCTCCGAACTTAGCCACCAGGGTTGCGATCGCCGCCGTGTCGGGCGAGACCCAGATCTCGCTGTGATACCGGTCGGGCTTGGAGAAGCTGGACGACAGGCGGTCGTGCCAGCGAACCGTCTTGACGCGATCGGGCGGCGGCTCACGCTCGACCGTCCGAAAGTCCTCCTTCTCGGTACCGCGCTCCCAGCCCTTCGGGGTCAGGTGCCAGTCCGTCCACTCATTGCTCAGCGACATATGGAACTCCTATGAAATCCAGGCAGCGAATATGGTGACCAGCCGGAACGGTTGCGAGGTAAGCGCGGTTCGCTCGCTACTCACTGGCTAATGCGACTTCGCCATTCCTTCGTCGCGATCCAGTCGGCCCGTTCGACCAGGCTGATGCCGAGATGGACGATGCCCAGGCCTGCGAAGAAGATCAGCATCCCGATCGGGAAGTTGTGGAACATCTTGGCCAACCGGTCTAGGCCGACCCAATCGGTTGAGAGGTCACCGCCGCCCCACAAGGCGTTCAAACCAAGCGGGCTCCAGGTGCCAAACTTAAACCAGATGATCACAGTGACGACCAGCACGAACAGGCCAAGCAGGCCGATGAGCAGGCCAGCAATTACCGTGAGCCATCCGATTGTTTTCATCGCCCTGTCTTCCTGTCAGCGCGAAGCGCCTTCCGGCAATTCGCCAGGCGGGTTCTTCGCGTAGAAAATCCCCATACGCATCGTCTCAGCCTTGTCCTCCCTCGCCGGCTTCCAGATCGGCCAGCGGCCGATGCGGCCCTTGCAATCGGCGGTCAGCGGCTCGATGCGCGCATCGGCTGGCTGATCACCTGGCAGGAAGATCGTCCGGTCATTGCCGTTGATCGTGAAGGGGTAGCAGGAGAGGTCCTTGACCGACTCCTGACGACATCCTTCCCAAATGTCCCTGAACCGTTGCGGGAAGTTCGCCTTGGTGAGATGCATGTCTTCCATCACCTCGGTGATCTTCATCCCCACGCGACCGGCGAAGCACACCGCCCGCACTACTCCCCGAGTCTGCTCCTCGGTCACGTCGTCAGCTGCTCGGACGACTCCGCTCAACGCGATTGCCGCCACCGCCGCAAAGATCACCTTCATCATAGCCCCCACGCTGAATAGGTGCTTTTACTGCAGGAAGCGCTCGCCGGCCATGGCTTGAAGCTCATTGATGGGTGCCCTGAATGAGCGTTCGATGTTGCCCTCAGCACCTCCAAGGCTGCTAATCCCAGCTGCCGCGACGGCGACACCTCACGCCCATGGCCCGCAGCCCGAGGTCTCGCTGCGGCAGCTGGCGCGGAACTGCTTCTGTAAAAGGCCAAGATCATGTGCCGCGCCCCGCGTACTGCGACCTGGCAGTTCGGGCCGACCAAGTAATATCAGCGCAATGACGAAACACGATGATACTGGGCGGCAAGTGGAGTAGCGTCTTCTTCCGCCTTCATGGCTCGCGTACCCATCCTCCCCGAAAGCGCTCCTTTCGGTGGAGATCGTGCGGAGGAGCGAGTACAAATTCCCCGAAATAACTCATTCCATTGACGTCACCGCTTTCTGATCCAAGCGCGACTAGGATACCGGCATCGCACCTCCACGATTGAGATCGACCATGACCGACTGGTCGGACACCTTCCGCGACAGATACTACGACCCCGGCTACGTCTACATCGCCGGGTCGCTCTCCCATCGCGTGTTGAAGATTGGCACCACCGTGAACATCCTGCAGCAGGAACGGCGGCTGCGAAGGACAGCGTACGGCGGCATCGCGGACTGGGTCCTGCTGTACTACGTGTGGGTCGACGAGGGAGGTCGGATCGAGCATGACGCCCGGCGCGCCCTCAAGCGCTACCGCCAACTTCGGATGTACAACAAGGAGGGCCATCGCCAGAAGGGGCGTGAGATCGTCAATTGCAGGTTCGGGATCGCGCTCGAGGCGCTGACCGGCCTGCTCGACGAGGCGCAGCGCGCTGACGGCACCAAGTCGTGGCGGGCGAGCGAGTACGAATTCGGATGGAGCCCGCCTCCGCCGCCCGCACTCGATCCACCGCCCTATGCGCCACCGGTCGGAATCCCGACGACGGTCCACTTCTACCGAGATATCGAACAGATGGAGCTCTCGGTCCGGACATACCTTTGTCTGCGGAACGAAGGCATCCGTTTTCTCGGCGAATTCGCGCGGATGAGCGAGGCCGAACTACTCCGCATCCCTAACTTCGGACGCAAGTCGCTCAATGAATTGAAGGAGGTCCTGGCGCAATTCGGGCTGCATCTCGGCCTGGCGATCCCGGGCTGGCCCCCGTCGGACATCGAGATTCTGTCTAAGCAGGCCGCCAAATTGCTGGAGCGCATAGACCAACTCGAACTGTCCGTGCGATCGGCGAACTGCCTGAAGAACGACGGGATCAATTACGTTGGCGAATTGGTGCAAAAGTCCGAAGCCGAGATGCTCCGGAAGCCCAATTTCGGAAGGAAGTCCCTGCACGAAATTAAGGAACTTCTCGCCGCGTCGAGTCTGCACCTTGACATGGACCTTTCCCGGTGGCCGCAACCGCTTGCGAACCCCGCTGGTTAAGACCAGCTGTTTGGGATGCAATGAGACGAAGGCGAGTTCGTCTTCTTCGCAATTCTCGTTTGGCGCAAGGTCCCCACCACTTCCGCCGCGCGTCTCTCGGAGATCATCCCACAAGCAACAAAACCGCGACGACCATACATGATTGTGTTAGATGCATCGCGGCGCCCCTTAAGGGTGCCACACAAAAACAGATCGCCGGGCCGAAAAATACAATAAAATCAGTATCATCCAGGGTTGCCACATTAGTTCAATACTGGCTGGCAGCTGGCTGTCCAAGGCAGCGTTTGCCTCGCGTCAAGGCAATAGACCGCCCCTTTTTCGCCAGCTGCATCGCCGCCCCACACATGGTGGGTGGACAATGGCACCACTAACATCCGAAACGTGAACTCGAAGCGCTGGACGCGCTGGCTCGGTCGGGAGCACCACTGGGTGGTGCCGTTCAATAGCTACAGCGACTACAACATTGAAGGCGGCGGCACTTAGTTCGTGTGGAAGAGATCCGGCACTCGCCTGCTTTGCCGGCATTTGGGCTAATTGGACTCGGTCCGAAAGGTCAACGAAGGCGACACGACCAACGGTCTCTACGGATTCCTTACGACGGAGGCGAATGCCGAAGTCATCCCAATCCATCGGAAGGCGAAGGCTACTGATCCTAACGACCGCCGAAGAGGTCGACACCTGGATGACCGCGCCTGCTCGGGACCTCGCGGGCGTTGGCTATCGAATAGCAGCAAACGCGCTCCAGGGTGACCATAACTGGGTTATCCGGCAAAGATCGAGCCTCTTTCACCTTCTTCGCCATTGGGCCCCTCTTCTCCACTTGGACCCTCTACACCCGGATTGCCCGCAGCACCGCCGCGGCAATAAGTAGTGCCCCCTCCTCCGTCGCCGCCAGGACCACCGGGTCCTCCCGAGCCTCCAAGACCACC
Source organism: Bradyrhizobium sp. 41S5 (assembly GCF_011516665.3). Taxonomy (NCBI): domain Bacteria; kingdom Pseudomonadati; phylum Pseudomonadota; class Alphaproteobacteria; order Hyphomicrobiales; family Nitrobacteraceae; genus Bradyrhizobium; species Bradyrhizobium sp. 41S5. The sequence goes on along the minus strand of NZ_CP083721.1, from coordinate 1,111,467 downwards.
CTTGGCCCCATGACCACCCGGCGCGGTGAACGTTATTTGGGACCGCTGCGCCGCGACTTGCCCCCTCAAAATGAGCTTGCCACCGTTTCCGCCCGAACCTCCCCTTCCTCCGGTCCCACCTGTGCCGCCTCGAGACCCTGTACCGCCAGAGCCGCCGCCGCGAGCGCAATCGAAGAGATGATCCGCGCCGTTATCACCTCGCGGCCCTTTCGCCCCCTGCGTTCCTCTCAACCCCTTCCCGCCCGGCTGACCATTCTGACCGCCAAGGGAAACGTACACGAGGTCGTTGCGGTTGATCGCAGTTTCCAGCACGAGTGTCCCCGCGCTAAGGCCCGTCATGCCGGCCTGACCGTCCGGCGCGACTGCTGGAAAATCATCAGCGTTGGAGAACCCTTCAAACTTTCCACCGTCCGAGACCAAAAGATGCGCATCAAGCTCTAGGCTCGTCCCACGCAATCTGATCGCGGCCCCATTACGGAGTTCGAGAGTGTTGATCATAAGTGTGCGCGTCGATCCGGCCGCTGGCGCCGTGATCTCCAATGTCGCACCATCGAGGACGATGTTCGGCTGGGCCTTTAGAATTTCATCGACCTGTTCGGCGCTCGAGCCTGGAGGTGGACGCTTCGACAATCCAGGGGGCAGGTCCGTGTCCTTGATATTTCCTTTGAACAAATAGTCATTCGGTCCAACTTGTTCAGCCTTTGTCGGGGCCGCTGACGCGACAGCGATCAAGGCAATTGTCATGACGAGCGTCAGATAGAGACAGCGCGATGGAGGAGCATCAGGTCGTCTCATCGAACTGAAACCGTACCGAAGGCGAGCCATTCGTCATTCCCGTGTTTCATTCGAACAGGCCCTCCGATTTTTGGGATCTCAAACAAAGAGTCTGTGGTCGAGTCCCACAGTATCTGCGATGCGCCGCCGCCCAATTGCGGCGTCAGGTTCTTACCAAGATCGTCCCCGCCCCGTTCCGAGTAGAACCACTTGCCATCAGCAACAGTGATCTTCTTCCCGTCGTTGAAAACGTAAGTCTTGGTCGACGTAGGAGGCGCAACGGCCACCGTGGGCCGATTAGAACCTGCTTGACGAGCCATCACCTCACGGAAAAGGGGACTGGCTTTCGACACCTCGGAGATTAGTAGACCGCGGTTGGTGCTGGCTTCCTCCTTTGGACGTCGACCGCCACTCACGTGGATGCCCACAAGGTTATACTCAAGGTCCAAGATCGGAGCCCCCGAACTACCTTTATCCGTATCGCAATAATGCAGCAGAGCCACGCCATCAGTCGGCTCAACGGCCGCCCGGCATCCTTGAAGTGAAATCATAAGGCTCTGTCCAACAGGATGATGATAGATGATGAGATCCTGCTTCGGATACGGGTCATCGCCGATTTTCGGTATCTTAATCTTCGAGACGTCAAAACGATCAATCGCGCTCAGGAGCATATAATCGTCCTGTTGAGCCCTACCGACCTCGCGCGGCTTAAGATTCATTTTGTGCGGTACACCGGAATAAACTGTCCGGTAGTCCAAAAGGAACGTTACCTCCGTCATCGCGAATTCCACGTTATCAAAGCAATGGCGAGCGGTAAGAACGACGTCTTCGCTCAGCACGATCCCGGTGCATCGCGGAAGGCTCGAACCATCCTTGAGAGTTACAACAATCTCTCCGACCGGTTCCGACGCGCGATAGAAGGGCGACTGCTTTGCAAATCTCTCGATCTGTTCATAGCCAGCAGTGGGCGGCGATCCGAGCGACTCCTTGTCTTGTTGCTGAGACTGATCGGATGCGTAGGTCGCCCCACCAAGCGCGCAAACAAGAATGACGATCGAACGGCAACTTGGCCGCAGATTGAGTTGCATTCGCCAGAGAAACGGCTTTAGGACCGAAAAAAAGGATGCTCGCATACTCGACCGCAACCTGACCTAGCCCGTTGGCATTCCCTGTTCGAAGAGTCTGGCTTCGAGTTCGCGCCGGATAAGCAGGCCATCGAGGCCCGTCCCCCTCCAGATCCGTTGCATCGAACGTAACTCGCCCGGAATCTTCTTCCAATCCTTGTTCGCCATATGTGCCTTGATCGCCCGCATCTCGGCGTATCGACCCTCCGGGTCCCTTTCCGGTGGTATGCTGAAGGAAGCTCCCCGGTTGTAGACGAGAGAGACGAGCGCACCAAGCGAGTCAGGCCGTAGCAATTTGCTGTTCGGCAACGAGTCCTCCGTCAAGCCGACATATCTTTTCTTTTCGTTCGTTAAGAACTCGTCCCTCGCTGGCTCATAGTCGATGACGACAGCTTGCACATCCGGCATCAGTTTGTGCGCGATTTCGCCTACCTTGCCACAACAGTTGCTCAGGAGCTTTATGTTTTCCGCTGACGTATAATCCTTCCAATCTTGCTCGAGGGAAAACGCGTCGACGTACCCGACATCATACCCGATCCCAATCGTTATGCCCGAACGACCTTCGGGCCAAGTCGGCCTTCGATAAGCATTCTTGTATGCCGCTTCACCGCTGACCTCGCTATTGATAATCAGTTGGATAGCTTTGGAAGAGATCTCCGTGTCGGACTTTCGCGCCCGGATCGGCTGACGCTCAAGTCCGAGCTCGGCCGGAATGAACTCTTGATCGTGGTACTCGCGCGTCGCCTCCACCACAGACGGGGTAAACCGCAGGAGAGCCTCATTGAAATCGTCGGGGACTTCTTGCGCTATGGCTAGGTCCGGCAGTACCGCGAATGCGAGCCCGCTCGATACCAAATTTCGTAAAGCACGGCGCCGAGATATGCCGCGCCTCATCGACGGTCTTGTAAGCGTCGGCGTGCCTTGCATGGAATTCGCTCCTTCCGACCGACAATTTAAACGTCAGCTCTCTAACCGTCCTCCCAAAGCTAAGGAGGTAATCAAAGCGTCTTCAAGTACTCAACCAAGGCACGGCGGTCCGCCTCATTCATTTGAGTGCCGTAGTCGTGTCCCGAATTATAATTACCCATGATCGGAACGCCCGCATCATCTCGGACTCTGAACTTGAACTGAGACTCACTCGGCATTTGGACAAAGCCGACCCTCACCGGATCGAATTCGCGGCTACCGACGTAAAACAGCTCGGGACGAACCGGTTGACCGTTCGCGGGACCTGTCTCTCCCGGTCGAATCGTATTGCGCACAGTTGATGGCAGGAGAAGATCGTAAAGTGTTGGCACGGACCCATTGTGCAAGAAGGGAGCCGTCGCCCAGATACCGTTCAACGGCCTCGCCTTATAAGCCAAGTTTTTCTGCTTGAAGTCTGGCCCTGCTTCCAGGAGACACCTTTTAGCGCGTTGTTTGAGCTCCGCGTCGCTCACACCAGGCAGAAACTCAATTTCACCGGTGGTCACAGACTGCTCGAAAAACTCCCGGAAAGGGCTGAGTGGCGTCAGCAGGTCGGCGAGCGCCTTCTTGGCGAGCTCGCCGCGCTGTTCGACGATCGCGCCCGCGGTCATGTGCTTCAGCAGAGTAAGGGTCGAATCCTCAGACTTGATAGGCTCCCCCAAGACGACCCAAGTAGGCCGACCTACAACGTCCCCGGACTTCGATCGATGGAAGAATGAATTGCAGGCGAGCGCAAGATCGGTCCCGGACGACCACAACGATCTCATGTCGGCCGTGATCTTCGTCTTCAGGTCATTACTCTCGATGACCGTATGACAACCAGAGCAAGCCGACTCGTAGATTTGCTTGCCCCGAGGCAGGAGTTCGGCATTGATCCGCCCCAGCATATCTTCGGGCCATTTGGGCGAGCGAAGCATCCCCAACTTCCGCTCGATGTCGACCATGTTCTGCAGCTGAAGACTCGACGAATAGCCGCCAAGCCAGTCGCTGCTGTTGGAGTCGATCTGGGCAAAAACGCCGATGACTTCCGCCGTATTCCTCGCCAGCGCACCGACATTGGTTTTCAGGCCCGCGATCGAGTACTCTGTCCTATTCGGCGCGATACCATTCCATTGAACGAGATCGTGTTGGGGCGCGTTCCAGATATGCGGATAACTCGCCGGTGCGTTTGCCGGAGTATCGATGAGCGGATCCGCCGCGCCCACGGATAGCGCGATCTTGTTCAAGATGTGCCCCTGCGCGTCGAGTCTTCCAAAGCCGTAGCGAATTGGAGCGTCATTCTTCTTCGCGAGCCGCGTTTCCCAAGCTATGACCTCGTCGAGCTCCTGTTGCAATTTGGCGACTGCCGCGGAATTGACCTGCGTTCCAAGGACCGACTTCGCGAATCTGTCGAATTTCACTTGGTCGGACCGCGTCTGCGTCAAACTCGCCAGAATTTGCTCAAAGAACCCTTGGAAATCGGCGAGAGACGGCGCGCCGTCGATACGGAGACTTTTCCCTTTATAGGTGATCTCGTTGCTGTGGCATGCGGAGCAGTTCATGCCAACCCAAGGCCGTGCCATCGTTCCGTTAGCGCACAAGCTTGGAAAAGTGCGGCACATAGCCGGCGCATGGCCAGTCACCCCCTTGTCGATCGCGAATCCGACGGGCAACCCATCCACCTTGTCATTCGGCAGGTAGTTGAACTTCACTATGTTCGGTTTAGACAGCACCTTGTCCGTGGCGCCGGGAATCTCAAGCGCCTGCATCCAGTCGAGCGGCAACAACCGCGAACCTTGCGATACCGTGTACCACCACTCGCGGTCGCATTTGGTCCAGCCTTGCCCCAGATCCTGGCCACACGTCGCGGCAACAGCATGAGCTGACCAGAGAAACAGCCCCACCACCGCAACAAAGCGGCTCATCGAAGCATACATCCCGCCCCTCTCCTAGCATCTCTTCGCCGCCGGCAACGATTACTGCGATTTCACAACCGCATCGATCGCCTTGTGGAGCTTATCGCGGTTCTCCTGCGAGAATGCGGTCTGAACAGTCGTCGCGAAGGTAAGCACCTGCGTTACGAACGACCAGAGCACGGCCGGATCCGTGATCGCGTTGTTGGAAATCGCGCTCAAGTCGCTCGTCACCTTCTTGAAGCCGTTGAGGGCGGTCGCGCTATCTCCGGCGTCCGCCAGCTGATCATAGTCTGCGCCGGCTTTGAGCGTCGATAGAACGAGCGGCTCCAGTTGGGCCCACGCCTTCTTCCAACAGAGCATGAACGCCGCGTTAGGGGCGCCGCTATCGGCTCGCGGAAGACTGGCACCGTTCAAATTCTTACATTCATCAATCTTCGAAAGATCAATCTCGTTCGTCTGTAGGAGCCGGACACCTTCCACGAACTGCCCTGCCCGCTCGAGCCGCTTATCCCAATTGAACCGCGATGCGGCAGCGCCGATTTGCTCACCGTACTTCTTAAGGTTCGCCTGGTTTGTGGGAGAGTTGAGAAACTCTTGGACCGCTTGTTCGCGTTTTGCTTCATCCACGATCGCGGCCGCGCCAATGATGACGGGTTCTATCGTGCTGAGAAAGGTATCTATCAGCACACCCAGCGGCCCCAGCGCCGCCAGGCCAGGGAAACTTTCCTCCTTGATCGATTCAGTCGATTCGGCTTCCTTGGTCGATTCAGTAGGCCCCGCAGCTAACGTGGGCTTTATTTCGATCCCGTAGTAAGCAACGTCGAACCCCTTTATGTCCTGTTCGCACCGACCGCGCGTCCTATCCCCGAGCGCGGACAACATCGCGGGATCGAGCGCCTTCGCCGAGCCATCGATCGAATACTTGGCAAACAAAAGCTTCACAGCCGACAGAAGCCCGTCGGGTTTCGTTTGCTTGCTAGTTTCATCAAGCTGCGACAACAGGGACTTCAGGTAATTTGACTGCGCCAATGTCGTCAGGCGCGAGACGCGCGGATCGCACAGCAACTTTCTTTCATCGGATAGTCCGTTCAGTTGGAACTTGCTCGTCCCAGCCGCTGCGCGAAGCTTCGTCGCAAACTCGATCCGAATAACTTTTAGTCTCTCGGTCGTCCGCTGCATGTCGCTGAATTCATCGCTGGATGCCAACAGCGCCTTAGTACTGGCTATTAGCGCGACGTAAGCCTTTGGAAGGGGAATATCGTCCGCCCGCGCTTCGAAGGGGTCGAGGCATTGCGCGGCAATGAAGCAGAAAACGGTGGAAAGAAATCTTCGTCTCCAGCTGCTGGCCACGAATGTTCCTCGCTAAAAAATAAGATTGCTATCGATCCTGTGCCAGCCCGAGCGCGATCGCGTGCTGCGATCCCGTATCGATCGGCGAGCGAATGTCCAGGTCCTGCTTTACAAGAAATGCGTTAGGCATATTATGCGCTGATACTACCATAGATTGCCCATCGGTAAAGGGCCCAACTATTGTTTTAGGCTCATTGAGATGACGAATGCCCCCCTTATTCGCGGCAGCCAACACCGAAGATTTCCGCTACCGATCGTGCGGGGAGCCATCGGATCCGCGATGCTGGTCGCGCTATCGATAGCGAGGACCATTGCGGGTGAACTTCCCGTAAAAGCGCCATCGGATTTCTTGAAGCCCAGCGATGCCGGCAAGGCTCCGGAGACATCGGAATCGGCCGCCGTTCTTTTCGTTTCCACGAACAAGAACTTGGTTGAACTCGATAAGCAGGTCACTGATCTCTATCTAACACTCGTAAACACAGGGCGCCTGTCGGTGCGAAAGGTGGCTGCGGAAGGTCGCAGCCTCGATTCAATTCTTCGGCAGAATAACCTGCTTTTCGGCGACAAGCTCTCGCTCGAAATGGATAGCTTGGTCTGCGATCTAAACGAGAGTCCGATCGTAAGCCCCGTTCCCCTCTGCTCCAGGGTCAAGGATAGCGTTCCACCTTCGCAGCTGAGCGCGGTCACCACGCACGTGTCAGGATACATTCCTTCCCCGGGAAAATGGCATTTCCCTATCGACGGCACATTACTGCTCCCGGATGCCCGCCTGGAGAGAACTCAACGTTGGGTGCTGTATGACAAATTACCGAAGACGCTGATCAAGGATGTGGTTGTCAACGAACTTGGTGGATGCGCGGAGTTTGACGATAGTTGCAGGAGCCGTATCGCGAAATTCAACGCGAAGGTCCCTGAGGACACTTTGTTCGATCCGGAATTCGGGGGAAGAATTTCTCTACCTGTCCTTGGCGTGCGATCGCGGGTCGACCTTTCCACTGCCGCCGAGCAAAAGACGCAGTTGGAGAGCAATCCCTACGGCTCTGGTCCCGTTCTGCAACCACTCGACAATCGAAATACGAGCGGATCAAACGAAGCGTACTACAAGCTCCGGCAGTTTCCGGCCAGCGAAGCCCAAAAATCCTCCATCGCAAACGGCGTCAATGGCAACATCGAAACGACTATCCGCTCGTTGGACAAGAATCTGATCGGCAAACTGATCGCGAGCCCCTTCACCACAAAGAAAATAACGCCCACGGAATTCCAGAACGCGAAACTGGTCGACCTGATCAAATTCCCATGGAAGACAATGGGAGAATATCCGAACAACATGCGGCAAAAGCTCAATGTTGCCGTATTGGACAAGTGGGTCGATAAAGAACATTGCGCTTTCGCCGTGCCGGCCAACTACGACATCGTAAACATCGATGCGCCTCCGCGGGCCGGCGCGCCGAAATATCCATGCGACCGCCAGGACGACGCCGCCAATCCGGATTTCGACCACGGCACGCATGTCGCGGGAATCATCGGTGCGCGGGACGCTGTGAACGGCGTCCTTGGTCTAAACCCATACGCCAAAGTGCTGGTGAGGCAGGTCGATCTGAACACGGAAGATCCAGAGAACGTCGAAAAGATCAAGAACACGATTGACGAATTGGCCGCGACGGATGCTCCCGTCGCCGTCAACGTCAGTTGGGGCTATTTCAAGGACATCAAGATCATCGACCATCTTGGTGAGGCGTTCGAGAGCGCCAACAGCATACTGTTCGTTGTGGCAGCGGGTAACGAAGGCGAACGGCTTAGCTACATATGCGATGTGCGGCCGGCCTGCTTCGATTTGCCCAACGTAATTTCGGTCGCGGCTCTCGACGCCAAAACACCTCCAAAGTTGCTCGCCGATGGCGACAACAAGAAGACTAACTATGGGACCAAAATTCATGTGGGTGCGATTGGAGAAGGTGTATTCAGTACGATCTCTTACGACAGATACGGCCGCCTTTCAGGGACTTCTCAGGCCGCGCCGCAAGTCACAGCGATCGCATCCCTTCTTTTTTCGGCGAAGCGGTTTGATCCCATCGAGGTGAAGAACCGGTTCATAGCGTGTTCCGACTTCGTCGACCAATTCGAAAACCAACTCCTTGGTGGCCGCATTAATGCGGAGTGTGTGCTCGACTATAGGAACGCGAGGCTAAAAAGGAAAAGCGATCCGCCGGATCCACCACCGATGAAGGGCACCTTGAACGCAGCAGACAGCATATCGTTCAAGCACAGGGTCTCAGGTAAACCCTACGTGTTCAAAGCGACCGAGATCCGCGCGTTGCACGCAGCCGGCGACGACAAGTTTATCGTGTTTTACAATTTCGACCGCAGCGACTCCAAGACCGCGCTACTTCGTCAAGACAATTTGGTCCTGGACGGTGTCGGCCAAACGGTCACGTTCGATCGAACAGATGCAGGCCCCGGCGTTCAATCCGTACAGGTTTTCGTAAAAGACATTGACAAGTACGTTTCGTCCATCAATTAGAGGAGCGCGGATGTTGAGGCGCCTGTTGACCTTTTGTTTCGCTTTCACTGCCTTACTATCGATACCGGCGCATGCGCAGCGCCTCTTGGAAGGAGGCGGCGCAAATCTCGACTTGAAAGCGTCGTTTGAAACCGAGGCCGGGGTTCCAGGCACCGTGGTCTGGGCACGTACCGTCGAACGACCGGGCAGCAGATTTTTGCGGCTGCATTTCAGCGGCATTGAAGACAAGTCCAGCGAGGATTTCGTCGTCAGCGTGTTCGACCGTAACAATGCCGTGGTGCAAACGTTCACGAAGGCCGAGTTCTCCGCCAAATCGTCGTTCTGGTCGGTGCCGATTCCCAGCAGTCTTGCGCGCGTCGAGATTTCAGGAAAACGTCCCGTCGGCCTCACTTTCACGATCGACAAATACGTTTTCCAGAGAACGTCGGGTGTTCCCTTCTCAATCACCATACCTGACGACCGCGAAGCCATCATAAAATACAAGAAGGACCTGCCCGCGCTCTACGACAAGGGACGAGCGGTCGGAAAGCTCACCTTTATCGCCGACGACGTCCCCTATAGTTGCACCGGCTTTCTGATCTCCGAAGACCAGTTCATCACCAACGAACATTGCGTCAATTCCGCCGCGATTTGCGAGACCGCCGCTTCCACCTTCGGATATGAAGATACCGATACTGGATCCACCAGTCCCGGCCGGCGATATGCATGCGAGCAATTGATCTCCTCGGACGCGGATCTCGATTTCGCGCTCTTGAAGCTGTCCGGGAAACCTGGCCTGATGTGGGGGACGCTGAAGTTAGCCTCCAGAGAGCCTTCTCAAAGCGAGCCCGTTATCGTGGTCGAGCATCCAGCCGGCGAACCGAAACAGGTCTCGCGTCTCGATTGTTCGATTACGACGCTCCTGGCCGATGGGCGCAAATCGCAGAGCGATCTGGGGCACAAATGCGACACGTTAGGTGGCAGTTCGGGTTCGCCCGTCCTTTCCGAAGACTATGAAGTCCTTGGCCTGCACCACTTCGGATTCAGCAACGAACCGCGCTGGACGGGTGAGAACCGCGCGGTACGGATAACGCTGATCAAGCAAAAGCTGGGGCTTTGAATTCTCAGCGGGCACACCAGTAGAGCCGACCGCGTCCGTTGTGATGGTTCTCTGGACTGGTGATAGCGACGTCACAACGAGCGTCCTTTACAAGTTCGCATGAAAACAGGTATCCGCTCTGCGAAAGATTCCGATCCGGTTGCGGAGATCGTGCATCGCGGTGGGCAATAAGAACTTGGGGGCTGCCCTGCTACGTCTTGCGCTTTCCGTCCGATGAATTCTTCAAAATTTCGACGGCCGGCCGCTGTCCTGCTTGCGTTCACCGGGCGACAGCTCAAGCGGCGGCCAGGTTACGAAATCGACGTCGAGAATGACGTGGTTATCGAGATCAACGCCCATCCATGGCGACTCGACCTTGATTTGCGCTGGCACCAAGCGGCGCTCGAATTCGGCTGTATGATGAGCATCAATTCGGACGAGCAGTCAGCTCCCCAGCTCGACCACATACACAGGGGTATCGAGATGGCTCGCAAGGGCGGCGTGCCGGCGGACCGGATCCTGAACGCGATGGATTTGCCGGAGATCACCCGATATCTTCGTCAGAAGCGGCGTGCGCGAGCGGCCTGATGCCTCATCAACTACTTCGCACGTCCAGACCTGTTGCGAACGTGACAAACGCGTCAAATCTCTGCCTCATCGAGAGGCCTCCCGATGGTTCGTCGTTGGCTCGTCCCATTCTCGTCAGCGACCTGCGACGGCTTGGGAGCCAAATCGACCGACAACTCTTTTCCTAGTCGGTCGGGAAGAGGAGGAGGATCTTCATCGCCGAAGGCGAACTCACTGAAATCGGGCGAGGCGCCGAGCAGGAACTCCAGCCATTTTTCCCGAGCCTTGACGGTCCGGTACAATCGCTCGTCGATTGTGCCGCGGATCACCGGATAGATCACGTCAAGTTTCGTTTCCGGATTGTCCATCCGTAGTCGGCTCGTAAGCGATCCCAGTCTGTCAATTCGTCCGATCCGCTGCTCGATCTGTGCGGGGTTCCAGGTGAGGTCGTGATGGACGACTCTCCTACAGTGCTTGTGCAGATCAATACCCTCCTGCATGAGTTCGTTCGCGATGAGGATCATCGGGTAGAGCGGCGTATTGAACGCCTCGCGCAGCCGATCACGATGCTCTACGTCTAGGGTATGTCGCGCGAAATCGGCGCTTTTTATTGGCCCGTCGAGAATGTCCGCTTGTTGTTGTTCTGTCCGCTCGACGAAGTACGCGAGGAATGTCCGGACAAGGCTCGACCAGTGAATGCCTGACTGGGACTTCCAAAATTGAGGAAGGTGGTCAAGCAGGGCGGCCGATTCCACGGTATCCGTCGCAATTCCCGCCGACCCAGCTGCCTCCAAAAGGTCAGCGAAGAAAGGCACCTGCTTGTAGGTCAGGTATCTAGCAAGCTGTTCGGTCACAGCGATCCTTAGAGGTAAGCGCAATTGCCCGAGCAGGTCGGACAGCGCAGCCCAAAGCGAGCCCGCACGACCGAGTACGGTTTCGGCCATGCGCTCTGAGATGGTCCAGCGGGGCCGTTCACGGGCACCGTCTTGCGCTATAGGCTCTTCGCCCGAATCCGTTCCGCGGCGATTTTGGGTTAACTTCAGGAGCGTTTCGATTTGCTCGCGCCTGTCGATCTCGGGGCCGCCTCCCGGACTGCGCAGTCGAAGCACGGCGAGCTCGACGCAATATTTCGCCAATTGGTAGTCGATTCGTTCTGCAATTGTCTTTCCGGTCGTCTGCATCTGCAGAATGACGTTGGCTTCCTTCACGACGCGGCCAAGGTCGTCGGATGTCGATTGACCGAAGGGTGCGTCACCCAGGTACGACTCGCGCAGAGCGAGATAGAGCACGTCCTGCGACCGTCGGAAGCGCGCCTGCAACAACGAATGGCGGCCAATGTGCCGCTTCTCGTCCCCCTCGCGCGTGTCGAAGATTTCGGAGGCTGCGGCGCCCGGGTAGACACGACGCCATCGCTCCAGGATACGTCTCTCCCAGATGGCCTCGAGGTCCTTGCGCAGCTGCGCCAGCGTTGCGACCCGCGAGCAAAAGATCAGCGTCTTCTCGCCCCTGTCTGCCGCGTCGAGTGCCTCCTTGACCGTAGCCATGAGTTTGGGATGTTCATGCTCGTCGTCGTCTACTTCGCCGAGTATTTCGCCCAAAAGGGTCTTGTAGGGCTTGGCCTCCGCAGGAATGTGTTCTGGTTCCTCCGCGAGGAGGCTTCCCTGACGCGCAGCCGCGAAAGACGAAACCATGTTGATCTCGACGGCGGCCTTGTGCGTCGAGCGACCTCTCCGGAATAGTTCGGCTATGTAGCGCTCATAGATCAAGAAAGGGAGGGCGTTCGCGCCGGAGGGGGCGACGAGCTTCCGTTCTTGCCGCCGGTAGATACGCTTGTCTTCGCGAAGGCTCCGTATCATCCATTCCCGAAAGCCGGGTTCGATGGCTTCAGCCTTTAGCTTCGTCAGCGCGGTTACTTGCTTGATCACAATCTCCAGGGCGGGATCGTCGGTCGCGGTGAGGACGTCGGCACCGCCATCGTAGGCAGCGCAGAAACGTGCAGCCGCTTCCCGATCCAGCGCAGACCAACTTCGCTGGAACTCGTCGTATTGCCGTTGATAGTCGTTTACTGATGCGAGGAGCGTTTCGATGCGAGATGCGAGATCTTCTGGAGCGTCCTTCGCACCAGAAAACAAGGAAAAAATCTCTCGTAGTTCGGTGACGTCCAGTTGAAACGGGGTCGCGGTTAGAAAGAGGGCCTTCCGGAAGCGGTGGTCAAACACGCTCCGCATCGCCCTAGTCCGCAGCGATCCGGGATTCTTGAGCTTATGGGCTTCATCGACGATCAGGAGATCGATGCTAGGAAGCAGCTTTCCGCTCAGCACAAAACGGGCGCGATAAAGCGCTTGTTGAACGGCGTATCGATTTTCGAAGGCCGAAAGCTTCCCACTCTCGAAGAGGTCGTCGAGGCCGGCCGCGCCCACCGACTTGCCTCTTCGGAAGGCGGCGCGCAGATGCGGCTCCAGACGCTTTAAATCGAATATGCCGAGAAACTTCTCATCGGTCACATCGACCCGGTCGTGCTCGCCATCCCTGAATCGCGAGAGGATAGCATTTGCGGTATGGCCGTGAAGCTCCTTCCACCAGCAGTAAAGCGACAGAAGATAGGTCTGATCCCCTGTCCCCCGGCCGCTCTGGAAGACCGTCACGGGCGCGACGACTATCGAATGCTTCCGGATTCCTTCTATGAGCTCGGTGAGCGTACCCGCTTTGCACGCTTCGCCGCGGAAGTCGAACATTTCGCCGAACCGTTCAATCTCTGAGAACCATTTCTGGTTCAGGTCCGGTCCGGGAGTGACGATCACGATCTTGCTGCGCTGTTCGCGATGCTTGAATGCTGCGATTATTCCCAGCGCCTCGAACGTCTTTCCCATTCCGACCTCATCGGCCAAGAGGATGCCGGGTCGGTCATCGAGCATGCCGAGCGCACGGATGACTGTGTCTTCTTGCCGTTCGATTTCGGAAGCTGTGATCCCGTCGCGCTGCGCTCGCGCTCCCAGCTGGAGGAATGCCCGCAGGTCTTCACGTGTCATCGTGTTCACGCCGTCGTCTCCCCATAGAAGCGGAGGACGAGATCCTTCCAGGATCGTGTTCCCGCCGATAGGTGGAACGCCTCCATATCCGACCTAACGCGAGCTTTGAAAGCGGTCATTATCAGCATCTTCGCATCAAGCTCTGGCGACTGCGGCAAGTTGAATTCGGATAGGCTCCGAAGAAGTTCTGCCCCAAACAGCCACGCCTCCTCACGTGCCATCGTCGAGTGCTGTACCGCGTCCAGCATACATGACCATGCGGCCCCGATCCCGAGCGCACCTTCGAGACGCAGACGGAACCCTTGTACGGAGAGGTCCGCATCCGCAATATCTTCGGCCGCGCACCACCAGGCCTTGAAGACATCCGTCGGACTGAAGCCTTCGCCGAAAAGGGCCGTCAGGCCGTCTTCGCTCTTGGAGTTCCGGCGTTCGGCAATAAGCAAGGCCCTTTCGGTGCCTACGCGGCGGGACAGAAGCATCAGAAGTTCATCAAGCCCGACGCGGGTTCCCGAAGTTGTAACAGGTAGTCCGACGAGGTCGGTCACGAGTATGGGCGCAGGATACTCCTTCCCGTTCACGTGAAGCACGACTTCGGCTGTCGAGGGTTTGAGAGTGAAATCGCCGACGTGGACGGTTGCAGATGGCGGCTCGACAGAGGACGCGATGTCGCGGCCATCGTAAGATAGGCGCCACGGCGGAAGTCCCGTTGCCGACGATGCCCATGAAACACGAAGCGTTTTGGCCCCCGGATCATGGCTGGCTTCGTCGATCGCGAGCGCGAAGTTCCGGTCCTTGGCCGGAAACTCTCGCTCCGCTGGAGTGCACGCCGAAGGCGGCACATGGACGAGGTCCGGAACGAAGTCGCGCAATTCAAAGCGCCCCTCGATCGAGAAGGCGAGCCCGATTTCGACGTTACCGAGCCCCTTGCCCGATTGCAGGAGAAGCGCTCGTCGCGACATGTTGGGCGACCCCATCAAGATAAGAGTCGCCTCATCCGTACCCGCCCGATATGCCACCGCCAACATCTTGGCATGCAGCGGCCGATGGGCGACCCGCCCGTCGGCAATCCGACTGGCAGGATGTAGCCAATAGAGCACTTTCGAAAATCGCTTTGCTGCGTTCGCGATCGTTTGGCGAGGAGCGAACACGAGCGGATCGGGCTGCATCCAGGACGTCCGGTTTTCGACTGAAGCGATCGCCTCTTCGAGAGGCATGCGCCGGCGCTGACCCGCTCCGTCGAGATAAAACATCGTGTTCCGCGTCAATTCTGTCGGAATTCGAAATGCGAGAACGTTATCGCTTTCACTACTCTTGAAAGCCCAGATGCGGTTCAAGCCATTATTCAGATCCGCAGGTGCGGTGGGCTGGATTTGCGGGTTTTCCCATCGAAGGCCGACGTCGAGCGTCGACTCAGGGGCGATGCGTCCCGCGAACGCACCGAAGACCGAACTCTCGTCCGGAACGCCAGCATCCTCCACATCGTCCGTCTCGTAGAATGGAGCCAACATTCCGACGGAGGTAACGAGAGCGTCAGCGGGGATGAGTGCGGCGAACTGATCCATGATGGGACCGGTCGTGGAATCGAGGAATGCCAATCCGGCTGATGGACTCGGGGAAGCCGAGCGCGATTTTCTCTGAATTTCATCCCTGATCTGCTGAAGCTGCGTCCCGGTCCGGCGGACCAGCGCCTCTATCCTTCCGAGATGCTGGTCGAAGCCGTCCAATAACGACATGTCGGCGTTGCTCGCGTAGATGAGGTCGGTGCTCACGAAAAGCTCCGTATTCTCGCCGAAGCCAGGTCGCGTTAGATTGCCCGATCCGATGAGCAGCCGGGCGAAGTCGCGATAGAGGAGTAGGACGGATTTGGGGTGGAAGACGACTTCGGAGACTTCAAGAAGGTCGTACGGGAGCCGGCGGCCGGCTCTACGCTCGCCGGCATCTACCACGACGGCGACGGGCGTCTCCTGTAGCGCGCGACGCGCTTCGTTATGGTAACGCTCAGCCTGTTCGATGGGATCTGATGTCAACCGGAGAACCGCTCGTAGCACGTTCTCCTCGAAGAAAGCCGGATCGAAGCTGTAGGAGGTGAATATCGCGCCGCGGCATCGTTCTTCGGCCGGAAGTCGATCGAGCACGCGGCCGCTCTCGATCTTCATGCGATCCTCCCCAGGTCGGAGAGCAGCCTTCGGACCACCCCAAATTTTAGGTCCGGAAACACGGTCCCATATCTGTACCCGCCGTAGTCTGCGATCTGAAGGAGAAGCTTCCCCTGTTGGTCCCGCAGCCAAGCACCGCCGCCTCTGCGGGTCCGCTGTACCACGCGATGGTAAGTAAGGAGGTGATCGAGCGCACTGGACGGATCCGACGCGCTGGCCAGCTTTCCGATCAGCGTGACGAAGTCCGGTCCGTGGAATTGCAGCTTTCTGAAGCGTGCGACATCCGCGACCGAAAGCATGTCTGCGCAGAGGGAATGTAGCCTTCCCGTCTCGCCGCTCGGAAACGCCTCGAGCGCGACATCTGCCGCGTCGGCTGTCCAACCGTGGTCGTGTACGTATCCATAAGCTCGGTTGAATCTGCCGAGCACCTCTTTTGCCAATCTTCCGAAAGCGCGCGCGGCTTGCAGCTTGGCCGACACGCCGGCAGCGAGAGGGCCCCAGCGTTCAGCGAGCATCCCCTCGATCAGCGTCTCGGTATCGATAACACCGTGCCCGCTCGCTTTTATCAGTTGTTGCGCCAGAGGGAGCGTAGTTCCGTCCCTTGCTTGCTCGAATAGGGCGTCCCATAGCCGGTCCTGCTGCTGCGTCCGGCCGGACTCGACTAGCGCCGACAACCGAGACCGACGACCCAGTCCCTCGAGCGTGAGAGACCCGCTTGCACGGCCAATGACGGTCTGGCTGATATCTAAAGCTTGCAGCGCGTAGGCTTCGTAGAGCTTCGCGGATCCCTGTTCAGACCAGAAGCTGTCGAGGATAGCGCGTGCCCTGTCCGTGACTCGTAGAGATCCCTCGCCGACCAGGCCGTATCGTCGCAGCGACGACAGGTAAGCGCCGAGTCCGCCCAGTTCGCTCTGGCGGGATATGAGGGTGAAATCGAGAGGCAGTGGCTTGTTACCCGGCGTCCAATTCCGTTTCGCACCCAATATACCTCTCATCGAGTCCGCATCGCCTAGAGGTATGTTACCCCTTCGATATTCCAGCGTCGCCAGAGCCCAGAATTTTTCCCAGCGTTCGAAAAGTCGGACACGTGTTTCGTCATCGCCGCGATAGCCATATTCACTCACGGCTTTATCGGCGAGATACAGGCCGTAGAGCACGACAGCATAGTTCTGCGCACGGTTAGTGCGCGTGGTGAGGTCCCGGAAAAGCCACAGCCCGACTTGCTGCCCGAGATAGTCCAGCGCAAGCGGATCCTCCGGCGTGAAGTCAGTATCTCCATCGGGGGGAGCAGCCCAAAACAGGCCTTTAGGAGGAGACTTGAGGATCAGAAGAGACAAAACAGTCAAGCTCGCAGGTCGTATGATCGGAGCCCAACAACGGGCACAGGTTTGCGACCGACGGTATGCCGACGAATCGGTCTCAACTTCCCGGAAACATCACCACGGGTGTGCGCGGACCTGCAACCTCGGGTGGCTGAGTGGTCTTTGACCGGGCGCCAACGTGGTGCGGGGTCGCAAGAGGTTGCAGCTGGCCACACCGCGCCGGCTCAGCGCTTTCGTAAAAGTCTGTGCGCAAGATCGCCGTCGTACGTGGCCGCCAATTGGCATTGGCGGCTTGCCTTGGGCTCGCAGAAAAGCGTGCAGAAAAGCGTATTGCCTCATGGCAAGACATCCGCGCATCTCAAACGAAGAAATTCATCTCTGCAGGACTTTGATTGTAGCACAATCGTTTCACATATCCGATAAAATTATGAACAAAACCAAACACACGCCTCGCGTGTTACGTCATAAATGACGCATAAATACGGCACACATTGGTCATAAATGATTTGACTTATCATATTTTGTTGTCATAAATGCCCCCATCAGAGGAACTAGGCGATGAACGGTCAAATTCCCACCCATCTTTTGAAGCTCGCTCGGGAGAAGGCTGGAGTGAACCAGACGGTTCTCGCAGCTGAGCTGGGGGTTAACGCCAGCGTGGTCTCCCGCCTGGAGGCCTCGGAGCACGCTGACGGCAAAATGGCGGAGCGATATCTTGTCGCTCTGAAGTCGGATTTTGCGAACGAGATCATTGCCTTCTATTCCGACCGCTGGCGACACATCGAACGACCGGACTTCCTACATCCCGACCGAGCAGTGCTTTGGAACGCCGAGTGCGCGTTACAAACGCTCGAAGCGTTCGAAAAGAGCAACGAATTTGACCCAATCCTGCAAGACCCACTGACGAAGCTGCGCAACCGCATCGTTTCGGAAGTCGACTTTATTCGTCAGAAGGAACACGGCATCGCTTTCATCGGCGAGATCGGCGTCGGCAAGACAACGGCGCTCTCGTTCGTGACGAACCTGATCACAAAGAGCAAGGACGAAGAGACCAAGAGCATCTTCCCAACTGGCAGCGGCCGCACCACAGTGTGCGAAGTTGCGATCAAGATAGCCCCGGCATTTGGCATCGCGGTGGACTGCCTCACCGAAGACGAAATTCGCCGGCTGGTCACCGATCTCGTCACCGGCCTGAAACACGGAAAGAGCGGACTGCCCAGCGAAATTGAGCGAGTCATCCGTAGCATGGCCGACCTCCGTCGCGTTACCGTCCGCGCGAAGAAGCCATCTGAAAAGCCGACGACGGTCGATCATCTCAAGAACTTGATCGACAAGTCCGCGGATGTCGACACCGTCATCGGCGAAGTGATGGCACGGATGAAGCTCGATAGCCGCACCGAAAACCAGATGATCATGTCGCAGGATACCGAAGGAAGTATGGAATGGCTGTCTAGTAACATCAGCAAGATCAATTATGGGCAGCACCCCAAATTTTCGGTGCCTCATCGCATTACCGTCCTGCTGCCGCTCGAAGCACTTCGTGACACCCCCTTCCTAATCAGCGTGATCGATACAAAGGGCGTTGAAGGCACGACCCAGCGGCCGGATCTGATGGCGCAGATCGAAGACCCGAGAACCGTCACCGTCCTCTGCTGCAGTTTTCCTGATGCTCCCGGCAGCGTTCCCCTCTCCATCATTCGCGAAACACTGGACGCCGGTTCCGACGCCATCGATGCCGATCGACTTTGCCTCCTTGTGTTGCCGCGCAACGACGAAGCACTGAAGATAGTAAATGATGCCGGTGACACGCCCGCAGACCGAAGCGAGGGTTACGCGATCCGCGAAGGGCAGATCGACCAACAATTCGCGACTGACGGCCTGCCGAGCATTCCGGTCAACTTCTTCCAGGTTGGTGCGGATGAACCCGAGGACGTGTGGCACTGGCTCACTTCACGCATCGAGGCCGTCCGCGTCGCCAAGGTCGAGCGCATCAAACGTCATGTCGCGGCGGCCGAGAACCTCGTCACCCACGCCGATGTGGCGAAAACGCGCGAGGCACGCCGGACGATCGCGGACGCAGTGGCGAAGGCGGCCGAGCGCTTCCGGCCGTTACGCAGCATCATACGCCCAGCCCACCTGAATCTCGTCGCGGAGGCCAAAAAGACGCATCAAAATTCAATCGCGGCGTCTGTTAACCGCAAGGGGAACTGGGAGAACTTCCCCATCGCACACATTCTTGGACAGGGCGCGCGTATCGACGCGAACCTTCGTACCAAGGACACATTCATCCGGATCGACGAGGCGATCGAGCGTCTCATAGACGATTTCTCGCACCTCAATGATATTGTCCAGTTCCTGCAAAACCTGAAGGAGGACGTGGAGGAATGGCGCAAGGAATTCCTGACGCGCGTCGCGCTCGCCGGTCGCAACATGTTCTCTCCCTATCTCGGGCAGGCCAGCGAGATGTGGGAAAAGTGTGAAGCCCGCTACGGCGGCGGCGCCGGTTATCGGGTCGATGTCTCCTCGATCTTCCAAGATCAATTCGAAAACGACCCAGCGGCGATGACCGCCGCTCAGAAGACTGAGGCGCAGGTTGCAGCGGTATGGGAGCAGATCGTCATTGATCCGCTCCGCGCCTCGTCGGCCTTCGTGGACGAAGAGTGAAGACACGCCATGGCGAAACGTGATCCTGCCAAGACAGCGCGCAACAAACGCATCAAGGATATGAAGGAGCAACTGCGCAAGCTGTTGCCGACGGTTCTGAAGGAAACAGGGTTCGCGGATGAAGCGTCGCTCAACGCCAAGATTGGTGGAAAAGCGGACGACTTCATCGATCTTAAGAACGAAATCATTCACTCGCCAACCGACTATGCGGCCAAGTACCTTGAGGGTTTCGCGCGTCGCCGCAGCAAAACCAAGTTTTACAAGAACGCTTACGACGAATTGTACGACACGCTGAAGGCCTCCAAGGCCGCACAGCAATATTTTATGCTTTTCCTCGAACGCAGCTACCTCAAACACTTCGAGGAACTTTCGAAGCATCGTCCAAGCGTGGAAGAAGCCGCGATTTGGATTGGCCAAAATGCCGCCGACTATGGCTTGCTGGTCTCGCCTCGGTTCGCGAAGGGCGAATGGGAGAACGACAAGAGCGAAATTAGGCATTTCAAGCCGAGATACTGGTCAATCGGCCATGTGCTCGAGACGGGGCTGGTTATTCCCGGCGCCAACAAAATCATGTCCTTCGCCACCATCGAGGCGTACCTCGACTTCTTCGAGCATGTGATCGTTCGTCACAGCAAGTCGAAGTACCAGATGGATATTGCGGCGCGTTACCGCAAATTTGTGCTCGATGCCCCCGACCCCCTTGCGGTTCCGCTGTTGATCCCCGAGCTTCGGCACGGCGGCCGCGATGCTAAGCACAAGTATCGCCTCGATTATTGCATTATCGACAGCATCACACTGGAGCGCATCGGCTTCGAATTCTCCCCTTCGTCGTCGCATACCGCTATCACAGGTACGAAATCGAAGACGCAGAAGGAGATCAACGAAGAAGTTGCGGCGAACTTCGAAAAGGAGATGGCGAAGCACAAGGCATACTTCAAGAAATTCGGAATCATCGTGCTGATCTACACCGACAAGGATCTGGCCGACATGAAGGCCGTATTTGATGACATCAAAAGACTGCTCACCCCGGCGCAAACCCAACAGCAGCTGAACCTGCACGTGATCGATAATTTCTTCGACTAGGAGTCGAGCACTCAACCAGCTGAGGTTCTGGCCCGTGGCTGGCCCACGAGACCCAGCCCGAGTCCGCTTTTCCCCTAAGGGAGAAGTGCGGACACGCCAACTAAACGGGAGATTCGGACGTGACGAACTCGCTCCCAATGTGATAAATTTCGTTGCGCAGCGCCGCTCAAAAGTGCCACACAAGAACAGATCGTCGGACCGAAAAATTCAATAAAATCAACGCTGCACAGGATCTCGCCCTCAGTTCAATCCTGTCTGGCAGCACCAGGATCTTTTTGCAAACGATGGTCGTCGTCAGCACGCAGTGCGCCGTGCCACGGATCAGCGCCCGAGCAGCAGGCTCACTCCGCCGATCATCAGCACGACGTAGATCGCGAACACACTGCCGACCCATTTCCAATCGATCTGTCCGTGCTCGGGGCTGAGGCTTTCGATGATGCCGTGCATGATGGTTTCCTTGAGAAGTCGCATGCGCGGCGTATAGCCTGCACCTCGATCACCTCATGTGACTCACTTCACACTTCAAAGTCGCGGAACGGACCCAAGAGTGACTGGCCCAGAACTGAAGAAACTGCGCGAACATCTCGGCGAGGCACTTGGCCGCAATCTGACGGCGGCGGACATGGCGAAGTTGTGCGGGTTGCCGGCGGCCGGCGGCGCCGAAAAGCTCCGCAAGTGGGAGGTCACCGGCCCGACCCCGAAGGTCGCCGCGCTGCTGCGCGTGCTGGCGATGGCGAGCGAGCACTATCCGATCCTGGAGAAGTTCGACGTGTTCGATCGCCACGACGTTCCGGTCGGGGATCGCGCCGCACGCCGCCAGGCGTTTCGCGAGCAGATGCGCGACGACGTGCGCAAGCGATTGGACTAGCAGAGGGCTTGGTTAACGGATCAAGCGCGTCGCGCGCGGCGCGTTAAGCCTTCCGTCATTCCCGCTTAAGCGTTCGTTAGGCACAACAAAACGTTTCGCCGCAAAGGGTGCGACTTAACGCTCCAAGCCGCCTTTCGGTGAGAAATTTTATTCAAATGCCGTCTAACGCATCGCCATGGATGGCGCCATTCACGCTGCGCCTCATGACTTGTCCGGAGACTGCCCCATGAAGAAGTTCCTGCTCGCAACCGCAGCCGCAGCTGTTGCCGTCGCCGCCTTTGGCGCGACCGCCCAGGCCGCCGACCTCGGCTCCCGTGGCTATTACCAGAAGGCGCCTGCGCCTGTTTACGCCGCGCCGCTCTACAACTGGACCGGTTTCTATCTCGGCGGCCATCTCGGCGGCGCGTTCTCGCAGAACAACACGTTCAACGGCCTCGCGCTGTCCGACTCCAGCGCCCGCTTCATGGGCGGCGTCCAGGGCGGCTACGACTGGCAACTGTCGCCGATGTGGGTGATCGGCCTCGAAGGCCAGTATTCCTGGGTCGGCGGCCACCAGCTCAACGCGATTTTCCCGGGCGGTTACGTCTACAACAACAACCAGCGCGGTATCGCCTCGATCACCGGCCGGGTCGGCTACACCTGGGGTCCAGGCCTGATCTATGTGAAGGGCGGTTACGCCTATTCCGACAACAACGAAACGGTGACGCTGGGCGGCGCGCAGGTACCCTTCGCGCTCAGCGACAACCACAGCAACGGCTGGACCATCGGCGGCGGCGCCGAATACATGTTCGCGCCGAACTGGTCGGCCAAGGTCGAGTACCAGTACTACGACTTCGGCGACAGCCGCTTCACCGCACCGGGCGCGCTGGTGCCGGTCGGCAGCTTCCACAATGACGAGCACACGGTGAAGGCGGGCCTCAACTACCGCTTCAACCTCGGCAACCTCGGCGGTCCCGCTTACGGCCGCTACTGAGGTTACCGACCACCGCAACCGAGAGTGGAAAGGCCGGCTCGCGCCGGCCTTTTTGCGCATCGGAGTTCTATTGGACTACCCCAAGATAGCAGGCCACAAATGACGTCGAAATCCATAACCGATCGGCCACAGCTAGCCTTATTTACTCAAAGACATTTTTGCCATTTTTGTGAACGCAATTTCAGCCATGAACGCACCGGGCGTGTCACAATCCGCTTCGGCTTCCGATCAATTACTGGTTGACCGCCCAAAGGGAACGGATGAAGCTGCGTGAGCGATAATCGAGATAATCGATAAGAGATGCTGGCCGATACCGTCGCCGCGCGGATCAACGACGCGGCGTGCAGGATGCAGGGGCCCGGCAATGCAAGCGGCAATCACGATCCTCGTTTGTCGAGGGGGCTGCGCACCTACGACCGTCAACGGCGCGACAGGCGCCGGATCAGCCCACCCATGCCTCCGAAGGATTCGAGACCGCACCGCTAGGTCTCTCGCAACGCCGCGATGTCTATCCGCCGGCGAAAGCGTCTTACCTGATCTCTGGAAGGAACTGCTCCATGAGTGAGGTGGACGCTGCACTGCCGCGGCCGGGGGAGCCTGCACCTCATCCGGACATGATCTGGATTCCCGGCGGGACGTTTCGCATGGGGTCCGACAAGCACTATCCGGAGGAGAGCCCCGCGCATCGCGTCGCAATCAACGGCTTCTGGATCGATCGAACGCCGGTCAGCAATTACGAATTTCGGAAGTTCGTCAATGCCACCGGTTACGTCACCTTTGCCGAGATCGCGCCCGACCCCAGGGATTACCCGGGCGCGCTGCCGCATATGCTCAAGGCCGGCTCGCTGGTGTTCACGCCGCCCAAGCATGCCGTCGACACGACCGATTGGAGCCAGTGGTGGAAGTTCAAGTTTGGCGCCGACTGGCGCCGCCCCTACGGACCGCGCTCGTCAATCAGCGGCCTAGGCGACCACCCTGTGGTGCACGTCAGTCATCGCGATGCGCAGGCCTACGCCAAATGGGCCGGGAAAGAACTGCCGAGTGAAGCTGAGTGGGAGCGCGCCGCCCGCGGCGGATTGGACGGCGCCGAGTTCGCGTGGGGTGCGGAATTCACGCCTGAGGGCCGGCAGATGGCCAACACCTGGCAAGGTATATTCCCGCACGAGAACCTTGCACTCGACGGCTACGAGCGGACCTCGCCGGTGACCGCCTTCCCGCCTAACAATTACGGCGTCTACGACATGATCGGCAACGTCTGGGAATGGACATCCGATTGGTACGCGCCCAAGCACGAAGCCGACGCGCCGAAGGCGTGCTGCGTTCCGGAAAATCCACGCGGCGGGCGCGAGGAGGAGAGCTACGACCCCTGCCAGCAGCGAATCAGGATTCCCCGCAAGGTCATCAAAGGCGGCTCGCATTTGTGCGCGCCGAATTACTGCCGACGCTACCGCCCGGCCGCGCGCCATGCCGAGGCGGTGGATACCTCGACCAGTCATCTCGGCTTCAGATGCGTAACAAGAGGATCACGTCATGACCAAGGATAAGTTTCCAGGAACGTCCGAAACCAGCACAGAGCCAGTCGGCGACGGATTGAAGCGCCGCGAACTCTTGTTGAGTGCCAGCTCCCTCGTCGCGGCTTCAGCACTCTCTGCTGCCGGGCTAACAAGCCCCGCGCAAGCGCAACAAACGGCAGCGCCTGCGCCCACGGGGCAACGGCCCAACATCGTCGTCATCATGGGTGACGACATCGGCATGTGGAATATCGGCGCCTACCACCGCGGCTTGATGGCCGGCCGGACCCCGAATCTCGATAAGCTCGCCGCGGAAGGCATGATGTTCACCGACTACTACGCAGAGGCGAGTTGCACAGCGGGTCGCGCCAACTTCATCACCGGCGAGCTGCCGATCCGAACCGGCATGACCACGGTCGGTCAGGCCGGCGCATCCACAGGCATACCCGCACAGGCAGCAACGATCGCTACCGCACTCAAAGGTATGGGCTACGCTACCGGCCAGTTCGGAAAGAACCACCTTGGTGACAAGAACGAATTTTTACCGACGGTGCACGGCTTCGACGAATTCTTCGGCTATCTCTATCACCTCGACGCGATGGAGGACCCTGCACATCCCGGCTATCCGCAGGAGCTGCTGAACACCGTCGGTCCACGCAACATGCTCCATTGTTATGCGACCAATGTCGACGATCCCACCGTGGACCCACGCTGGGGCAAGGTCGGCAAGCAGAGGATCGAGGACGCCGGCACGCTCTATCCCAAGCGGATGGAAACCGTCGACGACGAAATCCGTGACCTCGCCCTGAAGTTCATCGACAAGGCCAAGGCCGACAACAAGCCGTTCTTCGTGTGGCTCAATCCGACGCGCATGCACATCGTCACGCATCTGTCGCCGAAGTACGAGGCGCTGCGCAACTCCAAGAATGGCTGGACCATCCACGAGGCCGGCATGGCGCAACTCGATGACGATGTCGGCATCGTGATGCAGAAACTCAAGGACATCGGTGTCGACGACAATACTATCGTGGTGTTCACGACCGATAACGGCACCGAGGTCTTCACCTGGCCGGACGGCGGGCAGACGCCATTCGCGCAGAGCAAGGGCACTGTCCTGGAGGGTGGCTTCCGCGTGCCCTGCATGATCCGCTGGCCGGGCAAAGTGCCGGCCGGCAGGGTCGAGAACGGCATTATTTCCGGGCTGGACTGGTTCCCTACCTTCGTCGCGGCGGCCGGCAACCCGAACATCGCGGAGGAGCTGAAGAAGGGCAAACAGATTGGTGACACCACCTATAAGTGTCACCTGGACGGCTATAACCAGATGGACATGATCACCGGAAAGGGCCCGTCGAACCGGCACGAGATCTTTTACTTCGGCGAAAGCGAACTCGGTGCCGTGCGCATCGACGACTTCAAGTATCGTTTCATCGACCAGCCCGCAGGCTGGCTTGGTGAAAAAACCAAACCTGATGTGCCCTATTTGATCAACCTTCGCCTCGATCCTTTCGAGCGCACGGGCTGGCCCGACAGCGGGACCAAATACGGCGCGCAGCAATACTTCGACTGGTTCAAATACGAGTTCTGGCGCTTCGTGTTTGTCCAGCAGCAGGTGGAAAAACTGGCCATGACGGCGATCGAGTTTCCGCCGATGCAAAGGGGCGCGAGCTTCAATCTCGATGCCGTGAAAGCGAAAATCGCAGCAGCCCAGGCAGCCATCGCCAAGTAGGTACGCTTGAGGGTCATGGCGGGCGGGCCGCGTTCCTGCGCGCCCGTCATGACAAGCGTCTCGTGGCCTGACCTGCTTGCAGGCTGCAAAAGAGGCCATACCACTGCCGAGAGAATTTCGGTGGCGGGCGAAGCAAACAAACCGTGTAATCAATGAAGCAACAATGCAAGCCGCTCGATTGCTGTGCGACGAGCCATATGCCGGTGAGACGCCATCACTGAACCGATAACCATTCAGGTGCGTTGTGCAGGGAGGAAACAAGTTATGAGATCGAACAACGCCGTTTGCGCTCTCTGCGCAGTGCTTCTGTCATTGCTTTCGCCGGTCGCAAGTATGGGAACACTTGATGCACGCGACACCGATCTCTCCTCACGCGTGTTCGCGGCGGCTCAGACCGCCAAGCGGCAATGCGTGAATACCTGTCGTGCGCGATATCGCGACTGCCTCGCCACGAAACAAATACCATCTTCCGAGTGTCGGGGCGTTTATCAGGATTGCACCCGTTTCACTTGTAACGCTGTCCAGGGATGACCGACGCGCGGTCTAAACGATGCGATAGGCCGCTGATAGCCGCGATCACGGCCTGAGACCCACTCGGGTTTTCGTTCCGGTACTGACGTCCCTCTCAAGCCGTTTTCACACGACCAAGACCCAATCCCGAAATGAGACCTGATCGGCGTGGGACTGAAGCTGCCATTTATTACCGCGGACGGCTCTAGGCTGTTATAGTTCGGGGATTGCGCAAGGCATGTCCTCAGTGGGGTCCGATGCGACAGCGCGAGTTCATCAAACGCTTGGGCGGTGCAGCGGCAGCTTGGCCGCTCGCCGCGCTTGCGCGGCAGCCGAACATGTTGAGACAGCTGGCCATGGCCATTTGCCTGATCCTGCTTGCATCGCATCCTGCCGTTGCGCTCGATCCAGTGTCCCTGCAGCTCAAATGGAAGCATCAGTTTCAGTTCGCTGGCTACTATGCAGCCGTCGAGCAGGGCTTTTACCGCAACGCCGGTCTCGACGTAACAATCCGCGAGGGCGGTCCCGATATCGACGCCGCCGCAGCGGTTGCCGGCGGCCAAGCGGATTTCGGCGTCTGCACCTCCAGCGTGCTGCGCGAATGGGTGATGGGCCGCCACCTGGTCGTGCTGGCCGTCATCTTCCAGCAGTCCCCAGCGATCATTCTGGTGCCGCGCCGGGCCGACATCAGAAGCGTCTCGGACTTGCGGGGCCGCACGCTGATGGACACGCCGGGCAGCGATGAAATCGCTGCCATGTTGAAGCACGAAGGTGTGGATTATGCGGCGATGCCGCGCATTGACCACCGGGGCGATCCACGCGATCTCCTGGCCGGCAAGGCCGACGCGATGGTCGCCTACAACACCAACGAGCCATTCGTCCTTGAACAGCTCGGCGCCGCGTATCGCACCTTCTCGCCCGCGGCATACGGGGTCGATTTCTACGGCGACAATCTGTGCACCTCCGAAGCCGAGGTGAAGGCCCACCCAGAACGTGTGGCGGCATTCAGGACTGCGAGTCTGAAGGGCTGGGCCTATGCGCTGGCGCACAAGGAGGCGACGGTCGATCTCATCCTTAAGACCTATTCGGCAAAGAAGAGCCGCGAGGCCCTGCTGTTCGAAGCTGCCCGCATGGATACCCTGGTCAGGCCGGGCCCCGGCCGGATCGGTGAGCAGGATGCTGCCCATTGGCGACTCATCGCCACGACCTATCACGAGCTCGGGCTGCTGGCTGACGATACGCTGCCCGCGGGACTGATATGGACTGGCGAAGACGACATCGAAGGGCACTGGCTGATCGCAGTTTTGTTTGTGGTTGCCGGATTGGCGATTATGGCGCTGGCTTTGTACCGAAGCCGCTCCCTGCGGACGGCATTAGCCCGGTTCGGGGCATTTCCGCCGGTCGCCACGATAGGGCGGCCGAGGCTGAGTCTTGTCATGTCGTTGCTGTTCATGTGCCTCAGCATTCCCGTTCTCATTTTCATCCTGATCTACAATTACAACAAGAATTCCGCCGGCATGGTATCGATCCTGAACGACGCGGTCGCGCAGACCAGCCGCTCCGGCGTCGAGCGCGCCGAGAACTTGATCGACAGCACCGAAACCCCGTTGCGCTTTCTCGCCGAGGTGGCTGCCGCGGATCCCGGCTATTTTCGCATCGAGCAAAGCAATGATCTGTTGTACCGCGCGCTGACCTCAGCAGCGCATATCGACGCCGTCTATGTCAGTTTCGAGGATGGTTATCATAGGGTCGTCACCCGCATGGACGACGATCGCAGACGTAACGACCCCCGTATTCCGGCGGCTGCGAATTGGCACGCCAGCTATATCGATGCGATCACCTTTGCGCTCTCGCGGGTTCGGCATCGCAAATTTTTTGACGTCTGGCCGCATTTAATCGGCGGGTACGATGTTGCAACCGACATGGACATCAGGACCTTACCCGGCTATCAGACGGCCAAGACGACACGGACCCTTGCGGTGACCGAGCCCGCAATCAATCCCGACACCGGGTTCCCTATTCTCTTCTTGCGCGTTCCAATCTTCCACGGCGTCAATTTTCTCGGCTGCGCAACGGCCAATATCACCATGGACGTGTTGTCGCGGTTTCTCGACAAGCACCGCGCCAGCGCGCACAGCGTCACCCTGATCGCCGACCGCAATAGCGGCGAGATCATCGCCTTCCCGCATATGCAGAAGAGCGTGCGCGTCGAGAACGGCAAACTCAAGATCGCGACCCTGGCCGATATCGACGATCCGGATGTCCGTGAGGCTTCTCGCCGACACGCCGGTGCCGATACCGACCGTTTCGTTTTTCGGTCCCCTGCAAACGGACGGGATCTGATTGCGGCCTTCGCCAATTTCCCGGATGGCTTTGGCCAGCCCTGGCAGGTGCTCACCTTGACGCCAATCGACGATTTCGTGGGGACGTTGAAGGCGACCAATCGGTTGATCATGGTGGTCATCATTATCCTCACCACGATCGAGCTGTTCTTCATCTATATCGCGGCCAGCCGGCTGTCGCGGCCAGTAGAAAACGTATCGCAGCAATTGCAAGCCATCGAAAGTCTGCAATTCGACGCGCCGGCATCGCGGCCATCCAACATCAGGGAAATCGCAAGGCTTGAATCGGCAGCCGCGCTACTTCGCAACTCGCTGAAATCGTTTTCCTCCTTCGTTCCGCTCGATGTGGTCCGCCAACTCATCAAGTCGGGCATTCCGCTGACCCTGGGCGTCGAGCCGCGGTTCCTCACCGTGTTCTTTTCCGACCTGGAGAATTTCTCCACACACTCGGAAACCCTGGCCCCGGAAGACTTGCTGGTGCAGATCTCGACCTATCTCGAGCAGGTTTCCGGCGCGATCTCGGACGAAGGCGGGACCGTCGACAAATTCATTGGCGATGGTGTCATGGCGTTCTGGAATGCTCCGATTCAGTGTCCCGACCATGTTCTGCGCGCCTGCGCGGGCGCGTTGCGAGCGGCGCGGCGCATGGAGCGGGTGAACGATAGCTGGGAAGCGGAAGGACGGCCGCGAATCCGCATCCGGATCGGGCTCAATTGTGCCAACGTATTGGTCGGCAATGTCGGCTCCTCAGCCCGGCTGAGCTACACCGCTTTAGGGGATGGCGTAAATGTCGCGGCGCGACTCGAAGGCATTAACAAGCAGTTTGGCACGACGATCTGCATCAGCGACAGCATCTATGACCAGGTAGGGGCGGAGATATTGGCGCGACCCTTGAAGCGGGTTCAGGTCAAGGGCCGCAAGACCGAGTTCATGATCTTTGAATTGCTTGCCTTGCGCGCCAGCTCTGACGCGGAGCTGAGGGCTCGCGACCGGGACGAGCAGCTCTGTGCGATGACGTGGCTAGCCTCGCGCTGTTTCGAGGCTGGTGATGTTGCGGCAGCGCAGCGGGCTTATCACTCTATCCTCATGGCCTTTCCCGGCGATCCCGTGGCCAAATTCATGCTGACGGAATGCGAGGCGAGCTGGAAGGCCGATCTCTCCGGTACCGCCTCGGAAGTGCGCGGCACGACCAGCACTTGAGCCAAAGCACAATTCCAGCTTTCCTCGTAATGAGCCTCGGCGGCCGTTCGCGAACAGATGCGGGACGACGTGCGCGGCGACTTGGTTAGCAGGCGGCTTTGAGACGGGTGTCGCGCGCGGAGCGTTAAGCTTTCCTTCATTTCCGGCTTAAGCGTTCGTTAGGCACAGCAAAACAACGGCTGGACCATCGGCGGCGGCGGCGAATGCATGTTCGCGCCGAACTGGTCGGCCAAGGGTGAAGGCCGGCCTCAACTACCGCTTCAACCTCGGCAACGTCGGCGGTCCCGCCTACGGCCGCTACTGAGGTTATCGACCACCGCAACCGAGAGTGGAAAGGCCGGTTCACGCCGGCCTTTTTGCGTCCGATCGCGCGCATCGATTCCGCACAGCGAACCAACACGGCACTGACGCGCGGCAGCCCCGAAAAATCCCGCAGATCGTCGCAATTTTCCCGATTTTGTTAACCCGCCGCATTGATACTCCCGCGCCGGGGAAACATCCAAGAGTAGTGGCCAGCGGTAGTGGGCCAGGGGGTACGGGGCAATGGCGTTTCGGTTCAAGCTCGGCAAACCAAATCTCAAGCGTATCCATCTGCCGCAGATGGGCGTCAGGGGCAGCCTGTTCGCAGCATTCGCCGTGATCGCAGGCATGGCGCTCGTGATCAGCGCAGGCGCCGGCATCGTGCTGCATCAGCTCGGCGGCACCATGAGCGATCTCTCTGGCCGCGACATTCCGCGGCTCGCCGCGAGCCTGCAGCTTTCCGCGCAGAGCGCCTCGCTCGCAGCCCAGGGGCCCGGCCTGCTCGCCGTGCAAAGCGAGGATGCGCTGAACGATCGCACCAAGAAGGTGCAGGAGGTCGCGCAGCAAACCAATGCCAAGCTTGGCGAGATCATCGAACTCGGCGCCGACAAATCCGTCGTCAGCGCGCTGCAGGAGAACGTCAAGAACACCGACGAGGCGACCAAGAGCCTGATCTCCGCCGCGCATGAGCGGCTCGACGTCGGCGCACTGCGCGACAAGCAGTACAACGCACTGCGCAAGGCGCAGGGCGCTTTCGTCTCCGCCGCCGGTCCCGCGATGCTCGACGCGCAGACCCGGCTCAACGCCATCCTCGCCGCAGCCGAAGTCTCCGCTGACGCTGCCACCGAGGCCGCCCGCACCGTCGGCCAGATCAGCAACGTGCTCGCTGCCGGCAATTTGATGGCCGCCGACATGACCGCGGCGCTGTCGGCCAATTCCAGCGAGACGCTCGATGCGATCGAGGCGGAGTTCAAGAAGGGCCGCGACCGCGTCAAGTCCAACCTCGAGGACCTGCCGAACAATCCGGCGATCGTTGCCGTGCGCGACACCGCGGAGAAACTGCTCGTGCTCGGCGAAGGCAAGACCGGCGTGTTCAAGATCCGACAGAAGGAGCTCGATTCGATCGATTACGGCCAGACCATCCTGGAAGAGACCCGCAAGCTCAATGTCGGGCTCGGCATCAGCGTCCAGCAGCTGGTCGACGCCGTGCAGAAGGACACCGACTCCGCAACCTTCCAGGCGCGGCAGCAGATCTCGCTCGCGACCACGGTGATGGTCGGGCTCGGCGCGCTGACGCTGGTCGGCTCGTTCCTGTTCGTCTGGCTCTATGTCGGGCGCAACATCCTGCGCCGCATCCGCGGCCTGCAGCGCTCGATGCAGCTGTTGTCCGACGGCGACCTCGACACCGAGATCCCGCAGAGCCGCCAGCGTGACGAGATCGCCGTCATGGCCGACTCGTTGCAGGTGTTCCGCGAGAGCATGATCGAAGGCCGCGAGCTCACCGAGAACCAGAACAAGGACCGCTCCGCCAAGGCGGAGCGCGCCTCGCGCATGGAGAAGCAGATCGCGACGTTCGAATCGACGGTCCGCACCGCGCTCGGCAGCCTGCAGAGCGCGGCGAACTCGATGCAGTCGACGGCGCAGAGCATGTCGGCAACCGCCGACCAGTCGAGCGCATTGGTCAACGCGGTCGCCTCGGCCGCCGAGGAGACCTCGGTCAACGTGCAGACGGTGTCGGCCGGCACCGAGGAGCTGTCGTCGTCGATCTCCGAGATCGGCCGCCAGGTCGTCACCTCGGCGGAGATCGCCCGCAAGGCGGTCGAGGAAGCCAGTGCCACCGACACCACCATGCAGGGCCTTGCCGACAATGCCGCGCGGATCAGCGTCGTGGTCGACCTGATCCAGACCATCGCCTCGCAGACAAATCTGCTCGCGCTCAACGCCACCATCGAGGCGGCGCGCGCCGGCGAGGCCGGCCGCGGCTTTGCCGTCGTCGCCTCCGAGGTGAAGAACCTGGCGAGCCAGACCGCCAAGGCGACCGAGGAAATCCGCCAGCAGATTGTCAGCATGCAGGAGGTGACGACGACGGCGGTTACCGCGATCCGCAACATCTCGAGCACGATCGGCGAGATCAACGACGTCACCACAGCGATCGCCGCCGCGGTCGAGGAGCAGGGCGCGGCGACCCGCGAGATCGCCCGCAACATCCAGCATGCGGCGGGCGGCACCAGCGAGGTGTCGAGCAACATCGTCGGCGTCTCGACCGCCTCGGCCGAGGCGGGTGCCGCGGCCGGCGAAGTACTCGGCGCCTCGGACGCGCTGCGCCGCGAGGCCGACGTGCTGCGCTCCGAGATCGACGGCTTCCTGTCGAACATAAGGGCGGCGTAGGCCCGCCGCTTACGCGCCCCAACCTCCCCTTGAAAAGGGGAGGTCGCTTTGCTCGTGAGAGCAAAGCGGGTGGGGATCTGCTCTCTCCACATGCGCCGTTGCCTGCGGCTGACCCCCATCCCGACCTTCCCCCTTTCAGGGGGAAGGAGAAGAGAAAGGCTCTTCGCTTGATCCGGGCTACGGAATTCGGGCTCAGGCGGTCCCCTTTTCTCCGGACGGCTATCTGATTTTTCGGCTGGCGCGGCGGCCCGGGTCCCGCTAAGTCGGTAGCATGCATACGAAGACCGACAGCCTTCCCTCCTCGGCGGAGGCATTGCGATACCCCTGGGAAAACCATCCGGGCCACGACCAGGTCGTGGAGGTGGCTCCCGGCGTGCTGTGGGCGCGGCTGAAGCTGCCGTTCCGCCTCAACCATGTGAACATCTATCTGCTCGCCGACGGCGACGGCTGGACCATGGTGGATGCCGGCTTCGGGAACGAGGAATCGATCGCGGCCTGGACCACGCTGTTCGAGGGCCCGCTCAAGCACGTCAAGGTCAGGCGGCTGATCGTGACGCATTCGCATCCCGACCATGTCGGTCTCGCCGGCTGGATCACCGAGCGCTTCGACTGCCCGCTGTTCATGTCGCAGGTGGAATACCTGCAATCGGTCTATCACCAGAACCGCGGCACCGAAGAACGGCGCAACGCGCAGCGGCTGTTCTTCCGCCGCCACGGCATGGACGAGGACCTGACCGAGAAGCTGCTCGGCCGCGGCCAGGACTACCTGAAGCGCGTGTCGGTGCTGCCGCCGTCCTATCACCGCCTCACCCATGGCGACGAGGTCGTGATCGGCACGCGGCGATTCAAGGTGATCACCGGCGGCGGACACGCGCTCGACCAGGTGATGCTGTATTGCGCGGCCGACAAGCTGTTCCTGTCCGCCGACCAGGTGCTAAGCAAGATCTCGCCCAATGTCAGCGTCTGGGCGGTCGAGCCCGAGCAGAACTCGCTCGGCGAATATCTGGCCTCGCTGGCGAGCCTGACCACCACCCTGCCCTATGACGTGATGGTGCTGCCCGGCCATGGCGTGCCGTTCTACGGGCTGAAGACCCGGATCAAGCAGCTTGCCGATCACCATGAGGAGCGCTGCCGGCTGATCGCCGACGCCTGCCGCGAGGTGCCGCAGACCTCCAAGGAACTGGTCCCGGTGGTGTTCCACAAGCACGTGCTGGACGAGCACCAGATGGGCTTCGCCGCCGGCGAACTGGTCGCCCATGTCAATTACATGCTGGTCGAGGGCCGACTGACGGCCGAGATGCACGACGACGGCATGCTGCGCTTCAAGACGACCTGAGACCGGCCGGGCCTAATGCCCCGGGCAATTTGACCGAAATCAAGCCGGATAGACGGCCGCTAGGGCAATTTGCCCAACTGTCGCGCATGCCCAGATGTGGGCCAATGCATGGACATTAGAGCTGGAAAAGCTCTAAGAAGGGGCAGCTTTTCCGGTCAGGTTCCGCTTTCTGGGTTCGCCAATGAATTACAGCCAGTTTTTCCAAACCGCCCTCAACCGCCTGCATGACGAGCGGCGCTACCGGGTGTTCGCCGACCTCGAGCGGATCGCGGGACGCTTCCCCCACGCGACCTGGCACTCGCCGAAGGGCAGCCGCAATGTCGTGATCTGGTGCTCCAACGACTATCTCGGCATGGGCCAGCACCCCAAGGTGGTCGGCGCCATGGTCGAGACCGCGACCCGCGTCGGCACCGGCGCCGGCGGCACCCGCAACATCGCGGGCACCCATCATCCGCTGGTGCAGCTCGAAGCGGAGCTCGCCGATCTCCACGGCAAGGAAGCCTCGCTGCTGTTCACCTCGGGCTACGTCTCGAACCAGACCGGCATCTCGACGCTCGCCAGGCTGATTCCGAACTGCCTGATCCTGTCGGACGCGCTGAACCACAATTCGATGATCGAGGGCGTGCGCCAGGCCGGCTGCGAACGCCAGATCTTCCGCCACAACGACGTCGCGCATCTCGAAGAGCTGCTGATCGCCGCCGGCCCCGACCGGCCGAAGCTGATCATCTGCGAGAGCCTTTACTCGATGGACGGCGACGTCGCGCCGCTCGCCAGGATCTGCGATCTCGCCGAGAGATACGGCGCCATGACCTATGTCGACGAGGTGCATGCGGTCGGCATGTACGGCCCGCGCGGCGGCGGCATTGCCGAGCGCGACGGCGTGATGCACCGGATCGACGTGCTCGAGGGCACGCTTGCGAAAGCGTTCGGCTGCCTCGGCGGCTATATCGCGGGCCGCGCCGAGATCATCGATGCGGTGCGCTCCTACGCGCCGGGCTTCATCTTCACCACCGCGCTGCCGCCGGCGATCTGCTCGGCCGCCACCGCTGCGATCCGCCATCTGAAGACCTCGAACTGGGAGCGCGAGCGCCACCAGGACCGCGCCGCCCGCACCAAGGCGATCCTGACCGCCGCCGGGCTGCCTGTGATGTCGAGCGACACCCATATCGTGCCGCTGTTCGTCGGCGATCCCGAGAAGTGCAAGCGCGCGTCCGACCTGCTGCTGGAGGACCACGGCATCTACATCCAGCCGATCAACTATCCGACGGTCGCCAAGGGCAGCGAGCGGCTGCGCATCACGCCCTCGCCGTACCATGACGACGGCCTGATCGACGCGCTGGCCGAGGCCCTGCTCCAGGTCTGGGACCGGCTCGGCCTGCCCCTGCACCAGAAGTCGCTGGCCGCCGAGTAACCCTATCCTTTCCTACCCCCGAATTTGGGCCGGCCGTGCATCGCGCGGCCGGCCCTTTGCGTTATAATCCTGGCACCCGGCCCTCCCAGCGGCCGGGACAGGAGATGAGCAGCGATGCTGCACGACTGGGGCGTCATCGCCACGGCGTTCGCCTACATCGGATTGTTGTTCTTCATTGCCAGCCGCGGCGACCGCAGGTCGGCGGGTGCGCGCGGCCGTGCCAGCCAGTGGATCTATCCGCTGTCGCTGGCGATCTACTGCACCTCCTGGACCTTCTTCGGCTCGGTCGGCTTCGCCACCCGCACCAGCGTCGACTTCCTGGCGATCTATGTCGGCCCGATCGTGATGATCGGGCTGTGCACCCCACTGCTCCGTCGCGTCATCGCGCTCGCCAAGTCGCAGAACATCACCTCGATCGCCGACTTCATCGCCGCGCGCTACGGCAAGAGCCAGGCGGTCGCGGCCACCGTGGCACTGATCGCGATCATCGGCTCGGTGCCCTACATCGCGCTGCAGCTCAAGGCGATGGCCTCATCGCTGGAAACCATCCTGAGCGAGGATCAGGCGTTCTCGAAAATCCCGATCATCGGCGACATCGCGCTGATGGTGACGCTGGCAATGGCGGTGTTCGCGGTGCTGTTCGGCACCCGCCACACCGACGCGACTGAGCACCAGCACGGCCTGATCCTGGCGATCGCCGCCGAATCCATCGTCAAGCTGGTCGCCTTCATCGCCGCCGGCGCCTTCGTCACCTTCTGGATGTTCTCGCCGGTCGAGCTCTACGAGCGCGCCCTGAAGACGCCGGAGGCGGTACGCGCGATCGAATATGTCCCGTCGATCGGCAACTTCCTGATCATGACGCTGCTGTCGTTCTGCGCGGTCATGCTGCTGCCGCGCCAGTTCCATGTCAGCGTGGTCGAGAATTCGACCGGCGCCGAGGTCACCCGGGCGCGCTGGCTGTTCCCGCTCTACCTCGTCGTCATCAATATCTTCGTGATTCCGATCGCGATCGCGGGCCTCGTCATCTTCCCGTTCGGCGCCGTCGATGCCGACATGTTCGTGCTGGCGCTGCCGATCGAGGGCAATTCGCCACTGCTCAGCCTCGCGGTCTTCGTCGGCGGACTTTCGGCGGCGACCGCGATGGTGATCGTCGAATGCGTCGCGCTGTCGATCATGGTCTCCAACGACATCGTGCTGCCGCTGGTGCTGCCGCGCAGCGACGACGCCCGCGCCGGCCAGAAGGACTTTGGCGATTTCCTGCTGAAGGCGCGCCGCTTCTCGATCTTCGCCATCATGGTGATGGCGTATTTCTACTACCGCGCGCTCGGCAACACCCAGCTGGTCGCGATCGGCCTGCTGTCCTTTGCCGCGATCACCCAGCTCGCGCCGGCGTTTTTCGGCGGCCTGTTCTGGCGCCGCGCCACCGCACGCGGCGCCATGGCTGGCATGCTGGTCGGCTTCGCGACGTGGCTCTACACGCTGTTCATCCCGAGCTTCCTGGAAAACTCGACCACCGGCCTGATGCTGCTGCAGCATGGACCGTTCGGGATCGAGGCGCTGCGGCCGCAGGCGCTGTTCGGCGCCGATTTGCCGCCGCTGCTGCACGGCGTGCTGTGGAGCCTTGCCCTCAACATCCTCAGTTACGTCGTGTTCTCGCTGGCGCGCGCGCCGTCCGCGATCGAGCTGTTGCAGGCCGACGTGTTCGTGCCTAACGCGCTGGCCCCGATCGCGCCGAGCTTCCGGCGCTGGCGCACCACGGTGACGGTGCAGGACATCGAGAGCACGGTGACGCAATATCTCGGTCCCGACCGCACCCGCGAGGCGTTCGCCGCGTTCGCCGTCGACCGCAATATCGTGCTGCTGGCCTCGGCGCCGGCCGATTTCGAGCTACTGCAGCACGCCGAGCGCCTGATCGCGTCCTCGATCGGGGCGGCGTCCTCGCGCCTCGTGATGTCGCTGCTGCTGCAGCGGCGGACGGTGTCGGCCAAGGCCGCGCTGAAGCTGCTCGACGACTCGCACGCCGCGCTGCATTTCAACCGCGAGATCCTGCAGACCGCGCTCAATCACGTGCGCCAGGGCATCGCGGTGTTCGACGCCGATTTGCAGCTGATCTGCTCCAACCGCCAGTTCTCCGAATTGCTCGCGCTGCCGCCGCATCTGGTGCAGCTCGGCATCCCCTTGCCCGAGATCCTCGAATTCATGGGCGCGATCAGTCCGCCGCCGGCCGGCGACAGCGACAACCTGCTGCAATTGCGGTTGCGCGCCTACACCACCGAGGGCGAGCCCTACCTGGAACGCTTCACCGACCGCCATCTGGTGATCGAGGTCCGCGCTAACCGCATGCCCGGTGGCGGGCTCGTCATCACCTTCTCCGACGTCACGCCGAGCTTCGAGGCCGCGGAGGCGCTGGAGCGCGCCAATGCGACCCTGGAAAAGCGCGTCCGCGACCGCACCGAGGAGCTGACGCGGCTGAACTCGGAGCTCGCGCTGGCCAAGGGCATCGCGGAAGACGCCAACGCCTCCAAGACCCGCTTCCTGGCGGCGGCCAGCCACGACATCCTGCAACCGCTCAATGCGGCGCGCCTCTATGTCACGAGCCTCGTCGAGCGCCAGAACGGCGGCGAGGATTCGCGGCTGGTCGAGAACATCGACGACTCGCTCGAGGCAATCGAGGACATCCTGGGCGCACTGCTCGATATCTCGAGGCTTGATGCCGGCGCCATGACGCCGGCGATCACGAGCTTCCGGATGGCCGATTTGATGCGCTCGCTGGAGATCGAGTTCATGCCGATCGCCCGCGACAAGGGCCTCGATCTGCGCTTCGTGGCCTGCTCGCTGCCGGTCGAATCCGACCGCTCGCTGCTGCGCCGGCTGTTGCAGAACTTCATCTCCAACGCGATCAAATATACCCCGCGCGGCCGCGTGCTGATCGGCTGCCGCCGCCGCGGCAACGCGCTCCAGATCAGCATCTTCGACACCGGCGTCGGCATTCCCGTGCAGAAGCGCGGCGAGATCTTCAAGGAATTCCACCGCCTCGAACAGGGCGCCCGGATCGCCCGCGGCCTCGGTCTCGGCCTGTCGATCGTCGAGCGGCTGGCGCGCGTGCTCAACCACCGCATCGCGATTTCGGCCAATGTGAGCGGCGGCTCGGCGTTCTCGGTCACCGTGCCGGTCGCGACCGCCGTCAACCATACCGCGGCCGTCACCACCGCCACGCCGCTGTCGAAGACGCCGATGAGCGGCTCCCTGATCGTTTGCATCGAGAACGATCCCGCCATTCTCGACGGCATGAAGACGCTGCTGACGGCCTGGGACGCCGAGGTGATCGCGGTGCTCGATGCCGATGGCGCGATCAGCGCGATCGAGGCCGCCGGCGGCCGCGTCACCGGCGTGCTGGTCGACTATCATCTGGACCGTGGCAATGGCGTCGCTGCAATCCGCGAGATCCGCCGCCGCTTCGGCGACGGCATTCCGGCGATCCTGATCACCGCCGACCGCAGCCCCGCGGTGCGCTTGGCCGCTCGCGAGGAAAACATCGCGGTGCTGAACAAGCCGGTCAAGCCGGCCTCGCTGCGCGCCCTGCTCGGACAATGGCGCACCCAGCAGATGGTGGCGGCGGAGTAGCCTTACGACGGGCTGGCCTGAGGCCTGCGCAGCGACCGCAGGCGAAGTCCGGCCGCAACGGCGAGCATAGCCGGCACCACGAAGCTCGCCGGTACCCAGAAGGAGGCGCGCGCCATCGTCGCGTCGGCAATCGCAGCCGACAGTCCGCTGGCATTCGCGATCAGCCCCGCGATCGCCGCGCCGAACGCAAAGCCCATCTGCTGAATGGTGGGCACCGACGAGGCTGCGACCACCTCGTCGCCCGCCTTGGCACTGTCCATGATGCGATGTGCGACGAGCGGCCAGCACTGGCCGATACCGGCTCCCAGCATCGCGATCGCCACGACCAGCAGGATGATGGACGCCGCGCCGTCCGGACCCAGCCACCCGATCGCGGCAAGGCTCGCTGCCATGATCGCAGGCCCGATCAGCATCAGGCGGTCAGCCCGGCGGGCCGACACGCCGGCCGTCAGCAGCGAGGCGGCGCTCCAGCCCAGCGAAGCGCAGGCGACGGTGAAGCCGGCCGAGAGCGGATCGAAGCCATGCAGCTGTTGCGGGAACATCGGCACGTAGATCTGCAACGGACTGAAAGTGATGCAGAGCAGCAGCGCGAGCCACAGCCCGACGCCGGTGCCGGTGCGCCAGGAGAACGCGTCGCTGGGCAGCAGCCGGGGTGACGCCAGACGATCGAGCCGCAACATCGCGACAAACGAGAAGATCGCCGTGACGATCAGGCCGAGCTTCAGGAAGGGCGATCCGGCGGCGGAGGTGGCCGAGGTCGCGGCGATGGCAAGGCAGATCAGTGCGACACGACCGAGCGGCACGCGCGCCGACGACGAGCGCCGCGCCGCCGTGACTGGCGACAGGACGAAGAAGGCGGCGATCACCAGCACGACGGCCGTTGCGGCGCTGGCGACAAAGGCGCCGCGCCAGCTCGCGAAATGCGCGAACATCCCGCCGACCAGCGGGCCGATCAGCACCGACATGCTCCAACTCGTCGACATCAGCGCGATGGTTCGCGACCACATATGCTCGGGAAACGTGCCGCGCACCAGCACGTAGGCGACGGCAGCCTCGAGTCCGCCGCCGAATCCCTGGATCAGCCGGCCGGCCACGATCCAGCCCATCGCGGGGGCGAGCGAACACAGCACGGCGCCGACGCCGAAGATCGCAACGCCCACGCAGTAGACTTGCCGGGCGCCGAGCGCGGTGGAGAGCACGCCGACGCAGCTCGCCGCGACGATGGAGGACGCCAGATAGGCGGTGGTCGGTCAGCTCAGCATGGCGACGCCGCCGAGTTCGCCGACGATCGACGGCAGCACCGTCGTCAGCATCAGCACATTCATGGATTGCAGCAGCACACCGCCGAGCAGGATAGCCAGTGTCGGGATCCATTCGCGCTTGAGGAGCGATCGCCACCCCTCGCGGACTTCTTGTTGCTCCATGTCGGAGTTTCTCCTTCCGGACTGGCGCCAAGGCAGTTGCACACGGCGGCGATTTCCGGTTATTTTAGATAGCATCTTGTTTCTAAAATAAGCCAATGAGTCAAGACGACACGCGCAGCCAGGATCGCATCCTGTTCGAACTGAAGACGCGCGGCCCGCAGACGGCCGCCGGCGTCGGCGAGCGCCTCGACATGACGCCTGCCGGTGCGCGCCAGCATCTGCTGAAGCTCGAAGCGGCGGACCTTGTCGAAAGCGGCGATGAACGCGAAGGGCGCGGGCGGCCGCGGAAGTATTGGCGTCTGACGGAGCGCGGCCACGCGCGCTTCCCCGACCGCCACTCCGACCTCACGCTGGATCTGCTGCGGTCGATGCACGAAGTGTTCGGCGAGCGCGGCCTGGAGACGCTGATCGCGCATCGCGAACGCGCCGGCATTGCCGACTACCGGAAGGTGGTCGGAACCGAGGGCTCACTCCGACAGCGACTCACGGCGCTCGCACGGATCCGGAGCCGGGAAGGCTATATGGCGAGCGTGGTCAAGGACGCCGGCGGCTTCCTGCTGATCGAGAACCACTGCCCGATCTGCGCGGCGGCGGCAGCCTGTCAGGGCCTCTGCCGCTCCGAACTTGCGGTGTTTCGCGCTGTGCTAGGGAGCGACGTCGTGGTCGAGCGCGTCGATCACATTCTGGCCGGTGCGCGGCGCTGCGCGTACCGGGTGATGCCGGCCGCGTGAGTCAACTCGACGGCGTGCCCTGGCGCCACTGGCCGCCCGCGATCTTGGCGGCGGCGATCACGGCCTGGGTGCGGCTTTCGACGCCGAGCTTTTGCAGGATGGCCGAGACATGGGCCTTGATGGTCGCTTCGGAGACGCCTAGCTCGTAGGCGATCTGCTTGTTGAGCAGTCCCTCGGACAGCATCATCAGCACCCGCACCTGCTGCGGGGTCAGCGTCACCAGACGGTCGCGCAGCCGCGTCATGTCGGGATCGCCGGCCGCCGAGAGATCGGTGTCCGGCGGAACCCAGACGTCGCCCTCCATCACCTTCATGACGGCGTCACGCAACGTCTCGACGCCGAAGCGCTTGGGGATGAAACCGGAGGCGCCGAAATCGAGCGAGCGGCGGATGGTTCCGGCATCGTCACTGGCGGAGACGATGACCACCGGAATCGCCGGATACTGCGCCCGCAGATAGATCAGGCCGGAGAAGCCGCTGATCCCCGGCATGCTCAAATCGAGCAGGATCAGGTCGACCTCGGAGTCCCGTTCCAACAGCGCGGTCAGGTCCTCGAACGATCCGGCCTCGCTGATCGTGGCCGAACTCACGACACTGGACACCGCCTGACGCAACGCATCGCGGAACAGCGGATGGTCGTCGGCGATGACAAGATGAGTATTGGCAGCAGCAGTCATCTCAGTCCCACAAGCGGGCTTCGGCAAGCCCGCGCCGTACGGTTGTCGCCCGCGTGGCAGTATCACGCAAGCCTTTGATAATACCAGATGCCAACGCAGTTAACCCGCCGAGCTTGTGCACCGCAACAGACGCACGCGGGGACGTTCCATCCAACTCACGCCTCCAAAGATAAGTTCAAGCGTGCAAAAGCCAAAAGTCTTATTGGGACGGGTTTCACTGCGATGTTACCGTCGACTTAAGCCTAAGGCCCATTCGGGTCCAACCCGCCCGCCGGGGGCGAGCATGGCAGCAATAATTCGGGGGGAGCAATCCAGATGTCCACAATGACTGCAACTTCGGCGCGGCGCGCCGGCATGACGAAGGATGAGCGTTTCGTCATCCTGGCGTCGTCGCTCGGCACCGTGTTCGAGTGGTACGACTTCTATCTCTACGGTTCACTGGCCGGCATCATCGGTGCGCAGTTCTTCTCCGACTATCCGCCGGCGACACGCGACATCTTCGCGTTGCTGGCCTTTGCCGCGGGCTTCCTGGTGCGTCCGTTCGGCGCCATCGTGTTCGGCCGGGTCGGCGACATCGTCGGCCGCAAATACACCTTCCTCGTCACCATCCTGATCATGGGCCTGTCGACCTTCATCGTCGGCCTCTTGCCCAGCGCCAAGACCATCGGCATCGCGGCGCCGATCATCCTGATCTCGCTGCGCCTGTTGCAGGGCCTCGCGCTCGGCGGTGAGTATGGCGGTGCGGCGACCTACGTCGCCGAGCATGCGCCACAAGGCAAGCGCGGCTACTACACCTCGTTCATCCAGACCACCGCAACGCTCGGACTGTTCCTGTCGCTGCTGGTGATCCTGTTCACGCGCAGCATCATCGGCGAAAAGGACTTCGCGGATTGGGGCTGGCGTGTTCCGTTCCTGGTGTCGGTGCTGCTGCTCGGCATCTCCGTCTGGATCCGTCTGCGGTTGAACGAATCGCCAGTGTTCCAGCGCATGAAGGACGAGGGCAAGGCTTCCAAGGCACCGCTGACCGAAGCCTTCGCGACCTGGAGCAACGCCAAGATCGTGATCCTCGCCTTGTTCGGCCTGACCATGGGCCAGGCGGTGATCTGGTACACGGGCCAGTTCTACGCGCTGTTCTTCCTGCAATCGATCCTGAAGGTCGACGGCTACACCGCCAACCTGCTGATCGCCTGGTCGCTGTTGCTCGGCACCGGTTTCTTCCTGGTGTTCGGCGCGCTGTCGGACAAGATCGGCCGCAAGCCGATCATCCTGGCAGGCTGCCTGATCGGCGCACTCACTTTGTTCCCGATCTTCCGCATGATCACGACCAACGCCAACCCGGCGCTGGAAAAGGCCTATGAGACGGTGAAGGTCCAGGTCGTGGCGGATCCCGCAGGTTGCGGCGATCTGTTCAACCCGGTCGGCACCCGCGTCTTCACGGCGCCTTGCGATACCGCCCGCGCCTTCCTCGCCCAGTCGTCGGTGAAATACTCCACCGTGCCGGGCCCGGCCGGCTCGCCGGTGAAGGTCACCGTCAACGACAAGGACGTGCCGTACACGGACGCCAAGACGTCGAACCCCGCGATCATCGCGGCGGTGCAGGCGGCGGGCTATCCGAAGCCGGGCGACGCCGCCATCGTGAAGATGTCGAATCCATTCGACATCTTCCGTCCGCAGGTGGCTGCGATCATCGGGCTGTTGTTCATCCTGGTGCTCTACGTCACCATGGTCTACGGCCCGATCGCCGCGATGCTGGTCGAGTTGTTCCCGACCCGCATCCGCTACACCTCGATGTCGCTGCCCTATCACATCGGCAACGGCTGGTTCGGCGGCCTGCTCCCGGCGACCGCGTTCGCGATCACCGCCTCGACCGGCGATATCTACTCCGGTCTCTGGTATCCGATCATCTTCGCGGCAATCACCGTCGTGGTCG
The DNA here is from genome assembly GCF_011516665.3 of Bradyrhizobium sp. 41S5. Lineage (NCBI taxonomy): Bacteria > Pseudomonadati > Pseudomonadota > Alphaproteobacteria > Hyphomicrobiales > Nitrobacteraceae > Bradyrhizobium > Bradyrhizobium sp. 41S5. The sequence continues at coordinate 1,067,988 of NZ_CP083721.1, read as the reverse complement.
GCGCGCTGTTCATTCCGGAAACCAAGGACGTCGACATCACCAAGACCTGACCAGTCGACATCGCTATCAAACTGCATCGGCCGCGGAGCGATCCGCGGCCGATGTCGTCTTGGAAGCCGGGCCTTGGAGCGAGGTTCAATCCGTCAGCGCGTGGCACCGATGAATTGCAGCACGATCTCGCGCCGGTGCGGGTGGGCACGATGCTCGATCAGATAGATGCCCTGCCAGGTGCCGAGCGCCATCTCGCCATCGAGCACCGGGACCTGCAGCGAGGTCGCCGTCAGCATGGTCTTGATGTGCGCCGGCATGTCATCGGGCCCTTCGGTATCGTGACGCCAGCCGCCGTCTTCGGGCGCCGCGCGATCGAGCGCCGTCATCAGATCGACCAGCACCGTGGGATCGGCATTCTCCTGGATCGTCAGCGAGGCCGAGGTGTGACGGATGAACAGCGTCACCGCACCCTCGCCGGCGCGCACCTCGCGCAGGAATTTTGCGACCTCGCGCGTGATGTCCGTGAAGCCGGCGCCGGACGTTTCGACCGTCAGGCACGACGACACGATGCTGGCGACGGCGACGGAGGATGGCGCCGAGCGCGACATTTGCTTCGATGAACTCATCTATCCTCTAGACCGTCGTGCCGGCCTGGTGCGCAATTGCGCACGGGGGCCGGGAGAATCGACTCCGAGTCGTCGAAATCGAGAGGCCGCGGCGTATGGGTCCCGGCTTGCGTCGGGACGACATTGTGCAAGCAACCTCAAATCTTGCCGCCATTGACGTCGCGCTGCACGCGGTTGGCCATCTCGATCAGCCGCCGCCAGGCCCGCTCGACGAACGACATCATGCGATCCATGTCGCGGTCGCTCGGCAGCGGAATCTCGATCTTGCGCTCGCCCTCGGCGACCTTCGGCTCAGCCTTCTTCAACGAATCCGATTTCGGCAACGCCTCGTCGGTCTTGGCCGATGGTGCGCGCGCGGCGAGCTCGCCTTTCAGCTTGTCATTGTCGGCCTGCAGGCGGCCGATCTCGGCATCCAGTGCCGACCGCTCGTCGGGCACCATGTAACAGGCCCAGCCGGCGCTGGAATTGGTGCAGGTCGACACCGCGCCGGTGCGGGTGTCGAGCCGCAGGAAGCCATCGCCGGCCGGCGACAACGCGTAGCGGCCGTTCTCGGTATCGGGCGCGGTTTGCGCGAGCGCGGCGCCGCTTGAGATCAGGATGGCAACGATTGCGATGGACAATTTCGAGGACGACATCGCGATGGGCATGGCTTGCTCCGCCTCAACCTGATTCCTGCCCCTCAACCACAGAGCTATAGGGCTTGCGGCCTGACTTCAACGCGTCCTCGAGCAATTCGATCCGGTCCTGCCCCCAGAACAACTCGCCATCGAGCACATAGCCGGGCGAGCCGAACACGCCGGCGTCCAATGCATTCTGGCGATTCTGCTCATAGGCCGCGCTGATCGCATCGGAGCCCGAGCGCTCCACCAGTTGCCGACCCGGCAAGCCTGCATCGTCGGCGAGCTTCACCAGCGTCGCAGCATCGGCAAGATTGAGCTCGAGCTCCCACACCGCGGGATAGGCGCCTTGCAAGAATGGCTCGGGGTCGAGGCCGGCCTCGAGCAGCGCAATCACGACGCCATCGGCAAGCCGCCCATTGAACGGCCAATTGGCCGGCTGCAGGTGAAAATTCAGTCCGCGCTTGTCGCGCCAGCGTTGCAACTCGATCATCCGGTAGCGCTGCCGCACCGGGTGGCGCTGGGCGAGCGGCAGCCCGCCGGTCTCCGAGAACAAATCGACCAGCAGCACGGGCCGGTAATTTACCTTGAGATCGTAAGTGCTTACGAGCCGCACGAAGGGCTTGTGACCGATATAGGCCCAGGGCGATTGCAGCGAGAAGTAGTAATCGATCTGGCGTGACATGCGGAACCTTGACTGCATGAGGATAAGGACTTTCGGCGATCCCAGCAGAGCCGGAAATGCCAGGCAACAGCGCTTCAAAGCATACAAGCTGTTGCACTGCGAACACTGCGTCACTCTGACCTTGAATATCTCCAAATAAATCCAGCAGAATCAAAGCAATAACTGGTTACGACGCAATCTTGACTTGATTAGACGCGGTAAGTATGGTCCGCGCGGCTTTTGACGGGGACGGGCGCAATTTCCATCATCCGCGGCTTCGGTTAGTGTTCGCAGCATGGCTGAGAACACCAACGACGGCGCAGGTGGAAGTCGCGATCAATCGCCTCCTGACGAAGCTGCGCTTTCCGCAAGGCTCGGAAGTCTCGATCATCGGTTGTCAGAAATTCGCGACAGCCGCAGGAGCAAGACTGATCAATCCGGTACTGAAAGCGGGGACAGTGCCGCCAGAGCTTCGGCGATGGCGCTCGGTTTTCGTCTTTCCTCGGAGCTGATCGCGGGCGTTGCCGTCGGAGCGGCGATTGGCTGGGGATTCGACCGTTTGCTGTCGACGTCGCCATTCGGCTTCATCGTGTTAACGCTGCTCGGCTTCGTCGCCGGCGTGTTCAACGTGGTGAGGTCCGCGGGCGTGGCCTCGGGCAAGCGCTGAGCGCTGGCGGGAAGTCACGACATTTGAAATTCGATTACCGGCACGATGGCCGGTGGACCAAGAGCCGCGCGGATGAAAATCGACCCGATCCACCAGTTCAATATCGAGCCCCTCTTCACGCTCGGCCACATCGGCAATCATACGATCGCCTTTACCAATTCGTCGCTCTACATGTTCGTCGCGGTGCTGCTGATTGCGCTGCTGATGCTGGCGAGCGGCCGGGAACTGGTTCCGGGACGGCTGCAGTCGGTCGCCGAAATCTCCTACGAGTTCGTCGCCAGCACGGTTCGCGGCAACGCCGGTGCGGAAGGCATGAAGTTCTTCCCGCTGATCTTCTCGCTCTTCATGTTCATCTGCGTCTCGAACCTCGTGGGCATCATCCCCTACACCTTCACGATCGCGAGCCACCTGATCGTCACCGCGGCCCTTGCGCTCCTGGTGTTCTTCACCGTCCTGTTCTACGGCGTCTACAAGAACGGCCTGAAATTCTTCAGCATCTTCGTCCCCTCCGGCGTTCCGATGTACATCCTGCCGCTGGTCATGTTCATCGAGATCCTGTCGTTCTTCCTGCGGCCGGTCTCGCACAGCGTTCGTCTGTTCGCCAACATGCTGGCCGGCCACATCGCGCTGAAGGTGTTCGCGGGCTTCGTCGCGATGCTCGGCTTCTCGCTGGGCGCGCTCGGCTGGTTCGGCGGCGTGCTGCCGCTGGCGCTCACGGTCGCGCTGTACGCCCTCGAACTGCTGGTCGCGTTCCTGCAGGCCTACGTGTTCGCGATCCTGACCTGCATCTACCTCAACGACGCCATTCATCCGGGACACTAAGCGGTCCGGGGAATCTCCACCCACCAATCTGTCTATCTTTCTCAAGGAGCTACAAATGGAACCGGCAGCAGCAAAACTTATCGGCGCGGGCATCGCGTGCATCGGCATGGGCGGTGCGGGCGTCGGCGTGGGCATCATCTTCGGCAACTACCTCGCCGCTGCGGTGCGTAACCCCTCGGCCGCTCAGGGCCAGTTCGGCAACCTGATCTTCGGCTTCGCCGTGACCGAAGCGCTCGGCATCTTCTCGCTGCTGATCGCGCTGCTTCTGCTGTTCGTTCCGCTCTGAGCGGCACCCCGGTTCCGCTTTAGCGGCAACCCGTCGCGCCGCCCAAAGGTCATCTCAAGGGCGGCGCGCATGACAGCAACAGGAGAACACCGTGGCTGAGAGTCATGGCGAGGCAAAAGGCCAGAATGCCGGCGCCCACACCGAGGCCGATGGCGGACATCACGGCGGAACCTTTCCGCCGTTCGATTCCTCCAACTACGCCTCGCAGCTGGTGTCGCTGGCGATTGCATTTGTCGCGCTCTACCTGATCGTGTCGCGTATCGCCCTGCCGCGCGTCGGCGGGACGATCGATGCACGTCAGAACAAGATCGAGGGCGATCTGGCCGAGGCGCAGAAGCTGAAGGACGAGTCCGACGCGGCGCTGAAGGCCTATGAAACCGAGCTCGCGAATGCGCGTTCCAACGCGCAGGCGATCGGCAACGAGACTCGCGAGAAGCTGAACGCGGCCTCGGAAGTCGAGCGCAAGGCGCTGGAAGAGAAGCTGGCGGCAAAGCTCGCCGACGCCGAGAAGCAGATTGCAACGACCCGGACCAACGCCATGAGCAACGTCCGCGGCATCGCGGCGGATGCGGCCGGCGCCATCGTCCAGCAACTCGCCGGCGTCACGCCGGACGCGAATGCGGTCAACAGCGCCGTCGACGCGTCGCTGAAGGGATAGACGATGTTTTACGAACCGGAAACCTGGGTTGCGATCGCCTTCGTCATTCTGCTGGTCGTGTTCGGTTACCTCGGCGTCCATCGCACCCTGCTGACGGCGCTGGATCATCGTGCCGAGCGCATCAAGGCCGAGCTGGATGACGCACGCCGTCTGAAGGACGAGGCCAACAAGCTGCTCGGCGAGTACAAGGCGCGCCGCGCCAGCGCGGAGCGCGAGGCCGCCGACATCATCTCCAACGCCAAGGCCGAAGCCGAACGGATCGCGGCTGAAGCCAGGGCCAAGATGGAAGATTTTGTCGCCCGGCGGACCAAGACCGCAGAGGGCAAGATCGCCCAGGCCGAGGCGCAGGCCGTGGCCGATGTGCGCGCCGCCGCGGCCAACGCCGCCGTGACCGCCGCCTCGACCATCCTGTCGCAGTCGGTCAAGGGCTCGGTTGCCGACGACCTCGTCGGCAAGGGCATCGCCGAAGTCCGCTCCAAGCTGAACTGACGCGATCACAACGCCTTCAAGAAAAAGGCCGGCGCGAGCTGATCGCGCCGGCCTTTTTCTTTGTTTCTGCTGCTTCTTACTCCACCAGCCCCGTCACGGCCGCCGCCGCTACTTCTTCTTGTGCGGTGCGCGGGGCTTGGGCTCCGGCTTCAGCGCCTGCGGATCGAAGCCGATATAGAAGATGTAATCTTCGTTGTCCGCGGGCGACGGCGCCGGATAGACGACATCCTCGGCGACCAGGCTGAACGGGACGCTGCCGGTGTCGTCCATCTGCACCGTGGTGGTGTAGGCCTTGGTCGCAATCGTCCTCTCGCCGACGCCGCCCTTCACCACGGCGACGCGCAGCGGCACCTGGATGGTCGGCGGCGCGCCCGAGGGGCCGACGATGACCCGCCCCTGGATACCGATCTTGGCCGTGATCTGGCCGCTGTTCAGATTGCATTGCCGCGCCGTGCGGGTGATCGAGGCCAGGAACTTGACGTCGTTGCCGACCGCCTCCTTGCCGTCCACTGCCACCGAATAGGTCGAGGCCCCGGAGCGGATCTGCACCGGCGGGCAGGTCAGTTCGGCGTCGGCGTCGTTGAGCGGCTGCGGCGCCGCCGGCGTCGCCGGCTTCGAATCCGACGAACCGCCGCCGAACAGGCTCTTGAAGCGGTCGCTCAACGACTGCGCCGAGCTGGCCTCCGGCAGCAGGGTGGCACCGAGACCGATCGATACCGCCGCCGCGAGCGCGAACCTGATCACCCTGTCACCCATGTGATATCCCCAAAGCCTCCAAACCAGAGTTCCCCGTTTCGCGGGCGTTATAGCAAGCCAATGGCGGCGAACCCAAGGCATGTTGAAACGGCATGCTGCAAAGGCATGTTGAAAGCATCCTGAAATGGCTCGGATAGGGCCCGCCATCAGCCAACAGGCTTAAGATTCAACCGCGGAAATCCTCATGCAGCAGGCCGAACAGCAGGTGGTCCTGCCAGATCCCGTTGATGCAGAGATAGCGCCGCGCCAGGCCCTCGCGGGTGAAGCCGCACTTCTCCAGCACGCGGATCGACGACGCATTGGAGGGAATGCAGGCCGCCTCGATGCGATGCAGGTTGAGCTCGCCGAACAGCGAGGGCAGCAGCACTCGCAGCGCCGTCGTCATGTAGCCGCGATGGGCGTGCGGCAGGCCGACCCAATAGCCGATCGTGCCGGCCTGCACGATGCCGCGGCGGACATTGGCGAGCGTGATACCGCCGATCATCACCCCGTCCGATTCGCGGAAGATGATGAACGGATAGGAGCGGTCGGCGGCGATATCCTCGCTGTAGCGGCGCAACCGGCGGCGGAAGCCGGCGCGGGTCAGGTCGTCGGAGGGCCAGATCGGCTCCCATGGCGTGAGGTAGGCGCGGCTGGACTCGCGCAATTGCGCCCACTGCGGGAAATCCGACATTTGCGGCGCACGCAGCAAAAGCCCGTGCCCCCGCGGCATCAGTGCAGCCGGTCCACCGGACGGCAAACGAAACAGGGCCATGGCCCAACACTCCCCCGACTTCTCCCTCGCCCCGCCCTTGCGGGGAGAGGGTCGGGGTGAGGGGCCGTTTCCGCAAACTCGGCCTGCGGATAGCCTCCCTCACCCGAAGCCTTCGGCCATAGCCGAGGCTCCGCCTCGGCGTATGTCCGTCGACGGCCGCCGGTAGGCGGCCTCTGCTCTCCCCCGCAAGCGGGCGAGGTAGGCAGAATTCTTAGTGCAGCAGTGTCTTTGCCTTCGACTTCGTCAATCCTTCCGCAAAAGACACCGCCGTGTCCAGACCCCTGCCGCTGCCGAGTGCAACGACGGCGGGCCGGCTGCGCGACAGCAGCGCGCGGGCGGCGTTGCGGCTCGATTCGACCGAGACCGCGTCGATTCGCGCCACCAGCTCTTCCACCGTCTGCGGCCGGCCATAGGCTAGCACATGGCGTGCCAGCTGCTCGGCCCGGGATGAACAGCTTTCCAGCGCCATCAACAGGCCGGCCTTCATCTGCGCCTTGGCGCGGGCGACCTCGGCCTCGGTCAGGGTCTCGACCGCGTCATTGATGACGTCGACGATGACTTCCATCATTTCCGGCGCGTCGGCCGGATCGGTCCCGGTGTAGAGCCCGAAGAAGCCGGTGTCGGTGTAGGGGGCGTGGAAGGTGTAGATCGAGTAGCACAGCCCGCGCTTCTCGCGCACCTCCTGGAACAGCCGCGACGACATCCCGCCGCCGAGCGTGTTGGTGAAGACCTGCAGCGAGAACAGGGACAGGTCGGTCTGCGGCACGCCTTCGAGCGCCAGCGTCAGATGCGCCTGCTCGAGATCGCGATGCACCACCCGCGAGCCGCCCTTGCCGAACAACGCAGCCTGCGGCTTCGGCGCCGGCGTGGCGTCGAAGCTCGCGAATTTCTCGGCGACGTCCTCGACGACGCGCTTGTGATCGACGGCGCCGGCGGCGGCGACCACCATGTCCGGGGCACGGTAATGCGTCGACAGATAGCCACGCAACGTGTCGCGGTTGAAGGCCTTCAGCGTCTTGGCGGTGCCGAGCAGGGAGCGGCCCATCGGCTGGTCCGGATAGCAGAGCTCGTTGAGATGCTCGAACACGACGTCGTCGGGCGTATCCTGCGCCGCGCCGATCTCCTGCACGATGACGCTCTTCTCGCGCTCCAGCTCGTCCGGCACGAACGACGGATTGGCGAGGATGTCGGAGAGCACGTCGAGCGCCAGCGGCACGTCGGCCTTCATCACCCGCGCATAATAGGCCGTGGTCTCGGTCGAGGTCCCTGCATTGAGATCGCCGCCGACCGCCTCGATCTCCTCGACGATCTCGCGCGAGGAACGCCGCGCGGTGCCCTTGAACGCCATGTGTTCCAAGAGATGCGAGATGCCGTGCTCGTTCGGCTTTTCGTCGCGCCCGCCGACGCCGGCCCAGACCCCGAGCGCCGCGGTCTCCAGATGCGGCATGGTGTCGGTGACGACGGTCAGGCCGCTCGGCAGCTTGGTGATTTCAACGCTCATCAGGCAACTCCCTGCTTGGCGGCACGGCTGACCGACAGCACGAAGCGCTCGACCTCGACGGAATCGTTCTTCATCACAGTCATCTGTTCGGACTTGGTCATCAGGCTTCCGAGCCAGGCCGGCAGTTGCGGACGCACCCCGCAGGCCGCCTCGACCGCGTCGGGGAATTTTGCCGCATGCGCGGTCGACAGCACGATGTTCGGGATCTTGGAGTCCGAGGTGTCGCGGTCGGCGACCGCGAGCGCCACCGCGGTGTGGGGATCGACGAGATCGCCCGCCTCGCGCCAGGCGGCACGGATCGCGGCTGCGGTCTCGGTTTCGTCTGCGCGGCCGGCGTCGAAATCGCGGCGCACCGCGGCCAGCGTCGCATCCGGCAGCACGAAGCGGCCGGACTGCTTCAGCGAGGCCATCAGGCGGCGAACCTGATCGGCGTCGCGGCCGCTGGCCTCGAACAATAGCCGCTCGAAATTCGAGGACACCTGGATGTCCATCGACGGCGACGCCGTCGCGTGCACCTCGCGCACCTCGTAATTGCCGGTCTTCAGCGTGCGCGGCAGGATGTCGTTGACGTTGGCGGCAATCCGCAACCAGCGGATCGGCAGCCCCATCCGCTTCGCGACATAGCCGGCGAAGATGTCGCCGAAATTGCCGGTCGGCACCGTGAAATCCACCGTCCGCTGCGGCGCGCCGAGCGCGACCGCCGAGGTGAAGTAATAGACCACCTGCGCCACGATGCGCGCCCAATTGATCGAGTTGACGCCCGACAGCGCCACCTGGTCGCGGAAGCGATGGTTGTTGAACATCTCCTTCACCAGCGCCTGGCAATCGTCGAACGTGCCTTCGATCGCCAGCGCATGGACATTGGCGGCGCCGGTCGTCGTCATCATGCGGCGCTGCACCTCGGAGATGCGCCCGTTCGGAAACAGCACCACGAGGTCGACATTGTCGAGATTGGCAAACGCTTCGACCGCGGCGCCGCCGGTATCGCCCGAGGTCGCGACCACGATGGTGGTACGCTGCGCGCGCTTGGCCAGCACGTGATCCATCAGCCGCGAGATCAGCTGCATCGCGACGTCCTTGAACGCCAGTGTCGGCCCGTGGAACAGCTCGAGCAGGAACTGGTTCGGGCCGATCTGGTCGAGCGGCACCACGGCGGGATGGCGGAATGTGGCATAGGCCTCGTTCGCCATGCGGCCGAGCTCGGCGTCGGAAATCTCGCCGGCGGCAAACGGCCGGATGATCTCGACCGCGACCTCCCAATAGGGACGGCCGAAGAAGGCAGCGATGGTCTCGGGCGACAATTGGGGCCACGTCTCGGGCACGTAAAGCCCGCCGTCACGGGCAAGCCCGGTCAGCATCACATCGCAGAAGCCAAGCGCCGGGGCCTCACCCCGGGTCGAAATATACCGCGTCAAACCGCCCTCCAAAGGCTTCGATCCGAGCCTTAAGCCTTTGATATCATGGATTTATCGAGTTCGCCGCATGCGACCCGATGTGGTTCACCATAGAAGATCGGACCGGCAATGGGTAGCCCGAAGCGCGCGCCTCGGGGTCGTGCGGAGTGGTGTGGGGCATTGCCCGCGACCCACCGCCAGCGCCTCATTCACAACCGTCGTCCTGGCGAAAGCCTGAGGCACGCTGCGCGTCTCAAGTTCGGCCGTCGTCCCGGCGCAGGCCGGGACCCATACGCCGCAGCAGGCGTCGTTAACGGGACTCGCCGTTCCAGCGATGCGTAACAATCGGCATTCGTGGTTATGGGTCCCGGCCTGCGCCGGGACGACGATAAGGACGGCGGAGAGAGATGACGATACGCGCCCTAACCGCTCGGCGGCGCCAGCGGCTGCACGATCTCCTGGAACGGCGGCAACGCTTCGCAGCGCGCGGCGTGGGCCTTGAGCGCCGGATAGCGCGCGTCGAACAGATGCGGATGCGCCTCGCCGGTGAAGCGCAGCGCGCAGGCCACTGCGATGTCGGCGTGCCCGATGCGATTCCCCAGCCAGTACGGCGTCTCGACCGCCGCACGCTCCTGCTCCAGCACCGCGAGCACGCCCGAAATCTGCGCCTCGCAACGCTCGACCCAGAGCTTCAGCTGCTCCTTGCGCAACACCCGCTCGTAGATCAGGCTCACCGCCTTGTCGGCGAGCCCGGTCGCCAGCGCCATAATGCGCAGATGCCTGCGTCGCTCGGGCCCCGAGCGTGCAATCATCGCCCGCTCCGGCCCGACCAGCTCGTCGAGATAATCCAGGATCGCACCGCTCTCGATCAGCGCCTCGCCGTCATCGAGCACCAGCGTCGGCACCCGCCGCACCGGATTGTAGGCCGCAACCTTCTCCGCATCGCCGAAGGTCGACCACGGCCTGTGCTCGAACGGCAGTCCATAGAGCCGCAACGCGATCGCGGTGCGGCGGACAAAGGGCGAGTCGTACTGGCCGATCAGGAACATCTGTCATCTCGTCGGTCATGCCGCGGCAGGCCGTACCTCGAAAGCCCGGCTTTCGAAGGGTGGCGGCCACGCCGGGGTCAGAGGTTGCGCTTTGCACCATCCTAGATGGCTCTCGCCGCGTTGCAACCGGATCGTGATCGGTCTGGCTATCCGATCACCGGCACATGCCTCGCCGCATCGGGCGGCAGTTTGCCGTCGAGCCGGGGATCATCCGCTACCTCGATCTGCCGCTTGAACGCACGGAAGCCGGAGCGCTGGTAGAACGCGACCGCGGAGGGGTGATCGAAGGTGCAGGTGTGCACCCAGACGCGGGCAACGTCGCGCGACCAGGCGATGTCGAGCGCGCGATTCATCAGGAAGCGCGCGGCGCCGGTGCCGATGAATTTTGCGGTGACGCCGAAATAGAGCAGCTGGCACTCACCGGGCTCGCTGAAATCGAGTTCGAGCAGCCCTTCATCCCGGCCATCGACGACCAGCCCGTAGAGCTCGACGCCGGCCGCGTGAATCCGACCCGCGAGATCGGCGTCATCGAGCCCCGTGCGGGTGAACCACAGCCACTCCTCGCCGACGCGGCGGTAGAGATCGCGATACCATTCGAGCGCAGGCGGCTCGACCTTGCGCAGGCGCCATGCGCCCGGCGGATCGTCACGCAGCGGCGGACGCTCGGTCATTTCCAGATGTGTGACGACGGCGGCGACCTTGCCGTGAGGGATGTCGGAATAACCGTCGGGCAGCAGCATCGCGCGCTCTCTCGTTTGAGCATGATCTTCTTCGGAAAACCGCTTCACACTTTTCCGGATCATGTTCCGGCGGGGAATATCCGCATGTCGCGGCTGATGCAATTCAACGCTGCGTAACAAAGTTACCGATTTGTCAGTGGGGATTTGCGCGAATCAGGCGCTCGATGTGGAGAGGCTACCGGAGCAACGACCGTGTCGCGCCATCACACGCTGCCGCCGATCATCACTACGCCGCCGCCCCCGAAGCCGAAGCCCGTGCGGCGCCGGCGCGGCATCGGTCACGCCTATGGTGCGAGCGCTGCCGATGAGTCCGCCGACATTGCGGATGGCGCAGCGGTTCGCAGCGCGCCGGTGCTTCCGCAGCATGCGCGGCCGGTCGAGACCGTCGAGCGACGCGTGCCGTCACCGAACGGCAAGCTCAGCGACGACACGCTGCGCGCAATGTTGGAGGTACAGGAGAAGGATGCGAAGTAGCCGGAGGTGCGCACCACACACTCGCTGTCGTCCCGGCCTGGTGCGCAATTGCGCACCGGAGCAGGGACCCATAACCACCGCGGCTTGTTGTTGCGATCGCTGTGGCCCCAGCACCGCAAAGCAGTCGGCATTTGTGGTTATGGGTCCCGGGTCGCGCTTCGCTTGCCCGGGACGACAGCGGAGGTTTGGGCCACCACCGCCTCCCCTCACCTTGGCGTCAGCGTGATCGCCTCGGCGGTTGCGGCTTCCACCGCCGGGCGGCTGTAGAGCAGCGGGACATATTGGCCGGTGGCCCAGAGCGGTGCGAGGTCGCGGTAGTGGCCGCTGAAGGGATCGCCGGATTGGCCCGGCGTGTTGATGGTGCGGCTCGCGTCCCAATTGCCGACATCGAGCACCATGCGGAACGAGGCGCCCGCGGTGAGATGATAGTCGGAGCGGCGATAGGTGGCGGCGCGCGGCACGTTGGCGGCGCCGCCATAGGCGAGCGGGCCGATCGACATCTGCGCCGCGGTCGCCTTGTCGGCGAGCGGCATCAGCGCGTGATCGAACTTGGCGACATGCAGACGGCCCCAGCGCCAGGTCGATGCATCGCCACCGAGCTTGTCGGCAACGTCGGCGACGGCCGCACCGAGGCTGTCGCGCAGCACGCGGTCACGTTCGCCGGCGGGATCGCTGCCGAGGGCGGAGTCGGGCTTTTCGAGATAGCCGACGATGGCGGAGATGCTGGAGGCTTCCGGCGCGATCAGTTCGGCTGCCTTCGGCGCCGTGGTCTTGAGCAGCACCGGGCCGAGATGGTTCGCGATCCAGACCTCGTAGACCGCGGCCGCCGCGCTGTCCGCCGCGTCGCGCGCGTCCCACGCCTTCAACAGATCGAGGCCCTTCTTCACATTGGCATCGTCGGATGACAGCGGCTTCAGCAGGGCGACGAGGCGCCGCGCCAGCATGCCGGTGTCGTCGTTCTGCAGCGCCATCGCGTCCGCCAGCGTCACCTTGCTGTTGGCCTGCAGCACCTCGACGATGCGCTCCCAGCGCGCGCTGTCGGACCATTCGAAGCCGACCCTGCGCTCACCCACCGGATAGTCCGCCGGCAGGTTCATCTGGTTGGCAGTGGCGATGAAGCCCTGCTTCGGCTGGTACTGCTTCGGCAACTCGTCGAGCGACAGAAAGCCCTGCCACTCGTAGCGGCCGTCGCCCGGCACCGGCATCAGACCGTCAAAGCCGGTGCGGCGTGGCGTCTTGCCTGCGGCGACCCAGCCGATATTGCCTGACGTGTCGGCATAAACCTGGTTCTCCGACGGTGCGCCCCAGCGCCGCATCGCGTCGAGGAAGCCGCCCCACGTCTTCGCGGTCATATAGTCGGAGGAACCGAAATAGGCCGAGGTGCCCGGCTCGAACCAGATCGAGCGCACGGCGAACGCATGCTTCTTGTCGGCGTCGACAAGGAGCACAGGTCCGTGGCGGGTGAACTTCAGCTCGAGGTCGCGATCGGCCTCGCCCTTCACCGCCTCCTTCTCATGCACGATACGCATGTCTTCCCAGCCGGTGCCGTAGCGATACTGGTTCGGATTGTCCGGGTTGAGCTCGTAGACGTAGAGGTCTTCCTGGTCGACGTTGAAGATGGTGAGGCCGAACGCGATGGTGTCGTTGTGGCCGATCGAGATGCCCGGCAGCGCCGGCTCGCCGGCGCCGATCACGGAGATGCCGGGCGCGTTGAGGCCGACGATGTAGCGCAGCGACGGCACCGAGTGCTCGCGATGCGGATCGTTGGCGAGGATCGGACGCCCCGTCGCGGTGCGCGATGCGGCGATCACCCAATTGTTGGAGCCGATGGTGTCGCGCTGCTGGTCGGCCTCGGCGAGGTACGTGTCGGGATCGTGCGCCAGCGCGGCCTTCTGGTCCTTCGGCGCAGCGAACTTGACCGGGCGCGTGGCGAGGTCATAGGCCGCGAGCACGCCCTTCGGCACGCTGCAGGGGTCGAGCCCATCGGGAATCTTCGTGGTCCAGGCCGGCTCCAACTTGACGCGGAAGCGATCGGCATCGAGGCCGGCGGCGCAGGCGACCAGCGAACGCTTCACCTCGGAGGCGACGTTGCGCGTGAGACCATGGCTGCGGATGCGCACGACATCCTCTGCCGACCAAAGGTCCGGCATCGTACCCGCGATCCTGAACTCGATCGGCAGCGGCCGCTTGCCCGCCTTGACGTCGGCCACGTAGGCGTTGACGCCGGCGACGAAGGCCTCCGCATAGGTCTTCGCCTTCGGACCATAGGCCGCCCATTCCGCGTTCATGTCGCCGCGATAGAGGAACAGGCGCAGCGCCTTGTCCTGCTCGGCATAGGCGGGACCGAAATCCTTTGCCAGCAGGCCAAGCCCGCGCTTGCGCCAGAGGTCGATCTGCCAGAGCCGGTCGCGCGCGGCGTTGAAGCCCTGCAGGAAGAACAGGTCGTGCTCGTTGCCGGCATAGATGTGCGGGATGCCCCAGACGTCGACCAGGATCTGGCCGGGCGCCTTCAGCCCGGCGACGTCGGTCTTGACCTCGCGCGCCGCGACGAGCGGGCTCGGCTTCTCGCGCGCGGCGGCGGGTGCGGCCAACGTTGCGGCGCAAAGCGCGGCGGTGAGTAGTTTCGCGACGCGGTTGAGATCCGTGTTCATGTTGTTCTCCGATGGTTGTTATTTTTGGTTGCGAGACCTGAGCCGGAACTTTTCTTCCGGCCCTACTCCCCCTCGTCGCTCGCCAGCACGCCCTTCACCGCGCGGGCCCAGCCGGCGAGCTTGCGCTCGCGCGTCGCCTCGCTCATCGCCGGCCTGAAGCGGTGTTCGAGCCGCCAGTTGTCGGCGAACTTCGCGGGCTCCGGATAGACGCCGGCCTCGAGGCCGGCGAGATAGGCGGCGCCGAGCGCCGTGGTCTCCTGGATCATCGGGCGGTCGACCGGAGCGTTGAGCAGATCTGCGAGGCGCTGCATGGTCCAGTCGGATGCGGTCATGCCGCCGTCGACGCGCAGCACGGTGTTGGCAGCGTTGGCCTCCGGCCAGTCGGTGCGCATCGCGGCCCACAGGTCGAAGGTCTGGTAGCAGACGCTTTCCAGGGTCGCATGCGCGAGCTCGGCCGGGCCGGTGTTGCGGGTCAGCCCGAACAGCGCGCCGCGCACCCGCGGATTCCAGTACGGTGCACCCATGCCGACGAAGGCCGGCACAAGGTAGACGCTCTGCATCGAGTCGGATTTGTCGGCGAGCGGCCCGGTCTCGGCGGCGTGCTTGATGATGCCGAGCCCGTCGCGCAGCCATTGCACCGCGCTGCCGGCGACGAAGATCGAGCCCTCGAGCGCGTAGGTGCGCTGGCCATTGAGCTGATAGGCGATCGTGGTGAGCAGCTTGTTCTTCGAGGCGACCGGCGTGGTGCCGGTGTTGAGCAGCGCGAAGCAGCCGGTGCCGTAGGTCGACTTCATCATGCCGGGCTCGAAGCAGGCCTGGCCGATGGTCGCGGCCTGCTGGTCGCCGGCGATGCCGGAGATCGCGATCGGGCCGCCGAACAGATCCGCGGTGCTCTCGCCGAACCGGGCGGAGGAATCCTTCACCTCAGGGAGCATCGAGCGCGGCACGCGCAAGAGCTTGATGAGGTCGTCGTCCCACGCCCCGGTGTGGATGTTGAACAGCAGCGTGCGCGAGGCGTTGGTGGCGTCGGTGGCGTGCACCCGCCCGCCGGTGAGCCGCCATAACAGATAGCAGTCGACCGTGCCGAACAGGAGTTCGCCGCGCTCGGCGCGTTCGCGCGCGCCCGGCACGTGATCGAGTATCCAGGCGACTTTCGTGCCGGAGAAATAGGGGTCGATAATGAGACCGGTCTTGGCCGAGATCGCCGGCTCATGACCTTCGGCCTTGAGCTTCGCGCAGATGTCGGCGGTGCGGCGGTCCTGCCAGACGATGGCGCGGTGCACGGCCTGTCCGGTGGCGCGGTCCCACACCACGGTGGTCTCGCGCTGGTTGGTGATGCCGATCGCGGCGATGTCCCGCGCTTTGAGGCCGGCCTTGTCCAGCGCCTCGCGGCACACCATCACGGTCGAGGTCCAGATGTCCTCCGGCTCATGCTCAACCCAGCCGGAGGCCGGGAAATGTTGCGGAAACTCCTGCTGCGCGACCGCGGCGATGGAGATGTCGCCGCGAAACACCATAGCGCGCGACGATGTGGTGCCCTGATCGATGGCCAGCACGAAAGACATGAGCGTTTCCCTTAAGGCATCGTAACAGGCGCCAAGGGAGCGGATTACCGCGGCGAGGTCAAGATTGCTGGTGCGTGTGGCGGGATGGTCGAGGCAAGCCCCGCCACGGTATCAATCCCGTCATCCTGAGGAGCGCGAAGCGCGTCTCGAAGGATGCACGGCCACAGTCGGGCCGTCGACCCTTCGAGACGGCCGCTACGCGGCCTCCTCAGGGTGACGGTGACAGACTCGATGCTGGGAGAGAAGCAGCGGCGCCGATCACATCGGCCGGTAGGTCCGCACGTCGCCGGGGACGTTGACGCCGATCTTGATCGCGCCGACGGAGCGGATGATGTCGTCGCCGAGCAGCTGGGCGAAGCAGGCATAGCCCCAGTCGTTCATGTGCAGGCCATCGGCGGTGACGAAATCGTCGATCGGGATCGCCTGCCTCTCGTGCCAGTCGCGCATCACCTCGAAGCGCGGGAAGATGCCGACATGGCGCAGCGCGGCGATCCGGCCGAGCAGCTTCACCATGCCGCGCGCGCTTTCGGGGCGCTCGGTGACGCGCGGCGAATATTGCGGATCGACCAGCACGACATCGGCGCCGTTGGCCTGGATGCGCGCGACGCCGTCCTCGACCTGCTTGGCGGTCTCCGACGGATCGAGGTTGCGCAGCACCGCGTTGGTACCGACCTGCCAGATCACCATGTCGGGATGCACGTCGATCACTTCGGTCTGCAGCCGCCTCATCATTTCGGGTGCATCCTCGCCGCCCTTGCCGCGATTGAGCACGCTGATGTCGACCGACGGATACTGCCGGCGCAGCTGCGCGGAGAGCCGGCTCGGATAGGTGAATTCCGGCGACGACGAACCGTAGCCCTGGGTCGAAGACGAGCCGAACGCGACGATGACGACCGGCTTGCCGGCGGCGAGCTTGGCTGCGACATGCGGCAGCGAGCCGGTGCTGTTCGGCACGCCGGTGGGCTGATGACAGGGCACACGGTGGAAGATGTCGCTGGCGGATTTCGCGACCTGCTTCACCTTGTCGAGCGCCTTTGCGGCGACGCCCGGTTGCGGCGGCGGATTGGCCGCGTCGGCTTCGACCGCGGCGGGCTTCGCAGCATCCGCCCTGGTTGCTTCAGCCTTCGCTTCCGATGACAACGCCGCATGCTGGTCCGCCTGGCCGGTCTGCGCGCACAACGGCACGGCCGAGAGCGGCGCAAGCAACACGAGCGCCGCAGTGGCGCGCAGGATCCGCCCTGCTTTGAGGCGAAAAGGGAAGGCAAAACGCATCAACTCGGCTTCCTCTAATTCTGCTGCACCGGGCCCAGATGGGCCGCATCGATCACGAATTTCGCCAGTGCGCGGCCGAGACAGGCGTGAACCTTCTTGGCCAGGTCGACACCATGCGAGGTGCTGAACAGGTCAAAATATCCGGCGTCGCTCCACTGCTTCATAATCGCGAACCGGTCGAACAACGGAACGTCGTGCTGCTGCGCAACCATCTTCATATTGTCGAGATATGGCGGCGCAGAGATCATCGTTTCCGTACGCGGGCTGTATTGCAGATTGACCAGCACCACGTCGGCCCCGGCGCCCCGCAACGCAACGACGCCGTCATCGATGGCGGTGCGGAAATCGTCAGGATCGACGGCTCGCATAGCATCGACCGTCCCGGTCTGCCAGATAACCAAAGTAGGCTTTTTTGCGTCAACAAGCTTAACAAGGGTTCCCGCGGTCTCCTCGGCGGTGCTCTTTCCCTGTAATTCTACGGATAGATCGATTGTGGCCGCCGGAAATGCCTCCTTCAGCGCAGCCTGCAGCGTGGCCGGATAGGCGCTCGCCTCGTTGCCTGGGATGGTCGAGGAGCGGCTGCCCACCACCAGCACGCTGAGCGGCTTGTTGGCCTTCACCGCATCGGTGACCTTCGGCAGCGAACTCTCGCTCGCCAAGAGATAGGCCGGCACGTCGCAGGGCGGCGCCGGCTCGACGGTATCGCCGGCGCGGACGGGCGCGGCCGCCAAACAGGCTGCCAGCAGCGTCAGGCCCAGCATCGTCCATGCGGACTTCATGCTCCCCCTCCCGCCAGATCGGCGTTGCCGCCGGCGCCTTTTTTCGAGGCGCCTTTGTCGGCGGAGTGCTTATACCACGAAATAATCCACGCCATGCCGCACATGATGAGGATGCCGCAGACGCTGATCAAGGCGTGCAGTGCGGCACCGCCAGACACTTCGGCAAGCACGAAGTGACCGGCAAAGGCGAGGAAGACCCCGAGGCAGAATATCTCAAGCGAATGCTGGCCACACAGGATCAATGGTCGCAGCCAGGGCGATTTCAGGCCCGGCCAGTCCCTCGGCAGGAAGCGCACGGTGAGTGCGGCGAGCGCCAGGAAATGCGCGAACCGCAACACGTCCAGGTCGGTCTTGTTGATCGGATACATCCATTGCTCGATCATCTTCGGCATGATGTGGCCGAGCTGCGGCACGTACCAGGTCAGGGTCACGAAGAACGCGGCGACCAGATAGACGATGCAGATCCACATCGTGATGTTCGACGACAGGATGCGCGACATCCGCCGCGCGCCGCCGAGCGCGCACCAGGCGCCGAACACGAACAGCAATTGCCAGGCGAACGGGTTGAACGCCCAGAAGCCGTTCGGATAGGCCGAGAGATAGAGATCGAACTGCCAGGTCAGCGCGTAGAGCAGGACCGACAGGCCGAGCGTGACATCGGGCTTCCACTTCATCAGCCACAGGATCAGCGGCAGGAACAGCATCAGCACGATGTAAAGCGGCAACACGTCCATGTTCACGGGGCGGAAGCGCAGCAGCAGCGCCTGCACGATGGTGACGTCGGGCTGCTTGAGGAAATCCATGATCCCCATTTCTTCGCTGTAGAGCGGGTTCTCGAACGAGGTCGCGACATAGGAGATCTCGGCGAGAAAGATCGTGAACAGGAAGACATGCGCGACATAGATCTGCCAGACCCGGCGCAGGATGCGCGCGGTCGCGATCACAAAGCCGCCTTCCAGCATCGCGCGGCCATAGACGAAGGCGGCGGTGTAGCCGGAGATGAAGATGAAGATCTCGGTGGCGTCGGAGAAGCCGTAATTTCGGATCGTCAGCCAGGTCAGAAGATTGGTCGGCAGATGATCGATGAAGATCAGCCACAGCGCGAGCCCGCGGAACAGATCGAGGCGGAGCTCGCGCTCGCCGGTCGCCGGTAGCGTGATCGCGGGCGCCGCCGCCACGGCTTTTGCCCTGACCTCGGCATCGGCCTTTGCCCCGGTTTTGGCGTCAGCCACCGGCGAACCGGCTATGGGATCGGCAATCGAGCTCATCAAACACCGTGTCAGCTGCGGACGCCCGCAGGCCGTGCTGAAAAGATAATATCGGTCCACAACTTGCCGACAAAGCACAGAGTGCGGCGAGATGCGGCCGCGCTTTAGAGCGGAACTATGTTGAAACCACGATGAACAGCCGGGCCCCGGGACCGGCTCTTCACGGCCTGCCCGGCGATTGGTTCCGGCTGACCAATTGGCTATGATGGGCGCCTGTTTGCGCATGATCCGGCCGAAAGCGGATTTTGCGCCGAGATCATCGGATTGAGCCGTATGTACCGCGCCATTACCCGCCAAATCGAAGTCACCGTCGAGCCGAATTTCATGCCGGAGCGCTCGTCGATCGACCGGCGCGAATATTTCTGGTCGTACAGGATCGTGATCGTCAATTCGGGCCCGGAAACCGTGCAGCTGCGGACGCGGCACTGGATCATCACCGACGCCACCGGCCGCCGTCAGGAGGTGCGCGGCGAGGGCGTGGTCGGCGAGCAGCCGGTGCTCGCGCCCGGCGAACGCTTCGAATACACCTCAGGCGTGCCGCTGCCGACCGCCTCCGGCTTCATGACCGGCAGCTACCAGATGGTCACCGAAGCCGGCGAACGCTTCGACATCGACGTGCCGACTTTCTCGCTGGATAGCCCGAGCCCGGACGGGAAACGGGTGTTGAACTAGCCCGTCAGTCTCGCCGCGTCCCACGCAGCCCCAGCGAATGCGGGCCGTCACATTTCTGAATAATGGAAATAGCTTCGGATTTTCTGATTTGCCTGACGCGCGGACCTTCACAAGTGAGGGGCACCGGCGCCTCGCATGCGCTCCAGGAGCCAGAAAGCCCCGATCGCAACGAACGAGAGAACGAAAATTGCTCCGCACGCCAGGAAAGTCTGTAGGAAGCTGGTATCCATGACATCCTCCTTTTGATCGCTTGCAAGGGTGGTGTGCGACTGACGCGCCCAATTCTCGCGCGTCACCATCGAAGCCGCCGGTTTCAGAAATTCGCGGCGACCAGATCGTAAGACCCCCTGCTTCCGCGGACATAGACCCTGGCCGCAGCGGCGCATATCCGATCGCGGTTGGCATCGAAGGCGTGCAGAAGGCCCGGCTCGTCGAGGTAGGCATCCGATTGAAGTCGCTTCAATGCGCCTTCGGTGACGAAGAACGATGCCTCAATAGCGCTGTCATATCCCCAAAACCGCACGGCGCGCCGCGTTCGGTCGTATGAACGACTATGATTTGGAAATTCAATCATGGGTTAAGGCCTATCAGGTTGTTGCCACAGCTTGTCGTGATCCGTGACACGCGCATTGAAGCGACGTGACGTTTGGTCGATCTGTCACAAGATTTGGCAGCTAAGGCTTCGCGCTTCCGCAAGGGGGATGCTGTAACAATACAGTTGCGCTGCTGATCAGGTGGCTACTCCGCTATCGAATGACAAGCCCACTCGGCACGTATCGGGGCAATCGCTCGCGTTTTTCGTGCCGGATACGTCCAGATTCGACCGATTGCGCAGAAAACATTCGCCGAAGGGCCAGCTTATGATGATACGGTCGGTGATGTCTCCAGCCGACCTCCGCCCAGACCCGCGTGCTGCAAGCAGCTTGGCACCGCTGCAGGACATTGTGGCGGAAGAGAATATCAGCCTTCGGCTTCTGCTCGCGCAGGCCGCGGTCGATGCCCAGACTCTGCTGACCGCGGCCGGCCTTGACGCCAGGGAGCGCGAAGCGGCCGACAAGCTGAAGAAGGTGATCCTCGAGGAGCTGCACCACCGCATCAAGAACACGATCGCAACCGCTGGTGCCATTGTCTCCCAGAGCCTGCGCAACCTGGAAGGGGTCGAACATGCGCAGCACGCCATCGAGGGCCGGTTGCTGGCGCTCGGGCGGGCGCACGATCTCCTGCTGCAGGCAAGATGGAGCAGCGCGGATCTCGGTACGGTCGTCCGCGGCGCCACCGAAGCCTTCAACAATCCGGATGAGCCGAAATTCTCGATTTCAGGACCCGGTATTCGCATGACGTCGGGCGCCGTCATTGCCATCGCAATGACGCTCAACGAGCTCTGCACGAACACCACGAAGTTCGGCGCCCTGTCCGCCCCACAGGGGCGGATCGACATCAGTTGGACGCTGGATCAACCAACACAGCGCTTGCATCTGACATGGACCGAGAAGAACGGTCCGGCAGTCCACCCTCCGGAACGGCGCAGTTTCGGGACACGGTTGATCGAAACGCTCGGCAGGCAGCTGCGCGGCGACGTGCAGCTAAGCTATGAGCCCACCGGTTTCGTGTACACATTCGACGCACCATTGGCTTCTCTTACTTCGTCAACCGCATAGCCGACGTCCCGAACGCACGCCAAATTCTGGATATGCTCCCCCCGACTGCGAATTGAGTCGACTACCGGACGCAAGGGGTATCTACTGCGATGATCACTGCTCCGCATCTGGCCGATACCGGTGACTGAGAGTGCTGCAAGCTCCCGCCAGTAACCAGGAGAGCTTTATGCCGATTGCTCAACACAGCCAGCCTGAACCGCCGCCTCATGATCTGCCGGCGTTGGAAGCCGCGAGGATAGGAGATGCTGCGAAGCCATTCCTGTCCGGCCTTCAGCGCGACGCGACGCTTCGCAAGGCCCGGCTGGTCGAAACGGCCTCGCACATCAATGATTGGCTGACATCTCCCGGCCTGCGAACGCCGAGCTGACTGCCGATCTTAAGGAGAAAGCCCCAGTACGGGGCCGGCTGAGGCCGCCATTCTTCCGATGCCACTGGGGCCTGGCCTCCGGTCGCCTCTCACCAAGCGACGGCTTCGACATCGCTTCCAACTGTGCCTCAGGAACTGGCGACCGCGGTGAACGTTGTCGCGGTGCAGATATTCACGCGCGTCATCCGATTGGATTGCGCCCTGTAATTTGTGGCCTCGGTGCTCGTTATTCGACCCTTTGCCTCCCATATACAAATCAATCCTCGTCAGCCATCGAGATTGGTCGGAATGCGCGGAGACCTCCAAGGAAAGGGCCCGCCATGTTCAAATCTCAGCAGTACCGCACCAAGGCAGCCGCATACGGCGAACTGATCAAGCGTTCGAGCAGTCAGGGCGAAAGCCGCAAGTTTCAAGAGCATCAAGACCGCCTCGCTTCGCTCGCGGATAACGAGCAAGAATTGGCGGACAATTTCGATAACGCAATAAACGTCGCGGAGCAGGACCGCTCTCGCGGCGCCGCCCTGGCCGCCGAAGAGGAGTACGTTCTGCGCTGTCTCGGCGCGGCCATCATCATGCAATGGAACGTGCTGCCGAAGGCGCTGCAGCGGGAAATCTTCGACACCGCCGGATCGGTCGGAAAATTGTTGGAGACGTCGGCGCTCCGCGGGCAGATCGCGCGCTTCCTGCACAAGCACAAGGATGATGCCGGTCGCGACAAGGGCCTGGAGGCGCGTCAGGACGCGAGATCGGGCGCTGCGGCTTTGTCGCGATGGGACAATGAAGGAGGCGCGGTCCCCGATGGACTGCCGATGTGAGCCAACGACGACAACAGGAGATTCACCATGTCACTTACCCAATTTTGCGTCGATGACGGACACCACAGCATGGACGGGCTGCGACTTCTCGCCCGCGATGGAAATGAACGGGTCGAGGCATTCATCGGCCGCAAGGTGATGGACGTCTGGGCCGAGTCTGTCGAGCACCGCGGCGGCCATCAAAGTCTGTTCCGCGATCAATACAACGCGCTTGGCAGGCTGAACCTGGCGGCGATCGAGCGGATCGTCAGTGCGAAATACCAACGCGGTGCTGCGTTCAACCGCCAGCATCCCTATGTCGAGGTACTGTTCTCGGATATCACCGACAGCGGGGAGACCTTGAATCTGAGCGGACTCGTGCGCGAGACCCTGCCGCCCGCGTTTCACCGATTGAGTTGAGATCGATCCAGGAGGATTCCCATGACGAAGAAAACCCTGCACTCCGTTCAAGAAACAGAGCCGAAGAAGCCACTGCGCGCCGACCGGCCTCCCACCGAAGGCTTCGTGATCATTGTCGACAAACACTTCAAGTCGGAGTTCGACACCGCCGAGGCTGCTGAAACGTCTGGCCGACAACTGAAGGCAGCTTATCCGATGCTTCAGATCGAAATCTATGACGCCGCCGGCAAGACCCGCACCTTGCTGAGCTGACAGGCCTGGTTACCATGCCTCGTGGTCGGTTTTCCGCCTACTCGACGCCGGCTTGCTGCGGCGTGAATTCGTAGACCGAAGAGCAGAACTCGCAGGTCACGACCACCTTGCCGTCCTTGACCATCTCGGCGCGATCGTTCGGCGCAAAGCTCTTCAGCATCGATGACACCGCATCGCGCGAGCAGGAGCACTGCGCGCGCAGCGTTTGCGGGTTGAAGACGCGCACGCCGCGTTCGTGGAACAGACGGTACAACAGCCGCTCGCCGGAGAGATCGGGATCGATCAGTTCGACATCCTCGACGGTGGAGATCAGCGACTGCCCCTCGACCCAGGCATCGTCGTCCGGCACGCTGTGCGTGGCCGTGCCCTCCGGCGCATCGCCGGGATGCAGATCGGCCTGCTTGGCGCGTTCGGGGGCCTTGGGCAGGAATTGCAGCAGGATGCCGCCGGCGCGCCAGTGCATCTTGCCGCCTTCGCCGCCGCGCATCTCCTCGCCGACCGCGAGCCGCACCCGCGTCGGAATCTGCTCCGAGCGCAGGAAATATTCGTGGGCCGCCTCTTCCAGGCCGCCGCCGTCGAGCGCGACCAGGCCCTGGTAGCGGCTGGTGTTCGCGCCCTGATCGATGGTCATCGCAAGGTGGCCCTTGCCGAGCAGCTCACCCGAGCTCTGCCCCTCCCTGAGGCGCGTCACATCGTAGCGCGCATACGCACGCAGCCGGTCGGGCGCCTGGAAATCGACGATCAGGAGCGAGACCGGACCGTCGGTCCGGGTCTGCAGGATGAAGCGGCCCTCGAACTTGACGGAGGAGCCGAGCAGCGTGGTGAGCACGATGGCCTCGCCGAGCAGCTTGCCGACCGCCGGCGGATAATCGTGCTTGTGCAGGATCTCGTCGAGCGCGGGGCCGAGCCGGGTCAGCCGGCCGCGCAAGTCCAGCGCGCCGACCTCGAAGGCGAGCACGGCATCGTCGACAGGAACCGCCGAGGGCGCGCGAATGGGCGTCTCGGCCTGGATTTTGATGTCGGGGGATTGTGAAACCATGGCGCTCTATCTGGGGTCTCGGACCATGAAATAAAGGGGTTCAGCATACCGGGAATCGACGTCGCCCCTGCGAAAGCAGGGACCCATAACCACAGGATTTTGTCGCGGCACGAGGTGTCTGCCCATGTGCCTTTTTCGCAGGCCGCGGCGTATGGGTCCCTGCTTTCGCAGGGACGACGGCATTGATGTCGTCGGCTACGCGACCGTGTCGAAACACCAGGCCAGAATGCCCTTCTGTGCATGCAGGCGGTTTTCCGCCTCGTCGAACACCACGGATTGCGGGCCGTCGATCACCTCGTCGGTGACCTCCTCGCCGCGATGCGCGGGCAGGCAGTGCATGAACAGCGCGTCCGGCTTGGCGAGCGACATCAGCTTGGCATTGACCTGATAGGGCTTCAGCACGTTGTGGCGGCGCTCGCCCTCCTTGTCGCCCATCGACACCCAGGTGTCGGTGACGACGCAGTCGGCGCCGCGCACGGCGGCTTCCGGATCGGTGCCGAGCATGATCGGCGCGCCGGTGGCCTTGATCCAGTCCCGCATCGGCTTCTTGGGCGATAGCTCGGGCGGCGTGGCGATGTTGAGATTGAACTTGAACCGCTCGGCAGCGTGCGCCCAGGAGGCCAACACGTTGTTGTCGTCGCCGGTCCAGGCCACCGTCTTGCCTTCGATCGAGCCACGGTTTTCCTCATAGGTCATGAGGTCGGCCATCACCTGGCAGGGATGCGAACGCCGGGTCAGGCCGTTGATGACGGGCACGGTGGCGTGGGCGGCGAGCTCGAGCAGCGCGTCATGGTTGAGGATGCGGATCATGATCGCATCGACATAACGCGACAGCACGCGCGCGGTGTCGGCGATGGTCTCGCCGCGGCCGAGCTGCATCTCGGCGCCGGTCAGCATGATCGATTCACCGCCGAGCTGGCGCATGCCGACGTCGAACGACACCCTTGTGCGGGTCGACGGGCGCTCGAAGATCATCGCCAGCGTCTTGCCTTCGAGCGGCTTCCTGCCCTTCTCATGCGCCTTCAGCTTCGCCTTCATGGCGGCTCCGGCTTCGAGCATGTTGCGCAGTTCGGCGAGCGGCAGCTCGTTGATGTCGAGGAAGTGACGGACCGGCTTGCTCATTATCCAGCCGCCTTCTTCGGCTGCGGCGCCGATAGCACAGAGCAGGCACGCTCGAGCGCCGTGATCGACTGGTCGATCTCGGCCTCGGTCACGATCAGGGGCGCCAGGAACCGCACCACATTGTCGCCGGCGCCGACGGTGAGCAGCTTCTCGTTGCGCAGCGCGGCGATCAGATCGCCCGACGGCACCACCGCCTTGACGCCGATCAACAGGCCCTCGCCGCGCACCTCCGACAGCACGCCGGGATAGCGGTCCACGACGGAAGCGAGCTTCTGCTTGAGCAGCAGCGACATCTTCTGCACGTGCTCGAAGAAGCCGGGCTTGAGCATGACGTCGAGCACGGCATTGGCGGCGGCGACCGCGAGCGGATTACCGCCGAAAGTCGAGCCGTGCGAGCCCGGCGCCATGCCGGCCGCAGCGTCCGCGGTCGCCAGCACCGCGCCGATCGGGAACCCACCGCCGAGCGCCTTCGCCAGAGACATCACGTCCGGCGTGACGCCGGTGCGCTTGTAGGCGAACAGCTCGCCGGTGCGGCCCATGCCGGTCTGCACCTCGTCGAACGCCAGCAGCAGGCCATGCTCGTCACACAGCGCGCGGAGCGCCTTGAAGAACGCCTGCGGCGCCGAGCGCACGCCGCCCTCGCCCTGCACCGGCTCGATCAGGATGCCGGCGGTGTGCGGGCCGATCGCCTTCTTGACCGCCTCGATGTCGCCGTGCGGCACCTGGTCGAAGCCGTCCATCGGCGGGCCGAAACCTTCGAGGTATTTCGCCGAGCCGGTCGCAGCCAGCGTGCCCAGCGTGCGGCCATGGAAGGCGCCTTCGAAGGTGATGATGCGGTAGCGTTCGGGATGGCCCTTGGAGAAGTGGTGGTGCCGCACCAGCTTGATCACCCCCTCCATCGCTTCGGCGCCGGAATTGCAGAAGAACACGAAGTCGGCAAAGCTCTGCTCGCACAGCCGCGCGGCAAGCACCTCGCCGTCCGGGCTCTTGAACAGGTTCGACATGTGCCAGAGCTTGGTCGCCTGCTCCTGCAGCGCCTTGACCAGATGCGGGTGCGCATGCCCGAGCGCGTTCACCGCGACGCCCGAGGTGAAGTCGAGATAGCGGTCGCCGTTGGTTGCGATCAGCCAGGCGCCCTCGCCGCGCTCGAAGCCGAGATCGACCCGGGCGAAGACGGGGAGCAGATGCGACGAGGCGTTGGTCATGGCGTTCACTGCCGGTTTGAAACCGTCAATCGCCGCGCGCCTTGACGCCTACGCAGCAACCGCCAGCTTCGGAAAACAAAACGGCCGCCTTTGCGGGCGGCACGTGCGGGACATTCTATGCGGCGGCCGGTAAGTGTCAATCGCCAGGAGCCGGCCTTTGCTGGCCTTCCTGCAATGCGAAACCAGCGCAATCCGGAGCGGTGGAAAAGCCTCACAGCAATGCTTAACTTTGCGGGAACATGTGGACGCACGGCCGCGGACTCTTGCGCCAGAGTCACGCCATATTGTAGCGTTTGGCCTGTCGGGTACGACATCTCGTGCGGCAGTACTGGACCCTCTAAGTAGCCTTCGTGTCACGCGTAAACGTTCGGGCGCAACACCGTGCCCGGCGAGGGCTAAGGGATTCTGGCCGCAGGGATATTTGTCCAGATTGGCTCGCAGCGCCGCTCCGATGAGTGGCCGGCGCCATGCGAAAGGAAGAATGCGATGACTGTATTGACCTGGTCCGACGATCGCGTCGAGCAGCTGAAGAAGCTCTGGGAATCCGGCCTCTCGGCCAGCCAGATCGCGGCGGAACTTGGCAATGTGACGCGAAACGCCGTGATCGGCAAAGTACATCGGCTCGGCCTCTCCGGCCGCGCCAAGGCCCCCTCCACGGCTGCGCCGCGGCAGCGCAAGGCCCGTCCCGCCCAGCACATGATGCGGGTGGCGCGCCCGGTGTCGCGCGGCAACACCGCGCTGGCGCACGCCTTCGAGGTCGAGATGGAGCCCGATCCGATCTCCTTCGACAACGTGGTGCCGATGAGCCAGCGGCTGTCGCTGCTCGAGCTCAACGAGGCCACCTGCCACTGGCCGGTCGGCGATCCCTCAAGCCCGGAATTCTTCTTCTGCGGCGGCAAGGCGCTCGCCGGCCTGCCCTATTGCGCGCATCACTCGCGCGTCGCCTACCAGCCCGCCGCCGATCGCCGCCGGCCGTCGGCCAAGCCACAGATCAAGTAAGCACTCGGGAAACTGCCTGGACTGCAAAAACAAATCCCCGCGAAAGCGGGGATTTGTTTGTGTGATCGTAGCGCGGAACTATCCACCAGCGTCGTCCCGGCGAAAGCCGGGACCCGTAACCCCGAATGCGTATTGTTAGAAAGCCGTCTGGCCGCGTGCCCATTGCGGCGGCCGCGGCGTATGGGTCCCGGCTTTCGCCGGGACGACGCCGTGTTGCGGCTTGAGGTTGCCATGCAGGCCTTACGGCTGCGGCTCGGCCTTCGCGAAGCGGTCGTCGAGCGCATAGCCGGCGCCGCGCACGGTGCGGATCGGATCCTGCTCGCGGCCCGGATTGAGCAGCTTGCGCAGGCGGCCGATGTGCACGTCGACGGTACGCTCATCGATATAGATGTCGCGGCCCCAGACGCTGTCGAGCAGCTGCTCGCGGCTGAACACGCGGCCGGGATGCTCGAGGAAGAATTCGAGCAGCCGATACTCGGTCGGACCGAGATCGATCGGACGTCCCGAGCGCGCCACGCGGCGCTTCTCGCGGTCGAGCTCGATGTCGCCATAGGTCAGCACGGTCGCAAGCCGCTCCGGGCTCGCGCGGCGCAGCAGGCCCTTCACCCGTGCCAGCAATTCCGGCACCGAGAACGGCTTGACGATGTAATCGTCGGCGCCGGTGGCAAGCCCGCGCACGCGCTCGCTCTCCTCGCCGCGCGCGGTCAGCATGATGATCGGAAGCTGCTTGGTCTCGGGCCGCGCCCGCAGGCGGCGGCACAGCTCGATGCCGGACAGGCCCGGCAGCATCCAGTCCAGTACCACGAGGTCGGGAACGCGCTCCTTCAGGCGGGTGTCGGCATCGTCGCCGCGCCCGACCGTTTCGACATCGTAGCCTTCCGCATCGAGGTTGTAGCGCAACAGTGTCGTCAGCGCTTCCTCGTCTTCGACTACCAGAATGCGTGCGCTCATCGGTTCAAGTTCTCTCTCTGTGGTGATCCGTTGCCCAGACGCAAACCGAAACGCTTACTTTCCTGAGCATAATCCCCGCGGAAACGACTTGTCGTGAAGACAATCCGGCTCCGCGCTCGCGGATCATGTCCTAGGTACCCGGCACAGTGGTGGCAAAATTGGTCATGTCGCCCTTCGGGCGCTTGTCGGTGATCTGCTGGCCCTCGATCATGTAGAACACGGTCTCGGCGATATTGGTGGCGTGATCCCCGATCCGCTCGATGTTCTTGGCGCAGAACATCAGATGTATGCAGAACGAGATGTTGCGCGGATCCTCCATCATGTAGGTCAGCAGCTCGCGGAACAGCGAGGTGCAGATCGCATCGACCTCCTCGTCGCCCTTCCAGACGTTCATCGCCGCCGGCAGATCGTGCGCGGCATAGGCGTCGAGCACCGACTTGACCTGCGACAGCACGAGGTCGGTCATGTGCTCCAGGCCGCGGATCAGCTTCAGCGGCTGGAAATCGCTTTCCAGCGCCGCGACGCGCTTGCCCATATTCTTGGCGAGGTCGCCGATCCGCTCGAGGTCGGTGGCCACGCGCATCGCGCTGACGATTTCACGCAGGTCGATCGCCATCGGCTGGCGGCGGGCGATCGTCAGCACCGCGCGCTCTTCGATGACGCGCTGCAGATTGTCGATCTCGATGTCGGCGGCGACCACGCGCTTGCCAAGCGCGACGTCGCGACGGATCAGCGCGTCGACCGACTCGGTAATCATCCGCTCGACGAGGCCGCCCATCTCGGCGACCAGGCGGGTCAACTCCTGCAGGTCGCTGTCGAATGCCTTGGCGGTATGTTCAGAAGCCATCGCTTGTCTCCCTCATGATCCCGAGGATCATGATTTGGTGTCCTCAGTTTCGCATGATCCGATCGGAAAACCGGTGCCCACTTTTCCGGATCATGCTCTAGCCGAACCGGCCGGTGATGTAGTCCTGGGTGCGTCGATCGCTCGGCGAGGTGAAGATCTTGTTGGTGTCGTCGAACTCGATCAGCTCACCGAGATACATGAACGCGGTCTTGTCGGAGACGCGCGCCGCCTGCTGCATGTTGTGGGTGACGATCGCGATCGTGTAGTCCTCGGAGAGCTCCTGGATCAGCTCCTCGACCTTGGCGGTCGAGATCGGATCGAGCGCCGAGCACGGCTCGTCGAACAGGATCACCTCGGGCCGCACCGCCACGGTGCGCGCGATGCACAAGCGCTGCTGCTGGCCGCCGGAAAGCGACAGGCCGGAGGCGTTCAGCTTGTCCTTGACCTCGTTCCACAGCGCGCCGCCGCGCAGCGCCTTCTCGACCCGGTCGTCCATCTCGGACTTCGAGATCTTCTCGTAGAGGCGGATGCCGAAGGCGATGTTCTCGTAGATCGTCATCGGGAACGGCGTCGGCTTCTGAAACACCATGCCGACCCGCGCGCGCAGCAGATTGAGGTCGAGCTTGGGATCGAGAATGTTGGTCTGGTCCAGCATCAGCTGACCGGTAGCGCGCTGGCCCGGATAAAGGTCATACATCCGGTTGAAGATCCGCAGCAGGGTCGACTTGCCGCAGCCCGACGGACCGATGAACGCCGTGACGCGGTTGGTGCCCAGCGTCAGGTTGATGTTCTTCAGCGCGTGGTGCTCGCCGTAATAGAAATTGAGGTTGCGCACCGTGACTTTCGGCGGCGCTTCCGGCAGCGGCGTATGCGGTGCAACGTGGCTCGGGTTACTGGTTGAAACGGAGAGCTCGGTCATTTTGCGGCCCTTTCGGCACCAAGGATACGCGCGCCGATATTCAGCGCGAGCACGGTGAATGTGATCAGCAGTGCGCCGCTCCACGCCAGCTCTTTCCAGTAGGCGTAGGGGCTCTGCACGAAGTTGTTGATGGTGACTGGCAGGTTGGCCATCGTCTTGGTCAAGTCCCAACTGAAAAACTGGTTCGACAGCGCGGTGAACAGCAGCGGCGCGGTCTCGCCGGCGACGCGGGCGGTCGCCAGCAGCACGCCGGTGATCAAGCCGCTACGCGCAGCACGATAAGCGATCCGCTTGATCACCAGCGAGCGCGGCAGGCCGAGCGCGGAGGCCGCCTCGCGCAGCGGATTGGGCACCAGCAGCAGCATGTCCTCGGTGGTGCGCAGCACGACCGGGATCACGATCACGGCGAGCGCGAGACTGCCTGCGATCGCCGAGAAGCCGCGCATCGGCACCACCACCGCGCCGTAGATGAACAGGCCGATGATGATCGAGGGCGCGCTGAGCAGGATGTCGTTGATGAAGCGGATCACCGAGGTGAGCTTGTCGTGCTTGCCGTATTCGGCGAGGTAGGTGCCGGCGAACAGGCCGAGCGGCGCGCCGATGCCGACGCCGATCACCGTCATGATGACGGAGCCGACGATGGCATTGAGCAGGCCGCCTTCGGTCGAGCCCGGCGGCGGCGTGTTCTGGGTGAACAGCTGCACGCTGAGGCCGGCAAGACCGTTGTAGACCAGAGTGAACAGGATCAGCGCCAGCCAGGTGACGCCGAACAGCGCCGCGCAGACACAGAGTGCGCGAATGACGATGTCGCTGCGGCGGCGGGATTTGTAGATCGGGTTCATAACGCTATTTCCCCGCTTTCGTTTCAAGCCGCATCAGCATCAGCCGGGCGCCGGCGAGCACGAAGAAGGTCAGGACGAACAGCAGGAGGCCGAGCAGGATCAGGCCGGACTGGTGCAGGCCGTCGCTCTCGGCGAATTCGGAGGCGATCGCCGCCGAGATCGTGGTGCCCGGCGCGAAGATCGACGACGAGATGCGGAACGAGTTGCCGATGATGAAGGTCACAGCCATGGTCTCGCCGAGTGCGCGGCCGAGCGCCAGCATGATGCCGCCGATCACGCCGACCCGGGTGTAGGGGATCACGACGCTGCGGACGACTTCCCAGGTGGTGCAGCCCATGCCGTAGGCGGCCTCTTTCAGCACCGGCGGCACGGTCTTGAACACGTCGACCGAGATCGCGGTGATGAAGGGCAGCACCATGATGGCAAGGATCAGCGCGGCGTTGAACAGGCTGAGATAGGACGGCGGCCCTGCGAACACCGCGCCCAGCACCGGGACGCCCTCGAACATTCGGATCATGAAGGGCTGGAACGTGTTGGCCAGGAACGGGCCCAGCACGAAGAAGCCCCACATGCCGTATATGATCGAGGGGATGCCGGCGAGCAGCTCAATGGCGATGCCGATCGGGCGGCGCAGCATTTGCGGGCACAGCTCGGTGAGGAAGATGGCGATGCCAAGACCGACCGGAATCGCGATCATCATCGCGATAACCGAGGTGATCAGGGTGCCGTAGATCGGGCCGAGTGCGCCGAGCACCGGCGGATCTGCCGAGGGCGCCCAGCGCTGCGTCCAGATGAAGGCTAAGCCGTACTCCTTCATCGCCGGCCAAGCGCCGACGATCAGCGACAGGATGATGCCGCCGAGGATCAACAGAACCGAAATCGCCGAGATACGGGTGATCCAATAGAAGGTGAGATCACCCAGCTTGAAGGCGCTGAGGGCCTTGGCGCGATCGTACGGTCCCGCGGCTTCCATCACATCGCTCTGAACAGCCATGTCTGCCACGCCAATCCCCTCATTACTATGTGAAAGCAACGCAAACCGCTACGCCCCGAAGCGATCTCTACTGACGCATTTGGCCGGGCGTCGTTCCGGCTTGCGCCTCCGGGGCGCGAAGCCGGGGCCCCACCCGCGCGTCTTGCCGCGGTGAGGGAGCCCGGGTCTCTATTGATCAACCTGTGCCGCCGGCAGGCGGCACAGGCCTTGTTCGAAATCGTTAGACTTAGCTCTTGATGTCCGAGGACCAGGTCTTCTCGATCTGCTGGATGACATTGTCCGGCATCGGGATGTAGTCGAGCTCTTCGGCCATCTTGGCGCCGTTCTTGAACGCCCAGCGGAAGAACTTGAGAGCTTCCTGGGAGGCCGCCTTATCCGTCGCTTCCTTGTGCATCAGGATAAAGGTCGACGCGGTGATCGGCCAGGACTTGTCGCCGGGCTGGTCGGTCAGGATCACGTAATAGCCGGGCGCATGAGCCCAGTCAGCGTTGGAAGCGGCCGCCTGGAACGCTTCGACCGTCGGCTGAACCGTCTTGCCACCCTTGTTGACCATGCCGGTGTAAGTCAGCTTGTTCTGCTTGGCGTAGGCATACTCGACATATCCGATCGAGTTTTTGGTCTGGCCGATGTTGCCGGAGACGCCCTCGTTGCCCTTGGCGCCGACGCCGGTCGGCCATTCCACCGCGGTGCCTTCGCCGACCTTGCTCTTCCAGTCAGGGCTCACCTTGGAGAGATAATTCGTGAAGTTGAAGGTGGTGCCGGAACCATCCGAGCGGCGAACCACCGTGATCGCGTCCGAGGGAAGCTTCACATTCGGATTGAGCTTCTTGATCGCCGGATCGTCCCACTTGGTGATCTTGCCGAGGTAGATGTTGGCGAGCGTCTCGCCGTCGAACACCATGTCGCCGGGCTTCACGCCCTCGAGATTCACCACCGGAACGATCGCGCCCATCACCATCGGCCATTGGACGAGGCCGTCCTTCTCGAGCTGCTCGGCCTTGAGCGGCATGTCGGTCGCGCCAAAGGTGACCGTCTTGGCCTGGATCTGCTTGATGCCGCCGCCGGAGCCGATGGACTGATAGTTCAGGCCATTGCCGGTGTCCTTCTTGTAGGCGTCAGCCCACTTCGAATAAATCGGGAACGGGAACGTTGCGCCCGCGCCGGTAATATCGGCAGCGAAGGCCGACGCCGAAGCGGCGACCAGGCCGGCAGCGACGATAGCTTTGATGAAATTCATGGGGTGGTCTCCATCTTGTGAGCGAAGCGCCAATTGCGCCCGATCGCGCTCACACCGGTCCATCTAGGAGCGGTCGGTGCCGCTTTTACGAAGGTTGGATGACAGTTGGATGACAGCACTAAGCGACTGAAAACGCTTAGCTTTGGGTCGGTAACGGGGTCTTCGGCCGGGGAAAACAGGCGGTAAAGGTCGCGCCATTGTTCGGCACGCTCTCGATCAGAAGACGCCCGCGATGACGGTTAAGAATATGTTTCACCAGCGATAATCCGAGGCCGGTTCCGCCCTGGTTACGGCTGTCGCCGACGTCCACCCGGTAGAACCGCTCGGTCAGCCGCGGCAGGTGCTCCGGGGCGATGCCGGGGCCGAAATCCCGTACCATGACACGGATTTCGGGGCTCCCCTCACCCGATGCGCTCGAAACGGTCTGATTGAGCGACACTATGACGCGGCCGCCCGAGGCGCCGTATTTGAGGGCATTCTCGATCAGGTTCTCGAACAGGCGGAGCAGTTCCTCGCGGTCGCCGGCGATCGTGACCGGGGTCGCCGGCAGGTCGACGTCGATCTCGACCTGGCGCTCGCTGGCCAGCACCTCGAGCCCGTCGGCCACCTGGCGGATGATCGGCACGATATCGATCGACGCCTCGGGCCGCACATGGGCCGACAACTCGACCCGCGACAGCGACAGCAGGTCGTCGATCAGCCGCGCCATGCGGGTGGCCTGGGTGTGCATGATGCCGAGGAAGCGCTCGCGCGCCCGGGCGTCCTCGCGCGCCGGCCCCTGCAGCGTGTCGATGAAGCCGGACAAGGCGGCGAGCGGCGTGCGCAACTCATGGCTGGCATTGGCGACGAAATCGGCGCGCATCTCCTCGACCCGGCGCAGCGGCGTCAGATCGTGGAAGGTCATCAGCATGCATTTCTCGGTGCCGCCGAACTGGGTCGGCACCGGCACCGGCGTAATCACCAGTTCCATCCAGCGATCGACCGGAACGTGGTCGGAGTAGGTGGCGCGGCGCGGCTCGGTGGTCGCGATCGCCTCGCGCAACGCAGTGATAATCTCCGGCGAACGCAGGGCAAATTGCGCCAACTCGTTCTTGCGCAGGGCCGGCGCCAGCTGGGCCGCGGCGGCGTTGAGATGGATGACGCGGCCGGCGCGGTCGAGCAGCACGGCCGGGTCCGGCATGCCGGCGACGACCGCGCTGACGGCGGTCGCCTCGACCGGATTGCCGTGGCGGACATCCTCGCGCGAGGTGCCGGCATCATGCAGCCGCCATGGCACCAGCGCCGCAGCCGCGATGCAGACGAACACAGCGCAGGCGCGCACCAGCGACAACTCGCCGAGCGCGACCACCACGCTCAATGCCAGCGCTGCGGCAAGCAGGATCAGCGCGGAATGGCGCAAGCGGTCGGGCCAGGGCGAGAAGATCGAATGCGGCGTATCGTCAATGGCCATCGCGGCGGCTTTCTTCCCGTCGGTTCATGTCTCGCCCAGGCGCGGTCAGATCGACCGTCCCTCGGGAGGCATCGGGCCGCGTCATCAGACCCCGGAGTCACCGCGCTTGCGAACCAGAACCGCCTCGTGGTGCGGCTCAGTGCGGGGCCCCGAATCAGTCTGCGGCAGCCGTTTGAGTCGGGCGCCGACGATAACCTCCCGAAACGTCAGCAAGATTACAGATATGACGAACGGCGCAATATAGTAGAGCAGCCGGAACAGCAGCATGCCGCCGAGCAGGTCCTCGCGGTCCATCTGCCAGAGGCCGACCAGCATGGCGGCGTCGAACACCCCGAGCCCGCCGGGGGAGTGGCTGGCGAAGCCGAGCAGGGTCGCCGACACGAAGATCACCGCGACCACGACGAAGCCGAGATTGGGCTCGTCCGGCACCAGCACGTACATCGCCAGCGCGCAGAAGCCGAGGTCGACGATGCCGATCGCGATCTGCAGCAGCGTCAATGGGCCGCCCGGCAGGGTCACCGTCCAGGGACCGCGGCCGACCACCCGGGGCTGGGTCCAGACCCAGACCACATAGGCGACCAGCGCAATGATGATGCCGAGCGCCAGCGCGCGGTTGAGCCAGGGCGGCAGCTGGTCGATGTTGGCTGCCGCTTCCGGATGATAGGCGATGCCGAGCCCGAGCACCGCGGCATTGCCGAGCCAGAAGGTCAGGCCGGCGAGAAAGCAAATCTTGGCGACGTCGATCGCGTTCAATCCCCAGGCCGAATAGATCCGGTAGCGCACCGCGCCGCCGGTGAAGACGCTGGCGCCGACATTGTGCCCGATCGAATAGGAGGTAAATGCCGCGAGCGCATTGATGCGATAGGGCACGTGGGCGTGACCGATCGCGCGCACCGCGAACAGATCGTAGAAGGTCAGCGTGAAGTAGCCGGCTGCGACGAACAGTCCCGCTAGCGCGATTTGTCGCGGCTCGGTGCTCTTGATGGCCTCGAGCACCTCATTGGTGTCGATGCCGCGCAGCATGTGATACAGGACGTAGCAGGCGATGCCGATGACGGCGATGCTGACGACAACACCCAGCCGATGCAGGATTTGCTTCTGGCGCAGAAACGCCATCGCCCTGCGTATTGCTTCCAGCATCTAGACCTCGAATTGCGATCCCGCGACGACGGCTCCCGGGCGAACCCCGCCGGCGCTTCGCTGTGCCCCGACCCATGTAGCGCGTTTTAAGCCGGAGTGGAATTCGTCAAACGACAATAAAACGCGCATCTTCAAGATATTAGGGATGATTCATGACAGCGGGTGCACAAATATGCGCGTTTCTCGCCACCTTCGACAAGACTTGACAGCGACGTGCGGCAGTTAGTCCGGCGAACGGCTACGCAAGGCCATCCGGGAAACTACGGGGAGCGAGAGCGACGCCGCAGCGCCTGCGCAGCGAAAATCGCCGCCGCGACGGCGATGAGACAAGCCTGCGTAGATTTTTATGCCCGTCCCGCAGCCACTGCGGTGACGATTTCGGCGGCATCCGGGAAATGCCCCTTGGCGCGCTTGGCGATCACTTTGCCGTCAAGCTTGACCTCGAAGACGCCGCCCTTGCCGGGCACCAGCTCTGCATCGAGCCCAAGGCGTTCGCGCAGCAGCGCGGCGGCCTCCCTGGCGCGCTTCTCGTAGCCGCAGGGACGGCAATAGGTGATCGAGAGATCGGTCATGGCGCGTTCTCCCATCCGCTCAGGCTGCAAGGTGCTGGGCGCTCGCGGCCTCGATGCCGGCGATCCAGCCGGCGACCGAGCGACCGATCGCTTCCGGATGATCCTCCTGCAGGTAGTGCGCACCGGCGCCGAGCTGGATGACCGCGCAATGCTGCAGCCGCGCCGCGAAATCGGCGGCAAAGGCCGGCGACACCAACGCGCCGGGCGAGCCGGTGAACAACAGCTTCGGATAGGTCGATGCTGCAAGCGCCGCGTGTGCCGCGGTCAGCGCCTGATAGACGTCGGCTGGCTCGCCCGCAATCGGCAGCTCGCGCGGCAGCATCAAGGTCGGCTTGCGGCTCTCGCGCGTCGCAAACGGCGCGCGGTAGGCTTCCATTTCCTCGTCGCTGAGCGTGCGCAGGATCGAGCCGGGCAGCACGCGCTCGACGAACGCATTGTTGTCGAGGACCATCGCTTCGCCGACGCCCGGCGTGCGGAATTTGCGGAACGTCTCCCGGGCGGCCTGGTGCTGGTGGAAGTCGGACCAGTCCCGCATCGGGCGGATGAACTCCATGAAAGCCAGCCCACGCACGAGTTGCGGCCGGCGCGCCGCGAGATGGAACGCGAGCGCCGTGCCCCAATCCTGGGCGACGAGATACGCCGAGGTGATGCCGAGTTCG
Organism: Bradyrhizobium sp. 41S5; assembly: GCF_011516665.3. Taxonomy (NCBI): domain Bacteria; kingdom Pseudomonadati; phylum Pseudomonadota; class Alphaproteobacteria; order Hyphomicrobiales; family Nitrobacteraceae; genus Bradyrhizobium; species Bradyrhizobium sp. 41S5. The sequence continues at coordinate 1,030,826 of NZ_CP083721.1, read as the reverse complement.
TCGATCAGCGCGTCGAGATAGTCAGCCTGGTCGAAGAAGCGGTAGGCGATATCGGGCTTGCCGGACTGACCGTAGCCGATCAGGTCGGGCGCGATGCAGTGCCCGACCGGCGCCACCAGCGGCATGATGTTGCGCCAGATGTAGGACGATGTCGGATTGCCGTGCAGGAACAGCACGTGCGGCGCGTCGCTGCGCCCGGTCTCGCGATAGGCCATCGTGGAGGCGAGCACGGGCCGGTGATGCAGGCTGATCTCGTCGGACATCGTCATGACAACTCCTTGAACACGGTTTGGAATGCGATCGTCTTGAAACGTTCGAGCGCAGCCGCGCTACGTTCGACCTTCATGCGCAGCATCGCGCCCTGCCAGGATGCGAGCAGGAAATCGGCCAGCTCATCGGCATCGAAGTCGGACGCGATTTCGCGCTTGGCCTGGGCTTCGGCGATGCAGGCGGCGAACGGCGCGCGCCATTCCCGGAAGATCTCGTCGAGCTGCTCGCGCAGCATCTCGCTCGAGCCCGACGCCTCGAGGCTGAAGTCGCCGATCAGGCAGCCGCGGGTGAAGCCGTCATGCGCAAGCTTGCCGGTGATCAGATCGAGATAGCGCCGGAGCCTGTCGCGCGGCGGCAGCGTCGTGTCGCCGAGCGCTTCGGCGACGAGGCCGCGCACATAGAGGAAGTAGCGGTCGAGCACTTCCGACGCGAACAGCTCCTTCGAGCGGAAATGGTTGGTAAACGAGCCCTGCGGTGCGCCGGCAGCCGCGGTGACGTCGCGCACGCTGGTGCCGTGATAGCCGGTCCGGAACATTTCCTTCAGGCCGGCGTCGAGGATGGCATCGCGCAGAGAGGGTTTTGGCATGAGGCCATCTAATACGTACGTACGTATTGACGTCAAGCGACAAAAGGCGTGCGGCTCGCTCCGTGCTTGGCGACGCCACTCAGTCCTGCTGGGTTAAGGGTTTAGGGGTCAGCTCGCTGGCCTGCTGCGCGAAACCACCCAGTCGCGCAGCCAGGAGCCGATCGCGCTACCGACGAGATAGAGCGCGAACATGACCAGGAAGAGATCGAGCCAGTAGCCGAAACGGCCGGGCACGACCCGCGCAAACGATGCCGCGACCAGCGCGGCGGCAAGCAGCGCGAGCCAGCGGATCCAGACCTTCGAGACGCCCTGCGCCCGATGCACCACCGCGATCCAGCCCATGCCGAAGCCGAGCAGCGCCGCGCCGAGCAGCCAACCCCAGACGAATGTCGCGAGCACGGTCATCGCTACTTCACCACGAATTCGATGCGACGGTTCTGCGCCTTGCCATCTTCATTCTCGTTGCCGGCGAGCGGCTGCGTGCTGCCGTAGCCGATCGGCGTGAAGCGGTTGGCAGGCAGTCCGGCGCGCACGAGGTAATCGACCACGGCCCGCGCGCGGCGCTCCGACAAGGCCTGGTTGGCCGCCTCCTCACCGTCGCTGTCGGTATGGCCGGCGACTTCGATCGTCGCATTGGGACAGCGCATCGCGGTCTCGATCAGGCGGTCGAGCAGACCTGCGGAGTCAGGGACGATGTCGGCCTTGCCGGACTCGAAGCGGATCTTGCCCTTGGAGAGGATCTCGGAAAACAGCTGCTGACACACCGTCGGATCGACCGGCGCCGCCGCCGGCTTCACCGTGACCTCGGCCTTGTACTGCCAGCCCTGCGGAAAATCCTTGCCGAGCCCGTCGCGGATCTGGCCGGCCGCGGCATCATAGAGCGCATCGCCCGACAGCTTGACCTCGCGGTCCGACACCACGAGCGTCCCGGTCGACAGTCGCGACAGCGCGCCGAGCGCAGGCACCACCGCCGCCGCAAATCCCGAGGGAGCGCCGATGCTGGCCTTGAGATTGTCGACCACCTTCTCGCTGAAGAACTTGCGGCCGGCGGCGGCGACCAGCGCGGCATGCACGTTGTTGTCGGGCACGTAGCCGGTCAGCGTCAGCGTCACCGCGACCGGATCCTTGTAGGCCTGGAACACGTAAGGCGGCGCCTTGATGTCGTTGGCGGCGATCGAATAGCCTTCCGGCAGGTTCTTCAGCGCCGCCGCGACCGCCTCGCGTCCGCCGAGCTCGCGCGCCATGCCGGCAAGAGCAACCTTGTTGTCGGTCAGCGTGATCTTGCCTTCCTTCAGCTTGCCGATCTGGTCGAGCAGCAACAGCGCCGCCGGGTCGAACCGCGACGGCGCGCCGCGGGCGAGCGCCATCTGATCCACCACCTCGACACCGCCGAGACTGGCCTTGGCGGCCTCGGTCAGCTTGCTCTTGCTCGAAGGCAGCGGCGCATTGCCGCCAAGCGTGACCCGCACCACGTCGCGCTCGGCTGACCACACAAAGGGCTTGGCTTCGGGAACGAGGCGGGTCTCGTCGTTGACCAGCCGCACGCCCGGCACGGCCTCGACCGACGCAACCGCGCTGAGACGGCCGTCCTCGGAGAAGGCATTGGCCGCAAACGTCACGTCGCGGCCGTCGACGCTGATGCGGCGCTTGTCGAGCACGGTGTCCTTGAGTGCGGCATTAGAGCGCGCAGCAAGATCGGCCTCGACCGTTCCTGTGCTGGTCCAGGCCGCGATGCCCCACAGGACGACCAGTGGAATCACCCCCGGCCACCACTTGCTACTCCACTTGAAAAGTCCGTGCATTCAGCGTCCTGCGGGTCTGGAACCAGAGAGAAATCAAACCCTTGGCCGACTGTCAAACCCCAAATCAAAGGCCATGGCGGGGGCGCCATATTGGATCGGGATAACAGTTTCTTCAGTGCTCTTTCGCTAAGTTTGCGACGGAATGCAAATCGGCCGGCCCGTGCCCCTCATGAAACAACTCCGCAACACCGTGATCCGTGCCGGGATGGAGGCGTTGTATTTCTCGGGTGCGCATGTCCTGCTGCGGCCGATCTTTGCCGGCGTCGGCGCCATCTTCATGCTGCACCATGTCCGCCCGCGGCGCGCCGACGCGTTCCAGCCCAACCATCACCTCGAGGTCACGCCGGACTTCCTGCGTGCGATGCTGACGCATCTGCGCGTGCTCGACGTCGATGTCGTCAGCATGGACGAGGCGCATCGCCGCCTCACCGAACGGAATTTCGCGCGGCGCTTCGCCTGCTTCACCTGCGACGACGGCTATCGCGACAACCGCGATTTCGCGCTGCCTGTGATGCGCGAGTTCGGCGCGCCGTTCACGGTCTTTGTCGCGAGCGATTTCGCCGAGGGCTGCGGCAAATTGTGGTGGATCGCGCTGGAGCGGATCATCGCGGCAGCATCGGCGATCGAGGTGCCGATCGCTGGCGTCATGACGCGGATCGATACCGCGACGCCGCAAGCCAAGCGCACAGCGTTCGGCCGCATGCACGACTGGTTGCGTTCGCTGCCGGGCGAGAAGGAGATGCAGGCCGAGATCTCCGCGCTGTGCGCCCGCCACAGCGTCGACGAGACCGGCATCGCGCGCGAGCTCTGCATGTCCTGGGACGAATTGCGCGGCTTTGCCGACGATCCGCTGGTCACCATCGGCGCCCACACCATCACCCATTGCAATCTCGCCAAGCAGAGCGAGACCATCGCATCGTTCGAGCTCGCCACCAGCCGGGCGCGGATCGAGGAGACGCTGCAGCGTCCGGCGCTGCATCTTGCCTATCCCTATGGCGACCGGATCGCCGCCGGGCCGCGCGAATTCGCGCTCGCCAGATCGATCGGCTTTCGAACCGCGGTGACGACGCGGCCGGGCATGCTGTTTCCCGAAAGCGCCGACCATCTGACCGCGTTGCAGCGGGTCTCGCTGAACGGCAATTACCAGGACGCGCGGCTCTTGCCGGTGCTGACATCCGGCGCCGCCACCGCGGTGTGGAACGGTTTTCGCCGCATCGACGCTGCGTGATCGAGCAACGCCCTAAACCACCAGCAGCAGTCCCGACACCAGCAACAGGCCGAGGATCACCCGCCTGAAGTTGGCCTCGTCGATGTTGCGAAAGGCAAAGATGCCGAGCCACGAACCGGCAAGCAGCGCCGGAGCGCCGAGCACGACGTCATAGGCGACCTTCATCGAGAGGTCGCGATGCAGCAGCATCATGACGAGCGCCGAAATCTGCATCGCGGCGATGAAGGGCTGCACGAGGCCGCGCTGCTGCTGCTTTGGCACACCATGGATATCGCACCAGATGGTAGGCATCGCGGTCAACCCGCCGATCAGGCCGCCGCCAAACCCGACCAGCGCGTTGCGGCCCTCGGGCAAACGGCCGTAGCCGATCGCGGGCCTGAACAGCATGTAGCCGGCATAGAGCGCGACCATGATCCCAAAGCCTTCGCGGAACGTCCGGCTGTCGATGTTGTGCAGCAGCCAGAGCGCAAGCGGGACGCCCAGCAGTCCGCCGACGATCAGCGACAGGCTCTGTTTCCACTGGATGTTGTGCCGAAGCGCCCACAGGTTGGCCGCCTGCACGCCGACGCTGCAGGCCATCATCAGCGGCACCGCCTCGGTTGGCGGCATCGCATGCAGCAGGATGGCGCCAGCGATCGCGGAAAAGGCAAAGCCGGCGAGACCGGACACAAAGGCGCCGCAGAACACCGCGGCGCTGAGCACAATAAATGACATGACGTCGGCCATGAATGGACCTCCGTTGACGACAGCGATGATGGATGGATCGCGAGAGCGCTAGTCGGTGTGAACCGTCCTCGCCTCTTGCGGCGCGGCCGCATCGGCCGTTGCCGCTGGCATCAGCAACGTCGCAGTGAGGAAGTGCAGCACAAAAAATCCGATTGCGATGGCAACAAGCAGCGTGATCTCGCTGACCTCCGGAAGCCGGATGACCGATTTGCGCGTCGACGACCGTTCAGTAACGGACATTGCGGCCGCCCTCCAAATTGGCGCGATGCCGGTCGGCACGGTCGATCAGATGCTGATATTGCTTGAGAACGCGTCGCGCCTGAATCCGCCGCGAATAGTGAATTGCGCCGACGATCGCTGCGAACAGTCCTTTCCGCCTTCGGCGAAACTGAATGGGGGTGACAGGCATCACACCGGCCACCGGCAATGAAATGTGCTTCATTATTGGAACTCCTTGATCTGGAATTCCACCCCTCGCGCATGATGCGGCAAAACCGGCTGACCAGTTTGTGCACTGCATCACATCTCAAGAAAGCTTGATCGACTCGACGGCCGCCCTTCGCGGGTAAACTGATCAGAAGATCGCCAGAGATCGAGCAGGTCGCGCGTTCGCCTGCCGCGGCGGTTCCTTGACTAGCTCCATCAACCCGGCCAGAACGCTTGGCATAGCTAAGGAGGCAACATGCTCAAGGATCTGTTCTCACTGAAGGGCCGCGTCGCACTGGTGACCGGGGGATCGCGTGGCATCGGCAAGATGATCGCGGCCGGCTTCCTCGCGCAGGGTGCCGCGAAGGTCTACATCACCGCGCGCAAGGCAGGTCCCTGCGAGGCCACCGCGCAAGAGCTCACCGCCGCCTATGACGGTGAATGCATCGCGCTGCCGATCGACATCTCGACCGTCGAGGGCTGCGACAAGCTCGCGAGCGAGATCATCAAGCGCGAGCCGAAGCTCGACATCCTGGTCAACAATGCCGGCGCAGCATGGGGCGCGGACTTCGACGAATTCCCGGAGAGCGGCTGGGACAAGGTGATGAACCTCAACGTCAAGTCGATCTTCTTCCTGACCAAGGCGCTGGCCAAGCCGCTGCGCGCCGCAGCCTCCCATGACAAGCCCGGCAAGGTGATCAACATCGCCTCGATCGACGGCATCTTCGTCAACCCGATGGAGACCTATTCCTATGCCGCCAGCAAGGCCGCGGTGATCCATCTGACGCGCCGGATGGCGACCCGCCTGATCAAGGACAACATCAACGTCACCGCGATCGCGCCCGGCGCGTTCAAGTCGGACATGAACCGGGCCGCGCGCGACCACGCCGACGAGGTTGCACAGCGCGTTCCGTCGCGGCGCGTGGGCAGCGACGAGGACATGGCGGGCACCGCGATCTATCTCGCCTCGCGCGCCGGCGACTATGTCGTGGGCAACACCATCGCGGTCGATGGCGGCGTGGTCTATGCGACCGCGGGGCTGGAGATCGCGGGATAAGCGACCGCGTAGCTCACGCGCATTAGAACATCGCCACGCGGCGCTTGGCAGCGAGACTGGTGATACACAAAGGGCGCCTCGCTCGCAGCGAGGCGCCCTTTCTCGCATGGAGCCCGATGGCACTGGGCCTCGCCAAGACGCGAGGCCACTTTCGTCACTGTGGTCACCCCCAGTTGCGGCTGTGACGCCTCTGGCGCATGTCATTCAGATGCATTACATTGAACGTGAGCAAGGAGATCGCTATGGCTTCGAATGCCCTGGTCCAAACCCGCATCGATGCGGACGTAAAAGAGAAGGCCACCGCGGTTCTGGAAAACATGGGTCTCACGGTGTCGGACGCGGTGCGGATATTGCTGACGCGCACGGCCAATGAAGGGACGCTTCCACTGGAGCTCGTCAGCAACAGCCAAGCTTACGACAGCTGGTTTCGCGAGAAGGTGCGCCAAGCGCTGGCGGATACACGGCCCAGTCTCGATGATTCCGAAGTCGACGCGCATTTCGCGCAACGTCGTGCCGCCGCACTTCGAAAAGCGGCGGAACGCAAACGGTGAAGCTCGTCTGGACGCGCTTCGCACTGTCCGATCGCGACGACATTTTCAGCTACATCGAGGCCGAGAATCCCCGTGCCGCGGTTCATGTCGATGAACAGATCGCCGATGCCGCGCGGCGCCTGCTCGACTTTCCTGACAGTGGCCGGCCCGGGCGTGTCGCCGGCACGCGGGAGTTAGTCATCCCGCGCACACCTTATGTCGCAGCGTACCTTGTCGACGGCGAGACCGTTCGCATCTTGCGCGTGCTTCACGGCGCGCAGATGTGGCCCGACGAACTTGCAAATGACGATTAAAGCCGGCTAAGCGACGAACGGCGAGGAGCGACCCTCTATTCGTCGTTCAAAGGCCCGACGCGAACGCGTCGACGAGCCGGTCGAACGCGGCGGCTCGTTCCCACTGCGTGGCGTGGCCGGCGCCGTCGACCACCTGAACCTGGCCGCGCCATAGCGTCGGCGCGGGCAGCCGTTGCAGATAGCCGAGTTCGACCATCTGCTCCTCGCTGCCATGCACGATCGCCAGCGGAATCCCGAGGCCGCGCACGATCTCGACCTCATCCGCGAAGCGGCCGGCCTGCACGCTGGCGCCGAGATAGCCGCGCGCATTGCCGTCGGTGCGGCGGAAATCGGTATCGACGAACGCGGGCAACGGCGCATAGTCCGGCGCGAACACCGTTTTCAGCCAGGCCTCGATCTCGACATCGCTGGGCGCCGGCGTGAACGTGGTGGCCGACAGCCCTTTGAACCCGGAGAACCCGTCCGGCGTCTTGGCGATCGGCGGCGTGCCGAAAATCATGAGCCCGGCCGCCATCGGCAAAGACTGGGCCGCGTTGAGCACGGCGTGTCCGCCGAGACTCCAGCCCACCACCACTGCATCCTTCAGGCCGAGCTCTTTTGCGGCCGCCGCAATGCAGCCGGCGTAGCCTGCACCCGAATAACCATGCTCCGGATCGGTCGCAGGCGATGAGCCGCCATGGCCGGGAAGATCGATTGCGACCAGCCGGTATTTGGCGCCAAGCGGCCCCTGGAGTTGCTTCTGCCAGATTCGGGACGACGACGAATTGCCGTGGATCAGCAAGATGTCGCGGCCGGTACCCGCGCTCTCGAAGCCCGCGATCGTCTGCTCACCGAACTGGAGCTTGAGCGGACGCAGGGTCGGCCCCGGAAAAATCTCTTCACTCATGATGGCCCCGCCGAAATTTCGAACCGCGGCAAGCGGCTGAAGCCGTCATTGCGGTTGATGTGTTGAAGCTGTGTGTGATCTCCGCGCGAAGGCATCGCGCTTGTCAAGCCGGGAAGCCCCAGCGCTTCATCGCGCGTGAGCGAACGCGCGTCTCAGAAAAAGAAAAGGGGCAAGCCAGGACCTTCTCGGCTTACCCCTTTTCGGCCCCTCCGGGAGGAGAGGAACTGCTAGCTGACAATCAGCTCTCGATCCTGACGTACTCGAAGTCGCCGGGCTTGTTGTCGATGCCGACCTTGGGCGGCGAGATCCAGGAAGCGAACTCGCCGGGCTCGGTCACCGGCTTCATCAGCGAGGCGATGAAGTCGCCGTCCGCGGTCGACGGCAGCCAGTCGTTCTTGCGCTTGGCCCAGGTGGCGTCGTCGATCAAGAGGCCATCGGGCGTCGCATGGACGTCCTTGAACTCGCCGATCTGGCGGTGGAAGGCAGTGTTCGGCACCGCGAGCTTGTAGTCGATGCCGGCAGTGGAGATCACCTTGTTCCAGCGCAGCATGCCCTTGACGCAATCCTGCGTGTAGTCGTCGCGCAGCCGCATGTTGAGCGCGGTCAGCGCCGGCTCGTCGACCATCTTGATCTGGCCGTCCACCATCTTCATGACCGGATAGGTCGAGCTCTTCAGCTGGTGATCGTCGTCGATCGTGGTTTCCTTGTAGCGGCCCTTGATGCCGGCGTTGAAGGCATTGGCCGCATTGGTCGACACTTCGGAGCCGAACAGGTCGAGCGACAGCGAATAGTGCAGGTTCAGCTTCTTCTGGATGGTCGGCAAATCGATCACGCCGAGCGCACGGACCCTGGCGATGTCGTTCGGATCGGTGATGCCGGCTTCCGTCATCGCATCGCAGGTGCGCTGCACGACGCGGGTGATGCCGGTCTCGCCGACGAACATGTGATGGGCTTCCTCGGTCAGCATGAAGCGGCAGGTGCGTGACAGCGGATCGAAGCCCGACTGCGCCAGCGAGTGCAGCTGCATCTTGCCGTCGCGGTCGGTGAAGTAGGTAAACATGAAGAACGACAGCCAGTCCGGCGTCGCCTCGTTGAAGGCGCCGAGCATGCGCGGCGAATCCGCGTCGCCCGAGCGGCGACGCAGCAAATCGTCGGCCTCCTCGCGGCCGTCGCGGCCGAAATACTTCTGCAGCAAATAGACCATCGCCCAGAGATGGCGGCCTTCCTCGACATTGACCTGGAACAGATTGCGCATGTCGTAGAGCGAGGGCGCGGTCTTGCCGAGATGGCGCTGCTGCTCGACCGAGGCGGGCTCGGTGTCACCCTGGATCACGATCAGGCGGCGCAGCATCGCACGATGCTCGCCGGGGACTTCCTGCCAGGCCGGCTTGCCGTAGTCTTCGCCAAACGGGATGACCCGGTTCTCTTCCTGCGGTGCGAGCAAAATGCCCCAGCGATATTCGGGCATCCGCACATAGTCGAACTTGGCCCAGCCGCGCGGATCGACCGAATAGGCGGTGCGCAGATAGACCAGCGATTCCTGGAATCCTTCCGGCCCCATGTCGCTCCACCAATCCATGTAGCCGGGGTGCCAGCCCTCCAACGCCTTCAGCACCTGGCGGTCTTCGGCGAGATTCACGTTGTTTGGAATCTTGGTCGAGTAATCGACGTTCATGATGTTCATGGCCGTGCTCCTTGGTATCGGTTCGACGTCTATCGTGTCTTGCTCAACCGTCATCCTGAGGAGCGGCGTCTTCGCCGCGTCTCGAAGGATGCTGGCTTGCTCCCAATCATCCTTCGAGGCTCGCTCACGCTCGCACCTCAGGATGACGGCGTCATTTGCCTCAAACTCGCGTCATGTCGAATTGCGCCTTCTGGCCGGTGCCGTAGCGGCGCAGTGCGCCGTCTTCGCCGACCGCGTTGGGCCGCTGGAAGATCCAGTTCTGCCACGCCGTCAGGCGCGAGAAGATCTTCGATTCCATGGTCTCGGGACCGACGAAGCGCAGATTGGCTTCCATGCCGGTGAGGCCGTCGGGCGAGAACGAGGTGCGCTCCTCGAAGAACACGCGGACCTCGTCGTCCCAGTCGATGTCGTCGAGCGCGAAGGTGACGAGGCCGAGCTCCTCGGCCTCCTCCGCATCGAGCGCCTTGCCGATCGAGGCCTGCGCCCGCTCCAGATCCATCGGGTCGGCCTGGAAGCGCGATTGCAGCCGGGTCAGACCGTGGCTCATCGGATAGGGCCCGAAGTTCATCGCCGTCAGTTCGATCGCCGGCGGCGGGCGGTTGTCGCCCTGCTTCTGGCCGATCAGCATGTAGGAGCGGTCGGCGGCGAACACGAGCTCGGCCAGGGTGCCGACGAAGCAGGAGCCGGGCTCGACCAGTGTCACCAGCGTGCGCGAGGTGACGTCGATGCGCTTGAGCACGCGCTTCCAGTAATGCCTGACCTCATTGACCAGCCAGTGCGCCTTGTTGGCCTCCAGGAACGCATCATAGGACACGACGTTGGCGCGGTCGCCATGGCTCTTGAACACCAGCATCGCGGTCTCGAGCTCGTTGATGCGCAGATGCAGGATCGCATCGTCGAGCTCGCGGGCGACCTGCAGCGGCCAGAACGAAGCGCCCTGCGCGATCATGCCGTCGATGTCGGCAGGCGCTGTGGTTTCCGGCGCCTTGATCGAGATGGTGGCGATGCGCGCGGCGCGATCGATGTCGACGCTGACGAAGCCGTAGCGGATCGCGCTGTCGTCGATGGTGCGCGTCAGTGGCGCCAGTGCGATGCCTTTGCCCGCCCCGTTGCGCTTCGACCTGGCGGCGAATTCCTTGACGCGCTCGGCGAGCTTGCCCTCGAGCTTGGAGTTCGGCGCGATCTCGTCGACCAGCCGCCACTGCACCGCGCGCTTGCCCTTGATGCCTTCCTCGATGGTGCAGAAGAAGTCGGCGTGGTCGCGGCGCACCTTGCGCTTGTCGACGACGCGGGTCAGGCCGCCGGTGCCCGGCAGCACCGCAAGCAGCGGCACTTCCGGCAGCGCGACCGCGGCGGCGCCGTCGTCGGCCATCATGATGTGATCGGTTGCGAGCGCCAGCTCATAACCGCCGCCGGCCGCGGTGCCGTTGACGACGGTGATGAAGCTCTGGCCGGAATTCTCGCTGGAGTCTTCCAGGCCGTTGCGGGTCTCGTTGGTGAACTTGCAGAAGTTGACCTTGTGGGCGTGGGTGGAGCCCGCCAGCATGCGGATGTTGGCGCCGGCGCAGAACACGCGGTTCTTGCCCGAGCGCATCACCACGACCTTCACCTCGGGATGCTCGAAGCGCAGCCGCTGCACGGCGTCGGCCAGCTCGATGTCGACGCCGAGATCGTAGGAGTTCAGCTTGAGCTGATAGCCCTCGAACAGGCCGGCGTTCTCGTCGACGTCCATGGTCAGCGTCGCGACGTCGCCCGCGATGTCGAGCTTCCAGTGCCGGTAGCGCGACGGGTTGGTCTGGAAGTCGATGTACTTCGCCCCGCCTGCAAGGACGCGATCGTCACCAGCCATGGGCCACCCTTATCTGTTGTTCGTTTGAAGGTTCGTCGTCGTGGTTAGCATGCACAATAATGCATGTTTTCGATCTGGTCTAGTTCAAAACGCAAAAACATGCATTTTGTTTCATGTGCAAGAATTCACCCATTGGGCCAATGGCCTGGCACCGGCACCAAAAGTCAGGCCGCCAGTGCCGGGTCGTCCCGCAGCGCCGCTTTGGCGAATTCGGTGACCGCTTCCAGTGTCGCCGCAGGCGCCTCGCGATGCGGCGAGTGGCCGGCGCCTGCGATGGCCGCGACATCGACCGGGCAGTAGCACTCGTCCTGGGCGATCTCGACCTGGCGCATCGTGCCGTATTGATCGTCCGCACCCTGCACGATGAGCACCGGCACGCGGATATAGGCGAGATATTCGGAGATATCCCAGTCGCGGAAAGCCGGATCGAGCCAGGCGTCGTTCCAGCCATGGAACGCGTTGTCGACATCCTTGTGCCAGCGCGCGAGCTTCTCCTTCAGATTGGTGGTCTCATACGTCGTCTTGATCTCGGCGATCGACTTCACCGAGATGTCCTCGACGATGAAGTGCGGCGCGATCAGCGCCAGCCCGTTCAGGCGATGATCCTGATGCGCGCCGGCATAGATCGCCGCGATCGACGCGCCGTCGGAGTGACCGACCAGGAGGCCGCGCCGGAAACCGATCCGGTCGAGCAGCTTCGGCAGCACGTCGAGCGCTTCGCGATGCATGTAGTCGACCGGACGCGGCAGCTTTGCCGGCGACGAGGAGCCATAACCCGCGCGCGAATAGGCGAACACGCCGGCACCGGTCGCCGCCTGCAGCTTCTCGGGAAAATCGCCCCACAGCCCGACGCAGCCGAGACCTTCATGCAGCATCACGAGGGTCGGCGCTGTCTCGGGTGACGGACCGATCATCCGGTATTCGAGCTCGGCGCCGTCGATGGTGAGGAAGCCTGTGGGGTTCAAATTCTGCATGATCGTCGCCCCGGCGAAAGCCGGGACCCATACGCCGCGGCCGCTGTTTTGAGAAATGGTGTCCGACGGCTTTTGCGCAACAACCAAAGCCTGTGGTTATGGGTCCCGGCTTTCGCCGGGACGACGTGGGGAGTTAGTGCTCGTGTTCCCGCAACTTGAATCGCTGGATCTTCCCGGTCGCCGTCTTCGGCAGATTGTCGACCACATCGATCCAGCGCGGATATTTCCACGGCCCGATCTTCTGCTTGACGTGTTCCTTCAGTGCCTCGTGCAAACCGTCGGCCGAGCTCTCGGGCCGCAGCACCACATAGGCCTTCGGCTTCAGCAGGCCTTCCGGATCGGGCTCCGGCACGACGGCGGCTTCGAGCACCGCGGGATGGGTGATCAGCGCGCTCTCGACCTCGAACGGCGAGACCCAGATGCCGGAGACCTTGAACATGTCGTCGGCGCGGCCGCAGAAGGTGTAACGGCCGTCGGCATCGCGCGTGTATCTGTCGCCGGTGCGGGTCCACGCGCCCTCGAACGTGGCGCGGCTCTTGGCGCGCTGATTCCAGTAGCTCTCGCCGGCCGAGGGCGCATCGACCAGCAGTTCGCCGACCTCGCCATCGGCGACATCGGCCCCTTGCTCGTTGACCAGCCGCACCTTGTAGCCGGGCACCGGACGCCCCGAGGAGCCGTATTTGATATCGCCAGGCGCATTCGACAGGAAGATGTGCAACAGCTCGGTCGAGCCGACGCCGTCGAGGATGTCGACGCCGAACCGCGCGCGCCACGCATTGCCGACCGATTCCGGCAACGCCTCGCCGGCCGAGGTGCAGACCCGCAGGCGATTGCCCGCGGCTTGCGTCTTCATCGCCTCGTCGTTCAGCATCGACGCGAACAGGGTCGGCACGCCGAAGAAGATGCTGGGATGATATTTGTTCATCAGCGCGAACATCACCGCCGGCGTCGGACGCTCCGAATTGAGCACCGTGGTGGCGCCGACCGACATCGGGAAGGTGAGCGCGTTGCCGAGCCCATAGGCGAAGAACAGCTTTGCCGCCGAGAGCCCGACATCGTCCTCGCGGATACCGAGCACCTGTTTCGCATAGGTCTCCGCCGTCGCCGCGAGATTGGAATGCAGATGCCGCACGCCCTTCGGCATGCCGGTCGAGCCCGACGAATAGAGCCAGAACGCCGGCTCGTCGGCATGCGTCGGCGCGGTGGCGAAAACGTCGCTCTCGCGCGCGATCTCGTCCGACAGTTTCTTGTGGCCGTGCGCGTCCTTGCCGGAGACCACGACATGCTCGAGGTCGGGCATGCGCGCGATGATATCCTTCACGACCGGCAGCAGCGCCTCGGAGACGAACAGCACGCGCGCGCGGCAGTCGCCGAGGATGTAGGCGTACTGCTCCGCGGTCAGCAGCGTGTTGAGCGGCACCGGCACCACGCCGGCGCGGATCGCGCCCAGGAACACGATCGGGAAATCGATCGTATCCAGCATGATCATGGCGACCCGCTCCTCGCGGCGGACGCCGAGCCGGCGCAGCGTGTTGCCGACGCGGCGGGTCTGCTGCTGCAACTGGCCGTAGGTGATTTGCGACACCGTATCGTCGAACACGACCTTGTCTCCGCGGCCCTCATCGACGTTGCGGTCGAGCAGCCAGGACACAGCATTGTAAGGCACTGCGTTGGTGGTCATGGCCCGCTCCTCAGGCACAGGCGCGTCGCGCCTGCCCTCTCCCGTCAAGATTTAAGAATTATAATTCATACAAAGCCACCACATCGGCTTGCTGTCAATCCTCGTCGGCATTATGTTTCCTAGACCATTGGACCTGATTCAGTCAGGACCGCGCGTCGCACGGGGATCATGACCGCAGCCAACGATCCGGAAACCGACTTCCTCGAACAGCTCGGCCAGCGCGTGCGCACCATGCGCGCGCTCCGCGGCATGTCGCGCAAGGTGCTCGCCAAGGTCTCCGGCATTTCCGAACGCTACATCGCCCAGCTCGAAAGCGGCAAAGGCAATGTCTCGATCGTGCTGCTGCGCCGCGTCGCAGGCGCGATGGGCGCGCATCTCGAGGATCTGATCCCCTCGAGCGAGCCCGTTCCGGACTGGGCCGTGATCCGCGATCTCTTGCGCAAGGCGTCGCCGAACCAGATCGCGCAGGCCAAGGACGTGCTCGCCGGCAGCAGCCCGCTGGCGCCGCGCGGCACCTCGTTCTCCGGCATCGCGCTGATCGGCCTGCGCGGCGCCGGCAAGACCACGCTTGGCCGGATGCTGGCTAAGAAGATCGGCTGGAGCTTCGTCGAGCTCAACAAGGAGATCGAGGCGCAGAACGGCCTGTCGGTCGCCGAGATCATCGCGCTGTACGGCCAGGAAGGCTTTCGCCGCATGGAGCAGGCCGCGCTAACGCAGCTGCTCGCGCGCAAGGAATTGATGGTGCTGGCGACCGGCGGCGGCATCGTCTCCGAGGCGCTGACGTTCGACCTGATCCTGTCGTCGTTCTACACGATCTGGCTGAAGGCCGAGCCGGAAGAGCACATGGCCCGCGTCCGCCGGCAGGGCGACCTGCGCCCGATGGCCGACGACCGCTCGGCGATGGCCGAATTGCGCAACATCCTGGTCAGCCGCGAGCCGCTCTATGCGCGCGCATCGGCCGTGGTCGACACTGCTGGGCTATCCGTCGATGCCGCCGCGGCGCGGCTGATCGATTCGGTGCGGCCGGTGCTGCAGAACGAGGCGCGCTCGTTCGGGCTGCGCAGCGTGGCGCTGTAGCGCCCTGTCCCTTTTTGTCCATCCGAAAGCAAACGGCGAAGCGACAATTGACGCGCGAAACGCAATAAACATATGATTGCGTATCTCACCTCGAACTACCTCAAAGTATCCCTCATGAATGTTGACGCGGCAGGCGTGGAAACGCCCGTTGAGCTCCCTCGGGCCGGATTTTGGCGGCGATGGCTGGCAACGATCATCGACGGACTTATCGTAGTCGTACCCTTTCAAATGCTGGCTGCTGTGTTGTTCGCCATGACGGCCGGCATGATTCAAATGGAGAGCGGCCTCTTCAGTACGTGCGAAGCCGGGAAGACCATCCCGCAGACGCTCGATCCACCACCACCGCACGATTCGAACTTCGTAAGGGTGTGCCGCGTCTCGTTCTTCGGGGCGACAACCGGGGCGACCATGGCCGTCGGACGCTTTACGCGAGAAGGAAATGCGACGCGAACGGTCAGCCAGGGCTACTTGCTGGACAAGGACGGAACGCCAATCCACGGCGTATCCATCGACTGGATCGTCCAGCTTGCCTTTGTCATCTATCTCATAGCCACGATCTGGAAAACTGGCAGAACCGTAGGCGCACGCGTCGTCGGCGTGAGGGTGATCGACACGGCGAATTCCGATGCACCGGGCGTTCCGCTGCTGAAGGCGATTGGCCGCTACCTGGCGATGATAATTGGCGCCGTACCGGCGTTTGCCCTCTTGATCTTCCAATTGGTCACACAACACGGCATCGCGGATGCGATGTTCACTGGCGAATTTTTCCGATGGTTCACCTATGCGGGATTGTTCGGCTGCATCTGGACGATCGTGCTGATCGCCCAGATCGCACGGAAGACGGATCCGATCTACGACAGACTCGCTGGGACAGCCGTCGTGAAAGTCTGAGACTTGGTGGCGCCGTCAAAGCAGCCTGCTCTTCACATCCTCAGCGCCGTCGCGCAGCAGCGGCAGGAAGCGATCGATCAATTCCTTGGCCGGCACGCGATCGACATGCGCGCCCATGTTGATGGCGGCGACGATGGTGCCGTCGTAGCGGCGCACCGGCACCGAGATCGAGCGGAAATGCGGCTCCGCCTCGCGGTCGACCAGTGAGTAGCCCTGCGCGCGATCGGCGATGATGGTGGCGAGCAGCTTCTTCGGATCGGTCGTGGTCTGCGGCGTCACCGGATCGCGGCGCATCGCCTTCAGGCGAGCCGCGAGCTCGGCATCGCCGAGCCGGCCGAGCATGGCGCGGCCCACAGACGTGCAGAACGCCGGCAGCCGGTAGCCGATATCGAGACCGGCAGAGAATACCCGCGTCGGGCTCGAGCGCGCCACGAACACGACGTCGTCGCGGTCGAGCAGTGCGAGCGAGGCGATCTCCTGCGCTGCGGTCGCGATGCGATCGAGCACCGGCTGCAGCACCGTCACCACCTGGTTGGATTGCAGGAAGGAGCCTGCCAGCGTCAGCACATGCGGGGTCAGCGTGAACAGCTTGCCGTCGGTGGCGACGAAACCGCTGTGCGCGAGCGTGAACAGGATGCGCCGCGCCGTGGCACGCGGCAGGTCGGCGGCGCGCGCCAGATCGCTCAAGGTCGCAGGACCCGAGACGGTGCCGAACACCTGCAACAGGCGCAGGCCGCGATCGAGCGCCTCGACGAAATCCGTCGCGCGCTCGTCCCGATCGGTCCGCTTCAGCTTGGGCATGGGCTTTGAACGGTTCAAAAATTGCGCTTGCTGTCCAAAACAGACATGGCATAATTCGCACATTCGTTCAATAGGCGAACAAATCCAAACTCGGGAGACGCCGCCATGATGAGCCAGGAAGCGAACGATCTGATCACCCGCACCGGGGCTAAGGACCCCTGCGGCAGGCTGATGCGGATGTACTGGCAGCCGGCGGCGCTGGTCGATGAATTGGACGGGCCGCGCCCGGTTCGGCCGGTGCGGCTGCTCGGCGAAAACCTGGTGCTGTTTCGCGGCGAGGACGGAAGCTACGGGCTGATCGATCGTCACTGCGCGCATCGCGGCGCCGACCTCGCCTTCGGCCGGCTCGAGAATGGCGGGCTGCGCTGCGCCTTCCACGGCTGGCTGTTCGACACCAGTGGCCAGTGCATCGAGACTCCGGCAGAGCCTGTCGGATCGCAGCTGTGCAAGGGCATCAAACAGCGCTCCTATCCGGTGGTGGAGAAGAGCGGCATCCTGTGGGCGTATCTCGGCGAAGGCGCCCCGCCGGCTTTTCCGGAGCTCGACTGCTTCGTCGCACCCGGAAGCCACACCTTCGCGTTCAAGGGCCACATGAACTGCAACTGGTTGCAGGCGCTCGAGGTCGGCATCGACCCGGCGCACGCCTCCTTCCTGCATCGCTTCTTCGAGGACGAGGACACCTCGGCCGCCTACGGCAAGCAATTCCGCGGCGCCTCCGCCGGCAGCGACATGCCGATGACGAAAATCCTGCGCGAATATGACCGGCCGATCATCAATGTCGAGCACACCGAATACGGCCTGCGCCTGATCGCGCTGCGCGAGCTCGACGAGGAGCGCACCCATGTGCGCGTCACCAACCAGCTGTTCCCGCACGGCTTCGTCATCCCGATGTCGACCGAGATGACGATCACGCAGTGGCACGTGCCGGTCGACGACGAGAACTGCTACTGGTATGCGATCTTCACCAGCTACGCGGCGCCGGTCGACAAGCAGAAGATGCGCGACCAGCGGCTCGAGCTCTATACGCTGCCCGACTACAAGTCGCGCAAGAACCGCAGCAACGATTACGGCTTCGATCCGCACGAGCAGGCGACCGCGACCTATACCGGCATGGGCACCGACATCAACGTCCACGACCAGTGGGCGGTGGAATCGATGGGCGCGATCCAGGATCGCACCAACGAGCATCTCGGCCAGAGCGACAAGGCGATCGTGCAATATCGCCGCCTGCTGCGGCAGGAGATCGAGAAGGTCGGCGGCGGCGAGAAGCCGATGCTGTTCCTCGACGACGCCTCGGCGCGCAGCATCCAGGGCCCGGCGACGATGGACGGCATCGGGCCGACCCAAGGCTGGGAGCTCTACTGGATGGAGGTCGACGTCAAGCGCCGCCGCGGCGCGCCGTGGGCAGCTCCCGTGCCGCGCGAGATCGCCGGCAAGGTGCATCACCTGACGGCGGCGGAGTGACGCGGTGAGCTTCGTCGAGCGTCACGGCCTGTGGTCGGATGAGCAGAAGGAGGCCGCGAACCGCCTCCGCCGCATCGTCGAGGAGAAGAACCTCGAAGTCGTCAGGCTGTCATTTCCGGACCAGCACGGCATCCTGCGCGGCAAGACGCTGATCGCCAGCGAAGCGGCGCGATCGCTGGAAGGCGGCTGCTCCATCACCACGACGATGCTCGCCAAGGACACCTCGCACAAGACTGTGTTTCCGGTGTTCACATCAGGCGGCGGCTTCGGCATGAAGGAGATGGAGGGCGCGGCCGACGTGCTGATGGTCGCCGATCCCACCACGTTCCGCGTGCTGCCCTGGGCGGAGAACACCGGCTGGGTGCTCTGCGATCTCTACTTCAGCGACGGACGGCCGGTGCCGTTCGCGACCCGCAACCTCTATCGCAAGGTGCTCGATCAGCTCGGAGACCGCGGCTACGATTTCGTCGCCGGCCTCGAGGTGGAATTCCATCTGTTCAAGCTCGACGACGCCCACATGGCGCCGGAGGACGCCGGCCAGCCCGGCCGGCCGCCGTCGGTCAGCCTGCTGTCGCACGGCTACCAGTATCTCACCGAGCAGCGCTACGATCAGATGGAGCCGGCGCTCGAGATCATCCGCCGCGACATCCTCGCGCTCGGCCTGCCGCTGCGCTCGGTCGAGGTCGAGTTCGGCCCGAGCCAGTGCGAATTCACCTTCGCGCCGACCGTGGGTCTCGCGCCCGCCGACAACATGGTGCTGTTTCGTTCGGCGGTGAAGCAGATCGCGCGCCGCCACGGCTATCACGCGACCTTCATGTGCCGGCCGAAACTGCCGAACGTGTTCGCGAGCGGCTGGCACCTGCACCAGTCGCTGGTGTCGCGGGCCAACGGCGAGAATGTCTTCATGGCGAAGGAGACCGGCGAACCGCTCAGCGCGCTCGGCCGCGCCTGGCTGGCCGGCCTGATCGAGCATGCGCGCGCCTCGACCGTGTTCACGACGCCGACCATCAACGGCTACAAGCGCTACCGCTCCTATTCGCTGGCACCCGACCGCGCGATCTGGGGCCGCGACAACCGCGGTGTCATGATCCGGATGCTCGGCGGCACGAATGATCCGGCGACGCGGCTGGAAAACCGGATCGGCGAACCGGCCGCCAATCCCTATCTCTACATGGCTTCGCAAATCCTCTCCGGCCTCGACGGCGTCGACCGCGAGCTCGATCCCGGCCCGTCCGCCGACACGCCCTACGAGACCAAGGCTGCGCTACTACCGAAGTCGCTGCGCGAAGCGGTGTTCGCGCTTCAAGACGATCCGTTCTTCCGCCAAGCGCTCGGGCCGGAGTTCGTCGACTATTACGTCTTCATCAAGAACGCCGAGATCGAGCGTTTCCAGGCCGAGGTGTCGGACTGGGAGCAGCGCGAATATTTCGAGATGTTTTGAGGCTCACTTTTCTCGTCGTCCCGGCGAAGGCCGGGACCGATACGCCGCGGCGGATATTGTGAACGGGACTCGTCGTTCCAACATCGCGCAACAAACAGCATTTGGGGTTATGGGTCCCGGCCTTCGCCGGGACGACGTGGAGTATGGCGCGAAAGCGGTGTCCTGCTCAAATCCCGAGATACTTGTGCTGCAGCTCCGGCTCGGCAATCAGCTGCTCGCTCGTCCCACTCCACACCGTCTTGCCACGCTCGATGAT
The DNA here is from genome assembly GCF_011516665.3 of Bradyrhizobium sp. 41S5. Taxonomy (NCBI): domain Bacteria; kingdom Pseudomonadati; phylum Pseudomonadota; class Alphaproteobacteria; order Hyphomicrobiales; family Nitrobacteraceae; genus Bradyrhizobium; species Bradyrhizobium sp. 41S5. The sequence continues at coordinate 1,010,883 of NZ_CP083721.1, read as the reverse complement.
GTAGTGGCGGTCGGCGATGCGGCTGAGGTTTCCGACGTTCTTGTCGATCACCAGCACCGACTGCCCGCGTCCCTTCAGCATCGACAGGCAGCTCCAGATCTCGTCGCGGATCAACGGCGCCAGGCCTTCGGTGGCCTCGTCGAGGATCAGGAGCCTCGGATTGGTCATCAGCGCGCGGCCGATCGCGAGCATCTGCTGCTCGCCGCCGGACAGCGTGACGCCCATATTGCTGGTGCGTTCGGCGAGCCGCGGGAACAGCGCATGGATCTTGTCGATCGTCCACGGATCGGAGGCGTTGAGGCGATTGCCGGATGCTGCGACGAGATTTTCTCGCACCGTGAGGTTCGGAAATATCTGGCGGCCCTCCGGCACGAGGCCGATGCCGAGCTTTGCGATCTTGTACGACGGCAGGCCGCGCACCGCCTCGCCGGCGAAGCGGATGGCGCCTGATCGCGCGGGCGTCAGGCCCATGATCGAGCGGATGGTCGTGGTCTTGCCCATGCCGTTGCGGCCCATCAGCGCGACCATCTCTCCCGCCTTGATCTTGAGCGACAGGCCGAACAGCACCTGGCTCAACCCGTAGCAGGTCTCGATCGCATCGACTTCGAGCAGGGTTTCAGTGGATTTGGTGTCAGCCATTTTGGTATCAGCCATGGCGCGTCACCGCATGCTGTTCGCCGAGATAGGCACGCTTGACCTCTTCGTCCTTGCGGATCGCGTCCGGCACGTCGCAGGCGATGACGCGACCATAGACCAGGACCGTGATGCGGTCGGCGAGCGCGAACACCGCCTCCATGTCGTGCTCGACCAGCACGATGGTGACTTCCTTACGCAGCTCCTTCAGCAACGCGACCATCCGCGCGGATTCGGTGACGCCGAGCCCGGCCATCGGCTCGTCGAGCAGCAGAAGCTGCGGCTTGGTGGCAAGCGCGACCGCGAGCTCGAGCTCGCGCTGCTCGCCATGGCTCAGTTGCGACACCACGATATCGGCGCGCTGGCCGAGGCCGACGCGCTCCAGCGCCGCGCGGGCGGTGGCGCGCAGGTGCCGCTCCTTGCGCGCATTGCCCCAGAAGCGGAACGAGTGGCCGTCATGCGCTTGCGCCGCGAGCGCCACATTGTCGATGGCCGAAAAGTCCTTCAGTAGCGAGGTGATCTGGAACGAGCGCGCCAGCCCAAGCCGACTGCGCTTATAGGACGGCAGGCTCGTGACGTCGCGGCCGGCAAAGCGGATGGTGCCGGAATTCGGCATCACCTGCCCGGTGAGCTGGCTGATCAGCGTGGTCTTGCCGGCGCCGTTGGGGCCGATGATGGCGTGCAGTTCGCCCGGCAAAACCTCCATCGAGAGGTTGTCGGTCGCGGTGATGCCGCCGAAGCGGCGGACCAGATTGTCGACGCGGAGCAAGGGATCAACCACGGCTCATCCTCCCGAGCAGGCCCATGATGCCGCCGCGCGCGAACAGCACGATCAACAGCAGCACCGGGCCGAGGATCAGTCCCGAATATTCGGTGAACTGCGAGAGCAGCTCCTCGAGCAGCAGATAGACGGTCGCGCCGACGACAGGGCCGAACAGCGAGCCCATGCCGCCGAGGATCACCATCACCATCAGGTCGCCGGAGCGGGTCCAGTACATCACGGCGGGGCTGACGAAGTCGGTGTTGTTGGCGAGCAGCGCGCCGGCCAGGCCGCAGATCGTGCCAGCAATGACGAAACAGACGAGGCGGTAGCGGTTGGCATGGAAGCCGATCGCCTGCATGCGCTGCTCATTGGAGCGGACGCCCTGCACCACGAGGCCAAAGCGCGAATTGACGATGCGCCAGATCAGATAGAGGCCACCGAACAGGCAGGCGAGGCAGAGATAATAGAACTGGTTGCGGTCCGACAAATTGATCAGGCCGGCGAAGTCGCTGCGCTTGTAGACGGTCAATCCGTCGTCGCCGCCGTAGCGCGACAGCGCGGAGGCGACGTAGTAGGCCATCTGCGCAAAGGCCAGCGTGATCATGATGAAATAGACGCCGCGGGTGCGCAAGCTGAGCGCGCCGATCAACAGCGCAAACAGTGCCGAGACCGCGAGCGCCACCGGCCATTGGATGAAGCCGGAGCCGATGCCCTCGGCGGCGAGGATGCCGACGGCATAGCCGCCGATGCCGAGATAAGCGGCATGGCCAAAGCTCATCATGCCGCCATAGCCCATGATCAGATTGAGGCTCGCAGCCGCCAGAGCATAGATCGCAATGCGGGTGAACAGCGTGAGGATGAAGATGTTGCCTGTCACAGCCGAATAGACCGGCAGCAGGACCAGCGCGGCGCACAGCAGCGCCGCAACTGCATTGGAGGCGTTGAGCTTGGGCATCATCGTCTGGCCGCCGGGAACAGCCCCTCGGGCCGCAGCACAAGGATGATCGCCATCAGGAGATAGATCAGCATCGAGGACAGCGCCGGCGCCGCGGTCGAGGCCGCCGCCCCGCTCAGCACCTTGCGCAGCAGGTCGGGCAGGAAGGCCCGGCCCATCGTGTCGATGATGCCGACGAAGATCGCGGCCATGAAGGCGCCGCGGATCGAGCCGATGCCGCCGATCACGATGATCACGAAAGCGAGGATCAGGATGTTCTCGCCCATCCCGATCTGCACCGTGAGGATCGGCGCCTGCATCAGCCCGGCAAGGCCGGCGAGCGCAGCCCCCAGGCCGAACACCAGCGTGAACAGCAGCTTGATGTTGATGCCGAGCGCTCCGATCATCTCGCGGTTGGAGGCGCCGGCGCGGATCAGCATGCCGACGCGGGTGCGCATCACGACGAGATAGAGCATCGCGGCGACCGCCAGCGCGACCGCGATGATCATCAGCCGGTAGGCCGGATAGTACACGCCGGGAATGATCTGCACCGGCACGGTGAGCCAGGCCGGCAGCGGCAGCGCGAGGCCGGCCGGGCCCCAGATCAGCCGGACGGCGTCGTTGAAGAACAGGATCAGGCCGAACGTCGCCAGCACCTGGTCGAGATGGTCGCGGCCGTAGAGATGCCGGAGCGCGACATATTCCAGCACGATACCGAGCAATAGCGTCGCGCCCAGCGCCAGCAGCGCGCCGAGCACAAAACTGCCGGTCCAGGCCACGAAGGTCGCCGCGAAATAGGCACCCATCATGTAGAGCGAGCCGTGCGCCAGATTGACGAAATCCATGATGCCGAACACCAGTGTCAGTCCGGCCGCCAGCAGGAACAGCAGCAGGCCGAATTGCAGGCCGTTCAGCAGTTGTTCGACGACGAGATACATAGATCCTTCACTACGGGCTGAAACAAAACAGCGGCAGCGCGCATGCGCCGCCGCCACGTGAACTCCCTCGCCCCGCTCTGCGCGGGGAGAGGGGCGGGGTGAGGGGCAGCTCCGCAGACTCGGTTCGTGGAGAGTCCCCCTCACCCGGCGCTACGCGCCGACCTCTCCCCGCACGCGGGGCGAGGTGAAGAAAGCAAGCCGCGCGCCAAAAGGCGCCCGCCCCTCACTTCATCGAACACTTGTCGTGGAATTTATCCTGGTCGTCCTTGACGATGGTCGCGACCGTCTTCAGCGAGAGCTGGCCGTCGGCGTCCTTGACCACGTCCTGCAGGTAGAAGTTCTGGATCGGGATGTGGTTGTTGCCATACTTGAACGGGCCGCGCAGCGACTTGAAGTTGGCCTTCTCCATCTCCGCCTTCATGGCGTCCTTCTTGGTGAGGTCGCCCTTCACCGCGACGACGGCGCTGTTGATCAGCTGGGCGGCGTCATAGGCCTGGGCGCCGTAATAGGTCGGGCGCAGGCCGGGATACTTCTTGCGATAGTCCTCGACGAACTTCTTGTTCTCGGCGTTCGGCAGGTCGTTGACCCATTCCTGCGCGCCAGGAATGCCGATGGCGTTGTCCTTCTGCAGCGGCAGCGACAATTCGTCGACGGTGAAGGCGGTATAGAGCGGGATCTGCGCCTTGATGCCGGCCTGGGCGTACTGGTTCAGGAACTGGACGCCGGCGGCGCCCGGATAGAACACGAAGATCGACTCGGCCTTGGAGTTGCGCGCCTTGGTCAGTTCGGCGGAGAAGTCGAGCTGGCTCGGCCACACCGTGTACTCCTCACCGACCACCTCGCCCTTGAAGGTGCTCTTCACGCCCGCGAGCATGTCCTTGCCGGCGGCGTAGTTCGGGCCGATCAGGAACACCGACTTGACGCCCTTCTGATTCATGTACAGGCCCATCGCGGCGGGCGTCTGGTCGTTCTGCCAGGAGGTCGAGAACACGTAAGGCGAGCACAATTCGCCGGCGAGCTGCGACGGACCCGCATTGGCCGAGATCAGGAAGGTCTTCGAATCAACCGCGGTCTTCAGCGACGCCAGCAGCACATTCGACCAGATGTAGCCGACGATGAAGTCGACCTTGTCGGACTGCACCAGCTTCTCGGTCTTCTGCTTGCCGACGTCGGGCTTCTGCTGGTCGTCCTCGTAGATCACCTCGACCGGCTTACCATCGATCTTGCGGCCAAGGTGATCGAGCGCGAGCTCGAACGAATTGCGCATGTCGTTGCCGATCACGGCGGTCGGACCGCTGAAGGTCGAGACAAAGCCGATCTTGACGCTGTCAGCCGCCGTCGCGGGCTGCGCGAGCGCCAGAGCCAGGCCTAGACTCATGGCGCCTGCCAGCCAGAATGCCTTTTTCATATTCACTCCCCTCCTCAACCAAAGATCCCGCCAGGCTTGATCACGAGGGCCCGGGGGTCACGCTTTGCGCGCGCCGTTCTGTGACGTGTTTTGTGCGCGATATCGCAAGTGTGCAGCAAGCATGAACCGACGGCACTCGATTAGAACCTTCGGCGCATACCCCAGCACCTTGCATCATAATTCGTCCAAATCGACCATTGCAAGAAATATAATGCCGGTTGCGTAGGCAACGATTGTCGCAGGGCCCGATCTAGGCCGAGGAGAACAGCTGCAGACTTTAACGATCCGGTAAAGCACCCGGAAACCACGGGTCGGCAAAGGCGCTGCGGGCTTCATGGTCTTGAAAGCATCACCGGGCGAGGCTGGGTCCAAAGGGATGCATCGCATGTTGAACTACATCTTCGGCTTCAACGCCCGGATGGGCCGGTTGGCCTTCTTCTTCTGCACCTTGGTGGCGGGCCTCGGCTTTGTGATGCTGGTCTACGGGATCACCGGCAATATGCCGCGTGGCAGGACGGACGTGCTGCTGGCGCAGGCATCGAACAGCCCCGCATTGATCATCGCCTTCTATGGCCTGCTCGTTGTCTGCTTCATGCTGCAGTCGATGCGGGTGCGTGACATCGGATGGGATCCGGTCTGCGTGATGGCCGCATGGATCGCCCTCATCGTGCTCGACAGGGCCATTGCCGGACGATTTCCCGAATACGCGCTGACCTACCAGCACACCGGAACGGTGGTCGGTGCGCTCGCCAATGCCGCGATGAACCTCGTCCTGACGTTCTGGCCGGGCGGTGGCTCCGAAGAAGCGCCGCCGTTGCCGCGCGAGACCAGCGGCGACGGGCTGTTTGAAAGAAGCAGCGCACCCGCCGCAGCCGGCAGCCGCGTCGCGCGCATCGCCAACGGCGAATTCGGCGGCAAGACGCGCTAGCGGGCCCACACGCTACTGTCGTCCCTGCGAAAGCAGGGAGATGGAGGGAGCCATAACCACCGCCTTGCTTTGCGAAGCGAGCTGTGGCTCCAGCATCGCGCACCAACTGTCATTCGTGGTTATGGGTCCCGGATCGCGCTTCGCTTGTCCGGGACGACACGGAGTTTGTGGCGCTGTCACGGCGCCACGCGCTGAAAGCCGATCACCCTTGATCCACCGCCCATTCGGCGCCGTCGATCGCATAGGGCGCGTGGCGGAAATCCCGGATCGTCGCGACCTTGTCGGCCGACCAGTCGAGCACCATGAACGATCGCGGCGGGGCGCCCCGTGCGTTCGGATCGAACACCAGGATCGCGGGACGGCCCTCGACCTGTCCGGTCACCAGGTGCCAGTCGTCGATCTTCGAATAATTGCCGAAGTAGCGCGACACCTCGGCCTTGCCGTTCAGACGTGTCTTGTTGACGAGCTCGAGCCTGATGTCATCGGCGATCATGGCGCGGATGGCATCGAAGTCGCGGGCGTTGAAGCGGCCGACATAGGCGTTCAGCCTGAGGCGATCAGCCGGCGACAGGCCGGGCCGTGGCGCATCGTCGGGCTCGCGGGCGAATTGGCGCAGTTGCGTGCGTCCGCGATGCAGCGCGGCCTTCACCGCGGGCAGGCTGAAATCCATGATGCCGCAGACTTCCTGCAACGAGCAGCCGAGCACGTCCATCAGGATCACGCTGGAGCGCTGCGCGACCGGCAGCCGCATGAAGGTGCGCAGGCTGCTTGCCGCGACCTCGCGGCGGTCGACGTCGTCAAGCTCTCCGGCCATCATGTCCACCTCCTCCAGCGCGTGGAGCGCGTCCCGGCGGTTGCGCCGCCTGAGGAAATCGAGCGCAGTGTTGTGCGCGATCCGGAACAGCCAGGCTTCCGGATGCTGGATCGGGGCTGCGGACGCGAAGGCTTCCATCGCCTTGATCAGCGCGTCCTGCAGCACATCCTCGCCGTCGATGACCGATCCAACCATGCGGGCGCAGTAGCGATGCAGCCTAGTCCGCATCGCCGCCAGCAGCGCGTCGACATCGGTCGCGGCCGGCGCCTGGGGTGATGACGTCATGATGGCTCCGCCAGATCGCTTCAAGGCAAGTCGGCTCAAGGCCCGTCGGTTCACGGCGCATCCAGCATACGATAATTTCCGACAATCACAGCACTGCGAACCAGCGGCGGCTCGGCGCAACGATCGCGGATGCCGTCCTGAAAGGCCTGGAAGGCCGTCAGCTTCGGGATCGGGCTCGAGCCGTCATCGGCCGCGGTCTCGACCATATGGATGAAGGTGTCGTCCTCCAGCCGCAGGGTCAGATAGCGCACGCCATCCGGGTTGGCCGCCTTCAGCTCGGCGAACACCGCCGCAACCAGCGCGGCATTCTTGTCCGCCATTTCCGGCTTGGTCTTGTACCTGATCAGGGTCCGTCTCATCGCAGCCTCCTTGGCCTGGTTCTGCGGCCCGAACCGGCCGCGTCATATCCAAGGACGTTTGCCGGCGGCGAAAGGATGCGGTCCGGCAAAAATAATTCAAAAATAGTTCTTTGCCGCATCCTTTGCCCGCTCCGGTTCGTCCTGGCCTGCGAAGCGCGCCGCAAGCCTGCGGCACGCCAACGGAGAACGACCATGCAGACCCCTCGAGAGCGCGCCGAACAGCGCTGGGTGCTCGGCCTCACCGCGCTGGCATCCTTCATGATGGCGTTGGACGCCATGATCATGACCACGGCCTTCGCCACCATCCGCGCCGATTTCGGCAGCGCCGTGGAGACGCTGCAATGGACCGTCAACGCCTTCAATCTGACCTTCGCGGTGCTGCTCTTGACCGGCGCGGCGCTCGGCGACCGCTTCGGACGGCGCAGGATGTTCGCAGCCGGGATCGGCCTGTTCGTCGTGGCCTCGGCGGCCTGCGCGCTGGCCGGCGATGCCGCGGCACTGATCGCCGCGCGCGCTTTGCAGGGCGCAGGTGCGGCGCTGGTGATGCCGCTGGCGATGGCGATCCTGAGCGGTGCGTTCGGCCGCGAGGAGCGCGCCCGCGCGCTCGGCATCTTCAGCGGCATCACCGGATGCGCGCTGATCATCGGACCCGCGATCGGCGGCTTCATCACCGAACATCTCGGCTGGCGCTGGATTTTCTGGATCAACCTGCCGATCGGCCTCGTCGCGATTGCCCTCGTGCTGGCGCGCCTGCGCGAAAGTTTTGGTCCGGCTGCGCCGCTCGACATCACCGGACTGTCACTGGTCGCGCTCGCAGCGCTGGCGCTGGTCTGGGGCCTGTTGCGCGGCAACAGCGCCGGATGGGCGAGCGCAGAAGTGACGGGCGCGCTGATCGCCGGCGCCGCGCTGGCAGCGATGTTCGTGCTGTGGGAGCTGCGTGCGACGAGCCCGATGGTGCCGATGCGGCTGTTCGCGGTACGACCGTTCGCATCCGGCATGGCTGCAAGCGTGCTGTTCTATGCCGCGATGTATGGCGTGCTGTTCCTGCTGCCGCAATTCCTGCAGATCGCGCTCGGCTTCGACCCCTTCGGCGCCGGGCTACGGCTGTTGCCGTGGACGGCGACGCTGTTCGTCACGGCGCCGATCGCCGGCGCCGTGGTCAACCGGTTCGGCGAACGCACGCTCGTCGTCACCGGACTCCTGATGCAGGCGATCGGTCTCGGCTGGGTCGGCGAGATCGTCACCCCGTCGATGCCCTACTCCGCGCTGGTCGCGCCACTGATGCTCGCCGGCGTCGGCGTATCGATGGCGATGCCGGCCGTACAGAACGCGGTGCTGAGCGCGGTCGCCGTCAGCGAGATGGGCAAGGCGTCGGGCGTGTTCAACATGGGCCGCTTCCTCGGCGGCATGTTCGGCATCGCGGCGCTGGTGGCAAGTTTTTCCGCAAATGGCGGGGCCGATTCGTCCGGACATTTCACCAATGGATTTGCTGCAGCGATGAGCCTTGCGGCAACGCTGTCATTCGCGGGAGCCGTCGCGGGGCTGTTCCTGCCGATGCGGCGACGAGTTGTCGCCACGGCCGCGCGGCAGGATGCGTGAGGCTTGCCGCGATTGGGTTTCGCTATCGGGTGATCGGGCATTTCGTGTTGGAATGAGGCTGCGAATGACTACATAATGAACTGACGAAGCCGTTCGAAACCGAGGGCGACATCAGATGACGCAAGCGCCGGCCAAACCTCATCGCGTGGTGATCGTCGGCGCCGGCTTCGGCGGACTGGAAGCCGCCTTCGGTCTGGCGGGCGCGCCGGTCGAGATCACGCTGATCGACCGCCGCAACCATCATCTGTTCCAGCCGTTGCTCTATCAGGTCGCGACCGCGTCGCTTGCGACCAGCGAGATCGCCTGGCCGATCCGCTATCTCTTGCGCGACCGTCCCGAGGTGACGACGCTGTTCGCCAATGTCTGCGGCGTCGATGCAGCGGCGAAGCAAGTGCAGCTCGACGACGGCGGCAGCATTCCCTATGACACGCTGATCCTCGCCACCGGCGCGCGCCACGCCTATTTCGGCCATGACGAATGGGAGCCGTTCGCGCCCGGCCTGAAGACGCTGGAGGACGCGACGACGCTCAGGCGGCGCATCCTGGTCGCCTTCGAGCGCGCCGAGCGCGAGACCGATCCGGACAAGCGTGCGGCGCTGCTGACCTTCGTCATCATCGGCGCCGGGCCGACCGGCGTCGAGATGGCCGGCACCATCGCCGACCTCGCCAAGGACACTCTGCCGCAGGACTTCCGTCACATCGACACGCGCAAGGCGCGCGTGGTGCTGATCGAGGCCGGCTCGCGCGTGCTGGCAGGATTTCCCGACGATCTCTCGGCCTATGCGCAAGCGTCGCTGGAGAAACTCGGCGTCGAGGTGATGCTGGGCGAGCCGGTCACCGAATGCTCGGCCGACGGCGTGGTGTTCGGCGGCAAGAGGCTGGAAGCGCGCACCATCGTCTGGGCCGCCGGCGTGCGCGCCTCGCGCGCCGCCGAATGGCTGAACGCGCCGGCCGATCGCGCCCATCGGCTGCAGGTCGAGCCGGATCTGACCGTGCCCGGTCATCCCGACATCTTCGCCGTCGGCGACACCGTCACGATCAAGGGCCCCGACGGCAATCCGGTGCCCGGCATCGCACCGGCCGCCAAACAGGAAGGACGCTACGTCGCCGCATTGATCAAGGCCCGGCTCGACGGCAAGACGCTGCCGCCGTTCCGCTACAAGCATGCCGGCAGCCTCGCGCAGATCGGCAAGAAGAAGGCGGTGATCGATTTCGGCTGGCTCAAGCTGCGCGGCTCACTGGCATGGTGGATTTGGGGCCTCGCCCACATCTACTTCCTGATCGGCGTGCGCCATCGGATTGCGGTGGCGATGAACTGGCTCTGGATCCACACCCGCGACCAGCGTGCCGCACGGCTGATCACCCAAGGCAGCAGCAAGGTCGCGCAGTAGGCGCGCTTCCACGCGCGCAACCCTAGCCCCGTCATCCTGAGGAGCGGCCTGTTGGCCGCGTCTCGAAGGATGCACGGCCCAGATAGTGCCATTCATGATCGTCGCGCGGCGCCGTTCAGGCCGTCGATCCTTCGAGACGCGCTACGCGCTCCTCAGGATGACGGAGATGGAATGGCGCGTGCCATTGCGCGCCGACATCCCGCATGAAATACTTGCCATAGCAACAATGTTTGCATGGGGAGGAAGCAATGCAGATCGATGCGCGCGCATGGGCGTTCGCGGCTTCGCTTGTGACGTTGATGTCAGGCACTTCGGCCGCATTCGCGACGGGGATGACCGGCGATCCCGCGGCAACCTGCAGCGGCCTTGCCGGTCCCGCCGACGACGCCGTCAAGATCGACACGGCAACGCTGCAAACGCCGACGCCGCTCTCGGTCGCCGAGAAGGCGCCGACGCCGGCGGCGCGTATCATCCCGGCCAATCCCGCCTTCTGCAAGGTGCTCGCCCATATCGATCCCGCCGATCCCACGGCGCCGCCGATCAAATTCGAGGTCAACCTTCCAGTGGAGTGGAACGGCCGCTCACTGCAATATGGCGGCGGCGGCTTCAACGGCGTGCTGATTACCGGCCTCGGCCTGCCGCCGGCCTATCCGTTCGACAAGGCCTCGCCGCTGGCGCTCGGCTTCGTCACCGTCGGCACCGACTCCGGCCACGAGCAAAAGCCCGGCGAGCCGCCGCAGCTGTTCGCGCTCAACGACGAGGCGTTCGAGAATTTTTCGCACAAGGCCTACAAGAAGGTGCGCGACGCCGCGCGGGCGCTGACGGTCCGCGCCTATGGCAACCCGCCGGCTGAGATGTATTTCATGGGATCGTCCGAAGGCGGCCGTGAAGCGCTGACCATGGCGCAGCGCTATCCCGACGATTTCGACGGCATCTTCGCGCGCGTTCCGGTGATCAACTGGGTCGGGTTGCAGCATGCCGGCACCCGCTCCGGCCTCGTGACCATGGGCGACGGCTGGATCAGGCCGGCGCAGGTCAAGCTCGTGGCCGACGCCGTGCTGAAGGTCTGCGACATGCAGGACGGCTCCGATGACGCACTGGTGCAGGATCCCGTCGGCTGCAAGGCCGCGTTCAAGCCGGCCACGCTGGCATGCGCCGCGGGCCACAGCGGCGACGACTGCCTGACCGACAAGCAGGTCGCCGCGATCGAAACGCTGCATGCGCCGTACAGATTCTCATTCCCGCTCGCCAACGGCCTCGACGACTATCCAGGCTGGGGCGTGTCGGGCGAGAATACGCCGGCGTTCGGCCCGACCGGCGGCTGGAAGGCCTGGTGGCTCGGCACCACGGCGCCGACGCAACCACCGGCTCCGACCAACGGCATCGCCTGGATCTACGGCGCCGGCGGCATTCAATATGTCTTCGCCCGCGATCCGAAGCTCGACGTCACGACCTACAAACCCGAGGACCACAAGGCGCGCGTGCTGGAAGTCTCCGCACTGATGGATTCCACCGATCCGGACCTCAGTCGCTTCCACGCCCACGGCGGCAAGCTCGTGATCCTCGAACACATGTCCGACTACGCGCAAAGCCCCTATGCCGGCATCCGCTACTTCGGGAACGTCGAGAAGACGCTCGGCAAGGACAAGGTCGCGGAGTTCGCCCGGCTCTACACTGCGCCCGGCGTCGATCATGTCGGCTCCGGCGCACCCGCCAATGTCGACATGCTGGCCGTGCTGGTCGACTGGGTCGAGAACGGCAAGGCGCCCGGCGATCTCGAAGTGCGCGAGCAGAAGACCGAGGCGCCGGCCTTCGACACCCTCCGCGCGCTGCCATTGTGCCGCTGGCCGACCTGGCCGCACTACAAGGCAGGACCGGTCACCGCGGCAGCGAGTTTCGTTTGCGCGCCGTGACGAGAGGTCGCCCGGCGCGTCACCCCATCACCTGATGCGGCGAGCGGCCGAACGCGGCCTTGAAGGCGCGGCTGAAATGCGAGACGTCGCTAAAGCCGAAGCTGAGCGCCGCATCGGTGACGTGGCTGAAGCGCCGCTCGGCCAGTGCCTGATAGGCGCCGGCGAGGCGCTGCTGCCAGAGCCAGCGGATCGGCGTCGTGCCTTCGCGCGCAAACAGGCGATTGAGCGTGCGCGGCGCCATGTTCTGCGCCATGGCGATCGTATCGAGATCGAGTTCGGGATCGTCGAGATTGGCCAGGATATAGGCCTTGACCCGCGCCAGCCGTTCGTCGCCGCGCTGCGGCACATCATCCGTCAGCTCGGTCTGGAGCGTCGTCGCGAAAATATCGAGCACCGAGGCGCCAAGCCTTATCGCCGCAGGCCCGGCCTCGTCATCGAGCCGCGTCAGCCGGCGGATCAACGATCCCGCCAGCGCGCCCACTTTCGACGCGTTGCCGACCCGCCGTGCCGTCAGCCGCTGCGCATCCGGCAGGCGCGCGAGCAGCAGCGGCCGCGGGATCGACACCATGATCGAACGCGCGCTCGGCGCGAATTCGAGCGTGAACGGCTGCGCCTGGTCATGCAGCATGAGATCGCCCCGGCGCATCCGCACCTCGCGGCCGCCCTGCGCGAAGCTGACCTCGCCGCGCAGCGTGAGCCACAGCATGAAATAATCGCGCGGGTCGCGACGGACGTCGCTCGCACTGCGCATCACCCGAATGCGGTCGGCGGCCGGCGTCGACGACCAGATGTCGTTGATCGCAAGCGGGCCGAAATGGCGGATCGAGATCGACGCGGCAAACGCCTCATCGGCGACGCGGCGGCATTCGGTCAGCGAGAATTCGCGGCAGGTGACGTGATGCCAGCGGTCGAAACTGTCACCCGGCGCAACAAGCGTTTGCGCGATGACTGTATGATCTGGGATCTGCATCGGACCTTGCTCCCGCCCAACCCGGCAGGGGGATATTCTGCGTCCGGCCCCCGCTTCTGGCAAGCAGAGTCCAGCAACTGGCCGGCGCAGCCAAGAACGCCTGCCGCCGTGGATGTAGAAGATGTCTCCCTTCAGGAAAGGAGACACTACATGGGCTACCAGTGCGAAATCATCGACCCGGCGCGAACCGTCATGATCGTTGTCGACATGCAGAACGATTTCGTGGCCGAGGGCGCCATGCTGCGTTCGGCGCAGGCCGCCGCCATGGTGCTGCGGCTGGCGCAGACGCTGAAGGCCTGCCGCGACCAGGGCATCCGCGTCATCTACACCGCGCATGTGCATCGCCGCGACGGCAGCGACATGGGGCTCTATGACGATCTCTATTCGCCGATCGCCGACCGGTCGTCGCTGGTCGACGGCACCGAGGGTGTCGAGATCTTCAACGACCTCGCGCCCGCACCGGGCGAGCACGTCATCAAGAAGCACCGCTACAGCGCGTTCTTCGCCACCGACCTCGACCTCATCCTGCGCGAATGGGGCATCACGACGGTGATCATCTCGGGAACGACCACCGAGAACTGCTGCCACGCCACTGCGCGCGACGCCATGTTCCACAATTACAAGGTCGTCTTCCTGTCGGACGCCACAGGCACGTTCGACTATCCCGATGTCGGCCAGGGCGCCCTGTCCGCCGAAGAGGTGCATCGCGCCACGCTGACGATCCTGGCATTCTCCACGGCGCACGTGATGACGGCCAGCGAGATGCTGGGGCGGGTGAAGGCCGCAAGCGCAAAGGCTGCGTAGCGAAGTTCGATCTCAGCGCAGATGCTCCCCCTTCACCCTCCCCTGGAGGGACCTGGAGGGGGAGGGTCGGAGTGCATGGAGCGCAGCGATATGCGCTTCGGGGTGGGGTGATCTCTCTCCACTCGGGCACCGTTTCAACGGAGAGACCTTCACCCCACCTCGGTTCGCATTTTCATGCGAACCGATCCTCCCCCTCCAGGGCCCTCCAGGGGAGGATGGAGTGCGCGGCGAAGAGCTGACTTCATCAGCAACCTCACTTCACCAGCGAGCACCCGCCATCCGCCGGTGGCCGGAACGCCTGCTCGGCCGGGATGGTCGCGATCAGCCTGTAATAGTCGTAGGGGTATTTCGACTCCTCGGGCTTCTTCACCTCGAACAGGTACATCGGATGGATGACGCGGCCGTCCTGACGGATCGTGGTCTCGCCGAACAGCTTGTCCTTGCCCTTGAAGGTCTTCATCTGCGGCACCACGACCTTGGCGTCGTCGCTGCCGGTTGCGGCGACGGCGTTGAGATAGGCGAGCGTCGAGGCGTATACGCCGGCCTGGTTGCCGCTCGGCATCTTGCCGTTCATGCCGGGACGCGCGGCGAAGCGCTTTGCGAATGCGCGGGTGTCGTCGTTCATGTCCCAGTAGAAGGCCTCGAGCAGCTGCAGGCCCTGCGCGACCTTCAGGCCCATGCCGTGGACGTCGTTCACGAACAGCAGGAACGCGACCATGGTCTGGCCGCCCTGCTGGATCCCGAACTCGGCCGCCTGCTTCACCGCGTTGATGGTGTCGCCGCCGGCATTGGCGAGCCCGATCACCTTTGCTTTCGAGTTCTGTGCCTGCAGCAGGAAGGAGGCGAAGTCGGAGGTGCCGAGCGGATGCTTGCTCGATCCCAGCACCTTGCCGCCGTGCTTCTCGATGTAGTTGGTCGCCTCGGCTTCAATGCCTTTGCCGAGTGCGTAGTCGACGGTCACAAAATACCAGTCCTTGCCGCCACGCTGCATCATCGCGGCCGCCGTGGTGTTGCCGGTCGCCCAGGCGTCGTTGACCCATTGAATGGTGTTGGGCGAGCAGGCCTTGCCGGTGAGATCGGAGCTTGCGGTCGACGACGCCAGGAACGTCATCCGGCTGTCGCGCAGCACGGTGTTGATCGCAAGGCCGACCGCCGAGTTCGGCACGTCGACAATGGCGTCGACACCCTCGACATCGAGCCATTTGCGCGCGATCGCGGATCCCACGTCGGCCTTGTTCTGGTGATCGGCATAGACGATCTCGACCTTGATGCCCTTGCCGCCGCCGTTGAAATCCTCCGCGGCCATCCGCGCGGCCTCCACCGAGCCCATACCGTTGGTATCCTGGAAGATGCCGGAAATATCGTTGAGCACGCCGACGCGCACGACATTGTCGGAAATCTCCGCGCGTGCGTTGCCCGCGGCGCAGGCCAGTGCCAGCGCAAGTCCAATCCCAAATCGCCCAATCCCAAAGCCCCGCATCGTCTCCCCTCCCATGTTTCCTCAACCGGCCTTTTTGCCGGGATTGAGCTTCTCGTCAGGCCGGCGTGATCTCGACCGGCAGGCTGCTCAGCCCGCGCAGCGTGTTGTTGAAAAGGCGCTTTGGCTCGCCGGCGATTTCAATCCTGGCGACACGACGCGCCAGCGCCGCCATCATCACTTCGCCTTCGAGGCGGGCGACGAGTTGGCCGACACACATATGGATGCCCGAACCGTAGCCGACATGGCCCGACGTGCGACGCGTGATGTCGTAGCTATCGGGCGCTTCCCAACGGCGCGGATCACGATTGGCCGCAGCCAGGAACATCAGCACCTTCTCGCCTTCGGGGATGCTGGCCCCGCTGAGCTCGACGTCGCGGGTCGTGGTGCGGAAGAAAGTCTGGACCGGGCTTTCGAACCGCACCGCTTCCTCGAAGGCGTTGCGCGCCAGCGTCGGATCGCCGCGGAGTTTCTGGAACTGGTCGGGGAAGCGGGCAAGGCAGTAGACGGCGGCGCCGATGCCGTTGACGGTCGTGTCGAGACCGGCCGATAGCAGCGAGCGCACCAGGAGCGGGGCCTCGGTCGCGGTAATGGCACCGCTATCGACATGGGCGTGGATGCAGGCGCCGATGCCGCCCGGGGTGAGATTGTCGCGCTGGCACTGCTCGGCGATATAGGCCTGGTGCGGCGCGGAGCGCTCGATCGCCTGCTTGCGCAGCTCGTTCGGCGGCCCGAAGGCGTTGAACACCAGGCTTGCGTAAGGCAGCAGATGCTCGCGGCCCTCCGGCCGCAAGCCCAGCGCATCCGGGAAGATCGACAGCGGATAGGCCTCCGCCAGATCCTCGATCGCGTCGAAACTGCGCTTCTCCAGCAGCGCGTCGATCCGGGCCTCCGCGGCGGCGGCAAATCGCCCGCGAAGCTGCTTCATCACGGTCGCGGACAGCACCGTGCTCAGCACAGTGCGGGTGCGGGTGTGCGCCGGCGGGTCGGCCTCCAGGATCAGGCTCGGCGGCCGCCACGGCTTCTCCTTGGAGAAGTCGCTGAGGCCGACGCCGCGGCTGGAGCAGAACGTCTCGGGATCGTTCAGCACCGCATGGACCTCGGCGTAGCGCGCTACGCCATACACATTCCACTTGTCGAGATAGACCACCGGCCCGGCCTCGCGCAGCCGCTCGTGGGTCGGGAACGGGTCGGCGAAGAATTCGAGCGCGAACGGATCGACGTCGAGATGCGGGACGGACGCACCTTCTGTTGCAGTCATCGGGACCTCCCGAGGTTTGAACTTGTCAACACGGGCCGCATGTCACTTGCTCCCGAACAGTTTCGCAGCGATGATTTGGGAAATGAGCAGCCAGCCCCTCCCCCGAAAGCCCCGCCGGCCAAAACCGGCCGATCCCGCAGATGCCACCGATGGCCCGCTGCTGGACCTCAATCGCTATGTACCGGCGTTCATCACCTTCATCGGCAACAAGCTGTCGAACAGCGCCACCGCGTTTTACCAGAAGAATTTCGGCGTCAACGTCACCGAGTGGCGAATCATCTCGCAGCTGGCGATCGAGCCGGGCATTCCCGCCTCCCGGATCTGCCAGGTGATCGGCTTCGACAAGGGCCCGGTCAGCCGCAACCTCGCGGCGCTGCAGAAGCGCGGCCTGCTGACGATCCGCACCGCACCCGACGACGGCCGCACCCATTCGATCACCTTGACCGCGCGCGGCCGCGCCATCCACGACAAGGTCATCGTCGCGGCGCTCGAGCGCGAGCGGCGGCTGCTGTCGTGCCTGAAAAGGGACGAGCGCGAAGTGCTGATCGACCTGCTGCGCCGGCTGCATGAGAATCTCGGCGCCGTGACCGGGCCAAGCACGAGCTGACCGTGCGGCAAGGCCACGGGTGGCGCCCTGTGCCACCGCTTTATTTGTCCGCGTGTCAATGCGTGCCGTTCGCGCCATGCTGCGCAACATCGTCCTCCCAAAAGCGTGACCGTTGACCGGCCCTGTCCCTATGGGTGCGGAAACTCGCACAGCTTAGTTGCTATAGCAACTAAAAACACGAGCGTGTGCGGAGCAAGGCCCCAAGGAACCGGTGCAGAGGGCTCAAGTGAATGGCCCGCCAAACGTGCCACAAACTCGGTGTCGTCCCGGCCTCCGAGCCGGGACCCATAACCACCAATGCTAATTATTGCACACCAGCGGAACGACGACGTTTATACACAACGTCGGCCGCGGAGTATGGGTCCCTGCTTTCGCAGGGACGACGGCGGTGTGCGTGGCGTCCTCCCAACTCGGCGCCGGTACAAATCACGTCACGACCCCGCACAGGCGATCGGCTCGGACGACGCGTCGTCCTCCAGCACCCCAACCGCTGCGGTGCGGCGCGTCAGCACGGTGCGCTGGTTGATGTAGCCCTTGTCGGTGATTTCCCCGCCATCGACCGAGGCGGGCTCGGCGAGCAGCAGCGCGCGGGTGGCATGGCCGGAAGAATGGCCGCCCTGCGCCTTCAGCCGTGCCAGCCCTTGCCCAATCGCGGAACGGACCGCCGGATGGGCGATGACCTCCTGCGCGCCAGCGCTCTCGGGCAGTCCCGCGAGCGAACGGCAGGCGGCGAGGTTCGGGAACACCAGGAAACGGACCTCGTCGCGGCCGTGGCCCGCGACGACGATATCCTGCGCAAGCGGCGCCAGCACCGCGATGCCGGCGACGCGCAGGGTGCCGACGCTGACCCAGGTGCCGGAATTGAGCTTGAAGTCCTCGGCCACGCGGCCGTCGAAGAACAGGCCGAGATCGGGCCGGTCGGGATCGGCAAAGGTGACGGCGTCGCCGATCTTGTAAAAGCCCTCGTCATCGAAGGCCTCGGCGGTGAGCTGTGGCGCCTTCCAGTAACCCGGCGTGACATTAGGCCCGCGCACGCGGACCTCGAGCTTGTCGCCCGACGGCACGAGCTTGAGCTCGGTGCCGGGAATCGGCACGCCGATATTTCCGGAGCGTTTGGCAAGGAAGTGGCAATCGGTCGCCAGCGGCGAGGTCTCGGTCGATCCCCAGGCCGACACCATCGGCAGCCTGCGGCCGACCGTCTGCAGCGACAATTCCTCCAGCGCGTCCCACAAATTCTGCGGCAGCGCCGCGCCGGCATAGAAGGCGAATTTGGTGCCCTCGAAGAACTTGCGGCGCAGTTCCTCGTCGGTGCGGAGTGCCGCGATCAGCATGTCGAAGCCGCGCGGCACGTTGAAATAGACCGTCGGTACCACACTGCGCAGATTGGCGAGCGAGGTTGCGAACAGGCCGGGCGCCGGCTTGCCGCCGTCGATATAGAGCGTGCCGCCGTTACGCAGCACCAGATTGAAATTGTGGTTGGCGCCGAAGGTGTGGCTCCAGGGCAGCCAGTCCAATATGATCAGTTCCTCGCCGGCCTGCTCCAGGAACGTCCAGGTCTGCGCCTTGGCCTGCTGGCTCGAGGTCAGCATGCGCTGGGTGTTGATCACGGCTTTCGGCGTGCCTGTCGATCCCGAGGTGAACAGGAATTTTGCGATCGTGTCCGGCGTCACCGCGGCAAAGGCCGTGGCGACCTCTGATGCTTCCGGCGTCGCGACAATGGAACGGAATGGCAGCGCATCGGTATCGTCGGGATTGCCGCTGACGGTGGCTGCGCGATGCAGCGGCCGGATCGCGGTTAGCGCCGCCGCGAATGGCTTCGTGCTCGTGACATAGATCGCGCCGGGATCGAGCAGCGCGATCATGCTCTTCAGCTTGTCGAAGTCCTTTGAGATCAGCGAGTAGGCCGGCGAGACCGCGGCCGAAGGCACGCCGACATGCTGGGCGGCAAGCGCGAACAGCGCGTGGTCGATGCCGTTGTCGGAGAGGATGACCAGCGGCCGTTCAGTGCTCAGCCCTTGCGCCAGGATCCACGACGCGGCCCGCCGCACGATTCCGAGCGCATCGCGATAGCTGACGGTGCTCCAGGGCGCTTCGGCGCTGGCGCGTTCGCCGAGGAAGATGCGATCGGGCGCCTGCTGTGCCCAGTGCTCCAGCCAGTCGCCGACGCAGCGGGCACTTTCCTTCAAGGGCACGGTGGAGCGGACCAGGATGCTGCCGTCGTCGCGGCTGATGGCAACGATCGCGGGCGTGGCGAACAGGCGGTGCGGATCGTCTCCGCTGGCGGCGGCCGTCGTCATGGTTTCCTCCTCGCCCGTGTCTTGCGGGATCGCGCCGCAACATGGTGCGACATCGCGGTCCCGGTCGGGCTCTTTGCCATAATGTTGCGGACATCAATTGTTGTCGTCAACAACAATCTTCCCCTCCCGTCCCGGGCGCGCTAGCCTTGGGCATGGCAAGCAAGCAACAGACGTCGCGCAAGGCGGCAGGAAAGGCAGCGGCAATCCGCCGCCCTCAGGCGCGCGCGGCGAATGGCGGGACGACTGGCGGTGACACTGCCGATGACATCGGTCTCGACGCGCTGATCGGCCACGCGGGCTATGCGGTGCGGCGCTTCCAACTCTGGATCTTCCAGGACTTCATCAAGACGCTGGCGACGGTCGCTATCCGTCCGACCCAATATTCGGTCATGACCGTGATCTGGGCCAATCCGGGCCTCAGCCAGATGGCGGTCGCAAAGCGGCTCGGGATCGAACGCGCGCGGCTGGTGCACCTGCTCGACAGCCTGGAGGAACGCGACTTCGTCAGCCGGATCCCTTCCGCCACCGACCGTCGCTCCCACGCGCTGCATTTGACCAAGCGCGGCAAGACCGCGCTGGCTCGATTCAAGCGGCTCGCCGCCGAGCACGAGCGACATGTCGCCGAGAAGATCGGCAAGGAAAACCGCGAGCAACTGCTGCAGATCCTCGCCTGTTTTACCTGATCGATCGACCGGACTTCGGACTGGTCACGACTGCCTTAGAATTGAGCAGACACGCTCTCAAGCGAGCCCGCTTCAGCTCCCCGCGACCATTTCAAGCAACTGATATTGTGCAATAATCTGTGGTGCCGCAGGTGCAGGTAAATTGTACACAATGGCACATTGCTTGCTTCGATCACGCTGCAATTCCCTCGCGGCGGGCATCCGATGCCTCACCGCGCCAGAGACGAGGCCAACCACGTGACTGAAACTGTCGCCGCGATCGTTGCCGCACACCGCGCCGGGACCATGACGCCGGCGCAAACGGTGGCGCGCAGTTACCAGCGCATCCGCGAGCACAACGATCCCGCCATCTTCATCAGCCTGCGCGACGAGAAGGAGGCGCTCGCCGAGGCCGCGCAGCTCACAGATCCGACGCTGCCGCTCTATGGCGTGCCGGTCGCGGTGAAGGACAATATCGACGTCAAGGGCCTGCCGACCACCGCCGCCTGCCCGGCGTTCGCCTACCTGCCGGCGCAGGATTCGACGGCGGTTGCGAGACTGCGTGCGGCCGGCGCCATCATCATCGGCAAGACCAATCTCGACCAGTTCGCCACCGGCCTGGTCGGCGTGCGCTCGCCCTATGGCATTCCCAAAAATCCGGTGCGCGGCGATCTCGTGCCAGGTGGGTCGAGCTCGGGCTCCGCGGTCGCGGTCTCGGTGGGCCTCGTGCCGCTGTCGCTCGGCACCGATACTGCGGGCAGCGGCCGCGTGCCGGCGATGCTCAACAACATCGTCGGGCTCAAGCCGAGCCTCGGGCTGATCTCGAACGCGGGGCTGGTGCCGGCCTGCCGTACGCTCGACTGCATCTCGGTGTTCTCGCTCACCGTCGACGATGCGCTGGCGGCGCTTGCCGTGATGGCCGGGCCGGATGACGCCGATCCGTTCTCGCGCGACCGGCCGCTGGCAGCTCTCGCGGCGTTTCCGGCCAGGCTCAAGCTCGGTATTCCCAAGAGCGGCCAGCTGATCTTCTTCGGCGATCGCGAGGCCGAGAAAGCCTATGGCGAAGCCTGCAAGCGCTGGCAGGCGCTGGGCGCCGATCTCGTCGAATTCGATCTCGAGCCGTTCTACGAGACGGCGCGGCTGCTCTATGAAGGCCCCTGGGTCGCCGAGCGCTATCTCGTGATCCGCGATCTCCTGGCGTCATCGCCGGACGCGATTCATCCGGTGACCCGCGAGATCACGATCGGCGGCGCGCGGCCCACCGCGGCGGATACCTTCTCCGCGCTCTATCGCCTCCAGGCGCTGCGCCGCGTCGCCGAGCGCACCTTCGCACAGTGCGATGCGATCGTGCTGCCGACGGCACCGACGGTCTATTCCACCGCTGACGTGCTGGCCAACCCGATCGAGCTCAATTCGCGGCTCGGCACCTACACCAATTTCGTCAACCTGCTCGATCTGTGCGGCCTGGCGCTGCCGGCGGCGATACGGCCTGACGGCGCGCCGTTCGGCATCACGCTGCTCGCCCCTGCCGGCCGCGACGCCGCGCTTGCCGGCATCGGCCGCGTATTCCATGCCAACACCGGACTGGCGCTTGGCGCCAAGGCAGTGCCGCAGCCGCCGCTGGCCGCAGTACCGGCGCATGCCGGCGCCGACGAGATCGCGATCGCGGTGGTCGGCGCGCATCTCTCCGGCATGGCGCTGAATCATGAACTGACCACGCTGGATGCACGGCTGCTGGAGGAAACCGCTACCGCAGCCGACTACAAGCTCTACGCGCTCGACACCACGCCACCGAAGCCCGGCATGCTGCGCATCGAGGCGGGCGCGGGTCATGCGATCAAGCTCGAGCTGTGGGCGATGTCGCCGGCCTCGTTCGGTACATTCGTCGCCGCGATCCCGCCGCCGCTGTCGATCGGCACGATCAGGCTCGCCGACGGACGGCAAGCCAAGGGCTTCATCGTCGAGCCCGCCGCGATCGCCGGCGCGAAGGATATCTCGACCTATGGCGGCTGGCGGGCGTTTATGGCGGAGAGGGCGAAGGCCTAGCCGCAGCGGAAGTGCACTCCCTCGCCCCGCAAGCGGGGAGAGGTAGCAGGACCTACACCGACACCGCGTAGGTCTCGTATTCCCCGCGCACCTGCTGGATATGGGCGCGCATCGCAGCGGCGGCGCCTGGCTTGTCGCCGCGCAGGATGGCGACGACGACGCGGTCGTGCTCGGCGTGGGATTTTGCCAGCCGCCCGAGGTTGCGGAACTGGGCGCGGCGGAACGGCTGCACGCGCACCCGTGTCGCCAGGGTGATCTCGGCAATATAGGCATTCTGCGATCCGGCGTAGATCGCGTTGTGGAAGCGCTCATTGACCTCGTGGAAGCGCTCGGGATTGCCGGTGTAGCTCAGCACCCGCAGCTCCTCATGGACCGCCTCCAGCGCGTGGCGCTCCGCCGGCGTCATCCGCTCGGCGGCAAGGCCGGCGCACATCGCCTCGAGCTCGGCCATCGCCTCGAACATGCCGGTGAGCCGCTCGAGCGAAGGCCGCGCCACCACCGCGCCGCGATGCGCGCGCGCGTCGATCAGGCCGCTGGCAGCCAGCTGCCGTAGCGCCTCACGCACCGGCGTGCGCGAGACCTTGAAGCGGCGCGCCAGATCGGTTTCATCGAGCCCGGCGCCCGGCGGCAGCGTGCCGCGCACGATCTCGTCGGCGAGCTGCAGCCGGAGTTCTTCGGCGCGGGTGGTCTTGTCGACCAGCGACGCCGCACGATCGACGCGCCGCACGAGTGGCTCCGGCTCGGTGCCGTGCGGCTGCGGCGCGCGGGTCGGAAGATCGTCCAGGCTCATGGCTGAAACGCCCTTTCAATCACCCTGGTCAAGCCCCCTTGTTCAAACACCTTTGGGCTCGTCGATGACGCTGACATGGGCGGCGACGATTCTCCAGCCCTCGGCGAAGCGAATCCATGTCTGCATCTGCCGGCCCACCCGCCCGGGTGCGCTGTCCCGATAGAACAGCGTCGAGGCGATCGCGGTGTCGCGGCCATAGGTCGTGATCACGGTGCGGTCGATCCTGCGCATCAGCCCGGCCGCCGCTCGCCCTGCGCGAAACGCCGCGATCTCGGCGTGGCCATAAAGGTTCTCGCCGATGCCATAGCGCAGCGTTCGGCTGTCCTTGCGGAACATCTCGTCGAGCACGGCGACATCGTTCGAGACCAGCGCCTTCTCGTAACGCTCGAACTGCGCGGTGACCTCGGCGAGCACGTCGGGAAGGTCGATCTCCATTTCAGATTCCTCTTGGCGCGGGAGCCGTGGCGACACCCATCTGTTCCAGCGCGTAGGCGACCCGCAGCGCGATGTCCTCGCGCCAGGGCGCGGCAATGATCTGCACGCCGATCGGCATCGGTTCAAGCGGCACCGGCACGGCGGCCACCGGCAGGCCGATGAAGGAGATCGGCTGGGTGTGGATACCGATATTGGGACGCACCGGAAGCTCGACCCCGTCAAGCGTAAAGGTGGCCTGACCGATCTTCGGCGCGGTGCACGGCGTTGCCGGCGCCAGGATCACGTCAACCGACTGGAACAGCTCCAACACCTTGGCGCGGTACCAGCGGCGGAATTTCTGCGCCTTGTCGACATAGACCGCCGGGATCATCGCGCCCGCGATCAGGCGGTCGCGCACCGGCGGGTCAAAGTCGTTGGGCCGCTTGCGCAGCCGATCGAGGTGCAGCGCGGCGCCCTCGGTCGTCGTCATGATGAAGGCGGCAGCGCGGGCGCGCGCCGCTTCCGGCAGCTCCACGGTCTGGGTGGCGCCGAGCGCCTTTGCCACGCGCGCGACCGCTTCGATGGCCTCCGGCAACAAATTCTGCTGGAAATAACCGCCGGCAATCGCAACGCGCAGCCGGCTGACATCGTTGGCAAGCAACGGCACGGTCGGTTCGACCGATTGCACGATGCAGGCGGGATCGTCGGCATCAGGCCCCTGCATGACGTCATAGGCCAGCGCGAGATCTTTCACGCTGCGCGCAAACGGACCGAGGTGATCAAGGCTTGCGACGAACGGAAAGGATCGCGCGCGAGATAGCCGGCCATAGGTCGGCTTCAGGCCGAATATGCCGCAGAACGACGACGGCACCCGGATCGAGCCGTTGGTATCGGAGCCGAGCGCGATCGGCACCAGTGCGCCGCCGACGGCGCTGCCGGAGCCGCCCGAGGAGCCGCCGGCCATCCGCGTCGGATCATGCGGATTGCGCGAGGGACCGTCGTGGGCGTTCTCGCCGGTGAAGTCGTAGGCGTATTCGCCCATGTTGAGCGCGCCGACCAGCACGGCACCGGCCGCTTCCATCCGCTCGATCAGCGTGGCATCGCGCGGCGACGGCGGCAGGTCGCGATTGATCTTGGAGCCGGCGCGGGTCGAGAGGCCCTGCACGTCGAACAGGTTCTTCACCGCGAAGGGCACGCCGGCAAGCGGGCCGGCCGGTTGGCCCGCCGCGATCGCGGCATCGACCGCCCTGGCCCTGGCCCGCGCGCGATCTGCGGTGACGTCGGTGAAGGCGTTGAGGACGTTGTCGTGCGCCGCGATGCGCGCGAGCGCCGCCTCGGTCGCGGCGAGCGCCGTGATCTTGCGGCTCGATACGGCCTGCGCGATTTCGGCGGCCGACATGGCGGTGGGAGTTTCTGACATCGCGATCTCAGGTCGAATAGACGGCGGCTGACGCGAGGTCGTCAGGCAGCGGGAAGTCATCGACCAGCCGCGCCAGCCGCAGCGCGACCTCGAGATTTGCGCGCACCGCCGGACGCCAGGCGTCTTCCAGCGGCAACGCCATCGTCCGGGCGACGGCGTTCATGTAATCGTCGAGATGATCGTCCATTTCGCTCCCAATGAGTTTTTCAAGACACCGGCAACGGCGGATGCGGGATCGCCGTGAGCAGCTCCCTTGTATAGGCATCCTGCGGATCGCCCAAGACGTGTTCGGATGCGCCCTGCTCGACGATGCGACCGGCGCGCATCACGATGACGCGATCACACAGCAGGCGCACCACGTTGAGATCGTGCGACACGAACAGATAGCTCATACCCATCGACTGCTTGAGGTCCTGCAGCAAATTGAGCACCACCGCCTGCACCGAGACGTCGAGTGCCGCGGTCGGCTCGTCGAGGATGACGAGCTTCGGGTGCAGAGCGATCGCACGCGCGATACCGACACGGGCCTTCTGGCCGCCGGAAAGCTGATGCGGAAACCGATCCAGGAGATTGACCGGCAGGCCGACCAGCCGTGCGAGCTCCTCGCAGCGGTCGCGGAGCGCGTCGCGCCCCCTGATATCGCCGAGCTGCATGATCGGGTCCGCGATCGCGCGCGCCGCGGTGAAGCGCGGATTGAGGCTGTCGGTCGGATCCTGGAACACCATCTGGATCTGGCTGCGTCGCGGCAGCCGCGCGAAGGATTGCGGCATGATGCCGCCGATGTCCTCGCCATCGAACACGATGCGGCCAGAGGTCTGGTCGAGCAGCCGCATCACCATCATCGACGTCGTCGACTTGCCGCAGCCGGATTCGCCGACCAGCCCGACGCTCTCGCCATGGTCGATCGAGAAGCTGATGCCGTCGACGGCGCGGAAGATTTCCTCCTCGACCGGCGGCTTGCGGCCGAACAGTTTTGTGAGCATCGAGCCTGCACCCTGGCGGGGATATTCCTTGACGAGCTTTTCGACGAGCAGGATGGGTTCTTTTCTCTCGTCACCCCCGGGCTTGACCCGGGGGGCCATCGAGGAAGACATCTCTTGCGAAGATTGATGGATGGCCGGGTCAAGCCCGGCCATGACAGACAGTTGCTGCGGAGACTTCGCCTCCTCCTCCGGCAGCAGATCCCGCAATGACACCCCGATCCGCGGCGTCGCGCGCATCAGCTTCTTCGTATAGTCGTGCTGGGGCGCGGCGAAGATGTCGGCCGACTTTGCGGTTTCGACCACGCGGCCCTTCTCCATCACCACGACGCGATCGCAATAGGCGGCAGCGAGGCCGAGATCGTGCGTGATCAGGATCGTCGACATCGATCGGCGCCGGGTCAGCTCCACGATCAGGTCCATCACCGCCTTCTGGGTGGTGACGTCGAGGCCGGTGGTCGGCTCGTCCGCGATCAGAAGCTGCGGGTTGCAGGCCAACGCGAGCGCGATGACGACGCGCTGGCACATGCCGCCGGACAGCTCGAACGGATAGGCGTGATAGCGCTCGCGCGGACGCGCGATCTTGACCTGCTCTAGCGCCTCGATCGCCTTCTCGCCGCGGTCGGTGACCTGTGCCTGCTGGACATGCTGGCGCAGCACGTCCTCGATCTGATGCCCGACCTTGCGGATCGGATTGAGGGCGGCGCGCGGATTCTGGAAGATCATCGAGACTTCGCGGCCGCGCAGATCACGCATCTGGCTCTCGGTCGCGGCCTTGACGTCGATGCCGGAAAACATCACCGAGCCTTCGGCGATCCGGCCGGCCCGGTCGAGAATCCGCATCACCGCATAGGACGTCACCGACTTGCCGGAGCCGGACTCGCCGACGATACCGACGGTCTCGCCCTTAGCCACGGATATGTTGACGTGCTGCACCGCCTTGACGATGCCGCGACGCGTCGTGAACTCGACCGTGAGGTCGCTGACGTCGAGCAGGGGCTGGGTGGTCATGTGCGCCGCCCCTCATGCGATGCGTCATCCAAAAACCGGCAAAACAACCCCATGCAAAGCAACGGAATGGCATCCAGATACCGCGCCGAGACAATCATCAGGTCCTCCGCTGCGGGTCGACGATGTCGCGCAGGCCGTCGCCGAGCAGGTTGAAGCAGAACACCGCGATCATCAGTGCAAGGCCCGGGAACAGCGCGATCCACCATTCGCCGGACACCATGAAGCCCGCGCCCTCGGCAACCATGATGCCCCACTCCGCGGTCGGCGGTCGGACACCGAGCCCGATGAACGAGAGGCCTGCGGCATTGAGGATCGCATAACCCATGGTCAGCGACATCTGCACGATCATGATCGGCATGATGTTCGGCAGGATGTGCCCGAGCAGGATGCGGTACTCGCCGTTGCCGGAGAGCCGCGCCGCCTGCACGAAGCCGGCGTTGCGGCGGACGTTTGCTTCGGCGCGTGCGACGCGGGCGTAGAGCGGAAAGTTCACGATCGCGGTCGCGATGATGATGTTCTGCACGGTGTTGCCGAGCGCCGCGACGATTCCCATCGCCAGCACGAACAGCGGAAACGCCATGATGGTGTCGGCGATGCGGCCGACGATGCGATCGGTCCAGCCGCCGAAATAGCCTGCGGCGATGCCGGCCAGCCCGCCCATCAGGAAAACCAGCACGACGGAAGCGACCGCGATGAAGGTGTCGAGCCGCGTTGCAACGATGACACGGCTGAAGATGTCGCGGCCGAGCTGATCGGTGCCGAACCAGTGCGCGGCCGACGGCGGCTTCAATGCAGCCGCGGTATCCGAAGTGAGTGGATCATAAGGCACCACGTAGGGCCCGAACAGCGCGGCAAACATGATCAGGACCAAGAGCGCGAAGGCAAAGCCGGTGACCTTGTTCTCGCCCAGCACATAGCGGGTCTGCTCGAAGACTGCGGCAAGCCCGGAGGTGCGGGCGGGACCTGCGGGTTCGACGGTCGGTGCAACGCTGCTCATACGCCCCTCCCTAACCTTCCAGCCTGACGCGCGGATCGATCACGCCATAGAGGATGTCGATCAGAAGATTGAGCAGCACGTACATGACCGCCATGGTCAGCACGAAGCCCTGTACCGGTGCGAAATCGGACGCGATCAGCGCCTCGACCGCGTAGGAGCCGATGCCGGGCCAGGCGAACACCTTCTCCACCAGCACATTGGCTCCTAACAGGAAGGAGAACACCATGCTGAGCGTGGTGATGACCGGCAGCATCGCGTTACGGAAGGCGTAGGTCACGATCACCTTGCCGGGCGACAGGCCGCTGGCGCGCGCGGTGCGGACGAAATCGGACGCCAGCACCGCCAGCATCGAGGCGCGCGTCATGCGCGCGATCGGCGCCAGCGAAAAGATCGCGAGCGTCACCGCCGGCAGGATCAATTGGCTGAACGCCGAACGGAATGCCTCGAAATCCCGCGCGATCAAGGCATCGATGAGGTAGAAGCCGGTGACGGTCGGCGGTGCGCTATAGAACACGTCGAGCCGGCCGAGCGGCGCCGGCGACCAGCCGAGCCGGAAATAGAACACGTAGACCAGCACCAGCCCGGTGAAGAACACCGGCAGCGACACGCCGGCCGTCGTGGTGACGCGGCAGAGGTGGTCGATCCAGGAGCCCGGCCGCGTCGCCGCCAGCACGCCGAGCGGTATAGCGATCACGATCGAGACGACGAGGCCGAGCAGAGTGAGCTCGGCCGATGCCGGCAGGCGGTTGCGCAGCTCGGCGGCGACCGGCTGCCCCGTGGTCAGCGAGGTGCCGAGATCGCCGTGGGCGAGATCGTTGGTGTAGCGGACGAACTGCTCGATGAGCGGCTTGTCGAAGCCGAGCTTCTTCCTGATCTGGTCGACCGCCTCTTTGGTCGCCGCGGGCCCTGCAAAATACGCCGCGGGATCGCCCGGCAGCGCACGCGTCAAGAGGAACGTCACGATCACGACCCCGATCAGCGACGGGATCGCGAACAGCAGCCGCTTGCCGATCAGAGACAGCATCACCGCCTCACCCCTTCGCCATCGCGCGGTAGTCGAGGCGGCGGTGGAACCAGTACTCGTAGCCCGAGATGTTCTTTTGCATCGCGACGTTGACGAATGGCTGGTAGAGCGGGATGCGTGGGATGTCGGCGAAGGCGAGATCGACGAAGCCCTTCACGTCGGCGTCGTAGGTCGCGGTGTCGCCATTGGCGGCGGCGATGCGCGCGCCGTCGATGAGCTTGTCCATCTCCGGCGACTTGTAGCTCATGGTGTTGAAGATCGAATTGTTGCCGTGATAGCACCAGTAGAAGAAGTACTCGGGGTAATCGAGCCAGCCCGAGAACACGTTGGTGAACAGCGGCATTTCCTTCTTGGTGAGCTCGGTGCGCCAATTGGCGCCGGGCACCTTGTTGATGGTGGTCTTGATGCCGAGCTGCGCGAGGCTCTCCTGCACCAGCACGCAGAGCGGCTCGTTGACGCCCGCGAAATTCAGGTCGAACGAGATCGTGGTCTCGAAGCCGTTGGCGTAGCCGGCTTCCGCGAGCAGCGCCTTGGCCTTCTCCATGTCTGTGAAATATTTGGTCGGCTGCGGCCAGGCGACCTCGGTCGGCTTGTCCTTCGGTGCGCCGAACATCGGGTTGGCGAGGCCGAACAACACCGCATCCATGATCTTCTGGTACGGCATCGCATAGGCCATCGCCTGCCGCACCTTGGGATTGTCGAACGGCGGCTTGGTGACGTTCATGCCGATGTACTGGATGCCGTTGGAGAACGGCAGCGAGACCACGTTGAGCTTGCCGTTCGTCTTCATCTCCTGGAAGTCCTTGAACGGCAGTTCGTAGGAGATATCGGCATCGCCGCGTTCGAGCAGCGCACGGCGGTTGCCGGCCTGCGGCACCATGCGCCAGATCACGCGCTTGATCTTCGGCATCGGGCCAGAGACCCAATCGTCGTTGCGCTCCATGATGACTTCGGTGCCGGCGGTCCATTTGGTCACCTTGTAGGCGCCGGAGCCCGCTGTCTGCTGCTTGGTGAATTCGAGACCCCACGGATCCTTCTCGCTGGCGTTCTTCTTCACCAGCTCGGAGTTGACGACACAGGGCACGATGACCGCGAGGTCGGGGATCGTCAGTCTGTCCTTCTTGAGGAAGTCGACGCGCACCGTGTGGTCATCGACGACGACGAACTGCTCGGGCTTGGTCAGCGAGCCCGCGCTCATCTGGAAGGTCGGGAAGCCGCCGACGCTGACGGCGCGGTCGAGCGACCATTTGACGTCCTTCGCCGCGACCGGCGTGCCGTCATGGAATTTGGCGTTCTTGCGCAGCTTGAAGGTGACCGACATGTCGCCGATGTTGAAGTCCTCGGCGAGCTCGGGCTTGAACTTGTCGCGGTCGTAATAGGGCACGCCGCCCGGTCCGCTCTTCATCTCGTGGCTGATCAACCGGTCGTAGCAATTCCACGACACCTCATAGCCGGGCACGTTGGTGCCCACGCCGTGGATATCGAGATTGTTGGGACCACCTTCGGAGACGATCAGCAGCGTCTCGGAGCGCGCGTCGGCCTTGGCCGGCGACCAGATCGCGGGCGCGGTCGGCGCTAGCGCCCCCGCTGCCAGTCCGGACACCGATTTGAGGAAATCGCGACGCTTCATGTGATGCTCCAACGCCCTTGAGAACGGCCTTGGAACTCAGATCGCAAGGATTGTGCCAACCCTTAACGAAAGCTTATGAGACGCTAACTGTCTGAAAAAGTGATACAAACCGTCAAAGGCATCTTGATGGGCGCGCTCAAATTGCATACAAAGAAGGGATATCCGCTCAAAGAATAAGCAAATCGCGAACGATGCTTGTTTTCTGGCCGACCCTACCATCGCCAAGCCTCACTCTTGCGGCAAAGCGAACTTCAGTCCCAATCACTGGCGCTGGATTTCACAGGGCGCTCCGTCAAAGCGGACGCGCGCGGCATGGATATCGGAATAGCGACGGTCGGCCCAGTCGATGAGGCTCGCCATCGGCTCCAGCAGGGATTGGCCCAGCGGGGAAAGGCAATATTCAACGCTCGGCGGCTTGGTCGGAAAGACATGACGGGTGATCAGTCCGTCGCGTTCCAAGTCTCGCAGCGTCTGGGTGAGCATGCGTTTGGAGATGTCGCGTATGGCGCGATGAAGCTCGCTGAAGCGCTGCGGTCGCGTCGCGAGGGTCATGATCATGAGTATGCTCCATTTGTCGCCGATACAGTCGAGCACATCGCGCACCGGGCAATGGACGGGTTTTACTGACCGGGCGTCGTCCGATTGATATCGGCTGAATCGCTCGATCGCGCTCAATGCGTCGCTCATGCCGGGTCCCCTTTTTCTCTCCTGGTTACAAAAAACTGCCTCCTTACGGAGCAGGCCGAAGGTCTTTATGTGAGACCTACCCTCAAACATAGACCAGACAGGGCCAGGAGAAAACCGATGTTTTTAGTGATGGGAATTACGGGAAAAGCTGGCGGCGCGACGGCAAGACATTTGCTGGCGCAAGGCAAGAAGGTACGCGCGCTGGTCCGCGACCGCGCAAAGGCGGCGAGTTGGAGCGACCAGGGCGTCGAACTGGTCGACGGGGACTGGAACGATGCGTCCGCCATCGAGCGGGCGCTCCACGGCGTCGACGGCGCGTTCGTCATGTTGCCTCCCATCTGGGCCCCCGCGCCGGATTTCATGGAAGCCAAGGGCGTCATTGCGAACTACGTCGAGGCGCTCACCAAAGCGCCGGCACCGCGGGTCGTCGCGCTTTCGTCGATGGGCGCGAACAGAACCAGCGGGATGGGGCTGATCACAGCCCTATCACTTCTGGAGCAGGGCTTTCGCAACCTGAAATTGCCGATCGCATATGTGCGAGCCGGCGGGTTTTTCGAGAACTTCCTTTACGGCTTGCACGTCGCCCACGGCGGCGCATTGCCCGTCTTCTACGACCCCACAAATCGGAAATCGACCATGGTCGCGACCGACGACATCGGCTCCGAGATCGCAGCGCTTCTGAGCGGGCCGGCATGGTCGGGGCATCGGGTCATCGAACTCGGCTCGATGGTGAGTCCGGATGAAGTCGCGGCGCAATTGGGTGAAGTGATGAAGCTCGACGTTAGAGCCGTTGCCGTCCCGCGGGCCGATTGGCCGGGCGCATTCGAACAGTTCGGCATTCCAAAGGGCCGGTCTGGCCCAGCCGAGGCGATGTATGAGGCCGTTAACGCCGGAGGGATGGACCTCGGCGTCGCGGGTACGGAGCACGTCGCCGGCACAACGCCTCCGCGCGATGTCTTCGCGGCGGCCCAGAAGGCCGCCTCGGCGTAGGTTCTGCGCATCAGCAATGAGATGCGACCTTCGGGCCAGCTCCAGAAATTCGCATCTCCCTCGGAATGAATGCGTGGCGGCCGGCCGCCGACCACACGGGTCATCCGCCGCGCCACGTCAGAAAAGGTTGGACAAATGTCAAAGATTTCCTGGCCCGAAGTCTCGGCCTTCGGACTTGCAGCTTTCTTCGCCGTGGGATCGCTCAGCAACATCTTCGCGCCTTGGTCAATCTACGAGGAATATCTGCGGTGGGGATACCCGCACTGGTTCCATTTCGTCACCGGATTGCTCGAACTCACGACCGCCGTCCTGCTGGCGCAGGCACGGACGCGGCTGTGGGGCTCGGCACTCGGCTGTGCCGTGATGTTGGCGGCGCTCGCGACCGTCACCCTCCACGGCGAATACGGGCACGGGGTGCCGCCGACTATTGTGGCGACACTGTCAATGGCCGTTGGCTGGATCGCCTGGCGGATGCGGCTCCCCAGATCGGCATGACTGTCACCGCTAATCCGGCCAGACCAACTCCTGCAACTGCACGAGATCGTCGACCCGGTCCGGCCAGCCCGCGACGCAGATGTGCCGGAGCGGATCGCTGGCCGAGTGCAGCATCAAGAGCGCCATCAACCGCCGCTTCAGCGCGAACGTCACCTCGCTGCGCCGGGTGCCGTAGCCGTCGAACAGGCTGCGCACCCGGCGCGGATGCCCGGCGGCCATGAAGGCGCTGGGACCGAGCAGGTCGTACTCGCCCCATCCGGTCCGGACGTCGCCGAAATCGAACAGGCCGGCGACATGCCAGCCGTCGGCCCGGCGGCCCAGCAGGAAATTCTCCGGGATGTACTCGCCGGTCAGGATCACCGGCGGCGCGTTCATCGGGATCAATTCGGCCGCGTCACCCAGGAGATCGTCGAGCGAGGTGAGCAATTTCGCCGGCAGGCCGAGCCGCTCGTGCCGCGCCCGGCACTGCGCGATCTGGCCGCACATGAAGGCCTCCCAGCGCGGCTCGATCGCCAGCAGGCTGCCGGGCGGCACGCGCTGCACCTCGGCGATCACGGCGCCGATCTCGGCGAGCACGCGCTCGCGCTCGGGTTCCGACAGCGATGGCCACACCTCCGAACCGACGGTGCCGGCGAGGTGCGTGATGACGAGATACGGCCAGCCGTCGCGCTCGCCCTCCGCGACGAGATCAGGGATCGGAATGCCGAGCCGTCCGCGCAGTTGTGCGAGCGCGCCGCGTTCGGACACGAATTGCGGGCGCAGAAACGGCGGAAACAGTTTCAGGACCAGCTCACCGTCGAGCCCGACGACGAGGTTGGTGCCGGTCGAGAACACGTGCGGCGCGCCCCACGACAGCCCGTGGCCATCGGCAATGTCGCGCGCGATGGGCAACCAGCGCGACGTGTCGCCACGCCAGGCGCGATAGGTGTCGTAGTCGGTGATGGGTGGAAGCTGAGCGATCATGTGTCAGCCGTCATTGCGAGCGAACCATGGCGCCGCTTGTAGCCCGAATGGATTGCTTCGTCGCTTCGCTCCTCGCAATGACGGAAGTTCATCCGGACTGCGAACTCTTCTCCTTCCCCCTGAAAGGGGGAAGGTCGGGATGGGGGAGTCTGCCGCAGGCGACAGTGCAAGCGGTGAGAGCAGATCCCCACCCGCTTTGCTCTGGCGAGCAAAGCGACCTCCCCTTTTCAAGGGGAGGTTAAGACAACGCACAGCCCCTCATCGATCCGGATTGGCGCGCTCGAACTGGCGCAGCAGACGGTTGCCGCGTTCGACGGCGTTGTCCATCGCGGACTGCGCCGAACGCTTGCCGGCGAACACCTGCTCGAGCTCCTCCTCGATCACGTCGCGGATCAGGACGAACGAGCCGAGGCGGATGCCCCTGGAATTGTCGGTCGGCGGCTTCAGCGTGACCTCCTCGATCGAGATCGAGGCGCCGGGATTGCGCTCGTAGAATCCCTGCGTGCGACTCAGATCGAATGCGGCGCGGGTGATCGG
Source organism: Bradyrhizobium sp. 41S5 (assembly GCF_011516665.3). NCBI lineage: Bacteria > Pseudomonadati > Pseudomonadota > Alphaproteobacteria > Hyphomicrobiales > Nitrobacteraceae > Bradyrhizobium > Bradyrhizobium sp. 41S5. The sequence goes on along the minus strand of NZ_CP083721.1, from coordinate 976,857 downwards.
CAGGTAGCCGGTGTTCTGGTGCCAGGCGGCCTGCACCTCGGGCCGCGACAGATAGGCGAAGAATTTCGCCACCCCGGCATATTCGGCGCGCGGCCGGTCGCGCAGCACCCACAGCGTCGCACCGCCGATGATCGAGTTCTGCGGCGCGCCCTGCACGTCGGGATCAAACGGCATCATGCCGTAGCCGACCTCGAATTTCGAATTGGCCTTGATGTCGGCACGCGTGCCCGACGAGCCGATGAAGATGCCGCACTCTCCCTTCTGAAAGCGCGGCTCGGCGGTCTGGCCGCGGCCGCTATAGTCGAAGGTCTTGTCGGCCTGCCACTGCGCGAGCTGCGCGATGTGGCGCACCACCATCGGATTGTTGAAGATCAGCTGCGCGTCGAGCCCGGCAAAGCCGTTGGCCTTGGTCGCGATCGGCAGATTGTGAAAGGCGGAGAAATTCTCGACATTGATCCAGGACGGCCATGACGTGGTCACGCCGCACATCGCACCCGCGGCACGCAGCCGCTTGGCCACGATGCCGAGCTCCGGCCAGGTCTTCGGAGGCTCGCTCGGATCGAGCCCGGCCGACCGGAACATATCCTTGTTGTAGTAAAGGATCGGCGTCGAGGCGTTGAACGGGAACGACAGCATGTTGCCGTCGACATCGGCATAGTAGCCCGCCACCGCGGGTAGATAGGCCGACGGAGCGAACGCCTCCGATTGATCGCGCATCAGCTCGAACACCGGATAGATCGCGCCGCGCGCCGCCATCATGGTTGCGGTGGCAATCTCGTTGACCTGAACGATCGCCGGCTGGCTGCGGGAGCGGAACGCGAAGATCGCCGCCGTGACGGTCTCGGTGTAGTTGCCCTTGTAGGCGGGCACGATCCGGTAGTCGGACTGCGAGGCGTTGAAGTCGGCGGCGAGCTTCTCGAGCTGCTTGCCGAGCTCGCCCGACATCGCGTGCCACCACATGATCTCGGTCGCCGCTTGTGCCGGTGCCACAAGCAGAAGGGCCGCGACGACGAGGTACAGGGCGAGGTTAAAGAGCTTCAAGGCGAACTTCACAACGAGCCGTTTCCGGATGCCAACACGCGGTCATAAGGCGCTACAACCACAAATTCAATCGACACCGCAGGTTGCAGCTCGGTTTTAATGTATGGCGGATGGGCGAACCACCGCCATTCTGCTAAAAGCGTTGAACCTTTTCCTCCCGCCCCAGACACAAATCACAAGGGGAATTGTTGCCTGTGTACCGCCGCGCCGGCCTTTCGCGGATAATAACGCTTGCCGTCGCGCTGCTATGGACAGCGGTCTTGGCGAGCGCTTCTGCGCGCGAATTCCGCACTGCCGATACCCAGAATGAAGACTATCCGACGGTCCAGGCGCTGAATTACATGGACCGCCTGATCGCCGAACGCACCGGCGGCAGGCACCACATCGTGGTCTTCCATTCCCGCCAGCTCGGCGAGGAAAGGGAGACGCTGGAGCAGACCCGGGTGGGCGCCATCGATCTGAACCGGACCAATGTCGCGCTGATCGGAACCATGGTGCCTTCGGTGAATGTGCTGGCGATGCCGTTCCTGTTCCGATCCCTTGAGCATCTGCAGCATGTGCTGGATGGACCGATCGGCAGCGAGATCCTGAACAGCCTCGAAGCCCACGGCTTCGTCGGGCTGACCTTCTACGATTCCGGCGCGCGCTCGATCTATAACAGCGTCCGCCCGGTGCGCTCGCTCGACGACCTCAAGGGGCTGCGGCTGCGGGTACAGCAATCCGAACAGATGTCGGACATGATCCGCGCGCTTGGCGCCCAGCCGGTCCAGATGGCCTACGGCCAGGTGCTGACCGGGCTCGCCAACCGGCTGATCGACGGCGCGGAGAACAACTGGCCGTCCTTCGTCACCACCGGCCACTACAAATACGCCGGCTACTATACCCTGACCCGACACACCGTGAGCCCCGAAGTGCTGGTGATGTCGCGCAAGGCCTGGGCCAGCCTCACGCCGGATGAACAGATCATCTTCCGCGAAGCCGCGCAGCGCTCCAGCATCTACATGCGCGAGAAGTGGCGTGAGCTCGAGGAGCGCTCGCGCAAGCAGGCGGAGCAGGCCGGCGTCAAGGTTGTGACCGATTTCGACCGCAAGCCGTTCGACGCGGCGATGGCCGGCATCTATGCCAACGCGGAGCGCGATCCGGCGATAGCTGGGCTGATCGAACGCATCCGCAACATGGAGTGACCGGATCTTGGACGCACCCAGACAGGACGGGACGATGCGACCTCGGGCGGCCTTTGGGCCGCAGGGCCGCTTCCGCATCGTCCAGTTGCTGCGTGCGGTGCCGATCCGCTGGCGCATTCTTTCGATCGCGCTGCTCAATTCCGCCGTCGTGGTCGTGCTCGCGGTGCTGATCTGGAACGGCTCGAAGGTGCTCGGCTCGGCCTGGGACGATGTCCGCCAGGTGCGGGAATCCGACAAGATCCTGGCCAGGCTCGAAAGCGAGACCAGCCGTCTGCAGAACCTGATCCATCGCTACATCAACCAGCCGAGCCCGGACCTGTTCGCGGAAATCCTGCTGCTGCGCGAGGCCGTGCTCGGCACGCTGACCAACCGGGCCTCGACCGACCCGATGCTGTCGGGCTCGGTCGAGCAGCTGGAGCGCGTCACCAGCCGCTTCCTCGACGGCTTCGGCGAGTTGCGCACCGTGCAGACCAAGATCTCCAAGACCTATGACGAAGAGGTGCTGTCGCCGACCAAGGACATGGCCGGGCTCTATTCGATCATCGAGGGCGCCACCGGCCATCGCGACGCGCTGATCTGGCCCGCGCTCGGCAAATCGCGCGAAGCCTTCACCTCGCTCTTGGTCGCCGCCAACGCCTACTACCTTTCGCTTGCCTCCTCGTCGGCCGAGGAAGCCCGCCGCAACATCGATACGATCGAGAAGACGATCCCAGTCATGACCGATCTGGCCGAGAACGATCTGCAGCGCATGGCGCTGGCGCGGCTCAAGGTCAAGACCGCCGAACTGCGCGACGGGCTCGGCAAGCTCAGCGAACAGCTCACCAACCGCACCGATCTGTTGCGCAACTCGATCGACGCCAGCCAGGCCGACGCGATCGGCGCGATCGACGAGCTCTCGGTGAAGATGCGCCAGCGCGAGCAGAAGGCGCAGGAGACGTTCGACAAGACGCTGACGTCGATCTCGCGCCGGGTGCTGTCGATCGCCGTGATCTTCCTCGGCGTCATCATGTCGGCCGGCGTCATGATCGCATTGTCGATCCGGCTGCCGCTGGCGCAGATCATGGCGGCGATGCGCACCATCACCTCGGGCGACCTCGACCGGCCGGTGCAGGGCACCTCGGCCAAGGACGAGGTCGGCGCGATGGCGCGTGCGGTCGAGGTGTTCCGCGAAAACGCGATCGCCAAGCGCAAGACCGAGGACGAGCTGCGCAGCGCCAAGGAGAAGGCCGAGAGCGCGCTGCTCGAGCTCAACGCCGCGCAGCAGAACCTGATCGATGCCGAGCGCCTCGCCGCGCTCGGCGGCCTCGTTGCCGGCGTCGCCCACGAGGTCAACAATCCGATCGGCATCAGCCTGACGGTCGCCTCGAGCTTTGCCCGCCGCAGCGAGATGTTCGAGAACGACCTGAAGACCGAGCCGCTGCGCCGCTCCAGGCTCGACGAATTCGTGCGCGCCTCGCGTGACGCATCGCAGCAACTGGTCGCGAATCTGCAGCGCGCCGGCGAACTGATCCAGTCGTTCAAGCAGGTCGCGGTCGATCGCTCGCATGCCGAACGCCGCCAGTTTGCCTTGAGCGAAGCGACCGACCAGATCGTGGCGAGCCTGCGGCCGGTGCTGAAGAAGGCCCAGGTCGCGCTGTCCGCCGACGTGCCCGATGGGCTCCTGATCGACGGCTATCCCGGCGCCTATGGGCAGATCTTAACCAATCTTTTCCTCAACGCCGTCAATCATGCCTTCGCCGACGGCCGCTCCGGCAACATCACGATCTCGGCGCGCGGTCGCGGCACCGATGATGTCGAGATCATCTTTGCGGACGACGGGGCCGGCATGACGCCGGACGTGCAGCGACAGGCGTTCGACCCGTTCTTTACGACGCGCCGCAACGAAGGTGGTACGGGCCTCGGCCTCCATATCGTCTATAACCTCGTCACCCAGCAGCTCGGCGGACGCATGATGCTGGAGTCAAGGGTAGGACAAGGCACCACTTTTCGCATTATCATGCCCAGGATCGCCAAGGGACAGCCCACGATCACTGACGCAGCAGCCGACGGAACCAGTCAATGGCCGAACAGGACGATGTCCTCCAACTGATCGACGACACCGAGAGCCCCCCGGAGGACTCGCCGGTACGGAAGTGGAAGATCGCCGTGATCGACGACGATCACGCCGTCCACGAAGGCACCCGTTTTGCGCTCAGCGATTACAACCTGAACGGCGCGACGCTGGAGATCCTGTCAGCCTACTCCGCGGCCGAAGGCCGCACGCTGATGCGGGACAACCCCGACATCGCAGCCGTGCTGCTCGACGTCATCATGGAGACCGACATCGCCGGCCTCGAGCTCGTCGAATACATCCGCAACGAGATCAAGAACGAGACCGTCCGCATCATCCTGCGCACCGGCCAACCCGGCCAGGCGCCGGAGCGGCGCGTCATCGTGCAATACGACATCAACGACTACAAGGCGAAGACCGAGCTCACCGCCGACAAGCTGTTCACCTCGCTGACCGCCGCGCTGCGCAGCTACCAGCAGCTCGAGCGCATGGTGCAGACAAGGCGCGGGCTCGAGATCATCATCGATGCGGCCTCGACGCTGTACGACTTCAAGTCGATGCAGCGGCTGGCCGAGGGCGTGCTGACGCAGCTCGCCTCGCTGCTCAATGTCGACTGCGCCGGCATCCTGGTGCTGCGCGACGACGGCAATTCCGCCGCCGCCGATTTCTCGGTGCTGGCCTGCTCGGGCTGCTACAGCCGCTTCATCGGCACGACGTCCTCGAAGGCGCTCGATCCCGACCTGCGGCACATGGTGGAGGAAGCCTTCCAGCGCCGCAAGAACGAGTTCGCCGACCACCGCAGCGTGCTCTATTCGCGCACCGGCAGCGGCCGCGAGGTCGTGGTGCTGCTGCAGGCCGAGCGCCAGCTCTCCGACACCGACCGCGCGCTGGTCGAGATCTTCTCGAGCCGGCTGTCGATCGCGTTCGACAACGTGATCCTCTACCAGCAACTTCAAGAGGCCAACACCCAGCTCGAGGACCGCGTCGCGCAGCGCACCCGCGCGCTGATGCAGGCCAACCGGCGGCTGTCGGCGCAATGGCTGCGGCTGCAGCGCGCCAACGGCTTCAAGAACGAAATCCTCGGCACCGTCGCCCACGATCTGAAGAATCCGCTCGGCGTGATCCTCGGCCGCACCGAGATGCTGACCGAATTGATCGGTGCGAGCTCGCCGAAGGAGAACGTCACCGCCCAGGTCGAGCACATCAGGGACGCCACCAAGCGGCTGACCTCGATGGTCGACCACCTGATCTCGGATGCGATGGCCGACGCCTTCGACATCACCATCCGCCGCGAGCCGGTCGACGTCGCGGCCCTTGTCAACGAGGTCACCGAGGCCAATTTGCCCTCGGCCGTCAACAAGCAGCAGAGCATCTCGGTCTCGGGGCCGCAGCACTTCGTCACGATGTGCGATGGCGACCGGATCCGCGAGGCGATCGACAACCTCGTCAGCAACGCCATCAAGTATTCGCCGATCGGCGGCAAGATCACGGTCACCGTCAGCCACGAGGGTGACGACACGGTGATCCGGATCTCCGACCAGGGCCCCGGCCTCAGCCCCGAGGATCTCGGCCGGCTGTTCGGCCGGTTCCAGCGGCTGTCGGCCAAGCCGACCGCGGGCGAAAGCTCGACCGGCCTCGGCCTTTCCATCGTCAAGCGCATCATCGACATGCATGGCGGCCATGTGACCGCACAGAGCCCGGGCCCCGGACAGGGGTCGACCTTTACGGTTACACTGCCGGCGACAGAGACATCATGAACCAGAACCCGCATATCTTCATCGTCGACGATGAGGCGCCGGCCCGCGAGATGGTCGGCGATTACCTCAAGATGCACGGCTTCGGCGTGACGCTGTGCGATGGCGGTAAGAGCCTGCGCAAGGAGATCGAGAGCAGCACGCCCGATCTCGTGGTGCTGGACCTCAACATGCCGGAGGAGGATGGTCTGTCGATCATTCGCGACCTCAAGAGCAAGATCAACGTCCCCGTCATCATGCTGACAGCTACTGCCAGCCCGATCGACCGCGTGGTCGGCCTCGAGCTCGGCGCCGACGATTACGTGGCCAAGCCCTGCGAGCTGCGCGAGCTGATGGCGCGCATCCGCTCGGTGCTGCGGCGGAGCGGGCCGGCGAAAGCAGCCGCGCCGGAACCTGCGAGCGCCAAGGCCGAAAAGGAGCAGCTGGTGCGGTTCGGCACCAAATGGCTCGATCTCGAGGCCCAGGCGCTGCGCGACGACGAGGGCAATGAGCACCCGCTGACGGCCTCCGAATTCGGCCTGTTGAAGGTGTTCGCGGCCAATCCGAAGCGGGTTTTGTCACGCGAACGCCTGCTGGAACTGGCCAATGCGCGCGACGCGGAAGCCTTCGACCGCGCCGTCGACCTGCGCATCATGCGCATCCGCCGCAAGATCGAATTCGACCCTACCAAGCCGTCGGTGATCCGGACCATCCGCGGCGGCGGCTATCTGTTCTCGCCGACCGGGGACAAGGCGTAGCTTCTCGGCGTCGTCCGCCATTTGATCGTCGTCCCGGCGAAGGCCGGGACCATTACCCCGACTGTCTGTGGTGAGACGACGATGGGGCCACAGCGAGCTCCAATAGCAAACGGCTGTGGTTATGGGTCCCGGCCTTCGCCGGGACGACGATTTTGGTTGTGTGGCAAGAGCGGATTCTATGACGCTAAGGCTGTCAATCTCCGCAAAAATCCCTAAGTTTCGGCCATGCCGAAAACAGCCTCCAAAGACCCCGCCAAATCAGCCCCGCAGACCGCAGCCAAGCCCGTCGCCGCCAAGCCCGTTACTACCAAGGCCGCGGCGAAGGGAGACCACGTCTTCCTGGTCGATGGTTCGTCCTACATCTTCCGCGCCTATCACGCGCTGCCGCCGCTGAACCGCAAGTCCGATGGGCTGCAGGTCAACGCCGTGCTCGGCTTCTGCAACATGCTGTGGAAGCTGTTGCGCGACATGCCGGACGATCATCGACCGACGCATCTGGCAATCGTGTTCGACAAGTCGGAGATCACGTTCCGCAACAAGCTCTATCCCGACTACAAGGCGCACCGGCCGCCGGCGCCCGACGATCTGATCCCGCAATTCGCCCTGATCCGCGAGGCGGTGCGCGCCTTCGAGCTGCCCTGCCTCGAGCAGGCCGGCTTCGAGGCCGACGATCTGATCGCGACCTATGCGCGGCTCGCGACCGAGCGCGGCGCGACCACGACGATCGTGTCGTCGGACAAGGATCTGATGCAGCTCGTCAACGACAAGGTCGTGATGTACGACACGATGAAGGATCGCCGCATCGGCCGCGACGAGGTGATCGAGAAATTCGGCGTGCCGCCCGAAAAGGTGGTCGAGGTGCAGGCGCTGGCCGGCGATTCCACCGACAACGTGCCGGGCGTGCCCGGCATCGGCATCAAGACCGCCGCGCAGCTGATCATCGAATATGGCGATCTCGATCAGCTGCTGTTCCGCGCCGGCGAGATCAAGCAGCCGAAGCGGCGCGAGGCGCTGCTCGAGAACGCCGAGAAGGCGCGCATCTCGCGCCAGCTCGTGCTGCTCGACGACAAGGTCGATCTCGAGGTGCCGCTCGACGACCTCGCCGTCCACGAGCCCGACTCGCGCCGGCTCGTCGCCTTCCTCAAGGCGATGGAGTTCTCCACCCTCACCCGCCGCGTCGCCGAGTATGCGCAGATCGACCCGGCCGATGTCGATGCCGATCCCGGCAACAAGAGCGGCGCCAGCGTGTTCTCGCCGCTGCCGCCGTCGGACGTGACGCCGGCGCCGGGAGGCGCTCCGACATCAGCCGCAGCACCACCTGCGAGGGCCAAGCCGACCGGCGCACGCGACGACAAGAACTCCAGCCTGAAGGGCACGCCGGCAACGCTGGCCGAGGCCCGTGGCGAGGCGATCCGCAAGATCGGCTTCGATCGCAAGGCCTACCAGGCGATCGGCAGTCTCGACCAGCTCAGCGCCTTTGTCGCGCGCGCGCACGACACCGGTTACATCGCGATTGAGGCGATGTCGGAATCGATCGACCCGATGCAGGCCGAATTGTCGGGACTGGCGCTCGCGGTGGCGCCCAACGACGCCTGCTACATCCCGCTCAGCCACCGGCAGGCCGGTGGCGGCGCGGGGCTGTTCGATGCCGGCCTCGCGCCCGGCCAGATCAAGACTGCCGATGCACTGAAGGCGCTGAAGCCGCTGCTGGAGTCCGCAGGCATCCAGAAGGTCGGCTTCAACGTCAAGTTCACCTCGGTGACCTTGGCGCAGCACGGGGTCACGCTGCGCAACATCGATGACGCGCAGCTGATGTCCTACGCGCTCGATGCCGGCCGCGGCTCGCATGCGCTGGAGGCGCTCGCCGAGCGCTGGTTCGGGCATGCCGTCGTCAGCTATGGCGGCCTCGTCGGCAGCGGCAAGGGCAAGTTGACCTTCGATCAGGTCACGATCGACAAGGCCACCGAATATGCGGCCGAAAGCGCCGACCTGATCCTGCGGCTGTGGCGGGTGCTGAAGCCCCGTCTCGTCGCCGAACGGATGACGACGGTCTACGAGACGCTGGAGCGACCGCTGGTGTCGGTGCTGGCGCGGATGGAGCGGCGCGGCATCTCGATCGACCGCCAGGTGCTGTCGCGGCTGTCGGGCGATTTCGCCCAGACCGCGGCGCGGGTAGAGGCCGAGATCCAGGAGATCGCCGGCGAGCCGGTCAATGTCGGCAGTCCGAAGCAGATCGGCGACATCATCTTCGGCAAGATGGGATTGCCCGGCGGCACCAAGACCAAGACCGGCGCGTGGTCGACCACCGCGCAGGTGCTCGACGAGCTCGCCGAGCAGGGCCACGAATTCCCGAGGAAGATTCTGGAGTGGCGCCAGGTCTCGAAGCTGAAATCGACCTACACCGACGCGCTGCCGACCTACGTCAATCCGCAGACCCATCGCGTGCACACGACCTACGCGCTGGCCGCGACCACCACGGGACGGTTGTCGTCGAACGAGCCGAATTTGCAGAACATCCCGGTGCGCACCGAGGACGGCCGCAAGATTCGCCGCGCCTTCATCGCGACACCCGGCCACAAGCTGGTGTCGGCCGATTACTCCCAGATCGAGCTGCGGCTGCTCGCCGAGATCGCCGACGTGCCGGTGCTGCGCCAGGCGTTCCGCGACGGGCTCGACATTCACGCCATGACGGCTTCCGAAATGTTCGGCGTGCCGATCAAGGACATGCCGAGCGAGGTGCGCCGCCGCGCCAAGGCGATCAATTTCGGCATCATCTACGGCATCTCGGCGTTCGGCCTTGCGAACCAGCTCGGCATCGCGCGCGAGGAAGCTTCTGCCTACATCAAGAAGTATTTCGAGCGCTTCCCCGGCATCCGCGCCTACATGGACGAGACCAAGGACTTCTGCCGACGCAACGGCTATGTGACGACGCTGTTCGGCCGCAAGTGCTACTACCCCGACATCAAGGCATCCAACGCCTCGGTGCGCGCCTTCAACGAACGCGCCGCGATCAACGCGCGCCTGCAGGGCACCGCGGCCGACATCATCCGCCGCGCCATGATCCGGGTCGAGGGCGCACTCGCCGAGAAGAAGCTCTCGGCGCAGATGCTGCTGCAGGTGCATGACGAACTGATCTTCGAGGTGCCTGACGCCGAAGTCGCGGCGACGCTGCCGGTGGTGCAGAAGGTGATGCAGGATGCACCGTTCCCGGCCGTGATCCTGTCGCTGCCGCTGCAGGTCGATGCCCGCGCAGCAAACAATTGGGACGAGGCGCATTAGACTCCACCTCGCCCCGCCTGCGGGGAGAGGTCGGATCGCATGCAGCGAAGCGGGGTGCGATCCGGGTGAGGGGGAATCTCCGCGAACTCACTCTCACCGTCTTTGCGGAAGCAGCCCCTCACCCCACCCCTCCCCGCAAGCGCGGGGCGAGGGAGCAGAGCGACATTGCTCCGAGAGCAATTCCAACATGGCCGCGCGGCGGTTGACACGCTAGAAGCGTGTCTGTCCCGTTGCGAGACCTGTCATGCCCCATACATCCGCGTTGCTCGGCTTTGCGCTCGTCTGCCTCGGCATGGTGCTGACTCCCGGGCCGAACATGATGTACCTGATCTCGCGCTCGATCACCCAGGGGCCGGCGGCCGGCATCGTCTCGCTCGGCGGCGTTGCGCTCGGCTTCGTGTTCTACATGCTGTGCGCGGCGTTCGGCATCACCGCGCTGCTGTTTGCAATTCCCTACGCCTATGACGCGCTGCGCTTTGCCGGCGCCGCCTATCTGCTCTGGCTGGCGTGGCAGGCCGTGAGGCCCGGCGGCCGCTTGCCGTTCCAGGTCAGGGCGCTGAAGGTCGACGGCCCGCGCAAACTGTTCGCGATGGGCTTCATTACCAACCTGCTCAACCCGAAGATCGCGATGCTCTATCTGGCGCTGCTGCCGCAGTTCATCGAGCCCACCGGCGGCAGCGTGCTGACGCAGTCGCTCGCGCTCGGCTCGATCCAGATCGTGATCAGCGTCAGCGTCAATGCGATGATCGCGCTCGCCGCCGGCTCGATCGCGGTGTTCCTCGGCACCCGCCCGACCTGGCTGCTGGTGCAGCGCTGGCTGATGGGCACGGTGCTCGCGGGACTCGCGATGAAGATGGCGCTCGAGGCGCGGCGGGCGTGAGCCCAACTCGTGATGCGCGGGCTTGCCCCGCGCATCCATCGCCCGCCCAAGCGGGCGGCAACTGAAGCGCCATTGCGAAGAGGATGGATTGCCGGGTCAAGCCCGGCAATGACACCGCCCTCAATCCAGCTTCGCCTCCATGCCCCGCTTCGTCGCCGGGCGGGCCATCAGCGCATCGTACCAGCGCTTGACGTTGCGGAAGTCGGCCAGATCGACCTTGTGGCGCGGATGGCGCCAGGCCCAGCCGAGGATGGCGAAATCGGCCACCGAGAGATCGCCGGCGACGAACTCGCGGCCATCCAGCCGGCGATCCAGCACGCCGTAGAGCCGCCGCGTCTCGGCCATGTAGCGCTTCAGGCCATAGGCGCGGTCCTGCTCGTTCTCCAGCGCGATGAAATGGTGCACCTGGCCCGGCATCGGGCCGAAACCGCCCATCTGCCACATCAGCCACTCATAGACGGGGATCCGCTCCGCCAGCGGCTTCGGCAGGAACTTGCCGGTCTTTTCGCCGAGATAGAGCAGGATCGCGCCGGACTCGAAGATGCTGACCGGCTTGCCGCCGGGACCATCGGGATCGACGATCGCCGGGATCTTGTTGTTCGGGCTGATCGCGAGGAACGCGGGCGCCATCTGCTCGCCCTTGCCGATATTCACCGGGATCACCTTGTAGGGCAGACCCATTTCCTCCAGCGCCACCGAGATCTTGCGGCCGTTAGGGGTGTTCCAGGTGTGCAGCTCGATGGTCATTTCCGCTTCCCGTGCAAGTGTTTGGCCGAGTGTTTCGCGCCTGCTTACGGGGATTGTAACGGCCGCACAACCGCGCTTTCCGCACACGGCTGCGCTGAAAATGGCGGCGCGGGCACTGTTGACGGCGGGATTTACTCGCTGGAATGTGCGGGAGACCGCCGATAGATTGCCGGCCGCTTCAGAAGCCTCAAAGAACTCCCAAGGGAAAAGCCTTTGTCCAAGTCAGCCTCCCGTGCCCGCCTCGCCGAGATCATCCGCAAGCGCTCGTTCGGCCGCGGCGAGATCACCTTGGCGTCGGGCCGCAAGAGCGATTTCTATTTCAACCTGAAGCCGACGATGCTCGATCCCGAAGGCGCGGCGCTGCTCGCCGAGCTCACCTATGAGGCGCTGAAGGACGACCGGCTCGACTTCGTCGGCGGGCTCGAGATGGGCGCGGTGCCGCTCGCCGGCGCCATCGCACAGCTGTCATGGCTGAAGGGTCATCCGATCGCGGCGTTTTTCGTACGCAAGAAGCCGAAGGAGCACGGCGCGCGGCTTGCCGTCGAAGGGCTCGCCAAGGGTGAGACACTGGCGGGCAAGCGCATCGTGATCGTCGAGGACGTCACCACCACAGGCGGCTCCGCGCTGAAGGCTGTGGAAGCCGTGCGCGAGGCCGGCGGCGAGATCGCGCTGGTGTTCACCATGGTCGACCGCGAGGAAGGCGCGACCGAGACGTTTGCCGAAGCCGGCTTGCCGTTCCGCGCGCTGTACAAGGCCGGCGAGTTCCTGAAGGACTGACGGTCTCTCTTCTCCCTCGCCCCGCTCTTGCGGGGAGAGGGTCGGGGTGAGGGGCTGCTTCCACGAGCCGTGAACGCGGTGAGACGTGTACCCCCTCAACCCGGATCGCATCTTACGAAGCGACATAGCCGAAGCCTTGCTTCGGCGTTCTTGAGGACGGCCGCCGGAGGCGGCCTATGCTCTCCCCGCAGGCGGGGCGAGGTGAAGAAGGTCCGCGCCATCTCGCCTTCCTTTGACGCCGTCCCCCCCAATCAATCGCCCGTTTACCATCACGCACTATGGTGAATCCGCCGGGGCACCTTGTCGCCGCGGCGAGGCGCGTCGGGTGGAGTTGGCGTTGCGTACAGAGTTGAGTGATCGGCGCATGCGGCGCCGCGTGATGCTTGCCGCTGCGTTTGCGGGTTCCGTCCTGGTCTTGCCCGCTCCCGTCTCGGCCGAAGGGCTGTTCGATTTCTTCTTCGGCGGTTCCCAGAAGCAGCAGGGCCGGCAGGCCCCGCCGCAAGCCAATTTCTTCGCCGATCCGTTCGGCCTCAACCAGCAGCCGGAACGGCAGACGTCCGCACCGGTCTCGGCGGCGCGCGTGGCCGGTTCCGGACCGGCGTACTGCGTGCGCAGCTGCGACGGCAAGTATTTCCCGCTGACGATGCGCGGCAACGCGACGCCGGCGCAGCTCTGCCAGGCGTTCTGTCCCGCGAGCGCGATCAAGGTCTATTACGGCAGCCATATCGACAGCTCCGCCTCGGCTACGGGTGAGCGCTACGCCGACAGCGAGAACGCCTTCGCCTATCGCAAGGCGCTGCGCGCCGACTGCACCTGCAATGGCCGCGACCCCGCCGGGCTCGCGCCGGTCGACCTCGCGCTCGATGCCTCGCTGAAGGCCGGCGACGTGATCGCGACCACCGACGGCCTCGTCGCTTACACCGGCGTCCGTGTCGGCAACGAGCAGTCCTTCGACTTCACGCCGATCGCTTCCTATCCCGGATTGACCGCGGCGGTTCGCGCGCGGCTTGGCGAAATGAAGGTTGCTCCCGTCAGCGCCGAGATCGCCAGCGACGCGCCGCTGCCGGAAACCAGCCGCGATGTCGCACCGTCGACACCGACGTCTGTAGTGCCGAAGGGCAATGCCGCAAAGCCCGCCAAGCGGGCCGAGGCGAATTGACGGCTTCGAGCTGCGCCACTCAGCGCGCCACAATCACGCCGATCACGTTCGGCGCGGCCATGTACTTCTCCTCGATCGCGGCCCGCGCGGCGGCGCGGTTCTCGGGGTTGAGGAGGCCGCGCTTCTCGGCGAGGATCATCCAGCAATAGCCCCACCAGTCCGTCAGCATGCCGTGATCGTCGACGAGGTCGTAACCCTGCTCGCCGGCGAAGATCCGCGCATGCGCCTCATCGAGCGTATCGAGCCAGGCGTGATCCTCGTTCGAGAACAGCTCGTCGCTGAAATCATCCGTGGTGTAGCCCCAGATCGACATGCAGACCGCATTGAACTCGCGGTCGAGCTGGTCGTCGTCGATCGGCTGGCGCCGCGAGGCCTGATGCAGCCGCGACAGCGACCGCGCGAAATCGGCAATCCGGGTCAGAGCGAATTGGTCAAAGGCGATGGTGGACATGTAGCCCTCGCGGAGACTGAGAGACCATAGATATTGTGTCGGCGCAGGCGCCGAATCACAATGATATATCAAAGGCTTGCTAAAGTGTTCTTAATTCGTTCCCTCGCCGATCCGAATACACCGAGACTCTCGCCATTTGGTAGGGGCAGCGATTTTGGAGAGCCGAGGAATGAGACTGCAAGATGCGATCCGGATGGCCGTAGAGCTTGCCCGCTCGACGGGAGCCATCACATTCGACCAACTCAACGACCTGCTGCCGTCAACGACGACAACGCCCGATGACATCGAGGCGGTCATGCAGGCACTGAGCGAGGAGGGAATAAACGTCGTCGAGAACGACCAATCGTGACCCACTTGGAGCGGTAAGAAGCTCTACGAGCGTTGCCAGCCCTGGCTTTCGCCAGGACGACGATGTGGCGCGAGCGAACATCATCGCTCTGTCACGCGTATGCCTGTCCCAAAAGCAATTCGGGCCGCTGACTAAGTCAGCGGCCCGTTGAAAAATTGGTTCGGAATGAAATGCGTCGAAGCTGGAAAATGTGCCCGCCCCACGCGCGACAGCTGTGTTTGTAAAGAACTCGTTAAGTCTTGGAAATCCGTATCACTCCGGTGTTCCCGATCGCGCGTGACGGCGCGTTGTGCGGCCATCTAATTCGCTGCGGACAGCAATTTGTCGCCGCAGGCATTCGCGTAAAACTTGCCGCCGCATTGCCGCTTGATGGCGGCGCAGCGCGCGGCAGGCGAAGCGTTCTGGGTCACGCTGAAGCTGCAGCTCAGGCCGTCGGCGCTGCGGCCAGGTTTGCCCGCCGCATAGGCTGCGCTTGTGGCGGTGATGCACACCATGAGCAACGCCGCGGCCGCGATCTCGATCAAGAGTCTCATCATGCATCCTCCGCCGAATTGCCGCAAAATCCCGGCTTTCACGGCCGATCGTAGCACCGGCTACGACGGTTCCGAAGGCCCCTCGATCGGCCCGGTCCTTGCATAAAATGTCGGCAGCGCCAGGCACGGCAAACGCTTCGGGCGGTTTCGATTGCCGTGCAACGCGCGTATCATCGACTTGGGGCATGATCCGGACAATATGATCGCATCATGATCCGGAGTCTGAACGGCAGGGATTGAGCGCTTTGCACGAACAAACAAACTACCCGGCATTGAACCAGCCGATCGACGAACTGGCGCTGACCGAGATCAAGGGGGCGATCCTCGCCAAGCTGCGGCTGGCGATCGGCAAGGACGCCGGCATGGCGACCAGGCGCGACTGGTACAAGGCGGCGGCGCTGGCGCTGCGCGACCGCATCGTGCACCACTGGCTGACGGCCGAGAAGCAGACCTACGACGCCGGCTCCAAGCGCGTCTATTATCTCTCGCTCGAATTCCTGATCGGCCGCCTGTTCACCGACGCGCTGAACAATATGGGATTGCTGCCGCTGTTCGAGGCCGCGCTCGGCGACCTCGGCGTCGATCTCTCCGACCTGCGCAAATGCGAGCCCGACGCGGCGCTCGGCAATGGCGGCCTCGGGCGGCTCGCGGCCTGCTTCATGGAGAGCATGGCGACGCTGGCGATCCCCGCGACCGGCTACGGCATCCGCTACGATTTCGGCCTGTTCCGCCAGATCATGAACCAGGGCTGGCAGCAGGAATATCCCGACGAATGGCTCGCCTTCGGCAACCCCTGGGAATTCCAGCGGCCTGAGGTGGTCTACAACGTCCACTTCGGCGGCCATGTGGAGCATGCCGACGAGCGCGGCCGCGACCGCGCCACCTGGCATCCGGCGGAAACCGTCGAGGCGATGGCCTACGACACGCCGATCGTCGGCTGGCGCGGCCAGCACGTCAACGCGCTTCGGCTGTGGTCGGCGCACGCGCCCGATCCGCTCAAGCTCGACGTCTTCAACACCGGCGACTACGTCTCGGCGAGCGCCGAGCAGGCGCGCGCGGAGGCGATCTGCAAGTTCCTCTATCCGAACGACGAGAGCGCGGCGGGCCGCGAGCTGCGGCTGCGCCAGGAATATTTCTTCGTCTCGGCCTCGTTGCAGGATCTCGTGAACCGGCATCTCGCCTCCGACGGCGGCCTGCGCAACCTCGCGCAGAAGGCCGCCGTGCAGCTCAACGACACCCATCCGAGCCTTGCGGTCACCGAGCTGATGCGCATCCTGGTCGACCTGCACAGTTTCCGCTGGGACGAGGCCTGGAAGATCACGGTCGCGACCCTGTCCTACACCAATCACACGCTGCTGCCGGAGGCGCTCGAGACCTGGCCGGTCGAATTGTTCGAGCGGCTCTTGCCGCGGCATCTCGAGATCATCTACCGCATCAACGTGGCGCATCTCGCGCTGGCCGAAGAGCGCTTCCCCGGCGACATCGAATACCGCGCCTCGGTCTCGCTGATCGACGAGCGCAGCGGCCGCCGCGTGCGGATGGGCCAGCTCGCCTTCGTCGGCTCGCACCGCATCAACGGCGTCTCCGCGATGCATTCCGACCTGATGAAGGAAACCGTGTTCCACGACCTTCATCATCTCTATCCCCAGCGCATCACCAACAAGACCAACGGCATCACCTTCCGCCGCTGGCTGATGCTGGCCAACCCGCGGCTGACCGCACTGCTGCGCGAGACCTGCGGCGAGGCCGTGCTCGACGACTTCTCGCTGCTCGAACGGCTCGAGCCCCACTCGAGCGATCTGGAATTCCAGAAGCGCTTCCGCGACGTCAAGCATCACAACAAGCTGGCGCTGGCGCGGCTGATCGGCGAGCGCAACCACATCAAGGTCGACCCGTCGGCGCTGTTCGACGTGCAGATCAAGCGCATCCACGAATACAAGCGGCAGCTGCTCAACATCCTGGAGACGATCGCGCTCTACCACGCGATGAAGGACGAGCCGCAGCGCGACTGGGTGCCGCGCGTGAAGATCTTCGCCGGCAAAGCGGCGGCGAGCTACCGCTACGCCAAGCTGATCATCAAGCTGATCAGCGACGTCGCCGAAATCGTCAACAACGACGCTTCGCTCGGCGGCAGGCTGAAGGTCGCATTCCTCGCCGACTACAATGTCAGCCTCGCCGAGGTGATTATCCCCGCCGCCGATCTCTCCGAGCAGATCTCGACCGCCGGCATGGAGGCCTCGGGCACCGGCAACATGAAGCTCGCGCTGAACGGCGCGCTGACCATCGGCACGCTCGACGGCGCCAATATCGAAATCCGCGACAATGTCGGCGAGGAGAACATCGCGATCTTCGGCCTCGAGGCCGGCGACGTCATGGTCCGCCGCAAGCAGGGGCTCGATGCCAGCGACGTGATCGGCAAATCGCCGCGGCTCGAGCGCGCAATCCGCGCCATCGAGAGCGGCGAGTTCTCGCCGGGCGATCCCGCGCGCTTCGCCTCGATCGGGCACGCGCTGCGCTACCTCGACCACTACATGGTCTCGGCCGATTTCGACTCCTACTACGACGCGCAACGCGGCATCGACGCGCGCTGGCAGGTGGTGCCGGCCTGGACCCGGGCTTCGATCCTCAACGTGGCGCGCATGGCGTGGTTCTCCTCCGACCGCACCATCCGCGAATATGCCGAGGACATCTGGCACGTGCCGGTGCACCCGAGCGCCTCGCCGCAGCTCGGCAACCAGCGCGAGGCGAAGGGGTAATCCCGGGAGGCGAAGATCGATTACGTCCGGCATCATTGAATCCGGCACAGTTGCCGCGATACTGAAGGCGCCGCAGACGCCGTCATAGCGAGCGTTAGCGAAGCAATGACGGCGGCACGAACCGCACTTGAGGAATTGCATGCTCACCAAGGCTCCGCACCTTTTCGATGAAGCGACCGCTGTGACTGCCGGCGACAGCCGCTGGCAGGGACGGACCAGCCCGGATTACTGGGCGTTCGTCGGCCCGTTCGGCGGCTGCACCGCCGCGACGATCCTGCGCGCCCTGATGCAGCATCCGCAGCGCGCGGGCGATCCGCTGGCGCTGACGGTCAATTACTGCGCGCCGGTCGCCGAGGGCGTGTTCGATCTCGACGTCCGCCTGGTCCGTGCCAATCGCTCGAGCCAGCACTGGTCGGTCGAGATGACGCAAGGCGGCGGCGAGGTCAGGACGCTGGCGACCGCGGTGTTTGCCGAGCGCCGACCATCGTGGTCGCACCAGCCCGCCGAGTTTCCCGGCGCGGTGCCGTTCGAGGAACTGCGGCCCTATCCGAAGCTCGCGATGACCTGGGCCAACCAGTATGATTTCCGCTTCGCCGAGGGCGAACCGAAGCTCGGCGGCGGCGCCGCGAAGCAGCCGTCGAGCCCCTATTCAAAACTCTGGATCGCCGACCGCGTGCCGCGCAAGCTCGATGCGCTGTCGCTGATGTCGATGTCGGACGCATTCTTCGGCCGCGTGTTCCACGCGCGGCACGAGCTGGTGCCGTTCGGCACGGTATCGCTGACGACCTATTTCCACGCCGATGGTGCCGACATGGATGCGGAGGATACCACCCGCGTGCTCGCCACCGCCGATGCCAAGATCTTCCACAAGAGCTACGGCGACCAGCACGGCGAATTGTGGTCGCCGTCCGGCCGCCTGCTCGCCACCACGACGCAGATCGCCTATTTCAAGGCATAAGCGCGGCTCAACTATCCACATGGCCGGATTGGACCGGGTTGCCTATTTCAAGGGTTGAGGGAACAGTGGCGCGTCGCTTCTGTTCCACGCCTTTGGGAGCCCTGCCGCATGTCCGAAGCCGACAATTCCAGACCATCGCGCATCGCCCTGCTCGGTGTTCCCATCGAGATCGGCGCATCGCAGCCCGGCCCGCTGATGGGCCCGGACGCGCTGCGCACCGCAGGCATCGCGCGCCTGCTCGAGCAGCTCGACTTCCACGTTGACGACCATGGCAACCTTGCGATCCCGGCTGTGGTCGCCGACGGTCCGACGCCGGCGAATACCAAGTTCTACGACGAGGTGAAGACCTGGACCCGCGCCCTCTCGGAGCGCGCCTATTGGCTGGCGCATTCCGGCGCGATCCCGATCTTCATGGGCGGCGATCACTCACTGTCGATGGGGTCGATCAACGGCGTCGCACGCTACTGGCAGGAAAAAGGCCGGCCGTTGTTCGCACTGTGGGTCGACGCCCATGCCGACTACAACACGCCGGCCACCACCATCACCGGCAACATGCACGGCATGTCGGCCGCCTTCCTGTGCGGCGAGCCTGGTCTCGACGACTTGCTCGGCGGGCTGCCGCGCGCCTCGATCCCGCCGGATCAGCTCGACCTGATCGGCACCCGCTCGGTCGATCCGCTGGAGCGCAAGCTGCTGCGGCAGCGCAACGTCTCGATCGCGGACATGCGCCAGATCGACGAGTTCGGCGTCGCCGTGCTCACCCGCCGCGTCATCGAGCGCGTGCGGGCGAAGAACGGCGTGCTGCATGTCTCGTTCGACGTCGACTTCCTCGATCCGGAAGTCGCACCCGGCGTCGGCACCACCGTGCCGGGCGGCGCGACCTATCGGGAAGCCCATCTCATCATGGAGCTGCTGAACGATTCCGGACTGGTGCGCTCGCTCGATATCGTCGAGCTCAATCCATTCCTCGATGAGCGCGGCCGCACCGCGCGCGTCGCGGTCGAATTGATCGGCAGCCTCTTCGGCCTGCAGATTACCGACAGACAGACGCCGAGCAATGCGATGCTGCCGGAGATGGGGGAGTAGTCCCAATCCCGTCATCCTGAGGTGCGAGCGGAGCGAGCCTCGAAGGATGCACGGCCCGGCTGGTGGCCGTCGACCCTTCGAGACGGCCGCTTCGCGGCCTCCTCAGGGTGACGGATTGAGGGAGTGTCGCGCGGATAGAGGAAGCGAGACTGCAACAAAAAGGCGGCCACGAGGGCCGCCCTTTCAAATCGCGAAATCGCTTGCGCGAACTACTCCGCCGCGAGCTTCACTTCCGGCGCGGCGGCGCGGACTTCGGCGTCGACCTGCGCTTCGAACTTGGCAAAGTTCTTCTGGAACATGCCGACCAGCGCACGCGCGGTCTTGTCAAACTCGGCCTTGTCCGCCCAGGTCTTGATCGGATCGAGAATGTGCGGCTCGACGCCCGGCAGCGAGGTCGGCACCGCGAAGCCGAAATACTTGTCGGTGCGGAAGTCGGCGCTGCGCAGCGAGCCGTTCAGCGCCGCGGTGAGCAGCGCGCGGGTCACCTTGATCGGCATGCGGCGGCCGGTGCCGTATTTGCCGCCGGTCCAGCCGGTGTTGACCAGCCAGCAATCGACATTGTGCTTGGCGATCAGCTCGCGCAGCATGTTGCCGTAGACCGACGGATCGCGCGGCAGGAACGGCGAACCGAAGCAGGTGGAGAACTCCGGCTGCGGCTCGTTGCCGAGGCCGCGCTCGGTGCCGGCAACCTTGGCGGTGTAGCCGGACAGGAAGTGATACATCGCCTGCGCCGGCGTCAGCTTGGCGATCGGCGGCATCACGCCGAAGGCGTCGGCGGCGAGCATCACCACGTTCTTCGGATGCGGCGCGCAGCCGGTGCGCGAGGCGTTCGGAATGAAATCGAGCGGATAGGCCGAGCGGGTGTTCTCGGTCTTCGAGCCGTCGTCGAAATCGGGCACGCGATCATTGGCACCGAGCACGACGTTTTCCAGCACCGCACCGAAGCGCTTGCTGGCGGCATAGATTTCCGGCTCGGCTTCGCCTGAGAGCTTGATGCACTTGGCGTAGCAGCCGCCTTCGAAATTGAAGACGCCGTCCTCGCTCCAGCCATGCTCGTCATCGCCGATCAGAGTGCGCTTGGGATCGGCCGACAGCGTGGTCTTGCCGGTGCCGGACAGGCCGAAGAAGATCGCTGTGTCGCCATCGGGGCCGACATTGGCCGAGCAGTGCATCGGCATCACGCCCTTCTCGGGCAGGTAATAGTTCAGCGTGGTGAACACGCTCTTCTTCATCTCGCCGGCATATTGCGAGCCGCCGATCAGGACGATCTTGCGGGCGAAATCGATGGCGACGACGTTTTCCGACTTGCAGCCGTGGCGCTTCGGATCGGCGCGGAAGCTCGGCAAATCGATGATCGTGAGTTCGGGCACGAAGCTCGCGAGCTCCGACGTCTCGGGGCGAATGAGCAGCGTGCGGATGAACAGCGAGTGCCAGGCAAGCTCGGTGAAGACACGCGTCTTGATGCGATGCTTCGGATCGGCGCCGCCATAGAGATCCTGCGCGAACAGCGTCATGCCTTCGGCATGCTTGAGGAAGTCGGCATGCAGCGTCGCGAACTGCTCCGAGGTGATCGACTGGTTGCCAGCCCACCACATGCTCTTGTCGGTCAGACCGTCGCGGACCGTGAACTTGTCCTTCGGGCTACGGCCGGTGAACACGCCGGTATCCGCGCAAAGCGCGCCATCGGCCGAGAGCACCGCTTCGCCTGATCGCAACGAGTGCTCGTAGAGCTGCGGCGCAACATAGTTCCAATGCACGCCCTTGAGATTTTTTAAGCCGAATTTGTCGGCGCCGAAGGCACCGTTATGCACGCCCGTCTCTTGCACGAAGAACCTCCTCGAACCCGCGTATCCTTGTTCGCGCGAACATCGCTAGTCGCGCTCCGCCGCGGTGACCGTCATCAGAATAATATAGCCTCTCGGCCCCGGTCCGGCGACCTAATAGTGGGGATCGCCGGGCTTGCCAAGCCAGTCGAATGGCTTTTGGTTTATTCCAAGGCGGGCACATCATCGTGCGCAAATACCGCAGCGCGAAACGCTTTCGCTTTCTCGTTGTTTTCGCGGCGATCGGGCGATGTTTCGTCGCCTTTCCCGCTGCGAGCAAGGCGTTGCGATGCACAAAGAGTGCCAGCGACTGGCGTGTATCCGCGCCGGGCGACGCAGCAGGCGCGGAGAATGCCGGGCATGCGTTTCGCGCTGAGGATGTATCGTTGCGATGGACCGCCGCGAGTTGACGCCGCGCTGCAGTGCCAGGCATGTCGTCCACCATCGTGTTGCACGCGGATAGCACCACTTGGTCGGCATTGAGCTGCACTCGATAGAGCTCAACATCCCGTCGTCGAAGCTGGATGATTGCAATGCCCGGCAGTAGCGAATGTTCCGCAACGCGGGCTGCGTTCGGCGGCAACACGATCACTGACCGCAACGATCGATGGTAACGCAATCACCGCGTTCACGTGCGCGTCAGCGCGGTTGAACCTCGCGATCCGAACGATTTTCCGGAGCAGCAGAGCCAGGAGTTCTCGCAACCCGCATCACGCCCATCGGCGATGATATCAGCGTAGGCACGAAATGATCGCGCTGTCAGAGACGCTGCACCCGGCCTCGGCCAACGCGCGCGGAGCCGCACCGTGCGACACCATGCCTCGTCGCGCACCAGCACCGCCGCTCGGTGCCGACAGGCCGTGCTCCCTATCCCTCCTCTATCCCTTGGCGCGCGCCTCGCCGGCGAGCCGCACCAGCATCTTGCGCAGCTCGGTGCCGTTGCTGACCCGCTCGGGGAAATCGAGCCGCAGCGTGTCGCGGCCGGCCTGCATGTCCATGCCGTCGGGGTCGCAGCCGGTGCACAGCCAGTCGGCACTTTCCGCAGCCAGCAGCCGCGTGGCGTAGAGGTTCATGGCCTCGCGGTGATCCTCGTTCATATGCGCCACCGCGCCCGGCTCGGCCTCCAGCAGCGCTTCGGCTCCACTGAGGTCGGTCAGAAACTGGGCAGGCTCGAGGTCGACGATCCGGCCGAACCCGGCCACCAGATGGGCGCCGCCCGGCCGGATCACGAAAAACGAGAAATCCTTAAACTCTACAAAGGCTTCCGCCGAGGGATGGGCGCCAAGGTAGCGCCGCCGGACAAGCTCCCGCTCGGCCTCCGCGACCTCCTCCGCCCGGCCGGCCAGCATGATCCGGGCCCCCTCCAGCGGATCGCCCTCGGCGCGCTCGTCCAGCATTAGCGACACGCGGTTGTCGGCCAGGATATTTCTGGTGTGCAGCGCCAGCCGGGAAATCAGCAGGATCGGCGAGCCGTCGGGGTGGCTGGCCAGATTGACCAGCGAGCAATAGGGATCGCCAGAACCGGCCATCAGCGTGGCGAGCGCGCCTTGACGGCTGCGGCGGAGCAGGGAGCGGGCAAGGTGGGCGGGGTCGAAGTCGGCGGTCGGTTGCATGGGCCTATCGGGTCATTTTGGAGGCGAATCGGGCCGGTTCCCGTTGAAAAAAGAGCCTTTTCTCACGGTCTCAGGGTGCTATATGGGGGTCCAACGCGTGGGTCGCAGAGCGTTTTTTGCGGAACTCGGTCACACTTCAGCCCAGCTTGCATTGCTCGTTGACCGCGTTCGAGCCCATATTCTACGGCGAGTCGCCAGAGTGCCCGCCGTCTAAGCCACTCTCATTGTGAAAGCAGCTCATGCCCACAATCGCCTTGGTCGACGACGACCGCAACATTCTCACGTCGGTCTCGATCGCGCTCGAAGCCGAAGGCTATCGCATCATGACCTACACGGACGGTGCGTCAGCGCTGGATGGGTTTCGCACGTCACCGCCCGATCTTGCGATCCTCGATATCAAGATGCCGCGCATGGACGGCATGGAAACGCTGCGCCGGCTGCGCCAGAAGTCCGACCTGCCGGTGATCTTCCTTACCTCTAAGGATGAGGAGATCGACGAATTGTTCGGCCTGAAGATGGGCGCCGACGATTTTATCCGCAAGCCGTTCTCCCAGCGCCTGCTGGTCGAACGCGTCAAGGCCGTGCTCCGCCGCGGCCAGCCGAAGGATCCGACCGCGGCACCGAAGGAGCCAGACGCCCGCGCGCTCGACCGCGGCCTGCTGCGGATGGATCCGGAACGCCACACCTGCACCTGGAAGAACGAGCCGGTGACGCTCACCGTGACCGAATTCCTGATCCTGCAGGCGCTCGCCACCCGTCCCGGCGTCGTGAAGAGCCGCAACGCGCTGATGGACGCGGCCTATGACGACCAGGTCTATGTCGACGACCGTACCATCGACAGCCACATCAAGCGGCTGCGCAAGAAGTTCAAGGTGGTCGACGACGACTTCGAGATGATCGAGACGCTGTACGGCGTCGGCTATCGCTTCAAGGAAGCCTGATCTGCGCTTCCGGAGCGGCTTGTTAACTGACAGGCCCCGCACGGCTGGGGTAAGCTTGGGCGAGGACCTGCTTCGCGGGACGACATCCATACCAACCGGCAGCTTTGCCAGTGCTTGATCGAACGCAGCTCGAGCAGGGACTGAACACCGAGGACGCGTCACAGCTCCTCGATCAAGAGGCCGTGGCCGACGATTTGGCGCGGGACAAAGGCTGGCGCCGTCCGCTCGGCTGGGTGCGCCGCGCCGGACAGTTCTTCTTCGCGCTGTCGTTCTCGAGCCTGACGCGCCGCATCGTCTCGCTCAACCTGGCCGGCCTCGTCGCGCTGGTCGCCAGCATCCTCTATCTCTCGCAATTCCGCGCCGGCCTGATCGAGGCGCGCACGCAGAGCCTTCTGGTCTATGCCGAGATCATTTCGGAGGCGATCGCGGCGTCTGCGACCGTCGAAGGCAATACCGTCACCATCGATCCCGACCGGCTGCTCGACCTCAAGCCCGGCGAGAGCTTCGGCCAGCCGGATGAATCGGCGGATTTCCCGATCAACCCCGAGCGCGTCGCGCCGACCCTGCGCCGCCTGATCGCGCCGACCAAGACGCGGGCCCGCATCTTCGACCGCGACGGCGGCCTGATCCTCGACAGCCGCAACCTGTTCGCGCGCGGCGACGTGCTGCGCATGGAGCTGCCGCCGCCGTCGGAGAAGCCGTCGCTGTATGAGAAGACCAAGGCCACGATCAAGACCTGGCTCAACCGCGGCGACCTGCCGATCTACCGCGAACTCGGCCCCGAAGGCGGCAAGGGCTATTCCGAGGTCGCGCAATCGCTCGAGGGCATGAAGGGCAGCGCGGTGCGCGTCACCGAGCGCGGCGCGATCATCGTCTCGGTTGCCGTTCCGGTGCAGCATTTCCGCGCCGTGCGCGGCGCATTGATGCTGACCACCCAGGGCGACGACATCGACCAGCTGGTGATGTCCGAGCGCCTCGCCATCCTCAAGATCGGCGGGGTCGCATCGACCGTCATGATCATGCTGTCGCTGTTGCTGGCGAGCACGATCGCGGGGCCGGTGCGGCGGCTCGCCGACGGCGCCGAGCGCGTCCGCCACCGCATCCAGACCCGCGTCGAGATTCCCGACTTCACCGGACGCCGCGACGAGATCGGGCATCTCTCGGGCGCGCTGCGCGACATGACCAACGCGCTCTACAGCCGCATCGAGGCGATCGAGATGTTCGCCGCCGATGTCGCCCATGAGCTGAAGAATCCGCTGACCTCGCTGCGCTCCGCAGTCGAGACGCTACCCTTGGCGCGCAACGAGAACAGCCGCGCGCGGCTGCTCGCCGTGATCGAGCACGACGTCAAGCGGCTCGACCGCCTGATCTCCGACATCTCCGACGCGAGCCGGCTCGACGCCGAATTGCAGCGCCAGGACATGGCGCCCGTCGATCTGCGCCGGCTGCTGACCACGTTGACCAGCGTCGCCAACGAGACCCGGCTCGGCCACGACGTCGCCGTCGAAGTCCGCTTCGAAGGCCGTGGACCGACCGACACGCTCTCGGTGCCCGGCCATGATTCCCGGCTCGGCCAGGTGATCTCGAACCTGCTGTCGAACGCGCAATCGTTCTCCAAGCCGGGCGACAAGGTGCGCATCGTCTGCCGCCGCACCCGCGGCGAGGTCGAGATCGTGGTCGACGATGACGGGCCCGGCATCGGCGAGGACGCGCTGGAGCGGATCTTCGAGCGCTTCTACACCGACCGGCCGCACCAGGGCTTCGGCCAGAACTCCGGCCTTGGGCTCTCGATCTCCAAGCAGATCATCGAAGCGCATGGCGGGCGCATCTGGGCCGAGAACCGTCCGGGCCCTGCGGACGAAGACGGCAAGCCCACGGTCGCCGGCGCTCGTTTCGTGGTCAGGCTGCCGACACTATGAGCGACAATTCAAGCGTGCACGCATCCGCCGTTCTTGTCGGCGAGCGTGCGGTGCTGATCCGGGGTCCGTCGGGCGCCGGCAAGTCGCGCCTGGCCTTCGATCTGATTCTCGCTGGACGCACCGGAGCGCTTCCGCCGGCCATTTTAGTGGGGGATGACCGTGTCCATCTCGACACAGCCGGCGAACAATTGTGGGTTCGCCCGGCACAGCAATTGGCCGGTCTGATCGAGATCCGAGGCCTCGGAATCCGCCATTGTCCGTTCGCAGGTGAGGCCGTGGTCGGCCTGATCGTCGACCTTGCCGCCGACGATGCCGAGCGGCTAGCGCCGCCCGAGGCGCTCAAGACCCGCCTTAATGGTGTTTTAATACCGCGAATTCCTGTGCCGGCCGGCTTCCAACCCCTGCCGCTGGTTGTCGCTGCGCTGACGACAACCTGAAAGTTCATCCTCCCGTAATCTTGCGGCCAATTGTGGGAAGGGAATTGGTAACCATATCACATCCACTATCGCGTCGGATTTTGCCGGCGCAGCCTCCCCTCTCTACCGCCAGGAACCGGGAGACTAGCCAAGATGCCCTCTTGCGCAGGGCCTCTGGATGGTCAAAGTGGCGCGTTCGTGCGGTGCACCAAAGGGCGCCCGCGAGGAGTTTCCGATGATTGGTCTAGTGCTGGTGACCCATGGGCGCCTTGCTGACGAGTTCAGAGCCGCGCTCGAACACGTCATGGGTCCGCAGAAACAAATTGAAGCGATTACGATCGGGGCCGAGGACGATTCCGATCTCTGTCGAAGCGACATCATCGAGGCGGTGAATCGCGTCGATAGCGGCGACGGCGTCGCAATCCTCACCGACATGTTCGGCGGCACGCCGTCGAACCTTGCGATCTCCTGCATGAGCCGCCCGAAGGTGGAAGTGCTCGCGGGCATCAATCTTCCCATGCTGGTCAAGCTTGCCAAGGTTCGCGAGGAGCGCTCGCTGCCCGACGCGATCGCGATGGCGCAGGAAGCCGGCCGCAAATACGTCACCATCGCCAGCCGCGTTCTCGCAGGCAAATGAGCGGCGAGGCCCCGGGCGAAAACCATGTCGGCCCGGGCGTGCCAGCGGGCGCCATCTCGCGCGAACTCCTGATCGTCAACAAGCGCGGCTTGCATGCGAGGGCATCGGCCAAGTTCGTCCAGCTGGTCGAGCGCTTCAACGCCGAGATCTGGGTGACGCGCGGCGGCGAAACCGTCGGCGGCACCTCGATCATGGGCTTGATGATGCTGGCCGCAGGGCCCGGCACCACGGTCGTGGTCTCCGCGAAAGGCGACGAGGCGCAGCAGGCACTCGACGCGATCGCCGAGCTCGTCGCCAGCAAGTTCAACGAAGAAGGCACGTAAGACGATCCTTCGCCGCTACTCTCTCCGTCATCCTAAGGTGCGAGCGGAGCGAGCCTCGAAGGATGCACGGCCCGCCAGTGGCCGTCGATCCTTCGAGGGCCGCTGAAGAAGCGGCCACCTCAGGATGACGGGAAACGGCACGGCACCGATGCCTGGAAATGGCTACTTCGCCGGCGGCACCAGATAGACCTTCCACACCGTCGACGGGCCGGGATGGCCGTTGAAGAAGCGCATGGTGTTCATCACCAGCGGCTCGGCATCCTTGGCATGCTCCGCCATCCATGCCTCGCATGGCTGCAGGAACACCGGATCGGTCGTGTCGCAGACGCCGATGAAGCCGAGGCGCTTGGCTTCGTCGAGCGACGTCAGCCCCGACGACCACGCTTCGCCCGGCACCAGCGAGGCAGGATGATCCGGACTGTAGAACGTCATCGGCTCGCCGATGTCGGAGCGTGCGACAACCACCGCCCAGCGCGAATGGAATCTGTCCTGCCAGGTCTGGGTGAGCTCGCGCGCCAATTCAGAGCGCGCGGCGTAGGTCGAGCCACCGACACGGTTGGACGCGATCTCCTGCGTGGCGATGCTGGGCGCGGCGATCAGCGTGATGATCGTGGCCACGAACCAGACTGCCGTGATCGAGAACAGCGCCATCCGGGGGAAACGCAACGAGGGGATCGCAACCAGCGCAAGCGGCACCAGGAAGAACAGCGGGATGCCCCAATCGGTCTTGATATAGACGGTGAATGCCAGTGCGCCGAGCGGCGGCCCGATCGCGACGATCAGCTGGATGATCCAGATGTTGAGCGCCTGCGGAAGATTGACGGCCGGATTGGGTCCGCGCGACCAGATCCGCGCCAGCACGTCCGAAGGCCGCCATGGCACCGACCCCAGCAGCAGCGCCACAAGGCCCAGTACGGTCGGAATCGCGAGCAGACCGAGATTGTGCACGATGTAGCCGATCACGAGCTGGACATTGAGCTCGCGGCTCGACAGCGCGTAGACGTCGCCGGCATAGGTGAACGGCACGAAGTTCACCTCCTCCAGCCACACCAGATGCGGGATCATCGTCACGATCATCGTGCCGATCGCAACCCATGGCGCCGGCGAGCGCAGGAATTGCATCCGCTGCGGATGGATCAGCGCGGCAAGCCCGACGGCGCCGATCATCGTCACCACCCAGTATTTGGTCATCAGCGCCAGCATGCCGGCAAAGCCGAGCCAGAGCCCCGATTTGAAGCTGCGCTTCTCGAACGCGTTCAGATAGGCCAGCACCAACAGCGGCAGCGGCACCAGCTGCGCGAGGTCGGCGTTGTATTTGAAGCCCTTGAAATTGAAGATCGGGTAGAGCGCGAGCATCACCACCATGAAGAACGCACGGCGGCGATCGACGACGCGCAGCGCAATCAGCCAGCACACCACCAGCGCGAAGCTGACGGTTGCCATCGCGAGCGCGTAGGTCGACCAGTTGGTGACGGGGAAGATCCTGAACCAGACCCCCGCGATCCAGCCCGACAGCGGCGGATGCTTGCCATAGCCGAGCAGGAAGCGCTGGCCCCAGGCATAGGCCTCCGCGACGTCCATATGGACGTCCTGCGCAGCCTTGAGCTTGACCAGGATCAGGGTCCACAGCACCGCGTGAACCAATGCGAAGCCGATCACCAGCCACAGGCTGGTCTTGGGATCGGTGGCGCGCGAGGCAATCCAGGCGGCGATCCGCCGGATCGTCAGTCTGCGGGTCGTACGCCTTGCGGCAGGGAGGGTGGTGGCGGTCGACATGGCCTGTGCCTGAGGCATGACCCGGAAACGTGGAAAGCGGTTTCCCGGAAGGATCATGCCGAATGGAAGCGGAAGGAGCGATGAGTGAGTGCTCACCAGCATTTCATCGCGCTTTAGCGCGTTTTTGTGGCCAGTGTAATCAGCTTGGCGTGAGAATGCCTCCAGCCGGCCGGTTCATTTTTCGAGAAGCTCGGGCCGGTACTCGAAATGCATGGTATCGTAGTGATACCACTTGCCGCCCCAGATGAAGCCATGGCGCTCGAAAATGTCGACGATCTCGCGCGGCATCCGGTTCTTGTAGGGGATGGTTTTGCCCTTGCCCGCCCACAGCCAGTAATCCGAGACTTTCAGGTTGAGGTCGATCGCGGCCGCATAGCCATGCATGCTCATCCGCCCGGTATCGGCGACGGCGCGACAAGATAGCACACCCGCGATCGGAAAGGCCGCGGCGCGCAGCGCCGGATCGAGCGCGTCGATCTCGGCGGAGACCTGCTTGAGGCGCTCGGCCACGCCGTTGACCCGCGTGACCTGAACCGGCTTGCCCCAGGACCGCGGCAGCCAGGTGATCGTCACCAGGTTCCGCCTAACCTCCGCCGTATGACAGTCGCCGTACATCTTCTTGAAGAAGGCCTCGTTGCGGAAGCGGCCGGGATCGACGTTCGGGGCCGGCGGCGCTGCTGGCCCGGACGGATAGGACTGCCGCATCTGGTCGAGGATCGAGGCATTGCGCAGCATCTGATCGAACGGCTTGCCGGCGACGCCGTCGTCGACCGGCATCACCGTGCCGTCGCGCCAGGTGATCGTGGTGTCGTCATGGCCGGACAGCGCGTCCGGATAGGCGCGCACCAGGCGGTCGAGCAATTCGCTTTTGCTCTGCGCGTGCGCAAACGGCGTCAGCAGCGCCAGCAAGGCAACGATGCAGGCCGTGCCGCGCGCGGCCATTCAGCGCTTTCCAGCCTGATCGATCAGCGCGATATTGGCCTCCTCGATCGCGTTCAGCTTCGGATTCCAGCTGTTCGGCGCATACCAAGGGAAGCGCGCAAAATACGCCTTGAGATCGGCGGAATCGAAATAGCGTCCCCTGCGGGCGAAGATCTCGTTGCGCGCGATCCGCAACTCATCCCGCGACAAACGCCGCAGATCGGCAGGGGTCAGCAGACGCCGGTCGGAATCCGGGAAGATGAATCCGCTCGGCGCAGCGCCAGCACCGGATTCGAAGCGATCGATCAGCGCGACGTTCGCGCTCTCGATCGCATTGAGCGGCGGATCCCATGAGCGGGGCACGTACCATACGAACCTGCTGAATCGCGCGGTCAGGTCGGGCGCGTTGAAGTAGCGCCCGCGCCGCGCGAAGATGTCATTGCGCGCGATCCGCAGATCGCGCTGAGCAGCCTGAGATCGCTCTCCGACAGCAGGCGGCTGTCGGAATCCGCAATGATGAAGTCCGATTGCGTTCGTACCACCGGCGGTGCCGATGGCGGCACGTTTTGCGGCGGCAGGCTTTGCTGCGGCCGGATCGCCGTTGCCGGCGGATCGACGGTTGCAACCTGAGCCGGCGCGTTGCCGGCGAAATAGAACGAGCCGTCGATCGGCGAGGTCGATACCCAGGGCTGCTGCGCGCTGCCGGTCGCGCGCTTGACGACGAGGCCGACCTGATTGAACGCCTGCAGCACGTCGAGCCCGGGCTTCTGCATGGTGTCGACGAGGGCGCGCGTGTAGGGGCTGTGGCCGTCATCGCCGTCGAGCGCGACGTTGCCCGGCTGGGTCGCGTAGGACAACAGCGTGCCCTCCGGCGCGCGGATCTGGGCAAGGCCGCCGTCGGCGGCGCGCAAGCCGCGCCCGCCGAACGGATTGTTCCGGCAGGCGTCCAGGATGACGATGTTGAGACGCGTGCCCGCGCCTTCCATCTGCCGCAGCACCAGGCCGACATCGACCATCTGGAAATCGACATCGACCTCGCGCACAGGGTTCGCCGAGACCGGCACCAGATAATTCGTTCCGCGCACCTGGATGCCGTGGCCGGCGTAATAGAACAGCGCGACGTCCGCGCCCATCAGCTGGCTGCCGAAGCGCTGGATCGCGGCATCGAAACCGGCCTTGTCCAGATCGACCTGGGCTTGCCCGCCGACCAGCGCAAAGCCCAGCCGCTGCAGCGTGTCGGCCAGGAGCTCTGCATCGTCCTTCGGATTCTGCAACCGCGACACGTTCTGATAGGTCGAATTGCCGACGACCAGCGCGACACGCTTGTCGGCGGCCGCCGGCGCTGCGAACAACACGGCGAGCAATCCGACGGCGAGAAGGGTCCAGCGCATCGTCAGGTCCACGGTTTTGGGCCGAAAGACCTAGCAGAAACGTGCCCTAAAATCGATCATGGCGGATCTGACTGAAACACGGCCGTGATTCGCCGTCACACCCCTGCAAAATACCGCAATATGGTTGCCCGCGCGGGGGTGCGGATGCTATCCCGCGCCCCATGACAACTGCCCCGATTTCGAACATCCGCAACTTCTCCATCGTCGCCCATATCGACCATGGCAAATCGACCCTTGCCGACCGCCTGATCCAGATGACGGGCGGCCTGTCGGATCGCGAAATGGCGGGCAAGGAGCAGGTGCTCGATTCGATGGATATCGAGCGCGAGCGCGGCATCACCATCAAGGCGCAGACCGTCCGGCTGAACTACCGCGCCAAGGACGGCAAGGATTACATCTTCAATTTGATGGACACGCCCGGCCATGTCGATTTCGCCTACGAGGTCTCGCGGTCGCTGGCGGCCTGCGAGGGTTCCCTGCTCGTGGTCGACGCCAGCCAGGGCGTCGAGGCGCAGACGCTCGCCAACGTCTACCATGCGCTGGACGCCGGTCACGAGATCGTGCCGGTCCTGAACAAGGTCGACCTGCCCGCGGCCGAGCCCGAGAAGGTCAAGCAGCAGATCGAGGACGTGATCGGCATCGACGCCTCCGACGCCGTGATGATCTCGGCCAAGACCGGCCTCGGCGTGCCCGACGTGCTGGAGGCCGTCGTCACCCGCCTGCCGCCGCCGAAGGGCGACCGCGACGCGACCTTGAAGGCGCTGCTGGTCGACAGCTGGTACGACGTCTATCTCGGCGTGGTCGTCCTGATCCGCGTCGTCGACGGCGTGATGAAGAAGGGCAGCCGCATCCGAATGATGGGCACTGGCGCTGCCTATGACATCGAGCGCGTCGGCTTCTTCACGCCGAAGATGCAGCAGGTCGAGGAGCTCGGCCCCGGGGAGATCGGCTTCATCACCGCGGCGATCAAGGAAGTCGCCGACACGAGAGTGGGCGACACCATCACCGACGACAGGAAGCCGGTCACCGACATGCTGCCGGGCTTCAAGCCGGCGATCCCGGTCGTGTTCTGCGGCCTGTTCCCGGTCGACGCCGACGATTTCGAGACGCTGCGCGCGGCGATGGGCAAGCTCAGGCTGAACGACGCCAGCTTCTCCTTCGAGATGGAAACCTCCGCTGCGCTCGGCTTCGGCTTCCGCTGCGGCTTCCTCGGGCTGTTGCATCTGGAGATCATCCAGGAGCGGCTGTCGCGTGAGTTCGACCTCAATTTGATCGCGACCGCGCCGAGCGTCATCTACAAGATGAAGCTGACCGACGGCACCGAGCTCGAGATCCACAACCCGGTCGACATGCCCGACGTGGTCAAGATCGCCGAGATCGAGGAGCCGTGGATCGAGGCCACCATCCTCACGCCCGACGAATATCTCGGCAGCGTGCTGAAGCTGTGCCAGGACCGCCGCGGCGCGCAGAAGGAGCTCACCTATGTCGGCTCCCGCGCGATGGTGAAATACGACCTGCCGCTCAACGAGGTGGTGTTCGATTTCTACGATCGCCTGAAGTCGGTCTCCAAAGGCTACGCCTCGTTCGACTATCATCTGACCGACTACAAGCCGGCCGACCTGGTTAAGATGCAGATCCTGGTCAACGCCGAGCCGGTCGACGCGCTGTCGATGCTGGTGCATCGGACCCGCGCCGAGGGCCGCGGCCGCGCCATGGTCGAGAAGATGAAGGAGCTGATCCCGCCGCACATGTTCCAGATCCCGATCCAGGCGGCGATCGGCGGCAAGGTGATCGCGCGCGAAACCGTCCGCGCGCTGCGCAAGGACGTCACCGCGAAGTGCTACGGCGGCGACATCACGCGCAAACGCAAGCTTCTGGAGAAGCAGAAGGAAGGCAAGAAGAAGATGCGGCAGTTCGGCAAGGTCGACATCCCGCAGGAAGCCTTCATCGCCGCGCTCAAGGTGGACAGCTGAGGCGACGACACGGACTGTCGCCGGCTTGACGACAACCACGCCGGCCCGGCCCTAATCGAAAATCTCGAAAACAACCCCATGCAAAGTAGCCCGATAGCTGACACGCTGTCGCAGGCGCGCTTGTTGCCCATTCTTGTCCCGGCAACAAAACGCACCATGATTTGAATCGCCACGGCGCAGCGGCCCGACTAAGCTCCCATCATGTTGCGCATCCTGTCTCTCTCGATCGTCATCCTCGCGTTGCTGCAGCCGGACCTGAGTTCTGCCGCCTCCTCGAAGAAGCGGCAGACCGCCCGCTGGCATGGCTATGGCTTCCTGCCCGGCTACCGGCAGCCGCCCAACCAGACCATTCCGGTGCTCGGTCCGCGCGGCGCCGCCCGCGGCTACCCGGACTTTTCGCCGCAATATTGGTATGGCGGCGATTGGCACTATTTCGGCCGGCCCGGCTTCCATGGCGGCGGGCGCTACAATGGTGGCAGCTACGGCCCGTGCTGGAGCTGGACGCCGATCGGACGCGCCTGGAACTGCGGCTAGCCTGACCGCCGGCCCTCTCCGTCAGACCCCAAACCCTGGCTGACCTGCGCGCGCACAGCTTCGAGCCATGCGCGGCGCGACATCCGCTCACGAGCAAGCGAGCTTGCCCGCGGCGGACGGATGCGCCACCATCCCGGCAAGCGTGGACCAACAAGAACCGCGCAGACGGGGAAGCGCATGAGCAAGGACGCTCGGTTCGACTATGGCTGGGTCGTCGTCGGCGCGGGCGCGCTGATGACCTGCGTCGGCTTCGGCACCATGCTGTCGCTCGCGGTGTTCCTGCAGCCGATCTCGGATGCGATGGGCTGGTCGCGTGCCGGCGTATCGGCCGCCGCGACGCTGGATTTCCTCTGCATGGGTTTTGCGGCGTTCGCCTGGGGCGCGCTGTCCGACCGCTTCGGCACCCGCATCGTGGTGCTGGCGGGCAGCCTGCTGCTCGGGCTTGG
The DNA here is from genome assembly GCF_011516665.3 of Bradyrhizobium sp. 41S5. NCBI lineage: Bacteria > Pseudomonadati > Pseudomonadota > Alphaproteobacteria > Hyphomicrobiales > Nitrobacteraceae > Bradyrhizobium > Bradyrhizobium sp. 41S5. The sequence goes on along the minus strand of NZ_CP083721.1, from coordinate 942,403 downwards.
CCTCGTGACGGCAAGCCAGGCGCAGAGCCTGTGGCAATTCCAGCTCTGCTTCGGCGTGCTGATCGGGATCGCCGCCGGCAGCTTCTATGCGCCGATGATGGCGCTCGCGAGCGCCTGGATCGACAATCATCGCAGCCTCGCCGTCGCGCTGGTGTCGGCCGGCATGGGTGTCTCGCCGCTGACGGTCGCACCATCCGCCAGCTGGCTGATCACGGCCTATGACTGGCGCTTCGCGATGCTCGTCATCGGCATCGCCGCGTGGGCGTTATTGATTCCCGCCTCGTTCCTGGTGCGCCCGGCGCCGCAGGGAACGACCGTCGCGATCCCAACGGCTGGCAATCCACCGCAAGCGGAATGGAGCGTGGCGCAGGCGCTGCGCACGCCGCAATTCATCACGCTCGCACTGGCCCATTTCGCCTGCTGCGCGGCGCATTCGGGCCCGATCTTCCACATGGTGTCCTACGCCATGGTGTGCGGCATCGCGCCGCTCACCGCGGTCACGGTCTACAGCCTCGCCGGCTTCTCCGGGCTCGGCGGACGCCTGCTGCTCGGGGTGCTGGCCGACCGGCTCGGCGCCAAGCCGGTTTTGGTCGGCGGCCTTCTGGTGCAGGCGCTGTCGATCGCGACCTATCTCGCAGTGGCGCAGCTAGGCGAGTTCTACGCGCTGTCGGTGGTGTTCGGCCTCGCCTATGGCGGCGTGATGCCGCTCTATGCCGTGCTGGTGCGCGAGTTCTTCGGCGCGCGCATCATGGGCACCGTGTTCGGCGCGGTGTCGGCCTTTGCGAGCCTCGGCATGGCGCTCGGGCCGTGGGCCGGCGGATACGTGTTCGACACGTTCCATGGCTACACGTGGCTGCACGCCGGTTCCTTCGCGATCGGCCTTGCCGCGGTCGCGGTGGCGCTGAGTTTCTCGACCAAGCGCCAGCCGTCGCTCGATCTCGGCCGCGCCGCCGCCTGAGCGCGGATGCATGGGTCGATCGCGCGCGCGGCCGCGATGGATAGCTGATCTGCGCCAGCGCCGCCCCGCCTTGCCCTCTCCTGCCGGATGGGCCACCATCGCCTGCCCCGCCCAACAAGAACGTCAGAAGGGGCGCCGAGGACACGCATGAACAAGCCGCAGGGAGTAGACCTTGTCGAGCGGGCGCGCGCGCTGGCGCCGCTGATCATGAGCGAAGCCGACGAGATCGAACGGACGCGGCGGCTGACGCCTTCCGTCACCGCGGCCCTGGTCGAGAACGGGCTCTATCGCGCGCTGCTGCCGAAGCGCTTCGGCGGCGCCGAGGCGACGCTGGACGCGTTCATGCAGATGCAGGAGGAGATCGCCAAGGCCGATGCCTCAACGGCCTGGTGCCTCGGCCAGTGCAGCGTCTGCGCCATGACCGCAGCCTATCTCGAGCCCGACGCCGCCAACGCGATCTTCAACACCGCGCCCGGCATCCTGGCCTGGGGCGCGATCGCCCATGAGGTGCGCGCCGAGCCCGGCGGCTACCGCGCCAGTGCGCGCTGGGATTTCGCCTCCGGCTCGCGGCAGGCAAGCTGGCTCGGCGCCCATGTCCGCGTCGTCGAGGCCGACGGCTCACCGCGCAAGAAGGCCGACGGCTCGCCGGAAATCCGCACCATCCTGTTTCCGGTATCGCAGGCTGTGATGTACGACGTCTGGGACGTGATCGGCCTGAAGGGCACCGGCACCGATTCCTATTCGGTCGACGACCTCTTCATTCCGGAAAAGTTCGCCGCGTTGCGCGACGACCCGGCCGCGTGCCGCGAGCCGGGGCCGCTCTACAAGCTCTCGACCAACATGGTGTTCAGCATGGGCTTTGCCGCCACCTCGCTCGGCGTCGCCCGCGCCATGCTGGATGCGGCGACCGAGCTCGCGCGGGCTAAGACCCCGCAGGGCCTCAAGGCGATGCGCGACAACAACGCCGTGCAGGGCCAGATCGGCCGCACCGAGGCGAGCCTGCGCGCCGCGCGCGCCTATCTGTATGCGACCGCCCACGATGTCTGGAGCGATCTCGCCCGCGGCGATCCGATCAGCGAGGCACATCGCATCGCGATCCGCATCGCCTCGACCTGGACCATCCACCAGTCCGCCGCGGTGGTCGACATCACCTATCACATGTCGGGGGCCACGGCGGTGTTTGCGAAGAATCCGTTCGAGCGACGGTTTCGTGACATGCATGCGATCGCGCAGCAGATCCAGGCCCGCGACACCCAGTATGAGGACGCCGGCAAGGCGATCCTTTCGGGCAATCTCTCCGCTCCGCCGACGACGCGCTAGGTCGTGTGGACACTTACCGCATCCATAGGACGGTGGCTGCGATGGTAACGACGGCAAGGTAATTTCGGGCGGTCTTTTCGAAGCGGGTTGCGACGCGGCGGAATTGCTTGAGTTTTGAGAAGCAGCACTCCACGAGATGACGCTGGGCATAGAGATGCTTGTCGAGCGGATATTTGAGTGCCCGTGACGGATTGTTGGGGATGACGGCGAGTGCTCCCTTGGCGGCGATGGCTTGGCGCAAATGATCGGCGTCATAGGCTGTATCGGCCATGACGACCTCGGCTGGTAATCCCTCGAGCAAAGCAGCCGCTTGTGGCGCATCGCCCTTCTGACCTGCGCTCAGCGTGAACCGTACGGGACATCCCAAGCCCCGAACGGCCATGTGAATCTTGGTGCTCAGACCACCGCGCGAGCGGCCGATCGCCTGATCTTCAGACCCCCTTTTTTGGCCCCGGCAGCGTGCTGGTGGGCTCGGACGATGGTGGAATCGACGATCAGATATTCGAAGTCCGGATCATCGGACATCACCTCGAAGATCCGCCACCAAACTCCCTTGAGGCTCCAACGACTGAAGCGACGGAAGACGCTGTTCCAGTCCCCGAATGCTTCAGGCAGATCACGCCAGGGAGCGCCCGTACGAACGATCCAAAGCACGCCTTCCACGAGCATCCGATTGTCGCGCCCGGTCGAGCCTTTCTGGTCAGGCCGACCTATAATCAGAGGCGCCATTCGTTCCCATGCCGCATCGCTCAAAACCAAACGGTCCAGCACACCCAAGACTGCCTCCCCAAAGGCAGCCTTGAATCTGATTTGCTCCTAAAAGGGAATCCCTAGAGTCCACACGACCTAGAGCGGGATGACGTCAGATTGAACCCGGGCGTGTGCTCATGAATCCGCCATACAGCTCTACTGCATTTATGTTTGTGCACAGCGCGCCAGGTTGGCCCTGACCACGAGGTGATGAAAAGGCCTGATCGCGTTGAGATAGGTGAAGCCCAGGGCATTGTGGGTGTGCACAACGGTTGTCGCGATGAGCAACGTGCCTGTTGGAGAATGGCGCCGGAGCAGCGATAGCCGGAAGTCCAGGTGTCGATCATCCGTACCGAGCACAATTTCGTCCTTGCCCTCCCAGTGCACCGGGAAGAAGTCCACCCGTTCATGGCTGTCCGGGAACGTCCTGACGGTATCGGAGGTTTTGATGCCAAAGGGCGTAACCATGGCGTCGCGCAGCGCGATCAACCCCTTTTGCCACGCGGGTGGATTGACGAGTGTCCGCGTCGCTAGTTCGCGCATGCTCGGCTGTTCCGATGCACCCAGGTCGATGCTGTAGCTATCGAGTAAACTGGCGTTCCCGTACCAGCTCGCAACGACACTTTCCGACGGCGGCGTCGTCCGGCGTACCCGCGGTTTGCGGTCTAGACCCATGCTCATGACGATGTCACCTATGCGAGGAGCCAACAGGAAGAGCTATTCTCAGTTTTAGACGCAGTAATTTCCCCTACGCTGAGCTCGCAACTCGTCGCTGGTTTGCAGATCTTCAACTCTACGGTGGTCGGCGCGGGGTCTCAAGGCCGATCTACGCGTCAAGGAATTGATCCCACGAACGATAGAGAGGTCAATGTTCGAGGCTCGTTCACACGCAAATCGCGAAGGACTGATTGCGGCTAGCCGCATTGAGAAGGAAGCCTGCTTTAGGTCAAAAGCCGTCGATCGCGACCGAATCCAGGGACTTCGGTTCACTTCGGAGAGCGGACGTTCTCGAAGGTCATTCAGACCGTCAGCTATGGGCCACATGCGACATCGCGGGCTTGACCTGATATGAAAGAGGCCGCCAACTGAGGCAGCCTTTTTGAAGGTGTTGCATGCCGACTTGGTTGATGAGAGTTGCCGTAGGATGCGGGACTACAGTCGTGTCGTTCGCCGCGATGGTGCTGTTGGCTACTTTGGCGGTGTACTTTAGCTACGGTACCCTTGGAACGGATTACAACAGTTCCCCGGACTCCCTCTTTCTGGTGGTGCTCGCTTCACCGCTGTTCTTGCTTGCGAGCATTATTTTGGGAATTGTCGTCGGACACCGAATGAAGCTGTCCCAAAGCAGTAGGTAATTCAGACCGCATTTCCGCTTTGGGCTGATGTCGCATATGGGTCAAATTCGGAAGTCGGAACGCGCGATCGCGACGTCCGCTTCACTCCCGGCACCGGACCTTTAATAGCCAGCGCGGCACTTCCGAGAAGGGCCAATAGCGGACTGACAGGAGACCGCTCATCTGGTCGCACAATCAATGATCTGAAATAGAGGAAGCTGAGCGACCACGGCGGAAAGAATACACATACATGTCAGAATGTACGGTACGGGCACCAAGAACTGTTCGTTCGTCTTAGTCGTTCTTTCTAGGGACTTTTCTATGCACCAGTCCCAGCGAAGAACGATGAAGCACGCGAACGCCAGCGTCGGACCGGTCCACCCCAGCCAACATAAGCCAAAGTGACGTCTGGACTGCATCTCGCAAATGCCATCCGGGACATGCAGCCGGAGGAGTAAAGAACAACAATATTGCCGCTGCGCTCATGGCGAGAAGAACCGCGGTAAGAACTACGTTACGAGCCAAGCTCATGAGTAACCTGTGTACGGCGCAAGCATCGATAGGTAGCATTAGGTTGCAACAGACTGCGTCGTCAACCGTTAGCGCGAGTGCTCAATTTTGAGTGAAGCGATTGCGACTTCCGCCTTGGGTCATTCTCGACCGATTTCAAGGTGGCTTCGCGGTGTCTGCTTATTCTCCGGAAGCGGACATCGGCCCGCTGGCGTTTATGAGTACGCGCCCTAACGACCGCGAGGACGATGCGCTCCTCTCTCGCTCGTGGAGGGCTGGGGTTGGGGGTAGCGCCGCGAATGCCATCGTGGAGAGAGCCCCACCCGCCGCGCTCCGGACGACGCTCCGCGTCGCTCGGGGCGCGTCGGCCTAAGAGCGAGCTTCGCTGGTCTCGACCGCCCCCGCAAGCGGGAGAGGCGAAGCGAGTCTGCGGTCCGACTGCTTCAACCCAATCTCATTGCGCTTTAGCCGGACAGTACGAAAGTCGCACCGCCCGCAATGATCGCGGCACGAATACCGGCGGCAACAACATCCGGTTGTTAAGCTTTTTCTGAGACTTTCCGCCCGCCGCTAATGCCTGGAGTTCCACCGGTACCATGTTCAAGCTTCGATCGATTGCCGCCCGCCTGATCCTGGCGATTTCGCTGACCGTCGCAGTCGCCTGCGCCATCCTCGGCGGCTTCTGCATCAGCCAGCAGCGCACGCTGACGCGGCTCGCGCTCGATCAGCAGCTCAAGCTGCAATATGACAGCGTGATTGCAGCGATCGAGTACGAAGGTCGCGCGGCATTGGCCGTCAGTTCCGCCATCGCGGCGCTACCGCCGGTCGGCGACGCGATCGTCAGGAACGATCGCGACGCCCTTGCGGCGCTGCTCGGGGATGCCAACAAGGCACTGATCGCGCAGGGCATCCCGCTGATTACCTTCCAGACACCCCCGGCGCTGTCGTTCTATCGCGTGCACGCGCCCAAGGTCTTCGGCGACGACGTATCCGGGCGCCGCACGACCGTGGTCGAGGCAATCAGGAGCGGCCGATCGATCGTCGGCGTCGAGCCTGGCCGCGAGGCACTCGGCATCTTCGGCATGACCCCGATCATCCGCGACGGCAAGAGCATCGCCAATGTCGACGTCGGCGCCGCCTTCGGCAAGGAATTCGTCGACCGCGCCAAGAAGCGCTTCGGGATCGACCTCGCCGTGCATTCCTTCGACGGCAAGGGCTTCAGGCGGCTGTCCTCGACCTTCGGCGACACCGTGGTCGCGACCCAGGACGAGCTCAAGGGCGTGATGAACGGCGCAGCCCTGCTGCGCGATGCGAAGCTCGACGGCCATGCGGTGGAGCTCTATCTCGGGCAGATCAAAAACTATGCCGGCGAGCCGGTCGCCGTGCTCGAGATCATCAAGGACACCAGCGACTATGAAGCCGCCGCGGCGAGCGCGCAGCGCAATCTGATCCTCGGCACCGTCGCGATCCTGGCCGCGGCCGTGTTGCTCGCGTTCCTGCTCGGCCGCGGCCTGTCACGGCCGCTGACCGCGATCACCGCGGTCATGAACCGGCTGTCCAGCGGCGACACCAGCGTCACGATCCCCGGCAGCGAGCGGCGCGACGAGCTCGGCACGATGGCCAAGGCGGTCGACGTGTTCCGCCGCGGCATGCTCGAAACCTCCTCGCTGCGCGATGCACAGGAGGCCGACAAGCAGGCGCTGCAGCGGCAGATGGCCGACCGCTTCGAAGCCGACGTCAAGGGCATGGTCGCCGCCGTCGCGCAGTCGTCGAGCGCCATGCAGCGCGTCGCGGGCGAGATCACCACCAGCGTCAACGGCACCTCCGAACGGACCGCAGCGGCAGCCGCCGCGTCCGAGGAGGCGTCGGCCAGCGTCAATGCGGTCGCAGCCGCCACCGAAGAGCTGGCCTCCTCGATCACCGAGATCGGCCGCCAGGTAACCCATTCCAGCCGCGTCGCCGACAATGCCGTGGCCAAGGCGATGGAGACCACCGAGATGGTGACGAGCCTTGCCGCCTCCGCGGAGAAGATCGGCGACGTGCTGCGCCTGATCAGCGCGATCGCGAGCCAGACCAATCTGCTGGCGCTCAATGCCACCATCGAGGCGGCGCGCGCCGGCGAGGCCGGCCGCGGCTTTGCCGTGGTCGCCGCCGAGGTGAAGGAACTGGCGAGCCAGACCGCGAAGGCGACCGACGAGATCGCCGGCCAGGTCGGCGCGATCCAGTCCGCCACCGGCAACTGCGTCAGCGCGATCGGCGACATCAGCGGCACCATCCGCGAGATTTCGGGCATCGCCACCGCGATCGCGGCCGCAGTCGAGCAGCAGGACTCGGCGACGCGGGAGATCGCCCGCAGCGTGCAGCAGGCATCCTCCGGCACCGTCGAGGTCTCCGCCAATATCGCGGGCGCCAGCGGAGCCGCCGGCCAGTCCCGCGCCCTCACCGGCAACGTGCTGGATACCTCCAGCCAGCTCGGCGATCACGCCTCCGCGCTGTCGCACAGCGTCGACACGTTCCTCGCCGGTCTGCGCAACGCGGCCTGAGCGGCGGGCCACGTGACTTTCAAGGCGCTATGGTAGATTGACGCGAGACGTCGTCCTCGCGGAGCCCTCCATGCGCAAGCCGGCAACATCGACCAGCAAGGCTTCACGACGACCGCAAGCGAAAGCGGCGGATGCGCTGTTCGACGCATACCCTGCCCCGATCAAGGCCAAGCTGCTGGCGCTGCGCCGGCTGATCTTCGACACCGCGAAGGCCACGGGGGGCGTCGGCGCGCTGGAAGAGACGCTGAAATGGGGGCAGCCGAGCTACCTCACGCCGGAGACCGGCAGCGGCAGCACGATCCGGATCGATCAGGTGAAGCCCGCCGCCGACCAGGTCGCGGTCTACTTCCATTGCCAGACCAATCTGGTCGAGACCTTCCGCGAGCTCTATCCCGAGCTCAGCTACAGCGGCAACCGCGCGATCCTGCTCGACGTCGCGGGCAAGCTTCCGGAGGCGGCGCTGCGCCACTGCGTGGCGCTCGCGCTGACCTATCACTTGAGGCGGAAGACAGGCGCGTCGAACTAGAGCGGGATGAATTTTGGTTGAATCGGCTTGCCGCGATTTCGGTTCACCTCTCCCCGTCGGGGAGAGGTCGGGTTGCTCTCGGCGATGCGAAGCATCGTTCGGTGCAATCCGGGTGAGGGCTCTTGCTCTTTCGATAGACCGTAACCCCTTACCCGGTTTGCTGCGCAAATCGACCTCTCCCAAGGGAGAGGTGAACTTTCGACGCCGTTCCTGCTCATTGCAATGACGCGGTGGCGGCGACTTCGCTACGCCGCCGTCGCGACGCGCTGCGCCTTCAGCAGGCTGATGACTTCGGCGTTCGGCCGGGCACGGCTGAACAGAAAACCCTGGCCCTCGTGGCAGCCTTCGGCGCGCAGGCAGCTCAGCTCCGCCTCGGTCTCGACGCCCTCCGCGGTGATGGTGACGCCGAGCCCGACGCCGAGGCTGACGATCGAGCGCACGATCGCCTGCGCGTCCGGGTTCGCGCCGAGGTCGCGCACGAACGACTGGTCGATCTTGATCTTGTCGAACGGAAAGCTGCGCAGATAGCTCAGGCTCGAATAGCCGGTGCCGAAATCGTCCATCGACATCCGCACCCCGAGCGCACGGAGTGCATGCAGCGTCGCCAGCACCTGGCTGCTCTTCTCGAGCAGCAGCGTCTCGGTGATCTCGAGTTCGAGCCGGCGCGCCGGCAGGCCGGATTGCCGCAGCGCGTCGGTGACCAGCGCCAGCAGGTTGCCGGTGCGGAATTGCAGCGGCGACAGATTGACCGCGACGCGGACGTCGTCGGGCCATTGCGCCGCGTCCATGCAGGCGCGACGCAGCATCAGCGCGCCCAGCGGATTGATCAGGCCGGTCTCCTCGGCCACCGGGATGAACTCGCCGGGCGAGATCATGCCGCGCTCCGGATGCGGCCAGCGCACCAGGGCCTCGAAGCCGGTGATGCGTCCGCTGGTGAGATCGACCAGCGGCTGGTAATGGGGCCGCAGGCCTTCATTCTGGATCGCGCCGCGCAGATCGATCTCGATCTTGCGGCGGCTCTGCGCGCGCGCATCCATCTCGGCCTCGAAGAAGGAGAAGGTGCCGCGGAATTCGCTCTTGGCGCGCGACAGCGCCATGTCGGCGCTCTTCAATAGTTTCTCGGAATCCTCGCCGTCGCCGGGCGACATGGCGATCCCGATGCTGGCGCCGACCACCACCGAATGGCCATCGAGCAGATAGGGCTCGCCGATCGCATCCAGGATCCGCCGCGCCAGCAGCACCGCGTCCTCGGGCCGCATCACGCCGCCCTGCACGATGGTGAATTCGTCGGAGTTGAGCCGGGCCAGCGCGTCTTCCTCGCGCAGCGTCGAGCGCAGCCGCTTGGCGACCCCGCGCAACAGCTTGTCGCCGATGCCGTGGCCGAGCGTGTCGTTGACCGCCTTGAAATTGTCGAGCCCGAGCATCAGCACCGCGACCTTGTCGGTCGAGCGGCGGGTGTGCTGCAGCATGTCCTCCATCTGCTGGCGCAGCAGATTGCGGTTCGGCAGGCCGGTCAGGCTGTCGTGCTGGGCCATGAAGGCCAGCCGCGCCTCGGCGCGCTTGCGCTCGGTGATGTCCATCAGCGCGAGCAGCATCGCCGGCTGGTCGCCATGCATCAGCTGGCGCGAATAGATCGCCAGGTCGATCAGCGTGCCGTCCGCGCGCACATGCTTCCAGGTCCGCGCCGCCTGCTCGTCGCTGCTGCGCCCTGCGGCCCAAGGCAGCTCGGCGTCGAAGGCCTGCAGGCTCCTGATCGTCATCTTCTCGAATTCGGCGCGGACATAGCCGTAATGCGCGATCGCGGCGTCGTTGACCGCGAGGATCTTTTCGCCGTCGAGCGCGCACAGGATCATCGGCACCGGGTTGCCGTCGAACAGCAGGCGGAACGAGGCCTCGCGCTGTTTCAGTTCGGTGATGTCGATGCGCAGGCCGACGATGCCGCCATCCGAGGTCAGCCGCTCCTCGATCAGCACCACGCGGCCATCGGCCAGCACCTGCTCGTGCCGCTCGCCCGGCCGGTACATCCTCTCGAGCCGCTCGGCGATCCACTCTTCCTCGCGCCCGGCGGCCTCGGGATAGTCGCCGCGCGCGACGCCGACGCGGATGGTGTCTTCCAGGCGCGCACCCTGCTCGAACAGGTCGGAACTGCGCTTGTAGATTTCCGAGTATTTCTTGTTCCAGAGGGTGTAGCGGCCTTCCGCGTCCAGGAACACGATGCCTTGCGGCAGGATGTCGATCGCCTCACGCAGCCGCGCATTGGACTTCCGGGCCTCGGCGATCGCGGCATCGGCCTGCGCGCGCTGGCGCACCAGTTCGCCGATCTCGACGGCGGTGCGGCGCGAACTGCCGGACATCGTCGGCATCGGCCTCACCCGGCGGCCACGAGGACCGGACAGTTTGGCCTGTTTCGGCTTCTTGATCTTTTTCGGCCGCATCATCGGTATCGCACGCCCCACGCGCATTCCAGTTCGACGACACTTCTGCGATAAGTGTCTGAAAAATTGGTATCTCTCGGCGAATAGCTGCGCTGCCTGAGAAAGCCGTAACTGCCTGCTTTGCGGGCGAGTTCACGCCAAACGCGAGGGGCTGATGCTGCGCAAGCGTCGCTGCGCGCAGATTTGCAGCGTGGAAGCGCCGGAGCGTGGTGAAGGAAGGGTAAACCAACATCGGCCTGCACAGTGAATGCGCCGAAACCGCGGCAAGCGCATCAATGTTTGCCAGCGTGTGACAGGGTTATCACGCGGTAAAGGCGCGACCGGATTCACGCCGTGCTGCGACACCAGTTGGTGATCTCGATCCGCGTGCCGTAGCCGCGGCGCCCGGTCGACACCGGCCAGTTATAGCGCATCGCGCCGTCGACGCTGACCGCCATGCGCTGCTGATTTATCGATGTGAACGACGATGTCGGCTTGCGCCGGAGAGAGTGCCAATGTCGACGCGGCAATCACGGCGGCACATGCCAGCCGTACGCAACATACGCTCGTCGTCATCACGCCTGCCCTGAAATTATGCGCGCATGATGCCGCGAGCGGCGCGCTTGTAAAGTGGCGTGGATCACATGCGAGCCGGCAAGCCGCGGGTCATCTTGGACCCGCCTTGTGGGCGATCAAGCAAATGGGATGAAAGCGCGGTTGGCCTGCCTCGAATCCATGTTAGCCTTGCGCAGACAGAGTGATCCGAATGACATCCCGCCTGCGTCTGATCCCGCTCCTGATCTCCGCCCTCGTCGCCTGCACCATCTCCGCACGTGCGCAGGACAAGGGCTCGCTCAATCCGCAGCCATTGCCGCCGCTCGCCAGCCCTGACGATCCGAAGATCGGGGCGAAGCAGCTGTTCGCGCGCAAGGTGTTGCCGGCGGCGCTGCCGACCCAATCGATCGGCGGCTACACCAAGGGCTGTCTCGCCGGCGCCGCGCAGATGCCGCTCAACGGCGACACCTGGCAGGTGATGCGCCTGTCGCGCAACCGCTATTGGGGTCATCCCGACATGATCGCGCTGTTGAAGCGGCTGGCGGCTCACGCGCACAAAGACGCCGGCTGGCCGGGCATCCTGGTCGGCGATATCGGCCAGCCGCGCGGCGGTCCCGCGCTCTCCGGTCATGCCAGCCACCAGATCGGGCTCGACGCCGACATCTGGCTGACGCCGATGCCGGATCGCAAATTGTCGCGCGAGGACCGCGAGGAGATGTCGGCGGTGATGATGGTGCGCGACGACCGGCTCGATATCGATCCGCGCGTCTTCACGCCCGGTCATGTTCTGGTCCTCCGCGACGCGGCGCGGGAGCCGGCGGTGCAGCGCATCTTCGTCAATCCCGCAATCAAGAAGGCGCTGTGCCGCGAGGCCAAGGGCGACCGCAGCTGGCTGTCGAAGATCCGGCCGTGGTGGGGCCACGACTACCACTTCCACATCCGCATGCGGTGTCCGTCCGGCAGCCCCGCATGCGAGGGGCAGAAGCCGCAATCGGAGGGCGAAGGCTGCAAGCCGTCCGATCTCGCCTTCTGGTTCAAGGACTCGGTGCTGCATCCAAAGCCTCCGCCGAAGCCGCCGAAACCGCGCCCGCCGATGACGCTGGCGCAGATGCCGGCGGCCTGCAAGACGGTGCTGAACGCAGCCGACGCCAGGCAGTAATATTCAGAGCAATAACATCTTTGTCAGGCGGCTTTTCCGGCCGGCTTGAACTGCGTTATGATCTCGCGTCGTCGCGCCGTAAGCGCGTTCGAGCGATGGATCGGGGCCGCTGATCTAGTTTCATCCGTCACAATTGCACTGGACCAGTCATGCGCAAATCGCTCCTCGCCGCATCGCGCTCCTGCTTGCCTCAGTTCCCGCCTTCGCGGCGGAAGAGCCGAGCGGCTGCGACAAGTTCAAATGGTCGATCGACCGCGCACGCGCCGCGCTCGCCGCGCCCGATCGCGCCAGGCTTGCCTCGGGCAGCGAACAGGCCGCGCTGCCGTCGACCGCCATCACGCTGGCGCTTGTCGCGCCCGGCGACGCCAAACTGCCGAGCCCGCCGGAGCGTGCACCGAAGGATGGCACCTTCGCCGGGTTCGCCAGCTTCAAGGCCGCACCGAAGGCCGGGCTCTACACCGTCAGCCTGTCGGCCGGGGCCTGGGTCGACCTGGTGCAGGACGGCCATTTCCTGAAGCCCAAGGCGTTCAGCGGCGCGACCGACTGCGACGGCATCCGCAAGACCATGAAATATGACCTCGCTGCCAGCCCCTTCGTGCTGCAGGTCAGCGGCTCAAAAGAGAACTCGCTGTCGATCGCGATCCAGCCGTCGGACGAATAGGACGACCGGTTAGACAAACGGTCGCCTTTACCGTAAGTCCCAGCCTGCTATGTTTGCAGCGCGATATCCCTGAGGACCGTAAGTCCTTCGGAGACCCGCGGAACAGCGCTTCCGTCCGTCGCGCCCAGAACCCACCCAACGCCTGATTCGCGCGCGCCCGTTTGCGCGCGAGCTCGCACGGAGCGCTTCCATGTCACGACTTGCCGGACTTTTCACTGCCTTCGTCATCCTGCTCGGCGCGATCCATTCGCCCGCGAGCGCCGAAGACAAGACGCTCACCGTCTTTGCCGCCGCCTCGATGAAGAACGCGCTCGACGAGATCGATGCGGCCTACACCGCCAAGACCGGCGTCAAGATCAGCGCCAGCTATGCCGCGAGCTCGGCATTGGCAAGACAGATCGAGCAGGGCGCGCCGGCCGACGTGTTCGTCTCCGCCGACACCGACTGGATGGACTATGCGATCAAGCAGAAGACCATCAATGAGCCGACGCGGGTCAACCTGCTCGGCAACTCGATCGTGCTGATCGCGCCGAAGGATTCCATGATCGGCAATGTCAGCATCGGCCCGGGCTTCGATCTCGCCAAGCTCGCCGGCGACGGCAAGATCGCAACCGGCGACGTCAAGGCGGTGCCGGTCGGCAAGTACGCCAAGGCCGCGCTCGAAAAGCTCGGCGCCTGGCAGGCCGCAGAGCCGAAATTCGCGATGGCCGAGAGCGTGCGCGCGGCACTGACGCTGGTGGCGCGCGGCGAAGCCGTGCTCGGCATCGTCTATTCGACCGACGCCAAGGTCGAGCCGAGCGTCAAGATCGTCGGCACCTTCCCGGCCGACACCCATCCCGCGATCATCTATCCGGTTGCGGCGACCACGACCGCCAAGCCCGAGACCGCTGACTATCTCGCCTTCCTGCGTTCTTCCGCGGCGAAGACGATCCTCGAGAGGTACGGCTTCAAGTTCCTGATCAGCCCGACGACGTAAGCACGTGCTGGAGATCTCGCCGACCGAATGGACGGCGATCCTGCTGTCGCTGCGGGTCGCCGTGATCGCAACGCTGGTGGCGACCCCGTTCGGCATAGCGGTCGCCTGGCTGCTGGCGCGGCGCGATTTCTGGGGCAAGTCGCTGCTCGATGCCGCCGTGCATCTGCCGCTGGTGCTGCCGCCCGTCGTCACCGGCTATCTGCTGCTGCTGACCTTCGGCAAGCGCGGACTGGTCGGCGGCTGGCTCGCCGATCATCTCGGCATCGTATTCGCGTTCCGCTGGACCGGCGCTGCGCTCGCTTGCGGCGTGATGTCGTTTCCGCTCCTGGTGCGCCCGATCCGGCTTTCGATCGAGGCGGTCGACCGCCGCCTCGAGCAGGCCGCCGAGACGCTCGGCGCCGCGCCCTGGCGGGTGTTCGCAACGGTGACGCTGCCGCTCGCGCTGCCGGGCGTGCTGGCCGGCATGGTGCTCGGCTTCGCCAAGGCGATCGGCGAGTTCGGCGCGACCATCACCTTCGTCTCCAACATCCCCGGCGAGACCCAGACCATTTCATCGGCGATCTATTCGCTGATCCAGACGCCCGACGGCGACACGGCCGCAGCGCGGCTCGTGATCATCTCGGTGGTGCTCGCGGTCGGTGCGTTGGTCGCAGCCGAAGTGTTCGCACGCCGCGCCACCGCGCGCCTGCACGGACAATAGCGATGCTGCGCGTCGACATCACCAAGCAGCTCGGAGAGTTCTCGCTCGCGGCGTCGTTCAGCAGCGAGGGCCGCGTCACAGGCCTGTTCGGCGCGTCCGGCGCCGGCAAGACGTCGCTGATCAACATGATCGCCGGGCTGGTTCGTCCTGATCGCGGCACCATCGTGATCGACGGCGAGACGGTCGACGACACCGCAGCCGGCATTCACGTCCCGACCTGGCGCCGCCGCATCGGCTACGTGTTCCAGGACGCGCGGCTGTTTCCGCATCTCGATATCAGGCAGAACCTCGATTACGGCCGCCGCATGAACGGCCTCACCGAGGATCCTGCGCTACACAAGCGCGTCGTCGACCTGCTCGACATCGGCGCCCTGCTCGACCGGCGCCCCGGAAAGCTCTCCGGCGGCGAGCGGCAGCGCGTCGCGCTCGGCCGGGCGCTGCTGTCCAAGCCGAGGCTATTGCTGCTGGATGAGCCGCTGGGCGCGCTCGACGAGAGCCGCAAGCTCGAGATCCTGCCCTACCTGGTGCGGCTGCGCGACGAGGCCGGCGTCCCGATGGTCTATGTCAGCCACGACGCCGCCGAGCTTCGCCAGCTCGCCACCCAGATCGTGATGCTGCGCCGCGGCCAGGTCACCGCGTTCGGCGGTGTTAAGGTGTTGACGGGCGGCGCGTAGCTGGCCGTTTTTCCGAAAGTCGGCATAAGATAGCCCATCTTGTCTGCTAGGCTCGGATCGGGACATCCGATCGGGCATGGGGAAAGGTGCACTTTGCGACTGACTGGCTGGGTATTGCTGGTGATCGGCGGGCTGCTGTGCGCCACGATTTCGTGGGCCGCGCTCGGCTTCCTGCTGATGGGCATCGGCCTGATCTCGCTGCAGGTCGCCGAGCGCCGCCGACGCCCCGGCGATGACGCCGTGCCGGCCGGGGCCGGCGGATTTACTCCGCCGCGCCTCAGTGCCGGGCTGCAGCCGCCGACCCTCGAGCCGGTCAGCCAAGGCACTGGCCAAGACACCGGTCGGGACACCGGTCGGGACACCGGGCCGCAGCGCCAGCCGCGCCGGGTGGCCTGGCCCGACAAGAACGGCGACGCGCCCTATGACCGGCAGGCCTGGCGCCGGCTGGTCGAGAGCGATCCCGATCTCGCCCAGCTTGCCAAGGTGCTGGCCGATTACGGCCCGCAATATGTCGATGAGCTCGCGGCCAGCTATCTCGCCGCCCCCGACAAGAGCCGCCTGGGCGCGATCGTCGACGGCATCATCGCGCACGCCCGCGACGGCCAGCCGGCGCCGCCACCCACGCCGGTCGAAGGATCGCGGCCACCGCCGCTGCCGCCCCGGCCGGAGCCAGAGCAGGTGGCCGCCCCTGCCGCCAAGCCAGCGGCTTCGCCGAGCAATTCCGCCGATGCGCTGGAAGCGTCCCTGCTCGCCACGGTCGAGCAGGCTTCCGCCAGGATCGCGGCCGAACGCGCCGGTCTCTTCAAGCCTGCCAGGGAGCTCGGTAAGGAGCCGGGCAACGCCACCGACAGCCGGCCGTCGCCGGCGAGCCAGCGGGAACCGCTGTTCGGTCGTGCACGCCGGGACGCGAAGCCCGCCGAGCCGCCCCCGGTCCCGACCGAGACGCCCGCCGACCTCGAAGCATCGTTGATCGCCGCGGTCAGCGAGACCGCCGCCAGACGGGCGGACACGTTCAAGCCGGAGCCGGAACCAACGCCGCCGCAGCGCGAGCCCGAGATCCGCGCCGTCGCCCCGCCGAAGCCCGTTGCGCCACCGCCCGCCAACACGCTGCCGGCAAAAACACCGGCCGACAATCTCGACGAGACACTGCTCGCGGCGCTGGCCGAGATTTCCGGCCAGAAGTTCAAGGACGAGCCGAAGCCGGACGCTGCGTCCAAGGCCCCGCCGGGCTCGCCGGCGGACGACGTCCTGTCCGACATGATCGAGAAGTTCGCACCGGATTCGAGCTTCCTGCGCAAGCAGTGACCGGCGCGGCTCAGACGCCGGCGACCGATGCCCAGATATCGGCGAGCTTGCGCCGGACGGTCTGCATCCGCGTCTGTGGTGCGACCTCCTCCTCTTCCTCCGGCAGGCGCAGACCGACGACATTGACGCGGCCGCCGCTGATGCTGCGCGCCACCAGCACGATCTCGTCGAGCGCGAGCTCGGCACCTTCCTTCGGCGCGCGGTCGAGATTGATGTCGAAATAATCCGCCAGTGTCAGCCTGGCCTGGTGCTCGTCGACCTTGACGCCGTAGATCTCGGCGAGCTCACCGAGCGTATGCTCGCCGGACACCATGAAGTCGCCGAGCAGATGCGGATCGGGCGCGCTCGACGGCGCCATGTCGACGAAGAAGCGATCGAGTGCCTCGGCGCGCTCCGGCGGCGCCAGCAGGTAGATGTAGTCGCCGGGCGCGACCGGATCGGCCTCGACAGGCGTCAGGATCCGCTCGTCGCGGATCACCAGCGTCGGCTTCGACCAGGACGGGATCAGGCCGCGGCGGAAATACAGGCTCTTCGGCCGCACTGGATAGCCGACCAGCTGCTGCTCGAGCTGCCCGGGCAGATCCAGTTCGACGCGGCGCGGGCCGCGTTCGGCGCGCGGCAGCGCGACGTGCAGCCGCCGTGCCGCCGGCGCCAGCGTCCAGCCCTGCAGCAGCAGCGAGATGATGACGACGACGAAGGCGACGTCGAAATAGAGATAGGCCTTCGAGAGGCCGACCAGCATCGGGATCGAGGCCAGGAAGATCGCGACCGCGCCGCGTAACCCGGTCCAGGCGATGAAGACCTTCTCCCGCCAGTTGAACTTGAACGGCGCGAGACAGATCAGCACCGCCAGCGGCCGCGCCACCAGCATCAGCGCGAATGCCACCAGCACCGCGCCGCCGGCGCTGGAGAGCAGGCGATGCGGCGACACCAAGAGGCCGAGCAGCACGAACATCACGATCTGGGCCAGCCAGGTCGCGGCGTCGAGGAACGTCACCACCGAATTATGCGCGCGGGTCGGCCGGTTGCCGATGATGATACCGGCGAGATAGACCGCGAGGAATCCCGAGGCATGCACGATCTGGGAGCCGCCGAAGATCACCAGCGCCGCGGTCGTGACGAACGGCGCATGCAGGCCCTGCGGCAGCGCGACACGATTCAGCGCGATCACCACCAGCCGGCCGCCGATCACCCCGATGATGGCGCCGAGCACGGCTTCCTGGATGAACTCCATCGCGATGTGCGAAGCCGAGCTCTGGCCGACCGAGATGAACTCGACCAGCATCAAAGTGAGGAAGATCGCGAACGGGTCGTTGGTGCCGGATTCCGCCTCCAGCGTCGCGCCGACGCGCGGGCGCAGGCGCAGGCCCTGGGTGTGCACCAGGAGGAACACCGCCGCGGCGTCGGTCGAGGCCACGACGGCACCGACCAGCAATGACTCGGTCCAGTTGAGGTCGAGCACATAGCGGGCGACCGGCGCCGTGATCAGCGCGGTCAGCAGCACGCCGGCGGTCGCCAGCATCATCGAGGGCGCAAGCACCGTGCGGATGCTGGCAAACCGCGTCTTCAGTCCGCCGTCGAACAGGATCAGCGCGAGCGCCACCGAGCCGACCAGATAGGTGGTGCGGACGTCGTCGAACTGCAGCCGCCCGGGGCCGGAGTCGCCCGCCAGCATGCCGACCAGCAAGAACACCAGCAGCAAGGGGGCGCCGAACCGCAGCGCCAGCAGGCTGGACAGGATGCCGGCCATCACCAGCACCGCACCGAGCAGGATCGCTATACTGACGGAGTCGAGGGATGCCATGCGCCTTTGGAGGTCTCAAATACTTGCAATTGCATCCTTATCGTCGCCACACTGGGACGCCAACCGATTTCTGTCCTAAGCGGCAATGTGCCCGGTCTCGTGAGCTCTAGGTCGCCTCCACACTGTGGTGTATCGATGGTCGCGTGCGCGCCTTTGTGGGATTCTCGCCGTACCTTCGAATCACATTTGCCTGACCCGCGCTTCAAGTTGAGATTTTGCCGATGGACATGAGCTGGAAGGACGTCCTGGAATCGATCCAAATGGCGGCGCACTCGGTCGGCGCCGAGATCGCCTCGCCCTGGTTCTACCTGCAGTTCGGCATCATCCTCGCCGCCGCGGGCCTCGCTTACGCCGCCGATACCGCCATTCATGCGCGGGTCAACATGTCGTCGCTGGCGAGCCGCTGGCCGTTGCCGCTCCGGCACTTTGCCCGCGTGATGGTATCGAGCGCCTCCACCGCCGTGTTCGCGATCCTGATGGTGATCTCGCGCATCGTGATGTGGCACGCGACCTGGCCGAGCCGCAGCTATTTGATCGCGGTCTCCGCCAAGCTGGCGCTGGCCTGGCTCGTGATCCGCCTCGTGACCTCGGTGATCGACAACGCCTTCATCGTCAAACTGGTCTCGATCGCGGCCTGGGTGGTCGCCGCCCTCAGCATCGTCGGCCAGCTCGACTGGGCGGCCGATACGCTGGATTCGTTCGCCGTCGTCGTGGGCGGTCTGCGGCTGACGCCGCTGCTGCTGATCAAGGCCGGCGCGGTGCTGATCCTGGCGCTGTGGCTGAGCAATATCGCCAGCAATTTCATCGACGGCCAGATCACCCGCTCGACCGACCTGACCCCGTCGATCCAGGTGCTGCTGGTCAAGATCATTCGCATCGGCCTGATGGTGATCGCGGTCGCTATCGCCTTGAGCGCCGTCGGGATCAACCTGTCGGCGCTTGCGGTGCTGTCCGGCGCCGTCGGCGTCGGCATCGGTTTCGGCCTGCAGAAGATCGTCGCCAACTTCATCTCGGGCATCATCCTGCTGGTCGACAAATCGGTGAAGCCGGGCGACCTCGTCACCATCGGCGACAGCCAGGGCCGCATCAGCGCGATGAAGACCCGCTACATCTCGGTCGCCGCCGGCGACGGCCGCGAGTTCCTGATCCCGAACGAGGACCTGGTGACGCAGAAGGTCACCAACTGGACCTACACCGACAAGAACACGCTGGTGAAGATCGCTTTCGCCGCCAATTACGACGCCGATCCGAGGCTGGTCTGCAAGCTCGCGATCAATACCGCTACGGCCCACGCCCGCGCGCTCAAGGGCAAGCCGCCGAACTGCATCCTGACCGAATTCGCCGAGCTCGGCATGAAGTTCTCGCTGACCTTCTGGATCGCCGATCCCGACGGAATGGACGGTGTGAAGAGCGACGTCATGCTGTCGCTGTGGGACGCCTTCAAGCAGCAGGGCATCAAGGTGCCCTACCCGGTGCGGGAACTCCGGATCCGCGGCGGCGCGCTGCCGGTCGAGAGCGCGGTCGAGGTCTCCAGCTAGCGCTTCAGGACGGCCTTTTCGGACAAGCGGCCGCGGCTGTTCCGGATTTGGCCCGGAAAATCAAGCCGTTTGAGCATTGTCCCCATGCCCAACCTTGGCTTGCGCCGGGCGCGGCGATCATTAAATTAGGGCCTGAAATCAGCCCCTTGCCCGCAGAAACATCCCGACCATGAGCTATATCGACGCCACCGACACCTCGCTTCGCAAGACCGGCCAGATCAAGCTGCACGGACCGAGCGGCTTTGCCGGCATGCGCAAGGCCGGCGCCCTGGTGTCGAAATGCCTCGACGCACTCACCGACATCGTCAAGCCCGGCGTCCCGACCTCCGTGATCGACGACTTCGTCCGCAAGTTCGCCTTCGACCACGGCGCCTATCCGGCGACGCTGATGTATCGCGGCTATCGCTATTCGACCTGCACCTCGATCAATCACGTGGTCTGCCACGGCATGCCGGGCGACCGCCCGCTGAAGGAAGGCGACATCGTCAATGTCGATGTCACCTTCATCGTCGACGGCTGGTACGGCGATTCCAGCCGCATGTATGCGATCGGCGCCATCGCGCGGAAGGCCGAGCGGCTGATCGAGGTGACCTATGAGGCGATGATGCGCGGCATTGCCGCCGTCAAGCCCGGCGCCACCACCGGCGATATCGGCCATGCCATCCAGAGCTTCGTCGAACCGCAGGGCATGAGCGTGGTGCGCGACTTCTGCGGCCACGGCCTCGGCCGCCTGTTCCACGACGAGCCGAACATCATCCATATCGGCCGCCCCGGCGAAGGCGCTCCGCTGAAGCCCGGCATGTTCTTCACCATCGAGCCGATGATCAATCTCGGCAAGCCGCATGTGAAGATCCTGTCCGACGGCTGGACCGCGGTGACCCGCGACCGTTCGCTGTCGGCGCAGTTCGAGCACTCGGTCGGCGTCACCGCCGACGGCGTCGAGATCTTCACGCTGTCCGAGCGCCATGGCGAGAAGCCCTGGGTTCAGGTTTAACGCCCTCATTGAGGCCCCGAGCAAACCACCCGAGCTAGGTGGTGTGGACTCTAAGGATTCCCTTTTAGGCGCAAATCAGATTCAAGACTGCTTTTGGGGAGGCAGTCTTGGGTGTGATGGACCGTTTGGTATTGAGCGACGCGGCTTGGGAGCGGATGGCGCCGCTGATCATAGGTCGCCCCGACCAGAAGGGCTCCACTGGGCGCGACAATCGGATGTTCGTGGAAGGTGTACTTTGGATTGTTCGCACGGGCTCTCCCTGGCGTGATCTCCCGGAGGCGTTCGGGGATTGGAACAGCGTGTTCCGGCGCTTCAGTCGATGGAGCATCAAGGGCGTCTGGTGGCGGATCTTCGAGGCGATGTCCGATGATCCGGACTTCGAATATCTGATCGTCGATTCCACCATCGTCCGGGCGCATCAGCACGCCGCCGGCGCCAAAAAAGGGGGTCTGAAGATCAGGCGATCGGCCGCTCGCGCGGGGGGCTGAGCACCAAGATACATATGGCCGTTCGTGGCTTGGGATGTCCCGTACGGTTCGCGCTGACCGCAGGCCAGCAGGGCGATGCACCGCAAGCTGCCGCATTGATCGAGGGACTACCTGCCGAGGTCGTCATGGCCGATACGGCCTATGACGCCGATCATTTGCGCCAAGCCATCGCCGCCAAGGGCGCGCTCGCCGTCATCCCCAACAACCCGTCACGCGCACTCAAATACCCGCTGGACAAGCACCTCTATGCCCAGCGTCACCTCGTCGAATGCTGCTTCTCAAAGCTCAAGCAGTTCCGCCGCGTCGCAACCCGCTTCGAAAAGACCGCCCGAAATTATCGCGCCGTCGTCACTCTCGCAGCCATCGTCCTTTGGATGCGGTAAGTGTCCACACGACCTAGAACACGCAGCGGTTGCCTGATACAAAAACTGCGTGTGCCGGGTATGGCTGGCGCGTCGGGGGCTGGTCGGGGCATGTGGTTCAAGGTTGAGCAAAAGCGGTCGTCGGTCGGACAGAAATACGTCGTCAGATGTAACTCCGAGATCGCTGGCAAGCCGGTCGTGGAGGAGCGATCCGCCAAGGGCACGACAGAAGCACGCAAGACCGCGGAAATCCTGGCCTCGACGCTGAATGTCACTGCGACGGTTTACGGCACCGATGCCGACGGTGAATTCGTTCACGGCGTTTATGAAGTCTCGGAAGGCGCAGCCGTCGCCACCAGCCCACTAATCAGGCGACTGTTTGCCGAATCGGCGGCGGCCTCGCTGACGCTAAAGGATCAGCTGCTCGCCGATATCCCGGAAGACACGATCAAGGGCTTCGCCACGATGTCCGCCGCGCTGGGCTACATTGTTGCCCAGCATAAGCAGATCAAGCGCGCGGCCACGCCGCAGATCGGTTACTCGACGCTGTTTCGCATTTTCTGCGGCAGTAGCGATGCCAACACGCTCTCTTTGTCGACAAACGACGCGACGATTGCGATTCTGACGCGAAAACTGTCGGATTTGCCAGGATGGATGTGGCTCAGCGAACTTCCGGGCCTTGGCTCCGCAGAGCGGAGCGCCGTCATCCCCGCTTGGCGGGCAAACAAGGTGACACTCACCATCGACGGCGAGTTGCAGGTGATCCGGCCACGGACCGTGTTTCGAGGTACGGTTCCCGAAACCGGCGCGCAGTTCATGCTGGTGGTCCAGATGGGCGAGCGCAGGCTCGGTCAAGCCCCGCTCGACAGCGTCGGATTGGTCTATCGCGAGGAAGACGAGAGTGCTGTCGTCGCGACCGTTCGCCAGTTGCTGCTGGAGTCCAATCCCTTCAAGGACCGGGTTGTGCTGATCAACCGTGACCTGCGGACTGTCCGTTCGAAAATGTCCGACCGCTCCTGGAACGATGTCGTTCCGCACGAACACGTTCGCGCCGAACTCGATTTCATCGCTGCGTCGATCCGCAATCGCGAGATGCTGAAGGCCGAAGGCCTGACCATCAAGCGTGGACTTCTGCTGTCCGGACCGCCCGGTGACGGTAAATCCACGGCGATCGAGTGCTTTGTCAACGATATCGCCGGTGAAGCCACCGTGCTCATCGTGGAGGCGGTCGAACACATTCGGGCGGTATACCACCTCGCTCAAACATTGGCGCCGGCTGTCGTGATCCTCGAAGACCTCGACTTGATGACCAAGAGCCGACAAAATCCCTACTCCTACGCAGCGACAAGCAAGGACGATCTCACTGGCGAACTGCTTCAGGTGCTGTCGGGAGGCTCCGCTTACGACGACATCGTCACGATCGCCACGACAAACCATCCGGAAGCCATCGACGAAGCTCTGGCCAAGCGTGCGGGACGGTTCGATGCGCATATCCGGATGGGTTATCCAAGTGAAGCCGACAAGCAGCGCATTCTCGACCTCTATCTCGATCGGTTCGGGGTGAACGACGAACTGACGCGACGGCGCCTGCAACAAACCCTGAGCCGAGATCTGGGACGCCTCCACCTCGTCCCGGCACATATCGAAGAGTTCGTTAAGGCAGGAATCAAACGTGCTCGATTAGCCCACCGTCCGCCTGAATATTTGGACTTCGAACCAGGGATCGAAGCCACCAAATCTATTGCAACCCAGAAACCGGCAGCATCCTGATCAATAATCGCTCCGCGTACGCCTCTCAATCTCCTCGGGCGGATGGTTTTCTCCGATCGACATCGCGCAGATCCGCGACAGATGCAGATAGGACAGCCCGGTCTCCTCCGCCCAGGCGTTGAACTGCGCCTGCACCTTGGCGAGATCGCGCTTCGACTTGACTTCCTCGGCAATATCGAGGCCCGCATCGCGCAGACAGGCGACGACATCGCGCGAGGTGACGAAGCCGTCCCAGCCGAGGAAGCGCAGCAGCATCTGCCCGGTGTTGCCGCCGAGCCGGCTGCCGCGCTTGGTCAGCAGATCCAGCAGCCCGATCTCGTCCGATGACGGCCACGCTGCGAGGAATTTGCCGAAGCTGCCGTGCTCGCGCGCGATCTCCTGCACGAAGCGGCCATTGTCGCGCACCGACATGATCTTGGCGCCGTTGCGCACGATCCTGGTGTCACCAGTCAGCTTCTCCCAATATTCGTCGGGCTTGAATGCGAGCTTGGCGGGCTGGAAGCCGAGAAAGGCGTCCTCGAAGCCAGGCCATTTGGCGTCGATCACGCTCCAGGCGAAGCCCGCGCAGAACACGCGCCTGGTCATCTCGGCCAGCACGCGGTCGTCGCCGAGCTTTGCCAGCGCCTTGGCGCCCGCCGGCGGCCGCAGCAGTTTCTCGAGCGCCTTCGGCCCGCCCTTGCGCTTCTCGGCGCGCGAGCGGATCACCTTGAATGATGTCACGCCGCCCTCCCCCTCTTCGATCCTGAACGTTGCAGGTAACGGTAATTCGCCCGCCGCACGGTGGCAAACCGGGACATTGCATCGCCCCTTGCAAAACGCGGCAGGCACGGCATGGTTGTGGCCGATGCCCGCCAAACCCGACGCCAGCAACGACGACACCAGTGAGACGCCGCATTATCACGGCCATCGCGAACGGCTGCGCGAGCGCTTCTACGCCGCCGGGCCGGACGCGCTGACCGACTATGAGCTCTTGGAGATGGCGCTGTTCGCCGCGATCCCGCGCCGCGACACCAAGCCCTTGGCCAAGGCGCTGTTGAAGAAGTTCGGCTCCTTCGCCGAGGTCGTGCATGCGCCGGTGGCGCGGCTGCGCGAGGTCGACGGTGTCAAGGATGCCTCGATCCATCAACTCAAGCTGCTCGCCGCGGCAGCGGGCCGGATCGCCAAGGGCGAGATCAAGCGCAGCATCGCGCTGTCGTCCTGGAACGACGTCATCGACTATTGCCGCACCAGCATGGCGTTCGCCGACAAGGAGCAGTTCCGCCTGCTGTTCCTCGACAAGCGCAACCAGCTGATCGCCGACGAGGTGCAGCAGACCGGCACCGTCGATCACACCCCGGTCTACCCCCGCGAGGTGATCAAGCGCGCGCTGGAATTGTCGGCAACCGCGCTGATCCTGGTGCACAACCATCCCTCCGGCGACCCGACCCCGTCGCAGGCCGATATCCAGATGACGAAAGCAATCGTCGAGATCGCAAAACCGCTCGGGATCGCCGTGCATGATCACATCATCGTCGGCAAGAACGGGCATGCGAGCTTCAAGGGCATGAAATTGATGTAGTCTCGCTCGTTGAGACGGTCACCCATTCCCTCTCAACCGAAGCGTCGACACGGAGAAGCCGATCATGTCGAAAGGTCCCAGCGCGATTCTCGCGTCCGATGAGATCGACGCGATCGCGCGTGACGCCGTTAAAGAAGGACAGGCGGGCCGCACGCAGGCGGCATCGCAAAAGATCCAACCGCTGCGAAACGCCCAGCGCCACCAGGCTGAGGCCCTGCCTTGCGTCACACGATCCATGACAACTGCCGCTAAACTGGCCAATGCAACGTTTTCCGCGCGGCGGCGTTTGTTGCAGGTTGATTTGTCAGTTCCAGGGCTTGGGGGGACCGATGTCCGATTTCGTGATCGAGGAAGGGCTGCCCTATCCGCTGGGCGCCCATTGGAGCGGCCACGGCACCAACTTCGCGGTGTTTTCCGCCAACGCCACCAAGGTCGAGATCTGCCTGTTCGACGGCGAGCGCGAGACCCATCGCTTCGAGCTGCCGGAATATACCGACCAGGTGTTTCACGGCTTCATCAACGGCGTACAGCCCGGCACGTTCTACGGCTATCGCGTGTATGGCCCCTACCAGCCCGACGGCGGCCACAGGTTCAATCCGAACAAGCTGCTGCTCGATCCCTATGCCTGTGCCCATGCCGGCAGCCTTACCTGGAATCCGGCGGTGTTCGGCTACAAGATGGAAACCGGCGACGATCTCACCTTCGACGAGCGCGACAGCGCGCCGTTCATGCCGAAATGCGTGGTGGTCGATCCCAACTTCGACTGGGTCCAGGAGGCGCAGCGGCAGGACGTGCACTGGGACGAGACCGTCGTCTACGAGACCCACGTCAAGGGCTTTACCGGGCAGCATCCGGGCATCCCTGAAAACCTGCGCGGCACCTACGCGGGCTTCGGCACGAACGCGGCGATCGATCATCTGAAGGCGCTCGGCATCACCTCGGTCGAGCTGCTGCCGGTGCATTCCTTCATCAACGACAGCAACCTGCTGGAAAAGCACCTCACCAATTATTGGGGCTACAACACGATCGGCTTCTTCGCGCCGGACCCCCGCTACGCCGCCGACGTGCCGAACAGCCTGCGCGAATTCAAGGAGATGGTGTCGCGGCTGCATGGCGCCGGCCTCGAAGTCATTCTGGATGTCGTCTACAACCACACCGCCGAAGGCAATGAACGCGGCCCGACGCTGTCATTCAAGGGCATCGACAATGCGAGCTATTACCGGCTGCTGCCCGACAAGAGGCGCTACTACATCAACGACACCGGCACCGGCAACACGGTGAACCTGTCGCATCCGCGGGTGATCCAGCTGGTGATGGACAGCCTGCGCTACTGGGCCGGCCACATGCATGTCGACGGCTTCCGCTTCGATCTCGGCACCATCCTGGCGCGCGAGGTCTATGGCTTCGACGAGCAGTCCGGCTTCCTGAAGGCTGTAAACCAGGACCCGCTGCTCGCAACCGTCAAGCTGATCGCCGAGCCCTGGGACTGCGGCCCCGGCGGCTACCAGGTCGGCGGCTTTCCGCCCGGCTGGGCGGAGTGGAACGACAAGTACCGCAACACCGTGCGCAATTTCTGGCGCGGCGAGGCGGCGCCCGGCGCGCTGGCGCCGCGGCTGCTCGGCTCGCACGACCTGTTCAACCGCGAGGGTCGCCGCACCTGGGCCAGCGTCAACTTCATCACCGCCCATGACGGCTTCACGCTGAACGACTGGGCGAGCTACAACAACAAGCACAACGAGGCCAACGGCGAGAACAACAATGACGGCTCGTCCGACAACCACTCCTGGAATTGCGGCGCCGAGGGCCCGACCGACGACCCCGATATCCGGGCTTTGCGCGAACGCCAGAAGCGCAACATGCTGGCGACCCTGCTGACCTCGCAGGGCACGCCGATGCTGCTCGGCGGCGACGAGTTCGGCCGCACCCAGCGCGGCAACAACAACGCCTATTGCCAGGACAACGACATCTCCTGGTTCGACTGGAATTTTTCCGACGACGCCAACAAACTGCTCGCCTTCACCAAGCGGATGATCAAGCTGCGGCGTGACTATCCGATCCTGCGCCGCAGCCGCTTCCTCTCCGGCGATCGCGATTCCCAGCTCGAGATCCGCGACGTGGTCTGGATCAACAGCTCGGGCGTGGAGATGACGCAGGCCGACTGGACCACCGGTTGGATCAAATGCTTCGGCGTCGTGCTCGACGGCCGCGCCCGCAAGACCGCGATCGCGCGCGCGGGCGAGGACGACACCGTGCTTGTGATCCTCAACAGCTACGAGGGCGAGGTCGACTTCAAGCTGCCGCCGACGTCCGCCGGCCAGCAGTGGTCGCTGCTCGTGGATACCAATGCGCCGGAGCAACCGGCGGGCGCGCAGTTCGCGTTCGACAGCACCTGCAAGGTGGCCGGCCGTTCGTTCGTGCTGCTCACGGCGGGTGAGGTGAAGCGATCAAGCGAAGATAGGCCGAACGCCGGCGGCAGCGTCCGTTGACTAGAAGCCGCGCGCCCGCGCGAGGGTTTCCGACGGCATCTCGCCATAGGCCTTGCCGTAGCATCTGGCGAAGTCGCTCATATGCCAGAACCCGTTGGCATGCGCAGCGGCCGTCACGGTGAGAAGCGGGCTGCCTTTGACCAGCAGCTTGCGGACGGACCACATGCGCTTCGACCGCAGGTGTTGATGCAGGCTCACACCACAGACGTGCTGCACAGCGGTCTGGAGCGTCCGAACGGAGACGCCGAGCGTCTGTGCGAGGCTGCTGCTGTAGAGATCGGCCTCGCCGGCCACGGCCACCAGTTCATCAAGGCGCTCGACAAGCTTCCGATGCCGGTCGAACGAACCGGGCAGCGCCTGCCTGACGCTGTCCTGGACGAAAACGCTGTCGAGCCCGGCGATCAGCGTCTCCTGGATGTGTCCGCTCAGCAGTTCGAATTGCCGGAGATCCCGGCAGTCCGACGCCAGGCAGAACATGTCCAGAATTGCCGACCGCAGCGCCAGCATCTTCCCCGGCGCCAGCCTGAACAGCTCGATTCCGTCATCGAAGTCGGCCCAGCCGCGATTTCTCATATCGGACCCGAAGCGGAGCATCAGATAGGTGTTTGCGTGCCGTTCGACGACATCCGCGGGCGCCTGGCCACGAATGACGCCAATCGTGGTATCGCCGACCTCGCTCCCGTTCATCGTTGCATGGAATGCCAGCGGAACGACGAGCCCCACGCCGCGACCGGCTCCCAGGTTGCCTTCCATCCGCCGGGCGAACGACCGTTGCATCACCAGAAGGCAGTCTGGAAGCGCCAGAACACTGCGCGAAACCGAAATCGGCTCCGAATGCAGCGGAGTACTGTTGATCCTGCCAAGCACATCGTTGGGACGAAATTCGTCGAAGCTGCCGAAGCGCTCGACGCACAGGATCGGTGATGGGGTCAGCCAACGGACAGGCATCGTAGCCTCCTAGCCCGGCTTCCATGGATATCTGCATAGCGACATGAGCTGAAGCTCCGCGTACATGGCGCGAGAGATACGCAAACGGGCTTAATCCGCCTTTAGTACGATTCTTGCCAGCCGCATCGACGCCGGATGACCGCCTCTAAAGCGCGATGAGATCAGGTTGAATCGTCATCGCGCTTTAGCTTCTTGTTCCGCCCTGACCACAATCGATCATGCCCCCGAGCGTTGGTCGCTTGGCCTTTGATGAGGGACAATGGAGTTGCTCACTGGTTTGTCCGGGTAGTGCCAACTCGCAAGACCCCCGGATGGCAATTTCCGGCTATCGTGGCACTGGATGTACTTTCAGCCGAGATTCCGGCCCCTTCGATAGTTAGTGATATAATCGAGAGTCTGTCGTAAACTTGCTCGTCCGGACGAGGGATTCGAATTGGCTGGCGCTGCGTATCTTGAACGATATCCAGTGGTGAGGTCGCGTGACAGCGAGTTTGCGCGCGATCGGCTTTTCACGGCCTTTGGTGCAACCGGCTTCGATTGCCGTGACCACGATTTCGGAATCCACGCCAACTACGTGCGCCTGACGTCCATCGGCGCGGCCTTCTGTTCCTACGATTGTGCGGCGTCGCTATCGTTTCCCGAGGCGGATCTGCTGCGTCAGTTCTTTTCCATTCAGGGGTCCGCCAATTTCAGCACAGCGAACGCGAGCGAGCCGATTGGCGCATGGAGTCCGTTCATCTCGGCGGAATCACGGCTGAGGCTCGACTTCTCCCCTGGCTACAGGCAACTCGTCATCAGGATTGATGCAGGGGCGCTTGAGCGCTCGCTCAAGAACCTTCTGGGCGATGCAAGCGACCGGAAATTGGTCTTTGCCGGCGACAACCCGGACCCTGCGCACATGTCGTTCCTTCGCCACGACGTTTTCAGATTTGCAGAGGAGCTTGAGCGGTTCGGCGCCGATTACTCTTCTGTCGTCCTCTGCGAGATGGAGCGAAACCTCATCCTCAAGTTCTTGCTCGCTCACAGACATAATTTTTCGGACCAATTGCAACGTCAACCGTCGAGTGCCAACCGCGCAGTTGTCGACATGGTCGAGGCGTTCATCGAAGCCAATTGGGACAAGCCCATCGACATCGAGAGCCTCGCCCGGCTGGCCAATGTCAGTGTCAGGACGATGTTTCGCGAGTTCGCCCTGGCAGGTCGTGCATCGCCGGGGCAGTTTGCCAAGCACGTGCGACTTCAGCGCGCGGCCGAGTTTCTGAGATGGCCGAACGAGCAGACGAGTGTTACCGGCGTCGCCTTGAAGTGCGGATTCCAGAGTCCGGGTCGCTTTGCTTCGGAGTATTTGCGCGTGATCGGAGAACTGCCGTCTGAAACGCTGAAGCGTTCAAGGCAGCGATGGTGAAAGACCCAGGAGCAGACTTTGGCTTTTGAGGTCCTCCGCACCCCCGATTGCGCAAGGCACGGGCTGCCGATCGAGCCAACATTAAAGTCTTTCGATCTTACTGAATTCCGATAGGTCGGTTGACCAAACGGTTAGGGCCGGACCGGTTAGATCGTTTTCCGATGACCGATGATTTCATTCCGGAGCTGGCAGAATGTCGAACATCGTAAGCTTTCAAACGCACAAGCGTCGAACGCGCGGCGTCGAACTACACACCCAACCTGCGATCGCCCTGACTGTGGAGGCGTCCTCGCCCGAGCGATGGGCCTCGAAAGCGCAGCAGACCCGCGAAGCGCTCCAGGAGGTTGTTTTCGCTCTGCAGATCAATCACGCACGCACGTGCACGATGATTGAAAGGATTGAAAACTCGGAGAGCCGGAAGGCTCTGCTGGATCAATCCAGGCAGATCGCGACGCTGATCGACCTGGCCTGGTCGAGGCTCCGTTACATCTAGAGGCGCCAGCCCTTCGCCCGCTTCTGCCGGGATGCGCTCCCTCCATCGATCCAGTTTCCATTGCAATCGCATCTCGAGGCGGCTGCGATCACCGATCATTGAGCGGCCCGATCTGCCCTCGGGTGCGCCGATGGCACAGCCCGGCAGGAGGTCGCCTGCCGGGCTGTGCCAGTCCCAATCATTGACCGCGCCGCGCGCCTGTCCGTCCAGGCACCGCATTTTCGGCTGATATTCCCACCCCAAGGCCCCCTCCCCGCGACCCCGTCGGCCAATTGACATTCGCTGTCGGGGTGCGAGACTTCACGGAAAATTAGGGGTGGAGACCTCTGGATGGCCAATCTTTCGGCCTCAAATCACGTCGCCCGTGTTTTATCGGCGGCCAATCAGGTGGCCGGCGTCGACACCGAGGCGCGGATTGCCGCGTCCTGGCGGCGCTGCGTGGTCAATCACAACCTCGATCCGGCCCGGCGCGGACCGCCGCAGACCCTGACCGAAGCCGAGGTCCGGCACATCGCCGAACCGATGGAGGATTTGATCCAGGTCGCGATCCCGGAGCTCGAGGACCTTGCCCGCGTACTCCACGACTCCGGCTACTGCGTCAACCTCGCCGATCCAAACGCCACGATGCTGGTGAGCCGCCTGCCTGGAGGCGACTACGCGCGGATGTTCCTGGAGTGGAAGATCTACACCGGCTCGAACTTCGCCGAGACCTTCGAGGGCACCAACGGGCTCGGCACCGCGCTCGCCGAGCAGCGGCCGATCATCGTGCATGGCGACGAGCATTTCCGCGAGCAGTGGCACATGTTCACCTGCGCGGTGTCGCCGCTGTTCGACCATGCCGGCCGGCTCGCCGGCGCCGTCAACATCTCCTCCTGCCGCAGCGATCTCGGCCGAAGCGCGCATGAACTGGCGCTCGCCGTCACCGCGGAGGCGACGCGGCGGATCGAGCAGTCGTTCTTCCGCCGGCGCTACCGCGCCTCATGGATCGCGACGCTGCCCGGCGATGGCCATGGCATGCTCGCCTATGACGACGACCGCCGCGTCGTCGGCGCCTGTCGCACCGCGCGCGGCGAGTTCGGGCTGACCGATGCGATGATCGATGACGGCATCGACCTGTCGCATCTGATTCAACTGGACGATCGCGCGACGCGGGCCGCGGACGAACCGGTCACGCTGCGCCGGGCCGACGGCACGCCATGGGGCCGCGGCCGCGTGGCGCCGCCGGTGCGCGCGCGTGTCTCCCGCCCGCTGCCGACACCATCGCGCGAAACGCCGGCCGGACAGTTTTCCGGCCTGCACCGGCTCGCCGGCCGCGATCCCGTGCTGATCAAGGGCGTGAAGCGGCTGATGACGGTCGGCAATCTCGATCTGCCGATCCTGCTGCGGGGCGAGACCGGCGCCGGCAAGGACGTGTTCGCGCGCGCCATCCACGCGGCGAGCAACCGCGCCGGTCGCAACTATGTCGCGCTGAACTGCGCGGCGATGCCGGAGAGCCTGATCGACGCCGAGCTGTTCGGCTACGAGGCCGGCGCCTTCACCGGCGCTCGGCGCGAGGGATCGAAGGGGCTGATCGTGCAGGCCTCTGGCGGTACGCTGTTCCTCGACGAGATCGGCGACATGCCGCTTGCGCTACAGACGCGACTGCTCCGCGTGCTGGAAAACCGCGAGGTCTGGCCGCTCGGTGCACTGAAGCCGGTCGCCGTCGACATCCGCCTGATCAGCGCCACCCATCGCGACCTCGCGCGGATGGCGGAGGGCGGCAGCTTCCGCTCCGACCTGTATTATCGGCTGCGCGGCATGGAGATCCGGCTGCCCGCCCTGCGCGAACGCGCCGACCGCAGGGACATCATCGCGCAGATCGCCGACGAAGAGGCGCCGCACTGCCGCATCGCGCCGGATGCCTGGACCCAGCTGGCGGCCTATCCGTTCCCCGGCAACATGCGCCAACTCCGCCACGTGCTGCGGCTCGCAGGTGCCACCGCCGAGGGCGGCGTCATCACCGAGGCCGATCTCGACCTGCCGCCGTTCGGCGCACGCAACGTGGGGGCCGATCACGCGGCGGCCGATCGCGCCGCGATCGTCGAGGCATTGCACACCAATGACGGAAGAGTGACGGACGCTGCCAAGGCGCTCGGGCTCAGCCGCGCGACGTTGTACCGGAAGATCAAGGCGTTAGGGATCGAGCTGGACAGCTAGACCGGAAGCGCACCTCCTGTTCCGGCCGCGCGGGAACGGTGTTATCGTACGCCTTTCATTCAACGCCACGGAGCGGGTCCCATGACACGGTTTCCCTTCGCTGTGGTCGTTGGCCTGGTTGCCGCGACCATTTCGCAGCCTGCCGCCTCGGATTCTACTGAACAACGATTGGGCAAGGTCCATTTTGCAACATCCTGCAAACCGGAAGCGCAGGAGGCGTTCGATCGCGCCATGCTGTATCAGCATTCGTTCTGGTACAGCGCATCGCGACGCACCTTCGAGGAGGTGCTCGAGGCCGACCCGCAATGCGCCATCGCCTATTGGGGGATCGCGCTCAGCTATCTCTACAATCCGCACGGGCCGCCGCCGCCGGAGAACCTTCCGCTCGGCCTCGAAGCCGTGAAGAAAGGCCAAGCGCTGGGTGCGAACACCCCGCGCGAGCGAGAATACGTCGACGCGATCGCCGCGATGTATGTCGACTATGACAAGGTCGATCACCGCACGCGCGTGCAGAGATTCCTCGCGGCCGAAGAGCAGGTCGCGACGCACTATGCCGACGATGACGAGGCCCAGATCGCCTATGCGATCACGCTCAACGTCGCGGCATCCCCTACCGACAAGACTTATGCCAACCAGCTGAAGGGCGCGGCGCTGCTCGAGCCGATCTTCAAGCGCCAGCCCGAGCACCCCGGCATCGCCCACTATCTGATCCATCTCTACGACTATCCGGCGCTCGCGGAGAAGGGCCTCCCCGCGGCGATGCGCTATGCCAAGATCGCCGAACGCGCGCCGCATGCACAGCACATGCCGTCGCACATCTTCACGCGCGTCGGCTACTGGAAGGAGTCGATCGCCTCGAACAAGGAATCCGCGCGCATCGCCAAGGAAGACGGCGAACAGCAAGACCAGGCGCACGCGATGGACTATCTGGTCTACGCCTACCTGCAACTGGGCCAGGACAAGGAGGCCCGCGCGGTGGTCGACGAGCTCGGCAAGATCGAGTTCAAGCAAGATCGGTTCGCCGGGCCTTACGCGGTGGCGGCAAGCCAGGCCCGCTATGTGTTCGAACGCGGCGACTGGAAGGGAGCCGCCGCGCTTGAAGTGCGTCCGACCAAATACGCCTATGCCGACGCCATCACCTATTTCGCGCGGGCGGTCGGCGCCGCACGCTCCGGTGATCCGGCAGCCGCCAAGGCCGATGTCGCCAAGCTCGCCGAGCTGCGCGACAAGCTGAAAGACGCGAAGGACGCCTACTGGTCCAACATCGTCGACATCCAGCAGCAGATCTCGAGCGCCTGGGTGCTGTACGCCGAAGGCAAATACGACGAGGCGCTCGGCGCGATGAATGCCGCCGCGGAGGCGGAAGACAATACCGAGAAGCATCCCGTCACCCCGGGACCGCTCGCGCCCGCGCGCGAGCTCTACGCCGCGATGCTGCTCGATCGCGGCAAGGCCCCCGACGCGCTCGCCGCCTACGAGGCCGTGCTCAAGAAGGAGCCTAATCGGCTGGCGGCCTATGTCGGGATGATCAAGAGCGCCAGGGCGACCGGCGATCAGGCCAAGACCCGGGAATGTGCTGATCACATCGCCCGGCTCACTGCGGATGCGGATCTGTCGAGGCCGGAGCTGATCGAATTGCGCCAGACAACCGGGAGCAAGCTGTGATGGCGCTGACGACATGGCGCAACGGTGGAGCGGCGCTGCTCGGCGCCGTTGCGCTGTCTCTTTGCCACGTGCTGTCGCTTGGCGCGATGGAGATCCTCGGCCAGGCGGGCGTGCTCGGCGAATGGGAGCTGACCGGGCATCTCACCGAAAGCGCGCCGGGGACGCCCAGGCAATTCTCCGGGCCGCTGAAGATGAAGCATGTCGGAATCTGCACGCAGGACGGACCGGAGGAACGCGCCGGCGAGATCCAGCTGCAATTCACAGGCACGGATTCGCAGGTCACGGCCGAACTGGTGCTGGACGGCGCGCCCTGCACCTACAGCGCCCGCAAGACGCACAATTACGAGGGCACGCTGTCCTGCAAGGGCCGCGCGCCCGTCCCGCTGCTGGTGTGGCTCAAATAGAAGTTGCCGTCAGGCTGTCGGCCGCGAGCGGCGCAGCCATTCGTTCAGATCGATGCGGCCGAGGCGCGCCTCGCCCAACGGCACCAGCGAGTGCTCCTCGACCCGGCCGCCCCAGTAGAGGGCATCAGGGTCTCGCACCACCTGACGCGGGTCGCCGATCGTCTTCAGGTAGCGGGCGACGATTTCGTTGAACGGCGCGCGTTCCGGTCCGGCAATCTCAACGATGCCGTTGTGCGGCGCCTCGAGCGCCACATCGGCCACAAGGGCGGACACATCCTCCGCCGCGATCGGCTGGAATAGGCCGGGCGAGAGCCTGATGGTGTTTCCAACTGCACCCGCATCGGCGATGGCTCCGATGAATTCCATGAACTGCGTCGCACGGATGATGGTGTAGGGAATGCCGGACGCCTCGATGAGTTTCTCCTGGGCGACCTTGGCGCGGAAGTATCCGTTCTCGGGCGTGCGGTCGGTTCCGACGATCGACAGCGCGACATGGTGCTTGACGCCGGCCGGCTTCTCCGCCGCCAGCAGGTTGCGGCCGGAAGTCTCGAAGAATGCCATCACCGCCTTGTCCTCGAATGACGGAGAATTGGCCAGGTCGATCACGACAGCCGTGCCGGCCAGTGCCTCCTTGAGCCCCTCGCCGGTGATGGTGTTGACGCCGCTCTTCGGCGAGGCGGCGACAACGTCGTGGCCGCGTTGCCGCAGAATGGCAACGGTCCTGGAGCCGATCAGTCCGGTGCCGCCGATCACAACGATCTTCATGATTTGGTCTCCCTTGTCGATGACCAGAGATCTGGCGATCTCGGGACGAACTTGTGCTTCAAGCTTGCCGGCGGCAAGCGCTACGAGCGCAGCGGTTGATCGACATATCGACGAACGTTGCGGGCTCGCAAAGCGAGATCGCGCGGACGTGCAGCTGACGAGGAGAGTTGAAGAACTCGAGCCGCCGTATCGATCGCTCTTGCATGCGCGACGGCAATTATATCATGCCGCTCGCGTTGATGGCGCGTTCGTCAAATTGATCAGGATTGGTCAGCAGTGCTGATTGACTCGGGAGCCATGCCGCTCGTCGCGGCTTCAGGAAAACTCGTTCCAGCTGACCCGACGCGCGTCGAGGTCGCCGAGCACGACCGGGTCATGGATGTTGCGCACGCTCTGGAAGCCAGAGCGCAGATAGATCAGCGGATCGACCGTGGTCACGGCGCGCACATGCTGGACTTCGCCGATGAAGATCGAATGGGTCTTGGTCTCGAGCTCCTGCGCCAGGACGCAATCGAACGCCGCGACGGCATCCTCCAGCACCGGGGCGCCGGTGGCGCCGGTGGTCCAGCGGCCGAAGCCAAAGCGGTCGTCGCCGTTGACGCCCTTCTGGCCGGAGAAGGTCAGCGCCAGCAGCGCGTGGTCCTCGTTCAGGAAGTTGATGACGAAATGGCGCTCGGCGCGGATGCGCTCATGCGCGCTGGCATTACGGTTAACGCAGACCAGCACCGAGGGCGGATTGTCCGACAACGAGCAGGCCGAGGTCACCGTCAGGCCGGTGCGCTGCCCCGGCTCGCGGCCGACCGTCACCAGCGCCACTGCGCCTGCGCAATGCCGCATCGCCTGCTTGAAACTCTGTGCGTCGACCGTCATGCCCTGACCCTGAACCGAAACAATTTCCTCAAACATATGCGAGGCAGGGTGCGAGGCAAGCCCCGCACCCCGCCTATCTGTCATGCAGCCTTCTCGAACTCGGCGCCGAGATGCTTGAGCCGCGGCATCACCTCGTTCTTGAGCAGGTCCAGCGAGTGCCGCCAGGCTTCCGGCTTGTGCTTGTAGTCGAAGCCGAACACGCAGAGCACGCCGAAGCCGCCGACCTCCCGGTAGATCTTCTCGATCTTCTCGGTGACCGTCGCGGGCGAACCGACGATCCAATTCCGGCGCGCGCAATATTCGACGGTGACGTCGCTGTCGGGCACGTCGGGCGCGTGCTTCAGATAGTCCTTGAAACCAAAGTGGCCGAGCAGCGGCAGGAAATACTCGCCCATCATCCGGCCCATCATGTCGCCGGTCGACAGCCTCCACGCCTCCTCATCGGTATCAGCTACGAACACCTCGCGCACCAGCCGCCAATCCTTGCGGCTCGGCTTGCGGCCGGTCTTGGCCGCGCCGGCTTCCACCGAGTCCCAGTGGCTGCCGACATAGGCCGGGTTGAGGTTGAGGCTCATCGGGATGAAGCCGCGCTCGCCGGCGAGCTTGAGCGTGTCGGAATTCTTCGACAGGCCGGCGACGCCGATCGGCGGATGCGGTGCCTGCTGGGGCTTGATGTGCGGCTTGAGAAAGTCGAACATCGTGTCCGGCTTCGACACCGTCCAGTACTTGCCCTTGTGCGTCCAGGGTGCGGGCTCTGACCACATCTTCAGGATGATCTCGAGCGCCTCGCGGGTCATGTCGCGGTTCTGCCCGGACATGCCGTCGACATTGAACATCGCCCAGTCGCTCGGCAGGCCCGAGGCGGCGACGCCGAAGTTCAGCCGCCCGTTCGAGAGATGGTCGAGCATCGCCACGCGATTGGCGAGTTCGGCCGGGTGATGATACGGCAGCAGGAAGCCGCCGGGCCCGATGCGGATGTTCTTGGTCTGCAGCAGTGCCTGTGCGACCAGCAGGTCGGGTGACGGGTGCGGCTCCCACGGCGCGGTGTGATGCTCGCCGATCCAGGCCTCCTGATAGCCGAGCTCGTCGAGCCAGCGCAGCGTCTGCAGGTCCCAGTCGTGGCCCTCTTTCAGTCCGCACTCCGGCGGGTGCGAGGGCATGGTGAAGTAGCCAAGCTCCATGTGCGTTTCCTTTTCGCTTGAGATTCAGTCATGCAATGCGTCTTGCCGCGCATTCGAAGATGCATTGAGCAAGCGCTGTGCCAGCCGTGGAAATCGCGGGAGAGGAGGAGAAAGGCGGCGTTTTCGGTCAGGTGCAAGCCATGCCTCGGGCCCGGCGAGGCCCTTGCCGTCTCACCGTCGCGAGACAGTGTCGCAACGATGAGACGCAACGCGGTGTCGCAAATCAGCCCGCCGCGCGGCGCGGCAGCTTGTTGGAATCCGGCTCGGAGGGCGCGGGAAGCTGCATCAGGATGGTCTGGCCCATCGAGGCGATCTCGATGCCTTCCTCCTGGAAGCGCCGCTTCATGCGGCGGTTGAACTCGCGCTGCACCGACCAGCGGCCGCCGTCGGTGCAGCGGATCTGGCCGACGATGGTCACGACCGACCCGTCGACCTTGTCGACGCCCCACAATTCGAGATCGCCGCGGATCAGCGCGCGATACGCCGTCTCCTGACGCATCCCGGCGACGATGTCCTTCAGCACCTCGCCGGCGCGGTCGGTGTCCTCCTTGTAGGACACGTTGACGCTGACCGCGGCATTGCCGGCGCCGCGGCTGGCATTGGTGATCGTCGTCACCGCGCTGAACGGCACGATATGCACCGAGCCGTCGCCGGCGCGCAGCCGCATGGTGCGGATCGAGACATTCTCGACCACGCCCGACAGGCCCGACACCGTGACGGTGTCGCCGACCTGCACGGTGTTCTCGAGAAGCAGGAACAGCCCGGTGATCAGATCCTGCACCAGCTTCTGCGAACCGAAGCCGATCGCGATGCCGACGATGCCGGCGCCGGCGAGCAACGGCGCGACGTTGACGCCGATCTCGCTGAGCGCGGTGAGCCCGACCACCGCGACGATCATGCAGAACAGCACGGTGCGCAGCATCGGCTGGAAGGTGCGCAGGCGCGCGGCGCGGGCGAAATGCCCCTCGCGCGACAGCGTGTCGATCTGCCGGTCCATCAGCGCATTGGCGACTTCCCAGATCACCGCCGCGGCGAGCGCGGCAATGCCGATCGTCATCAGCGCCGAGATCAGGCGAGAGCCGATCTGGCCGCCATAGAACCAGACGATGGCATCGACACCCCAGACCTCGAGCAGCGCGACGAAGCCGACCAGGGCGATCACCGCCGTGACCACCTTGCGCAGCAGCGGCAGATAGCGGTTGGCGCGGGTCTCCAGCCCCGGGAAGCGCTGCATCAGGTCCGGGCTGATGCGGAAGCCGCGGTCGATCAGGCTCAGCACCACCATGGTGACGAGCCGGATGACCAGCAGCACCGCGACGGTGCCGACGAAATATTGCAGCAGCAGCGAATAGCCGTTGCGGATGTTGAGCGCCCACACCGCCCACAGCGCGAGATCGAGCGCGATCGCCAGCACATGCCACAGCGAACCGAGGCGATTGCGCGTCCGCGCCGCGAGGCCGGTGCGATCGGCCGGCGCGCGGATGACGTCGGCGACCTGCCGGCGGCATTGCAGGATGATGACGACGATGAAGAGATGCACCACCAGTATCACAAGCCGGAGCAGCGCGGCGTAGCCGGCGTGGGACAGCCCAAGCAGCAATGCGACATTGGCTAGGCAGATTCCTGAGACCCCGACGGCGACGATGCGCCGCGCCCATATCTCGATATAGGCCGCGGTCTCGGCACGGACGCGGACCAGGCCGAACGGGCCGGCCAGCGCGCGCACCGCGCAGATCAGCGCGCGCGAGAAGGCATAGGCGTTGATCACCGCGAGGATCACGAGCCGCGTGGTCGACTGATTGCCGATCTCGGTGCTGAGCAGCGCGGCGGCCACGCTGAGAAACACGACCACCGGCAGCAGCTCGAGCACGAGGCGCCCGAGCACGAAAGGCAGCCGGACCAGCGACTGCCAGGCCCGCGCCAGGCTGAGCCGGCGGCGATACAGATCGCCCTCCGGCGTGACGTCGGCAACCGACGACGGCGGATCGGCGCTGGCGAGCGCCTGCACCGGCACGCGCGCGGTCTGCGGCAGCCGCGCTTCGAGGAACGCAACCGGCCGCTTGATCAAACGGAACACCACCCATTCGGCTGCCAGCGCGCAGCCGAGCACCAGCGCCAGCTTCCAGGCGATGTCGATCATGAGGCCATAGGCGGCCGGATCGTTGGCGGTGCGCAGGAACCAGTAATAGAACGCCGGAAAGTGCGTCAGCGTGCGCGCCACGTCGGCGACCTCGCGCGACATCTCGCCAACCTGCTCCGAGACCATCAGCAGAAGCTGCGCGCCGAGGCTGTCCGCACTGAGCGGGATCCGCGAATGCTGCTCGGGCGCCGGCTGCGCGGCCGCCTGCGGCGAGGCATTGGCGATGGCGCGCAGCGTGTTGATGATCTCGCCGCGCTTCTTGTCGTCCTGCAGCGTCTCGAGCGCACGCTTCGCCTGCTCCGGCGTCAATGCGTCGCTGGTACTGGGTTGCGGCGGCGCCGGCTTGGCGACCGGCTGCGCGAGCGCGGGCGAGACGAACAGGGCGAGGATGAGGAGAAGCGCAAAGCGAAGTTTGTGCGACACGAGGGCCTCTTATTAAAATAATTGCGCGACCGCAGATCCCCGGGAGGACTCTGCTCTCGCGCTCGCGCCATGTCGGATAGCCCTTTTCGCCTTGATGATGTGTCGGAAGTTTGCCGCCGCGACGACCATCTCTTGGCATTTGCCGCAACACGATCGTCACAGGTGTTGAGCGGCGTTTACGCATGGAGGTCGTTCTCGGCCGAGCGGGCCGATCTGCGCGCTACACGCCAGGGCTGAGGCGGGACAAT
Source organism: Bradyrhizobium sp. 41S5 (assembly GCF_011516665.3). NCBI lineage: Bacteria > Pseudomonadati > Pseudomonadota > Alphaproteobacteria > Hyphomicrobiales > Nitrobacteraceae > Bradyrhizobium > Bradyrhizobium sp. 41S5. Next base: position 902,280 of record NZ_CP083721.1, on the reverse strand, counting down.
CTTTCGCTTGACGTGCAGGGCGCGCCATGATGTTCTTATTTTGTTCTTTCGGTCCCAGTTGCGTTTCGGAGGTCCTATGCACGACGTCTTTGCCGATGACGGTCCGGTCCAGCTCTTCATCCACGACGACGGCGAGACGCCGCTGGAATTCGTGCAGGACCTCCTGCGCACGGTTTTCGGGAAGTCCCAACAGGAAGCCATCGCGACCGCCGCCTTGATCGAGACCAGGGGCGCCATTCCGTGCGGCCCGTATCCGGGCGCCGTCGCACGGGCCATGTTCAACAGCGCCAAGTGGCTGATCCGCTCCAACGGCCACCCGTTGATGATCACGAGCGAATCCGCCGATGCCAGCCGCCCCTGCGACCTCTGCGAAGCCCCGAAGGCCGTGACGGAGATTATTCTCTCCGGCACGACGGCCTCGCTGTGCAGGGACTGCCTGCTCGCCGCGCGACGCAGCTCGGAAGAATTGCCGAGCGAAGAGTTTCGATACGCCTTTGTTGCGCTCGACTGGCATTTCGCCGGCGTGCCGCGCAACCTGATCGTAACGCGGGCACGCCAGTTTCCGGGCCACATGCGTGCCGACGTTCAGGTCGCGATCGACAGACTGCTCGCCGACCCGATCCACTTCTTCGGCATCCACGAGGAATATCGTTACGAGACGATTGGATTTGCGTCCTTGATGAAGGACAGCCGCAATGCGCCGGCGATCGCGCCGCCGCAGTATCAGGACGTCGATATCGGCGAGCCCGAGCCGGTGAAATGTCTCGTCAACGGTTTGTGGCTGTGCCGGTCCGGCACGTTACGCTACGCCGTGCTGCTGACCTATCATCGTGAATATGACCGCGAGCCCGCAGTCCGGATCGAGATCGCATTGCCGGCGGGCACGGCCGGCGATGCCTTCGTGCAGCCGACCTTTGCCGCGCTGGAAGCTGCCGTACATGCAGCGCGATCCTATCGCGGCAAGATACTCTCGCTCGAGGGGGGCTCGGATTATCGCGGCCGTTCGCGCGGCGTCACCGTGCATCGCCTGCCGACGGTTGCACGCGATGATGTGATCCTGCCGGAACGGACGCTGCGGCTGCTCGATCGCAACGTGCTCGGCTTTGTCGAAAACCGCGATCTGCTGCGCAAGCTCGGGCAGTCGACCCGCAAGGGCATCCTGCTCTATGGCCCACCCGGCACCGGCAAGACCCACACCATTCGCTATCTCGCCACCAACCTGCCTGATCACACCACGCTGATCATCACCGCCGAACAGGTCGGCCTGCTCGGCGCCTATATGAACCTCGCGCGCCTTCTGCAGCCGACCATGGTCGTGATCGAGGATGTCGACCTGATCGCGCGCGACCGCGAGGACATGGGCGGGCCGTGCGAGGAATCCCTGCTCAACAAGCTGCTCAACGAGATGGACGGCCTGAAGGAGGATTGCGACATCCTGTTCCTGCTGACCACCAACCGCCCCGAAGAGCTCGAGAGTGCACTCGCCGGCCGACCCGGCCGCATCGACCAGGCGATCGAGGTGCCGCTGCCCGACGAGACCGGACGCGGCAAGCTGATCCGGCTCTATGGCAAGGGCCTGCCGCTCGGACAGCCCGTCATCGACGAGGCCGTGCGACGCACCGAAGGCGTCAGCGCCGCCTTCATCAAGGAGCTGATGCGCCGTCTCGCCCAGGCCAGCATCGTCAGCAACGGTGGCGGTGCGGTCACCACTTCCGACCTCGACGGCGCGGTCAGTGAAATGCTGTTCGACGGCGGGCAGCTGAATGCCAAGCTGCTCGGCGGCGCGCAGGGGATGAGCGCGGGGTGACTGGCCGGGAGGCTCGGCTCGTCGTCAGCGGTGCGTCGCCGGCGGCAGCAGCAGGTGCCGCTCCCCCCGTGCGACGCGCGCGAGCTCGTCGGCCATCCGCGTCAGCACGCCCTCCCAGGCCTGCGGTCTGTCCTGGCGGAACAGCCGCATGGTCGGATACCAGGGCGTGTCGGCGCGATCGCGCAGCCAGCGCCAGTCGAGCGCATAGGGGCACAGCATCCAGACCGGGCGGCCCAGCGCGCCGGCGAGATGCGCCACCGAGGTGTCGACGGCGATGACGAGATCGAGCGCACAGACGGCCGCGGCGGTGTCGGCAAAATCGCCGAGCGTCGGCGCGAGGTCGACAATATCGGCACCAAGACGCCGCAGCACCGGGGCATCGTCCGGCCGCGGCTCCTTCTGCAGGCTGTAGAGCTGGACGCCAGGTGTGACCAGCCGCGGCAGCACGGCATCGGCCGGCAGCGAGCGCTGGCGGTCGCCCTTGTGCCTGGCATTGCCGGCCCAGACCACGCCGACCTTCAGCGCGGACACGCCGGCGAGCGCCTCGCGCCAGCGCGCGAGCTTGATGGCGTCGGCCTGCAGGTAGGAGACCGCCGATGGAATGGTCTCGACGGTGGTGCGGAAGATCCGCGGCAGGCTCAGCAGCGGCAGTTGCAGGTCGAATGGCGGCAAGGGCTCGCCGCGGGCGAACACCGCGACATCGGGCAGCATCGGCCGCAGCAGCGAGACCAGCGCCGGCTGCACCTGCAGAATGATCCGGCCGCCTTTGCCCGCCAGCATCGGCACGTAGCGGACGAAATTGATGGCGTCGCCGAGCCCGTATTCGGCAAACAACAGCAGCGTGCGTCCCGCCAGCGGCTCTCCCTGCCATTCCGGCTCGTCGAACACGGGATCGCCTTCGCTCAGCATCTTGGTCTTGCGGCGCCACTGATATTCTTCAAAACCCTCCTCGAACTCGCCGTTCATCAGGAGGAAATGCGCGTGGTTGTAATGCGCCAGCGGCTGTTCGGGATCGAGCGCGATGGCCCGGCGCGAGGCCACCAGCGCGGCATCGATCTCGCCGGCATTGCGCAGCGCGACCGCGAGATTGGCATGGCCCTTGGCGTAATTGGGTTCGAGCTCGATGGCGCGCCGATGCGCCGCGACCGCGGCCTCGACCAGGTTCTGCGCCTCGAAGATGATTCCAAGATTGGTGTGCGCGGCGGCATAGTCCGGCGCCAGCGCCAGCGCCAGCTCGGCGCAGGCGATGGCGTCATCGACCTGTCCGAGCTCGAACAGGCAGGCGCCGAGATTGTTGAGGATGACGTGATCGGACGGATCGCGGGCCGAGACCTGCCGATAGACGCGGACCGCCTCCTCGCGCTCGCCCAGTTCGTGCAGCACCATGGCCAGCAGGCGCCGGGGCGCGAAATTGTCGGGGTCGAGCGCGATCGCGCGGCGATAGTGCAGGACCGCGTCCTCCAGCCGGCCCAGGCGGTAGAGCGCCGCGCCGAGGCCGCTATGCAGCCCGGGATGATCGGGATCCGCGGCGAGCCCGCGGCGATAGGCGGTGGCGGCGGCGTCGTGCTTCTTCTGATCGGTCAACGCATTGCCAAGGTTGAGCCAGACACCGCGATAGGCGGGATCGCGCGCGATCACCTCGCGATAGGCCTGCTCCGCCTCGACCGGGCGCTGCTGCCCGGCCAGCGCAACGGCCAGGTTGAACCGCGCCCGCGTCAGGCCGCCATCGAGTGCGATCGCGCGGCGAAACGCCGCCTCGGCCTCGTCGAAGCGCGACAGCTCGCACAGCGCAACGCCGAGCTTGATGTGCAGGCCGGCATCCTTCGGCCGCAATGTGATGCCGCGCTGGAACGCCGCCACCGCGCCCTCGTGCTCGCCCTTCACGGCGAGCGCATCGCCGAGCGTGGCGAACGCCGGTCCGTGATGCGGATCGAGGCTGAACACCCGGTTCAGCAGCACCGCGCCTTCCGCGGCGCGATCGGTCACGAAGGCAATGACGGCGGACAGATGCAGCGCCGGAACATGGTCGGGATCGGCGGTGAGGATGTCGCCGCACAGCATGCCGGCCTCCGTCGCGCGGCCCGCACCATAATGCGCCACCGCATCCAGCAACATCCGATCAACAGCCACACTGCCCACGATACCGCCCTCGCCTGTCAAGACCCCGATGGGGATTAAACGGGCGGCGTAGCGAATTCCGGCACGCGAATCCCGATTGAAGAAGCATGACCCGGGTGCAGGCCCTGATCTTTTCTCCTTCCCCCCGAAGGGGGAAGGTCGGGATGAGGGTCAGCCACACGCACCGCTGCTCTCGGAGAGAGTTGATCCCCACCCGCTTTGCTCTGCCGAGCAAAGCGACCTCCCCTTTTCAAGGGGAGGTGGAAGGGCGACCAGGAGCGATGACGCCCGCCATCGCCCCTCTTGACGCCTGACCTATCATGTAACATATGAAGTTACATGATACGCGATAGCCGTCTATCCGGTGTCCTGCATGGCCTGCTCCACATGATCGGAGCGGGCGAACCGGTCACGTCGGAGCAACTTGCACACGCGATGGCCACCAACCCGGTGGTCGTCCGCCGCGTGATGGCCGGCCTGCGCGAGCAAGGACTGGTCCGCTCCGAGAAGGGCCATGGCGGCGGCTGGACGCTCGCGCGCGATGCCGCCGACATCACGCTCGCCGACATCTATCGCGCGGTCGGCGCACCCACGATCGTCGCGATCGGCCATCGCTCGGAAAATCCCGGCTGCCTGGTCGAACAGGCCGTCAACGACGCGCTGTCAGGCACGTTTCGCGAGGTCGAGGCGATCTTCCTGAAGCGGCTCGGCGCGGTGACGCTCGACGCGCTCGCGAAGGATTTCAAGCGCCGGCTTGCCAAACACAAGCAAAGCCTCGAGGACCAGATTCATGCAGCAAAGTGAACAGGCGAGCCGCCTTCCGTTCAACGATCCCGCGCACTGGGACAAGATGGTCGCGACCTACGAGGCGCAGTCCCAGCCGTTCACGACACACTTCGCCGAGGCCGCGGTCGCGATGCTCCCGATCGGCCCGTCATCGAAGGTGCTCGACGTCGCCACCGGTACGGGTGCCGCGGCGCTTGCGGCCGCGCGCAGGGGCGCCGACGTCACCGCGATCGACTTCTCGGCCGGCATGGTGGCACGGGTCCGCGCGCATGATGTGGCGAATATCGCGGCGCGACAGATGGACGGGCAGGCGCTCGATTTGCCGGATGCGGCCTTCGATGCAGCGGTGTCCGTTTTCGGCGTGATGCTGTTTCCGGATTGGCGCGCCGGACTACGTGAGATGGCGCGGGTGACGCACCCGGGCGGATCGGCGGCGATTGCGGTCTGGAAGAGCGCCGACGGCGCCGCCGTGTATCTCCTGCTCTCGCAGATCATCCGGCGACTCTATCCCGATAACGTCACGCCGATGCCGTGCACGGGCCTCGCCGAACTCGCCGATCCCGGCCGCCTCAGTGCGGCGGTCGTCGCGGCCGGCTTCTGCGATCCTATCGTCGCCGAGATCACCCACGACTTCAAGCTCAACGTCGCCAATCCTGCCGACGTCGACAAACTGTTCGAGTTCATGCCGCATTGGAGCGGGCTCGATCCAGAGCAGAGCGCCGCCGTTGCGCGCGCATTCCGGAGCGAGATCGAGCGAGGGCGGGTCGGAGACACCTTCGCGATTCCCTCGACCGCACTGATCGCAACGGCGCGGCGGCCGTAGCCGCCGCTCCGGCAGCAACCGTCACGCCTCGACCAGCGATCAACGCGCATGCTTAATGGATCGCCCACCTTGCACGCGCTGAATGAGAATGATCCGCCGATTGATCGCCTGATCGCGGCAACCTCGCGCGCTACTTCCTTCTCAAATTGTGCAATGACGTAGCGGCCCGGCAACGGCGCGTCACCAAAAGCAGATGCGCGCGGAGATTCCGCGACGTGCTCCGCGAGCCGCGTACTACAACAAACCCGTATTTTTTGGGATGTGCGCCGCCTGCTGCAGGCCGGCGCGACGGGGGTTGCCTTTGTTCCCGATTGCAAACTTTGCGCGGACTCGTTTCCGCTTCGTCACCTCGCGTCTTGCGTCCGAACATCGCAACGGACTGCCGTCGACGGCGATCGCGCAACGCGCCGGACGCTGCCTCGTCCTGATCGCCGCCGCGTTGTTCGGCTCGGTCGCCGCGGCCAGCGCGCAAACACCGGCGGTGGCCTCGATCTCCCCGACATCAGGTCCCGCCGCGGGCGGCACCACGGTCATCATCTCGGGCGGCAGCTTCAGCACTGCCACCGCGGTGCGCTTCGGCGCCGTCAACGCAACGAGCTTTGTCGTCAACTCGAGCGAGCGGATCACCGCAGTCGCGCCGGCAGGGACCGGCACGGTCGATGTCACCGTGACCAACCCGTCAGGGACATCATCAACGTCTCCCGTGGATCAATACACCTATATCGCGTCCGCGCCGATGGTAACGTCGATCTTGCCGACCGCAGGCCCGACCAGCGGCGGGACGACGGTCAACATCACCGGCACCAACCTGACCGGCGCAACAGCGGTGAAGTTCGGCGCGACCAATGCGGCAAGCTTCACGGTCAATTCGGCAACGTCGATCACCGCGATCTCGCCTGCAGGCAGCGGCGCGGTGGATATCACGGTGACGACGGCAGTCGGGACATCAGCGACATCAGCGGCGGACCGCTTCACCTTCGCAGCCGCAACGACGACCCAGACCGCGCTGACCTCGTCGCAGAATCCGAGCAGTTTTGGCCAATCGGTGACCTTCACGGCAAACGTCACCGCCTTAGCAGGAACGCCGACCGGCACAGTGACCTTCAGCGACAATGGATCGCCGATCGGGACCGCGACGCTCGCCGCAGGCACCGCGAGCTTCTCGATCTCGACCCTCAAGATCGGCAGCCATATCATCACGGCGAGCTATGCCGGCAGCGGCGCCTTCAACGCCAACACCTCGCCGGCGCTGGCGCAGAGCGTGAACGTCCCGGCCGACAGCGTGAAGCTGCGTGCATTGCAGATCGACATCACCAAGCTGGTGGCGCAGAACTCCGGGCAGGCAATCTCGGGCGCGATCGACAACGCGATCTCGGAAGGGTTCAGCGAAGGCGGCAGCTTCATGACGCCGAGCGGCGCCGGCATGCGCTTCAACTTTGCAGCCGATCCGGAGAACGGCGTGGCGCAGACGGACACGGAGAATCGTGGTGCCTACGCCTCGGATCGCAATTCGGGCGCGCGCAGCGGCGGCAATTCGCGAATCGACAATGCCTTTGCGGCGATCGATCGGCAGAGGCCGACCAAGGCGGCGCCCAAAACCCAAACGACGATCAATCGTGAACCGCGCGACTGGCTGTTCTGGATCGATGTCAGGGGCAGCGGCATCGACCGCTCGTCGTCGCCGACCTCGCCGGGCATCGGGACAACAGGTTCGTCGATCTACGGCAACCAGCTCAATGCCCTGATGGGACTGACCTACCGGGCGATGCCGAACCTCCTGGTCGGCGCGGTCGCCGGCTATGAGACGTTCAACTACACGGCCCAGGACATCAACGGAAAGCTCACCGGCGACGGCTGGACCGCAGGGACCTATCTCGGCTGGATGATCACGCCGACGCTGCGCTACGACGCCGCCGTGACCTTCTCCCAGATCGGCTACAATGGCGTGGCCGGAACGGCGCAGGGCAGTTTCAACGGCGACCGCTGGATGTTCGCGACCGGGCTCACTGCCAGCTACAAGATGAGCAACCTGCTGATCGAGCCGTCCGCGCGCCTCTACACTCTGTGGGAGCATGAGAACGCCTATGTCGACACGCTCGGCACGCTGCAGACGGCGCGTGACTTTGTCACCGGCCGCGCATCCGGCGGCGTCAAGCTGAGCTATCCGCTGGCAACGACCGACGCCGCGGTGCTCTCGCCCTATCTCGGCGTTTATGGCGACTACTATTTCAGCAGGGACGATGCCGCGGCACTGGCCGTGAGCGGCATCCCGGTCAATCCGACGCTGGTGCTGGAGGGCTGGTCAGCTCGCGTCACCGGCGGGCTGAACGCCAGGCTCGCGGGCGGCATGATGCTCGGTCTCGGCGCGGAGTATGGCGGGCTCGGCGGCACGGCCCGGATCTGGACGTTCTCGGCCAGGGCGCGCGTGCCGTTCAACTGATTGAAGACGGCCCCACTGGGCCCGCATCCTCGGCGATGCGGGTCCATGAAGCGGCACGCTCACTTGCGCGGGCGCTTGTCGGCGGCTTGCTGTTCTCCGTCACTCGGCGGCTGCAGGCCGGGGCTGTTGGCCCAGCGATCGAGCTCCTCGATGATCCGCCGGTGGCTCGGCCGCAACGACGGCGGAGCGCTGGGCTCTTGCGACAATTTTCGGGGCAGCTTGACCTGTTCTGGCATGGTGAGGCTCCAGAGCCGGGCGGTGTGCGGGCCACTCGCCGCGACCGTCACGCAATGCGTGGATTGCCGGCCGCAACGAAGGTGCGAAATTATTTGTGGTCCGACGGCTTCGCTGACGTTGCGACCGGCTGCGCGGGTGCGGCCTGCGCCCATGGCGCCGGCAGGATGACCCGCGCCGGCGGCAGGGTCTGCGCGGCGCGCTGCACACTGGCATTCGCGTGCACCGGCTGCGGCTCGTCGCCGGCGTTGTCGGCGCGGGCGACGGTGATGCCCAGCGCCATTGCCGCAAGGCCGAGTCCCGCGCCGATCGAAGCGGCAACGACGCCGGTCCGCAACCTGTTCAGGACGGCAAGATGAGATGAGGTCATCGCAACTGCTCCTCACGCGGTACGCATCGTTCGGAACCGAGCGCGACGCGAACGCCGCGCACGGCTCAAGACGGTGATCAGGTCTTGATGTCGGCCGGCAGCTTGCCGCCATTGGCGGCGAGCTTGGCCATCACCTGCTGATGCAGCCAGACATTCATGGTGGCGGTGTTGTTGGTATCGCCGGTGTAGTGCAGCTCCTTGGCGAGTTCCTTGCGCGCAGCAAGGCTGCTGTCGAGGCCGAGCGCCTTCATCAGGTCGACGATCGAGGTGCGCCAGTCGAGCTTCTCGCCGGTGGCAGCCGCCGCCTTGTCGACGATCGCCGCGACGTCGACCGTCTGCGCCGCTGATGTGCCGGCTGCCGGCGATGCAGATGCAGACGTCGACGTCGATGCCGGTGCGGCACCGGGTGCTGCCGTCGCTGTCGTATCAACGGTTTTGGCCTGGGCGCCGTGGCCGAAGATTGCACCCATGATGCTTCCAAAAATGCTCATGATCTCTCACTCCGTGCGCCCGGGACACCGTTGGTCCCGTGACTGGTTCCAGTGACGAGTGAACGATAGGCAGGCCATTGACCGAGCGGAAGATGACCATCGTCACTATCGGAGTGTGGGACGGCGTGGTGCAGTTGGAGAGAGAATCGTGCGGTCCTGCACCGCACGTCGAGCGCGTTTCATCGTACGCCCCACGTGCGATGAAGTCAGCCGTCCCGGCCCGATTCGCCAGCCCCGAGAAGTCGGGGCGGCTGACACAAACGTGTGCGGAGTTATGTGAACTAGAGCGTTTTCGAGCGAAGTGGACACCAGTTCGCGTGAAGAAAACGCGTCAAAACAACAATCTAGAGCTGACGGCGGCGAATGGTCTGGGCCAGCTCGACGAAGCTTTCGGCAATGCCGACGCCGGTCTTGGCGCTGACCGGTTTGACGCTCGACTTGGCGAGCCCGGCGATCGCGCCGGCGCTGCCGGCGGCCTCCGGCAAGTCGATCTTGTTGAGCAGTGCCCGGTAGGGCCGGCCCGGGAATCGCTCCTCGAAACCGCGGACCAGCTCGACCATGCGGGTCACGGTCTGCGGCCGCGTGACATCGGACACGATGATGGCAGCGGATGCACCGGTGACATAGACGGTGTCGAAAATCTGCGTACCGAAATCGCCGTCGGTGTCCCACAGCACGAGGCGCATCGGATCGCTGCCGTCCGCCGGCACCACGTCATGGCTCAGAATCTCGACGCCCAGCGTGGATTTATACTGGCCCTCGAACCGGTTGTAGATCAGCCGATAGAGGATCGACGTCTTGCCGACCCCCATATCGCCGAGCAGCATGACTTTTGCGGTGAGCATCAGCGGGCCACTTCGCCTCGGTAGACCGTCTCGAACGCCACGCGGCGGTTGCCGCCGACGGTCGCGTCGAGCCGGTCGGTGATCGGCATCGTCGCAGCGCGCGAAACCAAAATCAGCCGCGACGGATCGACCCCAAGCGCGGTCAGCTTGCGCTGCACCTGCTCCGCCCGCTTGCGCCCCAGCGTCTTGTTGGTGCCTTCGGTGCCGCTCTGATCGGCGTAGCCGACGATCCGCAGCCTGAGATCATTATTCGTCAGCAGCCCGGCGAGCTCGCGCAGCTGCTGCTCGGCCTGGTCGTTGTCGAGGAATTCGTCTGAATTGTTGACGAAGAAGATCGCGGTCGAGGCGATGAAGCGGTCGAGCCGCGCCGCCGGACCGTCGGCCACGGATTGCAGCTTCGCAGCTTGCTCGCTCAACCTCGCGTACTGCTCGCCGAGCTTGTCATATTGCGCGGTCAGCGCGGCATATCTCTGGTCGCCCGACTTCGCCTGCGCGCCCATCGCCTCGAGCGTCTGGTCGAGGCTCGCCTGCAGGCGCGTCAGGCTCTGCTGCAGGCCTGCAATGCCGGCCTGCGATGCCGCCGCCTGCTCCGGCGTGGACACCAGTCCGATGCGGTCGACCACCTTGTAGGGTGCCGCGGCCGCAGCGAGCGCGTCGATCAACGGCGCGGTTTCCAACCGGCTCGGCTCGATGCCCGAGACGGCCACACTTCGGCTGCCGTGATCGAAGTCGAGCCGCAGCGGGAAGGTGACGAGCAAGGGCTGCTTCGCGGCGAGCTGCTCCAGTGCGGCATGGGTCCGCCGCTCCAAAAGAGCGCGCGTCACCGTGGTCGCGGCAAAATAGAGCAATAGCGCGGCTACAGCGGCGAGCACGGCAAACAGGATCACCTTGCCGCGCCGGCTCGCGATCCGCCGCGGCGTGTCGTCGGTCTCGATCGCGGTTGCGAGCGAGGCGAGCATCGGCGCATCACAATCCGCGCCGCGGTCGATGCGCTCGATCGCATCGAAGAACAGCGAATTGATCCTGGCATTGTCGGCGGGGCGTAGCGGTCCCAGGCACTCCGCCGCCAGGATGAAGCGGGGCGAGGCGCGCAGCGCGAGCTGCCGTCCGCCGAAATCGAGCGTCTGCAGATTGCCTTCGCCGGCCAGCGCCTGCACGGAGAATTCGAGGATCGCCGCAACCATGGCGCTGAGCAGGTCGGCGCGCTCGTCTACGGTCGCCTCGCGCTTCCAGTCGGCGATCAGGCGGCCATTGCCGCGTTCGATGATCAGGAGCCGGTTGATCTGCGGCGGACTGTCGGCGAGCACGAACTCGCTGATCGGACGTCCCGTCACCAGCGACTTGACCCGCCCGACCCACAATTGCGCCGAGGTCAGCGCATTGATGCGCTGCTCGAGCGAGGCAACCAGTTCCCGGAACGCGTTCGCGACCGCGGCGCTGACCAGCCGGCCGACGATCGGATAGAGCGCCTCGATCATCTGCTCGCGCGAATTCTTGATCTCGCTGCGGATCGCGGAGACCACGACCGGCGCAATCGCGGTGGCGAGTTCGCGCGGCCGGTTGACTTCGGCGCGCTCCAGCGCCTCGACCAGAATGCCGGCGGTGGCCGTCTCCAGGCGATCGGCGTTGCCGACATAGCGCTGCAGCGAGTCGAGGTCGGCCTCCAGCGACGTCAGACGCGTCGCTTCGGGCTGAAACAGCAATGTCTTGAGCTGCTCGATCTCGCGGTTCTTGCCGGCAGCGGCTGCCATACTATTTGCCCGTGCGGCCGGATCCCAATCCGCTGATCGCAGCGCCGAGCTGGGTGATGGCCGCACCGACATCCTTCAGCGAGTCGAGGCGCTTCTGCTCGGTATCGCGTTCGAGGTCGGAGAGCCGCGCCTGCAGCGCGGTGAGCTCGTTGTTGAAGTCCGCCTGCATCTGCTTCAGCGATGCCTGCATCTCCTCGCGCAGACCCGAGAGATTGGTCTCAATCGAGCGTTGCGCGCCGCCGAACAGGAGATCGCGGACCTGATCGATCGCCGCCATGCCATGCGCCGCGGCATCCGCGCCGTTGCCGGCCGCCGCGTTTGCCAGTCCATCCGTATCCTTGGTCTGGCGCTCGATACCCTTCATGGTCATTCCCTGTTTAGTCAAAGCCGCGTAGTCCGGACCTGCCGTGTCAAAAAGCAAATCCGGAACAATCCTATAGCCAATTTTGTCGGCGCGGCCCAGAGAAACGCGAGCAATCTCAGCCCGATCAACCGCGTGGTGCGTGATTGGGGGCAATTATTTCTAGTAAGTTATTGCCTTTATTGCCAGTTCTGTACGGTTCTTGACCTGGCATTTCTCCAGGATGGTGCTGACATAGTTCTTCACCGTGCCCTCGGCCAAATGCAGCCGCTCGCCGATCTCGGTGTTGCTCTTGCCCTCGACGATCAGCGTGAGAATTTCATTTTCCCGCGCCGTCAGCCCGTCGCGGACCGGCAGTTTCGCCGAGACGCGCGGGCCGCGCAGCCGCTTGAACTCGTCGAGGATGCGGGCGGCGACGCTGGGCGAAAGCCCGGACTGGCCGTTGATCACCGCGCGGATGGTCGATGCGATCTCCTCCATCCTGGCGTCCTTGAGGAGATACGCCTTGGCGCCCGCGCTGACCGCCTCGAAGATCAGATCGTTGGTCTCGAACGTCGTCAGCACGACGATATGGGTCTGCGGCAGCTCGCGCAGGATCCGCTGGGTCGCCGCGATGCCGTCGACACGCGGCATCTGCAGGTCCATCAGGATGACGTCCGGCCGATAGCGCCGCGCGAATTCGATGGCCTGCTCGCCGTCGGACGCACCGGGAAGGATCTCGAAATCGTCGTTCTGCTGGGCAAGCAGTGTGGCGATACCTTCCCTGATCAGGGTCTGATCCTCGGCGATCAGCACCCGCACCTTCTCAATTCTGCTCACGGGCTTCAGTCATCCTCTCGAAGGTCTTGAATTGGCGGCAACGACATCAATCGGCCAGCAGGCCGGCAGACGCTGCCGGCGGCACCGCCACGGGGAGCGATATCCGGACCAGCGTTCCCTGTCCGGGCGCGCTCTCCACCGCGCAGCTTCCGCCGACGAGTTCAGCAAATTCGGCCATCCCGATCAATCCGAAATGTCCGGGAGTAGGCACCGCGAGATCGAAGCCGCGACCGTCGTCGCGGATCTCGACAACGAGCTTGCGACCGACCGCGGCCGGCGCTTCGAAGGCGTGAAAGGAGACTCGGCGCGCCTGCGCATGCGCCTGAACATTGCGCAATGCCTCGCTGAGGATGCGTTGAACCGTCAAGCCGCAATCGCGCAAGCCGGGACGCGCCTCTTCGTCGATCTGGATCGACACCCTGACGCCGCTGCGCGCGGCGAAGTCGCTGAGCAGTCCCTCGACATCGGGATCAAGCTTCAAATCGTCGGGCGTGCGCAGGCGATCGATGGCCTCGCGGGCACGCGAGAGGCCGCTCGCGGCTGCGTCTTCGGCTGTTGCAAGGCTGTCCGCAACGCGCGCCGGGTCGGCCGACCGATAATGCCTGATCAGCCTGATCTGGGTCAGCAGCGCCACGATCGAATGCACCAGCGTATCGTGCAGGTCGCGCGCCAGCCGCAGCCGCGTCCGCGCCAGCGAGGCAAAACGCACTTCCGCGCTCGCCGCCTCGAGCTGCTGCTCCATCAGGCGGCGGGCCCGGCGCTCGCTGCCGAGCAGCGTTTCGACCTGACGCCCCGCGAAGTCCGGCATGGCGATGACGAAGTAATGCGACTGCGCGCCGTTCCACAGCACGACCGCCGTCATCGGCTGCGCGATGTCAGGCGAGGCACCGCGGACACCGGCCAGTGCGATCATGTCCCGCTGGCCTGCGGCAAGCGCCGCCAGCTCGGCCTCCATGCCGACCAGCAGCATGCATTCACAACAATCGACGCCGATCGCGGGAAGCCATTCGACCAGCCGCCCGATCTTCCGCTGCATGCTTCGGTCGGCACCGATGACGGCGAGACCGATGACGTCGGCTCCTGCGGCCGCAAGCAAATCCACGCTCAAATCGATCATGCGTTGCCCATCAACTCAGCGAGCAGCCCACTCTGGCGTAAGCCGGCAGCGGCCGTAAACGAATATGACTTTCGTCATAACTGATCCTGACTTTCGTCAGATGCCGCCGCCGCTCGAAATGCGGTTCTGTCTTACGAATGAGCAACAGCGCAAGCCATGATGTGCCACATGCCGGCGTCCATGGCGATGCCGGCCGGGCGCCGCGCCTCGCGGAAGGTCACGCCAGTCGGCCGGAGTGTGAGCTGACAATGAAGACCGCGCCACGGAAATCGTTGGGTATCGAGCTCATGTTGGCGGAAGCGGAAAAACCTGCGCGGCGCCGGCGCCTGAGCGCGACCCAGAAGGTGGCGTTGCAGGAAGCGCTCGCCGGCCGCCTGCAGCTCTACCCGCGCGGATATGCCGCGAGCAAGACCGGCCCGTTCCATTCACGCCGCGCCATCCTGGGACTGGTGCGCGCCGGCCTGATGACCCTCAGCGCGACCGCGCGCTATGCGGCGGTGACCAAGCGCGCACGGGACATGTACGCGGCGCCGGCGGTCAGCGAGAGCGAATAGCACGCGTCATTGGGGTACGGCGCACCTCCGACCGAACCTAGCCCGGCAGGGGCGCGCCCCAGGTCGCCGTCACGTTGCCACCAAGCCTCGGATTATTCAAAGGCCTTCTCGAGCTGAGAATTGCCGGCAGGCGCGGATCGTGAAACCGGGCGTAATACGGCTCCATCCAGGCAAGGTCTCCCTGGAACGTCCAGGGGAAAAGCTGCTGCGGAACGTTGGTGAGAGCGCCGAAGCTGCGCTCGTCCTGCACCGCGCGAACGATCAGGTCGGCGAGCCGACGGATCGCTCCGTTGTTCTCAGCATAGAGGTCGACCTTCCGGCGGCTTGCGAGTTCGGCGCAGAACACCAGCGGAATCAGCGCAAAGTTGTGGTAGTGCAGTGCGCGCTCGCCACGCTTCAACTCACGTTCCAATTCGCCGTGGGCGCCGATGTCCCTGATGCCCTGGCGCGCCCGGGAAATGCCGGCATCGACCAGATCACCGCGATCCGTCAGGGTGCCGATCGACATCAGATCGAGCCCGGCCCAATAGACCAGATTGTTGCCAAGGTGGTCGATGCGATCGGCATCGCGGGTTTCCTCGGCAATCCGGATCAGCCACGGCTTGATCTGCTGGAAACGATGATCGGCCTTGGTCGACGCGTTGGGGAAGCGCAGCAACGCGAGCGCGAAATCGGTCCCGGCCCAGGAGCGCTCGAAATCGCCCTGATAATTCGCGCCGATCGTCAGCAGCGCACTTGCCCTGGCCCAGCCTGCGAGCAAGTCCATGACGCAATCCAGATCGCGTTCATCGGCGGCCTTGTTGACATGCGCAATGAACGCATGCAGCGGCTTGATGGCTTCCGCGTAACCGCCTGCATCCCGGTAGAAGCCGGGCGGATCGACCGATGTCAGCGCCGGTGGAGCCTCGCATGTCCGGGCCGCCGCCGGCTGCGCGAGGCAAGCAAGGACGATCGATACGCCAATCGCCGTTAAACGAACATCAAACTTCATTCCAAAGAACTCCGCGAACCACCGCGGGAACGAGACGCCGCGTCGTGAGCGCCGGCGCAGTCATCGACAAACGCGCGCAACATGGCAACCAAATCCAATGTGATGCGCACCAGAACCGAGTTCAGCTGCGGTTCAGAGTTTGAAACATCGTCCAACAATGCTCTGCCACGCGCTGACGATCACGGGAATATGAAGGTAATCTGCGAAGACAATCTTTACAGTTTACCTTCATACATGGCAGCGTGACCGGCATGAACAATTCAGCGGCCCCTAACGGATCAGCGCGCACATCGGCGCTCGCCGAGGATCTTCGTTTGTTGATTGGAACGCTGAAGCGCCGGCTGCGTGAGCAGGGGCAGCGTGAGGATCTTCCGCCGTCCCAGGTCGCGGTCCTGCTGCGCCTCGAAAGGGACGGCCCCGCGACCGTGTCCAGCCTGGCCCGGTCGGAAGGGATGCGTCCGCAGTCGATGAGCTCCGCGATATCAGCGCTCGAGGCCGCGGGTCTGGTGCGCGGCGCGCCCGATCCGGACGACGGCCGGCAAACCATCATGTCGCTCACCGATACCTGCCGCGAGCGGCTGCGCACCGGCCGCGCCGCGCGGCAGGACTGGCTGTCGCGCACCATCGCCACGCGGCTATCGGCACGGGAGCAGGATGAACTCGCCGCCGCCGTCGGCCTGCTGAAGCGGCTGGTCGCGGATTGATGCCGGCCGCGCCGCGCAATTGTGGAAACAGGAAGCGATCATGGCTCTCACGACGCTCGATCCGATCACCGCCCTCATTGTCGTCGATCTGCAATCAGGGCTCGTCGGCGCACCGTTCGTGCATCCGTTCGGAGACGTCGTGGTTCGCGCCTGCGCCCTCGTCAATGCGTTTCGACGGCATGGACTGCCGATCGCGCTGGTCAATGTCGACGGCACGGCACCCGGACGAACCGAGCGGCCGCGCCACAGCGGACAACTTCCCGACGGCTGGACCGATCTGATTCCGGAGCTCGACCGGCAGCCGGGCGACATCGTCGTGACCAAGCGAACGTGGGGTGCGTTCGCCAGCACCGATATTGAGAAGCAGCTGCGCGCCCGCGGCGTCACGCAGGTCGTGGTCGCCGGCGTTGCGACCGGCACCGGCGTCGAATCCACGGCACGGCAGGCCTATGAGGCCGGCTTCAACGTCACGCTTGCGATCGACGCCATGACCGATGCGCGGCCGAACGCACATGACTACAGCATCGAACAGGTGTTCCCGCGGCTCGGCGAAACCGGCTCGACGCAGGCGATCATCGATCTGCTTGAAAGGACCAATGCGCATGAACTGGCTTGACCTCGTCGCCTACTTCTTCGGCGGCGCCTTCCTCACCAACGCGATCCCCCACGTCGTCGCCGGCATGATGGGCGAACCGTTCCAGAGCCCGTTCGCGAAGCCGCCCGGCGAGGGCCTGTCGTCATCAACCGTCAACATCGTGTGGGGCTTCTTCAACCTCGCCGTCGGATATCTCCTGGTCTGCCGCGTCGGCGACTTCGGCTTGAGAACGACAAGCGACGCCGCAGCGCTCGGTCTCGGCGGCCTGCTGATCGGCCTGTTGCTGGCGCGGCGGTTCGGACGGTTTCACGGCGGAAATGAACCACAGAGACCATGAGACGCGTCTTTCGATCGCTCACAAGCTTCAATTACCGTGTCTGGGCGGCCGGCGCGCTGGTGTCCAACATCGGCACCTGGATGCAGCGCGCCGCCCAGGACTGGCTCGTCCTCACCCAGCTGACGCAGCATAGCGCATCCGCCGTCGGCATCGTGATGGCGTTGCAATTCGGCCCGCAGCTATTGCTGATGCCGTGGAGCGGCTTTGCCGCCGATCATTTCAACCAGCGCAAGCTGCTGATGGCGACCCAAGCGACGATGGGCGCGCTCGCGCTGGTCCTCGGACTTCTCACCGTCACCGGACTGGTGCAGCTCTGGCACGTCTATGTGTTCGCATTCCTGTTCGGCTGCGCGGCAGCGCTCGACGCGCCGGTGCGCCAGACCTTCGTGGCCGAGCTGGTCAGCGACACGAACCTGTCGAACGCGATCGCGCTGAATTCGACCTCGTTCAATGCCGCGCGCATGATCGGCCCTGCCGTCGCCGGCCTCATCATCGCCTCCGTCGGCACCGGCTGGGCGTTCCTGTTCAACGGCGCATCGTTCCTGGCGGTGCTGACCTCGCTGACCCTGCTGCGCACCTCCGAGCTGCGTCCGAACGCGCGCGCCCATCCGACCAAGGGCAGCGTCATGCAGGGCTTCCACTACGTGTGGTCCCGCCCCGATCTGCGGGCGACGCTGATCATGCTATTCCTGATCGGGACCTTCGGACTGAACTTTCCGATCTTCATCTCCACCATGGCGGTCGGCGTGTTCCACACCGATGCGCGCGGCTTCGGGCTGCTGTCCTCGGTGATGGCGCTCGGCACGATGTCGGGCGCGCTGCTCGCCGCGAGCCGCGACCAGCCACGATTCTCTTCCCTGATGCTGGGCTCTGCGATCTTTGGCCTCGGCTGCACGCTCGCCGCACTGGCGCCGAGCTATTGGCTGTTCGCCGCCGCGCTCGTCGTGATCGGCGTCGCCGCGCTGACCGTCACCAACACCTCGAACGCGCTGATGCAGCTCTCGACCGAGCCTGCGATGCGCGGACGGGTGATGGCGCTGCGGCTCGGCGTGGCGCTGGGCGGCACGCCGATCGGCGCACCGATCGTCGGCTGGGTCGCCGATCACCTCGGCCCGCGCTGGGCACTCGGCGTCGGCGCCGCCGCCGGCTTTGCCGCCGCGATCGTGGCCCTCGGCATGCTGTCGCGGACAACCGCCGAAGCCGGCCATGGCAGCCTGCCGCGGGCGGAATAAGGGCCCCCCAGGACGTGTGGCCAGCAGCAAACAAGAATCTCGAGCCCCGCTCCGATCCATCCGGAGCGGAAAAGGATCTAATACGCGTAGGACGTCTTGCCCGGCTGCACGGTCAGCCGAAAGGCGACGTCGGTCGAACCGTCCATCAGCTCGATCAACTGGTCACACACCAGGCATCGAAACTCGCCGGCGATGCCGCCCTTCGACGTCAATTCGATCCGGCGATAGCCGGCCTGGCAATGGGGGCACGTCACGTCAGATTTTCGCATGGAATCAGCAAACCGTTGCTCTCTCTATTTTCCATATGCCCATCGTCAGAAATGTGACGGCGTCACGATCTGTGCGAAACGGACGGTGTCTTCGCTGACGTTATCGATGGCTGTAAACGGGTGCCGGCGGGCGATAGGGAAACGCCGAGACCCCGAAGTTGCGGCCATATTGCTGCTGCACCGCCGGGACGTTGACCACGCCCACCTTGAGGTCCTGCGATTTCGCGTCGATCGGCGGCGTGTTGGTGACGGGCGGATTGACCTGATCGACCTGCTTCTTCAACCGCTCGTTGATGCAGCCAAGCGAGGCCGCATCGCCGCAGCGCTCGGCGGGCGCGCCGGCGCCGCTACCTCTTGCCGCAGCCCGGCCGATGCCGCCACTGGTGTCGCGGTTAAGGTTGAGCGCCGGCGGCGGTGTGCCGACGACAATTTCCGGCAGCGGTGTGTGCTGCTGCGTCTGCGCCTGCGCCTGCATCGCCGACAATCCGGCAACGGCGATCGCCAACATGATCACTTTCATCGGTACTGCTCCTTGCAGAACCAGAATTGTTTCAAACGATAGGAAGCCAAGGGCGGATATCAAGGACAGATATCAAGCGAGGATATCAAGGTAGCGATATGAATTCGGGCGGCACAGCCTTGCTATTTCCCTCCCCGGGCCTGGATCACAAGCGCGTTGAGCCGCGTGTTGAGCGCGACGAGATCGACGCGCCCGCTGCGTCCGCCACCGCCGAGGCATTTGCGGCCACATCCGCCGCCACCGCCGCCGGCACGGCCCGGTTCGCCGAAGGTCGCGACCGGTACGGTGCCGATCACCCGAAAGCCGCGGGCAAACAGCCGGGCGCGCACCGCCACGCAATAATTCACCGACAGATAGGAGAAGCGAGTCTCGCCATGACCGGCGCGGTACTTCATAACCGCGGTGCACAGGTCGCCGCCGGCAAGGCGCCATGCCTGCGCAAGATACATGACGCCCAAGTGAATGTTGTTTTCGGGAATCGCGAGTTCGGCAAGCGAGCCGGAAAAGCCGAGCATGCGCGCGGTCGACGGTAGCAGCTGCATGAGCCCGATTTCGCCGACGCCGCCGATCACGTCGGGATTGTAGCCGCTCTCCACGCCCATCACCGCCTCGGCGATCTCGGGCGCGAGCCCGCTTCCCGCCGCCTCCTTCTCGATCAGCGCGCGATAGCGCATGCGCGCGTCCGACACCGCGGGCTGGCCCACGGACGGAGGCAGGAGTGTCTTCCCGCCGGCGTCCTTCGCCGCATCTTTGGCAGGCGCGGCCGGCTTCGCCGTCGCCTCGGCCGGCGGCTTCGCCGTGGCGTCGGCTGAAGGGTCCGCCGACTCGACAGCGGCAAAGCGCGTGCTGAATGACGACGCCGGCCTCTCTCCCTCGGCATGGGCGGGCTGGACAAGACAAAGCGCGAGCACAAGACCGCCGGCTGCGAGGCGGCTGCCCCGGTGACGAGCAGGATCAAGCAACTTCCGCCATCGGCTGCTGCCCTCCTTCATTGTTGAGGCACCGTCATTCATGGATCGATTGCGGCCCTGATGCTAGCCGTGCGCGCGGCCTACTGGATGGTGGGAACTGCCCCCGCTTCCGCGGCGTGCTCATGCGCCGGCTGCTGGGTCGGCGCACCCGGCTGCGGGCCAGCCGCCGCGCCATTGCGGGCGGCGATCTTCGGCAGCTCCTCGCGCAGATAGGCGATCAGCTCCTGAACCAGCCGGTCCCAGACCTCGATCTGCGCCCGCACAAAGTTCGGCGCCACGCCGCCGGCCACGGAGACATCGAGGCAGAACATCAGGAATGGCTGGCTGAACTGCAGCCGCCCGAACCGCCGCGTCGTGTTCCAGCGATTGACGAGGTCGAGCGGCAGCTCGCCCTGCACCTGAAGCGTGGTGACCAGCGTGGCGTCGACAAAACTCTGCTCCTCGCCGACGATCTGGTTTCCTGGACGGATCTCGAAGCCGAGCCCCGCCGTCGCCGAGCGCAGATAGGTCGTGTTGGCGACCGGATCGGTCAGCGTTTCGACGCGATAGCCGACATTCTGGAAGCTGTCGCGCAATCCGTCGATGGTGAGCTTGGTGATGATCCCGGACATCTTTATCTCCGTATTACTTTTTCGACGCGTCGAGCAGGCTCGACAGTGCAAGCTCGTTGAGGACGGGCGGATGCTGCTTCAGCAGCTCGGCGAGATAGGCCCGCCGCATCATGTTCGACCGCTCGGAGCGGATCTGCAGCACCAGCTGGTCGCGCACTTCCGGCAAGGTGCGGGTATAGGACGCCTTGGTGTCGAGCAGCTTGATGATGTGCCAGCCGTCGTCGAGCTTGATCGGCTCGGACACGCTGTTCTTGGCGAGCCCCATCACCTGGTTGCGGATCTCCGGACGGATCTGGCTCTCGGCAACCCAGCCGAGGTCGCCGGCATCCTTGGCGGCGTTGTTGTCGCCGCGCGCGATCGCCGCGAAGTCGATTCCCGGCGCCTTCAGCTTGCGCTGCACGTCGTCGAGCTCCTGCTTCGCCTTGTCCTCGGCGGCCTTGTCGCCCTCCTTCGGAGCGGCAACGAAGATCTGCGCGAGCTGGAATTGCCGCGGCATCAGGAATGCGGCGCGATTGGCCTCATAGACCTTCTGCAAATCGTCCTCGCTCGGGAAATTGGCCGGCGGCGTCGACACCGATTGCAGGTAGAGCTCGACCACCGCGCCCTCGCGTGCCCGGTCGAGCTGCGCGGCGACGGCGGGTTGCTGATCCCACTTCTTCGCCACCGCCTCCTGCAGCACGAGGCGGTTGGCGAGCAGCAGCCGGACCGCCTGGCTGAGCATGGCCGGATCCTTGGCCAGCGCAGCCTGCTCGCGCGGCGCGAGGGCTGCGACATAGCTGCGGAGATCATCGGCCGAGATGTTGGTCTCGCCGACCCGCGCGATGACATTCTCGGGCGCGGCGGGCTTCGGCGCAGCCGCGACCGGCGCGGGCGTGGCGGCGGCTTGCGCCTGCGCGGCGGGCTGTGGCTGCGGCTTCCTGACCGGAGCCTGCACGGCGCGCGGCGCGGGAGCCTGGGTCTGCGCCGAGACATCGAGCGGCGCAACGAAAGCTGCGACGGCGACGGCGAGACCGATCGACCGGAGCGGCTTCACAGTAAGGGCGGTCGTCATGGATTCACCTTCTGATCGAGGAACTTGTCCTGGCTTTCCTGCAGCTGATTCTGGATTTCGACGCGGCGCTGCTGGATCATCGGCTCACGCGAGACCACGATCTCGCCGATGGTCAGGTCCTTGTAGCGCTGCACCATCTCCTTGCCGGCCTTGATCAGCTGGGTGTTCTTGGCAATGCAGCTCTTGGTGCTGGCCTTGTAGGCGGTGGCTTCACCTTCGAACTTGGCCCGCTCGGCGTCCTTGGTGCGGGCGACCGTGGCAGCTTCTTCGTAAGCCGACTTCCACTTCTCCAGCGTCTCATCGCGTTCGGCGAGCCGTTGATTGAACTCGTCGACGGCGTCGCGATGCTCCTTGTCGGCTTTCTTCAGCTGCGCCTTGAGGTCGTCGACCTCCTTCTTGGCCGCCGCCTTCTCGCGATCGGCGTCGGCGACCTTGGCCTGCAACGCCGTGCGCTGGTCTTCCAGCGCACGGGTCTGCGCCGTCGCGCTGCGCAAGGCGTCGCGCAGGCGGTCGGTCTCGGACTGGGCGAACGCGGTGCCGGAGCTCAATGCTCCGATCATCATCAGGACGAAGAGTGCGATGCGCATGGTCAGAACTTCGCGTTGAGGTCGACTTGCAGGACGTCGACGGCATAGGGGCTGCCGGCGATGCTGTTGGCGCTCATCCCGCGCAAGGTCGCCCAGACATTCTCGCCGAGACCGACATTGCCGCCGACGAAATAGCCCTTGAGGTTGGTGCCGCCGAGGCCGAAGTCGGAGTCCGCGAACGCGTCGATGGTGGCGTCGGATTCGAGGTATTTGTAGCCGGCGTGGACGTTCCAATCCCAGAGATGCTTGATCTCCCTGTTGCCGACGGTGACCCGGCCGAGCCAGCCCTGATTGCCGCCGTTGAACGGGCCGGGCGTGGTGCCGCTATCCGGGCTCGGCCCGCGGTTGTTCATCAGCACCCCGTAGGTTGCCGCGGCCGCGTTCATGAAGGAGCGGCTGAACGCGGTGTTGTAGACATACTCGCCGTCGAGCACGATGTGGGTCGGATGGAATTGTCCGAGATCGAGCTGTCCGCTGACAACGACCGGCCGATATTGGCTGACCAATCCGAAATATTCGAACTGGTTGATCGTGCCGCCATTGTTACCGGTGCCCGGAGGATCGGCGATGATGTTACGCAGCGGGAAATAGGTATTGCCCTTCTGCGCGAAGGACGGCCGGGTCAGGTCGGTGTCGCAGACGTCGGATGCGGACGAGACCCTGCAGGGGCTCGAGAACTGGCCCTGAACATTGTCGAAGTCGTAGAAGGCAACGCCGAACCGGAATGAGTATTCCGGGCTGAACCGGGCATTGAAGCCAACCTGGCCTCCGAACAGCCACTTGTCGTGGCTGGCAAACTTGCTGGGCGGCGAGTTCAGGTTGCTCGGATCGGCCGGTAGATTGCTGCCGGCATTGAAATCGGTGTTATAAATCGGGAACGCACCGCCCACCGCAAACGGCGTGAAGCCTTCCCAAACCTCGTGCTTGGCCTGAACGGCAAAACCGTCGAAGCCGAGCTCCTTGTACCAGACCAGATCGGTCGGCGACCAGAACGGATTGTCGATGCGACCCGCCGAGATCCTCAGGTCGTCGCCCCAGGTCTGCCAGTTGATGTAGCCGCGATCGAGCCAGACGCCATACTTCGAGAAGTTGCCGCCACCGCCGCCAAGGGTCTGGTTGGTCGACACCGGCGAGCTGTTCTCTCCGGTCGCGATGCGCAGGCCGGCAGTGAACCCGTACAGCAGGTCCGCTTCCATGCCGAGCCGGCCGCGGAAGCGGAACTGGTTGCGATCCTGCGTGGCGTCGTAGGTCGGACCAAACGCAGTGCTCGAAATGTCATACGGCGGCCCGGTATTGATCGCGTTGTAGTTGGCCGCGCCGGCCTGGTCGTTGCCGGCCGGGAAGTAATTGCCCTGATAGCGCACGCGCGCATCGCCGTAGAAGCGGATGCGTTGCGCCCATTCCGGGTAGGTTCCGGGCGACGCCCAGTTTTCCTTCTGCGCCTTGGCCATCACCTCCTGCTTAATCTCTTCCCGTAACTGTCTTTTGACGACTTCGGGAACGTAGGTGACGTGCCGCGTGCCGGGCGGCTGTGCCGCTGCTGCGGCGGCGGTTGCGGCCTTGGTGGCGTCGTCGGCCTTGGTCGTGGCGTCCTTGGCGGCCTGGCGGGAGACATAGGCCTCGTCCTCGGCCTGCTTGATCGGTGCCTGGGCCTGCTCCTCCTTGAGGACGCCCTGCTGCACCAGCAGATTGACGAGGTTGACGGTGGCATTCGACGATGTCGGCTTGGCGCTCGATACCTTCGGCTTCTTTGCATCGGTCCGCTTCGCCGCGGCGGCGGGACCCTGCTCGGCAGCCTGGTCCGCGGTCTGGCCCACGGCCGGCGTTGCGCAGGCGAGCGCGCTCAGCGACACCGCAAGCGGCAACGCGCGCCATTCTGCGTGAGCTCGTTTCTTAAACATCAGTCCCCCAGTTCTCACTCGCACATTGAATTTCGAAGGTTGGTCGTTCGTCAGTCGGTCTCGTCAGCTCGGCCGTCGCGCGGTGACGCGCGTGACCACCGGCATCGGCATGTCCTTGGGTGGCGGCTCGCGCAGCGTCAGGCTGCCGATCACCTCGTTGCGAAGCGCCGCATCGATCTCCGGATTGCCGGAGGACGGCGTCAGGACGACGCGGGTGACGTGGCCGGAGCCATCCACCCACAGCCGCACCTGGATTTGCGTCGCCATGTTGCGGGTCTTCGGCTTGGCACGGATCGCCGCCTCGACCTGCGAGGTGATGATCGTGGTGTACCAACCCCAGCGGCTGCCACCGCCGCCGCCTCCGCCATACGGGTTGCCGCCGGGCTTGCCGCCGAGATTGAACAGATCGCCGGGTCCCGTCGGCTTGGCATCGAGCGACAGCGGACCGGGCGGCTCGTCGCTCTTGGCGTCCTTGGCCGGTTCGTCCTTCGGCTTGTCGACCGGCTTCTCTTCCTTGAACTCGGGCTCCGCCATCTTGGGCTGCTCGATCATCTTCTGCTCGGGCTGCGGCTGTGGCGGCGGAGGCGGAGGTGGCGGCGGCAGCGTCACATTGACGATGGTGAGATCGCGCACCTGACGCGGCGGCGGCAGATCGTCGTGACCGAAAAGGAAATAGACGATGCCGCCAAGGAACAGCGCGACCACCGCCACCACCGCGCCGTAGCGCAGCAGTGCACTGCGCTCGCCTTTCCGGGCGGCCGTGTTGCGGGCAGCGGTCGGCGACGCCGCGGCTGTTGCCGGCGCGACGGCCACATCGTGATCGTCAACTGGCGGCGCGGCACGCGCGTTCTGGTCCCGCATCGGCGCGTTCATGGCGCGGCCTCCACCGAGGCGCGGTCGAGCAGCCTGTCATTGACGTATTGCATGACGAAGTTGGCAAGCGCGTCGAAGTCCGTGGTCTTCAGGATGACCTTGGTGTCGGGGCCTGCTTCGATCGCTGCGTGAAAGGTCTCGACCTCGCTCAAATAGTCGACATAGGCCATCGCGTCGATCGACAGGCGGGCCCACGGGCATCGCGAGATCGTCAGCCGCAGCGGGTTGTCGGCGGGCCCACGGCCTGCGACGTGCCGGCGCAGCACATCCGCGAGCTTGACCAGCAGGGCCTCGCCATGAACGGGAAATGCCACCACCTCTCCGCGCGGCTTTTCGCGCCCAACCGGGGCGACCGGCAACACGGGGAGCTCCGCGCCAATACCGGCGCGGATCGACACCTGTGAAACGGGCTCGGCGCGCGTGACGTCCGCGGCACCGCAGCCGTGATCGAATGATCGCATCATGCCGCTCAGCCACGACCGCAGCGTCCTGCGCTCGGTCAGCGGGAAAGGTGATGGCTGCGTGATCATGGCGTCGCTTCCCGACTGGCTCACTTCACGAGCGGCTTGGTGGCGAGCCCGACCTGGCTCAGGCCGATACGGCTGAGCAGATCGAACACGTCCATCACGCTCTGGTACTGCGCCTGCGCATCGCCGCGCAGCACCACCGGAAATTCCGGCGTCAGCGCCTTCTGCTGAATCAGCCGCTGCTCGAGCTCGGCCAGGGTCACCGGTATGGTGTCGAGGAAGATCTTGCCGTCATTGGCGACCGTGATCGCCTTGGTGGTTTGGGTCGCAAGGCTCGGCGCCGCCGAAGCCTTCGGCAGATTGACCTTCTGGCCCTGCACGGTCGCCGTCGTCATGATGATGAAGATCACCAGCAGCACGTAGGCGAGGTCCAGCATCGGCGTGATGTTGATGTCGTCATAGGGCTTGGAGTCGGCCTGGATCTGCATGGCCGTTACTCCGCAGCGATGCGGTGTTCGCTCGGGTCCGGCCGGTCGGCGGAATAGAATTCCGCCATCTTGGTCACGAACTCGTCGACGAAGACCTGAATATCGTTGGTCAGGTCCTTGATCCGGGAGATCAGGTAGTTGTAGCCGAACAGAGCCGGGATCGCGACGCCGAGACCGGCGACGGTTGCGACCAGCGCCGCGGCGATGCCGGGCGCGATCGCGTTGACGTTGACGTCACCGCTCGCCGCGATCGCCGCGAAGGTGATCATGACGCCGACCACGGTGCCGAGCAGGCCGAGGAACGGTCCGCCGGAGATCGCGATGGTCAGCACCACCATCAGGCGGTTGAGGCGCTGCATCTCCTTGACGACGCCGGAGTCAAGCGCCGCACGGATCGCCGCGATCGAGACCGCCGACAGCACCGGCGCGCGCTGCGAGTTGCTGAAGCGGTGGCGGATTTCCGCGGCGCCGATGTGGTAGATGCGGTAGAGCGAGGACGAGCGCATCATCTTGGCGTCGGCCTCGGTGAGGCGTCCGCCCAACGTCGAGATGTCGTCGGCATCGCCGCGATCCAGCATGGTGAGATCGGCCGCGATCTCGCGGAACCCCTTCATGAACTGGGCATTCGCCTTGGCCTGCTTGCTGAGATACGAGGCTCTGTCGAACATCACCACCCAGCTGACCGCGGCCATGATCAAGAGAATGCCGATCACCACCCAGCCGTCGAGCGTCACCGACTTCAGGATCACCGCGAAGTAGCCGGACAGCCAGCTTGTGGTTTCCTCGTCGACGCTGAAGGCCATCAGCTTGGCCTGGTCGGGCCCCTGCCCGATCGCCATCACCTTGATGAGTCCGGCGGGCCGCGCGACCTTGCTGATCTGCAGTTCGTCGATATCGCCGACGAAGCCGGCCATCGCGGCGGCTACAGGCGCCGGTGCCGGCGTTGCCGCCGCATCCGGCGTCGCCGCGGGCGCGGCGCTACCGTCCGCAGCCGGCGCATCAGGGGGCACTGATGGTGTTGCTGCGGACGGGGCCGTCGCAGGCGCGATCGGAGAGGCACTGGAGGTCGACAAGTCTCCTCCGATCAGGCCAACGGTATTGAGGGCGGGCAGGCTCGCGCTGAGCGCGGCATAGGATACGCCGTCGAGATAGAGCGTGACCTGGCCGTTTCCGGCAACGACGGCGACATGATGCCAGCTGCCGGCCGCCACCGGCGCTCCGGCGCTCGAGCGCTGCACGGAGCCCGCATTGGTGACTTCGACAAACGGGCTGCCGTTGTCGACACCGACCACCAGCGCGTTGGCGCCGTCACGCCGGCTGAACAGCGCGGCGTTGGGCTGCAAGGCGGCCGGCTTGATCCAGGCCGACCAGGTCAGCGCAGCACCATCCGGCCACGCGAGCGACGGCGAGGCCGGCACGGTTACCGGCGCGCGGCCGTCGAGCCGCAAGCCGGTCCCGATCAGCGAGCCGTCCGCCGGCTGGCCGACGCTTTGGGCGTTGTTGGCCCATACCGAGGAATCGATCGCCGGCGTACCGCGCTCGTTGAAGTGATAGACCGTCAGGGTATCCGGATCGTAGGTGCCCTTCGGATCGCTGGTCGCGAGCGCTTTCTTGTTGCCGTAATAGAGCCAGATATCGGTCCGCGCGCCCGGCGCGATGTTCGGCACCGCGACCCAGACCAGGCCTTCGCCAAGCAGCGAATCGAACTTCTCGATGTGATGCTTCAGCGGCGTCTTGTCGTCACCGGCGACGAACCGCAGATCGCTGCCGTCGTCCTTCGCCGAGCTGAAGCGGAAGTTGCCGACATGCAGCCGCACCAGCACCGCCGCCCCGCCGATCGGATCGGTGACGTTGGCGCCCGACGCGCTGGCATCGATCGTGATCTTCTTGCGCAGCGACCATTCGTCGTTCCACCACGCATTGGCGGGCGCGAGCGACGCCACCAGGGCGACGAGCCCGAACAACAATGCCGTCGCGGCGTTCGCAATGCCTCGGCGCAGCGCCGGCCGGAGCATGCCCCGCTCGAGAGTAAGACCCATCCCCATCAGAATTCACCCCAGATTCGGAAGTTCACGCGCGGACTGTTTGCGTGCGTGTATTGTTGAGCGACCCCAGGCACCGAAAGCGCGACCATGCCGTTGAAATATTCGAAGGTCTTGAATCGGGTGCCGAGGCCGTAGCTCCATGCGACGAATGACGATTGCTGATCAGGCAGCGGCTGCTGGATCGACGCGTAGCCGGCATCGAAGAACGTGAAGAAGCGCCAATCGTTGAAGGTGATGAAGCGCGGCTTGCCGTCGCCGGTTTCGCTCCTGAGCTCGCCTTGCAGCATGCCGCCGACATTGGGCGTGCGCAGCTCGAAATTGGCGACCGCGCCGTTGTCGCCGAGCACCTCGGATTCGAGGTAGCCGCGAACGGTATCGAGACCGCCGAGGCTGAACTGCTCGCTCGAGACCAGCGGGCCGTCGGCAATCTGGCCCTGCACCTTGCCGTAGAGCTGGAACCCTTCCGGCAGCTCCTGGGTATGCGAGACGTCGAGGTTGAGGTGGGTGAAGCTCGGCGAAGCCTTGAAGCGCTTCGCGTCGAACTCGTCCCACGGGCTGCTCAGCGTCCGGATGTTGTAGGTGACGCCGGCATTGAACTGCGTCGTGAACTTCTCTTCCTGGAACGTCGCCCCGTAAGTCGCGACGACGGGATAATAAGTGACTGGTGACGAGAACCCGTCGGTGCCGAGCTTCACGGTCTGGTCGAAATGCTTGTAATCCATGCCGACCGACAGCGTATGGAAGAGACCCTCGCGTGTCGGCAGCGTGATCACGGCGCGCTCGCCGATGATCGTGCCGGGACCGACCACGTTGGTGCCGCCGATCGTCGCGACATTGCTGTTCGACTTGACGCTGTAGAATAGCAGACTGAGCCAATCGGCCTTCGGTATCCGCGCCATGTAGGAGCCGGAGAACACCTCGGCATCGCTCGGGCGCTCCGGCGCGACCTGATAGGTGAAGCTCAGGGAATGCCCGAGCTGCCACAGGTTGTCGTAGTGCACGGTGGCGGAGACGCGGCTCGCCGTGGTGGACGGCGATTGCCGGTTGTTGGCTTCGACGCTGGCGTGGAACGGCGCCTTGTCCTCGACATTGAGATCGACGTCGACGGTGCCCGGCGCCACGCCGGCGCGCAGCGCCGGGGTCACGCGGCGATCCGGCCACTGGTTGAGCGACACGATGTCCTTGGTGACGTCACCGAAATTGGGAACGGTGCCCTCCTTCAGCGAAGGCGCGCTGTCCTTGATCCGGTCGAGATCGAAATAGCGCGAATTCTTCACCCGCAGCCGCCCGACCTTCAGCTCGGTCACCTTGAGGGTGACCACACCGCCCGTCACGTTCTGCTGCGGGACCGCGACGCTGACGGTCTGGAAGCCCTTGTCGTGATACGCCTTCTCCAGCGCGGCCCGCGCCTTCTCGACGTCCTCCGAGGTCTTGCCCGGACCGAGGAAGGGATAGATCGCCTCCTCGATCTCGACCTGCGGCAGCCTATCGGCTCCCTGCACGGCGAAGTCGTCGATGTCGAAGCGCTGCAGCGGCGCCGACGGCTTTTGCGCCGGTGTATTCGCCTGCGCCGGCTGCTTGTCCGCCGCCGGCGCTGCGGCCGTAGCCGCATCTTTCGCTGCTTCCTTTGCCGCACGCGCCGGAACGATGGCTGCCACGGAGCCAACCACGGTGAGCGCCGCAGCCGACACCCGCAACCCGATCCGACATCGCTGACGATGCCCGAAAACCCGATGATCTCTTCGACTACGCACAGACGTCCCACTTACTTCGCGCAGACGCGCGCCATCGCGACAGGAAGGCCGCGATGACGACGCCTTACTCAGAAGACGATTGGGCGAACGCAAACCCGCAAAAGAATCTGCGGCGGCGCAAAAGAAATTTTTGTTTTGTTAGGAGATCGAACGGCACGGCGCCGATTCGTTCGACTTTAACCGCGCTTCGATTGCAGCGAACGGGACTAATGCACTTTCTGATGCGTCTTCTTCACGCGAACCGGAATCCATCCTACATCAAGTGCGGGACAGGCTTCGTTCGAAAACGCTCCAGGTCAACTCATCAGCACCACACCGCCGGGCAGCGATGTGATCCGCGCGCCGAACAGTTGCTCGACCTGAGCGACGAAATTGTCGAGCTTGTCGACCTGGAAAGTGCCGTTGACCAACCGGCGTTTCAGTTCCGCGTTGGTAATGATGATCTTTCCGGCGCGGTACCGGTTCACTTCGTCGACGACACTCGCCAGCGGCCGGTCGCGGAAGATCAACAATCCGGTCTGCCAGGCCGCGACCTGCTTGGCGTCGACCGGAAGCGATGCCTGCAGGCCCGCGCGCGAATAGGTGACCTGTTCGGCCCTGCGAAGCTGCACGGAACGGCTGTCCTGCTCGACGGTGACGATGCCGTCGAGGCACGTCACCGAAACCACGCCATCGAGGCAGCGCGCGTTGAAATCGGCCTGCAGCGCGCTGACGCGCCCGTCGCGCGCCAGCATCACCAGCGGCGTCGACGACGACCTTCGCGCGACCACCGAGGCCTCGCCCGAAATCAACTCGACCCGAGTCTCGTTCGGCGTGGGTCGCAGCGCCAGGCTGGTCTGGGTGTTCAATTCAGCCGAAATGTCCGGCGCCAGCATCACCTTGCGCTGTTCGCCCTTTGCGGTCCGGTAGTCGGCCGAGAGTTCCTCGATCGACGGCCACATGTCGAGTGGCGGGCGGATCATCACGTAGCCGGCTGCGGCTGCGATCGCACCGCCGAACACGATGCGGCGTGTCAAGAGGCGTGACGGCCGGGGCGGCAACGCCGCCACGGGGGCCGCGGCGGCCTGCTCATCGGCGAGTTCCTTTGCCGCGGCGCTGGCGCTGCGGAGCAGCCGGGCAGCCGCCCTGAAAGCATCCTCGTGGTCGGGACTTTGCGCGCGCCAGCGTTGCAACGCGTCGACGTCGGCGCGGGTCGGCGCGCCGGCCTTCAGCCGAACAACCCAGTCAAGCGCCTCATCCAGCAACGGATCGGGCCCGGAAGTGCGGGTCGGCTCGGTCACGACGGATTGCTCATCACCCTGCTCGCCAACCTCAACCTCCCGATCGCGTCGAGCACATAGCGAAGGTGGCTATATAGACGATTCCGACGGCAGCAGGGCTGCCGCAATCGGCCGTTGCGCACAATGCAAGCAGAAACATCCGGTAATCGCAGCTTGCGCCCCATCGCGCGCCGGGAGGCCGCGCGGCGATCGCATGCCAGGCCGATCAAGTCTGCACGTGTTTTCAAGCGGCGCAACACTTCCGGCGAACCTTTCCCAGGCACCCAAACGGTCCTTATGAGATCGCTCTCTACCCTATAGACGACGGAAAGCCCGCTATCCCGCAGAACAGAGGTTGAAAATCCTGCAGCTTGTGCCCCCTGATTTCAGGTCAAGCGCCTGCAGTTGTTGGAAATAGTTCCGGCAACAAATCTCGACGGCCGGCTCCGCGTGACGACGCGCGTCGCGGCCGCGGCAGGATCACGTACGGGGACGAGGACCGCCGAGACGACGGATCAGAGTATAATCGAGGCAATCGGCACAATGGCTCAGGGCCAACTTCAAATCGCTTTCCACCGTTCGCACGCTGACACCGAGGCGGGTTGCCACATCGCTGGGCGTCCGTCCCTCGATCGTAATACTATAAAGCACATCGCGCGGCCGCTCCGGCAATTCGGCCAGCGCCCGCTTGAAAGCATCAATATCGGAGCGGGCCTCGACGATTCTCGCCGGGCTCGGTCCGTCGTCGCTGACGTCGAGCAATGAATCGATTTCGGCCGCGCTGACGCGGAGATTCTGCGCCTTCTGGCGATCCCGGGCGATGTTGATCGCGATACGGAAGATATAGTCGGCGGGGCTGCGGATCGGCGGACGACGGCGTCGGGCGCAGGCTCGGCACGGCCGGCTCCGCCGGCATCGGCTCCCGCGCCGGGGCCGCGGTCAGGTTGTCGAGCGGCGGATCGGGGCTGTCCAGCGACACCTCGGTCCGGCTCGCGAGCGTCGCGGTTTGCGGCTGCGACACGGGCGCAACCGGAATCGGCGCAGGCGATGGGCTCGGCAGCAACCGAACCTGGACGATCGAGCTCTGCTCCCGGCTTGCCGGTCCAGCCGGCGGCTGCAACCGGATCCAGTAAATTCCCCCGACGAACAACAGGGCTGCGATCGCCGGCACCAGGAGCAGACGCAGCACCTCGCCCGGGGTCCACGCGCTCGGATCCTCGGGATGAAACAGCAGCATCATCGGCCTCAAGCCCCGCACGCCATCCGCTCCGCCGGTGTCGTTCTCACTCATTGGAACGATTTCACCCGGATGGCGATCCGCACCGGCTGCGGCGCATTCGCAGGCGTCGTTCGGCTGACGGTCAATCCTTGCAGCGCCGCGGTCACGGCGGCATCACGGTTCTGATCGCCGGTCGATCGCAACAGCTGGGTTCGCTGGATCGTGCGCGTTGGATCGATCCACAGATCGACAACGAGCTGATAGCTGCCGCCGCGGGACCCGATATTTTTCTGCAACGCCTTCTGAAGGTCGAGCTGCAGGCTTTCGCTGTAGTCGCGCAGCGCGCCGGTGTCGTTGCCGTCACTGGTCGCACGCACCTGCAGCGTGCCGAGCGACAGATCCGCGGTCGCAAGCGGGCTCGCCGGCGGATGGTCGGCGCGCGCGGCGCGCGAAGCAAGCGTGATGGCATCCGGACGAATGTACTGGACCTTCAGATCGGTTCCCTTCAGAAGCAGGTTCAATGCTTCCTCAGGCGTGAGAGTCCCTTCGACCGGCGCCGACTTCCGGCCGGTTGCCGAGTTGCTCTCGTAAAGCACCTGCACGCCGGTGCGTTCGCCGTAAGCCTGCAGCGCGCTCGCAAGCTGCTGGGACGGGATATTGAATTCGATCGCTGCGGATGCCGTGATGGTGTCGCGCTGCTGCGCGGCAACCGCGCAGATGCTGCCGATCAGCAGCGCAGCACAAATCCCGAGCAGATACCGCGACGTTGCGGAGGCCCTCGGAGCGTCAGCGCCGATCGCAGCGCCGCCGCGCGCACCATATGATCCAACTGCCGTCATAACCTTGCTTCGGCCCAAAGTGATCGTGGGTGAAATTCGGCCAGTCTGTGCGGGTTGACCTTCCGGGCCGGCGAGCCTGCGTTCTTTATATCTGGAATGTGACGGCCTTCTAACCGGCAACATGATCGGCTGGAGTGCCGGAATTTGTGCTGACCTTTCAGCGCGAAAAGTTCCCGAATAGCGCCGGAGCGGCGCCGGGCTCCAGGCAAGCGACGCGGCGCGGGCCAAAAAACGAGCGAGCGCTCTCTCAGAAAAATTGATCATCCCCCTTTTCCGAACGCCGGTTCGTGGGCTAGGAATTGAGCAAGGGCGCAAAGCCCGGCCCGGATCGGCAACCAAATGAAATGATCCGGGGACATAGCCAGGGAGGCAACGTGGGTCTCGCGCGTCAGCGGCCGGGGACGAATGCGTTCGCGATGGACGTGCTTTGCGCACGCATTCTCGAACGTCATCGCGATTCCATCCGGGTCCAGAAGTCGCATCTCGCCGTTCCGAACCTCACGCGCATCATCGGCGCGACGCTCACCCTGTCCAACAAGCACGGCTTTCACGCCACCACGCTGCGCCAACTCGCGGAGGCGTCCGGCCTCAGCATGGGCGGCCTCTATACCTATTTCGACAGCAAGCCGACACTGCTGTCGATGATCCTCGGCGAGGTCGCCGAAACGGCCGCCGAGGTCCTCACCGCACCGCCCGCCAGCGTGCAGCAGGACGCACGCAAGCACCTGCATTGGATCATCGCCACCCACGTTCGCATGAGCGAGGCGATGCAACCCTGGTTCGTGTTCTCCTTCATGGAAGCGAAGTCGTTTCCGCCCGCGGAGCGCCAGCGCGCCATCGAGATGGAGGTGATGACCGAGAAGATCATCGCCGACGTCCTCAAACAAGGCGTCGCCAGCGGCGTGTTCGCCATCGACCAGGTCACGCTGACGGCCTCGCTGATCAAGCCGCTGCTGCAGGACTGGTACGTCAAGCGCGCGAAGTACCGCAGACGCGGCACCTCGATCGAGGCCTACATCAACGCCGTCGGCACCTTCGTCGATGCCGCGGTCGCCGGCCGGACGCGGCTCAGCCGCGTCGCGACCGGCTCCCGCACGAGATCCAGGCCGACGGCGCGGCCATAGCAGCAGGAAGGACGAGGCAATGAAGCGATTGCGATTCAATCAACAGGAGATCGTCTTCGCCGTATTCGCCGTGCTCTTCCTGGCGTTCTCGATTTTCCTGCGCGGCTTTCTGACGCCCGAGAACATGCTGACGCTGCTGCAGAACGTGGCCGTGCTCGGCATCCTCGGGCTCGCCATGGCGCTGGTCGTGATCGGGCGCGGCATCGACATCTCGCTGATCGCAGCCCTCGCGGTCCCTCCGGGGCTCGTGCTGCAGATGGTGCAGAACGGCCACTCGCTGCCGGCCTCGCTGCTGACGGCCGTGCTGCTCACGATCGCCTTCGGCCTGGTCAATGGCTGGCTGATCGCCTACGCCGAGGTCCCTTCGCTGTTTGCGACGCTGGCGACCGGACTGCTGCTCGCCGGCCTCGGACAGGCCGCGCTGTTTCAACTCGACGTCGTGCAGTGGAGCGACGGCATGCAAGGCTTCGAGCGGCTCGGACAAGGTACCATCCTCGGTATCCCGACCTCGATCGTGATGTTCGCGATCGCCTGCATAGTGGTCGCCTTCCTGCTGCGCCAGACCCGCTGGGGCGCCTATATCTACGCGATCGGCGACAATCCCTATGCGGCCCGCGTCACCGGCATCCCCTCGCGGCCGATCATCGTGCTGCAATATGTCGTCGCGGCCTTGATCGGCTGCTTTGCCGGTCTGGTGATGGCGGCGTCGGTCAACTCGATGCCGACCCGCGTCTTCAATTCGACCCTGATCTACGACGTCATTCTGGTCGTCGTGCTCGGCGGCATCGGGCTGTCGGGCGGCCGCGGCGGCGTGCTCAACGTCATCATCGGAACGCTGCTGATCGGCACGATGCTGAACGGCATGACCATCATGGACATTTCCTACGCCGGACAAAACCTCGTCAAGGGCGTCGTCCTGCTGCTCGCCGTCATCACGGATTCATTCCTGAATCCGCGCAACGAAGAAACCGCACAGCAGGGCGATATCTGAACCAAGTCAAAGAACGATCAATCACGACCAAGGAGGAAGCAATGAAATACGCTGTCAGGACTGCCAAGGTGATCGCCGCAGCGCTCGGGCTAGCGGCCATCGCCGCACCCGCTTTGGCCCAGCAGGGCCTGGACGAGCCGTTCCAGAAGCCGTTCAAGGAGGCGCTCGCCGGCAAGACGGTGGCCTACGTTCCGGTCGCCATGAACTTCGACCTCACCGAAGGCTGGTACGCCGGCATGAAGAAGGAGCTCGAGCCTTACGGCGTCAAGTTCGAGATCCGCGATCCCAACTGGAACACCAATGCCGGCGCGCAGGCGGTGACCTCGCTGATCTCGGAGAAGCCGGCCGTGATGGTGATCCACAATCCGGACGTGCAGACCTACGCCAAGCTGCTGCAGCGGGCCGAGAACGAAGGCATCTACGTCATCCAGATCAACATGGGATCGGCCTATCGCTCTTCGGCCTTCGTCGGCGCCAACTGGATCGAGATCGGCGAGAAAGACACTGAAGCCGTGGTCAAGGCCTGCCAGGGCAAGTCGAACAAGATCGCCATCGTGCAGGGCGCGCTGTCGGCGGCGGCCAGCGCCTATACGCTCAAGGGCGTCGAGAACGTGCTCGCCAAGCATCCCGAGGTCAAGGTGGTCTCGAGCCAGGCGGCCGACTGGGATGCGGCAAAGGCCAAGGCGATCACCCAGACGGTGCTGAAGCAGAATCCCGATCTTTGCGGGATCGTCGGCTTCTGGGACGGCATGGACATCGGCACCGCGGCGGCTGTGAAGGAAGCCGGCCTGACCGGCAAGGTGTTCGTCGCCACCTCCGGCGGCGGCGAGCGCAAGGGCGCCTGCGAACTCGTGAAGTCCGGCGCCTTCGATCTCAACCTGAGCTACGACGTGCCGACCCAGGCCGCGCAGATGGCAGGCACCATCAAATGGCTGCTGTCGTCCGGTGCGAAGGCCGGCTCGATCAAGGGTTCGGAATACACCACCCTGATTCCGATCACCAAGGAGAACGCGGACAGCCAGACCGCGTGCTGGAATCTCAGCGACCTGAAGAAATAGCCCGGCCACGTCCGCTTGACGTCCCGGGCGCGCTCCGCCTGGGACGTCGATCTCCCAAAATCCAACGCCCTGCTGGAATGCCGATGCGCGATACCCTGACGAGCCTGCGTTACCGCTATTGGCCGGATCATCTCCTCGGCGAGATCCTGTCCAAGCGTTGGACCGAGACCGCCATTCCGGTGATCCTGCTCTTGATCGTCGGCTTCGCGCTCA
Organism: Bradyrhizobium sp. 41S5; assembly: GCF_011516665.3. Taxonomy (NCBI): domain Bacteria; kingdom Pseudomonadati; phylum Pseudomonadota; class Alphaproteobacteria; order Hyphomicrobiales; family Nitrobacteraceae; genus Bradyrhizobium; species Bradyrhizobium sp. 41S5. The sequence goes on along the minus strand of NZ_CP083721.1, from coordinate 865,665 downwards.
GCCGCTCCATCGATCACTTCCTGTCGCCGGCGAGCCTTGCCGACACCGCGCGGCAGGCCGGCGAGATCGGCTTCATCGGGCTCGGCATGGCGCTGGTGGTCATCGTCGGCGGCATCGATCTGTCGGTCGGCTCGATCTTCGCGCTGACGGATTTCTGCGCGCTCTATCTGCTCGACGTGCTGAACTGGCCGGTGCCTGCAGTGGTGGTCGCCACCCTGCTCTGCGGCGCGCTGCTCGGCGCCGTCAACGGCGTCCTGATCGGATACCTTCGGTTACGTGCCTTCATCACCACGCTGATCACCTTGATCATCTACCGTTCGGCGTTCGATCTCCTGATCCAGCGCTACTCCAATTCGATCGCCGCGGCCTTTCCCGACATCCCGTCCTGGAATTTCATCGGCGGCGGCGACGTGTTCGGGATTCCGAGCGTCGCGCTGGTCTACATCGCGATCGCGATCTTCGGCCATATCTTCATGACGCGGCTGCGCCCGGGCTGGCACATCACCGCGATCGGCGGCTCGCGCCGTTCGGCCTACAATTCCGGTATTCCGGTTCGCCGCACCATCGCGCTGTGCTATGTCGCGAGCGGCGTGCTCACCAGCATCGCCGCGCTGTTTTTCGCGGCAAGGCTCGGCACCGTCGGCGGCGACATCGGCGTCGGCCTCGAGGTGATCGTGCTGACCGCGACCGTGCTCGGCGGCATCACGCTCGGCGGTGGCAAGGGCTCGGTCGCCAAATCGCTGGTCGGCGTTCTGATCGTGCTCCTGATCACCAACGGCCTGACCACGCTCAATGCCCGCGGCGGCATCAACCGCATGGCGCTCGCAGGCATCCTGCTGATCGCCGCGATGGTCGACATCCGCTGGCAGAAGAACCGCACCCGCATCATCAGCAAGGTCTATGTCGCGCCGACCTATCACGCGTTGCCGCCGCCCCCGGCCACCGAAATCGGCCAGGGCGGCCCGTTCGAGCAGAACGACAAGCTGCGCGACGTCGAATTGATCGGTCTCGGCCGCATCGAGGCGCCGGAGGACGTGATCCTCGATCGCAACGACAATCTCTACGCCGGCTCGCGCCACGGCGACATCATGCGCTTCTTCGCGCCCGACTATCAGCGCATGGAAGTGTTCGCCCATATCGGCGGCCAGCCGCTCGGCATGGCGTTCGACCGCCAGGACAATCTCTATGTCTGCATCGGCGGCATGGGCCTGTACCGGATCACGCCCGACGGCACCGTGGAGAAGGCGACCGACGAGACCAATCGCAGCATGCATTCGGTGAACGACGACAGCCGGCTGCGGCTGGCCGACGACCTCGACATCACCGACGACGGCCTGATCTTCTTCTCGGAAGCCACCGTGCGCTATGAGATGGACGAATGGCCGATCGACGGCCTCGAGGCGCGCGGCAACGGCCGCATCATCTGCTACGACACCAAGACCGGCACCACCCATACGGCGTTGCGCGGCCTTAAATTCCCCAACGGCATCTGCGTCGCCAGCGACGGCCAGTCGATCCTGTTCGCCGAAACCTTCGGCTGCTCGATCAAGCGGCTGTGGTTCGCGGGACCGAAGAAGGGCCAGGTCGAGGTGGTGATGGACAATCTGCCGGGCTATCCCGACAACATCAACCTCGCCTCCGACGGCAATTACTGGCTGGCGCTGGTCGGCATGCGCAGCCCCTCGCTCGACCTCGCCTGGAAGATGCCGGGCTTCCGCCGCCGCATGGCCAAGCGCGTCCCGGTCGACGAATGGCTGTTCCCGAACATCAACACCGGCTGCGTCGTCAAGTTCAACGAGCGGGGCAAGATCCTCGAATCGTTCTGGGACCTGCGCGGCGAGAACCATCCGATGATCACCTCGATGCGCGAGCATCGCGGCTACCTCTATCTCGGCGGCATCATGAACAACCGGATCGGCCGCTACAAGCTGACTAACGCGGACCCGAACTTCGTGCAGTATGACAAGCGCTGGGGGAAAGCGTCGTGATCGCGGCCGTCAGGGAATTCGCCAACCGCTTTCTCGGCCGCGGCGAGGCCACCATCACCGTGCCGTCATTCGACGGCGCGCTCAAGCCGAACCAGAAACTGGAAGCCGCGACCACCTTGCTGGAGTGCGAGGCGCCCGAGGACCTCGCAACCGACAGCCGCAACCTTTATGTCGCCGACGGCCGGCGCCTGCTGCGCCTCGACGGCAGCGCTGCGACCGAGTTGCGCAGCTTCGAGCGACCGATTTCGGCGCTCTGTGCGCTCGCCGACGGCGGCCTCGCGGTCGCGCTCGGCGGCCGCGAGGTGCGCCTCTACGCCAATCCCTCATCGGGCGAGCCAAGCGTGACGTTCAGCGACGCCGCCTTCAATGCGATCAATGCGCTGACGCTGGCGGACGACGGAGCCTTGATCGCGACCGACGGCTCGACAACTTGCGGCGTCGACGATTGGGCGCGCGACCTGATGGAGCTCAACCGGAGCGGCCGCGTGTTCCGGCTCGATCCCAGGACCCGATCGGTGAAGCCGCTGGCCTCGAAGCTCGGCTACGCTTTCGGCGCCTGCGCGCGCGGCGATGGCGTCCTGGTCAGCGAGAGCTGGCGGCATCGCCTCGTGCTTGTTGCGGATGGCAGGCCGCCGCAGGTCGTGCTCGGCCACCTGCCGGTCTATCCGTCGCGGCTGTCGAAGGCCACCGGCGGCGGCTATTGGCTCACGGCGTTCACCGCACGCACCCAGCTGATCGAATTCGTGCTGCGCGAGCCGGCCTACCGGCGCCGCATGATGGCCGAGATCGATCCCGCCTATTGGGTGGCGCCGCGGCTGCGCTCGGGCTTCTCGTTCAAGGAGCCGATGCAGGGCGCGCACATCAAGACGATGGGCGTCATCAAGCCGTGGGCGCCGCCGCGTTCCTACGGCCTCGTGATCCGGCTGGGCGAAGACGGCAAGCCGCTCTATTCGCTGCACAGCCGGGTCGACGGCAGCAATCACGGCGTCGTCGCGGCGCTCGAGCTGGGCAGCGACCTCGTACTGATCGCCAAGGGACCGGGCCGCGTGCTGAAACTGCCCCTCGCCGGGCTTGCCGAGGAGGTCGGCTCATGAGCGACACCGTGCTTTCGCTGCGCAAGGCCACCAAGCTTTACGCCGGCGTGCCCGCCATCGAGGGCGTGGACTTCGACCTTCGCCGCGGCGAGATCCATGCGCTGGTCGGCGAGAACGGCGCCGGCAAGTCGACGCTGACCAAGGTGATGGCCGGCGTCGTGACATTGACGTCGGGCAGCATGACGGTCGACGGCTCCGACGTCGCGCCGCGCACGCCGCTCGAGGCCCGCAATCTCGGCATCGCCATGGTGTTCCAGGAGAACAGCCTGGTGCCGACCATGACCGTGGCGCAGAACCTGTTTCTCGGGCAGGAGAAATTCTACAACCGGCTGCGCGGCATCTACATCGCCGCCCAGCAATTCCTGCAGTCGCTGAATTTCGACGTGACGCCGACTGCGACCGTGAGCGGGCTCGGCGCGGCCAAGAAGCAGATGGTGGAGATCGCGCGCGCGGTCCTGCACAAGGCCAAGGTCATCATCTTCGACGAACCGACCGCATCGCTGACACCTGAAGAGAAGAAGTATTTCTTCGACCTCGTCCGTGACCTCAAGAAACGCGGCGTCTCGATCATCTTCATCTCGCATGCGCTGGAAGAGGCCCTGCTGCTCGCCGACCGGATCACCGTGCTGCGTGACGGCAAGCACGTCGTCACCGACGATGCGGCGAAGTTCGATCGGGCCGCGATCGTGCAGTCGATGGTCGGACGCGACCTCTCCAACACGCTGTATGGCGCCAGGAAGGCCAGCGTCCGGCCCGCCGGCGCGCGCGTGCTCACGGTGCAGAACCTCAAGATGGCGCCGATGGTGAAGAACAATTCGCTGTCGGTGTTTGCCGGGCAGATCACCGGCGTGTTCGGCCTGGTCGGCGCAGGCCGCACCGAAACCTTCAAGATCGTATCCGGCGTGTTGAAGCGCGACTTCTTCCACGGCGGCGAGATCCTGCTGCACGACAAGCCGGTGCGCTACCGGGTTCCGGCGCCGGCGGTGAAGGCCGGCATCGCCTATGTCACCGAGGATCGCAAGGTCGAGGGCTTCTTCGAGACCGCCTCGATCGCCCGCAACATCTATCTCGGCCTGCTCTCGAAGTTTCCCGCCGGCCGAATGCTGCTGTCGCGGCGCGAAACCAACACGGTGGGCAAGACCTGGACGCAGCGGCTGAAGGTCCGTGCCATCGGCGACGAGGCCAAGGTGGTCGAGCTTTCAGGCGGCAACCAGCAGAAGGTGGTGATCGCCAAGTCGCTGGTGCAGGAGCCCGAGCTGATCATCTTCGACGAGCCGACCCGCGGCGTCGACGTCGGCGCCATTGTCGAGATCCACGAGCTGATCAGCCAGCTCGCCGACGAAGGCAAGGCAGTGGTGGTGATCTCATCCTATCTGCCCGAGATCATGGCCCTCTCCGACCGCATCCTGGTCTCGCGCCAGGGCAAGGTGGTCGAGGAATTCTCCGCGGTCGAGGCGACCGAGGAGAAGATCATGTACGCGGCGATCCATTGAGGGCTGAAGCGCGATGAGATTGGGTTGAATCGTCATCGCGCTTTAGCTTGTTGTTTGAGCATGATCTTTTCGGAAAACCGCTTCGCACTTTTCCGGATCATGCTCTAGAACGATAGTTTTCGGGCTCGCAACACGAGCATGGCCGCGGGCACGGTGGACAGCCCGACTACAATATCGCTCAGATGGTGACCGCCGGCGGTCAGCGCTGATACGATGATGAGAACGTTGAGCGGGAGAAAGACGGCGAACAGTAAAGTGCCCCGACTCGACAGGATGAGGATCAGTGCAAGCGCTGCATGGAACGAAGGAAATTGAATGATGCCGTTGATCCTGGACAGATCGATGACTCTCATGGATCCGTCGCGGATCGCATAGAAGTCAGCAAGGTAATAGGCGCTTGTCAAATGCGACACACCGTAATGCGCCCAGGCTCCCTCCGCGGGCAGCAGCATCGACAGCGGTAGGATCATCAGCAGCGTGAGCACGAAGAGCCAGGTGAGTTGTCTTGCCCTTTCGAGCTTTCCAATTGTGTTCAGCACGACCAGCAGGATGCCGAACTGAATGAAGAGCGTATCGTAGATGATATCGAGCGACCAGCCGATGTTGGGATGCGCCAGTTTCACCCAGTTGAAGTATGCGAGCCAATCAAAGCCGATCGCGGAATCGGTCGCCGCGAGAGCGTTGTCGACCAGAGGAAATCCGGCGGACGCAGCAAGATAGCTGAGAACAGTTCCGACATTGGTGAACGCAACCAGCTGCGCGGAGGTGAGGGCAAATGACGCGATGCGTCTGTTGGGCCTGATCCTGGTGTAGACCACATTGAGGCCGACCAATGCCAGGAAGCCGACGACGATCGCAGGGTTAAATGAGACCCGAAGTCCCGACAGAACGAGCCCGGCGGCGGCAACTCCGGTGAGCGTGGCGATGACGATCCAGAGGCTCTTGGCTTCTGCGGCTTCAGAATATCGGTGAGGGAACGCGCGTGCGGCCAGCACTGAAACCAAGCCGGGCGCACAAGGTTGCACCCCGTCAATATTACCCATGGAAAAGCTCTTATTGTTCTAAAATGCCCGAACCATACCACCGCAACGCCGGGGCGAGCAACGCCGGCGGATTTCGCTGTCATCATCGTGCTGCCTGAGCGAGTGGATCTTCCCGCGCCGCGCGCGGTTCTGTTTGATTGTGCTTGCAGCAAGATGCGACGGACGAGCGCTTCGCCGGTTCCGGCAACGAGACGAAGTGGCCGGCTCAGTTCGTACCCGCGATGATGACGAGATTATTCAGGACGGGCGTACAGCAGAAGGCGACGACGAGAGCGATGTTGTAGACGTTGTTGCTGCGCCAAAGTAACCACGTCAGGACAAACGTGAGACCGAGCTTGGGGACCAGCCACCATGCGCCGAACCATGTCTGGGCCAGATGCATGAACGGGTTCAACTCGCCCAAGCCGAGAGTCAAAATCACATTCGTCGACACGAGGTCGGCGTACCCCAGGAGCAAGGCAAAGAACAGCAACAGACCTTTAACCCAGTTCATTCTTTGACTCTCCATGCCGAAGATGCCGGATCGGCCAGATCACGCTATTGATGATGTCCACCCGTTCAGCAGGCACAAGTCCTGTCGCAGGATACTCGTCCGGCTTTGGCACCCACGCCGTGCCGAACAGAATGTCCAGGAGTGGAAGGAAGGCAGCAAAATTCTTGTCCCGATGCTCGGGATGGATCGAATGATGAATCCGGTGCCATTGCGGATTGTTGATCCAAGTCACAAACCGACCGAGCGGGATGCGGACGTTGAGATGCGCACACGCATCGGGGACGAAGAAGATAAATCCCGCGGCAATGGCCATATCCGGCGGGATCCGAAACAGGATCGCCAGAATAGGAAGAAAGGCGTCAGACAGCACCCTCTCCAACCAGAAATGCCGGGCGCCGGTAATGAAGGTAATGCCGTTCGCGCTGTGGTGGAACGAGTGCATCGCCCAAAGAAAGGGGATCGCATGTTGGAGGCGATGGAATGTGTATTTGTAGAGATCGAGCGCCACCACGACGATTGCGAGGGAGGCGTACCACCAGTAACCTTCGGTCGGCAGCTTGATCCAACCGACCCCGGCGTAGCTCGCTATTGCACCCGCGCTGATCGCCGCGATCGGGGCCAGCATGTGCTCCAACCCGACGCTTACGATAACGGCTAGCCAATCATCGCGAAACTCGGCGCGGGAAACATCGGCAATGGGCCACCTCTTTTCGAGGATGCGACTGCCGTAGATGACCCCCAGAAATATCGCCGCTAACAAGACGGCGTTTGAGATCTCGCTCGACATGACGGATGACCCGCCGGTTCAAATGGACAGACAAAATAAATAAAGACGTTCTGCCGCTTATAGGCTGAAAGACCTTATTTTTTCTCAACGGTCCGACGAGCGCAAGCAGGGTTTTTACGGGGCAGTGCCCCGCACCATCACCCGCGCCGGCGACGTCTGCAGCGTTTCGCAAGCTCGCATATGAGAAAGCCCGCGACGTTGTCGCGGGCTTTCTGGCGGCGGACCGGTTATGACAGTCAGTGCAACGAGCGGTCCGTCCGGACGGAAGCCCGCGCGGTCGTGATCTTGCTTCGCGGCGTCAGAACATTGAGCTGATGTGGAGTGGCCGACGTCGCGGCTACCGGCGCCTGCTCGTGGACGTTGGCGCCGCCAAGCACACCAGCCTGCACCGGCGAGATCGGCAGGCCCGCGGCTTCGAAAGTCGGACGCTCCGCAGCGGATGCGACCGTCGCGCTCGCGATCGCAAGGGTAGCGGCTATGATGGAGAGAGAGATCTTGATCACTTGAAGGCTCCTCGATAAGGACTCGAGCAGCACACGTATTTGCATTTTGCTGCATTGCAATAAAGTATATTGCGCCGCACAAGCATTTGATCGTCGCGCCAAGCCCGACGTTGGCGATCAATGGCGTAGCTGTCGCTTCGACCAGCGCGGCATGCGACGCGAAACTTCAATGAAAACAAAGGCGAATGGCGCGCCCGGAACGATTCGAACGTCCGACCCTCAGATTCGTAGTCTGATGCTCTATCCAGCTGAGCTACGGGCGCATTTTCGCGGGTCAGGCTTAAGCCCGCACGGCTCCGGGAGCCCCGGAACGTCGCGAAAGAGCGCTCTAGCTACAGGCTCCCGGTCCAGTTGGCAAGCTCTGGAAACGCCAATTTCGGCGGCGGTTTCAGCCGCCCCGGAATACCGGGACAGCCTCAGGCCCTCGCCCGCTCGCTGCGGACCGACAGCAGTTCCACCGGGCGATCCGGGATCGAGATCCGGAAGGTGGCGCCGATGGTGCCCTCGACCAGATGGATATGGCCGCCATGGGCGCGGATCAGCTCGGCGGCGATCGCAAGGCCGAGCCCGCTGCCGCCGGGACGGCCCGAGGTCTGGAACGCCTCGAACAGATGCTCGCGCGCCTTGGCCGGAACGCCGGGGCCGGTGTCGGAGACCTCGATGATCGCAACCGTCCCCTCGCGGCGGCCGGTGATGCGGATCTGCTGGGCACCGCCATCGCTGTCCTGCCGGGTTTCCAGGGCTTGGGTCGCGTTGCGCACCAAATTGAGCAGCACGCGGAACAGCTGGTCCGGATCGGCGTCGATGGTGAGGCCGCGCTCGATCGCGCTGATCCAGGTGATCGAGACATCGGTTGCAAGCCCGGCAGACTCGCGCACCTCGGCAACCGCAGGCTCCACCATGATCACACGGCGGTCGGGCGCCGCCTCCTGCGCGCGGCCATAGGACAATGTCGACTGGCAGAAGGCGATGGCGCGCTCCAACGAGCGCAGCAGCTTCGGCGCGAAGCGCTGCACCCGCGGATCGGGCACGCTGGCGAGCTGGTCCGACAGCAGTTGCGAGGACGCCAGCAGGTTGCGCAGATCGTGATTGATCTTGGAGACGGCGAGCCCGAGCGCGGCAAGCCGGCTCTTCTGATGCAGCATCGAGACGAGGTCGCGCTGCATGTCCGACAGCTCGCGCTCGGCAACGCCGATCTCGTCGCCGCGCTGGCTGGGCACGATGATTCGCGCCGAACTCTCCGGATTCTCGTGGAAGCCGACCAGGCTAGCGGTCAGCCGCCGCATCGGGCGCACGAACAGATAATGCAGCGCCAGGTAGACTAGGCCGGCGGTCAGGCCGGCGATCAGGAGCGCGACGACCAGAACGTTGCGCGAGAAGCGGTACATCGCCTGCCGCAGCGGCTTCTCGTCGATCACGACCTCGATGAATTGCGCCTGGCCCGGCGCGGGTCCGACCACGCGGATGGTCTGGTCGCCGTGTTCGAGCATGATCTCGAAGGCATCGACGATCGCCGACCACACCGTCATGGCCCGCATGTCGACATCATGGTCGATCGCGGCTGGCAGGTCGGCGCTGGCGAGCAGGCGGCGCTGCTGCCCGAGCTTGATGGCGACGGCGCGGGCGCCGATGCTGGTCAGGATCTGCCGCGCCAGCGAATCCGGCACCAGGCCGGAGGGGGCGGCATCGAGCACCAGCGCCGCGGTGTTGGCGGCGGCCAGGCGGTCATTGAGCCGGTTCATCCGGAAGTTGGCGATGGCCGGCACGTAGATCAGGAGCCCGGCGATCATCACCAGGGGGATCGTCAGCAGCAACAGCTTGCCGGACAGCCCGAGCCGAAGGGGCGGCTTGGGCCGCTGCTTCTGCGCAGTCGCCTGATCGTCAGTTAGAGCCACAAGATAAGGCCTTGTTTGGCTTGGGGGTCGGAAGATGCGGTCCGGCCCCCAAGCCGGTCAAATTACGGATCGCTAATGTCGGCGGTTCCCCGAACGCCCCAAAGCGCTCCTCACCGTCAAAAACCCCGTGAAAACAGTTATATTCGCCCCAATTGCGACGTTTCAAAGAAGCCTCTTTGCGACGCCCTGTGACATTGACGAAAACAGGGCGCTCCCTTATAAGCCGCGCCAACTGTCCGCGATGGCCCGGTTCTTGACCGGGGGCGGCTCATTTGGGGCCGTAATCGGCTCGCTTGGGCCTGCCAGCATCATCGGACTCCATCTCAATACAACGGCAAATTGCCCGGTCAGCGGAGAATTACCCGTGAAGCGGACTTATCAACCCAGCAAACTGGTGCGCAAGCGCCGTCACGGCTTCCGCGCCCGTCTCGCCACGGCCGGCGGCCGAAAGGTCCTCGCTGCGCGCCGCGCGCGTGGCCGCAAGCGCCTGAGCGCCTGAGCCCGGACGTCTCCTCTCCGGAGATACCCATTATGGATCGGCTGAGGCAGCGGGCGGATTTCCTCGCCGTTGCCAATGGCGCACGGGCGAATACCGGAGCTTTTGTGCTGCAGGGCCGCCGTCGCGACGATCAGGGCCCGATCCGCGTCGGCTATACCGTCACCAAGAAGAACGGCACCGCGACCGAGCGCAATCGCATCCGCCGCCGGCTTCGCGAAGTGATAAGACGGGTCGATGCCGTATTCATGCGGCCGCACCATGATTATGTGCTAGTCGGCCGTCGTGACACGCTGACCCGCGACTTTGCGACCATGATTGACGACCTGCGGTCGGCGCTGCGCCGCCTCGACCGGCCCGCGCCCAGGACGGGTACCAACAAGGCGGGTAACAAGAGCGCTCCCAATCCGAATGGAATGACGAGACCTTAAGAGATGTCCGACAACCGCAATACGATCATCGCCGTCATTCTGTCGGGCCTCGTCCTGATCGCCTGGCAATATTTCTATAACGTGCCGCAGATGGAGAAGCAGCGCGAGGCGCAGCGCCAGGCCGAGCCGTTGAAGCCGGCACCGCAGGCGACCCCTGGTGCTGCTCCCGGCGCCGCTCCCGGAAGCTCCGCGACGCCGTCACCGACAGCCGCGGTGCCCGCTGCCGACGCTCCAGTGGCGAGCCGCGAGACGGTGCTCGCGGCCGGCCCGCGCATCAAGATCGAGAGCCCGCGCATCATCGGCAGCATCGCGCTGAAGGGCGCCCGGATCGACGATCTGGCGCTGGTCCAGTTCCGCGAGACGGTCGACCCCACATCTCCGGCCGTCGTGCTGCTGTCGCCGTCGGGCACCGCCGAGCCATATTATGCCGAGTTCCTGTGGCTGACCGCCAACGGCTCGTCGGTGAAGACACCGAACGCCGAAACCGTCTGGCAGCAGGAGGGTTCGAACAGCCTGTCGCCAAGTACCCCGGTGACGCTGAAATATGACAACGGCCAGGGCCTGACCTTCCGTCGCACCATCTCGATCGACGATCGCTACCTCATCAGCATCAAGGATGAGGTCAACAATCTCGGCAGCGCGCCGGTGACGCTGTATCCGTTCGGCCTGATCTCGCGCGGCGGCAAGCCGCCGGTCTCCGGCTACGCGATCCTGCACGAAGGCCCGATCGGCTATCTCGGCGAACAGGGCCTGCAGCAATTCACCTACAAGAACCTCGACGAGGCCAAGACCCCGACCGGCGGAAACTCGCGCGGCATCGTGTTCTCGAAGGTCACCGACGGCTGGCTCGGCATCACCGACAAATACTGGGCCACCGCGCTGCTGCCGGAAACCAATGCGACGCTGGACACCGCCCGCTTCACCACCGGCGACAAGCGCTACCAGGCCGACTACATGCTCGGCGCGCAGACCATTCCGATCGGCGGCACCGGCGTTGCCAACGCGCGGCTGTTCGCCGGCGCGAAGGAGGCCGCCACGGTCGGCCTCAATTTCCCGCTGGTCGGCTTCGGCGGCTACAACAAGCAGCTCGGCCTCAACCATTTCGATCTTCTGATCGACTGGGGCCACTTCTACTTCATCACCAAGCCGATGTTCCTGGCGCTCGACTGGTTCTATCGCCTGGTCGGCAATTTCGGCATCGCTATCCTGCTCGTGACCGTGATCGTGAAGCTGCTGTTCTTCCCGCTCGCCAACAAGTCCTACGCCTCGATGGCGAAGATGAAGTCGGTGCAGCCGCAGCTGGCCGCGCTGAAGGAACGCTATCCTGACGACCGCGTGAAGCAGCAGCAGGAGATGATGGAGATCTACAAGAAGGAGAAGATCAACCCGATCGCCGGTTGTCTTCCCGTCGCCTTGCAGATCCCGGTGTTCTTCTCGCTCTACAAGGTGCTGTTCATCACCATCGAAATGCGGCACGCGCCGTTCTTCGGCTGGATCAAGGACCTCTCCGCGCCCGATCCGACCAATCTGTTCACGCTGTTCGGGCTGATCCCGTTCGATCCGATCGCGCTGCTCGGACCGCATTTCGGCGCCTATCTGGTGATGGGCATCTGGCCGATCATCATGGGCATCACGATGTGGGTGCAGATGAAGCTCAACCCGGCGCCGCCGGATCCGACCCAGAAGATGATCTTCGACTGGATGCCGCTGATCTTCACCTTCATGCTGGCCGGCTTCCCGGCGGGTCTCGTGATCTACTGGGCCTGGAACAACACGCTCTCCGTGCTGCAGCAGAGCTTCATCATGCGCAAGAACGGCGTCAAGGTGGAGTTATTCGACAATCTGAAGTCGACGTTTCAAAAAAAAAGCGTGACGACTGAGACAAAGAAGGCGACGTAGCTTCCTGCGCCCGCTCTATCACTGCGTCATGCCCGGCCTCGTGCCGGGCATCGACATATTTGGCGGCCGGCAAAACGTTGACGGGGATGGCCGGGTCGTCTTACGCCAAAGCTGCGCCCGGGGCTTTCGCCTGGCCACGATAAAATGGGATCCTTCGCATGACCGCCGAACCTGATGCGGAGCTGATCGAGCAGGGGCGAAAGCTGTTCGCCGGCGACTGGCGCTTCATCTGGGCCTCGCCCTCGATCGAGACGCTGCCGCCGATGGCCGGCCTCGAGGTCGCCTTTGCCGGCCGCTCCAATGTCGGCAAGTCGAGCCTGATCAACGCGCTGACCGGCCGCAATGCGCTAGCTCGCACCTCGCATACGCCGGGCCGCACCCAGGAACTGATCTTCTTCGAGGGCCCGGAAAACGCGGACATTCGTCTCGTCGACATGCCCGGTTACGGCTACGCCTCGGCGCCAAAGACCAAGGTGGCGTCATGGACGGCGCTGATCCACAAATTCCTGCTCGGGCGCGCGACGCTGGCGCGGGTCTATGTGTTGATCGACGCCCGCCACGGCATCAAGGACGTTGATCTCGACGTGCTGAAGACGCTGGACAAGTCCGCGGTCAGCTACCAGGTCGTGCTGACCAAGGCCGACCAGGTCAAGGCCGGCGAACTCAAGACCGTCACCGCCGAAACCATCGCGACGCTCGCAAAACATCCCGCCGCGTTCCCCGAAGTGCTGGTGACCTCGTCGCGCACCGGCGACGGCATGCCGGAGCTGCGTGCCGCCATGGTGCGCCTGATCGAGGAGCGGCGCCGATGAACGGCGCATCCCGTCTCCTGATCGGCCTTGCCGCCATCATGGGCGCGTGCGGCGTGATATTGGCGGCGGCCGCGGCCCATCTGCCGGACGCATCGCGGCTGGCGGCGGCATCCTCGATGCTGCTGTTCCATGCCACCGCCACCATCGCGACCATTGCGGTCGCGGAGCGCGCGATCATCCATGCAAAGCTCGGCATCGTGGCGGCGGCAGGCTTCGTCATCGCGGCGTCATTGTTCGCGGGCGACCTGGTGCTGCGCCAATATGGCGGCCATGGCCTGTTTCCGATGGCGGCTCCATCAGGCGGAACGCTGCTGATCCTGAGCTGGCTGGTGCTGGCGGTTTCGGCCATGTGGCCGAAGCGTTGATCCGTCGCCCGGAATACCTCTCCCGCTTTGCGCCCTGCCCGGCAATCAGATAGAACCGCGCCCGTCCCTCCGCTGACGTGAGACCAGCTCCATGACCGACCAGCACATCAGCCCGCTCGATCAGGCCCGGATCCTGTCCGAGGCGCTGCCGCACATGCAGGAATATGACGAGGAAACCATCGTCATCAAATATGGCGGCCATGCCATGGGCGCCGAGGACACCGCCAAGGCGTTCGCGCGCGACATCGTGCTGCTCGAGCAGACTGCGATCAATCCGGTGGTCGTGCACGGCGGCGGGCCGCAGATCGCGACCATGCTGAAGCGCCTCGGCATCCAGTCGGAATTCGCGGCCGGCCTGCGCATCACCGATGCCGCGACCATCGAGATCGTCGAGATGGTGCTGGCGGGCTCGGTCAACAAGCAGATCGTCGGCTACATCAACGAAGCCGGCGGCAAGGCCGTCGGCCTCTCCGGCAAGGACGGCAACATGGTGAAGGCGTCGAAGACGACGCGCACCATGGTCGATCCCGATTCCAACATCGAGAAGGCGGTCGATCTCGGCTTCGTCGGCGACCCCGAGAAGGTCGATCTCACGCTACTCAATCAGCTGATCGGCTATGAGCTGATCCCGGTGCTGGCGCCGCTGGCGACCTCGCAGGACGGCCTGACGCTGAACGTCAACGCCGACACCTTTGCCGGCGCGATCGCGGGCGCGCTGAAAGCCAAGCGCCTGCTGCTGCTGACCGACGTGCCCGGCGTGCTCGACAAGTCCAAGAAGCTGATTCCGGACCTGTCGATCAAGGAAGCCCGCAAGCTGATCGCCGACGGCACGATCTCCGGCGGCATGATCCCGAAGGTCGAGACCTGCATCTATGCGCTCGAACAGGGCGTGCAGGGCGTCGTCATCATCGACGGCAAGACGCAGCACGCCGTGCTGCTCGAGCTCTTCACCAACCAGGGCACCGGCACGCTGATCCATAAGTAATGGCGGACGAGGTCGTCATCGCGGGACGCGCGGCGAGGATAGCTCGCCGAACGCCGCCGGCGCGGCTCGCGATGTCGCTGCCGGCCGCGCTGGTGTCGTTCCTGTTCTCAGCGGCGCCGGCGCATGCCGATCTCAAGCTGTGCAATCGCATGAGCTATGTGATCGAGGCCGCGATCGGCATCGACGACAAGGCCGCGACGGCGACCCGCGGCTGGTTCCGGATCGATCCCGCGACCTGCCGGGTCGTGGTGCAGGGCGCGCTCACCGCGGACCGCGTGCTGCTCAATGCCCGCGCCCTCGGCGTCTACGGCGCGTCGCCGATCCCGCAGAACGGCACCGACACGCTCTGCGTCGCGCAGGACAATTTCGTGATCGCCGCCGCGCGCCAATGCCGCTCCGGCCAGACACCGGCCCAGTTCACCCAGATCACGCCGACGCAGACCGATGACGGCAACCTCGTTGCCTATCTCGCCGAAGACAGCGAGTATGACGACGAGCAGGCGCGGCTCGCCGGCATCCAGCGCCTCTTGGTGATCGCGGGCTACGATGCGGCGCCGATCGACGGCGTCGACGGGCCGAAGACCCAGAGCGCGCTGTCGGCATTCCTCAGGAGCCGCGGGCTCGGCAGCGACATCGTACAGTCGCCGAACTTCTTCGCCACCATGGTCGATGCCGTGCAGAAGCCCTCGCCGACGGGGCTGACCTGGTGCAACGACACGCCGCACAAGGTGATGGCCGCGGTTGCGACCGACGACGGCAAGATGGTGACCAGCCGCGGCTGGTATCGGATCGACCCCGGCAAGTGCCTGCATCCCGACGTGTCGGGCACGCCGAAGCAGATCTATTCCTTCGCGGAGGCCGTCGACGGCGACAACCGCGCCATCCGCGTCAAGGACAAGCCGCTGAACTGGGGCGGCGCGGTCCAGCTCTGCACCCGCGAAAGCAAGTTCGAGGTCAACGAGCAGGGCGACTGCGCCACCCGCGGCCTCACCGCGCTCGGCTTCACCACCGTCGACATGACCAGCGGCGGCAAGACGCTGCGCTTTGCGATGCCGTGATGAAGATGCTCACGCTGCAAATATCGATGTCGTCCCGGCGCAGGCCGGGACCCATAACCACTACGCCACGTGTTGTTCACCGGCGATAACCCCAAAACGAAAGGCAACGCGCACCCCGGCCCCGATTACCGCCGCGGCGTATGGGTCCGTCCTGCGCCGGGACGACGCGTTGAGAGAGCCATGACTAAAACTCCCCGCAGCTTCGGCCATGTCGAGACCTGGGTGTTCGACCTCGACAACACGCTGTACCCGCATCACGTCAATCTGTGGCAGCAGGTCGATGCGCGGATCGGCGAGTTCGTCGGCAACTGGCTGAAGATCTCGCCCGAGGAGGCACGGCGGCTGCAGAAGGACTATTACCTGCGCTACGGCACCACCATGCGCGGCATGATGACCGAGCATGGCGTGCAGGCGGACGACTATCTCGCCTATGTGCACAAGATCGACCACTCGCCGCTGCAGCCGAATCCGGCGATGGGCGCTGCGATCGCCAAGCTGCCGGGGCGCAAGCTGATCCTGACCAACGGCTCGGTCGACCATGTCGATGCGGTGCTGGGCCGGCTCGGCATCGGCCACCATTTCGACGGCGTGTTCGACATCATCGCCGCCGATCTCGAGCCGAAACCTGCGCCGCAGACCTATCAGAAGTTCCTCAGGCTCCACGACGTCGACCCGGCGAAGGCTGCGATGTTCGAGGACCTCGCGCGCAATTTGGTGGTGCCGCATGAACTCGGCATGACCACCGTGCTGGTCGTGCCCGACGGCAGCCAGGAGGTGGTGCGCGAGACCTGGGAGCTCGAAGGCCGCGACGCCGCTTATGTCGACCACGTCACGGACGATCTCACCGGGTTCTTGCAGCGGCTCGATCGGAAGCCATAGTCTCTCAACGGGTGTCGTCCCGGCCTGGTGCGCAATTGCGCACGGGAGCCGGGACGACGGTGGGGTTTGCCTTGACTCCATGGCCCCAAATTCCGAAAAAGCCCTGCAAAATTCCCGTCATATCCCCGATACGCCCAAGGATTGTCCCGATGTCGCTGTCCGCCCTCGAAACCACCGTCAACACCGCGTTCGACGCCCGCGAAGGCATTTCGACCTCGACCAAGGGCGAGGTCCGCGAGGCTGTCGACCACGCGCTGGAGCTGCTCGACAAGGGCGAGGCCCGCGTCGCCGAGCGCGAGGCCAGCGGCAAGTGGAAGGTCAATCAGTGGCTGAAGAAGGCGGTGCTGCTCTCGTTCCGCCTCAACGACATGGGACAGATCGCGGGCGGCCCGGGCACGGCATCGTGGTGGGACAAGGTGCCCTCGAAGTTCGAGGGCTGGGGCGAGAACCGCTTCCGCGACGCCGGCTTCCGCGCCGTGCCGGGCGCGATCGTGCGCCGCTCCGCCTTCATCGCCCGCAACGTCGTGCTGATGCCCTCCTTCGTCAATCTCGGCGCCTATGTCGATGAAGCCACCATGATCGACACCTGGTCGACGGTCGGCTCCTGCGCCCAGATCGGCAAGCGCGTGCACATCTCCGGCGGCGTCGGCATCGGCGGCGTGCTCGAGCCGCTGCAGGCCGAGCCCGTGATCGTCGAGGACGACTGCTTCATCGGCGCGCGCAGCGAGGTCGCCGAAGGCGTGATCGTGCGCAAGGGCGCGGTGCTGTCGATGGGCGTGTTCCTCGGCGCCTCCACCAAGATCGTCGACCGCGAGACCGGCGAAATCTTCGTCGGCGAGGTCCCGGAATATGCCGTCGTCGTTCCCGGCACCCTGCCGGCCAAGCCGCTGAAGAACGGCCAGCCGGGCCCTGCCACCGCCTGCGCCGTGATCGTCAAGCGCGTCGACGAGCGTACCCGCGCCAAGACCAGCATCAACGAGCTGCTGCGGGACTGATCGAACCAAATTCCATCTGACGCCAATGATTCCTACTGGGTGATGGCCGCGGGCGCGGTCGTCTCCGTGCTCTATCTCTGGGGCTTCATCGCGCTCGCCTTTCTGCCTGGCACTCGCTACCCCAATCGCTATGGTCCCAATCCGCTTGGAAAAATTCATGTGCGGAGACGTGGCGACCGCGACAGTGGGTCGCGCTCCAGGCAGGGCTGGGATCGGCAGAGCGAGCTCGAATGATGCCGCACAAAGCTGGTCCACCCGCGGTGCGACGTGTTAAGCGAGGCGCATGAGTGATGCTGTCTCGATTGCCCGCGATCTGGTTCGCTGTCCCTCCGTCACCCCGGCCGACGCCGGCGCGCTTGGCGTTCTGGAAAATTTGTTGAAAACCGCGGGCTTCGAGGTCCATCGCGTGACCTTCTCCGAGCCCGGCACCGCCGATGTCGACAACCTCTATGCCCGCATCGGCTCTTCGGCGCCGCACATCACCTTCGCCGGCCACACCGACGTGGTGCCGCCCGGCGATGAAGCGGCGTGGACGCTCGGTGCGTTCTCCGGCGAGGTCAAGGATGGCTATCTCTACGGCCGCGGCGCCGTCGACATGAAGGGCGGCATCGCCTGCAGCGTCGCCGCGGTGCTGCAATATCTGCAGGATCATGCCGGCAAGGCAAACGGCTCGATCTCCTTCCTGATCACCGGCGACGAGGAAGACGTCTCGATCAACGGCACCGTCAAGCTGTTGAAATGGTGCGCCGAGCGCGGCGAAAAATTCGATCATTGCGTGCTCGGCGAGCCCTCCAATGTCGAGGTGCTCGGCGACATGATCAAGATCGGCCGGCGCGGCTCGCAATCCGGTACGCTCATCGTCGATGGCGTGCAGGGCCACGTCGCCTATCCGCACCGCGCCTCGAACCCGGTGCCTGATATCTCGCGGTTGATCGTCGCGCTGAGCGACGAGCCGCTCGATCACGGCAGCGCGCAATTCCAGGCCAGCAACCTCGAATTCACCACGGTCGATGTCGGCAACACCGCGGGCAATGTGATCCCCGGCCAGGCGCGGGCGAAGTTCAACATCCGCTACAACGACAACCACACCCAGGAGAGCCTTCGGCAGCTGGTCGACGCGCGACTGGCGAAGGCCTGCGGCAACCGCATCCGCGCCCATATCGACTGGCAACCGTCGAACTCCAACGTGTTCGTCACCCAGCCCGGGCCGTTCACCGACCTCGCGGTCGCCGCGATCGAGGAGGTCACCGGCCGCAAGCCGGAGCTGTCCACCTCCGGCGGCACCTCGGATGCGCGCTTCATCTCGAGCTATTGCCCGGTGATCGAATTCGGCCTGGTCGGCCAGACCATGCACCAGATCGACGAGCGCACGCCGGTGGCCGATCTGGAGAAGCTGACGCGGATCTATCGGGGCGTGCTGGACAGGTATTTCGCGTGATCCAGCCGCTCGGCTGGACAAGAACATCGAAAACAACCCCATGCACAGTAGGGATTGGGGCCGCTAGTAGTCCACCCGCACCAGATATAGCCCCTCAGGCGGCGCGACGGGGCCGCAGGCGGCACGGTTGCGGGCGGCCAGCGCGCCAAAGAGATCGTCCGCGCTCCAGCGGCCCTCGCCGACCCAGACCAGCGAGCCGACCATCGAGCGCACCTGGCTGTGCAGGAACGAGCGCGCCGACGTCACGATGTTGATCGCATCGCCCTCGCGCTTGACGTCGAGCTGATCGAGCGTCTTCTCCGGCGACTTCGCCTGGCACTCGGTGTCGCGGAAGGTGGTGAAATCGTGCTTGCCGAGCAGCCGTTGCGCGGCGCTGTGCATCGCGTCAGCATCGAGCGCGCGCGGCACGCGCCAGACGCGACTGACGTCGAGCGCGAGGTTCGCGCGGGTGTTGGTGATGCGATAGAGATAGTGCCGCTTGATCGCCGAGAAGCGCGCCTCGAAATCGTCGGGCACGATGTCAGCTGCGAGCACGCCGATCGGATTGGGCCGCAGATGCGCGTTCAGCCCGTCGCGGAAACGGCCGGGCGGAAAATGCTTGGCGATGTCGCAATGCGCGACCTGGCCGCGCGCATGCACGCCGGCATCGGTACGCCCTGCGCCATGGACGCGCACGTACTCGCCGCAGATCGCCTTGACCGCCGTCTCCAGCGCGCCCTGCACGGTCGGTGCATTGTCCTGGATCTGCCAGCCGGAAAACGGCGTGCCGTCATATTCGATGGTGAGCTTGTAGCGCGGCATCAGGCGAGCCGCGCCGGCGGCTTCAGCGGCGTGCCGCGCAGAAAATCCGCCGCCTTCATCGGCGCCTTGCCGGCGCGCTGCAATTCGAGGATCCGGATTGCGCCATCGCCGCAGACGATCGCAAGATTGTCGTCGAGCACGTCGCCCGGTTCGCCCGCACCTTTCGCCAGTTCGCAGCGCAGGATTTTCAGCCGCACCGGCTCGCCCTCGCCTGAGAGCTCGCACCAGGCGCCGGGGAACGGCGAAAGCCCGTGAATGTGCCGCAGCACCGCATGCGCCGGCTGCTTCCAGTCGATCCGCGCCTCGGCCTTCTCGATCTTGGCGGCGTAGGTGACGCCGTCTTCGCTCTGCTTCGTCAGCTGCAACCCGCCACGCTGCAGCGCGCCCATCGCGCGCACCATCAAATCGGCGCCGAGCGGCGCCAGCGCGTCGTGCAGGTCGGATGCCGTCATGCTGTCCGAGATCGACAGCCGCTCGGCCATCGCGACGTCGCCGGTGTCGAGGCCGACATCCATCTTCATCACCATCACGCCGCTTTCGGCGTCGCCCGCCATGATGGCGCGGTTGATCGGCGCGGCGCCGCGCCAGCGCGGCAATAGCGAAGCATGCAGGTTGAAGCAGCCGAGCCTGGGTGCATCGAGGATGGCTTGCGGCAGGATCATGCCATAGGCGACCACGACGGCGGCATCCGCGTCATGCGCGCGAAATTCCTCGAGCGCCTCCGGCGTCTTCAGCGTCTTCGGCGTCAGCACGGGAATGCCGAGGCGGCGCGCCTCCTGCTCGACCGGCGTCGGCTGCAACTGCAGGCCGCGCCGCCCGCCCGGCTTCGGCGCGCGGGTGTACACGGCCACGACCTCATGGCCATGGGCCACCAGTTCCAGCAGCGTCGGCACCGCGAAATCGGGCGTGCCCATGAAGATCAGACGGAGAGGCATCAACAGCACTCGCTTCGTTCCCTCTCCCCGTGTGGGGGAGGGTTAGGGAGGGGGGTAGCAGCAACGGCGGTGCTTGCGGCTACCCCCCTCTCCAGCTCTGCCCCACAAGGGGGAGAGGGCATACCGCGCAAGCGGAAACGCTATTCACACCACACTCACTCCGCCGCGCGCTTGGCGGCCTTCTCGAATTTCTTGAAGACGCGGTCGCGCTTCAGCTTCGACAGATAGTCCACGAACAGCACGCCGTTGAGATGGTCGATCTCGTGCTGGATGCAGGTGGCATAGAGCCCCTCGGCATCTTCCTCGTGCAGCTTGCCGTCGAGGTCGGTGAAGCGCAGGCGGACCCGCGCCGGGCGCTCGACCTCCTCGTAATATTCGGGGATCGACAGGCAGCCCTCTTCGTAGACCGACAGCTCCTCCGAATGCGAGATGATCTCCGGATTGATGAACACCCGCGGCTGCGGCGTGGTCTCGCCGTTCTCGTCGCGCTTGGCGAGGTCCATGGTGATCAGCCGCAGCGGCTGCGCGACCTGGATCGCCGCGAGCCCAATGCCCGGCGCGTCATACATGGTCTCGAGCATGTCGTCGGCGAGCTTGCGGATCTCCGGCGTCACCTTCTCGATCGGTTTCGACACCAGACGCAACTGCTTGTCCGGCAGGATGATGATTTCTCGTAATGCCATGGCGGCGATTTAAGCTGCTGACTTCATGGGGTCAATGCGCTCAGGAACCGGTTAAGGCAGCCTTAACCACGTTTCTTCACGCAACGCTAACCAGGAAATTTAAGGGAGTGTTTACCACAAATGTTCCCTTTTCGTTCGATGACGATGCCGAATCGGATACAACTGCTGGCATGAACGAGATTCTCCTCACGATTGGCGACCTTCCGGTCCGTGTCTCCGACGCTTTGATCGGCCTTGGCGCGCTGGCGCTGATCCTGCTGTTCGCCATCGCCGTGGTGATCGCGCGCGCCAGCCGGCGCGGCGCGGAACTCGCGATGGCGCAGGCCATTCGCGCCGACGAGCTGGAGGAGCGGCTTGCCGACATGCTGCGAGCCCAGAGCGAGGCCTCAGGACGGGTCGATGCGATGGGGCAGGCATTGGCCGGCCGCCAGGCCGAGATGGCCCGTGCCGTCAACGAAAGGCTGGATTCAGTGACCCACCGGGTCGGCCAGTCGATGGAACAGACCACGCGCAACACGATGGATTCACTGCGCGTGCTGCATGAGCGGCTCGGCATCATCGATCACGCGCACAAGAACCTGAACGAGCTCACCACCCAGGTCACGACGCTGCGCGACGTGCTCGCCAACAAGCAATCGCGCGGCGCCTTCGGCCAGGCGCGGATGGAGGCGATCGTCCAGGACGGCATGCCGAAGGGCTCGTACGAGTTCCAGCACACGCTGACCACGGGCAAGCGGCCGGACTGCGTCGTGTTCCTGCCCGACCAGCGCCCGCTTTGCATCGACGCGAAGTTCCCGCTCGAAGCCATGACCGCGCTGCACGATGCGCGCAGCGACGAGGAACGCAAATTCGCCAGCCAGCGGCTGCGCGCCGACGTGCTGAAGCATGTCAGCGACATCGCGGAGAAGTACCTGATCCCGGGTGAGACCCAGGACACCGCGCTGATGTTCGTGCCGTCGGAATCGGTCTATGCCGAAATCCATGACGGCTTCGACGACGTGGTCCAGAAGGCCTATCGCGCCCGCGTCGTGCTGGTGTCGCCCTCGCTCTTGATGCTGGCGATCCAGGTGATGCAGCAGATACTGAAGGACGCCCGCATCCGCGACGCCGCCGACCAGATCCGCAACGAGGTGATGCATCTCGGCGACGATCTCGGCCGCCTGCGCGAGCGCGTACTCAAGCTGCAAAATCACTTCGGCCAGGTCAACGAGGACGTCAGGCAGATCCTGATCTCCGCCGACAAGATCGAGAAGCGCGCCGGCCGCATCGAGGAGCTCGACTTCAGCAAGTCCGAGACCCCGATCGAAGTCCCCCGCTTCGTCAAGGGAGCGACGCCCGAGCTGTTCCCCGCCCCGCGCAAGCTGCAGGCGGGGGAGTAGTATGGCCCCTGATTTCACCTCATAGTCGGTGTCATCGCCCGGCTTGACCGGGCGATCCAGTATTCCAGAGGCCACAGTTGGGGGCACGCAGCTACTACGTCTACATCCTCGCCAGCCGCATCGGCGGCACGCTCTACATTGGTGTGACAAATGATCTCATTCGCCGTGTCGGCGAGCACAGATTGAAACTCATCGACAGTTTCACAGAGAAATATGATGTGGTGAAGCTCGTCTATTTCGAGCAATTCGATGATCCTGAGAACGCGATCAAGCGCGAGAAGCGGCTGAAGAAATGGCCGCGTGGATGGAAAATCTCCCTAATTGAGAAGGACAATCCGGACTGGATTGATCTTTACCCGGAGATCGCCGGTGGCGGCGGATAGGCCTCTGGGATACTGGATCGCCCGGTCAAGCCGGGCGATGACACCCTCCTAGTGGCTCGAATCTGGTAACACCGGGTCCATGACCGCACCTGAAGCCTTGTCAGACGCGTCCGCCAAGCCTCCCGCTCCTCCTGCCGCCACCTCCTGGCGCGACAGCTTCGCGGTGTATTTGCAGCCGCGCGTCCTCATCGTGTTGCTGCTCGGCTTCTCCTCCGGCCTGCCGCTGGCACTATCGGGCTCGACGCTGCAGGTTTGGATGAAGGAGGCCGGGGTCGATCTCGGCACCATCGGGCTGCTCGCGCTGATCGGCACGCCGTACACGCTGAAGTTCCTCTGGGCGCCGCTGGTCGACGCGCTGCACGTGCCGCTGTTCACGCAGGTCTTCGGTCGCCGCCGCGGCTGGCTGTTGCTCTCGCAGCTGCTGCTGATCGCGACGATCCTGGTGCTGGCAATGGCCGATCCGGCGCGATCGCCATGGTTCGCGGCCTTCGCCGCGCTGCTGGTCGCAACCGCCTCTTCGACCCAGGACATCGTGGTCGATGCCTTCCGCGTCGAAAGCCTGCCTGAAAGCGAGCAGGCCGCCGGCATGGCGTCTTACGTCGCGGCCTATCGCATCGGCATGCTGGTCTCCACCGCTGGCGCGCTGTTCATCGTCAGCGGTTTCGAAACCGCCGGCGTCGCGCGACCGTCGGCGTGGATGTGGGGCTATGTGGTGATGGCCGCGCTGGTCGTGATCGGCATCGTCACGGCGCTGGCTGCGACCGAGCCGGCGCAATCGAAAGGCGCGGAGGCGGCCACGCATGCGCAGACCGCCGCCGAACGCGTCTTGCACGCGGCGCTCGGCGCATTCTCCGAGTTCCTCAGCCGCAAGGACGCATTGGCGGCGCTCGCCTTTGTGGTGCTGTTCAAGTTCACCGACGCGTTTTCCGGCACCATGACTGCGCCGTTCGTGATCGACATCGGTTTTTCCAAGGTCGATTACGCCGCGATCGTGAAGGGCGTCGGCCTTGCGGCGACCTTGATCGGCGGCTTTGCCGGCGGCTTCGTGGCGCGGCGCTATTCGCTCGCAACCAGCCTTTGGATCGGCGGCGTGCTGCAGGCGGTCGCCAACCTCTCGTTCTCCTGGCTCGCGCATGTCGGCGTCGATCAATGGGCGCTCGCGCTTGCGATCACGGCGGAGAATTTCACCAGCGCGATCGGCACCGTGATATTCGTCGCCTACCTTTCGGCGCTGTGCCGCAATCCGCTGCACACCGCGACCCAGTACGCATTGCTCACGGCGCTCGCGGCGGTCGGCCGCACCTATCTGTCGTCGGGCGCGGGCTATGTGGCCAAGGCCGTCGGCTGGCAAACGTTCTTTGTGATCTGCGTGCTGGTCGCGATCCCGAGCCTGATCCTGCTCGCCTGGCTGCAGCGGCGCGGGCATTTCGATGAACTGGGGCCTGTGAAGGTTTAGTCCTCCACTGTCGTCACCCGCGAAGGCGGGTGACCCAGAGACGCCCGTTGCTTCGATGGAAAGGCCGCGGCGTACTGGATCGCCCGGTCCCGTCTACGCCAAGGCTTCGACGAGGCCGCGATCATTGGCGCGCCGAAGCTTCAGCCAAGGCGGCAAGCCGGGCGATGACAGCTTACTTCGCCACCACGCTCCACTTGGTGACGATGGCTTCGCTCATCTCGCCGGCGTCCTTGGCACAGGCGATCTCGTCGACCTTCACCGAGATGGCCTTGCCGGAGAGGCTCTTGAGCTGCGCGGCCTGGGCGTTGTTGGTCGGAATCAGCTGAAACGTTTCCGGCCCGGTTTCGAGGTTGCAGAGACCGTTCGGCGGCGGCAGGCGGCGCGGCTCGCTGGTGATCTGGTAGGTCGCGACGCGCTTGCCGCGATTCTTGGTGTCGCGCACCTTCATGACGCCGAGTTCCCCAGACAGCACGTCGCCGGCCCGGATCATCTTGCCTGGCTTCTGCGGCGCGTCGCTCTGCTGCGCGAGCGCGCAGGGCGCGGCGAAGGTAGCCGCCAGAAACGCAAAGCCCAGGCGTACGCCGAATCGGTGTGTCGTCATTTGCAGTGGTTCCGTACTTGATTCGTCAGAGCGTGAATGACCGTCCCCGAATCGTCATCCACCCTATCGTTTTGTTTCAGTGCGATCTTTTCGACTTATGAAGGATCGCCTGACGAACACCGTTGCGTCCGGCTCCCGGATCGCTTTCTAGAACAGCGTCCGCTGCCGCATCGCAGCCGATAGCGTACCTTCATCGAGGTAATCAAGCTCTCCGCCGACCGGCACGCCATGCGCCAGACGCGTCACCCGCACATTGGCCTCCGACAGGAGGTCGGTGATGTAATGCGCGGTGGTCTGGCCATCGACGGTGGCATTGAGCGCCAGAATGATCTCGCTGACCTCGGGCGCATGCGCGCGTGCCACCAGCTGATCGATGGTGAGATCCTGCGGACCGACACCGTCGAGCGGCGACAGCGTTGCGCCGAGCACGTGATAGCGTCCATTGGTCGCATTGGCGCGTTCCAGCGCCCAGAGATCGGCGACATCGGCGACCACGACGATGATCGAGGGATCGCGGCGCGGATCGGTGCAGACCGTGCAGGGGTTCTGTGTATCGATGTTTCCGCAGGTCTTGCAGACCTGGATCTTGTCGATCGCGACCTGCAGCGCCGCGGTCAGCGGCGTCATCAGGGCCTCGCGCTTCTTGATCAGATGCAGCGCCGCGCGCCGCGCCGAACGGGGCCCGAGCCCGGGCAGCCGCGCCAGCAACTGGATCAGGCGTTCAATCTCGGGGCCGGCAACGCTCGCAGCCATTTAGGTCGGACCAAATCCCGGCGGCAGGCCGAGCCCGCCGGTCAGCGCCATCATCTTCTCCTGCATCGCGGTCTCGGCCTTGCGGCGCGCATCGCCATGCGCGGTGACGAGCAGATCCTCGAGCACCTCGCGCTCCTCCGGCTTCATCAGCGACGGATCGATCTTGATGCCCTTCACTTCCATCTTCGCGGTCATGCGCACGGCGACCAGGCCGCCGCCGGAGATGCCCTCGACCTCGACATTGCCGAGTTCTTCCTGCATCGCCTGCATCTTGGATTGCAGCTGCGCTGCCTGTTTCATCATGCCGAGAAAATCAGCCATGGGTGCGTTCCTATCGCCAGATCAATCGTCGTCGCTGTCGGAAGTTTCAATCGGGTCTTCGCCGGTCGCATCCGCCACCGGAACCTCGGCGGCTAGGCGGCGGACCTCGACCACCTTGGTGCCGGGAAAGCGCGCCAGCACCTCCTGCACGCGCGGATCGGCCTCGGCAGCACGCTGATGCTCGCTGCGCGCCAATTCGTTCTGCGAACGCACCGTGGGCTGGCCGGCCGCATTGGAGATGATCACGGTCCAGCGCCGACCGGTCCATAGTTCGAGCTTGCGCGACAGATCGGTGACGAGCGCGCGCTGCGCCTTCGGCTCGAGCGCGATCTCGAGCTGGCCGTCCTCGATGCGCACCAGCCGCACATCGGCCTCCAGCGCGCTCTTGGTCATGATATCGCGCTTCTCGCCGGCGAGCGCGATCAATTGCGGAAAGCTTGATATCCGCAGCGCCGGCGCGGCATCGGCAGCCGGCGCCGCCATCTGCGGACGCGCGGCGAGATCGGCGCGCGACGAGGCCTGCGGCGCGCGCATCGGCGCCGACGGCATGGCCGACATCGTCGAGGCCGGCGCGCCACGTGGCTGTGACGAGGCGGTAGAACCTGACGTCGCGGGAGCCGCGCCGCCGCCATTCTGCTCGATCATCCGGATCGCCTCATCCGGCGTCGGCAGGTCGGCGACATAGGCGATCCGCACCAGCACCATCTCGGCGGCGGCCGCCGGGCGCGTCGCGGTCTGCACCTCGGCGATGCCCTTGAGCAGCATCTGCCACATCCGCGACAGCACCCGCATCGACAGCTTGGCGGCGAATTCACGCGCCCGCACCCGCTCGGTCTCGCCGAACGCGACATTGTCGGCCGTCGACGGCACGACCTTGACGCGCGTGACGAAATTGACGAACTCGGCAAGATCGGACAGCACCACGACGGGATCAGCGCCGACATCATACTGCGCGCGGAATTCGGCGAAGGCTGAGGCGAGATCGCCGCGCGCCAGCGAATCGAACAGATCGATGACGCGGGTACGGTCGGCGAGGCCGAGCATCTGCCTGACCGCGTCGGCCTTCACATTGCCCGCGGCATGCGCGATCGCCTGGTCGAACAGCGACAGCGAATCGCGCACCGATCCCTCGGCCGCGCGCGCGATGATGCCGAGCGCCTCGGGCTCGACCTCGACGCCTTCCTTGGCCGCGATGTTGCCGAGATGCTTCATCAGCACGTCGGCCTCGACCCGGCGCAGGTCGAAGCGCTGGCAGCGCGAGAGCACCGTGATCGGAACCTTGCGGATTTCAGTGGTGGCGAACACGAACTTGGCGTGCTCCGGCGGCTCCTCCAGCGTCTTCAGGAAGGCGTTGAAGGCCGCCGTCGACAGCATGTGGACTTCGTCGATGATGTAGACCTTGTAGCGCGCGCTGGCCGGCGCATAGCGCACGCTGTCATTGATCTGGCGGACATCGTCGACGCCGGTGTGCGAGGCCGCGTCCATCTCCAGCACGTCCATGTGCCGGCTTTCCATGATCGCCTGGCAGTGCACGCCGAGGTCGGGCATGTGGATGGTCGGCCCCTTCACCGAGCCGGCCGGCTTCGCGTAGTTCAAGGCACGGGCGAGGATGCGCGCGGTGGTGGTCTTGCCGACCCCGCGGACGCCGGTCAGGATCCAGGCCTGCGGAATCCGCCCGGTCTCGAACGCGTTCGAGACGGTGCGGACCATGGCCTCCTGGCCGATCAGATCCTCGAAACTGGAGGGGCGGTATTTGCGGGCGAGAACGCGGTACGGCTTTGCCGCCTCCGGCGCGCCGCCCAAATCAAAGCCGCTCTGGCCTGCGCCGTCGGACGGTTTGGAGGGGTCGCCAGCGTCATTCATGCATCGATCCGCAACTAGGGAATTGTCTCTTCAACCGGCGTGCGGATAGGAGCCGAAATCGAGCGCCAGGCGCGGAGACCGCCGTTCCAGCGCGATTCGCTCGGAAAAACAGGTAGGAGACTGACGAGCGACCCGATCCGGACCTCGTTAGGGCTGCTTCCTTCCGGACCTGACCCGGTTGGCGAGTGGCTCGTCCACCGCCAATCTCCCGATCCCTATTTGGGGCCAAAATCGCCGGAAAGCAAGCGGCCTGACCGGGCTTTGTGGGGCTTGTCTGGGAACACGGAAAGGCATTACTTGCGCCTCATGCCCGCCTCCAATTGGTCGCTGCATTCGCAGCTCAAGAAAGACACCATCGACATCGGCGACCTGCCGCTGTGCAAGGTGCTCGTCATCAAGGATGCGCATTATCCCTGGCTGCTGCTGGTGCCGCGGCGCGAGGGCGCGGTCGAGATCATCGACCTCGACGAGGTCGAGCAGGCGCAGTTGATGACGGAGATCACCCGCGTCTCGCGGGCCCTCAAGGAGATCACCAAGTGCGACAAGCTGAATGTCGCCGCGCTCGGCAACCTCGTCCCGCAGCTCCACGTCCACGTCATCGCGCGCCGCACCAGCGACGCTGCATGGCCGCGTCCCGTTTGGGGCGTAATGCCGCCGCTGGCGCATGACCCCGAGGAAGTGCAGAATTTCATCAACGCGCTTCGCCGCAAGATCTGGTTGGGTTGATTTTCGATGTCTGCATCCGATTCTTTTCCGCTCGGCCAGCCGGCCTTCGTCACCCATGTGCTGGACCGCGCCGCGCATCTGCGCAGCAATGATGAGAAGCTGTTCGCGCTGGAAGGCCACCGCGATGCCCGAGCCTATGTGATCTATCGCGACTCGCTGGTCGTGAAGCAGGAGGAAGGCGGGGCCCGCGCCCTGCTTTCGCTGGAGGAGGCCCGCAGCTTTGGCGCCAATCCCGGCACGATTTTCCTCGGACTGCGCGATGCCGCGCCGATCTTCGGCATGGGGATCGCGCCGCAGGCGGCCGAGAAGCTGGTGGGGCGCGCCGACGTCGCGATCACCGAATTGCGTGGCATGGCGATGCAGGGCGTGGTGCCGCCGGAGCAACTCTCCGCCATCGCGATGGCGAAATCGATGGTGACCTGGCACCAACGCCACGGCTTCTGTCCGAACTGCGGCACCCGCACGGCGATGAAGGACGGCGGCTGGAAGCGCGAATGCCCGAGCTGCAAGGCCGAGCACTTTCCGCGCACCGATCCGGTCGTGATCATGCTGGTCACGTCGGGCGACAAGGTGCTGCTCGGCCGGCAGAAGCAGTTCATGCCGGGGATGTATTCCTGCCTCGCTGGCTTCGTCGAAGCCGCCGAGACCATCGAGGACGCGGTCAGGCGCGAGATTTTCGAGGAGGCCGGCATCCGCTGCACCGACGTCAATTATTACATGACGCAGCCCTGGCCCTATCCGTCATCTCTGATGATCGGCTGCACTGCGCGTGCGACCAACGAGGACATCGTGGTCGACCGCACCGAGCTGGAGGACGCACGCTGGTTCGACCATGCGGAGGCGACGCTGATGCTCAAGCGCCAGCATCCCGACGGCCTGGCCGGCCCGCATCCGTTCGCGATTGCCCATCATTTGCTCGGCCGCTGGGTGCACCACCGAAATCCGTTGGACCAGTAGCGGGAACCGGACATCGTTCTGCCGATTACATCCGGACAGGTTGAGTTGACGGAACCATTGCGACGGACCCCTGCATGAATTTTCAGAATGGCGCCACGAAAGTCCCGCCCCGCATCCTCTGCATCGGCCTGCCGGTGCGCGACCTGACCTTCCGCGTCAACGTACCCGCGCGCGGCTCCAAGGAGAACGCCACCCATTTCGACGAGATCTGCGGCGGCAACGCGCTGAACGCCGCCATCGGCATCGTCCGGCTGGGCGGCCGCGCCTCGATCTGCGGGCCGATGGGCGATTCGCGGGAGACCTCGAGCCGCTACATTTTTGACAAGCTCGCCCAGGAAGGCATCGAGACCAACCATCTCATCCATATGCCGGACCTGGTCACCCCGATCTCGGCGATCATGATCGACGACACCGGCGAGCGCACCATCGTCACCTTCCGCGATCCGGAGCTCTGGAAGGTCAAGCTGCCGCCGACCGAGCTGCTGCTGGAGGATTGCGCGGCGATCCTGACCGAGAGCCGCTGCGCGCCGTTCTGCACCGAGCTTTGCGCCGAGGCGGTCAAGCGCGGCATTCCCGTGGTGGTCGACGTCGACCGCGCGATGTCGATGCGGGAAGGGCTGCTCACCGCCTCCTCCCATCTGGTATTTTCCAGCGAGCCGCTGCAGCAGACCGCCGACGTCACCGACGACGGCCAGGCGCTGCAAAAGCTCGCCAAGCTCACCCCCTCCTTCCTGGCCGGCACCCGCGGCCCTCAGGGCACGATCTGGCTCAACGAGAAGGGCGGGCTCGAGGAGACGCCGGCCTTCCCGGTCCATACCGTCGACACGCTGGGCGCCGGCGACGTCTTCCACGGGGCGTTTGCCCTCGCCATTACCGAGAAGCAGGAGTTGCGGCAGGCGCTCCGCTTTGCCTCGGCCGCCGCAGCGCTGAAATGCACCCGCTTCGGGGGCGCTTATGCCGCACCGCAACGTACTGAAGTTGAAGCATTTTTGGGCGAACACGCCGACGCTCGGCCGGCCTGACCGGGCACAGCCCGCTTGATTTGGAAGATTTTTCTCTATATGAGGGAGTTTGAACCTTCATGTGGAACTTTCTTCTATGACCGATGCCGCCATTCAGCTTCATGACAACAACCGTCGCCTCGACGCGATCGATCGCAAGATCCTGACCGTGCTGCAGGAGGACGCCTCGCTCTCCGTCGCCGAAATCGGCGACCGGGTCGGGCTGTCGTCGACGCCGTGCTGGAAGCGCATCCAGCGGCTGGAGGCCGACGGCGTCATCCTGCGCCGCGTGGCGCTGGTCGATCAGAACAAGATCGGGCTCGGGATCTCGGTATTCGTCTCGGTCGAGAGCGCCGACCATTCGGAAGCCTGGCTGCGCAAATTCGCCGACGCCGTCAGCGCCATGCCCGAGGTGATGGAGTTCTACCGGATGGCCGGCGACGTCGACTACATGCTGCGCGTCGTGGTCGCCGACATGCAGGCCTACGACGTGTTCTACAAGAAGCTGATCTCGGCCGTGCCGCTGAAGAACGTCACCTCGCGCTTCGCGATGGAGAAGATCAAGTCGGTGACCGCGCTGCCGGTGCCCGCGGCGTAAGCGGCCGCCTCAAATCTTCTGATTGTACGCGCCGACCTCGGGGTGGGTGCGCAACACCGAATCCATCGCCTCGAACATGTCGCGCATGCGCTGCTCGCTGACCGGGCTTTCCACCACGACCACGAGCTCCGGCTTGTTCGAGGACGCGCGCACCAGGCCCCAGCTGCCGTCCGCGACCGTGACGCGCACGCCGTTGACGGTGACGAGATCACGGATGTTCTGGCCCGCGACCTGCGCACCCTGCTGCTGCAACGTCTCGAAGTGCTTCACGACCGCGTCGACCACGCCGTATTTCGCCTCGTCGGCGCAATGCGGCGACATGGTCGGCGACGACCAGGTCTTCGGCAGCGCGTCCTTCAGGTCGGCCATCGACTTGCCGGGGGCGCGGTCGAGCATCTCGCAGATCGCGATCGCCGACACCAGGCCGTCGTCATAGCCGCGGCCGAACGGCTTGTTGAAGAAGAAGTGGCCGGACTTCTCGAAGCCGGCGAGCGCGCCGAGCTCGTTGGTGCGGCGCTTCATGTAGGAATGCCCGGTCTTCCAGTAGACGGTGTTGGCACCCTGCTTCTGCAAGACGGGATCGGTCACGAACAGCCCGGTCGACTTCACGTCGACGACGAACTGCGCGTTAGCGTTGATCGCCGACATGTCGCGCGCCAGCATGACGCCGACCTTGTCGGCAAAGATCTCCTCGCCGGTGTTGTCGACCACGCCGCAGCGGTCGCCATCGCCATCGAAGCCGAGGCCGACATCGGCCTTGTGCGCCAGCACCGCATCGCGGATCGCGTGCAGCATCTCCATGTCTTCCGGATTCGGATTGTATTTCGGGAAGGTGTGATCGAGCTCGGTGTCGAGCGGGATCACTTCGCAGCCGATCGCTTCCAGCACCTGCGGCGCGAACGCGCCCGCGGTGCCGTTGCCGCAGGCCGCCACCACCTTCAGCTTGCGCTTCAGCTTCGGCCGGCTGGTGAGGTCGGCGATGTAGCGCGCCGGATAGTTTTCATGGAATTGATAGGAGCCGCCGGCCTTGTTGTTGAAGTCGGCGCTGAGCACGATCTGCTTCAGCCGCGTCATCTCGTCGGGGCCGAAGGTGAGCGGACGGTTGGCACCCATCTTGACGCCGGTCCAGCCATTGTCGTTGTGCGAGGCGGTGACCATCGCGACGCAGGGCACATCGAGATCGAACTGCGCGAAATAGGCCATCGGCGTGACCGCGAGCCCGATGTCGTGCACCTTGCAGCCCGCCGCCATCAGGCCGGAGATCAGCGCGTATTTGATCGACGCTGAATAGCCGCGGAAATCGTGCCCGGTGACGATCTCCTGCTTGACGCCGAGCTCGGCGATCAGCGCGCCGAGCCCCATGCCCAGCGCCTGCACGCCCATCAGATTGATTTCCTTGTTGAACAGCCAGCGCGCGTCGTATTCGCGAAACCCGGTCGGCTTCACCATCGGCTCGGATTCGAACGCGTAGGTATTCGGAATCAGTGCGGGTTTCGGCTTGGGAAACATCAGGAATGGCCTCGTGGAAATGCGGAGGGACTATGCCGCTGGCTTTAGCGAATGCATCGCCGCAGCGGAAGGCAGGATTGACGGCTTGTGGCCAATAATTAAGGCAGATTTGGCGTCGGCGAAATACCGTCGTCATCCACCCATCCTTGCGCGGCGGCGCAACACGCCGCGCTGTTGCGCCCGACGAGTTGCTTGACCGCTCATCGCTCCGACCCAGCATGGTTTCTGCAGGGGTGGCGCCAGGCAAGGACAGGCATTGCCGTGCGGTTGTGATTTCAGCCGCGCCCGGCGCTTTGCAATCTGTGCGTCGAATAGTTGACACGTCGGGCAACTCACCGGTACATTTTTATCGTCGCAACAATTGAGCCCGCACCGGAAAATCCGCTGCGGGCTTTTTGAATCGGACAGGCCGCTGTCGGCCAATCCACTGCCGAGCGCGCCGCAATTGGCCACCGCAGCGAACCGAACTGGCTGACAGCCAGGGCCGCCCCGCCGACAGGCGGGCGCCCGGCGAGCACGATGGCAAGCCGAGCCGGAAGCGACACTTCCGCGCCCTCGCGCAAGCCATCACTCAAGCACTTGCCTTCAACACATAAAGCCAACCCAGCCTTCTCCGCGAGGTGCGGTCACGCACGCACGCGCCCGAAGGCGTGCGCAATATCTACAGGTGATGATCAATGCCCAATTACTCTCTGGTGCCGGTGGACCATCAGCCGGATTTCGATGACTACTCGCTCGTTCCCGTTGACCACGATCCGTTCGCCGCGGATAGCTCTGCTCAACTGGCACAGATTCAACAGCCGCAGACACCGACTCAACCAGCGCAGCCACAGCCGCAAACCCTGCCGCAACAGCCCGCGACAGGAGCCGGTCAGCCCGGCGTCAATGGGCCGGCGACTGGCAACAGCCCCAGCGGATCGGGTGGCATCGTCGGCATCAAGCGTTTCGGCGGCGACGAAGGTGGTGACTATCCGAGCCGCAATGCGGGGATCGGTTTCGAGAGCGCGGAACGCGCATGGGACGCTGCCCGCAAGGAAATGATAGACCTTGGTACCCAACATTACCCGGAAGAGACCAAGAGTGGGGGCTTTATCCCGGAGTTGGGCGTGGAAATTCATAAGCGTGGCGGACTATATTACTACGATCAAATAGTGCGCGGGTTCCAAGACGGAGCGCTAGCCGGTGGTGTGGGGCTTGGCGACAACGGTGCGGTCGTACGTGGGCACATGCACTGGAAAGATCAGTTCGAAAGTGATGGAGACCTAAGAAATGCGGAGGCTTATTCTCAGAAAACTCCAGGTTACCAAGCGTGGGTTGGATCTCGGTATGGGAGCAGATTGTATTGGCATAACGGCAAGCCGACGGGGGCGAGGATGCCTGATTGGAATCGCTACAAATATTGAGGCACCTCGATGAAAATGTTCGCGCTCGCTGGAGCCTTATGCCTTCTGCTCTCCGGTTCAACGGTATGCAAAGCAAACTCTGTCCCCTGGTGTAAGCCGGATGTCGTGACATTGACTTTCAAAAATCAACAAGGCGGGAATCTTGCGAAGATCGAACTTCGCACCATCAACGCAGTTTGCGACCGAAACCCGGAAGAAAAAGGATTTGGGGTAGGCCTGGAACGGTCGATGCGCATTGAACACAATGGGCAATGGACCGATGTGCCGAAAGAGTGTCTATCAGTTTTTGCTTTTGGCGTAGATGAGGTGTCGCTATCAGGTGACGATCGCGGTCTAGGCATAGCTATTATTGGGAAACCGACGGAGAGAGACGAGAGTTTAAAAGTCTCGATATTCAAACACGGTGACGAAGTCTTTTGCTCTCAGGTCGTGCGCTGCCCGAATCTCGACGATCCGCCCGACTATATTAGAGAGTGCAGTCGGGATTTGCGGTGAGCACGCCGGGAGATCGACTCGACACCCTGCGAAAGCGCTTCAGGTCTGATGTTGTCCGCGAACGTCTGGCGCAAATGCCGCGCCGTCGCGAAGATCGACTCGATGCCCTCTCATTCCCAAAATGTGAACAAGCAGCGCTCTGAACTCCCTCGAGGCTCCTTGGATGTCCACCCTCCTCAGTTTCAGCGGAATTTTCTGCCGTTCTGAGGAGACGATTCGCATCGCGGAGAAAGACATCCAGCGGAAGACTTGGATAGCGGAAGACTTGGATAAGGCTCTGATGCCAATCGGCCCTACTGCTCCAGCACCAGCCGGCCGTTGGCGTATTCAAAGCGTTTCAGCTTGGAGAGAAAGGACAGGCCGAGCAGGTTTTCCGACAGCGCCTCGTCCGGCAGCACCAGCGCATCGACGTCGCGCACGGTGAGGCCGCCGATCTCGATCATGGCGAGGTGCGCCCGGGCCGCCTTGATGGTGCCATTGGCG
This sequence comes from Bradyrhizobium sp. 41S5, assembly GCF_011516665.3. Lineage (NCBI taxonomy): Bacteria > Pseudomonadati > Pseudomonadota > Alphaproteobacteria > Hyphomicrobiales > Nitrobacteraceae > Bradyrhizobium > Bradyrhizobium sp. 41S5. The sequence continues at coordinate 830,664 of NZ_CP083721.1, read as the reverse complement.
GTGGTGACACGCGAGGTGTAATCGCCCGGCACCGGGCGCAGGCCGAAGCGCGCGGCGGAGGTCTCGTTCAGGGCCACCACGGAGGCGCCGGTGTCGACCATGAAGTTGATGCGCTGGCCATCGATCCGGCCGTCGGTCGCGAAGTGGCCGCGCGGATCGGGCGCAATGCTGAGCGTGCGGGCGCTGGCCTGCGCCACCGTGACGGCGGGGGCCATGGTCTGCTTTGCGGTGGTCGCGGCGGCGGGCGACATCTTGCTGGCCATCTGGGCCATGAAGGTGCCCAGCCCGATCAGGATGGCCGCGAAAATCATCAGGTTACGCATGACACCATACTCGGAAAACCGAACACGCAATTTCACCACGCTCGCCGCCCCGCCGCGAGCGAGGGCGGGCGGGCGCGCCTGCCATTTTGGCGAAAAGGATGAGCGAACAGTTAATGCGGGCCCGCTCAGGCGGCCGAATATCATCGGCCGCCTCGCCCGGACGGGATTTGCCGCCCCTCAGGCCGTCTTTCAGGCCGTCTTGGCGACCGGGCTCGGCATCGCAACCCGCAGCGCGTAATACACCGCGCCCGCGATCCCGACGCCGAAGAACCAGCCATAGACCGCCCACCACGACGGCAGGATCGAGGTGAAGTTCGGCAGCACCGACGAGAACAGCGCGCCGATCGCGGCTGCGATCAGGGCGCTGACGTTCCAGCCGTTCTGGAAGCGATATTCGCCGTTCTCCTGATACAGCGCCGGCATGTTCACCCGACCTTTGGCGATCAGATAATAGTCGACCATCATGATCCCGTAGATCGGCCCCATGGTCGCGCCGATCAGCCCGACGAACGAGGCGGCGCTGCCCTCCCAGGGCGCGAACGGATACAGCGCCAGCGCGATCAGCGCCGCGATGTAGCCGCCCTTCTTGAAGTCGATATGCCGCGGAAACACGTTCGAGAAATCGAACGCCGGCGAGACGAAATTGGCGACCACGTTGATGCCGAGCGTCGCCACCGCGAAGGTGACCGCAGCGAGCAGCGCCAGGAACCAGCTGTCGAACTTCGCCGATATCTGGTCGGGATGCAGCAGCACCTCGTGATAGACGTTGAACGCTGCGATCGTGGTGACGCCGGCGACCAGCGAGAACAGGATCAGATTGACCGGCAGGCCCCAGATATTGCCCTTGCGCAGCGCCTTGGCGTCCGGCGCGTAACGCGAGAAGTCGCAGAAATTGAGATAGAGCGCGGCGAAATAGGTGATCCAGGTCGCGGCGACGGCACACAGCGCCGGGAAGGTGCCGGGTTCGCCGGGCACGCCGGCATCCCTGGTCTTCTCCAGCAGCACATCCTGCGGGATCGGCGCGGTGAGCGAGATGCCGCCGGCCGCGATGCAGAGATAGATCGCGAGGATCAGCATCATCAGCCACACCGCCGGCCCCGCCCAATCCTGGAAGCGGCGCACCGTCTCCATGCCGCGCTGGATGATCAGGAGCTGCAGCGCCCAGATCACGACGAAGCAGATCACCTCGAGCCCGGAGTGGCCGAGCACATGGGTGGACTGGTGGAACGCCTTGAAGCTGTCGACGCGCGTCAGCAGCGCCACGATCGCGCCCGAGGCCGCCGCGGTCTGCGCGCCGTACCAGAAGCAGGCGACGATGGCGCGCACCAGCGCCGGAATGTTGGCGCCCCAGATTCCGAACGAGGCTCGCGCCAGCACCGGATAGGGCACGCCGGTCTTGACGCCGGCATTGCCGATCAGGCTCATCAGCACGAAGATCACCAGCGAGCCGGCGCCGATCGCCAGGATGAAATTGACGAAGCTGCCGCAGAGCAGGAACAGGCTGGCGGCGAGATAATAGCCCCATAGGCTATGCACGTCCGAGGTCCAGACGTTGAAGATGCTGAAGGCGCCCCAGTTGCGTTCCCTGGCCGGCGCCAGGTCTTCATTATAGAGCGACGGCGATGCGTTCTTGATCTCCAAATTCTTGAAGTCCACGACGGCCTCCCCAGATTGCGAGCCCGTGATCCCGGCGCGCAAATCTAACCACCGTTTGCCGGCGCTCGCCAGCGCAACCGGTCAGCATGATCGGGAAAAGTGGGGACCGGATTGCGCGCGCGACAACCGCTGCGCGTTTGCGCTGATATCAAGTGCCGCGGGGTTTCACGCGCCTGGTCGGCATCGCGCTGGCGGGATCTTCCGGCCAGGGATGGCGCGGATAGCGGCCGCGCAGGTCGGAACGCACCGCAGCGTAACTGCCGCGCCAAAAACCCGGCAGATCGCGCGTCACCTGCACCGGCCGCTGCGCCGGCGACAGCAGTTCCAGCACCAGCGGCACCGCGCCCTTGGCGATCGAGGGATGGGTGTTGAGCCCGAACAGCTCCTGCAGCCGCACCGCGATGGTCGGGCCCTGCTCGGCCTCGTAATCGATCGCAAGCTGCGTTCCGGTCGGCGCCTCGAAATGCGTCGGTGCCTCGCGATCAAGCCGCGCCCGCAAGTCCCACGGGAGCAACGCCATCAGCGCGTCAGACAGGTCGCCGGCGGACAGATCCTTCAACGCGGTCTTGTCGTAGAGCGCGGGCACCAGCCAGTCGTCGGCGCGCGCGGCGAGCGCCGTGTCCGACAGATCGGGCCAGCTGTCGTCCTCGGCTTTGCGCAGGAACATGACGCGGTCGCGCCACTGCTTCGAATGCTTCGACCACGGCAGCCGATCGAGCCCGGCCGCGATCAGGCCGTCGGCGAACACGCGCGCGGTCTCGGCCGATGGCTTGAGCGACATCGGCGCTTCCGACAGCGTGATCGCATGCAGCGAACGCCGGCGGCGCGCGCGCAGCGCCATCGCGCCGCGGTCGAACGTCACCTCTTCCACGCTCTCGATCTGGTCGGCGAAGCGCTGCTCGATCTCCTCCTGGGTGATCGGCGCCGCCAGCAGAATGCGGCCGCTCGTCGCCGTGCCCGTCAGTTCGGCAACCGTGATAGTGGGCAGCCGCGCCAGCGCCGAAGTCTGCTCCACGGCGGCGCCGCGGCCATTGGCCAGCACGAAGCTGCCATTGCCGCGGTTTTTCGCGACACGGTCCGGAAACGCGAAGGCCAGCATGACGCCGGTGGAGAGATCCTTCTGCTCGCTCACCGCCACCTTCACCTGCGAAGCCCAGCGCGCGGCCATGCTGCGCGCGCTCGATGCCCGCTGCGAGCGGTCGCGGCCGAACTGGTCGAGCCTGTGGTCGAGATCGACGCTGTCGCCGCCCAGCCCACGCTCGCTCAGCACGGCGGCAATCTCGGCCGCCTCCTCGCCGGCGCCAAACCGCGCGGAATCCACGATCATGCGCGCCAGCCGCGGCGGCAGCGCCAGCGCGCGCAGGCTCTCGCCCTCCTCGGTGATCCGGCCGTCACCGTCGAGCGCACCGAGCTCGCCGAGCAGCGATCTCGCTTCCTTCAGCGCCGGTCCCGGTGGCGGGTCGAGGAAGGCAAGGCTTGCGGGATCGCTGACGCCCCATTGCGCGAGATCGAGCACCAGCGAGGACAGATCGGCGGAGAGGATCTCGGGCGCGGTGTAGGCCGGAAGCGACGCGGTCTGCGGCTCGTCCCACAGACGGTAGCAGACGCCGGGCTCGGTACGGCCGGCGCGGCCGCGCCGCTGATCGACCGCGGCGCGCGAGGCCCGCACCGTCTCGAGCCGGGTCAAGGCAATATCAGGCTCGTAGCGCGGCACCCGCGCCAGGCCGGAATCCACCACGATGCGTACGCCCTCGATGGTCAGCGAGGTCTCGGCAATCGAGGTCGCCAGCACCACCTTGCGGATCCCCTTCGGCGTCGGCGCGATGGCGCGATCCTGCACGGCGGCATCGAGCGCGCCGAACAGCGGCACGATCTCGACCGAGGCGTCGTGCACGCGCTCGGCGAGGAAAGTCTGGGTGCGGCGGATCTCGGCCGCGCCCGGCAGGAAGGCCAGCACCGAGCCGGCATCCGCGCGCAGCGCGGTCGCGATCGTCTCCGCCATCTGCCGCTCCAGCGGCGCGTCGACCTTGCGGCCGACGTAACGGGTCTCGACCGGGAAGGCGCGCCCCTCGCTCGCGACAACAGGCGCGTCGCCGAGCAGCCTTGCGACGCGCGCGCCATCGAGCGTTGCCGACATCACGAGGATGCGCAGGTCCTCGCGCAGGCCGGTTTGCGCGTCGCGCGCCAGCGCCAGCCCGAGGTCGGCGTCGAGCGAGCGCTCATGGAATTCGTCGAACAGCACCGCGGCGACGCCGTTGAGCTCGGGATCGTCGAGGATCTGGCGCGAGAAGATGCCCTCGGTGACGACTTCGATCCGCGTCGCGCGCGACACCTTTGAGCCGAAGCGCACCCGATAGCCGACGGTCTCCCCAGGACGTTCGCCGAGCGTCTTCGCCATCCGCTCGGCGCTGGCGCGCGCGGCGATGCGGCGCGGCTCCAGCACGATAATCTTCTTGCCCTTGGCCCAGGGCGCATCGAGCAACGCCAGCGGCACGCGCGTGGTCTTGCCGGCGCCCGGCGGCGCGACCAGCACGGCGGCATTGTGGCGATCGAGCGTGCGGTCGAGCTCATCCAGCACGGCGTCGATCGGCAGCGGGCTATCGAATTGGTGCGGCAAGGAGTCTCATCGCGGCGGCGGCGCTCGGCCGACCCGCGTCCTGTGGTTAACGAACCCCGGATTCGCTCAGGATTCGCTTGGGATTTCCGGGCCTCTTAGACCATTCGCCGGTTACAGGGAACCGGGGATAGGGCCGCCTTCGGCGGCACATCATTTGTAAGGATAAAGGAGAAAGCAACCGATCGGGCCGATGATGAGCCCGATCACGCCGGAACGGGACAAGGATGACCACAAACGGCACACAGGCTGCGACAGTTCGTTCCGCCGGGAACGCGGCCGCGCGCGTCGATTGGGTCGACTATGCCAAGGGCATCTGCATCGTCATGGTCGTGATGATGCATTCGGTGCTGGGGGTCGAGAAGGCCGCCGAGCAGACCGGCTTCATGCATTATGTCGTGATGTTCGCAAAACCGTTCCGGATGCCGGACTTCTTCCTGATCTCGGGGCTGTTCCTGTCGGTCGTGATCGATCGCGATTGGCGCACCTATCTCGACCGCAAGGTGATGCACTTCGCCTATTTCTACGTGCTGTGGGTGACGATCCAGTTCGGCTTCAAGGCACCGTCGCTGGCCGCTGAGGCAGGCTGGGCCGCGGTCGGGCTGCAATATCTCGAGGCCTTCATCGAGCCGTTCGGCACGCTGTGGTTCATCTATCTGCTGCCGATCTTCTTCGTCGTCACCAAGCTCACGCGCAATGTCCACCCGCTCGCGATCTGGATCGTTGCCGCGGCGCTGGAGAGCGCGCATGTCGTGACCGGCTGGACCGTGATCGACGAGTTCTGCGCCCGCTTCGTCTACTTCTTCACCGGCTATGTGCTCGCTGCTTACGTGTTCGCGCTGTCGGACCGCGCGCGAGCGCGGCCCGCATTTGCACTGCTCGGGCTTGGGCTCTGGACGCTCGTCAATGGCAGCCTGGTTGCGCTCGATGTCAGTGAATGGCCGATCGTCTCGCTGGCGCTCGGCCTTGCCGGCGCCTGCGCGATCATCGTGACCGGCACGCTGCTGGCGCGTGCGCACTGGCTCGGCTTCCTGCGCTTCTGCGGCGAGCACTCGATCGTGATCTACCTCGCCTTCTTCCTGCCGATGGCCGCGACGCGCACCCTTCTGCTGCGGTTCGATGTCATCCACGACATCGGCCTGATCGCGCTGATCGTCACCGCGGCCGGCGTCGCCGGCGCGCTCCTGATCTGGCGGCTGGCGCTGGCGGCCCGGGCCAATTTCCTGTTCGAGCGACCCGACGCGTTCTGGATTGCCCCGAAAAAGGCAGCGCCCACGCTACAGGCGGCCGAATAGTGCCAAAAGTCATGGGCCGGATTCGTTCCACCGAAGGCGAACCGGCCGCTCGAATTTTCCGCGCATTGAAATGACTGGCTTTTCGGTCCCGAATGTTTCGTCGCCGGGGCCGCGACGAAACAATTCTCCCGGTCACGAAACCATTTTCCGCTTTTCGCGCAGACATCCGGAAACGGGCGCTAACTAACAATTCTCCCAACGAACCGCCGCCCAACGGCGAACTGGGAGCCTGTCATGCCGAACGTCATCGCCATCAACTCTGCAGCCAAGAAGCATATCGACGCTGCACGCGCGACCTCGGATGAAACGCTGCTCGCGCATATCGCCAAGAACGACCGCACCTCGATGCACACGCTCTATGCCCGTCACAACGTCCGGGTTTACCGCTTCGTGCTCCGGATGGTGCGCGACACCACGATGGCCGAGGACCTGGTCAGCCAGGTGTTCCTGGACGTCTGGCGTACCGCGACCCAGTTCGAGGGCCGCTCGCAGGTCTCGACCTGGCTGCTGTCGATCGCCCGCTTCAAGGCGCTGACCGCGCTGCGTCAGCGCAGGCATGAGGACATCGACCAGGACGACGTGCTGGAGATCGCCGACGGCGCCGACACGCCGGAAACCTCGCTCGATCGCGCCACCACCAGCGAGATCCTGCGCGCCTGCGTTGCCAAGCTGTCGCCGGCCCACCGCGAGATCATTAATCTGGTCTACTACCATGAGAAGTCGGTCGAGGAGGCCGGCCAGATCATCGGTATCCCGCAGAGCACGGTGAAGACCCGCATGTTCTATGCCCGCAAGCAGCTCGCCGACCTCCTGAGGGGCGCCGGCGTGGACAGCGTCGCGGCCTAAACTAAAACAAATTCAGATATTTAGAAGGAGATCAAGCAGTCCAGGCAATTGTCCACGAAGCCAAAAAAGTCCGGCGACGAAACAATTGAAACAATCGACGACATCACCCGGAAAAACGCGATCTCTATACCCATGTCCAACGACGCAACCCCAACCCCAATTCACTGACCCAAGCTTCGATACCTCCCCAGTTCTAACCTCCCAAGTAACCTCCAACGACCCGGCCGGGATGCCCCCCAGCCGGGTCGCTCTGTTTTGGCGCGCGGTCGTGAAGCCGAACACGACTCGCCTCACACGGACGTGACGGCACTTGGGACTGCTCCGCCGTAACGGCCACGCCGTCCTCGCGAAGAACATCAGGCGTACCCGGCACGACCCTCTGGCGCGCCGGGACTTCTGATGGACGGACGACGATGCTCAGCCTTGCCCTTGCCCTGCTTGCCGGTGTCGCCACCGTCGCCGCCCCTTGCACCCTGCCGATGCTGCCGATCCTGCTCGGGGTATCGATAGGCCAGACCGGCAAGGCGCGGCCCGCGATGATCGCGCTCGGCTTCGTGATGTCATTCTCCGCCGTGGCATTGCTGCTGAGTGCGATCACGCGCGCCTTCGATTTCGACCCGAACCTGCTGCGGACCGGCGCGGCCGTCCTGCTCGCGGGCTTCGGCCTGTTGATGATCTGGCCGGCGCCGTTCGAATGGCTGTCGATCCGGCTCGGCGGCGCCGCAGGCAGCATCGGCCAGGCGGCTCCGTCACAGAGCCTGTTCGGCGGCTTCGTGCTCGGCTCTACGCTCGGCCTGGTGTGGACGCCGTGCGCCGGTCCCGTGCTCGGCTCGATCCTGACCATCGTCGCGACCTCGAAGGACACGGCGTGGGCGAGCCTGCAGCTCGTGACCTACGCGATCGGCGCCGCGATCCCGATGCTTGCCATTGCCTATGGCGGGCAGGCCGTCACCACCCGCGTGCGCAGCATGGCGAGGATCGCGCCGCTCCTGCAGCAAGGCTTCGGCGTCGTGATCATCGCCTTCGCCGCGCTGTCCTACCTGCAATACGACACGCTGATCGTGGCGTGGCTGACCCAGTTCTATCCCAACGGCCAGATCGGCCTGTGAGCTCATAAGGAGAGATCGATGTCCCTGCGCTTGATTGCTGTATCCGCTCTGGTGGCGGGCCTTGGCCTCGGCGGCGCCGTCATCCCCGGCCTCTGCACCGAGTCCAACGCGCCGGCCGTGCCCGTTCCAATGGCCACCGCGATGACCACCGCGCAGAGCCAGGCCGCGCCCGAATTCGCCGGCATCAGCAACTGGTTCAATTCGCAGCCGCTGAAGCTCGCCGATTTGCGCGGCAAGGTCGTGCTGGTGGATTTCTGGACCTATGGCTGCGTCAACTGCGTCAACACGCTGCCGCACGTCACCCAACTTTATTCAAAGTATCGGGATCGCGGCCTCGTCGTGATCGGGGTCCACACGCCGGAATTTCCGTTCGAGCATTCGGCCTCCAACGTGCAGGCGGCGCTGAAGCGGCACGGCATCCTTTATCCGGTGGCGCAGGACAACAATTCGCAGACCTGGAACGCCTACGGCAACCAGTATTGGCCGGCGCAATACATCATCGACCAGAACGGCAAGATCGTGTTCCAGCATGCCGGCGAGGGCCAGTACGACGAGATCGACCGCACCGTCGCCCGGCTGCTCAACGCCAATAGCTGATTGGACAATTTGTCAGCTAATTGGACAATCCACCGTCATTCCCGGCATGCTAGGCTCGACGCCGGGAATGCGCGATCCGGAACGTGATCGCGCCCGAAATTGACGACGGACGGTGCGTGATGTTCGAAGGCTGGGATGCGGTCGTACTCGCCCGCGCGCAATTCGCTTTCACGATGTCGTTCCACATCGTGTTTCCCGCATTCTCGATCGGGCTGGCGAGCTATCTCGCGGTGCTGGAAGCGCTGTGGCTTGCCACCGGGCGCGAGGTCTACATCAACCTGTTCAATTACTGGCTGAAGATCTTCGCGGTCGCGTTCGGCATGGGCGTGGTCTCGGGCATCGTGATGTCCTACCAGTTCGGGACTAACTGGTCGGCCTTTGCCGACAAGACCGGGCCGGTAATCGGCCCGATGATGGCCTATGAGGTCCTGACCGCATTCTTCCTCGAGGCGGGCTTTCTCGGCGTGATGCTGTTCGGGCTCGAACGCGTCGGCCCCAGGCTGCATTTCGTGGCGACGTTGATGGTCGCGATCGGCACGCTGATCTCGGCGTTCTGGATTCTGTCGGCCAATTCCTGGATGCAGACGCCAACCGGTCATGCCGTCAATGCCGACGGCCAGTTCGTCGCCGCCGACTGGCTGAAGGTGATCTTCAATCCGTCCTTTCCCTATCGCCTCGTGCACATGGTGCTGGCGGCGTATCTCACCACCTCGCTGGTGGTCGGCGGGGTCGGTGCCTGGCACCTGCTGCGCGACCAGCATCTCGCCGGCCCACGCGTGATGTTCTCGATGGCGATGTGGATGGCAACCCTGGTGGCTCCGATCCAGATCCTCGCCGGCGACCAGCACGGCCTCAACACGCTGGAGCACCAGCCGGCCAAGGTGATGGCGATGGAAGGCCATTATCAAAGCCACAAGGACGGTGCGCCGCTGATCCTGTTCGGCTGGCCCGACCAGGCCGAAGCAAAGGTGAAGTATGCGATCGAGGTGCCGAAACTGTCGTCGCTGATCCTGAAGCACTCGCTCGATGCACCGCTCGCCGGCCTCGACACCGTGCCGCGCGAGAACTGGCCGCCGGTGCCGATCACCTTCTGGTCGTTCCGCATCATGGTCGGGCTCGGCTTCCTGATCCTGGGGCTCGGCCTGTTCAGCCTGCTGATGCGCTGGCGCGGCATGATGTACCGGTCACAGCTGCTGCATCGCTTCGCGGTCCTGATGGGCCCGGCCGGCTTCATCGCGGTGCTCGCCGGCTGGATCACCACCGAGACCGGGCGGCAGCCGTTCACCGTCTACGGGCTGCTGCGCACCACCGATTCGGCATCGCCGCTGGCAGCGCCGGCGGTGGGCTCCTCGCTGATCGCCTTCATCATCGTCTATTTCGCCGTGTTCACCGCCGGTGTGATCTATATCCTGCGGCTGATGGCGCAGCCGCCGCATCCCGGCGAGCAGGGCCCGACAAAAGACCTTCCCGCCCGCGCGGCCGGCATCACGCCGGCGGCAGGTGCAGCCGTGGGGGGCGCGCGATGAGCTTCGCCATCGATCTGACCACGATCTGGGCCTTCATCATCGCCTTCGCCGTGTTCGTCTACGTCGTGATGGACGGCTTCGATCTCGGCCTCGGCATCCTGTTTCCGCTGTTCCCGCAGAAGGCCGATCGCGACGTCATCATGAACACGGTGGCGCCGGTGTGGGACGGCAACGAGACCTGGCTGGTGCTCGGCGGCGGCGGCATGATGGCGGCGTTTCCACTGGCCTATGCGGTGCTGATGCCGGCGCTCTACACGCCAATGATCGCGATGCTGCTCGGCCTCGTGTTCCGCGGCGTCGCTTTCGAATTCCGCTGGCGGACCCAGAAGGCGCGCAACAAATGGGACCTCGCCTTCGCCGGCGGCTCGCTGGTCGCGACGCTGGCGCAGGGCATCGCGCTCGGCGCCATCCTGCAAGGCATCCATGTCGAGGGACGCCACTATGCCGGCGGCTGGTGGGATTGGCTGACGCCGTTCAGCGTCCTGACCGGCATTGCGCTGGTGATCGGCTATGCGCTGCTGGGGGCGACCTGGCTGGTGATGAAGACCGAAGGCGAGCTGCGCGAGCGCGCCTATCATCTGAGCTGGATGTTGTTGGTCGCGATGCTGTGCGCGATCGGCGCCGTCAGCATTGCAACCCCGTTCCTCAGCGTGCAGTACACCCAGCGCTGGTTCGCCTGGCCCAACATCATCCTCACCGCGCCGGTGCCGATCGCGGTCGCCGCCGTCACCGCGCTGCTGCTGCGCGCCCTCAGCAACAAGAACGACCACCAGCCGTTCTTCCTGACGCTCGCCCTGTTCGCACTGTCCTATGCCGGGCTCGGCATCAGCATGTACCCGTACATCGTGCCGCAGAGCATCACGATCTGGCAGGCGGCGTCGCCCGCGAACAGCCAGATCTTCATGCTGTTCGGGGTTTCGATCCTGGTGCCGCTGATCCTCGGCTACACCGCCTGGGCCTATTGGGTGTTCCGCGGCAAGGTGCGCCCCGGCCACGGATACCACTGATGCTACCAGAGCGTTTTCCAGCGAAGTGGATCTCGGTTCGCGTCAAGAAAACGCGTCAAAAAGAGAATCGAGAGCCTCGTTCCGATTCCGTCGGAACGGAAATGGCTCTCGTGCCGAATCAGCGGCCGCTCGGCCAGCGCCTGCTATGGTTCGCAGCGCTCTGGCTCTGCGGCGTCGGTACCGTGACCCTGGTCTCTTTCGTGTTGCGACTCTGGATTGCGCCGAAATAAGGTAGCCAGTCTGGCGCGCTCCAGCGCTCAATGACAAAAAACAGAAGCATTACAGTGATATAGTGTGACGCCCGCCCTAAACTTGCCATCAAGCTGCCGCTGAGATTTGATGCCACGCGCGAATTGGGTGGAGCAAGCAATTTGGCCGCGCGCCACAAGGAGAGCTTTGCATGACGAAACTTCGTCACCTGGTCTGGATGTTGATCGCCACGGGCGCGCTCGTGCTGTCGACATCGCAAGGCTTTGCCCAGAACCGCCCCGACGCCGACGAGCCGGGCCTGGTCGCCGACGACAGCTACGAGCTCGATCCGGAATGGCAGAAGCAGGTTGTGTACTACCGGACCAACGAAGCGCCGGGTACCATCATCGTCTCCACCGCCGAGCGCCACCTCTACCTCGTGCAAGGCAACGGCCGCGCGCTGCGCTACGGCATCGGCGTCGGCCGTGACGGCTTTCAGTGGCAGGGGCTGGTGACCATCACCCGCAAGGCCGAGTGGCCGGATTGGACCCCGCCGCCGGAAATGATCGCCCGCCAGCCCTATCTGCCGCGCTTCATGGCGGGCGGCCCGGGCAATCCGCTCGGCGCGCGCGCGATGTATCTCGGCACCACGGTGTACCGCATCCACGGCACCAACCGGCCCGACACCATCGGCACCGCGATCTCGTCCGGCTGCTTCCGCCTGGTCAACGCCGACGTCGCCGATCTCTACAATCGCGTTCCGGTCGGCACCAAGGTGATCATCCGGCAGAAGCCCGAACTGTAATCTCGACCCACCCGCCTTCGATATCCGACCTGTTTTTCCCCGATCATTCGCGAGAGAGAACCCATGCGTACATTTCGAGGCGGCCTGACGATCGGGCTCGCGGTCGCCGCGCTGGTTGCGGCCGCCGCCATCACCTATGAGCGTTACGACACCCGCACGCTGAAGCGCACCGTCCGTCGCGGCGACGTGCTGTGCGGCGTCAACAAGGGCCTGCCCGGCTTCTCGAACCCGGACGACAAGGGCAACTGGACAGGCTTCGACGTCGACTTCTGCCGCGCCGTGGCCTCGGCGATCTTCGACGATCCGTCGAAGGCGAAGTTCGTTCCGCTCGACGCCAGCGAGCGCTTCAAGGAGCTGCAGAACCGCAAGGTCGACATCCTCTCGCGCAACTCCACCTGGAGCATGTCGCGCGAGACCAATTACGATCTCTATTTCCCGGCGGTCGCCTATTATGACGGCCAGGGCTTCATGCTGCCGCGCGCTCGCAACATCGATTCCGCGCTCGACCTGAACGGCAGCAAGGTCTGCGTGCAGGCCAACACCACGACGCAGCTCAACCTCGCCGACTATTTCCGTGCCAACAACATGAAATACACGGAGATGAAGTTCGACAAGCTGGAGGATGTCGTGAAGGCCTATGACACCGGCCAGTGCGACACGCTGACGTCGGACGCCTCGCAGCTCTATGCGTTGCGGCTCAACCTCTCCAAGCCGAACGACCACACGATCCTGGCCGACATCATCTCCAAGGAGCCGCTGGCGCCGGTGGTCCGGCAGCGCGACGACGACTGGATGATGATCGTGAAGTGGACGCTCTACGCCATGATCAACGCCGAGGAACTCGGCATCACCTCGAAGAATATCGACGAGGCGCTGAAGTCGAAGAAGCCGGAGGTGATGCGGCTGGTCGGCACCGAGGGCTCCTATGGCGAGGATCTCGGCCTGACCAAGGACTGGGCGGTGCGCATCATCCGCCATGTCGGCAATTACGGCGAGGTCTACGACCGCAACGTCGGCGCCGATTCCAAGCTGAAGATTCCGCGCGGCATGAACCAGCTCTGGAACGCCGGCGGCGTCCAGTACGCGCCGCCGATCAGGTAACTACACGCAGCCAAGCCACAGCCGCCACCGCATCCTCACTGTCGTCCCCCGGCTCGACCGGGGGACCCAGTACGCCGCGGCTTCTCCTTCACTTACAACTGCCTCTGGAATACTGGGCGGTTTCGCCCGGTCAAGCCGGGCGATGACAGTGTGTTGCGTGGCGATGACGGTGAGTTATGCGGCGGCGCCGTCGCCCGCGCTCAGTACCCCTTGCCGCTCGCCAGCTGGTCGGTGTGAAAATTGCTGTCGCCGAACAGCTCCTGGCAGACGCGGGCGCGCTTCATGAAGAAGCCGATGTCGAACTGGTCGGTCATGCCCATGCCGCCATGCATCTGCACGCCCTCCTGCACGGCCAGCGTCGCGGTGGTGCCGGCGCGCGCCTTGGCCACCGCGACCGCATTGCCCGCCTTGCTCAGATCGGCATCGAGCGCCTGCAGCGCCTTCAGAACGGCGGCGCGGGTGATCTCGATATCGATGTAGAGCTCGGCGGCGCGGTGCTGCAGCGCCTGGAATTCGCCGATCGCCTTGCCGAACTGCTTGCGCTCCTTCAGGTAGGCCACGGTGCGGCCGAACACCTCTTCGGAAAGACCGACCATTTCGGACGCGACCGCGCCGCGGCCGATATTGAGCACGCCCTCAAGCAGCCCAAAGCCCTGATCGACCTCGCCGAGCACGCTGTCGGCATTGACCTCGACATTGTCGAACACGATGCGCGCCGCGTTGTGCGAATCGACCATCGCGGTGCGCTCGACCGCGAGCCCCTTCGCCTTCGGATCGACCAGGAACAGCGTCAACCCGTTCTTGTCGCCGGCGCTGCCGGCCGAGCGCGCCGCGACGATCAGGAGATCGGCGGTGTGGCCGTCGACCACGAAGGCCTTGTCGCCGGACAGTTTGAAGCCGTTGCCGGAGCGCGTGGCCAGCAACTTCGTCTGCAGCGGACGATGCTTCGCGCCCTCATCGATCGCGAGCGCTGCGAGCAGCGAGCCGTCGGCGATTTTCGGCAGATGCTGCGCCTTCTGCGCCTCGCTTCCGCCGCGCGACAGCGCCGACGCCGCAAGCACTGAGGTCGCGAGGAATGGCGAGGGCATCAAGGTGCGGCCGATCTCCTCCATGACGATGCCGGCCTCGACGCAGCCGAGCCCGCTGCCGCCGAAGGTGTCCGGCACAAGGAGGCCGGAGAAGCCCATCTCGGCAAAGGTCTTCCAGAGCTCGCGCGAGAAGCCGATAGAGTCCTTGCTGTCGCGCAAGGAGCGCAGATGCGCCACCGGCGCCTTGTCGCTGATGAGACCGCGCGCACTGTCGCGCAGCATGGATTGTTCTTCGGTGAGGACGAGGGCCATGGATGGATTCCGCTCTTCGATAATTCAAATTCAGACAATGTTGAGTTCGTCATTCCGGGGCGCGACATAGTCGCGAGCCCGGAATCCATACTCCCGATCGTGGTTATGGATTCCGGGCCTGGCCCTTTGGGCCATCCCGGAATGACGCGTGGTGAAACTGTGCCTCACGCGCCCGGCAGATCGAGGATGCGCTTGGCGACGATGCCGAGCATCACCTCCGAGGTGCCGCCCTCGATCGAGTTGGCCTTGGTGCGCAGCCAGGCGCGCGGACGGGCGCCGCCCCTGGAGCGGTCGCTTTCCCATTCCAGCGCGTCGATACCGCCCGCCGACATCAGGATCTCGTAGCGCCGCTTGTTGAGCTCGGTGCCGTAATATTTCATCGCCGACGAGAACGCCGGATGCGACTGGCCCGCCTTGGCGAGATCGACCGCGCGCTCCGCCGCCGCGGCGAGCGCGGCCTCGTCGACCTCGAAGCTCGCGATCTGGCTGCGCAGCTGGGCGTCGTCGAGCCGGCCCTGCGCGTCCGCGCCGACCGAGTCGGCCGCGATCTGGCCGAGCGGACGGCCGACGCCGCGCTCGCCCATGCCCGAGATCATCGCGCGCTCGTGCTGCAGCAGGTATTTCGCGACATCCCAGCCGCGATTGACGGTGCCCACGACGTGCGACTTCGGCACGCGGACATTGTCGAAGAAGGTTTCGCAGAACGGCGAGTAGCCCGAGATCAAAAGGATCGGCTTGGTCGACACGCCCTTCGAGGTCATGTCGAACAGGATGAAACTGATGCCGTCATGCTTCTTGGCGGCCGGATCGGTGCGCACCAGGCAGAAGATCCAGTCGGCATAGTTGGCGTAGGACGTCCAGATCTTCTGGCCGTTGATGATGTAGTCGTCGCCATCGCTCACCGCGCGGGTCTGCAGCGAGGCGAGGTCGGAGCCGGCGTTCGGCTCGGAATAGCCCTGGCACCAGCGGATCAGGCCCGCGGTGATCTTCGGCAGATGCTCCTTCTTCTGCTCCTCGGTGCCGTATTTCAGCAGCGCCGGTCCGAGCATCGAGATGCCGAACGAGGTCAGCGGCTGGCGCGCGCCGATCGCCGCCATCTCCTGGCGCACGATCTTGGCTTCCTCGCCGTCGAGGCCGCCGCCGCCATATTCCTTCGGCCAATGCGGCACGGTCCAACCCTTGTCGCGCATCCGCTCGAACCAGACTCGCTGCGCGTCCGACGAGAATTTCGTGTTGCGGCCACCCCAGAAGGTGTCGCCATCGGAGGTCATCGGTTTGCGCATCTCCGCCGGGCAGTTCTGCTCCAGCCAGGCGCGGGTCTCGGCGCGGAATTTCTCGAGGTCAGCCATGGTGCGTTTCCAGTCAAAATCGTCGAATTGGAATCGACCTTAGCCCCGCGCGGCCGCCCAATTCAATATGTCTCGCAGCCGCGCCATGCTCTGGCGCCGCTACTCACCTCACGCGATCGGGTGTATCGGCGAGACGGGGTAACGATTGAAAAACAAGAGGAAACGGACATGCGGCTGAAGCTGCTTTCGCCTAGCGAAATGAACCCCGCCCAGAAAGAAACCTACGACGAGTCGATCGCCGGCAAGCGCGGCGCGCCACCGGCGCCGATGATGGCCTGGCTGAACAGCCCGGAGATGGCGCGGCACGCCACGCGGCTCGGCGAGGTGCTGCGCTTCGAAACGGTCTTCCCGCCGAAGCTGTCGGAGATTGCGATCCTCGTCACCGCGCGGCACTGGACCGCGCATTACGAATGGTATGCCCACAAGCGCCTCGCGCTGAAGGGCGGCCTCGATCCGAAGATCATCGAGGACATTCGCGTGCGCCGGACGCCGAGCTTCGACGATCCCAAGGCCAGGATGATCTACGACGTCGCCAAGGCGCTGCACGAAGGTCATGGCCTGCCGAAGGGACTGTATGACGAGGCGGTCGAGGTGCTGAGCCTGCGCGGCCTGGTCGAGGTGATCGGCCTCTGCGGCTACTACACGATGGTGTCGATGACGCTGAACACGTTCGAGTTCCAGCTGCCGGGCGGCGAGTTGTCGGAGCTCTGCTAGGCTCATCCGACCGTGGCGACGTTCGGAAACGCTGCGTTTCAGGATGGATCGCTCCGGCCCCGGCAAATCCGGACTATATCAGGCGGCGAAGCCCTACCCCTGACGGCAAAGGGCATTGATGCCAACGGAGCCAAGTCATGCCGGAAAATCCCCCCATCATGGCAGGCACGCGGATCGGGCATGTCCACCTCAAGGTCGCCGATCTCGAGCGCGCGCTCGGTTTCTATTGCGGCGTGCTCGGCTTCGAACTGCAGCAGCGCATGGGCGCGGATGCGGCCTTCATCTCGGCCGGCGGCTATCACCACCACATCGGCCTCAACACCTGGGAGAGCAAGGGCGGCCATCCACCGCCGCCAGGCACCACCGGCCTGTTCCACACCGCCATCCTTTATCCGACCCGCCCGGCGCTCGCCGATGCGCTGCATCGGGTGCTGTCGGCCGGCATCCAGCTCGATGGCGCCAGCGACCACGGCGTCAGCCAGGCGCTCTACCTGCGCGACCCCGACGAGAACGGCGTCGAACTCTATTGGGACCGGCCCGAAGCCGAATGGCCGCGCCGCGCGGACGGCAAGCTTTCGATGTTCACGCGGCGGCTGGACCTCGACGACCTGCTGAAGCAGCGGGCGGCGTAATTCCGCAAGTCGGATAATTTCGTAGCCGCATCGCGCTTCGCCGCATCCGGCTACAGGTCTTTATTCCCCTTCCCCCTGAAAGGGGGAAGGCCGGGATGGGGGTCAGCCGCGGACTCTGCAGCAAGTGGAGAGAGCAGATCCCCACCCGCTTTGCTCTGCGAGCAAAGCGACCTCCCCTTTTCAAGGGGAGGTGGAAGGGCTTCATCCGGGCTACTTCGCCTTCATCATGATCGCCACCGCCGCGATCAGCTCCAGGCCGACACAGCCGTAGAACGGCAGCGTGTAGCTACCCGAGAGGTCGTGCAGCAGCCCTATCACGCCGGGGCCGAACGCATAGGTGATCTGGTTGATCGCGGTGATCAGGCTGACCAGTACGCCGAATGCACGCGGATCGAATTCACGCTGCACGATCAACGCCGGCAGCGTGATCAGATTGCCGACCGAGAAGCCGAACAGCGCGCAGGCCGCGATCTGCGCCGCGTCGTTGTGCACATTGATGATGACGACGAGCGCGACCGCCTGGCTGACGAAGGACAGCGCCGACGCCAGCCGCTGGTTGAGCCGGTCGATCACGAAAGAGAAGGAGACACGGCCGACCACCGCCATCGCGGTCAACAGCGCCATCGCCACCGTCGCGCGCTCGCGGCCGATGACCTGATCGAGATACGCGATCAGATGCACGATGAAGCCGACCTGGGCGAACAGCACCAGCGCGAAGGCAATCGAGACCGAAAGGAAACGGATGTCGCGCAGCGCCCGGGCGCGCACCTGGGTCGCCGACGGCGCATCGGCCGCCGCTGAAGTCACCGCATGCAGATGCACCGGTGGCCGCCCGACGAAGATCAGGATGACCGGCACCATCACCACGACCAACAGCACGGCGGCCGCGATCATCGCGCCGGAGAAGCCGAAAGCGCCGATCCCCGCCACCAGCAGCGGCACGCCGACAATGCCGCCGAAGCTGGCGCCGTTCAGCGCAAGGCTGATCGCCATGCCGCGCTTCCTGTCGAACCACAGGCCGAGCGTGTTGGTGATGATGCCGAGGCTGGTGCCGGCCCAGCCGAACGCCAGCAGCCCATCGGCGAGATAGAGCTGCCAGGGCTCGCGCACCTCGCCGATCGCAACCGCCGCGACCGCCATCGCGAGGGTGCCCGCGATCAGGCAGCTGCGCGCGCCAAACGCCTTGATCGCCTCGCTGACGAAGGCAACCAGCGCGGCGCCGAACAAATAGAAGAATGTCGTGCCCGACGAGATCAGCGACGCCGGCCAGCCGTGCAGCCGCTGCAGCTCGGCGACATAGACGCTCTGTCCGTAGAAGCCCAATCCCCAGCCGAAGGTCGCAAGCAGGAAGCAGACGACGACGATGCGCCAGCCTTCGTAGCCGAGCGAGGATTCGTCATGCAGCGTGGGTGATGATGCGTCCATTTCTTGCTCTTGCTTCTCACATCGTCATGGCCGGACCAATCCGTTCCCACGATGTGAGCAGCCTTGCAAGCCGATCATTTCGAAGCCGATCGAAGTGTCAGCAATTGGCAGCAGGAGATCAGATGCTCGGGTCTGGAATCTCGTCCACCGCGCGCAATTTCGCGCGCCGCCTGGCGAACGAGGCAAGCGACAGCACGGCAAGGCCAAGCAGCACCGGCGGAAACACCACCATGTTGACGGCGTTCCAGCCGTAATGCGCGAGCAGCTGGCCCGACGAGAACGAGCCGATCGCCATCATCCCGAACACGAGGAAATCGTTGAACGCCTGCACCTTGTTGCGTTCCTGCGGCCGGTGTGTCTCCAGAACCAGAGCGGAGGCGCCGACGAATGCGAAGTTCCAGCCGATCCCGAGCACGAACAGTGTCGCCCAGAAGTGCGGCGCTGATATCCCCGACAGCCCGATCATCGCGGCGACCGCCTCCAGCGCCAGCCCGAGCGCGACGATGACGGGCGCGCCGAAGCGGGCGATCAGCGAGCCCGTGAAGAAGCTCGGGCCATACATCGCCACGATGTGCCACTGGATGCCGAAATTGGAATCGCTGACCGACAGCCCGCACATCTTCATCGCGAGCGGCGCCGAGGTCATCACCAGATTCATCATCGGATAGGCGATCACGCCGCACAGCGCGGCGGCCACGAAGCGCGGCTGCCTCGCGATCTCGAGCAGAGGGCGGCCGCCATGCAGATCCGCCGCCGCGGGCTTCGGCGCATCGACACCCGACAGCACCGCCATCGCCACCAGCGCGACCAGCGCCTGCATCACGAAGGAGAACGCGAACAGATAGGGCGGCCAGATGTCCATGGTCCATTGCACGAGCTGTGGCCCGAGCACGCCGGCGAATACGCCGCCGGCCATCACCCATGACACCGCCTTGGGCCGGAATGCGACACTGGCGCCGTCGGCGGCGGCAAAGCGATAGGACTGCGCGACGGCGCCATACAGCCCGCCGAGGAAGGTCGCGCCGCAGAACAGCCAGAACGACGAATGCAGGATCGCCCAGGCGCCGAGCGCGCCGGTGAGCGTGCCGCAGAAGGTGCCGACGATGAAGGCGACACGCCTGCCATAGGCGCGCGAGATCGCGCCGGTCGGCAGCGTGCCGGCGGCAAGCCCGAGCACATACATCGAGAGCGGCACCGTCGCGAGCGAGATGTCGGGTGCCAGCGTCGCACCGACGATCGAGCCGGTGGCGAAGATCACGGCCGAATTGGCGCCGGTCAGCGCCTGCGCCGCCGCAAGCCGCCACACATTGCTGCGCGCCCGCGCGTCGTCGCTCGTCTCATCCGCAACCGTCACGTCAATCATCGGTCGTCCCGCCTCGAAGCCCCGGCGGGAGCCCCCAATCGCGCGCACTATGGAGAGTAGGTGCAGGCCGATCAACCGGCGCAAACGGACGTACGCCATGCGGGAGGCGCACAAGGATTGGCCTGGTCGAATACTCACACCCGGCGTCGTCCTGGCGAAAGCCAGGACCCATATGTGGACGGCCCCCGTGGCACAAGAGCTTTCTGGGATTGATCGGATCGCTTGCATCCATATGTCCGGCCTGTTGAGTGCGATCGAATGGATCGCTGGCCAAGATGGTTTGCGCGATGCGAGTTCCAAACAACCACGCGACCTGTTGGCGGCCGATGGGTCCTGCGGATTGTCTCGCTTCGTTGCTCGATCGACCGCTCCATCTGCTCTTGCAGCTCCGGGTCGGCTGACGAGCGAGCCCGCCGGCCGGCCAATCTGTTAAGCGGTACCCGTCGTAGCGGCATTCAGCCGTGCGGCGTCATAACTCTCGCCCGTCACCATCAGCTTCCAGGCGATGCGCGCCACCTTGTTGGCGAGCGCTACGGCCGCAAGCGGCGGCTTACGCTTGATCAGCGCCAGCAGCCAGCGCGAGTGATGACCGCGTCCGCGCCTGGCCTGCTGGATCACCGCCGTGGCCCCGACGACCAGCAAACGGCGCAGGTCCTCATCGCCCGCCCGCGTGATCTTGCCAAGCCTGGTCTTGCCAGCGGTGGAGTGGTCCTTGGGTGTCAATCCCAGCCAGGCCGCAAAGTGACGACCGGAGCGGAACGCGCCCGGATCAGGTGTCTTCATCACCAGCGCGGTTGCAACGATCGGACCGACCGAGGGGATCTGAGCCAGGCGCCGGCCCGTGGCATCGCCGCGGTGCCAGGCCATCAGCTTGGCCTCAACCGCCTCCAACTCACCCTCGAGCCTGACGCGCTCCCGGCCCAGCACCACAAACAGTTCGCGCGCCAGAGCGGGAAGCGTCTCGTCCTGCGCGATCCGCGCCAGCAGTGGTTTGGTCGCGTCCAGTCCCTTGGGCGCGATCAGGCCGTACTCCGCCGCATGGCCGCGTATCGTATTGGTCAATTGGGCGCGCCGGGCGATCAATCCGTCGCGGACCCCCATCAGCATCAGCGCAGCCTGCTGCTCGGCCGTCTTCACCGGTACGAAGCGCATGCTCGGCCGGCTCATCGCCTCACACAGGCCTTCTGCATCCCGCCCGTCATTCTTGTTCCGCATCACGTAGGGTTTAACCAATTGCGGCGCCATCAGCCTCACCTCATGGCCCAGCCTGGAAAGCTCTCGCGCCCAATATTGCGACGCCCCGCAGGCCTCCATCCCGATCACGGTCGGCGGCAATTTGGCGAAGAACTCCAGCACCTGTCTGCGCGACAGCTTCTTGCGCAGTACCACCTGCTCCGTCGCATCAACCCCATGCAACACAAAAATATACTTCGACGTATCCATCCCAATGCGGATAATCTGGCTCACGGACGGTCTCCATGTCTGAGATTTGCAACAACCTCATTCTGGCACACTGATGCCGTAGGGGGCCGTCCACACCATCAACCACCGAGTTTTGTTGTGAGAGAAATCGCGGCCCCAGCTACGCGCAACAACCAGCATTTGGGGTAATGGGTCCTGGCTTTCGCCAGGACGACGTCACGCGTGTTGCATCGCGCATCGTCTACCGCACGGGCTTCTTGCCCGGCCGCTTCTCGGGGCGCAGCGCGCCGGTCTTGTGCACCTTGGAGCGTGGCGCGATCGGGGCGCCGCGTGGGTAGCCGCCCGGCCATTCCAGCGCGAGCGAGCTCGCAAAGCCGAAGAAGCTCGAACGGCTCATGCCGAGCTCGGCGGCGCGCTTGTCGATGCGCGTGATCAGGCTTTTCGGCAGATAGACATTGACGCGCTCGGACGGATCGGGCGGATCAACGCCGACCATGAAGAAGGCGGCAACGTCGGAGCCCCTCGGCGGCACGATACGTTCGATCGGCGTCGGCTCCGGCAGCGTGTGCCCCTGCTCGACCCAGCCGTCCACAGCCTGCGCCAGCGCATGCTCGGCGCGCTCGATCGCCTCCTCCTGCGACTTGCCGCCGGCGACGCAGCCGGGAAAGTCCGGAAACCATGCCCCGAACGCGCCGCGCGGACCGCGCTCCAGCACAGCCGGATAAAGCCGTCTCTTCATTTTGGCCTCCGTCGTCCGAGTATGCTATTTCACACACTACCGGTGTGTCAAATGACACATCTTGGATCAACGGTGAAAGCCTGGCGATCGACGACGGCGGCTAACAGAAGGTGACGCAGCAGTGCCAGGATTGCCGACGAACGTTGCCGGCTGCGTGGGGACTGATGGTGCCCGGCTTATAGCTAAGCCAATATTGGTCTTGCAGGGCGGGCTAGCGAAGCATAACCCGCCATCGTTCGCGGCACGTCACAATGGTGGATTACGCCTTACGCCTTCACACGCTGCGCCACGGCGGACGCAGTCGGCTAATCCCTCTACGATTGAGCCGCATCCTTCCGGACGAACATCAGGATCATGTTGTTGGCTGGCATCTCGAAGCTGCCGTCGAGCTTCAGCCCGACGCTCTCCGCAAGCTTCTCGACATCGGCGATGTCGCGCACGCCCCACTCGGCGTCGCGTTCGCGCAACGACGTATCGAACACGGCGTTGCTGAGCGCGGTGTGCTTGCCGCCGCGCTTGAACGGGCCGTAGAGGAACAGCCGGCCGTCGGCGCGCAAATGCCGTGCGGCGCCGGCGAACAGGCCCTCGGCGACGCGCCACGGCGCGATGTGGATCACGTTGGCGCAGAAGATCGCGAGCAGTTTGTCCGGACCGTTGCCGTCCGGCGGCGTCGGCGACCAGGCCGAATCCGACAGATCGATCGGCTGCGGCTGTCGGATGTTGGCCAAGCCGGCATGCGCGCGCCAAGCCTCGATGCTGCGCAGGTGCGCCGCATGGAGGTCGCTCGGCCACCAAACGATGTCGGGCGCCTGACCGGCGAAATGGACGACATGCTGGCCAGTGCCGCTGCCGGCTTCCAGCACGTCGCCGGATCGGCCCGCGAGGTAGTCCTTCAGGACCGCCCAGATCGGCTGGTGATTGCGGTGGAATGCCGCCGCGTCGAGCCGCCCGTCCGCCTTGACCGGCCTGCCGTCCTTGCCGAACTCCACCACGAACTCCGCCACCACGCTTCTCCTCAAGGCTCAGCCGCACAAACATGACAGGCAGACGGACCACCACGCTTCCATTAACCCCGTCGCAACGCGCCTATTCTCCGAGTTGCCAGCCGATGGCCTTTGTGCTTTCCACTCTTATATTGCGATGGGATCATCGAGATTGAAGCCCGGGAAACGTCCTTGATCGCCACTTTCTCCAAGCCAGCCCTCGTCCTGGCGCTGCTGGCCGGCACCGCCATGGCCGCGCCCGCGCAGGCCCAATCCGCCGCCGAGGGCCAAAAGCTCGCCTTCGACCGCGGCAAGGGCAATTGCCTGACCTGCCATGTCATCAAGGGCGGCGAGCTGCCCGGCACGATCGGCCCCGAATTGACCGGCCTCAAGGCGAAATACAGCCGCGACGAGTTGATCGCGATCGTGACCGATGAGACCAAGCGCAACCCGCAAACAGTGATGCCGCCGTTCGGCCGAAACCGGATTTTGAGCGAGAAGGAAATCGGCGCGGTGGTGGACTTCCTGCAGACGCTGTGACGCGGCGACATCAGCTTGAGGAGATTTTTTCGATGAACATCACGACCAGCGAATTTTTTAGGGACCGCCGCCTGGTGTTGAAGGGCGCGGGCGTCGCCGCGCTGATCGGCCTCGGCGTCATTCCGTTCGACGTGCCGCAGGCGCTCGCCGCCGCCAACGACAAATATCCGCAAGAGGCGTTCAAGCAGAAGAACGAGGCCGACGCGATCAAGGCGCTCTACGGCAAGACCGCCGAGCCCTCGGATAAGGTCAAGATGGACGCACCCGAGATCGCCGAGAACGGCGCGGTGGTGCCGATCTCCGCCGCCACGACGCTGGCCGACGTCACCTCGATCTCGTTCCTGGTGAGCGAGAACCCGATCTCGCTGATCGCCTCGTACAGGATTCCGGCCGGCACGCTGCCGAGCGTCGCCAACCGCATCAAGATGGCCAAGACCAGCAACGTCACCGTGATCGTCGAGGCCGGCGGCAAGCTCTACAGCGCGAGCAAGGAAATCAAGGTCACCGTCGGCGGCTGCGGCGGCTGAGCTCAATCAAGGGACAATCAAGATGGCATCGAGCATTCGCGTGCGCGCCACGTCAAACGGCGACACCACCGAGGTGCAGGCGCTGATCCAGCATCCGATGGATTCCGGCTTCGTCAAGGACGCCAAGGGCGAGATCATCCCGCCGCATTTCATCCAGGTGCTGACCTTCGAGCATGACGGCAAGCCGGTGTTCGTCGCCGACTGGGGCGGCGGCGTCTCCAAGGATCCCTATGTCAAGTTCGCCTTCAAGGGCGGCAAGAAGGGCGACGACCTTAAGGTCAGCTGGGTCGACAACAAGGGCGCGACCGACACCACCACGGCGAAGATTCAATGACGCGGCGGTTCGCAATCCGCGCAGCAATTGCCACGCTCGCCCTTGGCGTTCTCGCAAGCACGCCGGCTGCGCACGCAGCCGGCGCCGTCGATCCCGCCGCCGACAAGGCCGCCTTCCAGAAATTCTTCACCAGCAAATTCCCCAAGCTGAAGCTCGAGGATTTCGTCAACGGTCCCTATTCGATGAATGAGGACCTGCACAAGCAGTGGGAAGAAAAGGAACAGTTTCCGCCCTACGAGTTCTCGCTCGAAGCCGGCAAGGAGATGTTCTCGACGCCGTTCAAGAACGGCAAGACCTACGCCGACTGCTTCCCGAACAAGGGCATCGGCATCCGCCAGAACTATCCTTATTTCGACGAGAAGGAAGGCAAGGTCGTCACGCTCGAGCTCGCGCTCAACCGCTGCCGCGAGGCCAATGGCGAGGCGCCGTTCTCCTATGTGAAGGACGACATGGCGGCGCTCACCGCCTACATGGCCTTCACCTCGCGCGGCAAGCCGATGGACATCAAGATCCCGGACGATCCGCGTGCGCTGGAGGCCTATCAGAAGGGCAAGGAATATTTCTACACCCGCCGCGGCCAGCTCAATTTCTCCTGCGCCACCTGCCACATCCAGAGCCCGGGCGAGCGGATCCGCGCCGAAGTGCTGGCGCCGGCGCTCGGCATCCTGAACGCGATGCCGATCTACCGCTCGGAATGGTCGGGCATGGGCACGACCAGCCGCCGCTTCACCACCTGCAACAGCCAGATCCGCGGCGTGCCGCTCAATCCGCAGGACGACGAGTACCGCAACCTCGAATACTACCTGTCCTATGTCAGCAATGGCCTGCCGATCTCGGGTCCGGGCGCAAGGCCATGAGCGCGGCCATCAGAGCCATCTTCGCGGCAACGGCCCTGCTGATCGCGACGGCGACCGCAGCCTTGGCCGCCTCCGAATCCGACTACAAGGCGGCCTACGCCGCGGCTGAGGCCGCCAACAAGGAAGCAGGCCTGCTGCGCAACCAGTGGACCACGACAGCCTCGACGCTATCCGCCGCAAAAAAGGCCGGTGAGGCTGGTGATTTCGACACCGCAGTCGCCCAGGCCAAGGAGGCCGAGGCGCTGGCAAAGGCATCGATCTTCCAGGCGACCAGCGAAAAGGAACGCTGGAAGGACATGGAAGTTCGCTAAAGGCGCGCAGGCCACGGGGGCCGCGCGAAGAGAGTGATGATCATCCGCCGCCGCGATTTCCTGATAGCTTCGGCCGCCGCAACGCTTGTGGCCGGCCTGCCCCGCCTCGCGCGTGGTGCCGATACCGCCAGCGTCTACGACTTCGAACGCTTCGGCAACGCCCGCATCCTGCACATGACCGACACGCATGCGCAGCTGAAGCCGGTGTTCTTCCGCGAGCCCGGCGCCAATATCGGCGTCGGCGCGATGGCCGGCCAGCCGCCGCATCTGGTCGGCAAGGCATTCCTCGACCGTTTCGGCATCCGGCCCGACAGCGCCGATGCCTATGCCTTTACCTGCGTCGAGTTCGAGAAGGCCGCCGTCCGCTTCGGCCGGCTCGGCGGCTTTGCCCATCTCAAGACGCTGATCGACAAGCTGCGCGCCGATGTCGGCGAGAAGCGTTCGATCCTGCTCGACGGCGGCGACCTCTGGCAGGGCTCAGGGCTCGCCAACGCCATGAACGGCGCCGATATGGTGGAGGCCGCCAATCTGCTCGGCATCGAGGCGATGACCGGGCATTGGGAATTCACCTATGGCGAAGAGGTGCTGCGCGACAATCTCTCTCGCTTCAAGGGCGAGTTCCTGGCGCAGAACGTATTCCTGACCGAGGAGGCCGCGTTCAACGACGCCAAGGCGTTCGATCCGGCCTCGGGTCGGGTGTTCAAGCCGTCCACGATCAAGGAGATCGGCGGCCATCGCGTTGCGATCATCGGCCAGGCCTTCCCTTACGTGCCGATCGCGCATCCCAAGCGCTTCACGCCGGACTGGAAGTTCGGCATCCGCGACGAGGAGCTGCAGAAGCTCGTTGACGGCCATCGCAACAACGACAAGGTCGAGGCGGTGATCCTGCTGTCGCATAACGGCATGGACGTCGACCTCAAGCTCGCCAGTCGTGTCACCGGCATCGACGTCATCCTCGGCGGCCACACCCATGACGCGATCCCGATCCCGATCACGGTGACCAATGCCGGCGGCGTCACGCTGGTCACCAATGCCGGCTCCAACGGCAAGTTCATCGGCGTGCTCGATCTCGACCTCGCCAAGGGCAAGGTCGCCAATCTCCGCTACCGCCTGCTGCCGGTGTTTGCCGAGCTCTTGAAGCCCGATCCGGCGATGCAGACGCTGATCGACAGGATGCGCGATCCGCATGCCGACGAATGGAGCGACAAGCTCGGCACGGCCGACCGCCTGCTCTACCGCCGCGGCAATTTCTCCGGCACCGTCGACCAGCTGATCTGCGATGCGCTGCTGAACGAGCTCAACGCCGAAATCGCGCTGTCGCCGGGCTTCCGCTGGGGCCTCACCACACTCGCCGGACAGCCGCTGACCATGGAAGACGTGCTGTCGGAAACCGCGATCACCTATCCCGAGACCTACGTCGCGACGATGACCGGCAGCCAGATCAAGGATGTGCTGGAAGACGTCTGCGACAACCTGTTCAACGTCGATCCCTATTATCAGCAGGGCGGTGACATGGTCCGCGTCGGCGGCCTCGCCTACACCTGCACGCCGGGCGAGACCGTGGGCAAGCGCATTTCCGAGCTGAAGCTCGGCAACGGCAAGCATCTCGAAGCCGGCGAGCATTACAAGGTCGCGGGCTGGGCCTCGGTCAACCAGCAGAACGGCGCGCCGATCTGGGATGTCGTGGCCAAGCATCTGCGCTCCGGCCGGCCGCCGAACCGCGACGAACCCGGCGTGACGCTGAAAGGCGTCGAGGACAATCCAGGCATTGCGAGGCACCGATGACGTGGCGCGCGCTCATCGCGGCGCTCGGCCTTGCGGCGATCGTGCTGGCAACGCCGCTCGCCTGCGCCCAGCTCGCGCCGCTGCAGGACAAGCCGTTCGCCGAGCACAAGGTCGTGCTACAGCTCTCCGACAACGATCCGAAGAAGCAGGGCCTCGTCATCAGCGTCGCGAGCAATCTGATGAGGCACTACGACCCCGACAAGGTCGCGGTCGAGATCGTCGCCTTCGGCCCGGGCATCGACCTGCTCAAGCCCGATAATGCGAACCGCAAGCTGGTCGAGAGCCTGGTCGCGCAGGGCGCGCGGGTCGACATCTGCCTCAACACCGTCGACACGATCGAGCGCGACACTGGCAAGCGGCCGGACTACATCGCAGCCGCCACCCCCGTGCACGTCGGCGTCGCACAGATCCTGCTTCTCACCGAGAACGGATACACGCTGGTTCGTCCTTAACACCGCCGTCGCCTGAACGCGCATAACCCCTCCCGCGGAACGAGCAGGCCGTGCGCGCTTCGAGACGCCGCGACGCGGCTCCTGAGGATGGGTTCAGTTGGGGGATGGATTTGCTTTGAATCGACCCTATCTATGGAATAATATGCTCCATGTGACTTGACCCGGAGAATAGGTAGGCCGTCATGATCTTTCGCCAGCTCTTTGACAGCGTGTCCGGCACCTACAGCTATCTGCTCGCGAGCCGCGCCGGCGGCGAGGCGCTGATCCTCGATCCGGTGCTGGAGAAGGCCGACCGCTACTGCAAGCTGCTGCAGGAACTCGACCTCCGACTGGTCAAGGCCGTCGATACGCACCTCCATGCCGATCACGTCACCGGCCTCGGCGAGCTGCGCGACCGCACCCAGTGCATCACCATCATGGGCGAGCAGAGCAAGGCCGACGTGGTGTCGATGCGCGTCTCCGACGGCGACAAGGTGACGATCGAGGGCCTCTGTCTCGAAGCGTTGTACACGCCCGGCCACACCGACGATTCCTATAGCTATCTGATGGGCGACCGCGTCTTCACCGGCGACACGCTCTTGATCCGCGGCACCGGCCGCACCGATTTCCAGAACGGCAGCGCGCGGGCGCAGTATGATTCGATCTTCAACCGCCTGCTGAAGCTCCCGGAAGAGACCCTGGTATTCCCCGCGCATGACTACAAGGGCGACACCGTCTCCACGATCGGCGAGGAGAAGCGCTACAATCCGCGGCTGCAGGTGAAATCGATCGACGACTATGTCGAGCTGATGAACAATCTTCATCTCCCGAATCCAAAGATGATGGACGTCGCGGTGCCCGCCAACATGCATGTCGGCCTGCACCAGGACGAGCTCGCCAGGGAAGGCCTCTCCCTCAGCGCGCGCGATGCAATCGCGAGCCTCGGCCGTCCCGATATCCTGCTGGTCGATTTGCGCGAGAGCGGCGAGCGGGCCAAGCACGGCACGCTGCGCGGCGCCTTGCACGCGCCCTATCCCGGAATCTGCGCCACGTTGCAGCCCGGCGGCATGCTGCGCGAGGTCGCGGCCGCGACCGGCCGCCGCGTCGTGTTCTTCTGCGCCTTCGGCGAGCGTTCCGCGATGGCCGTTGCCGCCGCGAAGAAGGCGGGGCTGGCGAACACCGCCCATATCGAAGGCGGCATCGACGCCTGGAAGAAGGCTGGCGGGCCGGTGGTGATGGGGTGATCTCGTAGCCGTTAGCCCCGCACAATGTCCGTCACCCTGAGGTGCGAGCCTTGCGGCGCAATTGCGCCGCTGGGCGAGCCTCGAAGGGCGACGGCCGCGCTCCTTCCATAAGCGTTTGGAGACGTCCGGGCCGTGCATCCTTCCGAGACGCGCTGCGCGCTCTTCAGGATGACGGATTACGGGGATCACCGTGTCACGCGCTGCAGCTCCGCCGTCAGCCGGTCCAGCGCATCGGCCAGCATCACGCCGCCGCACACGGTGAGCCGCTCCGGCAGCACGATCCGCTTGTCGGCCGGATAGAAGCGCTCCAGCGCCGGATGCAGCAGGAAGGCGCGGCCCTCGTCCTCGGCGCGATCGCCGGCCTCCGACACCAAGATGAAATCCGGCCTCAGTTTTACAATTGCCTCCAGCGAGGCAAATCCGCCCGCGTCGAGCCCGAGTTCGCCGGCCGCGTTGCTCAGGCCGGTTGCCGCCAGTAGCGAACTGACCAAGCTGCTGCGACCTGCGACAAAGCCGCGCCGCTCCACCGGCAGCACCCGATAGTGATGACCATCAGCCACCGCCCGCGCCCGCGCGATCGCCGCATCGAGCCGCGCGATCTCGGCTCGCGCGCGATCCGGATGCTGCAACACGTCGCCCATCGCGCGGATCTGGTCTCTCACCTCGTCCAGCGTGCGCGGCACCGTGAATTCGACCAGGTGCAATCCGTTGGCCTTCAGGAGATCGCGCGTCGCGCGCTTGTCGAACAGGCTGACCACGACAAGGTCGGGCTTGAGCAGCAGCACATCCTCGGCCTCACCGGACAGAAGCGGATAGTTTCGCGCCTGCTCGGCGGCCCAGGACTGCCAGGCATCACGCGAAAAGCGGCTGAGGCCGAGGATCTGGTCCGGGTCGGCCAGCGAGAGCACGAGCTGGTCGCCGCAGACATTCATCGAGACGATGCGCGGTCCGGCGGCGGACGCGGCTGTACACGACATCAGCCATGCCGCTGCGGCCACCGCTGCGAGACACCGCACCCTCGTCACACGTCCGCCCACGGCACGATAACGGCCTCGCGCTGGAATTCGGCGCGGTACGCGCTGACCCGGAACACGCGGGCCAGAACATTCTCGGACAACGCCTCAGCAGGCGCGCCTTGCGCCGCCAGCCGTCCCTCCGACAGCACCAGCACATGGTCGGCGAACCGCGCGGCGAGCCCGAGATCGTGGGTCACCACGATGACGAGCACGCCAGTGTCGGCGACGTTGCGAAGCTTCTGCATCACATCGATCTGGTGGCGCGGATCGAGCGAGGCGGTCGGCTCGTCGGCGAGGATCACCGACGCCTCCACCGCCAGCACCCGGGCCAGAGCGACGCGGCTGCGTTCGCCACCGGACAGCTCGGCGACGCGGCGGTCGCTGAATTCAACGACGTCGACCGCCTGCATCGCCCGCAGCACCGCCTCGATATCCCTCGGCGACAACCGCGCCGGATCGGTCGCGCCATGCGGATAGCGGCCGAGCGCGACGATATCGCGCGCCGGCAGCGGCCAGTGCACCATGTGCCCCTGCGGCAAATAGGCGAAACGCTTCGCCCGCTCGCGCAGCGCAAGCGACGCCAGCGCGTCGCCGGCGATCCGGATCTCGCCGACGGATGGAATCAATCCGGCGAGCGCGCGCAGCAGCGTGGTCTTGCCGGCACCGTTGGGGCCTACCAGCGCCACCAGATGGCCCGCTTCCAGCGACAGCGAGACATCGTGCAACACCTTGCGGCTGCCGAGCGACACATTGAGAGCGATTGCAGAGAGCAGCGTCATGCCACGCCTCCGCCGAGCGTGCGGCGTTCGCGCATGATCAGATAGAGGAAGAACGGCACACCGATGATCGAGGTCAGCACGCCGACCTTGATATCCGACGTCGAGGGGATGATGCGTACCGCGATATCGGCGGCGAGCAGCAACGCCGACCCGGTGAGGGCGCTCGGCACCAGCAGCCGCGCCGGATCGTGACCGATCAGAGGGCGCATCAGGTGCGGTACGACGAGACCAATGAAGCCGATCGTACCCGTGACCGCGACCGCGCCGCCAACGCCGAGCGCAACACCCGCGATCACGAGCAACCTTAGCCGCCCGACATCGACGCCGAGGCTCTGCGCGGCCTCCTCGCCGAGCGTCAGCGCGCGGAACGCGCTCGCCTGGCTCAGCAGGATGGCCGCGCCCGCGATGATGAAGGGCAGTGCCAGCGCCACGTGCTGGAAGCTGCGGTCCTCCAGCGAGCCGAGCAGCCAGAACGCGATCTCCAGCACCACGAACGGATTGCTGGAGAGGTTCATCACGAGCGCCGTCGCGGCTCCGGCAAAGCTCGAGATCGCAAGTCCCGCGAGGATCAGGATCAACAGCCCGGCATTGCGGCCGGCAATCGCCAGCAGCGCGAACACCGAGCCGAACGCGGCGATGATCGCCACCACCGGCAGCGCGTAGGAGCGCACATCGGCGAGGCCCAGCGCGATCACCAGCACCGCGCCGAATGCCGCCGATTGCGGCGCACCGAACAGCGATGGCGAGGCCAGCGGATTGCGCAGCAGGCCCTGCAGCGCTGCGCCCGATAGTCCGAGAATACCGCCGATCGCGAACGCCAGAATGGTGCGCGGCAGCCGGATCTCGCGCACGATCACCTGCGCCACGTCGCTGCCGCCGCCGAACAGCGCCTCGATCACCGCAAGCGGCGACAGCCGCACCGGCCCAATGCCGAGCGAAAGCACGAGCAGCAGCACCACGAGCGCGAGCAGCGCCGCGGTGGCGCCCCACCGGCGCCGCGCCGCGACCTCGGCCGCCAAGGCAAAATCCTGCACGCTCATTGGATCCATGCTCTTACAGCGATCGCCGTGGCAGACAAGCGACACTCGACAAAAACCGTGGCCAGCTGGCTGCCGCCCGACCTCCGCCGGATTGACTTTGCCGCCCGGCCGAACCCTAGATGAACATGACGGTTCTTTCATGAGATGAAAAGGGAATGCGGTGCGGGGAAGCTTCCCCAACGCCGCGGCTGCCCCCGCAACTGTATGCGGTGAATCCTTCGTCACAGGCCACTGGGAATCTCGGTCCTGGGAAGGCGACGAAGGGTAACGACCCGCGAGCCAGGAGACCTGCCGTCAGCCGTGGTCACACGCGAAGATGCCGGTCGGGGAGTACAGGCATGAGCTTCACTTGAGGCTGCAAGCAGCTGAGCCTGCGAGCACGATGGTGAGACTGGTTCGCGGTGACGTGCCACTGACGTTACCGAGGTCTCGCTTAGATGTTCTCCAACTCTTCCTCCCGGCGCAGCCGCGTGCTTCTGCTCGCGTCGACGATGATCGTGCCGACCATCATCATCTCGACCGCACGGGCGCAGCAGGCGCCCGTTCCCGAGCAACTTCCGGCGATCGAAATCACCAAGCCGGGCGACCAGAATGTCACGCGCGCCAGGCCGGCCGCTGACGGAGCGCCGGCCCCGCGCCGCCCGGCGCCGGGCACAGGACAGGGCAGCGGGAGCGGATCGGGCTCGACAGGGACCGGACCGGCCACCGGAACGGGCGGCACAGGCGGCGGCGGCCGCCAGTTCGCGGGCATTGTCGGCTCCTCCTCGACCGTGATCACCGCCGACGACATCGCGCATTCGCCGGTGCAGTCGCTGCCGGAGATTCTCGCGCAGGTGCCGGGCGTGCAGTTGCAATCGCTTTATGGCGGACCGAACGGCGCCAAGACCGCGGTCGACCTGCGCGGCTTCGGCGCATTCGCCTCCGACAACACCCTGTTCCTGCTCAACGGCCGCCGCCTCAACGACGTCGACAAGGCCGGCTTCGATCTCACCACGATCCCGCTCGATTCGATCGAACGCATCGAGATCACGCGCGGCAACAGCGGCGCGGTGCTCTACGGCGACAACGCGGTGGGCGGCGTGGTCAACATCATCACCAAGACCGGCGCCGGCGGTCCGCCGGCCACGATCCGCGCCGAAGGCGGTTTCGGCTCGTTCAACACCCGCATGGCGGCGGTCTCCGCGGCGCTCAATTCCGGCCCGTGGTCGACCTCGTTCTACGGCAACGGCATCAAGTCCGACGGCTACCGCGTCAACAACGCGCTCGACCAGCGCAACGCCGTCGGCAACGTCAACTACACGACATCGGATCTCACCGCCTTCCTCACCGTCACTGGCAGCGACCAGAAGCTCGGCCTGCCCGGCGGACGGCTGGTCGATCCGTCGATCGGCGTCAACGAGTTGCTCACCGATCGCAGAGGCGCAGCGACGCCGTTCGACTATGCCAATCAGCAAACCGCCAGCGTCACCACCGGCTTCACCAAGACGCTGATGAACGGCGTCGACCTCATCGTCGACGGCGGCTGGCGCCAGCGCGAGACGCAAAGCGGCTTCTTCGGCACCGTGCCGACCATCAGTTTCGCCTCGACCTACAATGACGCCGCGCTACAGACCTGGTCGATCACGCCGCGGCTCAGCGTCAAGAACGTGATGCTGGGGATGCCGTCCACGATCCTGACCGGCATCGACTATTACGATTCGACGTTCCGCGAGGCACGCGGCGCCTATCGGGGCGTCGACCCCTACCACGTCTACAATATCGAGCAGCAGACCGTGGCCGGGTACTGGCAGCACACGATCGGCCTGCTGCCGACCACCGACTTCTCCTACGGTGCGCGCGTCCAGAACACCAGCATCTCGGCACGCGACCGCTACGATCCGAATGCACCGTTCGCCTTTGACACGCAGGCGGCGCCGCTCGACAGCAACGAGACCCAATACGCGCTGCATGTCGGCGCCGAGCATCGCTTCACCGACACCTTCTCGGTATTCGGCCGCGCCGCGCGCGCATTCCGCACGCCCGACGTCGACGAGCGCGTCGCATCGGGTCCGTCATTCGACCCGCTGACCTTCGCCCCGATCCCGCAGAACTTCCAGCTCAAGACCCAGACCTCGCAGGACGTCGAGGGCGGCTTCCGCGTGAAGACCAACCTCTTTCAGGTCCAGAGCAGCATCTATTTGATGGATCTCGAGAACGAGATCCATTTCAACCCGGTGCTGTTCTACAATGTCAACCTCGATCCCACCCGCCGCTACGGCTCAGAGACCAGCGCCTCGCTCAAGGTCAGCGACAGCGTCACCCTGCGCGGCGGCATGGCGATCACCCGCGCGGTCTTCCGCGAAGGCATGTGGGCCGGCAACGACGTGCCGCTGGTCTCGCGCTACACCGGCAATCTCGGCGTGACCTGGAATATCTGGCAGAACTATCTGGTGTTCGATGCCACGGTGCGGGCCTGGAGCTCGCGCATCATGGACAACGACCAGGCCAACACCCAGAACCGGATTCCCGGCAACGCCACCGCCGATCTCAAGCTCAGCGGGCAGGTTGACCGCTTCTTCTGGTCGCTCAGCGTGAACAATCTGTTCAACGCGCTCTACTATGACTACGCCATCGCGAGTTCGTTCACGGCCGGCCGCTTCTCGGCCTATCCGCTGCCCGGCCGCACCTACATGGTCAAGGCCGGCGCGACGTTTTAGGGCATGATGGGCGCGGCGGGTGTGACCCGGCCGCGCCATCTCCTCACGTTACAAGCCGCGGGGGACTGGGGTAGAATACCGGCAGCTGATTTGACCCGCGCAGGGGAAACGCATGGCCAAGGCCGGAAAGAAGAGCAAGCGCAGCGGCGAGATCGACAACAAGTCCGACGACAAGTCGAAAAATCCTCCACCGCCCGCGGCGCCACAGGACGACGACTATTACGAGGATGGCGACATCGCCACGCCGAAGCTCGATCGCTACGGCAATGATGACGAGCCGTTGTGAGGGACGAGCGCAATATAAGTCGCCGTCGTCCCGGCGAAAGCCGGGACCCATAACCACAGGATTGAATTGTTGAAACGCGCCGTGGCCCCAGCGCGTCGTAGCAATCACCGCTGGTGGTTATGGGTCCCGGGTCGCGCTTCGCTTGCCCGGGACGACGTGGGGATGGAGATGCGTCCGGTGGTTATGGGTCCCGGCTTTCGCCGGGACGACGTGTCGAGAGATCGCGCAGAAAATCCCCTCCCTCGATCTTCTCGATACTCGTGCGATCGAGCAGATGCGCACCAAAGCCGCGCGCCAGCGATGAGGCGATCGATGGCGATGCAAGCAGCAGCACTGTCGTCATCACGAGCGGCACGGCACTGAGCCAATCGAGCCGCACCGGCGTCAACTCCTCGCTGCTTCCCCGATAAAGACCTTCGCCCGCGGCGATGCGGCCGCATTCCCTGATCAGGTCGCGCCGGGTGCCGTCGCGCGAGGCGCTGCCGAGCAGCGCCTGCATGGCGAGATGCGTCCGCACTCCGGCGCGGCTCTCGGCCAGCGGCGCCGGCGTCTCGCCAAGCGAGACCCGCAGCAGCAGGTCGACCAGATCGGTGCCGGACTGGTACGCATTCATCGGCTCGACCAGCCGCGGGTTGCAGTCGATCAACAGCGGCGTCGCGCTGTCGAGCGGCATGATGACGTCGACCGAGAGCGCGCCATGCCAGCCGAGATGCGCGCCGATGGTCTCGAGCGCGGCACGGATCGGTGGCCGGCTCACGCTCTCCTTGATCGCCTCGCCG
This sequence comes from Bradyrhizobium sp. 41S5, assembly GCF_011516665.3. Lineage (NCBI taxonomy): Bacteria > Pseudomonadati > Pseudomonadota > Alphaproteobacteria > Hyphomicrobiales > Nitrobacteraceae > Bradyrhizobium > Bradyrhizobium sp. 41S5. The sequence goes on along the minus strand of NZ_CP083721.1, from coordinate 795,004 downwards.
CCGCCGACGCCGGCCGCGATCTGCCGGTAGGCGTGGAAGCCGACCAGCGTGCCGTGGCAGAACACCGACTGGGCCTTCTCAACGGTGCCGGTAATGAGATCCTGCGCCAGCACCTCGCCGGCAAAATCGCCGGCGGATTCGAGATCGTAGAGCGCGCGGTTGAGATCGCCGGCATCGCGCACGAACCAGACGCCGCGGCTGGCGGTGCCGACCGACGTCTTGACCACGGATGGAAACCGCACCGCCTCGCGCAGTTCGTCGGCCGAGTTCACGATCCCGGTCGGCGGCTGCGGCAGGCCGAGCCGGTCGAGCAGCCGGCTGAAGCCGGCCTTGCTGTGCACCGCGCGATAGCTGTCGAAATCCGGCAGCGCCAGGCCGGCACGTGATGTCAGCCGCGCCGCGGCGCGGGCGAACAGGAAGCCCTGCTCGTGGGTCGGCAGCAGCACATCGAAATGTCGCGACGCCAACAGGCGCTCGACGAAGCGGAGGAAGCCAGCCGGATCCGACCGCAGCGGCGGACAATGGTGGTATTTGCGGACAAAGCGGGAATAGCGCGCCAGGCACCAGCGCGAGGGGTCACAGACCTCGACGTGATGGCCGGCCAGCCCCAGGATCGTGATCGCTTCGCGGCCCGAGGTGCTGGAGCCCTCTGACACAAGCACCCGGAGCGGCTTTTTGGCGTCGATCATGGCCGATCATCGCTGCGGCGCCACACTTTGTCGCCGCCTTTAATGCCGCATGTGTCGATCCGGCACGCCCGCGCCGGGGGCAGCCATGCAGGGGCGTTCATGGACAATTAGCGGCCAGCCCTTATTTTCTGCGGGCCCTGCCGGGCATTTTTTTGACGCGTTTTCTGCACGCGAACCGGTATCCACTTCGCTCGAAAACGCTTTGGAATTGGGGTTTCACGGACATGGTCGACATTCTGGCCGCACCGCAGCAAGCGAAGGCCGACAGCGCGCTGCGCACGCTGACGGGGATTTCGGTCGCCCATTGGGTCAGCCATTTCCATATCTTCGTGCTGCCGATGCTGTTCCCGTTCCTGAAGCAGCAGCTCGGCGTCGGCTATGTCGAGCTCGGTTTCGCGCTGACGGTGTTTGCGGTGGTCTCCGGCCTGACCCAGGCGCCGATCGGCTACCTCGCCGACCATATCGGCGCGCGCAAGATCCTGCTGGTCGGGCTGACCATCGGCGGCTGCGCGCTGATCGGGCTTGGCCTGCATCTGAGCTATACCTCGCTGATCGTCTGTGCGGTGGCGCTCGGCCTCGCCAACAGCGTCTATCATCCCGCTGACTACGCGATCCTCTCGGCCCATATGGACGAGGCGCGGATGGGCCGCGCCTTCTCGATCCACACCTTTGCCGGCTTCCTCGGCGGCGCGGTGGCGCCTGCGATCATGGCCGCGCTGGTCGCCTCGATCGGCGGCCTCGGCGCGCTGATCGTGGCCGGCGCGGTCGGACCGCTGGTGGCGCTGTTCCTGATCGTGCTCGGCATTCCCGATGCCGGCGCCAACAAGAACAAGCCGAAGGACGACGCTGCGCCGAAGGTCAGCGTGATCACGCCGGCGCTGATGGTGCTGACGGCGTTCTTCACGCTGCTCAGCCTCTCGACATCGGGCATCAACAATTTCGGCGTGGTCGCGCTGATGGGCGGCTACGGCGCGTCGTTCTCGACCGCCAACATCGCGCTCACCGCGTTCCTCGGCGCCAGCGCCGCGGGCGTGCTCGCCGGCGGCTATCTCGCCGACTGGACCCATCGCCACAGCCAGCTCGCCGCGGCCTGCTTCGCGGTCAATGCCGTGCTGGTGCTGCTGATTGCGCTGATGAACCTGCCGCCGGTCGTGCTCACGCTCGCGATGGGGCTTGCCGGATTCCTCGGCGGCGTGATCGCGCCGTCCCGCGACATGATGGTGCGCAACGCCGCGCCTCCCGGTGCCGCCGGCCGCGCCTTCGGCATCGTCTCCACCGGCTTCAACTTCGGCGGCATCGTCAGCCCGCTGCTGTTCGGCTGGATCATGGATCGGCACATGCCGCATTGGGTGTTCGGCGCGTCGGTGTGCTTCATGGTGCTGACCGTGCTGCTTGCGCTGGTCACCGAGCGCAAGCCGCAGGCTTCCGCACTTGCGATCCAGGCACAGTCCCGTTAGGCAAACCCGCGCGGATCGCCTTGCGCCGCAGGACTCACCGGCCCCAGAATGCGGGCGTCGTCTTGAACCGCCGCCAGCTCTTGCGCAGCGTTTTCGCCACCGCGATCTGATCGCGGGCGAGCCAGCCGGCCATCGCGCCGATGCCGAGATGAAGCGCAGGCTGGTCGTCCTGCCGGATCGCATGGAGCAGCACGCGCGTGCTTCCGATGTCGCACACCCGCCCCAGACTGGTCTGCAGCCCGGCGAGCCGCTTCACGTAGCGCTTCGCCGGCGCGTGGGACGCATAGAGCGGCAGGAAGAACTCCGCCGCATAGCGCAACTTCTTGAGGTTGATCCTGAGATTGTGCTGCGCGTGGATATCGAGCCGCCGGAAGCGCGCACCACGCTTCAATGTCTTGCGATGCAATCGTTCCAGAATTTGATCGGCGAGCACCGGCATCGGCTGCGACAGGACAGCCAGCGCTTCGCTGTCGATTTCGTTGCGCCAGCCGCGGCGTTCCACCAAATGCCCCAGCGAGAGCAGGAAACGGCTGCATCGGGGGTCAGCCAGGGCGCTTTGCAAGGTCCCGTAGCTCGACTTCCGTTGCTGTTGAACCCCCTGGCGGAGGCCATCCAGGTCGATATCCGGAATCGCGCTGACCAGACGGTTGATCGTCGTCTCGGCGAAGACGTCCCAATCCCGGGCCTTGCCGAGTTGCCGCATCAGCCATTTTGCTTCGCTGTTGATCGCCAGGAATGCCGGCGATGGAATGTCGCGCCGGAACAGCGCACAGATCGTCCGCAAGCGTCGCAAGGCCACGCGCATCTGGTGCACGCCTTCGGGGTCCGATCCCTGCTCGGCCACCGCGTGATTTCTCAAAAGATGGTGCCAGCAGGAGCCCACCAGCAGCGCGATGACGTCGTCGACCACAAGCTCCGCGGTGATGCCTGGCAACTCGGCCTTCGCTGCCGACGGCTCGACATCGAACGCGAGCGCATAGCCGCGTTCCGCCTTGCTGCGCGTGCCGATCTGCAGCGGTGCTGCATCGAGCAACTGGGTTCCGAGATCGAACAGGACGCCGGCATTGCCGCTCTTCAGTTCAAGCTCGATTTCCGACAGGACCTCCTGGCGCGCATCGGCCTCGATCGTCCCCTCGTCGAATGCGATCTCAACCGAGGCATCGGGCAGATCGAGCTGCCGCGCGTGGCGGCGCACTTTTGTCGCGAACACCGGCACCAGCGCATCGTTGCTCATTCCCGCCACGGGATCGCCGATCTCGTCGGCGGGGAACCGCGCCAGATCAGGGGCGATGCCTTCGACCGCCGCCTCCCATTGGCGTCGCATCAGAGGCTGCGCGCCGTTGGGTGAAAGCTTCAGCGTCTGGATAAAGGTCTTGCCGCTGCGTCGCACCCGCAGAGACATGCCATGCTGAAACAGCAGCCGCTCCGGCGTGTCGTAATAGACCGTTTCCAGCCGGTGAAATGCACCGCGATTGCGCGCATGCTGCACGATACAGGCTGCCTCGCGCAGTTTTTCGAGGCTTCCTTGCGGCGCAAGCAGCTTGAGTTCGATTTCCGCCTGATCGCCATGCCTGACGGCAATGGCAGTCCCCGCCTCGGTCACGACCGGCCGCCGTCCATCTAACGATATTGCCCCTAGGATGGTCTATGAAGGTTTCATGACCATGACAAGGCATATCGCGGTATTGCAGCCTGCATTGACCGCGAATTGTATCTAAAATCACGCCTTTAGGTTGGATTTGGCCGCATCGCCATCCAAAAGTGAGAAGCGCGCTGCGCGGGCGCAAAGCGTTGTGCGCAGCACGAATTCATTCCGATCGCCGCGACAGCACCTGCTTCAAAAGCGGCTCGATCCGCGACAGCTCATCGAGATGAACCGCAGACAGTTCGGCGAGATGATCGGCCAGATCGCCGATCGTGACCGGGCCGCCGCCCGGATCCGCCGCGCAACAAATCCCCGCGGGCAAATCGCCGCCAGCGCATCCCAGAGCTTCACCGGCGCTGGTTGACAGCATCAGGGGCTCACCCATGATGCGGAACAATCAAAAACAGCCTCGGGATGAAGCGCCATGACCTCGACCCCAGACCTCGTGATCCGCGGCGGCAACATCGCCGACGGCAAGGGCGGCGACCTCTATGAAGCCGATGTCGCGATCTCCGGCGGCAAGATCACCGAAGTCGGCAAGGTCGCCGCGAAGGGCAAGGAAGAGATCGACGCGCGCGGCAAGCTGGTGGCGCCCGGCTTCGTCGACGTCCACACCCATTACGACGGCCAGGTGACCTGGAGCCAGGACATCACGCCGTCATCGCAGAACGGCGTCACCACCGCCATCATGGGCAATTGCGGCGTCGGCTTCGCGCCGTGCCGGCCGAGCGACCACGGCAGGCTGATCCAGCTGATGGAAGGCGTCGAGGATATTCCGGAGCCGGTGCTGAGCGCCGGCATTCCCTGGGCATGGGAAAGCTTCCCCGACTACATGGAGTGGCTGTCGAAGCGCAGTTTCGACATGGACATCGGCGCGCAACTGCCGCACGCGGCGCTGCGCGTCTATGTGATGGGCGAGCGCGGCGCGCGCCGCGATCCGGCAACGCCCGAGGACAACCAGGCGATGGCGGCGCTTGCCGGCGACGCTGTGCGCTCGGGCGCACTGGGCTTCTCGACATCGCGCACGCTCAACCACCGCACCTCGACCGGCGACTACACGCCGACGCTGAAGGCGGGCGAGGATGAATTGACCGCGATCGCCGGCGCGATGCACGGCGTCGGCCGCAGCGTGCTGCAATTCGTGCTCGACCAGAGCACCGTGCACGAAGACCTGCCGATGATGCTGCGGGTCGCCGAGAACACAAGATGCCCGATCTCGTTCTCCGTCGCCCAGGCCGACAAGGCGCCGCGGCGCTGGCGTCAGACCATGGACACCATCAATGAGGCCGCCGCCCGCGGCCTCTCGATCACGACCCAGATCGCGGCGCGGCCGGTCGGGCTGCTGCTTGGACTGGAATTGTCGCGCAACCCGTTCCAGACCCATCCGAGCTATCGCGAAATCGCCAAGCTGCCGCTGGCCGAGCGGCTGACGCATCTGCGCCGGCCCGAAGTGCGCGCGGCGATCCTGAGCGAAACCGCGACCGCAACCGACGACCCGCTGTTCTTCCGGCCAAACTACGACAAGATGTATCTCCTGGGCAATCCGCCGGACTATGAGCAGCCGCCGGAGAACGCGCTCGGCCCGCAGGCGCGCCGCCAGGGCCGGCAGCCGGAAGAGCTCGCCTATGACGCGATGCTGACCGACGAGGGCCGCGGCATGCTCTATGTGCCGTTCCTGAATTATGCCGACGGCAATCTCGATGCCGTGCATGAGATGCTGCGCGAACCCAGCGCCGTGCCCGGCCTGTCCGACGGCGGCGCACATTGCGGCATCATCTGCGATGCCAGCTTCCCGACTTATCTCTTGACGCACTGGACGCGCGACCGCAGCCGCGGCGAAAAACTCTCGATCCCGTTCGTGATCGCGGCGCAGTCGCGCAAGACCGCGCTGTCGGTTGGGCTCACTGATCGCGGCGTGATCGCGCCAGGCTTCAAGGCTGACGTCAACGTGATCGATTACGACCGGCTGCATCTGCATCCGCCGAAGGTGCACTACGACCTGCCGGTCGGCGGCCGCCGCCTCTTGCAACAGGTCGACGGCTACGACGCCACCATCGTGTCAGGCGTCGTCACCCAGCGCGAGGGCAAGGCTACCGGCGCACGGCCAGGCAGGCTCGTGCGTGGTGCACGGGGATTGAATTGATATTAGCGCGGAGACTCAGCAACAACAGCCTGACCCTCCCCTGAAAGGGGAGGGTCAACGCGAATGAAATGAGCGGCGGGGAGGGGTCAGGTCTCTTAGCGGAAACGCTGCCCGAATGGAGAGATGACCCCTCCCCGGCCCGCATTCCGCGTTGCTTCATGCGAGCCGACCCTCCCCTTTCGGGGAGGGTGAGCGCCGCCGCCCCTTACGTCGGCGACATCGCGCCCTTGATCGTGCCGGCAGGCTGCGCCGTGCCGGTCAGCCGCGCGCGCTCGGTGTTGGGCCACAGCAGCAGCAATCCCAGCAGACCGGAGCCGGCCATGATCGCGGCGTTGATGGTGAAGCCCGTCATGTAGCCGGCCATCGGCGTGGCGGCGTGCTGGATCACATTGCCCATCACCATCGGCGCCAGGATGCCCGAGATGGTATACAGCGCACCGTAGATCGCGATGATCGCGCCGCGCTGCGAAACCGGCGTGAACTCGCCGAGCATCGGCGGGCACACCACATAGATCGAGCCGCACAAGCCGGAACCGATCACCAGCAGTGCGATCATCAGCGCGCCCGGCGGCGCATAGGGCAGCGTTGCGAGGATGCAGCCGCCGACGATCAAGGGCACCGAACCGAGCACGCCGCGCGCGCCGCGGGTGGTGAAGCCGCGCGCCAGCATCAGCTGCGAGATCCAGCCGGTCAGGATCACGATCGTCGCACCGAATATCCAGGGCAGGATCGAGACGAAGCCGGCCTGCTGCTGCGAGAAGCCGAGCCCCTCGATGATGAAGGAAGTGAACCATGTCAGCCCGAGCGACAGCGCCCAATAGGCGCCGAAGGTCGCGACCACGCAGCCGACGAAGGTGCGCGAGGTCAGGAGCTTCCAGTAGGGAATCCGCGGCTCCTCGGCCATCACGGCCGCGGTCGAGACCAGCGGCCCCTCCTTGCCGAGCGCGAACCAGGCGACGGTCCAGATCAGGCCGACGATGCCGAGCGCGCCGAAGGCGTGATGCCAGCTGTGATTGACGATGATCCAGTTCAGCGCGGGCACTGCGAGGATCACGCCGAACGCGGAGCCCTGCGACAGGATCGCGGTCGGCAGCGTGCGCTTCTCGTCCGGAAACCATTTGTAGATGGCGTGCGCGGCAACCGAGAAGGCCGGTCCCTCGCCGGCGCCGAGGATGATGCGGCAGATCACCAGCGTCGTGTAGCTGACGGTGCCGATCATCGGGAATTGCGCCAGCGACCAGATCACCGCCAGGATCAGCAGCACCCAGCGCGTATCGACGCGGTTGACGATGAAGCCGACCACGATCGCCGAGATCGAGAACAGGACGAAGAAGGCCGAACCCAGATCGCCGAACTGCTCCGGGGTGAGACCCATCTCCTTCCGGATCGGCACGCCGGCGAGCCCGACCACGATCTTGTCCGCAAAGTTCACCACCATGAACAGGAACAGAAGGAAGGTGATTTGCCAGGCGCCCTTTGGAGTCCCCCTTGGAGTCCCCTTGGGCGTCCCCGTTGACATCCCCTTGGGCGTCGGTTGCGTCGTCATGTCTGGCTCCCCGTCGTTTCGTTTTTTGGCTTCGTAAGATCGGCCCCAATCGGCGATGCTAGCCACGCCTCGCCGCGCAACGCAACCCGCATTTCCTCGGGTTCTGTGGCCGGCGAGACACGATGGCCGGGCAAGCGCGCCCCGATCACGATCGCGTCGTCGCGGCCAGTGAAGCGGTGATCTGTCATGGGCCGGCTGCTATGCTTGGGGAAACGAAAAGCCGAGGTTAATGAAGGTTTGGGTTATTTCATGAACAGATCGATCCTTCGCGCGGCCGCCTGCGCTGCGCTTGTGTCCGCCACGCTGCTCGCTGTGCCTGCCGTCCGCGCCCAGGACGCGGCAAGCCCGGACTACGCGGCGATCGTCGCCGCGCCCGATCGGAGCGAAGCGGATCGCCAGGTCGACCAGCGCCGCCAGCCGGCCAAGATGCTGGCCTTTGCCGGCGTCAAGCCCGGCATGACCATTCTCGACATGGCAGCGAGCGCCGGCTACAGCACCGAACTGCTGGCACGCACCGTCGCTCCGTCGGGCAAGGTCTACGCGCAGGATTCGGCTGCCGTGCTCGAGCGCTTCGTCAAGGACAAGTTCGATACCCGCGCCAAGGCGCCCGCGATGAAGAACGTCGTCCATGTCGTGCGCGACTACGACGATCCGATCCCGCCCGAGGTCAAGGACCTCGACATGATCACCTTCTTCTTTTTCTATCACGACATCAGCTATCTGCCGGTCGATCGCGCCGCGATGAACAAGAAGATGTTCGCCGCGCTGAAGCCGGGCGGCTTCCTGGTCATCGCGGACCACTCGGCCAAGGCGGGCGAAGGCACAAGCGTCGCCAAGACGCTGCACCGGATCGAGGAGAGCACCCTGAAGCAGGAGATCGAGGCGGCCGGCTTCAAGCTGGTGGCCGAGGCCGATTTCCTGCATCATGCGGAGGACCCGAAGGACATTCCCGTCTTCAAGGCGCCGGTGCCGATCGACGAGTTCGTCCTGAAATACCAGAAGCCTTGAATGAGGCACGGCCATCGCTTCACCTGACCAGACCGCCGCGGTGCTTCGCGTCACCGGCCTGACCAAGAGTTACCGCTCTGCCGGTGAAGACGTCGCGGTGTTGCGCGGCGTCGATCTGGCCGTTGCGACCGGCGAGAGCGTGGCGCTATCAGGCGAATCCGGCAGCGGCAAGAGCACGCTGCTGCATCTGATCGCGGGGCTCGATGCCGCCGACAGCGGCGAGATCAGGCTTGCCGATATCACGGTCTGCGGGCTCAACGACGCCGGCCGCGCCGAGCTGCGCCGGGACCGGCTCGGCCTCGTGTTCCAGCAATTCAACCTGATCCCGAGTCTCACGGTTGCGGACAATCTCGTGTTCCAGTCGCGCATCGCCGGCCGCCACGATGCCGCCTGGCATGACGAGCTGGTCGAACGCCTCGGGCTCAAGAAGCTCCTGAAACGCTATCCCGAGCAATTGTCCGGCGGCCAGCAGCAGCGCGTCGCGATCGGCCGCGCGCTGGCGCCCAAGCCGCTACTGCTGCTCGCCGACGAGCCGACCGGCAATCTCGACGAGGATACCGCCGACGAGGTGCTGCTTCTGGCGCGCGATCTGGTTGCTCGCACCGGCTGCGGCTTCCTGATGGTCACCCACAGCGCGCGGCTCGCCGCGACGCTCGACCGCCAGGTCACCCTGCATGCCGGGGTCATTGCATGAGGCGGCCGCTGTGGATTCTTGCGGTGCTGCTGAGCCATTGGCGGCGGCATCCGATGCAGCTCGCAACGCTGCTGATCGGGCTGATCTCGGCCACCGCGCTGTGGAGCGGCGTGCAGGCGCTGAACCAGCAGGCGCGCATCGCCTATGACCGCGCCGCCGCGACCTTCGGCGGCTCGCGCACCGCCATGCTGGTGAGCCGCGACAGCGCGACCTTCCCGCAAAAACTGTTCGTCGATCTGCGCCGCGCCGGCTGGCCGGTATCACCGATGCTGGAAGGCCGCGTCCAGATCGACGGGCGCAGCTTCCGCCTGCTCGGTGTCGAGCCCGTGACGCTGCCGTCCGAGGTCGGCAACGCGCCGACGGTCGGACGCGGCAGCCTGCTATCCTTCGTCACGCCGCCCGGTGAAATGCTGGTGGCGGGCGAGACGCTGCGCGATCTCGGCCTCAAGGAAGGCGAACGGCCGCAGGCCAACGGCATCAGCTTGCCGCCGCTGCGCGTGCAGGCGGAGCTCGCACCCGGCGCACTGGTCGTCGATATCGGCATCGCGCAGGACATCCTGAAGATGCCCGGCCAGGTGTCGCGCCTGCTCGTCGGCAAGTCCCATGCTCCGCATGCATCGCTGGAAAGCGTGGCAGGCGAAAAACTTCGTCTGGTCGAGCCGAGCGCCGAGAGCGACCTCGAACGGCTGACCGACAGTTTCCATCTCAACCTCACCGCATTCGGCCTGCTGTCATTCTTCGTCGGCCTGTTCATCGTCAATTCCGCGATCGGCCTCGCCTTCGAGCAGCGGTTGCCGATGCTGCGCACCTTGCGCGCCTGCGGCGTCTCGGCGCGAATGCTCAACACCGTGCTGGTGATCGAGCTGGTGTCGCTGGCGCTGGTAGCCGGCCTGATCGGCCTCGTCTGCGGCTATTTCATTGCGGCGGCCTTACTGCCCGATGTCGCGGCCTCCCTGCGCGGACTCTATGGCGCGCAGATCCCGGGACAGCTTTCGCTCAAGCCCGTCTGGTGGTTCGCCGGCATCGCCATCAGCATCCTGGGCGCGCTCGCAGCCGCCGCCGCGAGCCTTGCCAAGGCGATCCGGATGCCGGTGCTGGCGACGGCGCAGCCGCAGGCCTGGCAGCAGGCGCAACGGCGCTGGCTGATGTTCCAGAGTGCCGCGGCGCTCGCGGTGTTTGCGGTCGCAGCGGCTCTCATTCAGTTCGGCGATTCCCTGATCGCGGGCTTTGCGGTGCTGGCCGCGCTGATGCTCGGCGCGGCGTTGATCCTGCCGATGGTGCTGCAGATCGCGCTCGCATTCGGCCAGCGCAGCGCGCGGCAGCCGGTCGGCATCTGGTTCTGGGCCGACAGCCGCCAGCAGCTCTCGGGCTTGTCGCTGGCCCTGATGGCGCTCTTGCTCGCGCTCGCGGTCAATGTCGGGGTCGGCACCATGGTGGAAAGTTTTAGCCGCACCTTCCTGGTCTGGCTCGACGGCCGGCTCGCCGCCGACGTCTACATCAGCGCGGCCAGCGATCAGCAGGCAAAAGAGATCAAGACGTGGCTGCGCGATCGGCCGGAGGTTCAGGCCATCCTGCCCGGCGGCCGCGCCGACACTCAATTCGGCGGCGCGCCGATCGAGGTGCTCGGGCTGCCCGACCACGTCACCTATCGCGACAACTGGCCGTTGCTGGAGAGCACGTCCAATGCGTGGGTCAGGCTGCGTCCCGGCGACACTTGTCTGGTCAGCGAGCAGCTGTCGCGGCGGATGAAGCTTGCGATTGGCGATCATATCGAGGTGCCTGCCCCGGGCGGCAACTGGCCGCTCGAGATCGTCGGCATCTATGCCGATTACGGCAACCCCAAGGGCCAGATCGCGGTCAACTTCGCCGCGCTGACCCGGCGCTTCCCGCAGACGCCGCAGACCCGGATCGGGCTCCGGGTCGCGCCCGATCACATCGCACCGCTGATTGTGGCGTTGCAGGCGAAGTTCGGCCTCGACGACCGCAACGTCGCCGATCAGGCGACGATGAAGCGGGAATCCAAACGGGTGTTCAATCGCACCTTCTCGGTAACCGCGGCGCTCAACGCCTTCACGCTCGGCGTCGCCGGCATCGCGCTTTTGACCAGCCTGCTGACGCTGGCCAATTCGCGGCTGCCGCAGCTTGCGCCGCTGTGGGCGATCGGCCTGACGCGACGGCGGCTCGCGGCGCTCGAACTGTTGAAGACAATGGCGGTCGCATTGATCACCGCGCTGTTCGCGCTGCCGCTCGGCCTTCTGGTTGCCTGGTGCCTGCTTGCGATCGTCAATGTGAAGGCATTCGGCTGGCGGCTGCCGTTCCACGTCTTCCCGTTGCAGCTGATCGAGCTGCTCGCCGTGGCGCTCGCCGCCGCGTTCTGTGCGGCCGCGCTGCCGGTCGCGCGGCTGGCCCGCATGCAACCAGCCAGCCTGATCAGGATCTTCGTCAATGAGCGTTAGCGGCACGATCACCCGCCGCGCCTTTGCCGGCGGCGCGCTGGCGCTCGCGCTTGGCGGCAAAAGCCTTGCGCAGGGCTTTGCCGGGCTCGGCGAGAATGCCGAAGGTTTTGCCGCCGTCACGCCGGGCAAGCCATTCGTATTCCCAATCGATCACGGCCCACATCCGGAGTTCCGGATCGAATGGTGGTACGTGACGGCGAATCTCTCCGACACGAATGGCGCGGCCTATGGCGCGCAATGGACGTTGTTCCGCCAGGCGATGAAGCCGGGCGGCCCCAGCGAGGGCTGGGCCAACCAGCAGGTCTGGATGGGCCACGCTGCCGTGACCAGCGCCACCACGCATCGCTTCAGCGAAACCTTTGCGCGCGGCGGCGTCGGTCAGGCCGGCGTCGAGGCCACGCCGTTCCGTGCCTGGATCGACGCCTGGGAGATGCACGGGCTCGACCCGTTCGATGCGCAGCGCGTCGCACCGCTCGAGCTGACGGCCTCGGCTGCCGACTTCAGCACCGCGCTCCGCCTCGACGCCAATCGCCCGCTGGTGCTGCAAGGCGATCACGGCTACAGCCGCAAGTCGGATCGCGGACAGGCCTCCTATTATTACAGCCAGCCGTTCTACCGGGCGTCCGGCCGCATCGTGATCGACGACAGACCGGTCGACGTCACGGGCATGGCCTGGATGGATCGCGAATGGAGCAGCCAGCCATTGGCGGCGGACCAGACCGGCTGGGACTGGTTCTCGCTGCATCTGCCCGGCGACGAGAAGCTGATGCTGTACCGGCTGCGCCAGAAGGACGGTCGCGAGAACCTGTTCGGCAACTGGTTCACGCCGGACGGCCGCTCGGCCGAGATCGCTGGCCCCGGCAACAGCATCACGCCGGTTGCGACCACCGAGATCGACGGCCGCAAGCTGCCGACGTCATGGCGCGTCGCCCTTCCGGCACGCGGGCTATCGATCGAAACCGCGCCGCTCAATCCGAAGGCCTGGATGGGAACCAGCTTCCCGTATTGGGAAGGCCCGATCCGCTTTTCGGGCAGCCATGCGGGAATCGGCTATCTTGAGATGACCGGGTACTGAAACGCCGACAGAAGATCGGCGCGCCCAAAATCGTCCAGCCAGTCACACCGGTCGCTGCCGCCCCGTCATGACATCGGGGCCAATGAAACAAGAGGACACGCCTGACATGTACCATTACACGGCCATCGTCACCTGCCTTGCGGTCGCGTTCTATTTCTTCACTTCGACACAGGTCGCGCGCGCCCGCGTCGCCTATGGCGTCAAGCTGCCGGCGATCTCCGGTCATCCGGATTTCGAGCGGGTGTTCCGCATCCAGATGAACACGCTGGAATGGATGCCGATCTTCCTGCCGTCGCTCTGGCTGTTCGCGATCTATAACGGCGATGCCGCCGCGGCTGCGATCGGCGCGCTCTGGGTGGTCGGCCGCATCGTCTACTTCATCGGCTATCGCGAGGCGGTGGCAAAGCGTAGCCGGGGTTTTGCGATTCAGGCCGCAGCGTGCATCATCCTGTGGATCGGCGCACTCGGCGGCGCGGTGTGGCGGCTGGTGCATTGAGAGCGCGATCACGCCGCAACCACTCCGCTGTCGTCCCGGGGTTGACCCGGGACCCATAACCACAGGGTCTAGTTCTGCGATGGCTGGGGCCACAGCGCGGCAGAGTAGCTAACATCGGTGGTTATGGGTCCCGGCTTTCGCCGGGACGACACCGATATTTGTTGCCCCAGCTACGCGTCACTTCGTCAGCGGGCAGCCGCTGTCCTTGGCCCTCGGGAAGGCCTCGTCGCCGGGCACCACGGCGAGCTGCTTGTAGTAGTCCCATGGCTTCTTCGATTCCGAGGGCTTCTTGACCTCGAACAGATACATGTCGTGGACCATGCGGCCGTTCTCCTGCACCTTGCCCTGGGCGAAGGCGTCGTCGACCGGCAGTTCCTTCAGCTTCTTGGCGACTGCGTCGGAATCTTTGGTGCCGGCGGCCTTCACCGCCTTCAGATAGCTCAGCGTCGCCGAATAGGTGCCGGCATGGATCATGCTCGGCATCCGCCCCGTCCGCTTGAAAAAGCGCTCGGAGAAGGCGCGGGTCTTGTCATCATGATCCCAGTAAAAGCCTTCGGTCAGCACCAGGCCCTGCGCAGCCTCGAGGCCGAGACCGTTGACCTCGGCGAGCGTCATCAGGAGGCCGGCGAGCTTCTGGCCGCCCCTCACGATGCCGAACTCGGCGGCCTGCTTGATCGAGTTGGTGGTGTCCTGGCCGGCATTGGCGAGGCCGATGACCTTCGCCTTCGAGCTCTGCGCCTGCAGCAGGAACGAGGAGAAGTCCGACGAGTTCAGCGGCACGCGCACCGAGCCCAGCACCTTGCCGCCCGCCGCGGTGACGATCTCGCTGGTGTCCTTCTCCAGCGCGTAGCCGAACGCATAGTCGGCGGTGAGGAAGAACCAGCTGTCACCACCGGCCTTCACCAGCGCACCACCGGTGCCGACCGCGAGCGCATGGGTGTCGAACGCCCAGTGGAAGCCGTAGGGCGTACAGGCCGCGCCCGTGATCGCCGACGTCGCGGCGCCGACCACGATGTCGATCTTCTTCTTTTCCTTCGAGAGCTCCTGCACCGCGAGCGCCACCGACGAGGTCGTCAGCTCGGTGATCATGTCGACGCCATCGGCGTCATACCAGCGCCGCGCGATCGAGGTCGCGAGATCGGGCTTGTTCTGGTGATCGGCGGTGACCATCTCGACCTTCTGGCCGAGCACCTCGCCGCCGAAATCCTCGATCGCCATTTTCGCGGCTTCGACCGAGTACTTTCCGCCGTAATCCGCGTAGACGCCGGACTGGTCGTTCAGGATGCCGATCTTGACGCCCTGGGCCATCGACGGCGCCGCCAGCATCAGGCTGCATGCCGCAACCGCAGCCAAAAATCCCGACTTCATTGTTATGCTCTCCCAGCAGTTTCTCATCAGGAAAAATCGGCGCGACATTATTTTATAACCCCGCGCCTGCCCATCTCTTTCCGCTCAGCCGTTAGTATGGGCCTCGTCGTTCCCCGGTGCGCAATTGCGCACCGGGGAACGACGGAGGAGGGGCGATGCCTACCCCGCCACGTTCGCTGCGGGTTCCTTCGGCTTGCCCTCGTTCTTTCCTTCCGCGAGGTTGCGCACCACCATGTAGAAGATCGGCGTGAAGACCAGGCCGAACAGGGTGACGCCGAGCATGCCGAAGAACACGGCGACACCGACCGCCTGGCGCATCTCCGAGCCCGAGCCGGTCGACAGCACCAGCGGCAGCACGCCGAGGATGAAGGCGAACGACGTCATCAGGATCGGCCGCAGGCGAAGCCGGCAGGCCTCGATGACCGCCTCCAGCCGTGGCCTGCCCTCGAGCTCGATATCGCGCGCGAACTCGACGATCAGGATCGCGTTCTTGGCGGCGAGGCCCACCAGCACCACGAAGCCGATCTGGGTCAGGATGTTGACGTCCTGGCCCATGATGCGCACGCCGATCGTGGCCGCGAACAGGCACATCGGCACGATCAGGATCACCGCGAACGGCAGTGTCCAGCTGCCATATTGCGCGGCCAGCACCAGATAGACGAACAGCACGCAGATCGGGAACACGTAGAGGCCGGCATTGGCGCCGTTGACCTGCTGGTAGGACAGATCGGTCCATTCGAACGAGAAGCCGCTCGGCAGGGTTTCGTCGGCGAGCTTCTTGATGGCGTTGAGCGCCGTCGTCGAGCTGACACCCGGCGCCGGCTCACCCTGCAGTTCGGATGCCGAGTAGAGATTGTAACGTGCCACACGGTCGGGGCCCGAGATGTCCTTGAAGTCCACGACGCTGCCGAGCATCACCATGTCGCCGGCGGCGTTGCGGGTGCGCAGCCGCGAAAGATCGGTGGTCTCCTTGCGGAACGGCAGATCAGCCTGCGCCGTAACGTGGTAGGTGCGCCCGAACAGGTTGAAGTCGTTGACATAGGTCGAGCCGAAATAAGTCTCGATCGTGTCGGTGATGTTGGCGATGGGAACGCCGAGCTTCTGCGCCTTGACGCGATCGATATCGACGAACAGCTGCGGGGTGTTCGCGGAGTACGGCGAGAACACCGATGTGAGGCTCGGCGACTTGCGCGCGGCCAACACCAGTTCGTCGGTCGCGGACGCCAGCAATTCGGGCCCGCGCCCCTGTCGATCCTGGACGCGGATGGTGAAACCACCGCCGGTGCCGATACCGGGCACGGCCGGCGGCGGAATGACGATGATAAAGGCGCCCTGGATCACCGACAGGCGTTTGCGCAGGTCGGCGGTGATCGCGGTCGCCGTCAGTCCCTTCTTCAGGCGCGCCTCCGGCTCGTCGAACACCGGGAACAGCGCCGCGGCATTACCCGCCTGCGTGCGCGTCGCGCCGGAGAAGCCGGCGAAGGCCGCGACGCGAACGATGCCGGGCGTATCCAGCGCGATCCGCTCGATCTCGCGCACGACCGCCGTGGTCCGCGCCAGCGATGCGGCACCTGGCAGTTGCGCCGAGATGATGACGTAGCCGCGGTCCTGCGCCGGGATGAAGCCCTGCGAGGTGGTCGCCAGCAGCCAGCCGGCGCTGCCGATCAACACGAGGTAGATCGCGACCATCACCACGGTGTGCCGGATCACGAAGTCGGCGACCGCCGCGTAGCCATGCGCCAGCCGATCGAATACGCGGTTGAACAGCGCGGTGAAGCTGTCCCAGCCGCGCGCGATGATGTTCCAGCGTGCCGGCGGGCGTTTCTCCTCGTGCGGGACCAGGATCTGAGAGGCCAGCGCCGGCGACAGCGTCAGCGAGCAGAAGCAGGAGATCGCGGTCGCGACCGCGATCGTCACGGCGAATTGCTGGAAGAACTGTCCCGAGATGCCACCGAGGAAGGCGGTCGGCACGAACACCGCGCACAGCACCAGCGCGATCGAGACCAGCGCGCCGCCGACCTCCTCCATGGTCCTGAGCGCAGCCTCGCGCCGGCTCATGCCGTGCTCGAGATGCCGTTCGACATTCTCGACCACCACGATGGCGTCGTCGACCACGATGCCGACCGCGAGAACCAGGCCGAACAAGGTCAGATTGTTGATCGAGAAGCCGAGCGCGGCCATCACCGCGAAGGTGCCGACCAGCGACACCGGGATCGCGATGATCGGGATGATCGCAGGCCGCCATCCCTGCAGGAACACCAGCACCACGATGACGACGAGCGCCATCGCCTC
The DNA here is from genome assembly GCF_011516665.3 of Bradyrhizobium sp. 41S5. NCBI lineage: Bacteria > Pseudomonadati > Pseudomonadota > Alphaproteobacteria > Hyphomicrobiales > Nitrobacteraceae > Bradyrhizobium > Bradyrhizobium sp. 41S5. The sequence goes on along the minus strand of NZ_CP083721.1, from coordinate 778,135 downwards.
GTAGATCGTCTTGATCAGCTCATGAACCGATTGGGCGATGAACTCGGTCGGATTGTAGCCGATGTTGTAGTCGAGCCCCTTCGGGAAGCCCGCCTTCATCCGCTCCATCGTGTCGGAGATGCTCTTGGCGGTGGCGAGCGCGTTCGATCCGGGCCGCTGCGTCACCAGCAGGGCGACCGCCGATTTGCGCAGCAGGAAGCTGTTGGTGGCATAGGACAGCGCACCGAGCTCGACGCGGGCGACGTCGCGCAGGCGCACGGTACGGCCGTCGGAGCCGGCCTTCACCACGATGTCCTCGAACTGCCTGATGTCCTTGAGGCGGCCAGTGAAGACGAGGTTCGGCTGGAAGGCTCGATCGGCGATCGGCGGTTCGGCGATCTGGCCGCCCGCGATCTGCAGGTTCTGCGCCCGGATCGCCGCCAGCACCTCGCCCGAGGTCAGGCCGAGATTGGCGATCCGGTCGGGATCGAGCCACAGCCGCATCGAGTAATCGCGCGCGCCGAACATCTGGATGTCGCCGACGCCGTCGAGCCGCAACAGCTGGTCACGGACCTGCAGCAGCGCGTAGTTGGAGATGTAGAGCTGGTCGAACGTGTCGTCGGGCGACAGCATGAACACGACCATCAGGATGTCGGGCGAGTTCTTGCGGGTGACGACGCCGTTGCGCTGCACCTCTTCAGGCAGCCGCGGTTGCGCGATCGCGACGCGGTTCTGCACCAGCACCTGGGCCTTGTCGAGGTCGGTGCCGAGCTTGAAGGTCGCGGTGATCGTGAGCTGGCCGTTCGAGGTCGCCTGGCTGTAGAGATACAGCATATCCTCTACGCCGTTGATCTCCTGTTCGATCGGAGCGGCGACGGTGTCGGACACGGTCTGCGCCGAGGCACCCGGATACTGCGTGGTCACCGTGACGGTCGGCGGCACGACCTGCGGATATTCCGAGACCGGCAGCGTCGGATAGGCGATCGCGCCGACGATCAGCAGCACGATCGACAGCACCATCGCGAGGATGGGCTGGTTGATGGAGAGCCTGCCGAGATTCATGGCTTGGCACCTGCCGCCGGCTTGTCTCCTGTCGAGGGCTTGGCAGCTTCCGCGGGCTTGTCGCCAGCCGGGAGCTTGGCGTCGGCCGGAGCCTGGGCCATCTTCGGCGTCACCTTGGCGCCGACGCGGGCGCGTTGCAGCCCGTCGACGATCACATGGTCCTCCGGCTTGAGGCCTTCGCGGATCACGCGCAAGCCCTCATCCAGCGGTCCGAGCGTGACCGCTCGTGCTTCGACCGTGTTGTCGTCCTTGACCACGAACACGATCTTGCGCGACTGGTCGGTGGCGATGGCGGTATCCGGGATCAGCAGCGCCTCATAGGGCGAGGAGCCGATCAGGCGGACGCGGCCGAACTGGCCGGGCAGGATCGAGAGGTCCTTGTTCGGGATCACCGCGCGGCTGCGCAGCGTCGCGGTCGAGACGTCGAGGCGGTTGTCGAGGAAGTCCATCTTGCCCTCATGCGAGGGCTTGGTCTCGCCGGTCAGGGTCACCTGCACCGGGTTCGCCGTATCGCGCGAGCTCGGCCGCCGGCCTTCGAACCACAGCTTGCTGTTGCGCTGATAGGTCGCCTCGTCGACGTCGAAATAGATGTAGATCGGATCGAGCGACACGATCGAGGTGAGCAGCGTCGCTCCGCTCTCGCTGCCCTGCACCAGATTGCCCGGCGTCACCAGATGCCGGCTGACGCGGCCGGTGATCGGCGCCAGCACATGGGTGAATTCGACGTTGAGCTGCGCGGCCTTCAGCGTGCCCTCGGCCTGCGTTTCGGCGGCGCGCGCGGCCTGCAACGCCTGGCGGCGCTGGTCGACGACCTGCTCCGAGACCGCGCTGGTCTGCACCAGATTGAGCCCGCGCTCGAGATCGCGCTTGGCAAGCTCCCCCTTGGCGCGCGCGTCGGCGAGCTGACCTTCGGCCTGCAGCACGACCGCCTCGAACGGCCGCGGATCGATGATGTAAAGCAGATCGCCGGTGTGGACGATCGCACCGTCCTTGAACTCGACACTGTTGACGAAGCCGCCGACGCGGGCGCGGACCTGAACCTCCTCGATCGCCTCGAAGCGGCCGGTGAATTCATCCCAGTCGGTAACGGTGCGCTTGACCGGCTGCGCGACGGTCACGGGCGGCGCCGGAGGCGCAGCCTGCGATTGCGCGCTCTTGTCGCCGCAGCCGCCGAGCGTCAGCGCGGCCAACAGCCCGATCGGCGCGAGGCCGCGCCGGCACGCCCTGACAAATCCCTGGCGGCGAAGCGAATGACGCTCGACGCCGGTTACCGGAGCCGGACGCTCCGTTCTGTCAATCGAACTCAATTCGCTCTCCCCCAAAGACTACGAAGCACGCCGACCAAATCAGGGCTACGAAAGTCGCAATTGAACTTGCGGTGATTCAACGGCTGGACCACCGCAATGTCGCGGCAGCGGACGTCACAGATGTAGCCGCACCCCAGTCTGTTCAAGATGGTCGCCGGATCAAGCGAATAGTTGCGCAATCTGAAAGCCTTACGACACGCTCGCGAAACCGTGACGACGAGAAGGGGCAGTTTAGCTGGCCTATCGGAGCTGCGAGGTCACAGACAGGTCGCCCGAATCAATCAGAGCGCGAGTTCGCTTCATAGATTCGTCACACCGGCCCCGATTCCACCTTTGGCACAGAAACCTCCGGCCCGCTGACGGCAGGACCAGTCAAGTTCCCAGACTCTACCTCCCGCTGCACGGGCGGAATCATAGCTAACGGCGCGGTTGTCATCCCGGCACACATTGACACCCGGTAGTATCGCCAATACGGTCATGGTTGCCGAAGCACGAATATTCTTGGCCGGCCGCGCTTTTCTCGAACATTCATTGTGTTTTGTCGCGGCGCGAGTATGTGAAGGCGACTACGTAAATGGCACGCGCATTTGAACTCGCTGATGCCACGGCTCCGCGGACATCGCGGCTTTCTCGAATTGCAGGCGACTCGGCACGATCGCAGTTTACGGGTTGTCAACTTCAACGTGTGAACGGCTTCACACGTCATCGTCCCCAACAATTGTAAATATTGATCGGCTTCCACGCCGGTTGCAGGAGTGTGCATGACGACCATACCTGCTTATACAATCGGTGGTTTAACGCGCCCCGAACTTCAGCTCGATTCGACCGGTCACATCGTCCTCGACGCGGCCGCCCAGGCGTTCGCTGACACGTATGGTCTGCAATATCTCTACCTCGGCTGCCCTCCCGGCACGCTTTGGCCGCCGGTCACCGACTCGCTGTCGGCGCCGGTGGACGCCAATTCGGGAAACAACGCGGTCATCGAGGGCGCCGCGGCCAACACACTCGTCAACATCACCGCGCAGGCCGCCAGCAGCAGCGGCTATGCCGTCACCTATTCGTTGACCGGCGACACCTCCAGCGGCGGGTTCAAGATCGATCCGAACACCGGCGTGGTGTCGGTCGCGGACCCCACCAAGATCAACTACGTGACCAGCCCCGGTCATGCCTACACCATCACCGTTCAGGCGAGCGACGGCCTTGCGACGAGCGCGCAGAGCTTCACCATCGCAATCACCGACGTTGCGCCGTCCACACCGGCCGACAGCAATGTGGCAGCCAACAAGGTTGCGGAAGGCTCCGCGGCCGGCACGGCTGTGGGCATCACCGCAACATCGACCGATATGAATCCCGTGACCTACAGCCTGACTGGCGATAGTTCGGGCGGAGGCTTCACCATCAATGCCACGACAGGTGTCATCACCGTCGCCGATCCCGGCAAGATCAACTATGTCACCGCGCCTGGCCACGCCTATACTGTCACAGCGACCGCGAGCGACGGCACCCTGAGCAGCTCGCAGACCTTCACGATCGATGTGACATTGGGTGCGGCAACTCACTTCGCCGTGAGCATTCCGGCCAACGGCGCAGCGGGAACGCCAGGCACGGTTACCGTCACCGCGCTCGATGCCTTGAACCACGTCGTCACCAACTACACGGGCACGGTTCACTTCACGTCAACCGACGGCCACGCCGCGCTGCCGGCCGACGTGACGTTGACCAACGGCACCGGCGGCTTCAGCGAGACCCTCGACACCGCCGGCAGCCAGACCATCACCGCGACCGACACGGTCAACAGCGCCGTCAAGGGCACATCGAATTCCGAGATCGTGACACCGGGCCTCGCCACGCATTTTTCGGTCAGTCTCCCCGCCAACGGCACGGCGGGGACACCGGGCTCGGTCATCGTCACGGCGCTTGATGCCTTCAACAATGTCGCGACCAGTTATTCGGGGATCGTCCACTTCACGTCGAGCGACGGCGGCGCCGTGCTGCCGGCCGACATGACGTTGACCAACGGCACCGGCAGCTTCAACGAGACATTCAAGACCGCCGGCGGCCAGACCGTCACCGCGACCGACACGGTCAGCGCCATCACCGGCACGTCGAACACCGAGACAGTGACGGGCGGCGCCGCCACGCATCTTGTGGTCAGCATTCCGGCGAGCGGAGCCGCGGGGACACCAGGTTCGGTCATCGTTACCGCGCTCGATGCCTTCGGCAACGTCGCCACCGGCTATTCGGGTACCGTGCACTTCACATCGAGCGATGGCCACGCCGTACTGCCCGCCGACGTGACGCTGACCAACGGCACCGGCAGCTTCAGCGAGACATTCGAGTCGGTCGGAAGCCAGACCATCATCGCGACCGACACGGTCAGCCCCGGCATCACCGGCACCTCGAATGCCGAGACCGTGACGGCGGGTCCCGTCACACACTTCGCGATCAGCATTCCGGGCAGCAGCACCGCGGGAGCCGCAGGTTCAGGCACCGTGACCGCGCTCGACGCCTTCGGCAACGTCGTCACCGGCTACACAGGAACCGTGCACTTCACGTCGACCGACAGCCATGCCGTTCTGCCGGCCAACATGACGTTGACCAACGGCACCGCCACGTTCAGCGAGACGCTCGACTCCGCCGGAAACCAGACCATCACCGCGACCGACACGGTGACGAGCGCGATCACCGGCACCTCGAATGTCGAAACCGTGACGGCGGCCGCCGCCACGCACTTTGCGGTCAGCATCCCGGGCACCGGCTCTGCCGGCACCGCAGGCTCAGGCACTGTGAGCGCGCTCGATGCCTTCGGCAACGTCGTCACCGGCTACACCGGAACCGTGCACTTCACATCGACCGACGGCAGCGCCGTGCTGCCGGCCGACATGACGCTGACCAATGGCACCGGAACCTTCAACGAGACCTTCGATACCTCCGGCAGCCAGACCATTACCGCGACCGACACGGTCAGCGCCATCACCGGCACGTCGAATGCCGAAAACGTAGCGCCCGGCCCCGCCACGCATTTCGTGGTGAGCATCCCGGCCAACGGCCGGGCGGACATCGCGGGACCGGTCACGGTCACGGCCCTCGACGCCCATGGCAACATCGCCACCGGCTACACCGGCACCGTGCACTTCACATCGAGCGACCCCAGCGCCGTGCTGCCCTCTGACACGACGCTGACCGGCGGCATCGGCACCTTCACCGAGAAATTCGAGACCGCCGGAAGCCAGACCATCACGGCGACCGACACGGCCAGCGCCGGCGTCACCGGCACGTCAAACGCCGAGACCGTGGCTCCTCCGGACGCACCGCCCGTCGTGACCGGCGGCCATACCCTGAACTACATTGAGGGACAGGCCGCCACCGCCTTCGACCCGGCGCTGACGGTCACCGACGCCGACAACGCAACGCTCGATCACGTGACGGTGCAGATCACCGGCAACTATTTCAACGGCCAGGATGTCCTCGGTTTCGTCAATACCGCGAACATCATCGGCGCATGGGACGCCTTGCACGGTGAGTTGACCCTGACCGGCACCGCCGCCTCCACCGTCGCCGACTTCCAGACCGCGCTGGATTCGATCACTTACCTCAATACCAGCAACAATCCGTCCGGTCTGGCCCGCACGGTGACCATCACCGCCAATGACGGCACGCTCGACGGCACGCCTGCGACCGACACCATCGACGTCACGCCGGTCAACAACCCGCCGGTGGTGACAATCGGCACCATCACCGACTTCAGCGAGCCGCCGGTCGGCACACCGCCGGCGAATTCGATCCCGGTCACGATCGCCCCGCACCTCACGATCACCGACGTCGACAGCGCCAACCTGATCAGCGCGACTTTCGAGCTGAGCGACCTCAAGCCGTCGGACGCGCTGTCGATCGCGGGTCACGCCGGCACCAGCGGTGACATCGGCAATATCCACTTCGCGATCTCCAGCACGGCCACCACCGAAACTGTCACCCTGACCGGGACCGACACGATCGCGCATTACAACGCGGTGCTCGATGCCGTCCAGTTCAATAACACCGGTGAGCCTCCCGACACCACGGCGCGCTCCTATATCGTGACCGCCGTCGACGACGGCGGCACCGCGAACGGCGGCAACGACACGGGATCGGCAACCGCAACCCAGACCGTCACCGCGATCGACGATCCGCCGACCGCGACGGTGCCGACGGATTCATCGGTCGGGACGGCCTTTTCGCACACCAACCTCGCGATATCGGGGCTTTCAGTCGCCGACATCGATTCCGCAGGCGGTAACGAAACCGCAACGATCACTTCGAACCACGGCGCGCTGTCTTTCGACCCTACCGGACTTGCCAGTTTCACCAACAACGGCACCCATACCGTCACGCTGACAGGGACGATCGCGCAGCTCAACACCGCGCTGGCGACGCTGACCTACAACAGCGACGACGGCTTCACCGGCAGCGACACGATTTCCCTGAACATCAACGACAACAGCCATACCGGCACCGGCGGGCCGCTATCATCGGGCGCCCAGAGCTTCCATGTCGGCGTCGTTCCGCAGGTGTTCTACATCGACAACTCGACGACAGGCACCAGCCACAACCTCGGCACCCAGGCCGATCCCTACACCTCGATCGCCGCCTTCAACGCGGCGAATCCGGCCGGCTCCGGCGACTATGTCGTGCTCGAGCACGGCACCGGCACCTACAGCGAAGCCAACGGCATCAACCTCGCAGACGGCGTCAACCTGATCGGCGGCAGCCATACCCTGCAGTTCACCAATCCGGTGACCCATCAGGTGGTCACTGCGAATGTCGGCTCCGGCACCGATCCGGTCATCCATGTCACCGGTGCCGATAACGGCATCGACCTGCTCGGCACCACGGGTCACACCATCACCGGCGTCAGCATCGACACCTCGGCCTCGACCGGCATCGGCATCAGCGACGACGGCAACAATGTCGGCACCGTCACGATGTCCGACATCACGGTCAAGACCGCCGGTGGCGCCGGCTTGAGCTTCACCCATGGCGGCACCATCACCGTCACCGGCAGCAACAACACCATCACCTCCACGACCGGCACCGCCCTCGATGTCGAGCACACCAACATCGGCGCCGGCAATCTGACCTTCAAGAGCATCTCGGCGACCGGCTCGTCGGGCAGCGCCGGCATCATTCTCGACACGACAGGAACGGCCGGCGGGCTCACGGTCACCGGGACCGGCTCCGCGGGATCCGGTGGCACGATCAACAACAAGACCGGCGGCGATATCCTGAGCGGCACCGACGCCGGCGGGCAAACCACATCGGGCGACGGCGGTACCGGCATTTTCCTGCACAACACCGCCAACGTGTCGCTGACTGACATGACGCTGCACGACTTCAGCAACTTCGCGATCTACGGCAATGGCGTCACCAATTTCACGCTCGCCAACAGCGCGATCAGCGGCACCAACGGCACCACCAATGCCGGCGACCGCGAGGAAAGCAGCATCCGGTTCGACAATCTGCTCGGCACCGCGTCGGTCACGGGATCGAGCATTTCGGGCGGCTTCACCCAGAATGTCGATCTCTACAACACCAGCGGCACGCTGAACCGCCTGACCATGGATAGCGACACGTTCGGCCTGATCGGCTCGAGCGGCAACGACAACGTGCTCGGCCAAGCCTACAACTCCGCGACCGCCAACTACACGGCGACCAACAGCACGTTTTTCGGCACGCGGTCCGACTTCATCGCGTTCGTCGCCAACAACAATTCGTCGATGGACGCCGTGGTGCGGAGCAACACCTTCCACAACGGCCAAGCGATCGTTTCCGGCGGCGGCACGGCGGTCGACATCAGGAGCGGATCCGGCGGCAATGTCTCCGCCGCGACTACCACGTTCGACATCTCGCACAACATCCTGACCGATGGCGGCGCCAACGCCTTCGACACGGTCGGCATTTTCGTGGCGAAGGGCCAGGACAACGGCACCATGTCCGGCACTATCGCCAGCAACGATATCGGCCCAGCGAAGGTGGGATCCAACTCCGACGGCATCTTCGTCCGCGACGCGGGCGCCGGCAGCCTGACGACGCTGATCCAGAACAACACCATCACCGGCGTCGGCGACGCCGGCATCGCGCTGCAGAACAACGACGGCGGCTCGACCCTGAACGCCACGCTATACGGCAACTCGGTGTCGTCTCCGACCTCCAATAGTCCGTTCGCGGCGCTCGATGTCGAGAACGGCGCGACGGCCACCGATACCAGCACGACGAATGTCGTCATCGGCACGGGCGCCGGCGGCACGGGCAGCAAGAATGCGCTGAACCATAGCTCGCTCTACGCCACCGACGTCGAGCTGAGCAACTTCAACGGCAGCACCCATCTGAACCTCTCGAAGAACGGTTCGACGTCGGGCAGCGCTTCAGGCGTAATCACCGACGACAATACCAGCGGCACGGGCGCCATCACCGTCGACACCACGGGCGGCAACGGCACAACGACGCTGGTCAGCACCCTGCCGACGCTTCCAGCGGTGGTCGCACCGTTGCTCGCGGAAGCGGGCGGCGTTCAGGCGTCGACCCCGAGCACGGGCGAGATGCACCTGACGCAGGCCGAGCTCAGTTCCGTGTTGGCGCCCGCGATCGCCGAATGGGCGAGCGCGGGCGCCAACGCGACGCAGCTCGCCCTCCTGCATGCCGCAGCCTTCAGCGTTACCGACCTCGCCGGCCAGATTGTCGGCCAGGAAGGCGGCCTGCACATCACGATCGACACCGATGCCGCCGGCCACGGCTGGTTCATCGACCCGACCCCGTCGGACAATTTCGAGTTCGCCCACGCCGTCAACGCCGCCGGTAGCGATCTCCTGACCGATCCGTCGACGGCCGCGGCAGGTCATCTCGATCTGCTGACCACCGTGCTTCACGAACTGGGTCACGTGCTCGGCCTTCCCGACTCGATTTCGCCGTCGGATGCCAACAGCCTGATGTATATCGGCCTCGCCGACGGCGAGCGCCGGCTTCCCACTGTCGCGGACGTCGCCCAATCCAACGCGGCCCTGCAGAAGGCGATGCCGACGCAAGGCACCGCAACGACTTCGATTCAGCAGACCGCCAATACGCAGACGACTAATACATCGTCGGTCGACCTGCCCATCCGCCACAACTTCGACTTCTCGTCGTTCACGCAGACGCTGTCACAGATCAACACAAGCCATACGGACCTGACCGCGAACACCCAGACCTTGTCCGATCTGTTCAGCGGACAGTCCAGTGCCGCGACGCCATGGTGGGTCGGCCACGAGATGACCTACGCCGCCATGGGCGGCAACCCGACCGATCATCTCCAGACCCATCACGATCTGGTGGTTTGATCGAACGTCGCAACAGCCTGAGCAACGCCTGCCGGAACGATCCGGCAGGCGTTTCGATTCGGTCGCGCCGCATTCACGGCAATCGTCGTCGCGAGGCGCCACGTCATCGCAACGACATCCGCGCGTCATGCGCTCGAACGAAAATCACAAAACTCCGACAATCGTTGAGGTTGCACTTGGCTCAAAACACGCTATCGTGCGCTCGTTGTCGCTCGACCGCACTTGCTTTGCATTTTCATTAATTGAGTCACTGACGAGACGGATCGTCTGACGGAGGATCGATGTCCCAACCGTTTCTCTCTGAGATCAGGATGATGTCGTTCAACTTCCCGCCGAAAGGCTGGGCTTTTTGCAATGGACAGTTGCTGCCGATCAATCAGAACCAGGCGCTGTTCTCGTTGCTCGGCACGGTCTATGGCGGCAACGGCCAGACGACCTTCGCGCTGCCCAACCTGCAGGGAAAAGTGCCGCTGCATGCGGGCTCGGGGTTCACGATCGGGCAAACCGGCGGTGAAACGTCTCACACGCTGTCGATCCCCGAGATGCCCCAGCATCCGCATATTTTTCAGGGCACCACCAACGGCGCCGACAATGCCGCGGTCACCAACAATCTGATGGCGACGTCGGCCAATCTCTATACCGCTGCCAGCAATTTGACGACGCTGGCTCCGAACACCGTCGGCAATGCCGGCGGCTCACAGCCGCACGAGAACATGCAGCCCTATCTCACGCTGAGCTTCTGCATCGCATTGCAGGGCATCTTTCCCTCCCGGACCTGAAGGACGCGCGCCATGGGCCAGCCTTACGTTGGCGAGATCCGCATGTTCGCCGGCAATTTTGCACCGGCCGGCTGGATGCTCTGCCAGGGACAGATCCTGCCGATCTCCCAATACGACACGTTGTTCAATCTGATCGGGACCACCTATGGCGGTGACGGCCAGCAGACATTCGCGCTGCCGAACCTGCAAGGTCGGCTGCCGCTGCACCAGACCAGCGGCTTCGTCATCGGTCAGACCGGCGGCTCCGAACAGGTGACGCTGACTACCCAGCAACTGCCCGTTCACAACCACCCGATGGCGGCGTCCCTGAACAATGCGACCGGCAACACGGTGACCGGCAATGTCGTGGGCGCGGTGGGAGCGACCCAGATCTACCGCGAGGTCGCGGCCGCCTCGCCGATGGCGAGCCAGGCGTGCTCGTTCGTCGGCGGCAGCCAGCCGCACGACAACATGCAACCCTACCTCTGCTACAACTTCATCATTTCACTGTTCGGCGTTTACCCGAGCCAAAACTAGGACGGGACCATGTCTGATCAATTCCTTGCCGAGATCCGCATTTTCCCGTTCGACTTCGCGCCGTTGGGGTGGGCCGTCTGCAACGGGCAACTCATGCCGATCTCGCAGAACACCGCACTTTTCTCGCTGCTCGGCACTTACTATGGCGGCGACGGCAAGAGCACCTTCGCGTTGCCCAACCTGCAAGGCAGCGCGCCGATGCAGCAGGGGCAGAGCTCCACCGGCACCATCTACGACATCGGACAGTCCGCCGGCACGACGACCGTGACCCTGCTGCAAAGCGAAATGCCCATGCACAATCACGGGGTCCTGGGCAATATCAATCAGTCAGAGCTTGCCACGCCCAGCCCGACACGATCCCTTGCACGCGCAAACCCGGGGCAAGCCTACACGGCGACGCTGACCAACGTTTCGCCGTTCTCGGCAACCAGTTCGATCCTGCCGATCGGCGGCAGCCAGCCCCACAACAACCTGATGCCCTATCTCACCTTGAATTTCTGCATCGCGTTGCAGGGCATCTACCCGCCGCGCAGCTAGAGCATTCTCGAGCGAAGTGGACACCGGTTCGCGTGAAGAAAACGCGTCAAAACAAGAATCTAGAGCTCCATTCCGATTCGATCGGAACGGAAAAGGCTCTAGACCTGCCATGACGGATGGTTTGAGCACCGATGCGACTGCCGCGGTGTTCGGATGGACGCGCGCCGCGGATGCCGGCCTGAGCTTCCGTCGTATCGCTGATGCCGATTTGCCCTTCCTGTCGCGGCTCTATGCTTCGACGCGCACCGCTGAACTGGCAGTGACACCGTGGAGCGCGGAGCAGAAGGCCGCCTTCCTGGCGATGCAGTGGCAGGCGCAGCATGCGCATTACCAGCAGCACTATCCGACGGCCGACTGGCTGGTGACGATGCGCGGTGGAGAGGATATCGGCCGCCTCTATGTCGACCGCTGGCCGAGCGAGCATTGCGTCATCGATATCGCCTTCCTGCCCGAACATCGCGGATCGGGTCTCGGCGGCGCGCTGATGCGCGACCTGCTCGACGAGGCCGCCGGCGCGGGGAAGGCGATGTCAATCCATGTCGAGAAGTTCAATCCGGCGATGCGGCTCTACCGCCGGCTCGGTTTCGTCACCGAGGAAGACAAGGGCGTCTACGACCTGATGCGCTGGCGCGGGACCGCAGCTTCCGGCCATCAGGTGAAGACCGCCTGATAGCCGTTGTCATCTCCAAGCGGGCCGATCGGCACCAGGAAGATGTCGATCACGCCGAGCGCCGGATGCCGCACCGGATAGATCGCCTGCGGCAGCCACGCTCCCTTCGGCGTCGTGAACAGCAGCGAGAAAGCACCGCCCGGCCGGCCGCTGTTGCCCGCGGCCTCGACCTTGGTGAGCCTCAGCGCCACGACGCCTTCCGCCGTCTGCATCTCGAACTCCGCGCCCTGATGCGACCGGAAGTCATCGATATGCAGTTTCGCGAGATCGACGGTGGATGTCATGCGCACGCCTCTGTTGCCTTCGAGGTGTAACACACGCTGCGATGTTGCCGTCAAGATTTCTGCCGGCCATCCGCGGTCTGAACCAAAGCTCTTCGTCATTCCGGGGCGCCGGGAATGACGGGTGGATGGAGCCGTGCCCCTCCTGCCGTACCGGCGTTCCCTGCGCTCTCTGCTCAAGTGGAGGGCAGGTAAACGCAAGACTCGGGTGCAGCGCGCCGCGAGGATGGGGATGCATGACTCACAAGCCGCGCAACATACTCGGTGTCGTCCCGGCGGAGGCCGGGACCCATAACCCCAAATGCAAGTCGTTGCGCGATGCCGGAATCACGAGTGCCGTTCATTACATCTGCTGCGGCGTATGGGTCCCGGCCTTCGCCGGGACGACTGCGGTGAACGCGGAGCCTCCGACCTACAACCCAGAGCCCTGATGACGGCTCCGATTTCCTCCGCTAACCTCTCGGCAAATGGCCGCCGGAACGGCGGGCCATCTTGAGGGAGGACAGCCGCGTGCATCGAGGCCGTGTGGTATTCGGCGCCATGGAGGAGGTCGTGTTCGGGCGGCCCGCCCGTGAGGTCGTCGTCGAGCAACTGGACCGGCTTGGCGCCCAGCGTGCCTTCCTGATGGTGTCGGGTACGCTGAACCGCGAAACCGACGAGATCGAAAAAGTCCGCGAGGCGCTCGGCTCCCGCTGTGTCGGCACGTTCGACCAGATGCCGGCACACACGCCGCGCGCCGCGGTGATCGCGGCGACGGAACAGGCGCGTGATGCCAAGGCCGATCTGATCGTCACCATCGGCGGCGGTTCGATCACCGACGGCGCCAAGGCGGTGCAGCTTTGCCTTGCCAACAACGTCACGACATCGGACGGCATCGACACGATCCGCACCCGCGGCGGCGTCTCGCCCGAGATGAATCCTCCGGCCGTGCGCCAGATCAGCGTGCCGACCACGATCGCCGGCGGAGAGTTCTCGTCGATCGCAGGCGTCACCAACGAGGCCAAGCGGCAGAAGGAGATGCTGCGCCATCCCCTGGTGATGCCGCGCGCCACGATCCTCGATCCGGATATCTCGGTGCACACGCCGGACTGGCTGTTCCTGTCGACCGGCATCCGCGCCGTCGACCATTGCGTCGAAGGCATCTGCTCGCGCGAGGCGCATCCTTACGGCGATGCGCAGGCGCTGAAGGGGCTCGAGATGCTGGCGCAGGGCCTGCCGCGGGTGAAGGCCAACCCGAAGGACATCCCGGCGCGGATGGATTGCCAGATCGGCACCTGGCTCTCGACCGGCCCGCTTGCCTCCGGCGTGCCGATGGGCGCGAGCCACGGCATCGGCTACGTGCTCGGCGCCGAGTTCGACGTGCCGCACGGCTACACCTCATGCGTGATGCTGCCGGCGGTGATGCGCTGGAACAAGCGCGACAATGCCGACCGGCAGGCGCTGGTCGCGACCGCGATGGGGCATCCGGGCGAGGACGCCGGCGACGTGCTCGACCGCTTCATCCGCGACCTCGGCATGCCGCGCAGCCTGAGGGAGGTCAACGTCGGCCCTGAGCACTTCGACCGCATCGCGGCGGGTGCGATGCGCACGCCCTGGGTGCCGCGCAATCCGCGCAAGATCGATGGTCCGTCCCAGGTTCGCGAGATTCTGGTGATGGCCGCTTAAGGCATGATGGGGAAAAGTGCGAAGCGGTTTTCTGACAAGATCATGCCTAAACAAGAAGCAAAGTAACACTGAGGGGAGATCTGAGCTTCGATGTACACCGGCAAGCATGCTTACCTGCGCCCGCTGCAACCGGCCTTCATCATGGCCGGGACCGGCGAGATCGTCACCTATCGTGAGCTCGAGGCACGCAACAACCGTCTCGCGCATCTGTTCCGCAACCGCGGCATGAAGCGGCTCGACCACTATTCGATCTTCATGGAGAATAACAACCGCTACCTCGAGGCCTGCGGCGCCGGGGAACGTTCTGGCCTCTACTTCACCTGCGTCAATTCCTACCTCACGGCCGGCGAGCTCGCCTACATCCTGACCAACAGCCAGTCACGGATCCTGATCACCTCGAAGCTGAAGCTCGACATCGCGCGCGAGGCGCTGAAGGAGTGCCCGCAGGTCGAGCTCTGCATCGTGGTCGACGGCGACAGTGAGAGCGATCGCATCGTCGGACTGCAACAGGCGACCGCTGGCCTGCCGGCGACGCCGATCGCGGACGAATATGCGGGCACCGCGATGCTCTATTCGTCCGGCACGACCGGCCGGCCGAAGGGCATCGTGCGGCCGCTGCCCGAGCAGCCGCCGTCGCAAAACCTTCCGCTGTTCGATTTCCTGACCAAGCTCTGGCACTACCGCGAGGGCATGGTTTATCTGTCGCCGGCGCCGCTCTATCACTCGGCGCCGCAGGCCGCAGTCAATCTCACTATCCGGATGGGCGGCACCGTCGTCATCATGGAGAGCTTCGATCCCGAGCGCTATCTCCAGCTGGTCGAAAAATGGGGCATCACCCACAGCCAGCTGGTGCCGACGATGTTCTCGCGCCTGCTGAAGCTGCCCGAGGAGATTCGCACCCGCTACGATCTGTCGACGCTCGAGATCGCGATCCATGCCGCAGCGCCCTGCCCGGCGCTGGTCAAGGACGATATGATCAAATGGTGGGGCCCGATCATCCACGAATATTACGGCGCGACCGAAGGCCTCGGCTTCACCGCCTGCAACAGCGAGGAGTGGCTCGCCCATCGCGGCACCGTCGGCAAGGTGCTGCTCGGCGACCTGCATATCCTCGACGAGAACATGCAGCCCTGCCCGAAGGGCACGCCGGGTACCGTGTGGTTCAAGACCGCCACGCCGTTCGAATATTTCAACGATCCGGCCAAGACCAGCGAGGCGCGCTCGGCGGACGGCAGCATGAGCACGGTCGGCGACGTCGGTTATGTCGACGACGACAACTTCCTCTATCTGACCGACCGCGCCACCTTCATGATCATCTCCGGCGGCGTGAACATCTACCCGCAGGAATGCGAGAACCTCCTGATCACCCATCCCAAGGTCGCCGACGCCGCCGTGTTCGGCGTGCCCAATGTCGATCTCGGCGAGGAGGTGAAGGCGGTGGTGCAGCCGGTCGACGGCATCGCGCCGGGTCCGGAACTCGCCGAGGAGCTGATCGCCTTCTGCGCAAGCTCGCTGTCGCGCCAGAAGGTGCCGCGCTCGGTCGATTTCGAAGCCGAGCTGCCGCGGCTGCCGACCGGAAAACTCTACAAGCGACTGCTGCGCGATCGCTACTGGGGCAACAAGACCTCGCGAATCGTGTGAACACGTGATGCGGCCAGCCGGACCGTCGCAGCCGGGGACGCCGGGCGGCGTAACGGACTCGCCCCTCGCACGGATTTCGCGCTATGCTCCGGGATCGCAAGCCAGCTTCGCCGGAGGCCGCCATGCCGTCGCCCCAACCGCGCGAGCCCGAGCCGGTACAGGCTGGAAGGCTCGAATTCACCGCCGCCGAGATCGGTGCGCTCGCCCATCTCTATCGTGGCGAGGTCTACCGCAGCACGGTCTGGCGCACCCGCCTCGACAGCTCGACCAACTGGGCGGTGGTCACGACCGGCATCGCGCTGTCGGCGACCTACAGCAGCGCGGAGGCTTCGCCTTTGCCGATGGTGCTGGTCGGGTTGCTGGTCACGGTGTTTCTGTTGTTCGAGGCGCGGCGCTATCGCTACTTCAACGTCTGGCGCGCCCGCGCGCGGCTGCTCGAAACCGATTTCTACGCGCCGATGATCCGCGGCGAAGGTCCCACGCCGAACTCGGCCTGGACCGAGCTGCTCGCCAACGACTACCGCCGCCCGAGCTATCACATCAGCCTTGCCCGGGCGATCGGCCGACGGCTGCGCCGGACATATGGCTGGATCTTCGCGATCCAGGCCATCGCCTATTACGGCAAGCTGGCGATCCACCCCCTGCCGCTGACCACGGTGAGCGATATCTGGGAACGCGCCTCGATCGGCCCGATTCCCGGAGCCATCGTGGTTCTGGCTGGCGTCGCCTTCCATTCCAGCTGGGCGCTGTTCGCCTTCGTCACGCATCGCATGGAGGTAGCCGACCGGCGGACGCGGCACAAACTGATCGCGATGGGGTGAGGCAGTGCGAGCCGCGTTGCCGCTGGCCGGCTTTTCCCCTAACCTCGCCTCAACAAGAAACGTCAGGGAGGATTTGCCGATGGAAGTGATCCCACTGCGCGAGGGATTCGGGGCCGAACTGCGCGGCGTCACGCTTTCGGATGTTGCCGCCAGCGATGCCGCCTATGCCGCGGTCCGCGCCGCGTTCGAGGAACATTCGGTGCTGGTGTTCCGCGGCCAGGAGGTCAGCGACGACATCCAGCTCGCCTTCTCGCGCCGTTTCGGTCCGCCTGAAACGACCAAGGTCGGTTCGATGGGCACCGGCTCGCATTTCGTGATCCTCTCGACCTTCGGACCTGACGGCAAGGTGGTCCCCTCTGATCATCGGCAGCAGCTGCGCGCCAGGGCCAACCAGCTCTGGCACACCGATTCCTCCTTCAAGCGCGTGCCGGCGCTGACCTCGATCCTTTCGGCGCGCATCATCCCCGAACATGGCGGCGAGACCGAGTTCGTCTCGATGCGGCTGGCCTTCGAGCGGCTCGACAAGGATGTGGCCAAGCGGCTGGAGAATTCCTTCGCCTGGCACTCCTACGCGCATTCGCGCAGCAAGGTGGCAACCGGGCTCGCGACATCGGAGGAAGTCGACGCGCTACCGCCGGTGTGCTGGCGCATGGTCTGGCGCAATCCCGTCAACGGCCGCGGCGCGCTGTATCTGGCCTCCCATGCCTATGGCGTCGAAGGCATGGATGCCGATGCCGGCAAGGCGCTGATCGAACGATTGACCGAAGCCGCCACCGCGCCCGGCGTCAGCTATCTGCATCAATGGAAGCAGGGCGACGTCGTGATGTGGGACAACCGCGCCACCATGCATCGTGGCCGCCCCTGGCCGGCCCATGAGGGGCGCCTGATGATCCGCACCACGATCTCGGCGACTGATGCCGACGGTGTCGCGAACATGCAGCCGCCCTCAACGCAGGCGGCGGAGTGTTTTTTTGTCGAAGCTCTCACACCTTCATCCTGAGGAGCCGCGAAGCGGCGTCTCGAAGGATCGACGGCCCGGCTAGTGGCCGTTCATCCTTCGAGACGCGCGTTCCGCGCTCCTCGGGATGACGGAGAACAAGTATGCGGCGACGTTCGCAATCGGCGACAAACTGTCGCTGATTGCGGACTGCTTCAAGTCGCGCGCGTCAGCAATCGAATTCGAACTGAGATTCGTAGCTTCATAGCGAAACAGACTGAGTTCCGCACAATCACAGCCATTATTCCCGGTCCGTGAAAACTTTAATGCTGCCACGTCATCCGAATTGCCAATCCCCGCACCGCCCTCGCCGGTTGCCCGACAGCCTCACCGTGGTATCGTCGATGCCAATCGGCCATTGAGACCGAAATTCGTGGAGGAGACCATGCGGAGCGTGCAAGCGCTGGCCGTCGCGGTGTTGTCTGTGCTGACCATCAGCGACGTTTCGCGCGCAGCCGAGCCGAAATCCGGCGGCATCTTCAGAATCTATCACCGCGACAGCCCCGGCAGCGCCTCGATCCACGAGGGCGCGACCTATTCGGTGAACATTCCGTTCATGCCGATCTTCAACAACCTCGTCATTTTCGATCAGCACATCGCCCAGAACAGCGCCAGCACGATCCGGCCCGAGCTTGCGGAGAGTTGGGCCTGGAGCGGCGACAACAAGACTCTGACCTTCAAGCTGCGCAAGGACGTGAAATGGCATGACGGCAAGCCGTTCACCGCGGCTGACGTCAAATGCACCTTCGACATGCTGATGGGCAAGTCCCAGCAGAAGTTTCGGCAGAACCCGCGCAAGTCCTGGTACGATCAGGTCGACGAGGTCACCACCAACGGCGACTATGAAGCATCGTTCAAGCTGAAGCGGCCGCAGCCTGCGCTCTTGTCGCTGCTCGCCTCAGGCTATTCGCCGGTCTATCCCTGCCATGTGTCGCCGGCAGAAATGCGCACCAAGCCTGTCGGTACAGGCCCGTTCAAGTTCGTCGAGTTCAAGGCCAACGAGTCGATCAAGCTCACCAAAAACCCCGACTACTTCAAGAAGGGTCTGCCCTATCTCGACGGCATCGAGTTCACCATTATCACCAACCGCTCGACGGCGATCCTGGGCTTCGTGTCGGGCAAGTTCGACATGACGTTCCCGACCGAGGTCTCGATCCCGCTGCTCAAGGACGTCAAGTCGCTGGACCCCAAGGCGGTCTGTGTGGTGGAACCGAACAATGTCTCCACCAACATCATCATCAATTCGAGCGGACCGCCGTTCGATAATCTCGACATCCGCCGCGCGCTGGCGCTGGCGCTCGACCGCAAGGCGTTCATCCAGATCATGTTCGAAGGCCAGGGCGACATCGGTGGCACCATGGAGCCGGCACCCGACGGCCTGTGGGCGATGCCGAAGGAGATGCTGGAATCGATTCCCGGCTACGGTCCCGACATCGAGAAAAACCGCGAGGAAGCGCGCAAGCTGATGCAGAAGGCGGGCTATGGCCCGGACAAGCACCTGCAGATCAAGGTGTCGACCCGCAACATCGCCGTCTACCGCGATCCCGCGATCATCCTGATCGACCAGATCAAGAGCATCTACATCGACGCCGAGCTCGACGTCGTCGACACCGCGCAATGGTTCCCGAAGATCGCCCGCAAGGATTATTCGCTCGGCCTCAATCTCACCGGCAACGCCGTCGACGAGCCGGACCAGTCCTTCTACGAGAACTATGCCTGCGGCTCGGAGCGCAACTACACCAACTATTGCAACAAGGACATCGAGAAGCTGTTCGATCAGCAATCCGAGGAGACCGACCTCGACAAGCGCAAGAAGCTGGTCTGGGAGATCGACAAGAAGCTGCAGGAAGACGTCGCGCGTCCGATCATCTTCCATGCCCGGACCGGCACCTGCTGGAAGCCGTACGTAAAGAATGTCACGATCATGTCCAACAGCTCCTATAACGGCTATCGCTACGAAGACGTCTGGCTGGACAAGTAGCGCGAAGCGTTTTCGAGCGAAGTGGATACCGGTTCGCGTCAAGAAAACGCTTCGAGAGAAAGCCACAGGCGAGATCAGGGAGAGAGCCAGGGTGTTTGCCTATATCGTGCGGCGGCTGTTCCTGATGCTCGTGACCCTGTTCGGGATCTCGGTCATCATCTTCGTGCTGCTGCGCGTCGTCCCCGGCAACATCGTCGATATCCTGTTCGACGCCGCAGGCTTCGTCGATCCCGCCGACAAGGCCAATCTCGAGCGCGAGCTCGGCCTGAGCCAGCCGATCGTGATCCAGTATCTGCACTGGATCGGCGGCCTGCTGCACGGCGACCTCGGCTATTCCTATGTCTCGGAAAAGCCGGCGCTGGAGGAAATCCTGCCGCGGATTCCGATCACCGCGCGGCTGGCGGGGCTGGCGCTGCTGTTCTCCGCCTCGATCGGCATTCCGCTCGGCGTTATCAGCGCCGTGCACCAGGGCTCGAAGCTTGACTATGCGCTGCGCGTCGTCAGCCTCAGCGGCCTGTCGCTGCCGTCATTCTGGCTCGGCCTCTTGATCCTGATGGCCTCGGTCTCGCTGTTCGGCACCATGCCGATCTTCAATCCGAACCCGAAGACCTGGCTCGAGGCGCTGACCATCTATGCGGTGCCGGCGATGGCGGTCGGCTTCCGCAGCGCGGCGCTGACCATGCGCATCACTCGCTCCTCGATGCTGGAGATCCTGCGCCAGGACTACATCCGCACCGCACGCGCCAAGGGCGCCTCCGAGGCTTCCGTGAACTATCACCACGCGCTCAAGAACGCGGTGCTGCCGGTCATCACGGTGATCGGCATCGAGGCCGCGTTCCTGATCGGCGGGCTGATCGTCACGGAAACCGTGTTCAACATCCCGGGCATCGCCCGCTTCCTGGTCGAGGCGCTGCGCTGGCGTGATTATCCGATCGTGCAGAACCTCGTGATGTTCATCGCGGTCGTCGTCGTGGTCGTGAACTTCATCGTCGACATGCTCTACGCGGCGATCGACCCGCGCATCCGGTTCGGAGACTGAACGCGTGGCAACGATCAATTTCGACAGCGAACTGCGACGCGCCGGAGCCAACGCCACGACCGGCTGGGGACGGCTTGCATTCCTCGCGCAGCGCCATGCGCTCGGCACGATCGGCCTGATCATCATGCTGTCGTTCGTGCTGACCGCGATATCAGCCGATCTGATCAGCCGCTACGATCCGCTCACCGTCGATTCCGCGCACCGGCTGGCCGCCCCCTCCACGCTGCACTGGTTCGGTACCGATTCCTTCGGCCGCGACGTCTGGAGCCGCATCGTCCATGGCGCGCGGATCTCGCTTGCGGTCGGCATCGGCTCCACGACCTTGGGCGCCACGCTCGGTGTGATCGTGGGTCTCACCTCCGGCTATCTCTCAGGCTGGGTCGACCTCGTGTTCCAGCGGGTTACCGACATCCTGCAATCGCTGCCACTCCTGGTGCTTGCGCTGGTGATGACCGCGGCGCTCGGCCCCTCGCTGCCGAACGTGATCCTTGCCATCGCCATTCCCCTGATCCCGACGGTTGCCCGCGTGATCCGCGCCAACACGCTGGCGCTGCGCGAGCAGCCGTTCGTGGAGGCCGCAAAGTCGATCGGCATGAGCGAGACGCGCATCGCGCTGCGCCACGTGCTGCCGAACACGATCGCCCCGCTGATCGTGCTGGCCACCGCGCAGCTCGGCTCGACCATCCTGACAGAGGCGTCGCTGTCGTTCCTCGGCCTCGGCATTCCCGAGCCTTATCCGTCCTGGGGCCGCATGCTGTCGGAATCCGCCGCTGAATATGTCCGCACCGCGCCGTGGCTGGTGATCTTCCCCGGCATCGCGATCAGTCTCGCGGTGTTCGGCACCAATCTGTTCGGCGACGCGCTGCGCGACATCCTCGATCCGAGGCAGCGCGGCTGATGAGCGACGCACTTCCGGCAGAGACGGTTCTCGAGGTGAAGAACCTGCAGACGGTGTTCTTCACCAACTCCGGCCTGTTCCGCGCGGTCGACGACGTCTCGTTCTCGGTCCGCCGCGGCGAGACGCTGGCTATTGTGGGCGAATCCGGCTGCGGCAAGAGCGTCAGCGCGCTCTCGATCATGCGCCTCGTGCCCGATCCGCCCGGCCGCATTGTCGGCGGGTCGGTGACGCTCGAGGGCACCGACCTCCTGAAGCTCGACGATGCCGCGATGCGCGCCATCCGGGGCAACCGCATCTCAATGATCTTCCAGGAGCCGATGACCTCGCTCAATCCGGTGATGCGGATCGGCGACCAGATCACCGAGGCCGTGCGTCTGCATCGGAAGATGAGCAGCAAGGAGGCGTGGGCGCAGGCGGTCGACATGCTGCGGCTGGTGCGCATCCCGGAGCCGGAGCGCCGCGCGCAGGAATATCCACATCAGCTCTCCGGCGGCATGCGCCAGCGTGCCATGATCGCGATGGCGCTGGCCTGCCGGCCGGTGCTCCTGATCGCGGACGAGCCGACCACCGCGCTCGACGTCACCATCCAGGCGCAGATCCTCGCGCTGATCGTCGATCTGCAGCAGCGTCTCGGCACCGGACTGATCTTGATCACCCATGACCTCGGCGTCGTCGCGCAGACCGCGCAGCGTGTGATCGTGATGTATGCTGGCAAGAAGGTCGAGGAGGCGACGGTCGAGGCGCTGTTCGAGACGCCGCTGCATCCCTATACGCGCGGGCTGATGGCCTCGATGCCGGCGGTGATCGCGCTCGGCGCGAAGACCGATGCGCGACTGACCGAAATTCCCGGCATGGTGCCGTCGCTGACCAATCTGCCGCCCGGCTGCGCCTTCGCGCCACGCTGCAAGCTCGCGATCGACCGCTGCCTCAAGGAGTATCCGCCGCTCGACGAGGTCAAAAGCAATCACTGGGCGGCCTGCTGGCGCGCCGACGAGATGGCGGAGGCGTCATGACCGAACAACGCCCGCTCCTCGAGGTGATCGATCTCGTCAAGCACTACGCGGTGCGCGGTGGCGTGCTGCGCCGGCAGGTCGGCACCGTTCACGCTGTCGACGGCGTCAGCTTTTCGCTCGGCGCCGGCGAGACGCTCGGCCTGGTCGGCGAATCCGGCTGCGGCAAGTCGACGGTCGCGCGCACCGTGCTGCGGCTGGTCGAGCCGACCAGCGGCGCCATCAAGCTGGACGGCGAGGACATCGCACCGCTCAGCAAGAGCGCGCTGCGGCCGTACCGCCGCTCGATGCAGATCGTATTCCAGGACCCGTTCGCCTCGCTCAACCCGCGCATGACGGCCGGTGACATCGTCGGTGAGCCCCTGATCGTGCATGGGCTCGCGACCGGCGCGAAGAAGCAGGAGCGCGTCGCGGAGCTGTTCCGGCAGGTCGGCCTCCGGCCCGACCAGATGAAGAACTTTCCGCATCAATTCTCCGGCGGGCAGCGCCAACGCATCTGCATCGCCCGCGCGCTGTCGCTCGGCCCGCGGCTGATCGTTTGCGACGAGCCGGTTTCCGCGCTCGACGTCTCGATCCAGGCGCAGGTGATCAATCTGTTGATCGACCTGCAGCGCAAGCAGAACTTCTCCTACCTGTTCATCGCGCACGACCTCGCGGTGGTCGCCCATATCAGCCACCGCGTCGCGGTGATGTATCTCGGCCGCATTGTCGAGATCGCCGACAAGCGCGAGCTGTTCGCCAATCCGCGCCACCCCTACACCCAGGCCTTGCTCGCCTCGGTGCCGATCGCCGACCCCAAGGCCAGGCGGCTCACGCCGCAGATCGACGGCGACGTGCCGAGCCCGATCAACCCGCCGCCTGGCTGCGCCTTCCACACCCGCTGCCGCCACGCGATCGATCGCTGCAAGACCGAACGCCCCGCGCTGCAGGCGGCAGGCACCGGGCATCAGGTCGCCTGCTGGCTGAATGACGGGACGGGGCGTGCTGATCAATAACTCGATGTAGTCCCGGCGAAGGCCGGGACCCATCACCACAAATGTTCATTGCTGCAACAAGCTGCGGCCCGAGCGCACTTCAACAAGCTGGATCGGTGGCTATGGGTCCCGGCCTTCGCCGGGACGACAGCTATTATGCCGCCGCGTCAATCTCCACCACGATCTTCCCCGTGGTCACCTGCTCGCCCTCGGCAACGTCGATCGACGACACCGTACCCGCAACCCCTGCGGTGTGGACGTGCTCCATCTTCATTGCCTCCAGCGTCATCACCGGCTGGCCGGCCGCGACCTTGTCGCCGGCCTTCACCAGCACCGCGACGACCCGGCCGTTCATCGCCGCACGGACCTTGCCGTCGCCACCGGCGGCCGCAGCGCTCTCCGGCGGCGCGAGCGTGAGATCGCGCACCGATAGCGTGACGCCACGATGCAGGATGTGGAGTCGATCGCCGTCGCGCAGGAACCTGGCCTGCTCCATCAGGCCATCATGGTGGAAGCGGATGCTGTCCTGACTCAGCTCGTCGATCTCGAAGCTGAAGCGATCGCCATTGCGGGCCGCGCGATAGCTGCCGTCGCGCTCGCGGACAATCTCGATCTCCTGCACGCCGTGGCCGAGGTCGATCCGCAGGCCGAGCGGAAATGTCGCCGACAGCGAGCGGCCGCGCCGCCATGGCGGCGCGTGCGGATTAGTGACATAGAGCAGCAGCGCCGCGAGCGCGAGGTCGGTGCCGCGATCGGGCCGCGGCGCCAGCAGAGCATCGCGGTTATTGCCGATGAAGGCGGTGGTCGCCTCGCCCTTGGCAAAGACCGGATGGCGCAGGCAGTCGATCAGGAATCCCTGATTGGTGGTGACGCCGAAGGCCGTGACCTGCTCCAGCGCACAGATCAGCCTGCCGCGCGCCTCGTCGCGGGTCGCGCCGTGGCTGATGACTTTGGCGATCATCGAATCGTAGAACGGCGGAATCTCCGAGCCGGACAGCAGTGCGTGCTCGACGCGGATGCCATCAGGCATCTGCCACCGCGCCATCGTGCCGGATTGCGGCATGAAGTCATGCCCGGCATCCTCCGAGCAGAGCCGCACCTCGATGGCATGACCGGAGAAGGTGATGTCCTCCTGCCTCAGGCCGAGCCGCTCGCCGCTTGCGACGCGGAGCTGCAGCTCGACCAGATCGAGCCCGGTGATCGCCTCGGTGACGGGGTGCTCGACCTGAAGCCGCGTGTTCATCTCCATGAAGTAGAAATTGCCGGCGCGATCGAGCAGGAATTCCAGCGTGCCGGCGCCCTCATAGCCGATCGCCTTGACCGCCTGGACTGCCACCGTGCCCATCCGCGCGCGGAGCTCCGGCGTTACCGCCGGTGACGGCGCCTCCTCGATCAGCTTCTGGTGCCGCCGCTGCACCGAGCAATCGCGCTCGCCGAGATGGACGGCGTTGCCATGGCGGTCGCCGAACACCTGGATCTCGATGTGGCGGGGATCGACGATGGCGCGCTCGAGGATGACAGTGGGATCGCCGAACGCGCCCTGCGCCTCCGACCGCGCGCTGCGCAACGCATCCGAAAACGCGGCGGCATCCGCCACCAGCCGCATGCCGCGGCCGCCACCGCCGGCGACCGCCTTGATCATGACCGGAAAACCAATTGCCTTGACCTCCGCCAGCATCACAGCGTCGCTCTGATCGGCGCCTTGATAGCCGGGCACGCAGGGCACCCCGGCCCTTTGCATGATCTCCTTGGCGCCGGCCTTGTTGCCCATCGCAAGGATCGCCTCCGGCGACGGCCCGATGAACACGAGCCCCGCATTTCGGCAGGCCTGCGCGAAGTCCTCGTTCTCGGCAAGGAAGCCGTAACCGGGATGCACCGCGCCGGCGCCGCTCGCCTTGGCGGCTGCGACGATCGCGTCGATCTTCAGATAGGATTGCGCCGGCAGCGCCTCGCCGATCCGCACCGCCTGATCGGCTTCGCGCACGTGCAGCGCGTCGCGGTCGGCGTCGGAGTAGACCGCGACGACGCCGTAGCCGAGCCGCCGCGCCGATCGCATGATGCGCAGCGCGATCTCGCCGCGATTGGCGATCAGGATCTTGAAGAACGGTGTCCGCTTCACGATTGCCCCGCTCATGGCCGCGCCACCGAAAACTGCATGCGCTGCGGGCTGCGCGCCTCCGCCTCGCGGCAGATCGCCAGCACCTCGGCGAGCACCGTCCGCGTATCGCGCGGATCGATCACGCCGTCGTCGAGCAAGCGGGCGCTGGTCGAGAACACGTCCATCTGACCATCGAACACACCAGTGATCTGCGCCTTCATCGCCTCCAGCTTCTCCTTCTCGATCGGCTTGCCGCGCCTGATGGCGGCGGCTTCGGTGACGATCGCCATGGTCTCGGCGGCCTGCTCGCCGCCCATCACCGCGGTCTTGGCGTTGGGCCAGGAGAAGCAGAAGCGCGGATGGAAGCCGCGGCCGCACATGCCGTAATTGCCGGCGCCGAACGACGCGCCACAGTATAGCGTGATCTGCGGCACCGTCGCCGAGGTCACCGCCTGGATCATCTTCGAGCCGTGCTTGATCATGCCGGCCTCTTCGTAGGCGCGGCCGACCATGTAGCCGGTGGTGTTGTTCATGTAGAGGAGCGGCGTGCGCGACTGGCAGCAGGCCTGGATGAAATGCGTTGCCTTGTTGGCGCCGGGCACATCGAGCGGCCCGTTATTTGTGATGATGCCGATCGCCTGCCCTTCGATGCGGGCATGGCCGCAGATCGTCGCCGGGCCGTAATTGGCGCCGAACTCGATGAAGTCGGAATCGTCGATGAAGCGCGCGATCGCCTGGCGCATATCGACGGGACGCTTGTGGTCCATCGGCATGATGCCGAGCAGTTCCTCGGCGTCATAGCGCGGCGGCTTGAACGCGGCCGGCTCCGGCGCCGGCCGGTCCCACGGCAGCTTGGCCATGATGTCGCGCGCGATGCGGAGCGCATCGCGATCGTCCTCGGCGAGATAATCGCCAAGCCCGGAGATCTGGGTGTGCATCTCGGCGCCGCCGAGTTCCTCCTCGGTCGCGATCTCGCCGGTGGCGGCCTTGAGCAGGGGCGGGCCGGCGAGGAACGCGCGGGTACGGCCGCGCACCATCACAATGTAATCGGAGAGGCCTGTCTGGTAGGCGCCGCCCGCGGTCGAGGAGCCGTGGGTGACGGTGACGACGGGGAGCCCCGCTGCCGACAGCCGCGCCAGGTTGCGGAAGATGTTGCCGCCGCGGACGAAATCCTCGACCCGGTAGCGCAGCAGATTGGCGCCGGCGCTTTCGACGAGCTGCACATAGGGCAGTTTGTTCTCCAGTGCGAGCTCCTGCACCCGCAGCGTCTTGTCGAGGCCGTAAGGTTGCAGCGCGCCGGCGTCGATGCCGGCGTCATTGGCGCTGACCATGCAGCGGATGCCGGAAACGAAGCCGATGCCGGCAACCAGGCCGCCGCCGGGCACGCTCTTGTCCGCGTCCGGCACGTCGAACATGTAGCCGGCGAGCGTCGCCAGTTCGAGGAACGGCGAGCCGGGATCGAGCACCAGCGCGACGCGCTCGCGCGGCAGCAGCTGGCCGCGCTTGTGGAAGCGGTCCTTTGCCGCGGCGGATGCCGCGCGCGTCCGTTCCTCCAGGGTGCGCATCCGGGCGATCAGCGCCAGCATGCCGTTGCGATTGCCCTGGAACGCGGCGCTGCCGGCGGCGATGGTGTTTTCGATGATGGCCACTAGGCGCGCTCCACAAAATGCCCACTGTACTGCTGCCGCAGCTCGACCTTGCGCAGCTTGCCGGTCGCGGTCATCGGCATCTCGTCGAGGATACGCACCAGCTTCGGCACCTGGAAGCCGCCGAGATGCCTTCTGCAATGCGCCTCGATGCCGGCCTCGTCGGCCACCGCGCCGGGCTTCAGCTTGACGAAGGCGGAGACTGCCTCGCCCCATTGCGGATGCGGCAGGCCGACCACCGCGGCATTCTGCACGGCGGGGTGCGCCAGCAGCGTCTCCTCGATCTTGACGGAAGCGACGTTCTCGCCGCCCGACTTGATCGTGTCCTTCTTGCGATCAAGGAACAGCACCTCGCCATTGGCGTCGATCAGGGCAAGATCGCCGGTATGGTGCCAGCCGAACTTGCGCGCCTCCTCGGTCGATTTGGGGTCCCTGTAATAGCCCATCATCACGTTGGGGCCGCGATGCACCAGCTCGCCGATCTCGCCGCGCGGCAGCAGGTTGCCGTTGTCGTCCATGATCGCGGTCTCGTTGACGATCAGCGACTCGCCCCAGTAATTGCCGAAGCGCTCGAGTTGCACCTCCGGCCGCGACATCGTCGTCGCCGGGTACATTTCGGTCTGGCCGCTGGTCAGCACGAAGTTCGGGCACATGTCCGCCATCGCGCGTTCGAGCAGCGGCTTGCCCATCGGCGCCATGGTGTAGATGCAGCAGCGCAGGCCCGACAAATCGTATTCGCGCCGGCGCGGATGATCCAGAATCGCCTGGTACATCAGCGACAAGCCGACGAACACCGTCAACCGGTCGCGGACGATCGCCTCCATGCAGACCACCGGATCGAAGCCACGCATCAGCGCCATGCGGCCGCCGACCGAGAGATAGCTCAGCAGCAGCACGTGGCCGGCGCAGTGGAACAACGGAAACTGCCCGGTGATCCCGTCATCGCGCGAAAGCTGCATCTCGATGCAGTTGCTCATCACGGCCATGACCACGGCGAGATGGCAATGCATCGCCCCCTTCGGCCGCGAGGTCGTGCCTGACGTATAGATGATCATCGCGAGATCGCGGTCGTTGATCTCGATGTCAGGCTCGATATCGGATTGCCCCTTGAGGAGACCGTTAAACTCCTGCAATCCGGTCTTGCCGGCATTTCCGGTCAGGTCGATCGCGATCATCTCAAGGCCGCGAGCTTCCAGTGCGGCGCGCCGGTCGGCCTGACCGTGGAGATTGTCGTCGATGATGGCAAAACAGGCCTCGGCATGGCCGAGGATGTAGTCCATGTCCGACGGCCCAAGCATGGTGTTGATCGGCACCCAGACCAGGCCAGCGCGGTGGATGCCGAACAGCGCTTTGACGAACTCGACGGAGTTGTTGCAGATGGTCGATATCTTCTCGCCGGGCTTCAGCCCGCGCTGCACCAGATAATTGGCGAAGCGATTGGCATCGCGGTCAAGCTCGGTGAAGGTGACCTGCCTGCCGCCATCGGTCAGCGCGACGCGATCCGGAAATCGCCGCACGGCGCGCTTCAGAAGATCGCCGATCGCGACCCGTCCGATGCGGCCCGGCCCGGCGACGCCGCCGGTTGCTACGAGATTGTCCATGTGCTTCCTCCTGCCTCGTCATTGCGAGGAGCGAAGCGACGAAGCAATCCACTCTATCTTCGAGTGGCAAGATGGATTGCTTCGCTTCGCTCGCAATGATGGCCGGGTTGACGTCAGTGCCTGACCCCGAAGATCTGCCGCGCTTCCGCGGGACTTGCGATCTCGCGGCCGGCACGCCGCGCGCAGGCGGCGAGCCCTTCGACGAGCTGCCCGTTCGACGTCACCTTGGTGCCGTCGCCGAGATAGAACGTATCTTCCAGCCCGCTGCGCAGATGACCGCCGAGGTCGGCGGCGCGCTGGTGCAGCGGCCAGATCTCGGCGCGGCCGATCGCCGTGACCTGCCAATGCGCTTCCGGCACTTTCAGCTTCAAGAGGATCGGCAACAGCTCCGCATCGGCCGGCATCCCCGAGGCGACGCCCATCACGAAATTGTACTCGAGCGGGCCGGAATACATGCCGGTCTGCCGGTACATGCCGACGCAACGCACGATGCCGACGTCGAAGCACTCGAATTCGGGAATCGTGCCGGCCGCCTTCATCACATCGAGATAGTCCTGCACCTTCTCGACCGCGTTATCGAACATCATCGGCGGCCAGGCCCAGGTGTTGTCGGCCTTGACCTTCAGATAATTCAGCGAGCCGGCGTTGCAGGCCGCGATCTCGGGCCTGGTTTCGCGCACGCAGTCGAGCGCGCCCTGGTAGTTCGGGCCCGAGGTGCCGGTGGTGTGGTTGATGATCACGCCGGGGCAGGCCTCGCGGATCGCCTGCTGGATCTCCTTGCTGACGCCGACCTCCCACGACGGCAGGTGCCCCTTGTTCGGCGCCTGCTGGCGCAGATGGATGTGCATGATACTGGCGCCGGCGTTGAACGCAGCCCTGGCCTCGCGCGCCATCTCTTCCGGCGTCACCGGAACATTGTGCTGCTTCGGGTCGGTAAGCACGCCGTTCAGCGCGCAGGTGATGACGGCCTTGTCGCTCATGGGTCTCTCGTCCGGGTTGCGGCGCACCTGCGCGGTTGATTTTGCCATGATGAGAAATTTGTCCGTTCGCCATCTTGCGTTGACTGGCTAAGTGGATGCGCTCACGACGGAATCCGCGGTCAGCCGGTTAACACAAGACGCGACGCCCACGTGGCGCGTAGGGTTGCTGTAAGCAGAAGCGGCGCAACAAGCCGGCATCACGGGGAGAAAATCATGGTCTCGATCAACCGGCGCAGATGGCTCACCGGCGCCGCAGGCGCGGGGCTTGCCGCGGTCGCGGGCCTCAAGCCCTCACTTGCCGAAGATACGCCCGGCGTCACCGCGACCGAGATCAAGATCGGCAGCACCACCTCACTGAGCGGCCCGGTGTCCGCGCTCGGCGTGCAGGCGCGCTGCCAGGAAGCCTATTTCAAGATGCTGAACGAGCAGGGCGGCATCGCCGGCCGGCAGATCAAGTACATCTATTACGACGACGCGTTCAATCCGGCGAAGACGGTGGAGCAGGTGCGCCGCCTGATCGAGAGCGACAATGTCGCCTTCCTGTTCAACATGCTCGGCACCGCGCCGAACTCGTCGGTCGTCAAATACATCAACGCCGCCAAGGTGCCGCATCTGTTCCTGTCGGTGAACGGCGACAAATGGGGCGACTACAAGACCTATCCCTGGACCATGGGCTTTGCTCCGAGCGCGCGCACCGAAGCGCAGGTGTTCGTCAAATATGCGCTGAGCCAGAACAAGAACGCGAAGTTCGCGGTGCTCTACCAGAACGACGATCTCGGCAAGGATTTCGTCGCCGGCACCAGGGATGTGCTGGGCGAGCGGTTCGCGACGTCGGCCGTGGTGGCCTCGCACGAGGTCACCGATCCGACGATCGATTCCCAGATCGTCGCGCTGCGCGGCGCCAATCCCGACGTGCTGATCTCTGGCACGACGGCGAAATTCTGCGCGCAGTCGATCCGCAAGATCTACGAGCTCGGCTGGAAGCCGATGCATTTCATTGCCAGCGGCGCGGCCTCGATCTCCTCAACCATTGCGCCTGTCGGTCTCGACAAGTCGCAGGGCACGATCTCGTCGGCCTATGTGAAGGACGTCGCCGACCCGGCTTGGGCCAACGACCCCGGCGTGAAGGATTTCCTCGCCTTCATGGGAAAATACTTCCCCGATGGCAATCCGAAGGAGGGCTACAGCCTCTACGCCTACACGGTTGCGCAGGTGCTCAAGATCGTGCTCGAGCAGTGCAATGGCAATTTCACCCGCGACAACATCATGGCGCAGGCGAACAATTTGAAAGATGTCGAGGTCCCGACGCTGTTACCCGGCATTCGCGTCAACACCAGCCCGACCAATCACCACCCACTGCAGCAGCTTCAGCTGCAACGGATCGAAGGGCCGGGCTGGCTGCGATTCGGTGAGGTGATCCAGGGCGCGAATCTGTAGCGGAGGAGAATCCTAAGTGTCGTCCCGGCGAACGCCGGGACCCATACCGCGTGATCTATCCGTGATGCGGGATGGCGGAGGCCTTTTTTTGAAACAATAACCGGCTGTGGTTATCGGTCCCGGCGTTCGCCGGGACGACCGATGGTTACGTCAACGCGCGCTCTTGCCCAGTGCGATAAATCGCAAGATCCCGTGAGCCGGAGAAGATCGCGCGCGGCTTCAAGCCATAGAAGCGGCGGATCGAGTGGCTGAAATGCGTGCTATCGGGATAGCCGATATCCTGCGCGAGATGCGCGAGATTGATGTCCTGGTTGGCGAAATGCAGCAGATGCCGCGCGCGCTTCCAGGCGCGGAAGGAGCGGAACGAGATTCCGGTCTCCTCCTTGAACAGATGCAGGAAGCGCGAGGGCGACAGCCCGGCCTCGGTGGCGCAGCCTGCCGCGGTCACCGGCTCGCCGGAGAACTGCCCGATGCGGCCGATCGCGCGCACCACCCGCGGATCGAGCACACGCTGCGGCAGCGCGTCGCCGAAGCACATGGTGTCGAACTCGGCATTCGCGATCGCATCGCGATGCTGCATCTCGGCCAGCGTCGCATAGGCGTTGCGGATCCGGTTCGCGAACAATTGCGAGTCGGGTCCTTGCAGGCGGCGGGCGACGGCTTCGAGCGTGCCGTCAGGCACGCTTTCCGGCTCGATCGCGACGCAGATCGCGGAACGATATTCGCTGGTGATGGTGTGGCGCAGGTTCGGCATCGTCACCGCGAGTTCGCCATGGGACTCGCGGCCTTCGCTGGTCGACAGATGCAAGCCCTCGCGGATCGCGACATAGACATGGAATGCGCCCGGACAGCGCTCGCGCGGGCGGCCGAGCAGCCCGGCATAAAACACCCGTTCCGGCGTAATCAGCATCCGGTGGCCGGACGGCTGGCCGGAGTTCTGGCACTTCGCGTCCACGACGGCGTCCATGGCGGTTCCTCCTCGCGCGGCTCTTTAGGCCGCTGCGGCGAAGCTACCATAGCGCAAATTCGCAAAAGCGATACGTCGTCATTCCGGGGCGATGCGACGCATCGAGCCCCAATGCGCAATTGCGCATTGTGGGATCTCGAGATTCACAGATGCACAATTGTGCATCTGTGGTGTGGTCCTTCGGATCACCCTGGAACAACGCATCATCAGGGCCGCGCTCGCGGCGCAACGTTCTGTTCCTGCCCGGCTTTTTGCTCCGACGCCACCGCGCGCCTGTAGCCTTCGCGCTGCTGCAGCCGCGCCCAATAGGCGGCGACATTCGGCCCGAAATCCTTGGCGAGGCCGATATTGGTGGCGAGCCGAAGGGCATAACCGTTGGCGATGTCGGCGGCGGTGAAGCGTTCCGCGCAGAGGAATTCAGAATTCGCGGTAGCGGCCTCCACCGCGCGCAGGCGGCCCAGGAACCATTTTGCATAATCGCCCGAGACCTGCGGGTTGCGCCGCTCCTCCGGCTCGAGCTGGCTGTAGCGAAGCACCAGCGTCTGCGGGAAGGTCAACGTCGCATCGGAGAAATACATCCAGTTCAGGAACGCGCCATAGGCCGGCTCGTCGGGGCCCACGATCAGCGGAGTCGGGCCGTATTTGGTGCCGAGATAGTGGCAGATGCCGGAGGACTCCGTCATCCTGGTCTCGCCGTCGACCATGAACGGAACGGTGCCGAGCGGATTGATGCCAAGATATTCCTTGGCGAACACGCGCGGCGGGAACGGCAGCATCTTCAGCTCATAGGGCAGCCCGAGCTCCTCCAGCATCCACAGCGGACGGAACGAGCGCGCGGCATCGCAGTGATAGAGCGTGATCATCAGGCGTTTCCCATGTTCTTGATCGCCGCCACCATGGAGCGCCGGCGAGGTGACTGCAACATTGTCGTGCGCGGTGCATACATCGCGCACGCTTCCCCTTCAGGCATTGCCGTATTTGCGCAGCTCGAGCCGCGCGATCTGGTTGCGATGGACCTCGTCGGGACCGTCGGCGAGACGTAGCAGCCGGGCCGTTGCGTAGGCTGCGGCGAGCCCAAAATCGTTGCTGGTGCCACCGCCGCCATGCGCCTGAATCGCCCAGTCGATGACCTGGCAGGCCATGTTGGGGACCGCGACCTTGATCATGGCGATCTCGGCCTTGGCCACCCTGTTGCCGACCGTGTCCATCATGTGGGCTGCGTTGAGCGTCAAGAGCCGCGCCTGCTCGATCATGATGCGCGATTCCGCGATCCGCTCTTGCGTAACGGTCTGCTCCGCGACCGGCTTGCCGAACGCGATCCGGCTCCTGGTCCTGACGCACATCTTCTCCAGCGTGCGTTCGGCAAGCCCGATCAGCCGCATGCAGTGATGAATGCGGCCCGGCCCGAGCCGTCCCTGCGCGATCTCGAAACCGCGGCCCTCGCCGAGCAGCATGTTGCTTGCGGGCACCCGCACATTCGTGAACACGACCTCCGAGGCGCGGTCCGGCACACCATAGAAGCCGAACACCGGCAGCGGGCGTAGCACCTCGATCCCTTGCGCATCCATCGGCACCAGGATCATCGACTGCTGGCGATGCCGGTCCGGATTGTGCGGATCGGTCTTGCCCATGAAGATGCAGATCTTGCAGCGCGGATCGGTGGCGTTGGTGGTGTACCATTTGCGGCCGTTGATGACGTAGTCATCGCCGTCGCGCACGATCGAGCTCTCGATATTGGTCGCATCGCTGGAGGCAACGGCCGGCTCGGTCATGGCGAAGCAGGACCGGATCTCGCCCGCGAGCAGCGGCTTCAGCCACCGCTCCTGATGTTCCCTGGTGCTGTAGCGCGCCAGCACCTCCATATTGCCGGTGTCGGGCGCCGAGCAATTGAAGAGTTCGGGCGCAAGATGCGACCGGCCCATGATCTCGCACAGCGGCGCATATTCGAGATTGGTCAGGCCGGCGCCGTGCTCGCTCTCGGGCAGGAACAGATTCCACAGCCCCTCTTCCCTGGCTTTCGGCTTCAGCTCCTCGACGACCGGAAAGACCTTCCATGGGCCGAGCTCTTCCGCCTCGCGGTAGAACCGTGCCTCGTTCGGATAGACATGGCGATCCATGAACGACTGAAGGCGATGCTTCAGCTCCACGACTTTCTGGCTTTCCTGATAGAGCATATCGGCCTCCATCCCTGCGGTCGTACCGGCGGCGCATGCGATCCGCCGGACGGCTTCGCGCTAATTCTTCTTCATCCCGGGCAGCGTGCCCATCATCTTGCACAACACCATCAGCATCACCTCGTCGGCGCCGCCGCCGATCGAGGTCAGGCGGCTGTCGCGATAGGCCCGGCTGACCGGCGTCTCGTTGGTAAAACCCATGCCACCCCAATACTGCAGGCAGGCGTCGGTGAGTTCGCGGCCGAGCCGGCCGGCTTTCAGCTTGGCCATGGTCGCAAGCCGCGTCACGTCCTCGCCGGCAACCAGCGCCTCGCCGGCACGATAGATCAGCGAGCGCAGCAGCTCGACCTCGGTCTGCATCTCCGCAAGCTTGAAGTGCACCACCTGGTTGTCGAGGATCGAGCCGCCGAACGCCTTGCGGTTGCGGGTGTAGTCGATGGTCTCGTTGATGATGAACTCATGCGCCTTCAGGCAGGCGGCCGCGCCCCACAGCCGTTCTTCCTGGAACTGGATCATCTGATAGGTGAAGCCCTGCCCCTCCTCGCCGATCCGGTTGCGCTTCGGCACCCGGACATTGTCGAAGAAGATCTGCGCGGTGTCGGAGGAGCGCATGCCGAGCTTGTCGAGCTTGCGCGCGACCTGCACGCCCTTGGTCCTCATCGGTACGCAGATCAGCGATTTGTTGCGATGGACCTGGCCGTCGCTGGTATTGGCGAGCAGGCAGATCCAGTCGGCCTGGGTGCCGTTGGTGATCCACATCTTGCCGCCATTGATGACGTAGTCGTCGCCGTCGGAGCGCGCATTGGTCTTGATCGAGGCGACGTCGGAGCCGGCGCCGGCCTCGGAAACGCCGATGCAGGCGACCTGGTCGCCTGCAATCGCGGGCACCAGGAATTCGCGCCGCACCTCGTCGGAGCCGAACCGCGCCAGCGCGGGCGTTGCCATGTCGGTTTGCACCCCGATCGCCATCGGCACGCCGCCACAGGTGATGGCGCCGAGTTCCTCGGCCATCATCAGCGCGTAGGAGTAATCCAGCCCCTGGCCGCCGAATTCGACCGGCTTGTTGAGGCCGAGGAATCCGAGATTGCCGAGCTTCTTGAACAGCTCAGGCGCCGGGAAGATGTCGGCCTTCTCCCATTCATCGACATGGGGATTGATCTCGGCCGCGATGAACTTTTGTAGAGCGCGGCGCGGTTCGTCGTGGTCGGCGGTGAAGAGCATTGTTGGTCTCGTCTTTCCCTGGTCGTCTCTCTCTTCACCTCCCCTGAAAGGGGGAGGTCGGCGCGCTCGGCAACGCCGAGCGGGCCGGGTGGGGGTCAAACTGCCAATCGGACGCGCGGCTTGACCCCCAGCCTGCCCTCCCCCTTTCAGGAGGAGGGTGTTTCCTCACGCACAGCGTCGTCTGCTGCCTCGTTCACAACCCCATCTGCCGGCTCGCGAGATCCTTCATGATCTCTTCGGTGCCGCCGCCGATGGCGTTGACCTTGACCTCGCGATAGATGCGCTCGACCTTGATGCCGCGCATGAACCCGGCGCCGCCGAAGATCTGCACCGCCTCGGAGGCGCAATGCGCCATGGTCTGCGTCGCCTGGTTCTTCATCATGCAGATCTCGGCGACCGGGCTTTCGCCCTGGCCGAGCCGCCACGCCAGCATTTCCAGCATCGCCTGCGAGGCCGCGACCTTCTGCGCCATGTCGACGATCTTGTGCCTGATCACCTGGTGCTGGGCGATCGGCTTGCCGAACGTCTTGCGCTCTTTGGCATAGGCCACTGCCTCGTCGAGGCAGACGCGCGCATAGGCGGTACAGCCCGCCGCCATGCCCATGCGCTCGCTGTTGAAGTTCTGCATGATGATCTTGAAGCCCTGGCCCTCCTCGCCGATCAGGTTCTCGACCGGCACGCGGCATTCGTCGAAATGCAAGGTCGCGGTATCCGACGCCCACCAGCCCATCTTCTTCAGCTTGGTGCGGGAGAGGCCCGGCGTGCTGCCCTCGATCAACAGCAGGCTGACGCCGCCCGGCCCCTCGCCGCCGGTGCGCACCGCGACCGTCAGATAGTCAGCGCGCATGCCCGAGGTGATGAAGGTCTTCTCGCCAGAGACGACGTAATGGTCGCCGTCCCGCCGTGCCTTGGTGCGGAGGTTCGCGACATCGGAGCCGCCGCTCGGCTCGGTGATCGCCAGCGCGGAGATCTTCTTGCCCGCAAGCACCTCCGGCAGCACCCGTGCCTTGACCTCGGGGCGGGCGGCGCGGGCGATCGGCGGCGAGCCGATGGTGTGGCTCATCAGGCTCGCGGAGACGCCGCCGGCGCCGGCGCGCGCCAACTCCTGCGAGGCCACGATCTTCATGAACTGGTCGGCGGCGACCCCACCATATTCTTCCGGAAAACCGAGGCCGAGCAGCCCGATTTCGGACGCCTTGGCATAGAGCGCGCGGGGAAACTCGCCCTCTTCGTCCCATTGATGGGCAAAAGGCTCGATTTCCTTGGCCACAAAGCGCCGCATCACCTCGCGAAAGGCCTCATGCTCGCTGGTGTAGAACGGGTTTGCCATCCGCGTGCTCCGTTGATTCCCACGTCCGACGATGTCCGGATTTTTCCCTGTTCACTTGCGTCGAGTAGCTGTCGGCTGGACCGACCGTCCATCTGGCCCCCCGCCAGCCACTAAACGCAAGACAGTATCCTAATACGCCCCCTCCACTGCCAATTCATGGCATCAATCGGGCCAGGAACAGGCGGCGCAAGACTGTCGTTCCAGAGGAGGGAAATTTGCCGGTTCGTTATTACGACTGGATTGCGCATCATCGCCGGCGCACGCCGGACAAGACGGCGCTTGTCGATCTCGCAAGCGGTCGTCGCTTCAGCTATGCGGAGCTCGACGCCCGCGTATCGCGGCTCGCGGGCTATCTGCGCGACGGGCTCAAGGTCGCCCGCGGCGACCGCGTCGCGGTGCTGGCGCTGAACACGACCGATACGCTGGAGGTGCAGTTCGCCTGCTTCCGGATCGGGGCGGTCTTCCTGCCGCTCAACACCCGCCTCACCGTTCCCGAGCTGCGCTACATCACCGGCGACGCCTCACCGAAGGTGATGATCCATGACGACGATCTCGCCGAGACCGCGCTCGCGGTCGCCAAGCTCTGCGATGTCGCTTCGACCGTGCGGCTCGGCCCGGACGGGGCCTATGAGGCCGGCATCGCGGCGGCGAAACCGCTCGAACGATTCGAGGAGGTCACGCTCGATGACATCTCGACCATCATGTACACCTCGGGAACCACCGGCCAGCCCAAGGGCGCGATCATCACGCATGGGATGACGTTCTGGAATTGCGTCAATCTCGGCGGCCCCGCCTACATCTCGCCGGCCTCGGTGCTGCTGACCGTGCTGCCGCTGTTCCACACCGGCGGCCTGAATTGCTACACCAACCCGGTGCTGCATGCCGGCGGCACGGTGCTGATCATGCGCGCGTTCGATCCCGGCGAGGCGCTGAAACTGATCGGCGATCCCTTGCAGGGCATCAACGTGTTCTTCGGCGTGCCCGCCATCTACCAGTTCATGGCGCAGCATCCGGCCTTCGCGTCAGCGGATTTCAGCCGCCTGACGATCGGCGGCGTCGGCGGCGCACCGATGCCGGTACCGCTGCTGAAAACCTGGGAGGCGCGCGGCGTGGCGCTGCAACAGGGCTACGGCATGACCGAGACCTCGCCCGCGGTGATGGTGCTCGACCGCGAGGATGCCGCGCGCAAGGCCGGCTCGTCCGGCAAGCCGGTGCTGCACACCGAGGTTCGGATCGTGCGGCCCGACGGCAGCGATGCCCCGGTCGGCGAACTCGGCGAGCTCTGGGTCAAGGGCCCGAACATCACGCCGGGCTACTGGAACCGGCCGGACGCCAACGCCTCCTCCTTCACCGACGGCTGGCTGCATACCGGCGACGCCACGCGGATCGACGAGGAAGGCTTCTACTACATCGTCGACCGCTGGAAGGACATGTACATCTCCGGCGGCGAGAACGTCTATCCGGCCGAGGTCGAAAGCGTGCTGCATCAATTGGCAGCCGTCGCCGAGGCCGCCGTCATCGGCATCCCGAACGAGCAATGGGGCGAGGTCGGGATGGCCGTGATCGCCGTGAAGCCGGGCCATACGCTGACGCCGGCCGAGATCCATGCGCATTGCCAGGCCAATCTGGCGCGGTTCAAGTGCCCGCGCCTGATCGAATTCATCGATGCCCTGCCGCGGAATGCCACAGGCAAAATTCATAAGCCGACGCTCCGGCAGCAATTCAGCCAGCCGAAGCCGACCGATACCGCGGCGTAATCCGGAAGCGCGTCTCGCGCGTTCCGAGTCTCGCCGCGACACAAGTTGCCTGTAACCGTCTGCCGGGACTGGTTGCGGGTTCGTTGCGTAAGTCCCAACCAAAATCAATCGAGGAAATTGCTTTTATGAAAACCACAAAATTGTCGCTGCTGGCCGCCGCTACAGCGCTCTGCCTGCTCTCAACCCAGGCCGCCTTTGCACAAAAAAAGTATGACACCGGCGCCTCCGATACCGAGATCAAGATCGGCAATGTCGAGGCCTATAGCGGTCCCGCCTCCGCCTACGGCGTCATCGGCAAGACCGAAGAAGCCTATTTCAAGATGATCAACGATAAGGGCGGCATCAACGGCCGCAAGATCAACTGGATCTCCTATGACGACGGCTACTCGCCGCCGAAAACCGTGGAGCAGATCCGCAAGCTGATCGAGAGCGACGAGGTGTTCCTGGTGTTCAACGCGCTGGGCACGCCGACCCAGACCGCGGTGCAGAAGTATCACAACGCCAAGAAGGTGCCGCAGCTGTTCCTCGCCACCGGCGCCAGCAAGTGGAATGATCCGAAGGATTTCCCGTGGACCATGGGCTTCCAGCCGAGCTATCGCGTCGAGGCGCGGATCTTCGGCAAGTACATCCTCAAGGCCAAGCCGGATGCCAAGGTCGCGATCTTCTATGCCAATGACGATTTCGGCAAGGACTACCTGGTCGGCCTCAAGGAGGTGCTCGACAAGTCGAGCGCCAAGATCGTTGCTGAGGAAAGCTACGAGACCACCGAGCCGTCGATCGATTCCCACATCGTCAAGCTGAAGGACACCGGCGCCGATGTGTTCGTCAACATCTCGACACCGAAATTCGCCGCGCAAGCGATCAAGAAGATCGCCGAGCTCGGCTGGAAGCCGATGCACGTGATGACCGACGTCTCGATCTCGATCGGCGCTGTCATGAAGCCCGCCGGACTCGAGGCTTCGGAAGGCGTGCTGTCGGCCGGTTATCTCAAGGACGCATCCGATCCGCAGTGGAAGAACGACGAGGGCATGAAGAAGTTCATGGCCTTCGCCGAGAAGTACATGCCGGGCGCCAATTTGTCCGACGCCAATCTGGTCTATGGCTACGCCGCGGCGCAGACCATGGTTCAGGTGCTGAAGCAAGCTGGCGACAACCTGACGCGTGAGAACGTGATGAAGCAGGCCGCTAGCCTGAAGGACTTCACGCCCGACACGCTGATCCCCGGCATCCGGATCAACACCAGCGCGACCGACTTCGCCCCGGTCGAGCAGCTCAAGATGATGCAGTTCAAGAACGGACAGTGGGAGCTGTTCGGCGACATCATCAGCGCGGAGACCGGCGGCTAGGGCTACGCGCACCGCGACCAAACATCAGCCATTGCGAAGCCGCCCAATCGGGCGGCTTCGTTGTTCTTGCGGAGTGTTTTATCTGAAGCGAGAGGCCAGATTGAACCAGCCGGTGGCACACCACTCTCTCACCGTCACCCTGAGGAGCGCGCTCTTGCGCGCATCTCGAAGGGTCGACGGCCCCGATGGTGGCCGTGCATCCTTCGAGGCTCGCTCCGCTCGCACCTCAGGATGACGGGGCTAGAGCGTTTCACATTTTGACTGAAGCATAACCGGCGTTTGCGAAGTAGTTTGCGCATTCGCGAGGCTGGATGTCCTGAACGAGGTGACCGATGTGGCGCCAAGTGTCTTCGACGGTGCGCCTCTGAGCCTGCCGCATCCAGTGTTTGATCTTGGAGAAGGCCTGTTCGATCGGGTTGAGGTCGGGCGAGTATGGCGGCAGGTACCAGAGCCTGGCGCCAGCAGCCTGGATCATTTGCCTGACAGCTTTCGACTTGTGGCTTCCGAGGTTGTCGAGAATGACGATGTCGCCTTCGCGCAGGGTTGGCAGGAGAAGGTGCTTCACATAAGCGCAGAAGCATTCGCCGTTGATCGGGCCGTCGAAGACGCAGGGTGCCGTGAGTTGGTCATGGCGGAGCGCGCCGAGGAATGTGAGGGTACGCCAGTGACCGTGCGGGGCGAAGCCGCGCAGGCGTGCGCCCTTGGGGCCCCAGCCCCGCAAAGGGGCCATGTTGGTCTTGATCCAAGTCTCATCGATGAAGACGAGCCGGCCCGGATCAAGTCCGGCCTGCCAGGATCGCCAACGCTGGCGCCTACGAGAGACGTCGGCGCGCGCTTGTTCGAGGGCGAACAGTGTTTTTTTTGAACCGCAGCCCTTCCCGGCGCAGGAACAGCCAGACCGCGTTGTGTGAGACCTTGACCCCACGAGCTGCCAGTTCCGCCTTCAGACCATGCAGCGTCAGGTGCGGCGTCTGAATGATCCGCTCGACAATGAAGGCACGATGCGGATCAAGCAAGGGCTTGCGGTGACCGCCCATCTTGCCGGGCGCAACCGAGCCGGTCGCCCGCTGCCGCTGTGACCACTTCACAACCGACGAGACCGCAACACCAAACCGTTCCGCCACAGATCGGCAGCTCTCGCCCGCCAAAACCGACGCCACCACACGCTCGCGAAGATCCAGGGAAAGAGGTCGGGTCATGCGATGCTGGCCTCCAATCCAGTCAGCATCTTGAATCACAAACCGCCAAAAACCGGAATCCCCTCCGATTCAGTTAAGCAATGAAATGCTCTAGCATCGGAGTGTACCGACGACGTCCTTGTTCACGCGCAACCTGCGACTATGCCGGCAGGAAGATCGCGAAAGGCTCGTCGATCGTGCGGCGCAGATGCTCGCGGTAGAGGACGTAGTTGGCATCGTCAGCCGACACCCGGCCGAGGCTCGGCTTCGGCACGTTCTTCACCGGCAGGAATGCGATCGGCGCGGCGACCGGCGTCAGCAGCGAGCCGCGGCCGGCGAGCAGTGTCGTGATGATGCCGTACATCTCACCGGAATTGCGCGGGCGCGAGACAGTGATCACGCGGTGCTGTCCGTGCCGGTTGGTTACGAGATAGACGAAGCCCGATTCATTCGGCACCGCCACCTCGCCATACTGGGTGTAGTCGGCATCCTGCCGCTCGCCCTCGCGGAAGCCGAGCGATGATGCCGCATCATCCCATGTAATCTCCGTCCGATAGGCATAGACCGCGCCCTGCTCGCCGAACGACGGACGCACCGTGATGTAAGTCCCTTCGATCCGCGCCACCGAGCGGCGCGAATAGGATCCGAGGCTGTCGGGCGCGATCTCGCCATTGGCAGGCGCGGCAACCGTGATCGTCTCCGGCAGCTTGCGCAAGGACACGCCGAGTGCCTGCTCGAGCCGCACGGTGGTCGCCAGCGTGAACGGGCGGCGGCCGCCGAGCACTTTTTCCAGCGTCGAAAGGCTGAGCTTCGCCTGCTCGGCCAGCGTCTGGCGCGAGATGCGGCGCCGCGCGATTTCCTCGCGGATGGTCTCCGCGACCTGCTGGCTCAGCTCGGCGGAAAGCTGCTTGTCAGGCGTCGGCATCGTGATTCCTGCCCGGTTCCCCTTGATTCCGCGCACTCTAGCAGACCGGACAATCCATCACAAAACCGCACAAACCCGCCTCGGACGGCGGCGGGCCGCGCCGGATGGCGGCCAATCATTGCCGATCATTCTGCTCGCGCCAAAACCGCCGCTCTCCATGATCGCGAGGCAGCGAAAGTCTCGCTCGGGAGTGACGAAAATGACGATTTACGATGC
Organism: Bradyrhizobium sp. 41S5; assembly: GCF_011516665.3. NCBI lineage: Bacteria > Pseudomonadati > Pseudomonadota > Alphaproteobacteria > Hyphomicrobiales > Nitrobacteraceae > Bradyrhizobium > Bradyrhizobium sp. 41S5. The sequence goes on along the minus strand of NZ_CP083721.1, from coordinate 735,753 downwards.
ATGTGAGAGCGGCCCGCAGATCCGGCTGTCGCGCCGGATGCGCATTGCGCTGTTCTTCCTGGTGGAAGGCGTCGCCGCACTGGCTATCGGCTTTGCGGCGCTGTTCGTGAGTTTTGATCCGGTGTGGTCGGCCGAGCTGCCGCAACAGGCGGTGCTGCGACCGAGCGATGCGCGCTCCGGCTCGCTGCTGTTCAAGACCGACGACGGCTATGCCGACGCGCTGCGGCTCGGTGTCGATGTCGATCTCACGGTGTCGGGCCCGACCGTCCGCGCCCGCGTCACGCAGATCTTCCGCAACCCGACCAAGGACTGGGTCGAAGCGACCTATGTCTATCCGCTGCCGGCCGGCGGCGCGGTCGACACGCTGAAGATGGTGGTCGGCGATCGCATCGTGGTCGGCGACATCAAGGAGCGGCAGCAGGCCCGCGCCATCTACGAGCAGGCCAAGCGGAATGGCCAGAAGGCCGCGCTCACCGAACAGGAGCGGCCGAACATCTTCACCAACTCGGTCGCTAATATCGGCCCCGGCGAAACCGTGCTGGCGCAGATCGAATATCAGGAACCGGTGCAGCAGAACGGCAACGAATTCTCGCTGCGGGTGCCGATGGTGGTCGGCCCGCGCTACAATCCGCGCCCGGTGGTGCAGAGTGTCGACCTCCGCGCCGACGGCAGCGGCTGGGGCGCGACGTCAACCGATCCGGTGCCGGACCGCGATCGGATCGCCTCCGAGGTACTCGATCCCGCGACGAATGCGCCGGTCAATCCGACCAACATCACGGTCCACCTCAACGCCGGCTTCCCGCTCGGCGAGGTGAAGAGCCATTTTCACCAGGTCAGGATCGAGAGCCTCGACAGCACCACGCGCGTCGTCAAGCTCGCCGAAGGCCTGGTGCCGGCCGATCGCGATTTCGAGCTGAGCTGGAAGCCAGCCGCCGAGAAGGCGCCGTCGGTCGGGCTGTTCCGCGAGCAAGTCGGCAATTCCGACTATCTGCTGGCCTTCGTCACCCCGCCATCGGTCGAGCAGGCGCAACAGAAGGCCCTGCCGCGCGAGGTGATCTTCGTGATCGACAATTCCGGCTCGATGGGCGGCACCTCGATCATCCAGGCCAAGGCGAGCCTCATTTACGCGCTCGGCCGCCTGCAACCGACCGATCGCTTCAACGTGATCCGCTTCGACGACACCATGGACACGCTGTTCCCCACCCCGGTGGCCGCCAACAGCACCAATATCGGTAACGCGACGTCATTCGTCAGCGCGTTGCAGGCGCGCGGCGGCACCGAGATGGTGCCGGCAATGCGCACGGCGCTCTCCGACACCAACCGTGACGATGCCGACCATGTCCGCCAGGTCGTGTTCCTGACCGACGGCGCCATCGGCAACGAGCAGCAATTGTTCGAGACCATCAACGCGCTGCGCGGCCGCTCACGCATCTTCATGGTCGGCATCGGCTCGGCGCCGAACACCTATCTGATGACGCGCGCCGCCGAGCTCGGCCGCGGGACCTTCACCCATATCGGCTCAGTCGAGCAGGTCGACGAGCGGATGCGCGACCTGTTCGCCAAGTTGGAGAATCCGGCGGTGACCAACCTGTCCGCAAAGTTCTCCGAGGCGACGGCCGACCTGACACCGTCCGCACTCCCCGACGTCTATCGCGACGAGCCGCTGGTGCTGGCTGCAAAGCTCGACAAGCTTGCCGGCTCGGTCGAGATCAAGGGTCGCATCGGCGACCGTCCGTGGAGCGTGACGCTGCCGCTCGCGAATGCCGCCGAAGGCAAGGGCCTGTCGAAGCTCTGGGCGCGCCGCAAGATCGCGGATGCTGAGGTCGCGCGCACCACCCGGCAGGCGAGCCCCGAGGACGCCGACAAGACCATCCTTGCGCTGGCGCTGGAGCATCAGCTTGTGACGCGGCTGACCAGCCTCGTTGCGGTCGACAAGACGCCGAGCCGCCCCGAAGGCGAGCCGCTGAAGCTCGCTGAACTGCCGCTCAACCTGCCCGCGGGCTGGGATTTCGCCAAAGTATTCGGTGAGCGTCCGCGCCTGCCGGCCGCACCGACCGAACGCCGCGCTGAAGCCGGCGACGGCAAGGTGCAGCTCGCCACGCTGAAGCGGTCACCGGTCGCCACGCAAGGACCCGGCACGATCCAGCTGCCGAAGACCGCGACCGATGCCGAACTGAAGATGCTTGTGGGTGTGATCCTGCTCACGGTCAGCCTTCTGCTTCTGGTGTTCAACCGGCGTCAGACGTCGTCCCACTGACGTCGGATGAAAGGAGGAGGTGCCCCCCGACCTCCTCTTTCAAGAGCGCGCGCGGCCTTCTCACCCGTCCCCCATGGGCCGCGCGCGCCACTTCTCTCAAACGTCATTGCGGCGGGTGAAGCGACCAAGCAATCCATGGCTCCGCACATGCCGCTGATGGATTGCTTCGCTTTCGCTCGCAATGACGGGAGTAAGAATATGCGCCGCTTCATCCTCCCCCTCGCCGTCGCCATCATCGGCCTGATCCTGTTCGGCGAGGGCGCCTATATCCACGCCAAGGCACTGCTTGCGCAGGTGCTGCTGGAGCGCGCCTTCGCACAGAGCATCGCGACCGGCCACCCCGTGAAGCCGTGGCGCTGGGCCGATACCTGGCCGGTCGCCCGGATCGAGGTGAAGCGCCTGCACGCGTCCACAATTGCGCTGGCCGGCAGCAGCGGCCAGGCGCTGGCGTTCGGCCCCGGCCATGTCGAAGAGACCGTCGATGCCGGCGAGCCGGGCGTCGCTGTCTATTCCGCGCATCGCGACACCCATTTCCGCTTTCTGAAGGATGTCACAATCGGTGACGAGATCGACGTCACGAGAAGCGACGGCAGGATTTTTCGCTACCGGGCCGATCGCAGCGCGGTCGTCCGCTTCGACCAGTCCGGCATCGATCCGCTCACCAAGCGGTATGAGCTGGTGCTGTCGACCTGCTGGCCGTTTGACGCGCTGACGTCCGGCCCCGAGCGCTATCTGCTGCACGCGACCATGATCGACCCGGATTCGAACCCGTTCGAAACGGATTCGAGCCGACCCGAATCAGGCTCATGATCCGCTTCGATTTTGCGCCTGCCGGGATATTGCAAGCGATGCCCTGACTTGCAGCAGCGGGAGTTGCTACCCCCTTCCATCGGCCATAAAAACAATGAAAAGTAGCGTTCTGCGGTGATCCGCCGTGGGCCAGAGGAAACAAGCAGAACAAGGATAAGGGCAGGCTCCATGGAAGCTTTCGCAGGCACCGCGTCACATCCGTCCCGCAAATGGGAGCCGCCCGCTGACGCCAGCGACATCGTCAAGAGCATCCACGCGATGCTGCACCCGCGCAACATCGTGCTGGTCGGCGCCACCGACAAGCCCGGCAACTACGCCGAACGGATCTGGAACAACCTGATCAAATACGAATATGCCGGCGGGCTGTTTCCGATCAACACCAAGCGCGAAACCATCTGGGGCGTCACCTGCTACAAGGATTTCGCCAGTCTTCCCGAAAGGCCCGACCATGTGCTGGTGCTGGTACCGGCCCGCTTTGCCGTGCAGGTGATCCGCGACGCGGCCGCTGCCGGCGCGCGCTCGGCGACCATCGTCACCTCCGGCTTCAGCGAGTTGCAGGACGAGGAGAGCCAGCGGCTTGCGGCCGAGCTGAAGCAGGCGATCAAGGAGACCGGACTTGCGGTCACCGGCCCAAATTGCCTCGGCAATCTCAGCGCCGGCGAGAACCTGTTCACCAACATCGACGACCGCATCGTCACCATGGAGCCGGGCGCGGTGGCGATCGCCGGCCAATCCGGCGCGATCGTGATGGCGATCCGCCAGGCGCTGGAGGATCGCGGCGTCGGCGTCGGCTACATGGTCACGACCGGCAACGAATCCGGCCTCGAGACGCCGGACTTGATGAGCTATTTCGCCGCCGACCCGAGCATCCGCGTCATTGTGGTCTATCTCGAAGGCGTCAGGAACACAAAGGTGTTCCGCGAAGCCTGCAAGGCCGCGCGCGCTGCGGGCAAGCCGGTGATCGCGCTCAAGCTTGGCGCCTCCGAAGGCGGCCGCGCCGCCGCGATGGCGCATACCGGCGCGCTCGCCGGCTCGATCGAGACATTCGATGCGATCTCGACTCGCGAAGGCGTGATCCGCGTGCGCGGCCTGGATGAACTGATCGAAACCACCGAGTGCTTCGTCCATGCCGATCCGCCGAAGGGCAACCGCCTCGCGGCGGTGTCGCTGTCCGGCGGCAAGCGCGGGCTGCTGATCGACGCGTTCTATTCCGCCGGCCTGAATTTCGCACCGCTAAGCCCGAACGCGACGGAGCAGCTGGCGAAGATGCTCGGGCCCGGCAGCATCGTCGGCAATCCACTCGATGCCGGCTTTGCGGCGGTGGTCGATCCCTCCGTCTACATGAAGTCGATCAAGATCATGATCGACGATCCCGATACCGACATCGTCGTCATCGATGCCGAGCTGCCGAAGGCGCCGCATGAGCTGCGCGAGCGCAATCTGCGTATCGTCAACGAGATGGCGGGCCAGGCCAACAAGCCGGTGATCTATATCAGCGCGATGTCGATCGGCTTCACCGAATTCACCAAGGGACTGCGCAAGTCGCTACCCGATATCGCCGTCATGCAGGGACTCGACCGCGCGGTCGGCGCGATCAAGTCGCTGATCGAATATGCCGGTCTGCGCAAGGAAGTGCCCGACATCGTGTCAAGCTCGAAGGCATCCGCGCGCGCGGTGCTGGAGAAGACGCTGAAGGCGGCCAACGGCGCCGCCGCGCTCGACGAGGTTGCCTCGAAGCAACTGCTCAAGGCCTATGGCATCCCGATCTCCAGGGAAGACGTCGCGCAGACCGCGGCGGAGGCCGTAAAGATCGCCAAGGCGATCGGCTTCCCGGTGGTCGCGAAAGTTGTCAGCCCCGATATCCTGCACAAGTCGGATATCGGCGGCGTGGTGCTCAACCTTGCCAACGCCGCCGAGGTGAAGAAGGCGTTCAACGACATCACCGCGCGGGTGAAGAAGCTGAAGGGCAAGCCGAAGCTCGAGGGCATCCTGATTGCCCAACAGGTCAAGGCCGACCTCGAGCTCGTGGTCGGCGCCTCGCTCGATGCCGAGATGGGCCCCGTGGTGCTGTTCGGCACCGGCGGCGTCGATATCGAACTGCTGAAGGACGTCGCCCTTGCCGGCGCGCCGCTCGATGCCGCCGAGGCGAAAGAGCTGATCGCCAAGACCAAGGCCGGGGTCAAGCTCAAGGGCTATCGCGGCAAGCCCGCGCTGCACGAGCCGTCGGCGGTGAAGGCGCTGGTCGGGCTCTCCAACCTGATGGCCGACGCCAATGGCCGCATCGCCTCGATCGACGTCAATCCGTTCCTGATCAACAGCAAGCTCGGCGTCGCCGTCGATGGCCTGATCGTGCTGAACAACGCCGCCGCGAACAAGGCGGCGGGGCATTAACGCTATCATCTCCCTCTCCCCGTTCTTACGGGGAGAGGGTTGGGGTGAGGGGCTGTCTCCGCATACACAATGCCAAACAGATTCGTGGAGACTCCCCCTCACCCGGATCGCATCTTTCGATGCGATCCGACCTCTCCCCGCAAGCGGGGCCAGGTAACTTCAGAAGCTCGCACCCCACTGCCGCGCGGTCTGCATCACCCAGTCGCGATAGAGCGTGAGCGGCGTCACCCCGGTGATGCCGCCGCAGCCGGCGGTGCCGTTCGGGCCGGTGGACCAGCTCACCACGCCGACGATGACAGGCCCGCCTTGCTTGTCCTCGAACACGGGCGCACCAGAATCGCCGGTACAGGCGCCGAGCCCGTCGCGCACGCCCTGCCCGACCGGATCGATCAGACGAATCTGCAGCGTGCCGGGCTTGCCGCTCGCGATCAGGCCGGCGACGCGAATGCTGCCGCCGCTCTTGCCGTCACCGCGCACGGTGACACCGACGCCTGCGACCGTGAAGCGGCCGCCGACCTGGATCGGAATGTTGGGCATGCCGAGCACGGCTGGCGCCTTGCCTGCGGCTTGGTCCGCAAGCTGCAGCAGCGCGACATCGGCGGTCGCCACATGATTGGTCATCGCCTGCATCCGAAAGCCGGGATGGATCGCAACCGTCTTGACGTCCTGCAGCTTCGGCTGCCGGTCCGGCCCATAGTCGACGATCTTGTAGTCGGCGCCGGGCTGCACGCAATGCGCCGCGGTCAGCACCACTTTCGGCGCGATCAGCGCGCCGGTGCAGAAATTGCCACGCGAGCCGACGATGGTGACGACGGCGCGCGCGACGCCATCGGTCGACGGCGCGCCACCACCGACGATCGCGAAGGCTGGCGTTGCCATCAGCAGGGTCAGAAGGGCTGTCGCTCGAATCACGCTCGTCATGGAATCCTGTCGATCTGCATCTGGATTGAGCACATCCGAGGCGCGGCATTGCGTCGCTCACACTCGGCCGAAGAACACGTAATCTTGTACAGAGCACCCGCGCCCACACGCGTCAATTATCTAAATATCTAGGCGTCGATCACTATGGCGTTGAAGTCGCCACGAGATTTTCTGCAGCCCATCGTGCGCACGCGCTGCGTCTCGCCACCTTGCCGCGATATCCATCACATCGTATCCTGCGTCGTGCTGCCGGCACGACGTTCGAATGTGAACTGTATCTCTTGATCACGCGCCTATCGGGGCCGTAGCTTCGACCAGATAATAGTACAACCTCTGGCAGCATACCGCATACTTACCTTCATGACTTTCTGGATGCCGGTGCCGTTGACCTACAGACGGCTTTTCATCCGCCATTTCGTTGAGTTCGAGGATAATGATGAGGATCGCGGTCGTCACGCCGATCAGGCTGTTCAGCGAGGGGCTTGCCTCGAGTTTCCAGAACCACGCCGAGTTTGCCGTCGAGGCGGCGGTCGCCGATCTTGCCGGCCTGCGTGCGACCCTCGAGACCGGTCGTGTGAGTGTCATTCTGATCGACGTCACACAGGGCATCGATCTCGACGAGGTGCGCGTGATCGCGAGCGAGCATGCGGAAATCGCGCTGGTGGCGCTCGGCCTCAACGAGGACCGGCGCGACGTGGTCCGCTGCGGCCGGGCCGGGTTCAGCGGCTACATTTCCCGGAATGCCAGCTTCGACGAGCTCTGCCGCGCACTGTCGGACGTGGCGTCAGGGCGGCTTGCCTGCAGCGCCGAGATTTCCGGCGGACTGCTGCGCGCGCTGTTTTGCATGGAGCGTCAGACGGATACGATCGACACGGACCAGGGACTGACGCGCCGCGAAGGCGAGGTTCTCAAGCTCATCGGGCAGGGCATGTCGAACAAGGAGATCGCACGCGATCTCAATCTCAGTCTTGCCACCGTCAAGCATCACGTCCATCACGTGCTGCAAAAGCTCGGCCTGCCACGCCGGGCGCAGGCGATGCGGCGGGTTCGCGAAGCGCCATGGATCGCATCATCTGCGCCGGCTCTCGATCGTCGCCGCGAGCTCGACTGACACCAGCGACCTGAATTCCGTATTCGACTGACCGCAGCGCGCGCACGCATTGGTGCGCAGATGCGGCGCGACTTTGCACGCATGCGCACCGCATCACGCCGTGAGACCGATCCCGACTAAACCCTTTGATCGATCTTTCGAGGCGCGGGATCGATCTCACGGATCGGTCGATCCGTATCATCGGCTCGATCCTTTCTGATCCACCGCGGCGAATAGGCCTTTCGCGGCACACCTGCCACAACAGCACCAACGCAGCGACATGCCGCTCTTTTCGTTCGCTGCGCGGTTGCAGATTGCCGTGGAAGACGGATCGGCTGCACGAATTCGCAGCAGATCGGCCCAGGATCGATTTCATGAATCCAGTTGCCGACATCGCTGGTCTGGCTGCCCTGTGGCAGAGAACGTCGGGTGGCGACCCCGCGGTGAAGATCGCGATCATCGACGGTCCCGTCGCTCTCAATCATCCCTCGCTCAGGCAGGCCCGCGTCGCCATGGGCGGCGAGTTCGTCGCGCCGTCTTCGCCGACGATCCAGTCCGAGCACGGCACGCATGTCACGAGCGTGCTGATGGGCACGCCCGGCGGCCCGGTGCTCGGGGTCGCGCCGAATTGCAGCGCAACGGTGTTCTCGATCTATCGCGAGAATGCCGCCGGACAGATCGAGCCGTCCTCGCAAAGCACATTGGCGCTCGCGATCAACCAGGCACTGGCGGTGGGCGCCGACATCATCAACATCAGCAGCGGCCAGCAATCCGCGACGGGACAGGCCGATCGCATTCTGGTCGACGCGGTGCGCGCCTGCGAGCGCGCGGGCAAGCTGATCGTCGCCGCCGCCGGCAACGACGGCTGCCGCTGCGTGCAGGTGCCGGGCAGCCTCGCTTCGGTGCTTGCGGTCGGCGCGTGCGATCTGGCCGGCAACCCGCTGCCGTTCAGCAATTTCGGCGACGCCTATCTGGAGAACGGCATCCTGGCGCCGGGCGAGAACATCGCCGGCGCCTCGCCGGTCCGCAACGTCAGCCTGCGTTCCGGAACGAGTTACGCTGCGCCGATCGTCACCGGCGTCGTCGCGCTGCTGCTCTCATGCCTGCGCCAGAACGGACGCAAGGCCGATCCGCAAGCCGTCCGTGCTGCGCTGCTCGAAAGCGCGGTGCCCTGCCGCAACGACGGCAGCGCCTCGCGCTGTCTCGCCGGACGGCTCGATATTCCCGCGGCTGTCGCCGCCCTGCTTGGCGAGCAGGCGGACGCCGTCATGCCGTCGGGTGCCACGGCCGCGCCTCCTCGTTTCCGGGGAGTGTCCGCGCGCCCTTTCGTCCAACCGTCATCCGCCGCTCAGCCAACTGCAACCAGAGAGGGTTCCATGGGAGATCTATCAGCAATGTCTGCACCATCGGCTCCGCGCATATTCGGGCCTGATGGCTCGGTCCTGCGAAACAACGCCGGGATCATGCCAAGCGAGGCGCAGCCTGCCGTGCCGGCGGCACCTGCGGCCATGGCCGTCCCCGCTGATCACGGCGTCGTCGCCGCGCCGATCGCCGCGCCCGCGCCTTATCCGTATCACGCCCCCCATGCGGGCGGCGACATGGTCTGGATGCCGGCACCGGCACCCCAGATGGTGATGCCGCCGATGATGATGCCGCAGATGGCGATGCCAACGGCCGGCATGATGCCGCAAACCTGGCTGCAGCCGCAGCAGTTGCACGCGCTGATGCCGAGCAATGCGCTTCCGGTTGCAATGCCCCAGCCGCTGCCGATGTACGAAGCCCCCGCGGTTCGAACCAGCGAGAAGAGCTGCGGCTGTGGCAACGGCATGCGTCCGCGGGGCGCTGCGGCCGAGTCCACCGGACAGCTCGCCTTCCCGATCGGCCGGCTGTTCTACGATTTCGGCAAGGAAGCCCGCCTCGACTACTTCGTGCAGGCGATCGCCAATTGGCGCGACAGCCTGATCGGCCGCGGCGATCCGGCCTTCGGGCCCGAGCGCGACCACTCCGGCGATACCTCGGCGCCGTACAATCCGGCGATCATGGCGCGCTATCTGCTGAACCAGGCCGAAGGCGAGACCGCGACGCCGGCCGGGGCCGGCAACAACTTCCCGGACGCCGACGCCATCACCTGGACGATGACGATCGATTCGATCCCGATCTATGCGATCAAGCCGCTCGACGTGTTCGGTCTCGGGTTCTTCGCCGCGCTGATCCTGGCGCTGTGGCATCAGGAGGTTTCGCACGACGATCCCGCGACGACCCGCACCGTGGCGATCACGTCGATGTCGGCCCCCGCCGGCGGCGAGCCACCAGCGACGCGCCCGGCATTCCCGCCGCCCGGCGGCGTTGCGCGGGTCTCGATGGCTGGCTGGGTCGACAGCACCAACACGACCAAGCTGCTCAATGGCACCGTCGTGCCGACGCTGGTGACCGATTGGCGCGGCTTCTACCAGTGGGATCTCTACACGCTGTTCGGGCCGCTCCCCTGGCCGGACGGCGCAGAGGGCTTCCTCGAGCGGATCTACAACGAGTTCCGCAATGTCGGTCTCTCCCCGCAGGACCGCGCGCTGAACTATTCCGCGATGAACGCCTACAACACGCGCAAGATCTTCATTGACGCTGCCAACAAGGGCCTGCGGCTCGACACCGTCGAAGTGGACCAGAGCGTCATTTGCCGGCCGGACTCGGAATGCCACGACGTGACCTACCGCTTCTTCAACCCGACGCAGGTCCTGACCCAGGCTCGCGAAGTCTATCAGTACACGATCGACGTGAGCGACGTGGTGCCGGTGGCGGTTGGGCCGCTGCGGCAGTGGCAGGTCTATTGACGCGATTGCTCCTCTGCGTCCGGAGGAGATCAGAACGTGGCGCGAATTAGCGTCACGTGGTCCAGGGGATCGACGCGATGAGCGATCCCCTGGGCGACGTCCAGCGACGGCTGCCCCGGTCGGTGCCCACCTCCCGTAGTTGCCGTCAATTCAAACCGAAAGAAGGAGCTGAACATGTACGCAAGGAACGACTTTGAGACCTTCGGCAGCGTGCGTAGCCCGATCCAGTGTGAGGGCATCGAGCGCGGTCCGAAGCGGATTGCCGAAGTGGCGACCAACGGGTCGGTCAACCCGCAGGGTTGGCAGGACATCCTCGGTACGGCCGTGCAGGCGCTGCCGGGCGTCCTCGGCGCTTTCGGCATCTGATCGCCAAACTCGGGGCCCGGCGCTGTCGGGCCCCACCCCTGCCCTCAAGGAGGCCGACATGATGCAGAAATCCACCGCCAGGAGCCCACAGCAACAGCAGCAGAACGGTCGCCGGATCGAGCCGTCCGGAAAGATCGTCGTGTCGTCAGTCGTGAGCCACGCCTCGCTGCTCGCCGCGATCAGCGACCGCAACCCGATCATCGCCAAACGCACCACATCCGACGAAGACAAATCCTGACGTCGTCGTCATCACCGAACCTATGGAGCCGATGCCATGGCAAAACCGCCCCGCAAATCCGGATCCGACAGCGCCGCCTCTCCGCCACCGGCGGAAGCATCCGCAGCGTCAAGCCTTGCCGATGCACGGCGCCCGTTGGAGGCGGCCGTTGTCGCCCGTCCGAAGATCGCCACCACGCCCGCCCCGCCGACAACGTCGGCCTATATGGCGCCACCGCAGGGCCCCGGTGCTCCGCAGCAGATGCGCCATGACGGCTCGCCGCGTTCGGAGGCGCGGCTCAACACCGCGATGAAGATCCTGCTCGATCCCACGGCCCGCGCGCTGCCGAGCAAGGTCTATTCCGGACAGGCGCGAAACTGGACCCGCAGACCGTAACCAGGCCTGCGCACTGAACGGCGCTTCGATCCGCTACCCGGACACGCAACGGTCCGCCCGATCCGGCGGCGCGGCCGTTGCCGCTTGTCGGAGAGAGACATGAACCAGAACGGCAATCCTCCTCGCATCAATCTGCGCCGCGCCTCCTGCACATTTGTGGGCCTCGGGACGCTCCTGTTTCTAGCGGCCGGCACCATCCGATGGGCCGGCGCCTGGATGTTCCTGCTCGAGATCACGATCGGCGGACTGATCACCGAGGCATGGCTCGCAAGACATGATCCGGAGCTACTGGCGGAGCGCCGCACCGCGCGCGGCCAGGCCGGGTGGGATCGCGTCATCACGACGATCATGCCGCTGTTGTGGCTGACATGGCTGCCGCTGATGGCGCTCGACGCGGTGCGCTACTGGACATCGTTCGTCCCGTTCTGGCTGCAATGCGCCGGCGCGGTGATGATCGCCGCATCGTTCTACATCGTCTATCGGACCTACCGCGAAAACAGCTACGCCGCCCCGGTCGTGAAGATCCAGCGCGAGCGCGGGCATGCTGCGGTGACCACGGGGCCCTACGCCTATGTGCGCCACCCGATCTATGCCAGCGGCCTGTTGACCTATGTCGGCACGCCGCTGCTGCTCGGATCCTGGTGGGGCCTTGGTATCGTGCCGGTCATGGCGGCGCTGCTCGGCCTGAGATCCATGATGGAGGAGCGGATGCTCACTGCCGAGCTCGACGGCTATGCCGAATATCTCGCCCGCGTGCGTTACCGCCTGGTTCCGATGGTCTGGTGAGCCGTTCCGCGTGGCGGAGTTTGCCGCGAACTGGCGGCTTGCCTGATCGGCGACAATTCCAATAAAGAAGGTTGAACGCGCGCTTCCCTGTCTTCGGCCAAAACGGCCGGACGACCCGGGGCGAAGCCGCCGCTTTGCAACGGGCAGGACATTGATGATCGAGGCAGTGATCTGGGATTTCGGCGGCGTCTTGACCACCTCGCCGTTCGAGGCCTTCGCGCGCTACGAGACCGAGCGCGGCCTGCCGATCGACATCATCCGCCGCACCAACGCCGCCAACCATCTGGAAAACGCGTGGGCCAAGTTCGAACGCGCCGAGATCGGTATCGATGCATTCGACGAGCTGTTCGCCACGGAATCGAAGGCGCTCGGCGCCGAGGTGCGCGGCAAGGACGTGCTGCCGCTGCTCTCCGGCGACCTGCGCCCGGAAATGGTCGCGGCGCTGAAGCGCATCAAGGCAGAATTCAAGACCGGCTGCATCACCAACAATCTGCCGTCGAACGCAATCGGCAGCCACAGCGGACGCACGCTCTATGTCGCCGAGGTGATGTCACTGTTCGACCACGTCATCGAGTCCGCGAAGATCGGTCTGCGCAAGCCCGATCCGCGCATCTACCAGATGATGGTGGGAACGCTGCAAGTGAACCCGACGCACTGCGTCTATCTCGACGATCTCGGCGTCAACCTGAAGCCGGCGCGCGAGATGGGCATGACCACGATCAAGGTTGCGAACGCCGCGCAGGCGATCTCCGAGCTCGAAGCCGCGACGGGCCTCACGCTGAGGTGAAGCGGCCTCCCGGCATATTCACTCCCCATTCAGGCGGCAGTCTCTAATTCTCAGCCTCCCCTGGGTCACGGCGCGACCATGAAATCGCGTCCTGATCCCATTCCTGGTCTGAGCATGACGTTCCGGAAAACCGACGTTCACTTCTCCGGATCATGCTCGCGGAGGCACATCCCATGAAGCATCTCGTCGTCGCCTTGGTCTCGGCTGGTTCGCTGCTGGTCTCGGTCGCAGCGTTCGCGCAATCAACCTCAACCCCCGCACCGGCAGCAGCGCCGGCGGCGGCTCCCGCGCAAGAGAACACGTCGGCGGCAGCACCCGTCCCCGGTGCGAAGCGCGCGGCCTGCCAGAGCGCGGCGAAGGCGCTGAAGGGACAGGACCGGCACGACCAGATGCAGCTCTGCATGGCGCAGGCGCATCTCGACTGCCTGAAGCAGGCGATCGACCAGAAGATCGTCGGCCCGCAGCGCAAGGATTTCGTGAAGAGCTGCGCGGGCTAGAGGCTGCTGCTCCGGGGTATTGCGCTCGGCGGAAATAGCCCGGAACCATGCGCTAACTCCAGCCCTTAGTCCCTTTGCCTTTGCGGGGCAAACGAGCCTTGTGCTTTGCCCGCAACGGGAGCAGAACAGGTCCGAGTTCAAGGTAAATTCGGAGCTGATCCTCGTGGCTGACACCAGGCCCACCGCCTCGATCGAGGCCGTGGAAAGCGGCCTCGCCGCGCAAGGCTATATTGCGAGCCGGCAGATCGCGACTGCGGTCTATCTGTCGCAGCAGATCGAGAAGCCGATCCTGGTCGAGGGCCCTGCCGGCGTCGGCAAGACCGAGCTTGCGAAGGCGATCGCCGCTTGGCGCGGCCTGAAGATGATCCGCCTGCAGTGCTATGAAGGCCTCGACGAGGCCAAGGCGCTGTATGAGTGGAAATATGCCAAACAGCTGCTCTACACCCAGATCCTGAAGGACAAGCTCGGCGAGGTGCTCGGCGGCGCGCAGACGCTGGCCGCAGCGCTCGACCAGCTCCACACCTTCGGCGACGTGTTCTTCTCCAAGGAATTCGTCGAGCCGCGACCGCTGTTGCAGGCGCTGGAGCAGCCCGCCGGCTGTGTGCTGCTGATCGACGAGATCGACAAGTCGGATGCCGAATTCGAATCGCTGCTGCTGGAAATTCTCTCGGACTTCCAGGTCACGATCCCCGAGCTCGGCACCGTCTCCGCGGTGGCGCCGCCGACCGTGATCCTGACCTCCAACAGCGAACGCGATCTCGGCGATGCCTTGAAGCGGCGCTGCCTGCATCTGCATATCGGCTTCCCCGAGCAGAAGCTGGAAGAGCGCATCGTCGAGAGCCGGGTGCCCGGCATCTCGCAGACATTGCGCAAGCAGATGGTCGGCTTCATCCACGAGATCCGCTCGCTGGACCTGAAGAAGCTGCCCTCGGTCAGCGAGGCGATCGACTGGGCCCGCGTGCTGGTGCTGCTGCAGGCGAGCGAGCTCGACACCGAGATCGTCAAGGACACGCTCAACGTGCTCCTGAAATACGAGGCCGACATCGAGGCCGCAACGCCGCAGATTTCGTCCTTCATCGCCAAGGCGTCGCGCCAGGGCGTGTTCAGCTAGACCAAGATGCGCGAGAACCTGCATCGCTTCTTTCGTGCGGCGCGGGGAGCCGGGGTCCGGGTCTCGCCTGCCGAGAGCATCGATGCGATGCGGGCGATCGCCCAGGTCGGCTTTGCCGACCGCGACATCCTGCGCGACACGCTCCTGCTGACGCTTGCCAAGACCCAGGACGAGAAGCGCTCGCTCGGCGAATGCTTTGACCTGTTCTTCAGCCAGCCCGAGCCGCAGCAGGAAAGCGCCGAGCAGAGCAAGACCGATGACAACCGCGAATCCGGCGCCAACCCGTCGGCCGATGAGCATGGCGATGCGGCGGGTGGCGCCGCCAGCGAGAATCTCGGGCCGCTGGCGCAGATGCTGCTGTCGCAGGATCGCTCCGCGATATCGACGGCGATCGCCAATGCCTCCGGCGCCGCCTCGCTGCCCGACATCCGCTACTTCACCCAGCGGGGCATCTTCCAGACCCGCATCCTCGATGCGATGGGCATCCAGCGCCTGCGCGACGATATCGACGAGCAGACCACGCGCAATCCGGCACTCGCCGAGCGGCTGCAGGAAGCGCTCAACGGCCTGCGCGGCACGGTTCGCGACGCGGTCTCGCAAGCCTTGCTGCTTTACGGGCGCGAAGAGACCGAAAACCTGCGCAACGAGATCCTGCGCAACGCGCCGCTGGCGCGGATCGAGCCGCGCCAGGTCGAGCAGATGCGCGCGCTGATCCGCCAGATCGCGCGCCGGCTGCGCGAACGCTATTCCAAGCCGCGCAAGCGTCAGCGCCGCGGCCATCTCGACGTCCGCCGCACGCTACGCCGGAACGCGGCCTGGGGCGGCGTGCCGTTCCTCACCGCGTGGAAGCGCAAGCATCGCGACCGGCCGAAGATCGTCGCGCTGTGCGATGTCTCCGGCTCCGTCGCCCGCGTCTCGGACTTCTTCCTGCTCCTGATCCACAGCCTGCACGAGGTCGTCGACGACGTCCGCTCCTTCGCCTTCTCGGGCCATCTGATCGAGGTCAGCGACATCCTGGAATCGAAATCGCCGGAAGAGGCGATGAAGGAGATCATGTCCAAGGTCGGCTTCGGCTCGTCCGACTACGGCAATTCCTTCGCCGATTTCGAGGACAATTGGATGAGCGCGATCACGCCGCAGACCACGGTGATCGTGCTCGGCGACGCCCGCAGCAACAATCTCGATCCGCGCGCCGATATCCTGCGCCGCATCGGCGAGCGTTCCAAGCGGCTGGTATGGCTCAATCCCGAAGGCCGCATGGTCTGGGGCTTCGGCGATTCCGAAATGCCGCGCTACTCAACCTTCTGCACTGTCGTGCGCCAATGTGCGACCGCCCGGCAGCTCGAGCGCGCCGTCTCCGACATCGTGGCGACCTATCAGTAGACCGCCGGCGCTTTAGCGTTTTCGAGCGAAGTGGACACCGGTTCGCGTGAAGAAAACGCGTCAAACAAAAATCTAGAGCTTCGGTTCTGATTCAATCAGAACCGAAGCTTTAGAGGCGAAGCGAGTCGCTGTGAAATAGCCATCCGGCAAACGCGACCAGCGTCAGCGCGATCGAGGCAAAGATGCTGACGAGCTTGATCGTCGTGATCGCCTTCAGGATCGAGACGGAACGTGCTGCCGCATGCGGGTCGCCGTGCAGCAGCAGCCAGGCCAGCAAGCAGTCCTCGATCAGGTCGCTCAGCAGATACACCGCCGGCACGACCAGGCCGAGCCACGCTGCAGTCGGATAGATCTGGTTGAGCCAATATGATGACGCCGCGCCCATCGCGTCCGCCAGCGCCAGCATGACGATGAGATCGAGCGGAAACAGGATCGGGAAGGCATATTTCATCCGGAGGTCGGATTGCACCAGCTCGCCGAGCTGATCGCCGGTGTAACTCAGCGTCTTCTCCGGAAAGCGGGTCCGGAATCTGTTGGCGAAAACGCGATCGGAGTAGCTACCGACCCACCAGAACAGTCCGAACGCTATCACCACCAATCCCGCGAGAATGACCGTCACGAGAGCTTGGTGGCTCATGCCGATCCATTCCTGTCCATGGTGGGGAAGCTACGGAGAGCGGCAGGCAAGATGATCGCGCGCACCGGCGAAATCGCTAGCAGAAAAATATAAACACAATATCGCAATGACTGGCGATGAGATTCCCACCTTTTCCAAAGTGTTGCAATTGAATTCTGCGGATCGCTGGTTAGAGCGAGCACGCGCGCCCGATGCCGACCGCAGACTCCAGAACGACAGTCGGCGTTCACACCCCATACACAGAACCGTCTTCAATTGGAGATTGAATCATCCCCGTCTTCTGCCGTACATTGAGGTCGCTAATTTTCACGGCGGCCGCGGGGGCAACGGATGCCGAAGGATATTGTGATTTGTTGCGACGGCACCGGCAACGAGATCGGCGCCAATATTTCCAACGTCCTGAAGCTGTTTCGCGTCGCCGACAAGGATGGCCGGCAGCGGATCTACTATCATCCGGGTCTCGGCACGATCGGCCTGCAGAACAGCTGGGGCCGCTTCAAGCAGGAAGTGCGCGGCCTTTTCGGGCTGGCCTTCGGCGCCGGTCTCGACGAGGACACGCTTGGCGCCTACCGGTTCTTGTGCCGGCTCTGGGAGCCCGGCGACCGGGTCTGGATGTTCGGCTTCAGCCGCGGCGCCTATACCGTGCGCACGCTGGCGGCCTTCGTCCATGTGATGGGCCTGTTGCCGGTCGACCAGCTCGACCTCGCCGGCTACGCCTTCGGCACCTACAAGAAGGCCAGCTCCGATGCCCAGAAGTCCGACGGAACGTTTGACCCTGCCCCGTTGAAGGAAGTCTGGCACTTCAGCCAGATCGCCGGCGGGCGCAACATCGACATCGAGTTCGTCGGGGTCTGGGACACCGTGGCCTCGATCATCGTGCCGCGGCAGGACAACTTCCTGTTCGACATCCAGACGCTGCTGTTCACCCGCACCAATTCCAGTGTCAGGCGATTCCGCCAGGCGATCTCGATCGACGAACGCAGGCGCATGTTCCGCCTCAACCGCTGGATTGAGCCGCAGAACTTCCGTTCCGATCCGTTCGATCCGGCGACGGAGGTGGAGCAGGACATTCGCCAGGTGTGGTTCGCCGGCGTGCACTCCGACGTCGGCGGCGGCTATCCCGAGGACCAGAGCGGGCCGTCAAAATTTCCGCTGATCTGGATGCTCGCGCAGGCCGGGGCTGCCGGGCTGCACATGGATCAGGCGCTGATCAATCATCTCGCCTGGGGGATGCCGCTGCCGCCCCACAAGCACGACTATGTGCCGCCGAGCGCGACGGCCCCGCTGCACAATTCGTTGACCGCCGCGTGGGAAATCCTGGAATGGATTCCGAAGAGCGACAAATGGAAGGAATGGCCGGAACGGAAGTCCTTCCTCGGCTTCTATCTGCCGCGCGGCGAGCCGCGGCCGATACCGGAAGGGGCGACCATCCACGCCTCGGTACTGGAGCGCATGGAGAAGGATCCGGCCTACCGGCCGATCAACCTGCCGAAGACCTACAAGGTCGAGCCAATGACGCCGCCACCGGCGCCGCCCGCTCCGACGGCCTGACTGCGTCGGGGTTGCCTATCTTGAGGCGCTTTTCTTCACACGAAGCGGCATCCACTTCGCTCGAAAGCGCTTTGCGCGTCGATCGGCATCCTTGATCTGCGTGCGGCTGAGCTCAGCCGACCGCATCGGCGCGCGCGATGGCCGGCAGCCATTGCCTCAATTGAGTTTATTGCACGGGTGTATTAACACGCTTCGTTCCGGAATCGTTCGATCCGGGAACCCGAATCGCCCTCTCAGGGATCATGACCGCCCAACCAGCCCTCGATCATGCAGCCGCTCCGCCCCGCGACGCGCGATCCGTGCTCAGTTCCGTATTCGGCCTGTCGGGCTTCCGCGGCGCGCAGGAAAAGATCGTCCGCCACGTCACCAATGGCGGCAATTGCCTGGTGCTGATGCCGACCGGCGGTGGCAAGTCGTTGTGCTACCAGCTGCCGTCGCTGCTGCGCGACGGCTGCGGCATCGTGGTGTCGCCCTTGATCGCGCTGATGCGCGACCAGGTCGCGGGCCTCACCGAGGCCGGCGTCAACGCCGCGGTGCTGAATTCGACGCTGTCCTATCAGGAAGCCTCCGAGGTCGAACGGCGGCTGCTCGCCGGCGATCTCGATTTGCTCTATGTCGCGCCGGAACGGCTGCTCACGCCGCGCTGCCTCAATCTGCTCGGCCAGGTGCAGATCGCGCTGTTTGCGATCGACGAGGCGCATTGCGTCTCGCAATGGGGCCATGACTTCCGCCCGGAATATATCGGCCTGTCCACGCTCGCCGAGCGCTTCCCGAAAGTGCCGCGCATCGCGCTGACGGCGACCGCGGACGCATTGACGCGAAAGGAGATCGCCGAGCGGCTGTCACTCACCGACGCGCCGGAGTTCGTCGCAAGCTTCGACCGCCCCAACATCCGCTACGAGATCGTCGACAAGCAGAACGCCACCACGCAGCTGAAGTCCTTCATCAAGGAGCGGCATGCCGGCGACGCCGGCGTAGTCTATTGCCTGTCGCGCGCCAAGGTCGAGGACGTCGCGGCATCGCTGAGCGAGGCCGGCATTCCCGCGCTGCCCTATCATGCCGGGCTCGACGCCAGCGTGCGTGCCCGGCATCAGGACCGCTTCCTCAATGAGGACGGCATCGTGATCGTCGCCACGATCGCGTTCGGCATGGGCATCGACAAGCCAGATGTTCGCTTCGTCGCGCATCTCGATTTGCCAAAGAGCATCGAGGCCTATTACCAGGAGACCGGACGCGCCGGCCGTGACGGCAAGCCGTCGGCGGCGTGGATGGCCTATGGCCTTTCCGACATCGTGCAGCAGCGCCGCATGATCGACGAATCGACCGGCTCCGACGCCTTCAAGCGCGTCTCGATCGGCAAGCTCGACGCGCTGGTTGCGCTCGCCGAGACCGTGCATTGCCGGCGGCAGCGCCTGCTCGGCTATTTCGGCGAGACCCGCACGGAGGAAAGCTGCGGCAATTGCGACAACTGCCTGACGCCGCCGCGGGTCCGCGACGGCAAGGTGCTGGCACAGAAGCTATTGTCCTGCGTCTATCGCACCGGGCAGCGCTTTGGCGCCATGCACCTGATCGACGTGCTGGTCGGGCGGCTGACCGAACGCGTCAAGCAATTCAACCACGACCAATTGTCGGTGTTCGGCATCGGCCGCGAGCTCAACGAGAAGCAATGGCGCGCGGTGCTGCGCCAGCTGGTGGCGATGGGCCATCTCAACGCCGACAGCGACGCCTTCGGCGCGCTGAAGCTGACCGACAGCGCCCGCGGCGTGCTCAAGGGCGAGACCGCGGTGATGCTGCGGGAGCAGCCGGAAGGCGCGCGCAACCGCGCGGTGCGCGGCAAGTCGCGCCGCGGCGAGCTCGCGCCCGCGGCCGACAGTCCGGGCGGCGCCGCCAACCCCACGCTGCATGCGGCGCTGCGCGCCTGGCGCTCGGAGGTCGCGCGGCAGCGCGGCGTGCCGGCCTATGTGGTGCTGCACGATTCGACCATCGACGGCATCGCCGCGATGCGTCCGGACACGCTGGGCGAGCTGCGCAACATCGCCGGGATCGGCGACAAGAAGCTCGAGCATTACGGCGACGAGCTGATCCGGATCGTGAAATCCAACGACGGCTGAACGTCGCGCAGGGCCTTGAGCCGGTCCAAGCGTACCGCATTGACTGCGGTCGCAAGCTCCGCAGGGGCCGCCCACCTCCACGCAATCCTCGGCTGCATCGTCCCAACCTGCTCCGGATACCGCAGCGATCGGCGCCCAGGCATAGGAGCCATACCCGGCGGGGCAACGCATGCGCTTGCGGGCCGCGCCGCCCTCGCCCTAATCTTTCGATCGTCGCGTCCAACGAGGCGTGGCCAAAGACATAACGACAAGAGATAGGGAAGAGACGGGCCATGGCTCAGAAGAGCACCGCGCGCAAGGCTGCGCGCCCTGCCGAAAGTGGAACGTTCGACGCCGTCGTGATCGGCGCCGGGTTTGCCGGCATGTACATGCTGCATCGGCTGCGCGGGCTCGGCTTCACCGCGCGGGTCTACGAGGCCGGCGGCGGCGTCGGCGGCACCTGGTACTGGAATCGCTATCCCGGTGCGCGCTGCGATGTCGAGAGCCTGCAATACTCCTTCTCGTTCTCCGAGGAACTCGATCAGGACTGGAGCTGGTCGGAGAAATATTCTCCGCAGCCCGAAATTCTCGCTTACGCCAACCACGTCGCCGACCGCCTCGACCTGCGCAGCCAGATCGTGTTCGACACCCGCGTCACCGCGGCGACCTTTGACGAGAAGGCAGGCAGCTGGTCGATCGAAACCGACCGCGGCGACAAGGTCACCGCCAAGTTCTGCATCATGGCAGTCGGCTGCCTGTCGGCGCCGAACCGACCCGCTTTCACCGGGATGGCGGATTTCCGCGGGCCGATCTATCACACCGGCGAATGGCCGCATGAGGGTGTCGACTTCACCGGCCTGCGCGTCGGCGTCATCGGCACCGGCTCGTCCGCGATCCAGTCGATCCCGATTATCGCGCAGCAGGCGTCCGAGCTCACCGTGTTCCAACGCACCGCGACCTGGTCGGTCCCGGCGTGGAACGAGCGGCTGTCGGCGGAGTATCTCAAGGAAGCCAAGGCGCATTATCCGGAGCTGCGCGCGAAAGCGCGAGCGCGCCCGACCGGCTTCTACTTTCAGTTCAACGCCCAGCCCGCATTGCAGGCAAGCGAGCACGAACGCGAGCGTCTTTATGAGGAAGCCTGGCAACGCGGCGGCCTGCCCTTCCTCGGCGCGTTCGGTGACCTCTTGTTCGAGAAGGCCGCCAACGACACCATCGCCGATTTCGCGCGCGAGAAAATCCGCGGCATCGTCAAGGATCCCGCCACCGCCGAGCTGCTGTGCCCTCGAAACGTGTTCGGCTGCAAGCGGCTCTGCGTCGATACCAACTACTTCGAGACCTACA
Source organism: Bradyrhizobium sp. 41S5 (assembly GCF_011516665.3). Lineage (NCBI taxonomy): Bacteria > Pseudomonadati > Pseudomonadota > Alphaproteobacteria > Hyphomicrobiales > Nitrobacteraceae > Bradyrhizobium > Bradyrhizobium sp. 41S5. The sequence continues at coordinate 714,294 of NZ_CP083721.1, read as the reverse complement.
ATCTGCCGCATGTGAAACTGGTCGACGTGTCGAACACACCGATCGAGCGCATCACCACCGACGGCGTCGTGGTCGACGGCACCGAATACAAGTTCGATGCGATCGTCTCCGCCACCGGCTTTGCCGCCATGACGGGCTCGTTCGACAAGATCGCAATCACCGGCCGCGGCGGGCAGACGCTCGCCGAAAAATGGCAAGCCGGCCCGCGGGCCTATCTCGGCCTTGCCTCGGAGGGATTTCCGAACCTGTTCATGATCACCGGGCCCGGCAGCCCATCGGTGCTCGCGAGCATGATCCAGGCGATCGAGCAGCATGTCGACTGGCTGGCGGATTGCCTTGGCCACATGCGCGACATCGGCGCCGGCACGATCGAGGCGGTCCAGGAGGATGAGGACGCCTGGGTCGCCCATGTCAACGACGTCTCCACGGTCTCGCTGCGCTCGACCTGCAGCTCCTGGTATGTCGGCGCCAACATCCCGGGCCGTCCCCGCGTGTTCATGCCCTATATCGGCGGCTTCCCGATCTATGTGCAGAAGTGCAATGAGGTGATGAATTCGGGCTATGACGGCTTCGTGCTGCAGGGTGGGCGCAAAGGCAACGCGCCGCCGCAGGTCCGCTTCACCGAGCGCTGGCAGGTGCCGCTCGACATCGAGGTGATCTCGCCGGCCGCGGTCGCCGCCAAGCGCGTCCCCGTGGTCTGAACCTCAGCCGTATCGCCGCCGGGATTGCGCATGATAGTGTCGCGCCGGCCCGCGTTTCGCATCGCGGGCCGCACGGGGGACGATGGCCGACACGGCATTGCAGGGATTGGTCGAGCGGATCGGCGCGGATCACGTCGTGCGCCGGCTTGGAATCGAGGCCGCGCATGAGAGGCAGCTGTTCGGCCAGGGCACACTCGTGTTCAACGTCGAGAACTGGAAGCTGGCGCCATGGGTCGTCGAGACTGCGCTCAAGCTGGCCGGCCTCCATGGCCGCGCGCGCCGCAACGCCGACCGGGTCGAGGCACGGCGCAACCTGGTGACGTCGGCGCGCCTGCCGGCGGCGTTTGACGGCTTCACCATCCTTCATCTCAGCGATCTCCACGCCGACATCAGCCAGGGAGCGATGCGGCATCTGGCGGACATCGTCCGCTATGTCGCCTGCGACATCTGCGTCCTGACCGGCGATTATCGCGGCAAGACGTTTGGACCGTTCGAGACCAGCCTCGCGCTGATGAAGGATCTGTGCGCGCGGATCAAGCTGCCGCTCTACGGCATCCTCGGCAATCACGACAGCATCCGCATGACGCCGGCGCTGGAGGCGATGGGCATCAGGATGCTGTTCAACGAGCAGGAGCCGATCACGCGCGATGGCGCGACGATCCATCTCGCCGGCATCGACGATGCGCATTTCTATCGCACCGACGACATTGCAAAGTCTGCCGCGGCGATCCCGCGCGATGCGTTCTCGATCCTGCTTGCGCATACGCCGGAATCCTATCGCGAGGCGGCAGCGGCCGGCTTCGACCTGATGCTGAGCGGCCATACCCATGGCGGCCAGCTCTGCCTGCCCGGCGGCATCGCGATCAAGCTGGAGGCGCGGCTGCCGCGCAGGATGGGCCGGGGCGCCTGGCGGTTCGGTGAACTTGCCGGCTACACATCGGCCGGCGCCGGCACCAGCCTTGCGCCGGTGCGGCTCAACTGCCCGGCCGAGATCACCGTGCATACGCTGCGGCGGCTCGACCGCTGAACTCGGATACTCCGCCTGTACGTCGCAGGCGTGGGCGCAGGTGCGCATTGCCAAAATATCGAAAACAACCCCATGCAAAGCAGCCGGCGGCTGCCCGGACTCAGCAGGGAAAGACATGTGGCCGATAGCCATATACGATCGCCCTGCCGTAAAGACGGGAAGATGGGGTAGTGGACGTCTCAATTTCCCCGTTTCGCGTTCGCGCTCTGGTCGTTCACCGTGCAGGTGATCAACAGCGTGTAGCCGCGCGCATCCTTGGCGATATCGGACGTCTCCTTCTTGGTCCCGTCGCGCCATTCGGCGGTCCGGTACATCACCGCGCTGTTGTCGAGGAAGTCGCGCAGCGCGCCGGTCTTGATGGCGAAGTTGATGTTTTCCGGGATCGATCCCGTGGCCCGCGCCATCCTGACCGCGTCGAGCTTAGCGGCCACCACGCCGACCACGGCGCCGCCGAGATCGAACAGCGGCCCGCCGCTGTTGCCGGGCTGTACCGCGGCGCTGATCTGCAGATGACGCGTGTCGTTGAGGATGCCGCTCAGCGAAGAAACGATGCCTGTGGTCACGGTGAAATCGGATGTCAGCAGGCCATGATAGGGGTAGCCGATCGCCACCACTCCGTCGCCAACCCGAATCGAGTTCTGCCGGATGCTCGCGACATCCTTGAACGGGGACGGCGCCTGCAGCAGCGCGAGATCATTGGTCTCGTCGTCGGACACCAACCGCAATTTGACTGCCGCCGCACCGCTCAGATTGCCCGTGATCTCGCTGCAACCATCGACGACATGATGGTTGGTGACGACGTGGCCGCTATCGCTGACGACGAAGCCGGTGCCGGTGCCTGATCTCGCCTGCTTCGCGGGCGGCGCGTTGGGTGCAGCAGCCTGCTGCGGCGGCGCAGCCGCAGGCTTTGTCGCGACCGCGAACTCGCCGGCGTTGGAGACGCCGTTCTTCTTCACAGAGACCACGCAGTTGAGCAGCGCCGGCAGCAATTGCGCGGTCTGATTGAGGTTGAACTGAAACAACTGTCCCTGCGCGAACGCCGTCATCTGGCGCGCCTTGCGGAACTGATTGATCAGCGCCGAATTCACCGGCATCTCGACATTCACGAGCTTCTCGCCGAGCGGCATGCCGTAGACATTGAACGCGGGCTGGCCGTCAAAGGTCAGCGCAAGCGGAAAGGCTTCGCCCGGCGTCAAACGCCAGCTGTCATGAGCCAAGCCCAGCCGCCAGCTGCCATTCGCGGCAACCGCCACCATGAAGAAGATGCCGCTCTGGTATGTGCTCCCCGCCGAGCAATGCGTGAACGCACCGCTCTTGTCGTCGGTAAAGGCGCCGCCCTTCCAATTGCCGACCGTGATCGAACCATAGGGACCGCGGGCGCTCGATGGAGTTGCGGACGCAAACAGCCACGCGGCCACAACGGCCGCCCAGATCGCAACTCTCATGACATTCACTCCCCAGCCACAACCCCTTATAGGAGGCAGAGAAATTCATCCGCAAGTGGTGCGCGGCTTGGCCCTTGCTCCAGCGGCCACGCAATACCGCCGCGGATGAGCGATCGCCACACCCTCAGGTTACAGATGGCATGTTCCTCTTATGTTCCGAAGATGTCAACCTGGACATAGTCCGGCCGACCTGACAGGCGGACGCTATTGCGGCTCCCGAACCGAAGACTGCGCCGGCGGATTTGGATCGTTGAACCAGTAGCGGGATGCGAAGGCATGCGCGCCGACGCCGATCAGGAAGATACCGGCATACAGCTCGATCTCGCTGTTCATCGCCGGCAGGCGAGCATGCGGCGCATGACCATGGCTCTGGTAAGCCCAAAACCAATGCCCCACCGCGACGATGCCGACGCCGAGCGCGGCGATGGCTCGGCCAGCCGCATTCATCATCCTCACGCGAAGGTCTCCCGACTCGCCCGGCACGACGAAAATACCGGGCGAAGCTTACGCGGACCTGACGTGTGAGCAGTGCCGTAGCCCGGATGGAGCCAACGGGTCGCGCAAACGCGCGCCCGATGACAGGCTCCGCACCATCCGGGACGGTCTTTCCGCGGAGGGTGCTGCCTTCTCCTTCCCCCTGAAAGGGAGAGGGTCGGGATGGGGGTCAGCCGCAGGCGATGCTGCAAGCGGAGAAAGCAGATCCCCACCCGCTTTGCTCTGGGGAGCAAAGCGACCTCCCCTTTTCAAGGGGAGGTTTGGAGCAGCGTCGCCTGGAGTTCGCTTCCGTCCGGCCTATGAAACTACAAGGCGTGCCCCGCCTCAGCCGTTCCTGAATGCGTAGGCGTAGCCGTTGAGCGCCGGCGCACCGCCGAGATGGGCGTAGAGCACCTTCGAACCGGCCGGGAAGAAACCCTTCTGCACCAGATCGATCATGCCCTGCATCGACTTCCCCTCATAGACGGGGTCGGTGATCATGCCTTCCAGCCGCGCGCTGAGGCGGATCGCCGCCTTGGTCTCCTCCGACGGCACGCCGTAGGCGGGATAGGCGTAGTCCTCGATCAGCACGACATCATCCTCGACGATGTCGCGGCCGAGCTCGACCAGACCAGCGGTGTTCTGCGCGATCGACAGCACCTGCGCCTTGGTCTGCGCGGGCGTGAACGAACCGTCGATGCCGATCACGTTGCGCGCGCGCCCGTCGGCGGCGAAGCCGACCAGCATGCCAGCATGAGTCGAGCCGGTCACCGTGCAGACGATGATGTAGTCGAACTTGACGCCGAGCTGGCGCTCCTGCGCGCGCACCTCTTCGGCGAAGCCGACATAGCCGAGCCCGCCATATTTGTGCACGGAGGCGCCCGCGGGAATCGCGTAGGGCTTGCCGCCCGCAGCCTTCACTTCCTCGATCGCCTGCTCCCAGCTCTTGCGAATGCCGATATCGAAACCTTCGTCGACCAGGCGCACATCCGCGCCCATCACGCGCGAGAGCAGGATGTTGCCGACGCGGTCATAGACTGCGTCCTCATGCGGCACCCAGCTTTCCTGCACCAGCCGGCACTTCATGCCGATCTTGGCCGCGACCGCTGCTACCATGCGGGTGTGGTTGGACTGCACGCCGCCGATCGACACCAGCGTGTCGGCGTTGGAGGCGATCGCGTCGGGGATGATGTATTCGAGCTTGCGCAGCTTGTTGCCGCCGAAGGCGAGCCCGGAATTGCAATCCTCGCGCTTGGCATAGAGCTCGACCTTGCCGCCGAGATGCTTTGACAGCCGATCGAGCTTCTCGATGGCGGTCGGCCCGAAGGTGAGCGGATAGCGCGCGAACTTCTCCAGCATACTGGCATCCTCTTTGGTGGTCTGGAACGGCGCCCAGAACTATCACTGCAGCTGCGAAAGGTGCTCTCTAAGTCAGGCCGCCTGATCGCCAAAGATTGCTGAATTTTCACCAAATGATATGTTTTCTCTCACATTACCGACTATCAGTGAGAGATTCTTCCATGTCCGCCCGACTCGACCGTATCGACCTCAAGATATTGAGATTGCTGCAAAAAAACGGCCGACTCAGCAACGCCGAGCTGGCCGATCAGGTCGGCGTCAGCCCCGCCACCTGCCATCGCCGGACCCAGGCGCTGTTCGACGAGGGCTATGTCAGCGGCGTCCGCGCCATTGTGGCGCCGCGCAAGGTCGGCAAGGGCGCGCTGGTGATGGTCGGCGTCGTGCTCGACCGCTCGACGCCGGAGAGCTTTGCGAGCTTCGAGCAGGCGGTGGCGAAGCTGAAGTTCGTGCTCGACTGTCACCTCGTCGCCGGCGACTTCGATTATTTCCTCAAGATCCGCGTCGGCGACATGGAGGACTTCAACCGCATCCATGGCGACCAGCTGATCGCGCTGCCCGGTGTGCGGCAGACCCGCACCTTCTTCGTGATGAAGGAGGTGGTGGACAATGCGGAGCTGGAGTTCTGAGCTGCGGCTCCGCTCGGTACCTACTTGGAAGCTTTGGCGATCTTGTGCGCGAGATGGCCGGTCTGATGATCTCTGCGGAGTTGGCTCAGCGAGGTCTCGTTCAGCGCAGCCAGGACATCGCTCAGCTTCTCGGTTTCGGGATAACCCGCCGCGAAACTTGGCCCGTAAATCTTGCGCAAGGTGCGGAGCAGCGTGTTTCCGTGCTTGCCGCTGATTTCACCGTCCTTGTTGGGATGCCGGTGGTCGAGACCTGCCTTGCTCATGTTGCTCTCCCTTATACCATTGGCTGGCAGCATCTGCCTGCGGAGATCAAATGGCAATTGAGGCCGCAAAACGGCCGGGAACCCACACTGCGCTCTCACCCATCCTTGGTCGAAGGCGAGTATTCGGTGGCTATTTGCGGCGTATTCGGTCAATGTAACCAACGTGCTCCTGCGGACTCCGGAGAGGCCTGACGCGGCTCTCGAAGCAGTAAGTCGCGTCCATACGGGAAGCCACAGCTCCATTGCGTCACAATACAGTCCCGCGTGAGAGCACCCCCAACTGCAGAGGTGGACAGATGTCATATGCCTACAAGCTGAATGAAGACGTTCACCACCGGGCCCAGGGGCCGCAAGGTCGCGCCGAGGCCGATGAGCCGGCGGTCTACACCATCATTCAACGCATGCCGATCGAAGCAGACGGGCGGCTTCGATACCGGATCAGGAGCAAGGCAGGCAATATCGAGCGCGTGGTGACGGAAGAACAGCTGACGTACTCGCAATAGGCAACGCGCCGCCGTCGAAGATCGGCGCAAGCCCCCTGTCGCGCGTGAGCAAGCGTGCAGCGAAAATTGCACCCGTAAGTCTGAGCAGGAAATCAACCCGGCCACTGTTGTTGTGCGCGCCACCGGTGGCGGACCACGCGGCGCCGGAGTTCTGAGCCAGGCGCGATCTCCAACAGCTGTTGCGTCGGCAGCCTGCCCGAGAGGAGTAGTCCTTTCATTCGACTTGATGGGTCGCGCAAATCGGCGCAGTCTCTCCCGGACTCCCCACAGGGCCGCAGGGTCGCGCGCGCGGATGCGCGGGTCGATTCATCCGGGGATGACAGTCATGAACGTCACGGCGATAAGACTGGCCATACCGTTGCTGGCACTTGCGGCCGGCGGCGCAGCTGCGTTAATCTTCGGCATCCACCAAACCCAACAGATCCTGGGCGTGAACTCGCGCTTGATGGCGACGGCGCCATCCGCGCCCGCGCAAGACCAGGACAAGACTGCGCTGGCAAAGGCGCAGACCGAGACCGCGGCGCTGGCCAACACGTTGGCAGGACCGTCGCCAACACCGGACAGCAACGCGGTGCCGGAGTTCGACGTCGTCAACATCGAGCCGACCGGTGAGACCGTTGTCGCCGGCCGGGCGCTCCCTGGCGCGACGGTGGAATTGCTGCGCAATGGCGAGGTGCACGATCGCGCCGTGGCGGACAAGTCCGGCCAGTTCGTCATGGTGCCGCGCCCGCTTCCGCCGGGAAACTATGACCTCACCCTGCGCATCACGCATGACGGCAAGCCAGTGACGTCCAAGCAGAGTGTGGCAGTGGCGCTCGACGCTGCGGCTAGCGAGCGGCCGATGGTGGCGCTGATGGCGCCGGACAAGCCGATCCGGGTGCTGTCGCAACCCGCGGCCACGGCGCTGGCGGCCGGGAAGGTGGCTGTCGAGGCCGTCGAGACCGAACCCGGCGGCAAGCTCCATGTCAGCGCTCAGGCAACTCCCGGCGCGACCGTCAGGCTCTATCTCAACGACAGTCTGATCACATCCGCCACCGCCGACGCGGCGGGGCACCTCTCGGTCACGATCAACAAGGGCGTAACGACCGGCGATTATCGGATCCGGCTTGACGACTTCGACCTTGGCTCCGGCAAGGTCCGCGCGCGTGCCGAAGTGCCGTTCAACGTTCCAGACACGACGACGACCGCATCGATCCCGGCGCCTGCGGCTGCGTCCGGCCGTACGGATGGGACCACGGCGCAGCTCGCGGCGGCAACCACCATCGCATTGAGCTCACCCTCCGCCGTGATCGTGCCGAAGATCACCACGACCACCGTCGCCCGCGGCGACAGCCTGTGGCGGATCAGCCAGCGCGCATTGGGCGCCGGCCAGCGCTACGCGGTGATCTATCGGGCCAACATGCAGCAGATCCGCAATCCCAATTTGATCTATCCCGGCCAGGTGTTCGTCCTGCCGGCTCGGTAAGGCCGACATTCCGCCATCGGTCACCTGCCGCAGGGCCACCCCGGTTGTTGCCGTCCTTGGCGGTGTGGCAGGTCTGGCGCCCGCGCGCGCGCCACACTAGATCTGCTGCCATGCAGCACCCCGCCCTTGAGGATTTCGTCGCCGGCCATCAGCGCCTGTTTGTCCTGACCGGGGCCGGCTGCAGCACCAATTCCGGCATTCCCGACTATCGCGACAGCGATGGCAACTGGAAGCGGACGCGGCCGGTGACGATCCAGGCATTTCTGGGTGAGGCGGCGACGCGCCAGCGCTACTGGGCGCGCAGCATGGTCGGCTGGCGGCGGTTCGGCCGCGCGACGCCGAATGGTGCGCATCGCGCCCTGGCGAGGCTCGAACAACAAGGCCGCTGCGAGCTGCTCTTGACGCAGAATGTCGACCGCCTTCACCAGGCCGCGGGCAGCCAGCGCGTGATCGACCTGCACGGCCGGCTCGATGTGGTGCGCTGCCTCGGTTGCGGCGCGACGACGCCGCGCGAGCAATTTCAGGGCGAGCTGGCAAGGCTGAATCCCACCTGGCTCACCCTCGATGCCACTGACGCGCCCGACGGCGATGCCGATCTGGAACAGGATTTTTCGCCGTTCGTGGTACCGGCCTGCGAGGCCTGCGGCGGCGTGCTGAAACCCGACGTGGTGTTCTTCGGCGAGAACGTGCCGCGCGACACGGTCGCGTCGGCGCAGGCGCATCTCGAACAGGCCGACGCTCTGTTGATCGTCGGCTCCTCGCTGATGGTCTATTCCGGGTTTCGCTTCGTCCGGATGGCGGAGCAGCGCGGCTTGTCGATCGCCGCGGTCAATCTCGGCCGCACCCGTGCCGACGAGCTGCTCACACTCAAGATCGAGGACCAGTGCGAGACAGCGCTGGCGTTCTTGCTATAGGCCAGCGCCGTTCGCTCACGCGCGATGACGCTGCGACTTGGCCATCGGCATGTTGGCGTTCCAGTGCGTCCAGCTGACGCTGGCAAGGCTGCCCCGATCCGTTGCCAACGGACGACGCGTGCGGCGCTCGTACTCGGCGATGCAGCGGCCGGATTCGCCGATCTTGCGCTGCAATTCGTCGATTGTCATCTGCGTCGCGCGGCCGCAGTTGGCCTTGCCGAGCTGATCGACCTCGATCGCCTTCAACGCCGCACGCAGCTTCTTCAGCTGCGCGCGCTGCCAGGCGATGTGGCTGTTGCTGTCTGCTGTCATGTGGCCGCCACCATCTTCGATCGTTGCACGCCGTTGGGAACCTCGATGTCGACTTCGAGCATCGAGACGAACTTGCCCCGGTCCATCCGGACCACGACCTTGTCGGGATCGACGTCGATATGCTTGGAGACCACGCCCAGGATTTCCGAGCGGAGCATCTCCAGAAGGTCCGGCGTGCCGGTCCGGCCGCGCTCATGCGAGAGCAGGATCTGCAGCCGCTCCCGCGCGACGGGCGCCGATGCAGAGCGGCCGCCGAACAGCCGCATTACGTTCATCATGCCGCCCTCCGTCGCAGCAACCGGTCCATCAGCCCCTTGCGCTCGACCGGCACAATCATCTCGACCGCCTCGCCCATCAGACGGCGCACCGCATCGGTATAGGCTCGCGCCGGCGCGCTGCCTGCCGCGTTCAGCGTGACCGGGCAGCCGACATTGGAGGCGCGCAGCACGTCCTGGCTTTCCGGGACGATGCCGAGCAGCGGCGTGGCAAGGATCTCCAGGATATCGTCGATCGACAGCATCTCGCCGCGCGCGGCGCGGGCGCTGTCATAGCGGGTGACCAGCAGATGCTTCTCGACCCGCTCACCGCGCTCGGCGCGGGCCGTTTTGGAATCCAGCATGCCGATGATGCGGTCGGAATCGCGCACCGACGAAACTTCCGGATTTGTGACGATGATGGCCTCGTCGGCGTAGCGCATCGCGAGCGTCGCGCCGCGTTCGATGCCGGCCGGGCTGTCGCACAGGATCCAGTCGAACTTGGTTTTGAGGTCGGCGATCACCCGCTTGACGCCTTCTTCGGTCAGCGCATCCTTGTCGCGGGTTTGCGACGCCGGCAGCAGCCAGAGATTTTCCAGCCGCTTGTCGCGGATCAGGGCCTGCGGCAGTTTGGCGACGCCCTGCACCACGTTGATGAGGTCGAACACGACCCGCCGTTCCGCGCCCATCACCAGATCGAGATTACGCAGGCCGACGTCGAAATCGATGACGACGACGTTCTGGCCCATTTGCGCGAGCGCCGCGCCAAGCGCGGCGGTGGAGGTCGTCTTGCCGACCCCGCCCTTCCCAGACGTCACGACCAATACCTTGGCCATTCTCTCTCTCCTTGTGGTCGATCAGTTCAAAGCTGTGATGCGCAGCGTTTCGCCCTCGAGCCACGCCTGGGCGGGCCGGTTGCGCAAGCTGTCGGCGATTTCATCTGCGGTCTGGTAGTAGCCGTCGATGGCGAGCAGTTCGGCCTCGATCCTCTGACAGAAGATCCGGGCCGCCGAGTTGCCGTTGATGCCGGCCATCGCGCGGCCGCGCAGCGTGCCGTAGACATGGATCGAGCCGCCGGCGACGATCTCGGCGCCGGAGCCGACCGAACCGAGCACGGTGACATCGCCTTCGGCAAACACGATCGACTGGCCGGAACGCACCGGGCTCTCCAGCAGCAGCGACGGCAGCTTGGTCTTGTCCTTGTCTTTGTTCTTTTCCTGCGCCGGCGGCGTCTTCGGCTCGACATGAGTGATCGCGCAGGCGCGGCCGCCGGTCAGAAGCGGCGGCAGGTTGGCGCCGAGCTTGGATTCGTCGACGCCCTCGATGCCGAGGATGCGGATGTTGCGTTCAGCGAGGCTGCCGACCAGATGCGCGATCGCGGCCTGGCTGAGGTCGACCGCCGAGAGGTCGAGCACCACGGGCTTGCCGGTAAAGAAGCCCGGCGACTTCCCCAGCGTCGCGTCGATCTCGGCCAGCCACGACACGACAGGCACGACGGGCGAGAAAACGAACGCAACATAGGAACGGCCGCGCATGCGGACCTGCTGACGTGCCACCTGTTGAGTTGCGTCCATCGCCCCTGACTCGGCTGTATTTTCGAATGGTTAACAATCGGCCCGCATGGTTAACCAAAGGTTAACGGAGGCAGCTGTTTTCACGGATTTGCGAGGGCGTCCTCGGGGCGGCGGCCGAAACAGCTGCGCGGCGTCGCTGAGCAGAGCCCGCAGCTGTTCGGATGCAGGCACTTTTTTAAGACAGACGATGCCGGTCAACGCCGCGGCGACGGCGACCGTTCGGCCTGCACGGATGCATCGAACACCGCGCGGCATGACGGGCTGAGCTGCTCGACCTGCGCCGCCATGCAGTCCCTGATCCGGCCACGGTCCGGAATGTAGGCGCCGCACAGGCGGACCGCGTCACCCATGCAGGCTTGACGCTGCATCGATTCGCTCAGTCCGGACTGGGCCATGGCGGGCGCGATGGTTGCACCGAGAAGAATGAGGGCAAGACGAAGTTTCACGGATCACTCTCTCACTGGTAGGTTGAATTGTTGGTCGAGGCTGGATGTCACGACAGCGGCTTGCGGCCGTTGCCGGCTGCGGGTTCTGCGTCGGCTTGCGACGGCGGAAGATGCAGAAGCGTTGCGACCGTCGTGTCGAGCAATTCGGTCCACGCCGTCGCGGGATCGATTTCGGGCGCGAACCGGCCGAGCAGCATCGCAAACGCCGGCGGCTGGTTGAGCGCCGCATTGAGCAACGCAAAGAACAGCGCCGGATGGCTGCTGCGGATGATGCCCGCCGCGATGCCGGCCTGAAACAGTTCGCGCGCGCTCTCATAGGCCGGGCGCAGCAGCTTTTTCGTCACCAGCGTGGAGCGCTCGGGCGCCTCCGCGCCGTGGCGAACCACGAAATTCCGCACCTGCGGATGCGCGACGTAGAACGTGGCGACGCGGATAATGAGATCGCGCAGCCGGTCGCCCAGCGAGCGGTTCGTGTCGGTCGCGATCGCATGCACCTCGGCCATCACGGGCATCGCAAGCACCACGATGCGGTCGAGGCAGGCCTCCCACAGCGCGGCCTTGTTGCCGAAGTGGACGCGCACGAGATTCGGCGCGACGCCCGCCGCCGCGGCCACGCTGCGCAGGTCGGCGCCGTCGAAACCGAGACTCGCAAAGGCCTCGGTCGCCGCGGTCAGCAGCGCCTGGCGGCCGTCTGGCATGTCCTTGCTGCGGCGTCCCTTGGGCCGCGAGGCCGGCGGCGCGGCGGCAGTCGTCGTTCCAATCATCGGACACCAAATATGTTCGGACGAACATATAATTTGGCGAATTCACGTTTAAATCTCAGGGCGCAATCTAAAAATACTTAATATTCAGATAGATAGCGGAAATGCCGCGAATGTGAGCGTGGCGGCCAACCGGCAAACAAAAACCCGGCGTCAATCGACGCCGGCTTCATGTCATTGAGCGGATCCGAAAGGAGCAGCTCAGCTCTTGACGTCAGCAGCCCAGGTCTTCTCGATCTGCTTCACGACGCTGTCGGGCATCGGAATGTAGTCGAGCTCTTCCGCGCTCTTGGCGCCCTTCTCGAAGGCGAACTTGAAGAACTTGAGCGCTTCCTTCGAGGCTGCCTTGTCGGTCGCATCCTTGTGCAACAGGATGAACGTTGAAGCGACGATCGGCCAGGACTTGTCGCCCGGCTGGTCGGTCAGGATCAGGTAGTAGCCGGGCGCACTGGTCCAGTCGGCGTTCGACGCCGCAGCCTGGAACGCTTCGTTGGTCGGCTGAATGGTCTTGCCCGCCTTGTTGATCAACGCGGTGTAGGTCAGCTTGTTCTGCTTGGCATAGGCATACTCGACGTAGCCGATCGAGTTCTTGGCCTGCGCGATGTTGCCCGCGACGCCTTCATTGCCCTTGGCGCCGACGCCGACCGGCCATTCGACCGCGGTGCCGGAACCGATCTTGCTCTTCCAGTCCGGGCTGACCTTGCTCAGATAGTCGGTGAAGTTGAAGGTCGTTCCCGAGCCGTCGGCGCGATGAACCACCGAGATCGCCTCGGACGGCAGCTTGGCCTTCGGATTGAGCTTCTTGATCGCGGCGTCATCCCACTTCGTGATCTTGCCGAGGAAGATGTTGGCAAGCGTCGGACCGTCGAGAACCAGATCGCCGGCCTTTACGCCCTCGAGGTTCACCACCGGAACGATCGCACCCATGATCATCGGCCACTGCGCAAGACCGTCCTTCTGCAGCTGGTCGGACTTCAGCGGCGCGTCGGTGGCACCGAAGGTCACGGTGTTGGCTTCGATCTGCTTGATGCCGGCACCCGAACCGATCGACTGGTAGTTCACGCCACTGCCTGAATCCTTCTTGTAGGCGTCGGCCCATTTGGAGAGCACAGGGAAGATAAATGTCGAACCGGCACCGGTGATGTCGGCTGCGAAGCTCGGCGTCGCCATGACCACCACAGTGGCGGCCACGATTGTCTTGACGAATTTCATATTGATCTCCGTGGAAACGCGAGAGGTCTCGCGCGCTCGATGCTCTCGTAAGCAGCCGCAACGTTTTTTCGGAGGTCCATGACGATGGGATGACAGTGGTCCGTAACCTTCGGCCTACGTCAAAAGTTCGGAACCGCGCGGGATACCGCCTGCCGCGGTTCCCCTGAGTTTGACGGAGCGTCGTGCTGGAAGTTATTCCGCCTTGATGTTGGCCGACTTGACGATCGGCCACCATTTCTCGACCTCGGCGGCTTGATGGTCGCGCAGCGCGACAGGGCCTTGTCTGTCCGGTGACGGGATCTCCTGCCCGAGCTCGGCGAAGCGCTGCCGAACGACGGGCTCGGCGAGCGCCGACATCACCGCCTTCGACAGCGTCGAAACGATATCGGGCGGCGTGCCCTTCGGCGCCCAGATGCCGTGCCAATAGGCGATATAGAGTCCCGGCAATCCAGCCTCGTCGACAGTCGGAATATCCGACGCCGATGCGAGCCGCGACGACGCGGTCACCGCAAAGGCCCTCACGGTCCCGCTCTTTACCTGCGGCAGCGAGTTGGAGGCCTGATCGAACATGATGTCGATATGCCCGGCCATCAGATCGTTCAGCGCGGGACCGGCGCCGCGATACGGCACGAACGAGAAGTGGGTGCCCGTCAGCTGCTGGAAGAACACGCCCGCGACATGCGCGCCCGAACCCGGGCCCGCGGTGCCGGCGGTCGCCTTGTCGCCATTGGTCTTGAGCCAGGCGATCAGCTCCTTCAGATTTGTCGCCGGCAGATCGGGGCGCCCGATGATGAGCTGCGGTCCACTCGCGATCAGCGCGATCGGCGCGAATTCGCGCACGTCATATTGCAGCTGATAGATCGCGCCATTCAGGCAATGCGTGCCCCAATGCCCGATCGTGAGCGTGGTGCCGTCCGGCACCGCGCGCGAGGCGCGCAGGCCCGCGACAGTGCCGGAGGCGCCCGTGACATTCTCGATGATGACAGGATGGCCGAGCGTATTGCGCATATATTCGGCGAGGATCCGCGCCAGCACGTCGGTCGGCCCGCCAGCGGCGAACGGCACGATCATCGTGATCGGGCGCGCAAGCGTCTCCGCACGCATGCCGCGGGAAGCAAGCGGCAGCGTCGCCGCGCCGAGCGCGAGTTGCAGGAATGGCCGGCGAGACATGTTGGGCATGCGCGTTCTCCTCATGCTCTCATAGAGCCGGCAGTGTCGCGCGGTCCAGCGTAAGACGTCAGAGATGCGATGTCCGTGTTTGAACGGCAAAACTTGCCGTTGCGCGGCGTCGTCCGACCGGCGCGTAGCCCAAATTGGGCAAATCCGGCGATCATTGGATGCCGGTCACCGCGGTCATCGAACTCGCAAGAAAGCGTCATCCCGCCGTCAATTGACCGCGACAAGTTGTCGCTGCCAACGCAGGCGGTTTCAAATTCACCGAAAAATGAAGGGGCGAACTCATGAATGGCTTTCGTGACTATTTCCTGTCAACCGCCGCGATCGCGGTGGCCATGCTGGCTTGCGGCGTCGCCGTCGCGCAAGCGGATGACGACAATGACCATTCGCAGCGACATGGCTACAAGCACGTCCTGCTGATCAGCGTCGACGGCATGCACGCCGTCGATTTGAAGCGTTGGGTCGAAAGCCGCCCCGGCGGCAACTTCGCCCAGCTCACCGGAAAGGGCGTCGTCTATCCGAACGCCTATACCACCGCGCCATCCGACAGCTTTCCCGGCATGCTCGCGCAGGTCACGGGCGCCACGCCGAAGGGCGGCGGCCTGTTCTATGACGACAGCTATGATCGCACCGAATATCCGGCCAAGGCCTTCTACACCAGCCAGGGTCTTAGCGACCCCGGTTGCGTGGGCCCGGCGGGAACCGAACTCACCAACTTCGAAGCGCTCGACAAGACCTACAATTACTCCAGCGGGCTGGTCGCCGATTACACCGCCGGCGGCACGCTGGGTCAGGTCTACACCCAGCTCGATCCGGATCACATGCAGCGCAAGCTCGTGAACGGCCAGTGCGTGCCGGTCTATCCGCATGATTACGTGCGCACCAACACGATCTTCGAAGTCATCAAGGAGGCCGGAATGCGCACGGCCTGGTCCGACAAGCATCCAGCCTATGAGGACCTTGCGGGCCCGTCGGGCAAGGGCCTCGACGAGCTCTTCACGCCGGAGATCAATTCGCAGGACACCATCGACGCTGGCGCCCAGCCCGGCGACGACTACACCACGAGCTACACCGGCGTCCGCTCCTACGACTCGCTGAAAGTGAAGGCGGTGTTGAACTGGATCGACGGCTATGACGGCACGCGCAGCCAGCGTCAGCCGGTGCCCGCGATCTTCGGCACGAACTTCCAAGCGGTCAGCGTCGGCCAGAAGCTCGCCAAGGCCGGCCACGCGGATGCCGACAAGTCGCTTGTCGGCGGCTATGCCGACGGCAAGGCAACGCCCGGCAATGCGCTCACGCTGCAATT
The DNA here is from genome assembly GCF_011516665.3 of Bradyrhizobium sp. 41S5. Taxonomy (NCBI): domain Bacteria; kingdom Pseudomonadati; phylum Pseudomonadota; class Alphaproteobacteria; order Hyphomicrobiales; family Nitrobacteraceae; genus Bradyrhizobium; species Bradyrhizobium sp. 41S5. The sequence goes on along the minus strand of NZ_CP083721.1, from coordinate 698,476 downwards.
CCAGTTCGTGGACGACGCGCTCGGCAAGTTCGTCAACGAACTCAAGGCGCAGAACCTCTACGATTCGACGCTGATCATCGTCAGCGCCAAGCACGGCCAGTCCCCGATCGACGTCAAGGACCGCGTGGCGATCTCCGACGCCTTGTACAGCAAGGCGCCCGGTTTCGGCACCAACGGCTTCGAGATTTGCGATGACGAGGCGCTGGTCTGGTTGTCGCCGGAGCTGCAGCAGGCGACCAATCCGGCGACCGGCCATCCCTACTACGCAGATGCCAAGGCTTACATCCTGGCCCACGCCGCCGATCTGCATATCCAGAAGCTGCTCGACCGCGACGAACTGACCAAGCTCTACGAGGATCCGTTCCACAACAGCCGGGTGCCGGACTTCATCGCCATCACCGATCATGGCGTCATCTGCACCGGCGGCAGCAAGCTCGCCGAGCACGGCGGCTTCTCCAACGACGATCGCAACGTGCTGCTGCTGGTCTCTTCGCCGCGCATCAAGCATGCGAGGGTCGTCGAGGAGACGACCTTCACAACCCAGATCGCGCCGACGATCCTCCATGCGCTGGACCTCAATCCGCGCAGCCTCCAGGCGGTTCGTGACGAAGGTGTCGAGGCCTTGAAGATAAAATAGAGCCGCAAAGGGGCATTCCCTCCAGCGGCACAACGCACCAGAGGGCTTGCATCGGCACACCGTGACCGGGCAAGCCGAGCGGCCTGGCCTCCATATCGGCGCCCCTATCCCGGGGCGCCGATGCTGTTTGCCATGAGAGCGTCAGGAGCCGAACTTCGCCCGCAGCATGGGGCCAAGGAGATTCGAGTAATCGTCTGTCCAGAGGGCGCTGGCCGGATCCGGCGACATGGCGGCCCAATGCCGGGCCGCCTCGCCGACATCGTCAGGCGTGCGCGCAAGCATCACCACCCGGGACGCCGTCCTCAGCGTGGTCATGACGTCGCCGACGGGATGCCCGTCCTTGAAGAGCGCGATGAGCCCCTCGGAGCGAGCGATATTTGCCAGGATCGGCGCCAGATCGAGATGGCGGTTGGAGATATGAACGAGAATGCCCCCGTGCGGCGCCAGCTTCGACACATAGCCGGCCATCGCTTCCCGCGTCAGCAGGTGGACAGGAATGCTATCGGACGAGAAGGCGTCCAGCACGATCAGGTCGTAGCGATCGAGTGAGGCCTGCAGTGTAAGACGCGCATCGCCGAGCACGAGTCTGGCCTTCGGCGCGCAGCGCGACAGGAACGTGAAGAAGGCAGGATTGCTCGCGATCCGGATCACCTCGGGATCGATCTCGAAGAAAGTCCAGTTCTCTTCGCCGCCACGGTAGCAGGCGAGCGAACCAGTACCGAGACCGACCACCGCAACCCGCTCGAGGCTTCCCTTGAGGCTGCGTGCCGCCGCGATCCCTTCGGCAAGCGGGCTGCCCGGGTAGTAGTAGCTCTGAGGCTCAGGCGCTCCGGAGACTGGCGTGCCGTCGTCGTTCCGCAACCGCTCTGCGCCATGCATCGTGTTGCCGTGGAACAGCAGCCGCGCACGGCCGTCCGCGAGGTCGACCACGGTGTGGACGCCGAAGAAGCTGCGCGCGGTCTCGATCGGGGCCATGCCGGGACGCCAGAACGTCGTCAGCATCAGGCCGGTGATCGCCAATCCGGCGAATGACACCGGCCGCTGGCGCAAAAATATCATGCAGGCCGCCAGCAAGACCAGCAAGGCCCGGAACGGCAGCTCGAAGGAGGCCGGAAGCTGCAGTTGGGTCACGTACCAGACCATGGCAAGCGCGATCGCCACCGCCAGCCATGGCGATGCCTTGATCAGCCCCCGGCGCGCACCGCCTGCGAACATGCCGGGCATTGCCAGCAATGCGAGTGCGATCAGGATCGGATATTCGTAATTGCCGGAAAATATCTGCGGCGCCAGCAGCCCCGCGAAGGCGCCGCCCAGCACACCGCCGAACGAGGTGCAGAGGAAGAACTCCGTCAGCCGCTGCGGGTGCGGGCGCCGGGCATAGAGCTCGCCATGGCAGAGCAGCGCCAACAGCGTGAACACGACGAGATGGAGCATGATCGTCGTGAACCAGAACACCTTGGCGCCGACCAGACTGATCGCAAGCGGGGCCACGGCGAACGGAACGAGACGCACCACGGTCGCGTGGCTGATCCACGGCCGATCGCGGAACACGACAACGAAAGTGAACAGATAGAGCGCCAGCGGAATGACCCATAGAAAGGGCGCGGCCGCGACGTCGGTCGTCAGATACGCGGTCACCGCTATGACCAGTCCGGACGGAATGGCCGCAAGCGCGATCCATTGCAGCCTGTCGGCCGCGCTGATGACCGATGTCTCTGGCGACGGCGTCGCCTTCATAGCGCCATCGCCTCGTCCGAGCACGAGCGCAACCGCCGTGACGAGCAGCGCGAGGACCGCGAAGCCGACCGACCAGATGCTCGCCTGCATATTCAGCGCCAGCAGTGGCTCGACAACGACAGGATAGGCAAACAGGGCCGCGAACGAGCCAAGGTTCGACGCGGCATAGAGCACATACGGATTGCTTGCATCGCGATGGCCGCTTCCGGCGAACCAGCTCTGCAGCAAGGGGGCGCTCGCGGACAACGCGAAGAACGGCAGGCCGATTGACGCGGCGAACAGCCCGAACAGCCAGAGCGCAGTTCCATCAGCGGGTGGCGCCCCCCAATTGGGCGCGATCGCGATCGGCAAGGTCATGGCCGTGACCACGAGCAGCAGCAGATGGACGAGCGCCGCACGCTGCGGCCCGAACCACCGGCCGAGCAGATGTGCATAGGCATAGCCGGCGAGCAGGACGGCCTGGAAGAATACCATCGCCACCGACCAGACCGAGGGCGCGCCACCGAGCTTCGGCAGCACCATTTTCGCGAACATCGGCTGAATCAGGAACAGCAGCAGCGCGGATACGAACAACGTCGCCACGCTGAGGACCGGCAGCAGACGCGTTTCATCGGCAGAGCGCGATACCTCAGGGAGCGTGCGCTCCGGCGCGTTCTCGAAAAGTGACATTGGTTGATCCCTGCAATCCCTGCTTGCAAGGTAGATTAGGCGCGCCTAAGCAAGCGTTAATCGGAGTTCAGGTAGCGTGACGTGGGCGCGCCGGAACATGGCGCCTTACAAAGTACCGCGCAACGTCAGCTTCGTTGCGGGTTGCCGCGCTCACCGGCCGGCAAGCTGTTGCGGCGGTTGCTCAAGGACTGACGCTGCAGCGAACTTGCCCCGACCGGCTGACGGCGCCAGCCAGACGGCGGCTTCGCCGACCTAGAACCCTCGTACCCGTGAGAGGGTTTCCGACGGCATCTCGCCATATGCTCGGTCATAGCATCTCGCGAAGTCGCTCATGTGCCAGAAGCCGTTGGCCCGCGCCGCCGCGGTCACGGTAAGGAGCGGGCCTCCTTTGACGAGGAGCTTGCGGACCAACCACATGCGTTTCGACCGCAAATGTTGATGCAGGCTAACGCCACAGACGTGCTGCACGGCGGTCTGGAGCGTACGAATGGAAACGCCGAGCGTCTGCGCGAGACTAGCGCTGTAGAGATCGGCCTCTCCGAGAGTGGCCACCAGTTCATCCAGGCGTTCAACCAGCTTCCGATGCCGGTCGAACGAGCCCGGAGGCGCCCGCTTGACACTGTCCTCGACGAGGGCGCTGTCGAGCCCGGCGACAAGCGTTTCCTGCAGCCTTCCGCTCAACAGCTCGAATTCCCTGAGATCCGTGCAATTGGAAGCGAGGCAAAACATGTCCAGAATTGCCGACCGTATCGTTAGCATCTTCACCGGCGCCAGCCGGAACAGCTCGATTCCCTTGTCGAAGTCGACCCACCCGCGATTGCTCATGTCGGAGCCGAAGCGCAGCATGAGATAGGTGTTTGCATGCCGTTCGACGACATCGACAGGCGCCCGGCCGCGAATGACGCCGATCGTGGAATCGCCGACCTCGGTCCCGTTCATCGTTGCGTGGAAGGCCAGAGGAATGACGACCCCAACCCCGCGATTCGCTCCGAGATCTCCCTCCATTCGCCGGGCGAATGATCGCTGCAGCACGAGAAGGCAGTCGGGAAGCGCCAGGATGCTCCGCGAAACCGAGATGGGCCACGAATCCGTCGGCGTACTTCTCATTCCGCCAATAACATCGTTGGGACGGAATTCGTCGAAGCTGCTGAAGCGCTCGATACGTAGTACCGGCGACGGATCGAGCCAGCGGACGGGCATCGTGACCTCCTACGAACGCGGATGATCCAGCAGGGCCTCGCCCGCGCGCGCAATTCCCTTCATCAGTTCGACTGCCGACCGGAAGCTATCATCGCCGAACCGTTTGGCCAGATTCGCCTGTACTTCTCGCCAGCGCGGCAGTGCACGCGACAAGGTTTTCCTGCCTTTGGCGGAGATTGAGATGTCGCGCACGCGACGGTCCGCTCCGGGCGCGATCCTCACCAGACCGCGACGTTCAAGAATCGTGATGTTGCGTGCGAGCGCGCTTGGGTCCATCGACATCCTCCCCGCAAGTGCTCCCATGGTCACAGTCTCTTGCCGCGCACAGGAAACGAGCAGCATAAATTGCGTTGGCTCCACCCCGACCGGCGCGAAGGCCTCGGCATAAAGCCGGGTGATCACGCGGCTTGCCTTCCGAACATTGAATGCGGCGCAGCAACTACCCACCACGGCTAGTTCCTCGGGCATTGGCGACACAACCTGCTTCATCGCGCACCTACGTTATATGCATATACTGGTAATTTATCGGCATATGCCGTTTTCAAAAGGTTAATCACCAAATTCCCGCAATTTGCCGGATTCCGATAATCGTATTGATCAAGCAATTAAGACGGTGCCCTCAATATCCCCCGAAAGGACATCAACACCGAGCACACGCCAAGGGAGAACCACGATGCCGGACATCGCGAACCTCGATCGACGTAAGCGTCACCGCCCCGCGCCGTCGCTGGCATGCCGAGCAGCGCCGATCAATCCGTTTGAGCCTTGGAGTGTTCACCGGCAGAAAGCGCGCGAGGCGCTACAAGAGGCGGTTTTCGCTCTTCAGATCACTCATGCGCGAACATCCATCGTGATCGAAAAGATCGAAAATCCGGAGAACCGTAAACAATTGCAGGCCCAATCCACGCGGATCGGTACGCTGATCGACCTCGCCTGGTGCAGACTCGGCGATATCTGAACGCTGGCCGCCCGGTTCGGCTCGGCGGGCGTCGCGCTCCCGCTGCTCATCCGATTCCTACCGCGATGCTGACGATCATTGGACATCCAAAGAGAAAACTCGACATTCCGATGAGCGTCGAGGGCGACTGCGATCACCGATCATTGAGCGGCCCGACCTGCCCTCGGGAACGCCGATGACGCAGCCTGGCAGGATACATCCTGCCGGGCTGCGATGCACGCTGCGTCGCTTACGCATTGTTCGAGTGCGTCGAGCGTCGAGGTTTTCGCTTGCACTTCTACTCGACGCTCCAAAGAAGCTGACTAGCTCGCGCGCCTCGCTGGCTACCCTGGCAAGAACATCAAAATGGCTGCCAGCCCCATCACGAATGTCGCGATCCAGCCGAGGACGATGATCGACCGGCCCGAGGTGTGCGGACCCATGACCGAAGGTTTCGAGGCGAGCAGGATGATCACGACCATCAGGGGCACGGCGACGACCCCGTTGATGACGGCGCTCCAGAACAGCGCCTTCATCGGACTGATCGGAGAATATTGGATGAGCAACCCGGCGATGACGCTGACCGCGATCACGCCGTAGAATCCGCTCCTTGCTGCCAGCCTGCTCTCGGTTGAGCCACATCAATCGCATCGGCGATCGAGCGTGCGACGATTGGTCGTTCTAGTCAGAGGCTTCGCGGCATGCGTCGAACATTCCCCTCCCTGTTCCGCTGGCTCACCCTTTTCGGGTGGCGGGATATCGCGACCGCCCCGGTCGACTGCGCGGTCGAGATTGCCGTGATCGACGTCGAACAGCACAGGCTAGGCTTCCCCTGTCTCAAGCATGGCGGCGGATGGTTCGATGCCGCGACCCTGCAGCCCATTGCGATGGCGCCGACCCACTGGCGCTACTGGCGGCCCGACGTCCCGCCGATGAGTTGTTGCTGACCATGCCACGCCTTGCCGCCATCAATCGGCTGGTCGCGGTGCTGCTGCTGCGGTCACGTGCTTCTCCGTCGCAGCGGCGTCCCGACTGGACGCTGATCCTGGCGCTCGCCAGCACGGCGCTGACTGTCGCCTCGGCAGTCTCGCTGGTCTATTTTCACTATTTGGGCGGACCCTGATCGTTCGCGGGCTCGTCGTCGGCAATGGCCCGCCACGCCGCGCCATCGAGATCGTCATACTGGCCGCTCTTCAACGACCATAAAAAGCCCAGCAGGCCGACGAAGCCGAGCGCAAGGGCGAGCGGAACCAGATAGACCAGGACTTCCATCAGACCGTCCCCCGCCCCCGCGCCCTCATCGCGTTGAGCATGACCAGCACCGACGAGCCGGACATCGCCGCCGCTGCGATGAGCGGCGTCACCAAGCCTGCGATCGCGATCGGAACCGCAAGGACGTTGTAGACCACGGCGAGCCAGAGATTTTGCCGCATCAAGCGCAGCGCCTTGCGCGAGACCACGATCGCTGTCCGCACCGGCGCGAGGTGCTCGCCGAGAAAGACCGCGTCCGCGACCGCCTGGCTCACATGGGTCGCACTAACCGGCGACATCGAGGCATGCGCCGCGGCTAGCGCCGGGGCATCGTTGAGGCCGTCACCGACCATCAGCACCTTGCAGCCCTGACGCGCCAGTTCCTCGATCCGGGCGATCTTGTCGACCGGAGAAACCCCGGCGCGCCATTCATGGATGCCGAGCGTCTCGGCCGCGAGTCGAACGGCGGGTTCGCGGTCCCCGGAAACGATCTCGACCGCCAGGCCGAGCCGTTCCAGACCCGAGACAACGTCAGCCGCGTCGGCCCGCAGCTTCTGGCGAACGGCGAAGACGTACCTGGTGTCGCCATGGCTGAATGCGACGACGGAGGCCTCAGGGTCGCGATGCAGAAGCTCGTTGGCGAGGCTGTCGGCACCGCAGAACGACGGCCGGCCAAGCCGGATTGGCTGACCCTGATGGTAGCCGTGGACGCCCTGCCCCGGATCTTCCTCGATACCCGGCAGCGGCGCGGCGGCGCCGGCCGCGCGCGCCACGGCGGCCGCGACCGGGTGACGGCTCGACAGGGCCAGCCGGCCGGCAAGCTCGATGACGTCGTCGGGAACGCTTGCGAAATTGGTGACATCGAGTTCAGGCAGCGTCAGCGTGCCGGTCTTGTCAAAGATCACCCGGTCGACTTCGGCAAGGCGCTCGATCGCATCGCCGGCGTTGAGCAGCACGCCCGATCCAAACAGCGTACCGGATGCAACGGTCTGCACGGCCGGAATGGCGAGCCCCAGCGCGCAGGGACAGGTGATGATCAGGACCGCAATCGCCGTCACGATCGAATCATGAAAACTCGCGCCATAGGCCAGCCAGCCCAGCATCGTCAGGAGTGCGGTCGCGTGCACGACCGGGGCGTAAAGCCTCGATGCACGCTCGGCTAGACGCAGATAGCGCGAGCGCGCCTGCAGCGCGTGATCGAGCAGCCGGGATATCTCGTCAAGCAAAGTGCTCCCCGAGGCGGCAGATGCACGGACGCGCAATGTGCCGGAACGGATCAGCGTGCCCGCGAACACGGCGCTGCCAGGCGCCGCCATCGCCGGCAAGGTTTCGCCCGTAATCAGGCTCTGATCGACCTCCGAGCGGCCCTCGATCACATTGCCGTCGACCGCGCAGCGCTCGCCGGGCCGCAGCAGCACGATGTCACCGGGGCGGATCGCAGCTGCCGGGACCGTTCTGATCTCGGTTGGGCTAATGAACTTCGTCGCGGTCTCCGCCTTCAGCGCCGCGAGGTTACCGGCAAAGGCTCGAGTACGCCGTCGCAAGTTCTGATCGAGGTAGCGACCGGCGAGCAGGAAAGCGATCAGCATGATCGCGGCATCGAAATAGGCATGTTCGGCGTGATTTATCGTCTCGATCACCGAGGTTGCCAGCGCGAGCACGATACCGATACTGATCGGAACGTCCATGTTGGCGCCGCGCGCTCGCAGGGCTGACAGCGCCGACGAAAAGAAAGGCTGCGCCGAATAGGCTGCAGCCGGCAGCACGATCAATGCCGACAGCCAGTGGAAGAAGTCGCGTTGCTCGGGCAGCATATCGGAGACGTTGCCGGACCATACGGGGATCGACAGCATCATGACATTCATCGCCGCAAAGGCGGCGACGCCAAGCCGGCGCAACAGGCCTTGCGCCCGCTGCGCTTCCAGCGTTTCGGCATCGTCGCGTTCGAACGGATAGGCCTTGTAGCCGAGCTCCGCGAGCCGGCTTACGAACAGCGCCGGATCAAGGGCACCCGCCTTCCACTCCAGCGCCAGCCGGCTGTCGGTCAGGTTCACGCGGGCCGAGGTGACGTCCGGTATGGCCGACAAATTGCGCTCGATCTTGGCCATGCAGCCCGCGCAATTGATGCCTTCGACTGCAAGATCGAGATGGATAAGCCCGGTGCCCGCGTTCTTCAGATAATGAGAGAAATCGATATCCGCCTGCATGAGATGCACCCTCAGTTCAGGAGGATTCGGTTCTTCGACAGGAACATGCGGCGGCCATCCGCGTCGCCCTCGATCACGAGGTCCCACTGCCCCGCGGCGACGCCCTCGGCGCGGCCGCGATAGCTGCCGGGGCCGGTCTCACTGATCTCGATCGCCCGATCGGCGCGACGATCGATCGGTCGTTCGAGCCGAGCGAGGAAATTCAATGCCGTCAGAGGCGCGCCAGCGTGATCGCGCGCCTCGAGTGCAATTGCGGCGCGGCCATCAGACCGCCGATCGATATGCGCCTGGACCTGCCAGTTGCGCTCGTTCTGCTGTCTTGCCGCGTCGATCTCGCGCTGATAGGCGAGGCCGGCGCTGTAGGCGCTGTCAACCTCGGTGCCCGGAAGCGTCGTGATGGCAAGACGCATCATGACTATGTTCACGCTGATGACGACGGCAAAGAACGCGATGGTCGTGATCAGGACGAAACGTCCGGTGATGGGTCGCGCGACTGAACTTGAGGCTGCCATGGTGAGATCCCATCGTTATGGAAGGACGAAGTGGTCGGTCGCGGAGGCGACCTCTCCGAGACCGATGTCGGTGACGCGAAACGTGACCGGCACCGACTTTTCCGCCTTTTCATCTAGCGGTGCCGTCACCAGCACGCGAAGCTCGGTGGTGGTGTCGCGACCAAGGACGATCATCGGACGGTCTGGTGTCACCGAGTCCGCACCGATGACGTGCAGCTTCGCATTGGCCGGTCCATCGACGTCGATCGCGATCACACGATCAAAGCCGCGCTTGTTGAGGAAGCGCAGCGTGTATCCATTGCGGATCGCGCCGTCGCTGAGACGCACCGCGATCGGGTTGCGGTCGTGCAGCACGTTGACGTCGAGCAGGGTTCGCGACATCAGCGCGTAAAGCATCACCGCGCAGACCACGGTGATCAGGCTGGCGTAGAGGACCGTGCGAGCGCGAACGGGCTTGAAGATTTCTTCCTTGCCGGCAATGCGTCGCTGAACGTTGATATCGTTGTCGTAACCGATCAGACCAGTCTTGCGGCTGACCTTGGTCATGACGGCGTCACAGGCATCGATGCACAGGCCGCACTGAATGCAGCCGAGTTGCGCGCCATCGCGGATGTCGATCCCGGTCGGGCACACGGCAACGCACTGGTTGCAATCGATGCAATCGCCGGCCTTCTCGCCGAGCGCTCTGATGTCGAACGCCTTCTTCACCGAGCAACGCGGCTCGCCGCGATCGTATTTATAGGTGACGTTAAGCGCCCATTCGTCGGTCAGTGCGGCCTGGATCCGCGGCCACGGGCACATATAGACGCAGACCTGCTCGCGCATATAACCGGCCAGCAGATAGGTCGACGCGGTCAGGATCGCGATCCAGACATAGGCGATCGCCGGTGCCTGAAAGGTCGCCAGATCGCGCACCAGGGTCGGCGCATCGGCGAAGTACAGCACCCATGCGCCACCGGTCCACCACGCGATCATCAGCCAGATCGCATGCTTCAGCACTCGGCGACCGGCGCGCTTTACGGTCATTGGCCCGGCATCGGCCTTCATCTGTGCGCGACGGTCGCCTTCGACCAGGCGCTCGACCGCATAGAACAGATCGGTCCAGACCGTCTGCGGGCAGAGATAACCGCACCAGATTCGGCCACCCAGCGCGTTCATCAGGAACAAGGCGAACGCCGCCAGCACCAGAAGGCCCGTGAAGTAGTAGACCTCCTGCGGCCACAGCTCGATGAAGAAGAAATAGAAGCGGCGGTTGGGAAAATCGATCAGGACCGCCTGATCGGGCGCGCCGAGGCCCCGATGCCAACGCACGAAGGGCAGCAGATAGTAGACGCCGAGGCAAACGGCCATCAGCCGCCATTTGATTGAACGGAATCGCCCGGAGACGCTCTGGGGAAAAACCTTCTTGCGAGGCGCATAAAGCGGCCCGTTTTCGTCGTCTATGAGTTCATCAGGGGGCACGGGCTTGTTCATGGATTGCTCGAATGAGGCTCTCGTTGAAACCTACATCCCCGCACCAGGTCCGGGTTTGACCTTCGTCAATGAACCTGGATGCCCTCGCGGTGGCGGCTACTTGCCGCCTACTTGCCGCCCCCCAACGAGTGCACAAAGACCGTCAGTGCCTTGATGGTGACCGGGTCGAGCCGACCGACCCAGGCCGGCATGACGCCGGCGCGGCCATTGGTGATGGTCTCGACCAGCGTCTCCTCGTCGGAGCCGTAGAGCCAGATCTGGTCGGTCAGGTTCGGCGCACCGAGCTCCGGGTTGCCCTTGCCGTTGTCACCGTGGCAGCTGGTGCAGTTCTCGGTGAATATCTTCTTTCCGGCAGCGGGGTCGAACTTCGGCGCGGTGGAAAGACCGGAAAGCGAGCGCACATAGTTGGCGACGGTCACGATCTCGTCCTTCTTGAGGACACCGTCGCGGCCGAACGCCAGCATCTGCCCTTCATGGGTCTTTGCGTGTCCGGAACGTGCGCCGAACTGGATAGTCTGCATGATCTGGTCAAGCGAGCCGCCCCACAGCCAGTCGTCGTCGTTCAGATTCGGATAACCCTTCGCGCCGGCGCCGCCGCTGCCGTGGCACGGCGCACAATTGTCGGCGAACACGGTCTTGCCGCGGGCACGAGCCAGCGCCAGCAGGGCCGGATCCTTCTCGATGTCGGCCAGCGACGCGTTGCCGAGCACCGCCATCTTCTCGCCGCGCAGCTTCTCGAGATCGGCAAGGTCGGTCGCGACACTGGCGCGGGTGGAATACTGGAACAGACCGGTGGTGTAACCCGAGACCAGCGGCCAGGCCGGATAGACGACCCAGTAACCGATCGCCCAGATGATCGTTGCATAGAATGTCAGGACCCACCACCGCGGCAGCGGCGTATTCAGTTCCTTGATGCCATCCCACTCATGACCGGTCGTGCTGCGGCCGGAAACGCGGTCGATCTCATTGTGCTCGCTCATGATCGGTCAGTCCTCCCGCAGCGGCATCCGGGCTGCAGCATCGAAGAGAGATTTGTTGCGGGGCCAAAGCGCGTAGACGACGATGGCGATGAAGATCCCGACAAAGACGGGGGTCCAAAGTGTACCGACCAGGCTCGACGCAAGATTGTCGACTTGAATGATCGCTTTCATGCTCGTGGCCTCACCGCAGATTGGCTTTTTCGTTGTAGAGCTTGAAGTCGACGAGCGTGCCGAGCATCTGCAAATAGGCGATCAGTGCGTCGAGCTCGGTCGGATTGCCGGCCTTGCCGTCGAAGTTGCGGACCACCGCCTTCGGATAGCGCTTCTGGAACGCGTCGGAGCCGGGGCTGTCGGGGTCGACCTGCGCCTTGAGATCCGCGGCCGCGTTGGCGATCTGCTCGCCGGTATAGGGCACGCCGACCGCGCGATTCGTGCGTAGATGGGCCGCGGCGTCCGATGGGTCGAGTTCCGTCCTGGCGAGCGCCGGGTATCCGGGCATCACCGATTGCGGGACGATCGAGCGTGGATTGATCAGGTGCGTGACGTGCCAGTCGTCGGAGTACTTGCCGCCGACGCGCGCAAGGTCTGGTCCGGTGCGCTTGGAGCCCCACTGGAACGGATGGTCATACATGCTCTCGGCGGCCAGCGAGTAGTGGCCATAGCGCTCGACCTCGTCGCGCAGCGGCCGGATCATCTGCGAGTGGCAGAGGTAGCAGCCCTCGCGAACATAGATGTTGCGGCCTGCGAGCTCGAGCGGCGTATAGGGCCGCACGCCGTCGACCGCCTCGATGGTGCTCTTGAGATAGAACAGCGGAGTGATCTCGACCAGCCCGCCGATGGCGATGACGAGCAGGATGCCCACGATCAGGACGATCGAGTTCTTCTCGAAGATCTTGTGTCGGTTCCAGAGGGACATTGCGCGACCTATTCGGCAGGCTGGAGGGCGCCGGCGCCCTCGGTTTCGCTGGCTTGGCCGGCATTGACGGTCATCCAGAGGTTGAAGGCCATGATCAGGGCGCCGACCAGGAACAGCGCGCCGCCGGCCGCGCGGATGATGTAGAAGGGATGCATGGCCTCGACGGATTCGATGAAGGAGTATTCGAGGAAGCCGAGCGAGGTGTAGGCACGCCACATCAGGCCCTGCAGGATCCCCGACACCCACATCGCGGAAATGTAGAGCACGATGCCGATCGTCGCGATCCAGAAGTGCCAGTTAACGAGCTTCAGGCTGTAGAGCTGGCGATTCCAGATCCAGGGGACGAGACAGTACAGCGCGCCGAACGAGACGAAGCCGACCCAGCCCAATGCGCCGGAATGCACATGGCCGATAGTCCAGTCGGTATAGTGGCTCAGCGAATTGACCACCTTGATCGACATCATCGGGCCTTCGAAGGTCGACATGCCGTAGAAGGCGACCGACACCACCATCATGCGCAGCACGGGATCGGTGCGCAGCTTGTCCCAGGCTCCCGACAGCGTCATCAGGCCGTTGATCATGCCGCCCCAGGACGGCATCCAGAGCATGATCGAGAACGTCATGCCGAGCGTCTGCGCCCAGTCGGGCAGTGCCGTGTAGTGCAGGTGATGTGGGCCGGCCCAGATGTAGAGGAAGATCAGCGCCCAGAAATGGATGATCGAAAGCCGGTAGGAATAGATCGGACGCTCCGCCCGCTTCGGGATGAAGTAGTACATGATCGCGAGAAAGCCCGCGGTCAGGAAGAAGCCGACGGCGTTATGCCCGTACCACCACTGGAACATCGCATCCTGCACACCGCCCCAGGCGATGTAGGACTTCGAGCCGAGGAAGGAGACCGGCAGCGCGGGGTTGTTGCCGAGATGGAGCACCGCGATCGTGATGATGAACGCCAGGTAGAACCAGTTGGCGACGAAGATATGCGGCTCCTTGCGCTTCACCAGCGTCATCAGGAACACGAGCAGATACGTCACCCAGACGATCGTCAGCCAGAGGTCGGCGTACCATTCCGGCTCGGCGTATTCCTTCGACTGGGTGACGCCGAGCAGGTAGCCCGTGCCGGCGATCAGGATGAAGAAGTTGTAGCCGACCACGACGAACCAGGGCGACAAGTCGCCTGCAAGGCGCGCGCGGCAGGTCTTTTGCACGACATAGAACGACGTTGCGATCAGGACGTTGCCGCCGAACGCGAAGATCACGGCCGACGTATGCAGCGGCCGCAGGCGACCGAACGTCGTCCAGGGCAGGTCCAGATTGAGCGCGGGCCACGCCAGTTGCATCGCGATGATCAAGCCCACCGTGAAGCCCGCGATGCCCCAGAACATCGCCATGGCCGAGGCGAACTTGATCGGGCCGAGATTGTAATTGGGACGCCCACCGATCTCCGCCGGAGGCAATTCGGCCGGGCGGTCGAGGTAGCGATTGCCGATCATGATCACGGAGATCAGGCTGGCGGCGCAAGCAAGCGCCGCGTGAAAGCTGAACGCCGCATCGTGCCCCATCGCCGCGCCGAGAAGGCTAACGAATGCAAAAACTGCGAGTACCGACGCCAAGCCGGCTTCTCCCATCGTCATCGACTTTGGAACGGAAGATGGACCTGTCATGTGGGGGCTTTCTTTGGGTGCGATGACGTCATGAAAATCACAGTCTCGCTGCCAGCCGTTTGATCGGCATCAATTCCTGCGCCATGCCGCGTGCCACTGCCGCCGCGGCTCAGCGCGGTCAGGGTCAATTCGTTCGGACAATATTTTGCCGGACTGGCCCGCCGCTCCCGCGCGAGATCCGCGGCGCAACGTGCCTTGTCACGGCATAGACCGCACACTCGCTGTAGATCGCGCAACACATCGCAATGGGAAGAGGCGAGCATCTGTTCGGACAAACCTGCATGCTCGAGACGCTTGCTGAGCAACTCCGGCGAGCCTCGCTCGCAGGCAAGCGCACGAAGGTCCGGCGTCGAGAGATTGAGCTCGTGCGCGATCTCGTCGACCTCCCGATCGGTCATCAGATCGAATTCGCGGCATCGAGACAGAAACGCACGCAAGCGACCGATAAGACTCTCGAACTGCGGCGAGTTATTGCCAGCTGATCGATCGGTCATTTCTCATACCCCCTTTTTGGCTCTCCACCCTTAGCTAAAAAACCTGATTTCCGATTTGATCTTGGTCAAACGCGATGCCGCGGCAGTCGATCGCGATCGCCGCCCAGAAATCGTTAGCCGCCCCAGGCTGATGGTAAAGCCGGCGGTGTCCGAAGCTCCATGGAATCGGCAAAGATCGTCCAGTCTCGGACACCCTTCTGTCTGCAGAAGTCGGCCTCGGCCAACTGTGCAGCCGTGGAAAGCGAGGCCGCGTCGACCTTGAACGCTGCCTGACAGGCGCGATGTTCATGGCCGGTGTCGTCGCAAACGGTCTTGATGAAACGAACGTCAAATGATGGCATGGCACCCTCGCATGGGCTGGTTGGTTATTGTTTACGCTGCCATGAGTGCGAGACGCCCGTATTGATCTTTCGCAAGAATGTCGTGCGGGAGCAGATGTCGTATTGTGGAGGATGGCGAATGGGAGCAGAGCCATGAGCGATCTCGACCACAACGTCCGTGAGCGTCGCACTTATCGTGACGCGCAGCTCACGCGATACGCAAACAAGACCAGACGGAAGCTGCTATTTGCGGTGGGATTTCCAGTCTGTGGATGACGGCCGGACTGCTGGTATGGATGACGTCGTCTTGCCGTTGACGGTCCAACCGGAGGCAACGATCGCGAAGCCGACGATCAAGCAGATCGCAATTAGCGTTGCGGCGAATCCCACGACATCTGCGCTGACTACTGCGGTCGCGATCAACGGGAACAACAGGGTTGCGGGACGAACGATCACCCTGCCATCTCCTTCGCGGCCTTGGCGGCAGCCGCTCGTTCGTCTTCCGCCGATTGGATATAGAAACCGGAATAGGTATCGACGTAGCACAGATGATCGTGCACTTCCTTGACGCCGGTGGCATTCTCCGCGGCGACAATCGCCGCCTGCCTCGCCCGCTCATCCATGATGACTCCACGGAGGTGCACCACGCCGTCGCGCACCGAGACTTGCAGCCCGAGCGGGCACCAGTTTGCACCGTCGAGTGCCCGTACGATGCGATCGTGGATGTGCGTGTCATCCGCCGTGAGATCCGGAATCTGGTGCGCGATGGACGCTACTGCCCGCAACAGATCCGCACGTGTTACGAGGCCAACGAGCCGTCCGTCGCGCATCACTGGCAACCGTTTGACGCCCTTCTTCTCCATGAGATCGACCAGATCAGGGAGCGGCGTTTCTTCCGTCACGGTGACGGGATCGCACGACATGATCTCTCCAACCTTCCGGCCGCGCTCGTGGACGAAGTCCGCGGCGGCATAACCGGAACCGAGAAGGAACTGAAACCAGCGGCCGCGCCGGCGTTGCGTGCCGATCTCGCTTCGCCGCAAAAAGTCGCTCTCCGACAGGATGCCGACCAGTCTTCCAGCCGCATCGACCACCGGCAGGCCACTGATATGGTGATCCATCATCAGCTTCGCGGCGTCGAGAATGGATGTCTCAGTTCCGACAGTGATGACGTGTCTCGCCATGATCTGATGTGCGCGCATT
Source organism: Bradyrhizobium sp. 41S5 (assembly GCF_011516665.3). Lineage (NCBI taxonomy): Bacteria > Pseudomonadati > Pseudomonadota > Alphaproteobacteria > Hyphomicrobiales > Nitrobacteraceae > Bradyrhizobium > Bradyrhizobium sp. 41S5. The sequence goes on along the minus strand of NZ_CP083721.1, from coordinate 682,279 downwards.
ACTGATCTCCTTCCATCGCCTGCCAGCCAAGATCACACGCAATCGGCTGATCCACTTTGATCTCCCTCAACGCCTGCGCTTGACGGAAATCAAGGCGACGGGACCGATGATCGACGATGCTGGCGCCCTGTCAGGAGATCAAATTCATGTTGCAGAACCTGCTTGCCTTGATGGGAGTGCTGGCGATTGTCGTCGCGACGTTCGCCTGGATGCGCTTGCCGCCAAGGCGGCCGCTAAGGCAGCCCGTCAGGTCAAGCCCCCGCCAGCTCGGTCGGCGCCAACCGTTCTAGGCCGCCGCCTGCCCCGATTCGACCACCCGGCCGGAATTTTGACCTGCATCAAACCGGAGCGCCGCGCCACCGTTAAGGATGCTCACCCGTCAGGATCGTGCAAATGGCAGACATAAGGGCTTGGCGCCCCATCATCTTCTCGTGTCCAAATACCGGCCATCGAGTTCAAGGCTTGCTACCCGCCGACGCATCCGAGCCCCTGGCTGACGAGTTGCACTCGATCTCCTGCGCTGCCTGCGACGGCGTCCACTTCATCAATCTGCGAACCGGTGCCGTCGTCAGTCCCACGCGCAGCTAGCCTGGTCGCGAGAACAGCGCGTGCCGGAAGCCACCAAGTTGACCCACGTCAACGCGCAGGCGCCGCCGGCATGAGAAACAATACTTTCCTCAACGAAGGATGTTGGACATGACAGACCATAGCGAAGCCCGTCCCGTCTCCGACGCCATCCAGAGCTACGCGAAGCGGGCGATGGCGGTCCAGTCGGAATTCTCGGAGAAACTGATCGAGGCAAACCAGCACTGGTTCGAGCAGATCCAGATCGAATCGAACGAAGCCTGGGAGCTTTTCCGCAGGTTCAATTCTACCGCCTCAGCGGCCGAGAAGATCACTGCTCTGCAGGACTGGGCCAAAGGCGTCGCCGCGCGCGGGGCGAACGACGCGACGTACGCGATCGAGACCGCACGTTCGCTGGGCACGATCGAGCTGAACCTGCTTGCACGGAAGGCCAGCAGTGTCGACGAGGCAACTCAGAAGGCTGCCTGACGTGCCAGCACGCGACGCTCCCGAACGCCCTGAGGCAGGCGTCAGCGCCACATGGGAGGGGGTCGCGATAGCCCCCTTCGGTCGAGATCTTGAACTCGCCGTGATCGAGGGCAACGCCATTCACAAGCTCGTCTTTCCATGCCGCCGCATCCCGGGCGGCTGGGTAAAGGCGGAGACCGCCGAACGCATCATGGTGCAGCCGACGCATTGGCGTGCCTGGATCAGATAGACCTGTCCCCGCCGCCGTGGCCCGCTCGTGCCGAGCGGCCGGTGGCTTCGGCCGTCCGAACGTTGTAGTATCGATCCAGCTGAGGGCTTCGCCGGGGAAATATGTCCGATCGCATCTGGTACCGCTATGGCACTGCCGTGGCAGCGGCCGCGCTCGTATTCGCGGTGCGCGCGGGGCTTAATAATTATTTCGACGACCGGGCCTTCACGATCATCTATGTCCCCGCCGTGCTGTTTGCCGCTTTCGCCGGCGGCCGCGGTCCGGCGATCCTCACCACCCTGCTCTGCCTCGCCATCAGCGCCAAATTCCTCGGCAAAAGTCTGGTCACTGAACCTGCGAACCTGATCGATATCGCATGTTTTGCCATTCTCGGCCCGATCCTTGGCTTCATGGGCGATCGGTTATTGAGGGAAAGCGATCAAGCGCGAAATCGCCAGGCCCATCTACAGTCGATCCTCGACACGGTCCCTGACGCTATGATCGTCATCGACGACCACGGTATTGTTCGTTCCTTCAGCGCTGCGGCCGAGCGGCTGTTTGGCTGGAAACCGGACGAGGTCGTCGGCAAGAACGTCTCGAGCCTGATGCCCCAGCCATATCGCGGCGAGCACGACCGGTACCTCGAACGCTACCTTACGACTGGCGAACGGCGCATCATCGGCATTGGCCGCATTGTGGTTGGAGAACGGAGCGACGGCTCGACCTTTCCGATGGAACTCGCCGTCGGCGAGGCCAAGGTACGTGGAGAACGCTTTTTCACCGGCTTTATCCGCGATCTCACCGAGCGTCGAGCGCAAGAACGGCGGCTTCAGGAGCTGCAGTCCGAGCTGGTCCATGTGTCGCGGCTGACCGCCATGGGCGAAATGGCGTCCTCTATCGCCCATGAGATCAATCAGCCACTATCCGCCATTACCAACTACATGCGCGGCGCGAGGCGGCTGCTGACACCGGAGACACCGGACGCGACGCGAATTCGTGACGCGCTCGAGCGAACCGCACAGCAAGCGCTGCGAGCCGGCGACATCATCAAGCGCCTGCGCGAATTTGTTGCCAAGGGCGAGACCCAACACTCCCTGGAGAGCCCCGCCACCCTGCTCGAAGAGGCTGTCGCACTAGCGCTGCTCGGCGCCAAGGAGCAGGGAGTAAGGTTCGCGATCCGCAGCGACCGGGACATGCCCTCGATCATCGTCGACAAGATCCAGATTCAGCAGGTCGTGCTCAACCTGGTTCGCAATGCGATCGAGGCGATGGCCTCCAGCCCGCGCCGCGAATTGACCGTCGGCGTCACCAAGACTAACGGTGTGGCGACGTTCACCATTGCCGATACCGGTCCGGGCATCAGCCCAGACATCGCCGACCGCCTGTTTCAGCCCTTTATCACGACAAAGGAGCATGGCATGGGCGTCGGACTCTCGATCTGCCGGACCATCATCGAATCCCATGGTGGACGCATCGATGTGATGCCAAACGCCGGAGGCGGCACGGTTTTTCAGTTCATCCTCCCGTTCGCGGAGGACGGAGAAGCAGCATGACGACGCGGAGCACAATTCTCGTGATCGACGATGATCCCGCAATGCGGGACTCATTGGCCTTTCTTCTCGACGTGAACGGCTTTGCCGTAACGACCTATGAGACGGCAACCGACTTTCTCGATCATCTTGCCAGCAGCAAGGTCGACTGCATTGTATCTGATATCCGCATGCCCGGCATGAGCGGCCTCGAACTGGTCCGCAAACTCAAGGCCGACGCGGTAGCATGTCCCGTCATTCTGATGACTGGCCATGGAGACGTCGCACTCGCGGTCGAGGCGATGAAGGCCGGAGCGGTTGACTTCATCGAAAAGCCGTTCGAGGACGAGGCGCTGCTGCGAGCAATCGGCGAAGCCTTGCAAACACAGCAGGCGGGACCGGCCGATGGTACGGTCAAGCGCGAAGCCGAAGCTCGTTTGGTGGACCTCTCGCCGCGCGAACGTGACGTCTTGCGAGGGCTCGTGGCGGGCAAGATCAACAAGGTGATCGCCCACGACCTTGGCATCAGCCCGCGCACGGTCGAGGTCTACCGAGCGAACCTGATGGCCAAGACCAATGTGCGCAGCATGTCGGAGTTGATGCGGATCGCGATCGCTGCCGGGCTCTAGCCATGGGGCCGCCGCTCCCCGAGGCATAAGTAGTTGTACGTAATTTTCAATTGGGCGCCGCCGGTCAAGGATATGTCGATCTGCCTTTGGAGAGGTCCCGTCCAGGACGCTCGCCGACGCACAGGGCAAGCCGGCAAGCATGCCTTGCGGTTAGCCTCGCGCGCGAGACGTTGTGTTTACGCTGCTGCCGAACGCGCGCACTCGCTTGAGAGTACCGCAGCCAACTTCTGCTCGGTTTCCGCCGACAGATTCAGGTTGATCAATACCGAGCCGGGATCCATACGCGCTACGACACCGCCAAGTCGGAACGAGAGCCCATCAATCGCCAGTTCGACAAGCTCGCCTTTTGCTGCGTCCGGCAATGCGCACTCGATCGATACCGCGTCCATCGACACGTCGCGGGCCTCGATACGCTTCGTCTCGCCGCGCCAAACCAAGATACCGGATCGTCGAAGCGCAACGCGTGACGAACGCCGACGATCGACATCAGTGGTCGACGTACGAATGACACGGATAAGCGTCGTGCGCAGTTCGGCCACTTTCTCAGCAATTGCCGTTGATCCGTTGTGCATCTCCGACGCCCGTCGGCCGGTTTCAACCGCTTCGGCAGACACCGAGGCAATTTGAGACGCCACCTCGCGGGCAGCGTGCGAGGTCTCTTCGACCGTCCGCGAGATATCGGCCGTGACGACGTTTTGCTCCTCGACCGCGGCGGAGATCACGGCTGATACGGATTCGACGCTGCGAATGACCTCACCAATGATGCTCATGGACGCAACCGAGGCATGCGTCGCCTCCTGGATCTCGGCGATTTGCTGCGCGATCTCGTTTGTTGCTCTCGCGGTCTGTTCGGCCAGCGACTTCACCTCGGCCGCAACCACTGCGAAACCGCGACCGGCAGTCCCGGCCCGGGCGGCCTCGATCGTCGCGTTCAATGCCAGGAGATTTGTCTGGCCGGCAATTTCGCTGATCAGGCTCGTCACAGTCCCAACCTTCGAAGCAGCTTCCGACAGCTTGACGATTGTCGCCTGGGCTTGCGTCGATGCCGTCACAGCCTCCAGCGTCAACGAACGCGACGCTCCCACTTGATTGGCGATCTGCGATATCGAAGTAGCCAGCTGGGAGGATGCTCTTGCGACCGTCTGGGCGTTGGCGAGCGCCTCCTCGGCAGCGGCTGCAACGCTACTGCTGTTTCTCTCCAGCGTCAGCGCCGTATCCCTCATGATGGACGCGTTTCTTGCCATGCGATCCGTGCCGGACGCAACTTCGCCGACAGCGACCTTAGTGGCATTTTCGACGTTCGCCGCCATTTGCTGCAACGCCGATGCCCTGGCTTCCTCGGTGGCGCGCCGTCTCTCCTCGTCTTGCCTGGCCTCGTCACGCACTTTCTCGGCAGCTCTGACCCTGAACTGTTCGATTGAGCGGGCCATGTCGCCCAGTTCATCGGACCGCTCGAGCCTCGGGAGCTTCATGTCGAAATCACCCCCGCTCAAGCGGTTGAGAGAGCTCGTCATTGTCACCAGAGCTGTCGATATCCGCCGCGCAAGCAGCAGTGTTATCAGCCCGACGGCCATCACGATCGCAGCGGCAACAATGATGATGCTTCGTGCCCGCTCCCAGACCTGCGCCTGGAGATCGTCCACATACACGCCTGTCCCGATGACCCAGTTCCACGGTTGAAAGCCCGCGACAAACGATAGCTTCGGTTGCGGCGTATCCAGTCCCGGCTTTGGCCATTGATAGTCGACAAACCCCTCGCCGTTTCGCTTCACGATCTCGGCAAATTCGACAAAGAGCTGCTTGCCGGTTGGATCCCTGATTTCACGCAAATCCTTGCCGTCGAGCTCCGGCTTGATCGGATGCTTGATCATCGTGGGACCGAGATCGTTGATCCAGAAATAATCCCCGTTCCCAAATCTTAGCGCGCCGATTCTGGCTGCTGCATTGCGACGGGCGGCGTCTCCATCCGCTCCCCGGCCGACGGCGGCGTCATGCTCCTCCTGCGCAATGCCAAGAGCCAATTGGGTAAGGTGCTTCAACTCGCTCTGCCGCTGCGCGCGCAAAGCATCTGCCAGATTGGTTGCCTGGATAGCGGCCAGCCCGGTCAGCCCGCAAAAGCTCAGTCCAACAATTGCGTAGATGCGCTGCGCCAGAGAGATCCTGAAATTCATCGCTTTTCACCAACTGATTTACCGCAAACGGGTTGCCCGATCTGACCTGGGCATGGGCAAGTCAATATAGGCCGCCTGGGCCGGTGCGGACTATTGGGCCGCGAGATTTAACTCACGTAAAATCCCCTATCGGAATCCTGTAGCAGGGCTCAATTTTCGCATGGCGACGAGCAGGACGATCTATCGTCAATCCGATGAAATGTTGCGCCTCGGCGAATGGTGCCGCCCGCAATGTGGGCCGACATCAATCGCCGATCAGCGCTCGCGCATGCTGTCGCGTGACCGCAAGGCTACCGAGTAGTTGGTCGTGCTGCTGCTGCAGCTTCGTCCTGGCCTCTCCGGCCGGACACACGGCGACCAGGCCGCTGATCTGGAGCAGTTGCAGTTCGAGCATCAACATCACTTGACGGAAGGAATGGCGAATGTCCGCTCTCGACGCCACCTCTCCGTGGTTCGCCCGACGCGATTCCGGAAAGTGCACGAGGTTTCCCATTACCCTGGCCAGCCCATCTTCGAGAGGAGGAAGCTCAATGGCAAGCAAGCTCCCTTTCGAACCCATCAACAGCAAACGAGATGCGCCTATTCCGCCTTGATCCGGATCAAACGAAATGAGCTGAGGCAGATCAAGATATTATTACCACAATGCTTTGCTGGGTGACGTCAACCGAACGAGAAAGGGGCATCAATGGACGGGATCACGCATTTCATTGCCCTGCCGTACGACCGGACCGATGGCGGGCTCGTTCCGGGCCAGCCGGCCAAGTGCGCCAGCCCTGCAGCGGCGATAGAGCATGCCAAGCACTTATGGAAGACATTCGGCCACGCTGGTGCCGCAGCTATCGTCCGTACCGGCTATCCCGAGACGAGAACCACCGTGCTGAGGACATATGGAATGGTGCCAAACGACCTGGAGCAAGAACCATCCGCTCCCCATTTACGGTGAGGAGCAATCTGCAATTCCTTGCGCTGGCTCAAAACTGACCTCGTGAGGGTCCGGTTCCGCCTCCGACATCGAGCTTTCCAGTCCTTGAGCGTCCCGTGTTGGTGGACGTTCAAGGAATGTGGGCGTTGCGGCCCGAATTGGCGTGCATCTTTGAGCTGGCTCAAGCCATTCCCGTCATATTCGCCCTCTAACGTGGAACCGATAGCGGCGTCCGAGGTCATCTTTGAGTCCCGGGAGAGCGACATGCAATCTGCGACCACTCCAAACGAGCAAGCACGCACGGATGATCTTGAGCTGCTCGACCGTTATTGGCGAGCCGCCAATTACCTCTCCGTTGGACAGATCTATCTGCTTGCGAATCCCCTCCTGAAAGAGCCGCTGAAGCCGGAGCATATCAAGCCGCGCCTACTCGGGCATTGGGGCACCACGCCGGGGCTCAATTTCATCTATGCCCACCTCAATCGCGCAATCCGCGCTTCCGATCTCAACGTCATCTATATTTGCGGTCCCGGCCATGGTGGTCCCGGTATGGTTGCGAACACCTATCTCGAAGGCACCTACACCGAAATCTATCCGGAGGTGACGCGCGATGCGGACGGCTTGCGCAAGCTGTTCCGCCAATTCTCCTTCCCCGGTGGCATTCCAAGCCACGCGGCGCCGGAAACGCCCGGCTCGATCCACGAAGGCGGTGAGCTCGGCTATGCACTGGTTCACGCGTATGGCGCAGTGTTCGACAACCCCGATTTGATTGCCGTTTGCGTCGTCGGCGACGGCGAGGCGGAGACCGGTCCGCTCGCGGCGTCCTGGCATTCCAACAAGTTCTTGAACCCGGTACATGACGGCGCAGTGCTGCCAATCCTGCACCTCAATGGCTACAAGATTGCCAATCCCACCGTGCTTGGGCGGATGGATGATGAGGAAGTCCGCAGCCTCTTCATCGGCTACGGCTACGAGCCGCTATTCGTCGAAGGCGACGATCCGCGTGCCATGCATCGGTTGATGGCCGACACGCTCGATACCGCGCTCGCCGGCATCCGCTCGATCCAGCAAGCCGCGCGCCAGCAGACCGGCAGCCTTAAGCGACCGCGATGGCCGATGATCGTGCTGCGCAGCCCGAAGGGCTGGACCGGACCGAAGGAAGTCGACGGGCTGAAGGTCGAAGGCTTCTGGCGTGCACATCAGGTGCCGATCGCCAACCCGCGCGGCAACCCCGAGCATCTGAAGCTGCTCGAACATTGGATGAGCACCTACGAGCCCGACAAGCTGTTCGATTCGAACGGGCGGCTCGCACCTGAATTGCAAGCCCTTGCGCCCGCAGGCGACCGTCGGATGGGGGCCAACCCGCACGCCAACGGGGGCGTCCTGAAGCGGGAATTGAAGCTACCGGATTTCCGTGCGCATGCGGTCGAGGTCACCGCTCCGGGTGACGCCGTCGCCGAAGCCACGCGAGAACTCGGCAAGTTCTTGCGCGAGGTCGTGGAGCTGAATGCGGAGGCCCGCAATTTCCGCATCATGGGTCCGGACGAAACCGCATCCAACCGGCTCGATGCGGTCTTCGAGGCCACCGACCGGGTCTGGATGGAGGGCATCGAACCCTATGACGTCCATCTGGCTCATGACGGGCGAGTGATGGAAGTCCTAAGCGAGCATCTCTGCCAGGGCTGGCTTGAAGGTTACCTGCTCACGGGCCGCCACGGTTTCTTCTCCTGCTATGAGGCCTTCATCCACATCGTGGATTCGATGTTCAACCAGCATGCCAAATGGCTGAAGGTCTCGCGGGCGCTGCCCTGGCGGCGGCCGATCGCGTCGCTGAACTATCTCCTCACCTCGCACGTCTGGCGCCAGGACCACAATGGATTCAGTCATCAGGATCCCGGCTTCGTCGATCTCGTCACCAACAAGAAGGCCGATATCGTCCGCGTCTACTTCCCTCCTGATGCGAACACCCTGCTCTGGGTCGCGGATCACTGCCTGCGCACCTATGACCGCATCAATGTGATTGTCGCCGGGAAGCAACCCGCTCCGCAATGGCTCTCGATGCGCGATGCGATCACTCATTGCGAGGCAGGCATCGGCATCTGGAAATGGGCCGGCACCGAAGCAGTCAACGCCGAGCCAGACGTGGTGATGGCCTGCGCCGGCGACGTTCCGACGCTGGAGACGCTCGCCGCCGTCGATCTGCTCCGCAACGCGCTGCCGCAGTTGAAGATCCGCGTCGTCAACGTGGTCGACCTGATGACGCTGCAGCCGACGGAGCAGCATCCGCACGGCCTGTCCGACCGCGACTTCGATAGCCTGTTCACCCGCGACAAGCCCGTCATCTTCGCCTATCACGGCTATCCCTATCTGATCCATCGCCTGACCTACAGCCGCACCAATCACGACGGAATGCACGTGCGGGGCTTTGCGGAGGAAGGCACCACCACGACGCCGTTCGACATGGTGGTGTTGAACGGCCTCGACCGCTTCCATCTCGCCATCGAAGCAATCGAACGCGTGCCGGGGCTCGACATCGCGGCCGCCCACGTCAAGCAGCAATTCCGTGACGCCCTGATCGAGCATACGCGCTACGTGCGCGAGCATGGCGAGGACATGCCGCAGATCCGTGACTGGGTCTGGCCCTATGGCGCGACAGGTCACAAATCCGTTGACTGAGGCAGCGAACGCGAGAGAGACCACCCATGTCCGACAGCGTCCTGGTGCTTAACGCCGGCTCGTCGAGCATCAAGTTCGGCCTGTTCGATATCGCTCCGTCCGAGCCAGAGCTGCAATGCAAGGGCCTGCTTGACGAGCAGGAGAACGTCCCGCGCATCGTGGTGAGCGATGCTTCGGACAGGCCGCTGTTCGAGAAGCGCCGCGCGAGCGGCACGTCGGAGGACAACGGTCTGTTCGGCGATATACTTGCCTGGATCGAGGACTATCTCGACGGCGGCAGGCTCGCCGCCGTCGGCCATCGCATCGTCCATGGCGGCCGCGAATTCTACGGGCCGGTCGTCATCGCAGGGCAGACTCTCGCTGCGCTGGAGGCGTTCACGCCGCTGGCGCCGCTGCACCAGCCGCGCTGTCTGGCGCCGGTCCGGGCCGTGCAGTCACTGCAGCCGGAGCTGACGCAGATCGCCTGCTTCGACACGGCCTTTCATCACGGCCTGGCGCCGCCGGTGAGCCGCTTTGCCATCCCGCGGCAGTTTGAGCAGCGCGGCATCCGCCGCTACGGTTTCCACGGCCTCTCCTTCGAATACGTCGCCAGCCGGCTCGCTGCGATCGCCCCGCATTGGGCTGACAAGCGCGTCGTCGTGGCGCACCTCGGCAATGGCGCGAGCCTCTGTGCCTTGCGAAAGGGCGGCAGCGTCGACACCACGATGGGATTGACCCCACTCGACGGTCTCGTGATGGGGACACGCTGTGGAACGATCGACCCCGGCGTGCTGCTTTATCTCATGCAGGAAGAGAAAATGTCGGTCGATGACGTGCAGCACCTGCTCTACGAACGCTCGGGTCTGCTCGGCGTCTCCGGGGTGTCAGCCGACATGCGCGCCCTGCTGTCGAGCCACGATCCTGCGGCTCGCGAAGCCGTCGATCTCTTCACATTTCGTGTCGCCGCAGAGGTCGCCGTGATGGCAAATACCCTCGCCGGCCTCGATGGCCTGGTGTTCACCGGCGGCATCGGCGAGCACGCCCCGGAAATCCGGCAGCGCATCTGCGATCGCCTCTCCTGGCTCGGGGTCAGCATTGATGCAGTCGCAAATGCTCAGGGCGCGCAGCATATCGCCGCGAAGGGCAGCCCGGTCGATGTACTGGTCATTCCGACCAATGAGGAAGTCAGTATTGCGCGGCACTGCCGCAGCCTGCTGGTCACAGGTCGCTAAAGCGCGATGAGATTAGGTTGAATCGTCATCGCGCATTAGCTCCTTGTTTGAGCTTGATCTTTTCGGAAAACCGCTTCGCACTTTTCCGGATCATGCTTTAGGTCGCGACGACCTTGGCTTGGCGGCAGCCGCCGAGCAAGTCTGATCCAAGATCGTTGTGAGACGCTGCAACGATCTGGTTCAGTCCGTCGCCGCAACCCACATCACGAGCTCCCTTGCGAGGGTGCCGAACGCCTTATCGAAGGCGGCGGCCGCCTCGGGCGGCGTCAGCGAGCTAATTCCTTCGGATCCTTCGAGAAGCTTTGCAGCCTTTACCTGACCATTTCGATCCACGATCTTCGCGGACAAGGAGATCGTCGCGCGCGGTTGAGGTCCCTGCACGATTTCGAACCGGCGCAGGTCGATCAGCAGACGCGGCGCACCTTCTACGCCGCTGTCGGCGCGCAGTGGCGCATGCTCGACGTCGTAGTTCTCGAAGCTCTGCAGCAACCGCGCCTGCACCAGCACCGGGAGACTATCGCTCCACTGCGCACCTTCAAATCCTTGAATTTCCTCATCCGGCGTGAACAAGAAGCGCTGGGTCTGGAGGCGGGCGATCGCGGTCGGCTCCGCCATGACCAGCTGCTCGGGCAGATTCGCATGGCGTTGCGCGCCGAAGCTGTCCACCGCGTGAAGGTCATACGCCACCTTGCGAGGCGCGGGCGCACCGCCGCCGGTCATGCGTTCGAGCCCGGCCACAATTCCATCGAGCTTCGGCGTGTTGCGCGCGAGCCCTTCAGCGAACGTGCTGAGATTGTCGATCGTGCTGTGCAGCGGCGCGGCGTTGTCGGACAGGACGGCATCGACCCGGCGTAACGCATCGCGGGCGGCCTGCGTCATGCTCCGCCCGGCCCCCTTTTCGGCCACCAGCGGTTCGCGCGCCGGCGGCGCCTGGGGATCATCACCGCCTTCCAGCGCGATCACCGGAACGCCGGTCAACCCCTGAAAATCGAGGCCGACACGCGTGTCGGTATGCACCGGCGTGCGCTCGGCGACTGCGATCCCGGCGCGAACCTCGCGCGGGCGTTCCGGAACCAGTTCAAGGGTTGTGACCTCGCCGACGCGGATACCATTGAAGAGAACGCCCGCCCCGACGAGCAGGCCAGGCACGGGGTCGGTAAAGACGAGCTGGTATGTCTCCCGCTTTCCGATTCCACCGAAATTGTTCAGCCAGTAAACGAAGCCGAACACGGCGACGATTGCCGACAATACGAATGCACCAACGACAATGTAGGGCGCGCGGATTTCCATTTGGGTCTCTCTCTGCCTAGTTGCCGAGGCCAAGCTTTTGCGCCCGGGCTCCGTGAAAGTAAGCCTGGACCCAGGGGTGATCGGACTTGAGCACCGATGACAGCCGCCCGATGGCCGCGATCCTGCCGTCGGCAAGCGCGGCGACGCGGTCGCAGATGGCTTGCAGGCTGTTCAAATCGTGCGTCACCATGAACACAGTGAAACGCAACGTACGATGCAGCGTCCGGATCAAGGTATCGAATTCGCCGGCAGCGATGGGATCGAGCCCAGACGTTGGCTCATCGAGAAACAAGAGCGAGGGGTCGAGCGCCAGTGCCCGCGCGAGCGCAACCCGCTTGGTCATGCCCCCCGAGAGCTCGGACGGATATTTGTCCCCGTCTTCGCGCGTCAGGCCGACCATCTCGAGCTTGGCGTCCGCAATTTCGTCCAGCAGCCCCGGGGAAAGCCGCGCACGCTCGCGCAACGGAAACTGGATGTTCTGGCGAGCCGTCAAGGCCGAGAACAGCGCTCCCTGCTGGAACAGCACGCCCCAGCGGCGTTCGTCATCGCCGTCGCCCGCGAAATCGATCTGCCCGCTCCGCTTCGGGAGCAGACCGACCAATGTCCGCATCAGCACCGACTTTCCGCCGCCGGACGCGCCCACGAGGCCGAGAATTTCACCGTCGTTCACGTCGAGATCGAGATGATCGAGGATGATCTTCTCGCCGAAGCCGACCACGAGGTCGCGGATATGGATCGCTGGCGCGTCGACCATGGCTACATCCCGATCGAAGCAAAGAAGACCGCGAACAACCCGTCGAGCACGATCACCAGGAAGATCGATTTCACGACCGACGCCGTCGTCTGCTGCCCCAGCGATTCCGCGCTGCCCTTGACGCTCAATCCCTCCACCGCCGCGACAAGCCCGATCACGAGTGCCATGAATGGCGCTTTGATGATGCCGACCTCGAAATGAGTGACTGAAACCGCGTCGTGAAGGCGTGCGATGAAGATCGCTGGACTCATGCCGCCATAGAGCCAGGCGATGAGCCCGCCGCCATAGAGCGCCGCGAGCGAGCCGAGAAAGGCGAGGATCGGCAGCGCCACCACCAGTGCCAGGATCCGCGGCAGGATCAGGACTGCGATAGGATCGAGCCCCATGGTGCTGAGCGCGTCGATCTCCTCACGCATCTTCATCGCGCCGATCTCGGCCGTATAGGCGCTGCCCGAACGTCCGGCCACCATGATGGCCACGATCAGCACGCCAATCTCGCGCAGCACGAGAATGCCAACCATGTCGACGACGTAGGATTCCGCACCGAAGCGGCGGAAATGGAAGATGCCTTGCTGAGCAATGATGGCGCCGATCAGGAACGTGATCAGCACCATGATCGGCACCGCTTGCCAGCCCACCCGACCGAGCTGATAGACGGTCGACGTCAGTCGGAACGATCGCGGATGCCTGAGAATGCCGAGCAGCGCTACGCTGAAGGCGCCGAGCATATGCAGGAATGCCGCCGAATCGGACGCCAACCGCCTGCTGCCGCGGCCGAGCTGATCGAGTCTCTGCAGCACGGGGTTGACTGATCTGCGTTCGGCGGGGCCGTAACGGTTCAGTCCTCGTACCTCTTGCAGCAGGTCGCCATATGGACCGTCAGCACCTGTAAGAGCTGCTCTGGCAGCGCCACCGCGGGCAAGCCTTTCCAGGAGCCAAGCCCCGACGGTGTCGAGCGCGGTGACACGACGTACATCGATCGAGCCGATATCGGTACGCGCGGCGTTCGTACACAGCCGCTCCAGGGCTTCGACGTTGGCAACGTTCCAGGCCCCACATGCGGTAAGCACGCGCGGATCGTCCGCATTCGCCGTCAAAGCCGGGGCATTGAGCAAGATTGTAACTCCAATTTGTAGTTCACCTTAGGCTGCTGGAGACGGGCTGTGTTTGACCCAGCGCAATCGGCGTCACCGTGCCCCCAGACATGCGCTTGACGCAAATCAACGGCTTGGCGCGCCGCGGCTCTAGAATTGAAGAGGTTGCCCGGCAGCCTCGGGCATGTTTAGGGAGATTTCCGATGAATCGCGCCGCCTTCACGCCTCTGCAAAGCACTGCGTTGCCGCACTCATTCAGGCAGGTTCGGCTCGAACGCGCGCGCGAGCACGATCACCCCGAGGGCGCGTCCGCGATCGGCTATATCATCATCGCCCCGCTCGATACGGCATCGCGGATCGATGTCGAAACCTGGAAAGCCCATCGCGAGGCCTGCCGCGTCGTTCGTCAACGCCCCGCGGAAGACGATCAGCTCGGTCACCTCGTTCATGGTCCTGGCGGCAGCTGGCGCTTCCATTACGACGTGGCCGGTTCGACAGCCGATGAAGCCGGATATCATTTCGGCAACGAGCGCTTTCGGCTCGGCGAATATGTCTCGGTCCACGAGGCGGACGGCATGCATCCCTACCGTATCGTTGCCGTCACGCCGCTTTGATCGCGACTGCGTCGGATCAGGATGTCGGCGCCCAAGGCATCCACCGCCGAAAGGGAGAGGTCGAGGACGACATTGACGATCCGATGGTCGGTCGGCTCTGTCACGGCGGTGAACCCGAGCTCATGGCACATGTTCAGCATGGTGGTGTTCTCGGCCAGCACTTCACCTGACAGCCGCTTCAGCCCTTCCGACCTCGCATACTGAATCAGAAGCTGCATCAGCGCCCACCCAAATCCTCTGCCCTTGAGGTCGGACTGCAGCAGGATTGCGTACTCGGCATTCTCGTAGAGCGAGTCCGAATGAAGCTGGACTGCTCCCACCATGGCGCCGGTGCTCGGATCCAGCGCCGCAAAGACCATCGCACGCGCATAGTCGAGCTGGGTCAGCCGGGCAACGAACGCATGCGAAAAATTCTTCATTGCCTGGAAGAAGCGAAGTCTGAGATCATCGGCCGTTACACGCCTGAAGAAGCTCTCGACCATGGGCTCATCTTCCGGCCGCAACGGTCTTATCACGACGCGCGAGCCGTCCCTCAGGGCAAGCTCTCCTTCCCATTGCGACGGATAAGGCCGCACCGCGAGCCGCGTCTGACCTGCAAACAGCCGCGCCGGCTTGCGGACCGCCACCCGCGCATCGAGCGCCAGCACGCCGGTTTCATCCGCCAGCAGCGGATTGATATCGAGCTCTGCGACTTCCGGAATATCGGCCGCCATCTGCGCCAGTTTGACGAGGGTGAGGGGCACGACCTCGGCCGGGACAGCGGGCACATCGCGATAGGCGGCCAGGAGCCTCGAGACCCGTGTCCGGCTCACCAGGTCGCGCGCCAGGTTCATGTCGAGCGGTGGCAGCGCCAGCGCCTTGTCGTTGATCACCTCGACCGCGGTGCCACCGCGGCCAAACACGATCACGGGACCGAAGGTCGGATCGTCGGCAATGCCGAGGAGCAACTCGCGTGCCGCCCGTCGCTCGATCATCGGCTGGATCGTCACGCCTTGCAGGACGGCATCCGGACGCGCGTTCCGCGCGCGCAACAATACCGCCCTCGCTGCCTCGGCGACACGTTCGCGCGTCCGCAAGCCAAGGATGACGCCGCCGACATCCGACTTGTGGCTGATGTCGCGGGAGAACACCTTGACCGCAACCGCAAGTCCCTGGGCCAGAAACGGCGCAGCCTTGTCTGCGGCATCGTCGGCACCACAGGCGGCGACCGTCGGCACGATTGGAATATCGTACGCCTTGAACAGGGCCACGATTTCAACTGGGTCAAGCCATCCCCGCCCCTCGGACAGCGCTTTCGCGATCACGCGCCGCGCCGCCACCGTCTCCGGCGCAAACGTCGAGGCGATACTGGGCGGAGTTGCGGCCAGTGCGATGGAAGCCTCGCGATATCTCACCAGGTACATGAAAGCGCGCACTGCGTCATCTTCGGTGGGGAAATGCGGGACGCGGGCAGCTTCGAAGGTTGCCGCGGTGCGCTCGTCGGCACCATCCCACGATGCTAGCACCAGCGCGGCAACGTCACTCTTCCTGGCCCGACGGTCGCGAACACATTGTGCCACCGCATCGGCGATTCCTTCGGTCGGCGCAACAGCCGTTTCCACATTCATGACCAGCACGGCGTCGCTGTTGGCGTCCTCGAGCAACACGCCGAGTGCAGATACGTAGCGGGCAGCATCGGCATCGCCGGAGATATCGATGGGGTTGGCGCGAGACCAGCCTTGCGGCAGAACCCGATCGAGCGCCGCAATCGTCTCCGCCGACAGGCTCGCTGGAACGCCCCCTAGCTCAACGAGCCGGTCGATCGCGAGGATGCCGAGCCCGCCGCCATTGGTCAGGATCGACAACCGGTTGCCGTGCGGAACGAAGCCGCGGCCAAGCAACTCGGCGCAGTCGAACAACTCCCGAAGGTCGTACACGCGCAGCATGCCGGCCCGGCGGAACGCCGCATCATAGACCGCGTCCGAACCGGCCAGCGCGCCGGTATGGGTAGCGGCGGCCTTGGCGCCCTGGGCCATCCGGCCCGCCTTCACCACAATCAGTGGCTTGAGCCGCGCCGCGGCGCGCGCGGCCGACATGAACTTGCGCGCATCCTGGACGGCCTCGAGGTAGAGCAGGATCGCGTTGGTGTGATCGTCCTGCGCGAAATAGTCGAGCAAATCAGCGACATCGACGTCGAGCTGGTCTCCGATCGATACGATGCCGGAGAAGCCGAGCCGCCGCTCAGCCGCCCATTCGATCATCGCTGCAGCGATCGCCCCGGACTGCGAGATCAGGGCAAGACGCCCTTCGGCGGGCTGATGTGCGGCAAAGCTCGCATTGAGCTTCGCGCGCGGCACCATGACGCCGAGACAGTTCGGCCCGATCAGGCGCATGCCGTGCATGCGCGCCGTCCGCGCGACCGTCTCGGCAAGCGAGCCGGCGCCGTGCCCAAGGCCGGAGGACAGGATCACCGCACCGGCGACACCGACCGCAGCAGCGTCCGAGATGATTCCGGGAATCGCGGTCGCGGGCGCCGTGATCGCGAGGAGGTCCGGAACGAATGGAAGTGACTTGAGATCCGGGAATGTAACCTCGCCGTCGATCGCAGTGTAGTTCGGATTGACCACGGCGATGCGGCCGGAAAAGCCGTACGCCTTGAGGTTCATGAGCACCGCCAAGCCGAGCGAAGATGGACGCGAACTACCGCCGACAAGTGCGACCGTTCGAGGCGAAAGAACCCGTTCTAGACCAAACGTAGACATCGGACGGTCTCGCAGGGAACGAGCGGAGGCGCCTGCCGCTTCGTGCAGCGCGCCAGAGCCCGCATGACATCCTCGCGAGCAATGATCCCGACCAGGTGGCGATAATTGTCAATCACGGGCAGGCTCTTGAGCCGATGTGCGACCATCATCTGCAGAACACGCTGCAAATTTGTGTCCGGCTCAACCGCGATCACATCGGACGACATGATCTCATCGACCGTCGTTCCCATCCGATCGTCGTAACGGGGCAAGATGTGATCTGTCGGACAGGCGAACACCTTCAGGGCGTCGAGTTTCGTGACGAACCCGACCACGACATCGTCGCGGAGCACGGGATAGGCGTCATAGTCGTCCTTTGCGAACAACCGGTACAAGTCGCTGACGGTCATTTCGGGAGCGACGCTTCGTACCGACCTCGTCATGTTGCTCGCGACGGTTTCCTGAAGAAACTCGTACATGGCTGATCCCCTTGGATGGATGGTTGTTTCGTGGGCGCGTCGCTCGCCGACGGGCGACGCGCCCGGCAGGGCGGCTACGCCGCCGTCTTGATGTCGATCTGCCTGCTCTGCTTGGGAGCCGGCTTCTTGACGGTGACCTTGAGCACGCCCTTGGCGATTTCGGCGCTGACGTCCTCCGCCTTGACGCCCTCAGGCAATGCAACGGATCGCGAGAACGCGCCGAAGCTGCGCTCGACCAGGTGATAGTCCTTGTCCTTCTCCTCGCGCTCACTCTTCTTCTCACCCCGGATCGTGAGCGTATTGTCGGCGAGATTGAGCTGAACGTCCTTGGTCTCGAGGCCGGGCAGTTCGGCGGAGATCTCGACGGTCTTGTCGGTCTCGCTGACGTCCATGCGCAGCATCATCGCCTGCGGCGCGGCGAACGTCGGAAAATTGCGGCCGAATCCATCGAACAGTCGGTCGATTTCCTGCTGCAGAAATGTGAAGGGGTTGTTCTCCCGCCGCGCCAAGGCGCGCTCGGTTCGAACGGGGATCATGTCGTTGACCATCATTACCTCCTGTTTGGATATTGCCTACAAACCAACGTTAGTCAGGAGCAGCCACTCGGCTGTTGACCGGGATCAAAACCGGACCAATGTGATGTGATCAAAGGAAGAGCACAGACTTAAGCGAGTTCCATCATGCACGCCATGATCCTGCCCGCGCGAGGCGCGCGGCTGCAATTGACGGAGCGGCCCGACCCACTCCCGGGACCAGGCGAAGTCCGCGTCAAGGTCGGCGCCTGTGGCGTTTGCCGGACCGACCTGCATGTCGTCGACGGAGAACTGCCCGACATCGCCTATCCGATCGTTCCCGGCCATGAGGTGGTTGGCCGCATCGACGCGATCGGTGACGGCGTAGACCATGCGCATCTTGGCGCACGCGTCGGCGTCCCCTGGCTTGGATCGACCTGCGGGCATTGTCCCTACTGCCGGGAAGGCAAGGAAAACCTCTGCGACGCCCCCCTGTTCACCGGCTATACGCGGGACGGCGGCTTTGCCACCCACCTGGTGGCAGACGCGCGTTACTGCTTTCCGCTCGGTGAAGACGGCGAGGACGCGGAGCTTGCACCGCTGCTCTGCGCCGGCCTGATCGGCTGGCGCTCGCTGGTGATGGCTGGCGACGGCCGCAAACTCGGCATCTACGGTTTTGGCGCGGCGGGACATATCGTCGCGCAAGTGGCGCGTTGGCAAGGGCGGGATGTGTACGCTTTCACCCGCTCCGGCGACACCGAGGCCCAGCGCCTGGCTTTATCGCTCGGCGCATGCTGGGCCGGCGCTTCGGGAGATCGACCGCCGGCCGAGCTTGATGCCGCAATCATCTACGCCCCCACCGGGCCGCTTGTCCCGCTCGCGCTGCGCACGCTGCGCAAAGGCGGGCGCGTGGTTTGTGCCGGCATTCACATGTCGGATATTCCGAGCTTTCCCTACGACATCCTTTGGGGTGAACGGCAGATCGTTTCCGTTGCCAACCTGACGCGACAGGATGGCGTCGACTTTCTCAAGACGGCGGCAACAGCTGGAATCCGGACACACGTCACCGTCTTTCCCTTGGATCAGGCGAATGAGGCACTGGCGCGCCTGCGGGATGGCAAGCTCGTCGGCGCAGCCGTTTTGAAACCATGACGACGCCGATATCAACACCCGACGCGGCCACAGGCGAGACTGACCAGGCCGCTGTATTGTCGTTCCTGGCCGGGTCTGGCCGGTCGAACGCACCGGTAAAGCGGATCGACACCCATTGTTCGATCGTCTTTCTCGAACCTTCGCGTGTTCTGAAGATCAAGCGAGCTGTCAAGCTGCCCTATCTCGACTTCTCGACATTGGAAAAGCGGCAGCACGCCTGCGAGGATGAGATCGCCATCAACAAGCGTAACGCCCCCGCCATCTATCACAGGGTGGTTCCGATCACGCGCGGGCGCGATGGGCTTGCGGTCGGGGGGACCGGACCGGTTGTCGAATGGGCCGTCGAAATGGCTCGCTTCGACGAAAACAAGACGCTGGATCATCTCGCCGAGCAAGATGCAATCCGGCCGGAGCTTGGCGAGAGACTGGCCGCCATCCTGCTCGAATCCCATCGGACCGCAACCGGACGCGAAGGATCCCCATGGCTTGCTTCGCTCCCTGTCATCATCGATCGCAATACGGAGCAGTTTTGCGCCGGGTCAGTTCTCTCCCGGGAGGAAATCGATCGATTGCACGAACTGAGTCATCAGGCCCTCGCGCGCAACCTCGAACTGCTGCGCCGCCGCGCCGCCGCTGGGCAGGTCCGGCATTGTCACGGCGATGCACATCTCGGCAACATCGTCCTGCTCGACGGCCAGCCCGTTCTGTTCGATGCGATCGAGTTTGACCCCAATATCGCGACGACCGACGTCCTCTATGACCTCGCATTCCCCGTGATGGACCTGCTGTACTTTGGGCAAGAGCCGACGGCCAACAGACTGTTCAACAGCTACGTGCAAGCCACCTGGGATGCACAATCGAACGCGCTGTCCTTGCTGCCGCTGTTTCTGTCGATGCGCGCTGGAATACGCGCCAACGTACTCTTCACCAAACGGCGACAATACCAAAGCGACCAAACGATCACCGCCCACGCAGAGCGGTATTTCCAGCTTGCACGCCGGCTCATTGAACCGGGGCCGCCCCGCCTGCTTGCAATTGGCGGGAAGTCCGGTACCGGTAAGAGCGTGCTGGCGCGCGACATAGCGCATCTGATCGCGCCGCCCCCGGGCGCTCTGGTTCTGCGATCGGATGTCATTCGCAAGCAACTCAACCAGGTCGCCGAGCACGCCACATTGCCGCCGGAGACCTATACTCCCGAAGCATCCGACCGCGTCTACCAGGCCATGCTCGATCGTGCCGGGCACGCCTTGGCGCAAGGAATCTCAGTTATCCTCGACGCCGCATTCCTGCAGCAAGCCGAACGCGACGCCGCAAAAGTCGTTGCCCGCGGCGCCAAGGTCGAGTTCAGCGGGATATTTCTGACTGCCGATGACGCCGCGCGGCGGCAACGTGTCGCATCGCGACGGCACGACGCCTCCGATGCGACGCTCGACGTGGTCAATGCGCAAGCGAAGATTAATACCGGCGACGTCGATTGGGAGATCGTTGACGCCTCCGGTTCGCCCGCCACGACTCTCCACCGCAGCATGTCCTGTCTGCGAAATGCACCGTGCCCTTCCGGCATGCGGACCGCACCCTAAGGGAATATCCGGAATTGGTCGAGCCGGCGAAGTCTGTCAGCATCCTTTCACCAGAATAGGAGGATGCGATGAACCGCGCATTGGGTCTTCTCTTTGCCGGAAGCGCCATCGCTACGGCGGCGCTTGTTCTATTCTACAATTGGTTCTTCCCCGACGCGATGCCGCTTGCCTCGACCGAGCCGCTTCTGGCTTGGCGATTTGAGGCGGCCTTCGTCGTATCGGCGGCAGCTTGGGCCGCAGCCTTTGTGGCAGCGGCGTCTGCGCTGTCGTGGCTGCTGATGGCCTTCACCGGTCGACGCCACCGTCGGGCGCTAGAATGAGTGCACTCGCTTAACCTAACTTGCCTTTGACGTCTGCTATGCATCGAGGGCCGACCCTTGTAGGGCCGGTCCTCGATGCATCCGCATGAAAGATCATCCGCAGGCTGGCGATCGGCGGCTCGACGTGAGCCGATCCGACGCTTCCAAAATACAACAGCGATGCAGGATTGCAGCGTGCCGAGCCGCTATGCTGGAGTGTCGGCACTCACGCGGATGGTGAACGGTTACGCCTGGCGCCGCCACACACTCCAGAGAGCGCCGACCATCAGAAGCCCGGTTACGAGTAGAACGACGACGAACATCTGCATGATGTCGAAGTTGAGGGTATCGCGCGCGACAAACAGCGCTGCGACGAGCCCCGCGAGTATGAAGAGAATTCGAACAATGAGACTCATGGCTCTCTCCTGCAGCCGGGCGCAGCTCATGGCCCGCGGATTTCGCTCCCGGTACGTTGAGCCAGACCAGCAACCCAGCGGGCGACGCCGCTACCATAAGGACTTGGCACCGCTGGACTTTGCGGCAGATCAAGCCAGTCCATGGCGACAGCTGGCCGGATCAATGCTGCAGGACGTACTGTCCGGGCGCATCGTCGAGCGGCAATCTACCCTCGGGCGCGTAAAGCGCCGACTGCGCCGGCACCCACGCACCGGAATGTGCCGTGAGGAAGCGAACCCACTCCAGCCACCAGGATCCGTCGCGATTCACCGCCTTCCGCAGCCACTCGTCGGGGCCGACATAAGGTTGATCCGCTTTCTTCTCCAAGAACTGATAGCTGTGCCCCTCCTCCGACGGCGGTGCAACGATGCCGGCGTTGTGACCGCCGCTCGCCAGCACGAAGGCGATATCGGCATCGGCCAACAGGTGAAGCTTGTGAACCGACCGCCAGGGCGCGACGTGATCACGAACGGTGCCGACCACGAACATGGGGGCCCGAAGGTCGGAGAGTGCCACCGGCTGCCCGTCCACCAAATAGCGACCCTCGGCGAGGTCGTTGTTGAGAAACAGTTTGCGTAGATAATCCGAATGCATCCGGTAGGGCATGCGAGTCGCGTCCGCGTTCCATGACATCAGGTCACTCGGTGCGGCGCGCTCGCCCATGAGATAATCGCGTATCAGGCGCGACCAGATCATGTCGTTCGACCGCAGCAACTGGAACGCACCGGCCATCTGCGCCGTGTCGAGCACGCCGCGCTGCCGCATCATATCCTCCAGGAACGCAACCTGGCTTTCATTGATGAAGAGCGTCAACTCGCCAGCATCGGTGAAATCGACCTGGGTTGCCAAGAGCGTCACCGATCGCAGGCAGCCGGGCCGCTCTTTCTGCAGCCGAGCAGCCGCAATTGCGAGTAGCGTCCCGCCAAGGCAGTAGCCAGCCGCGTGGATCGGACGTTCGGGAACAAGCTGGTTGATCACGTCAATCGCGGCGTCGATCCCAAGCTTGCGATAGTGATCGAGACCAAGTTCGCGATCGGCTGGCCCGGGGTTACGCCATGAGATCATGAACACCGTAAAGCCGCGTTGAACCAGGAAGCGCACGAGCGAATTCTGCGGCGAGAGATCGAGAATGTAATACTTCATGATCCAAGCCGGCACGATAAGTACCGGTTCGGGGCAAACGTCGGCCGTCTCGGATGCGTATTGGATGAGCTCGATCAGCTCATTCCGGTAGACAACCTTGCCCTTGGTCGCGGCAACGTCCTTGCCGACCACAAATGGGGTGGGTCCGGACGGCCTGGCGCTCAACAGGTCCCTGCAATCTTCCACCCAGTTGTGCCAGCCCGACACGAAGTTGCCGCCACCTGAATCCATTGCCCGCCGCAGCACCTCGGGGTTGCTGAACGCAAAGTTGGACGGCGCCACGACATCGAGGCATTGGCGGACGGTGAAATCCACGACCGCTGCATTTCCCTTCGAGACGCCACGCAGGTCGCTGGCCGCCGCATGCCACCACCGTTCACCCAGCAGGAAAGCCTGGGCCATGATATTGAACGTCGGCAGCGACCAATCCTGGCCGGAGAACCTATTGTCGCCTGGCTGAGGCCTGACCATGAACCAGGGTTGCCAAGCCGCATGCGGCGTCGACACCATTCGCGCGAAGCGCGAGCCGTCGCCAAGAGCTTTCAGTGCAAGCTCAAGCCGTTTTCCGGGCGACGCCGCGAGGTGGAGCTGCCAATCGGCAAACGCGAGCGCAAGGCTCGCCGGCGAGATGCCCCCAGTCCATCGCGCCATTGCCGCGTGAGCCAGTTGGTCGATCAATTCAGCAGCCGTCGATCCCTCACTCTCAGGCACCGCGGAGGCTGGCATTCTTGCAGCCGCCACGTCGTCGTTGGCTGGGGATGTGGTTTGGTCGAGAACTGCTTGGACTGTCATCACTCATCTCCTTGCTCGAGCGGGATGAGCTCGGCCTTTACCTGTCTTTGCGTTCGGCGCCTGCTCCGACGCTAGACGTCCCTGCCTAGTCGAGATGGAACCGTTTCCGGCCCAACGCCACGATCTCGCCGTCCGTCGGATGATCGCTCGGCTCAACATGCAAATTGAGGTCGGGCCTTACCGTTCTGAGATACTGCATCAACTCGGTCTTCTCGGTACCTGGTCCGATGACGAGCAGATCGCTGCAACCGCCCACGGCCTCCCCTACCCGGGCGAGGAATGTCGCGTCGGCCTGGACGCGGCCATCGCCGATCGTATTCGCCTTGTGATGCAGATGCTGCGAGGGCAAATGCGCATGAACGGCCGTGGCGCTGACGCCTGTCAACCCAATGCCGAAAACCTTCGCGACAAGGTGATCGATCCAAACGACGGCATGCGCATGTGTTTGCAAGGCAATCTGGCTCATGAAGTGACTCCGGTGCTTGCTTTCTCTGCTTCTCTCAATCGTTGCGCCAATGCTGCAAGCAGTTCCCTGCGGCTGACAATGCCGACGACAGCGCCGGCGCAGACCACGGGAACCTGGGCAACATCGTAGATATCCATCTGCGCGACGACGTCCTCGATCGATGCCTCGACATCGACGGTGATCGGAGAAGAACTCATGAGCGAACCGACCCGCAAGGTGCGCATGCGTTCGCGTTCGGGCGTGTTCTCGGCAATGCCGAGCAGCGACTCCAGCCAGTTTCCGGACGGCGGGCTGATGCCGAGCTCGTCACGGTGAAGGAAATCGCCCTCCGAAACCATGCCGATGAGAGCTCCAGCATCGTCGATCACCGGCAGGCCCCGTTGATCGGTCTCAAGCAGCAGTTGGACGGCGTTGAGCACTGTAGCGGTCGGCTTAATCGTCGCGAATGAACTGCGCATCACATCGGTTGCGAGCATTGTCATCCCTCCCCTTCAGCACATGTGCTGGCCGCCGTTGATCGACAGCGTCGACCCGGTGATGAAACCGGCCTCGTCGGCAGCAAGAAATGCGACGGCACGGGCAATTTCTTCCGGCTGCCCCAGCCGCCCAACCGGGATCTGCGGCAGAATGGAGTTCTGCATGACATCAGTCGGCACCGCGGCCAGCATCTCGGTATTGATGTAACCCGGGCAGATCGCATTGACCGTGATCCCAAACCGCGCGCTTTCGAGCGCGAGCGCGCGGGTGAAGCCGAGTTCAGCGGCTTTCGCCGCGGCATAATTGGTCTGGCCGATCTGGCCCTTCTGCCCGTTGATGGACGAAATGTTGATGATCCTTCCGAACTTGCGCGCCCGCATGCCCTCGATCAGCGGCCTGCACATGTTGAACAGCGAATCCAGATCAGTTCGGAGCACCGCGTCCCATTGCGGCTTCGTCATGCGGTGCAGCGTGGCGTCGCGCACGATGCCGGCATTGTTGACCAGGATGTCGATCGGACCGAGCGCCGTTTCGACCTCGCGGACACCAGCTGCACAGGCATCGAAATCGGCAACATCCCACCGGAAGGTGCGAATTCCGGTCTGCTCGTCAAATCGGCGCGCAGCGTCCGCATTTCCGGCATAGCAGGCCGCAACCCGGCACCCGCCAGCAGCGAGGGCCCGCGAAATCGCCGCGCCAATTCCCCTGCTTCCACCCGTAACCAATGCGACGCGCGCCATGCCCGCTCCTCCAAGCTCGGCACCACAATAGCGCGAAGCATACGCTCGATGGATTGATCTCGCTCAATCAGAATCCACGAACGCGCATGAGGCAGATCAAATCGACCCGTCTCGAGCCGTGCTTTGATGATACCTGCTCTTCCACCCCCTTTGGAGAACGGCCCATGTTCAAGAACATTCTGGTCCACATTCCGACGGAGCTGTCGCCACGTCCCGCGGTCGACGGATCGGTTTCGCTCGCGCTCGGCATCGGCGCGCATCTCGACGCAATGGCGATCGGCTACGAGACTGCCAGCGTACCGTTGGTCGCTGAAGGGGGGGTGGCGGTCGCCTCGCTGTTCGAGGCCGAACACGATCAGGCCCTCGAACGCGCCGAGGCGGCGCTGCGCGTCTTCGACGTCGAGGCACGGAATGCAGGGATATCCTACGCGACCCGCGCCGTGGGTGCGCTTCCGATCGATGCGCGCGAGATCATCTGCGCGAACGCGCGTCTGCACGACCTCACCGTGGTCGCCCAGCCGCTGGGCGACTACAACAGCTATGACAATGTGATCCCACGTGAGCTTTTGTTCCAGGCCGGCGGTCCCGTCCTGTTCATGCCCTACACGTTCCACGGCGCATTTTCAGCGAAGCGGATCGGGATCTGCTGGGACGGCAGCCGGCTTGCCGCCCGCGCGCTGCATGATGCGATGCCGCTGCTGCGCGCGGCCGACGCCCTTGCCATCATCACCATCGATGGCCCTGACCCTATCCCTGCGGAGAGCTCCGCCGACCATCTGGTGCGATATCTTGCCAAGGCCGGTCTTCCGGCCAAGATCACATCGTTGCCGGCGTCCAAGTCGGAGGTTCAGTCGATCCTGCTGTCGATCGCGGCGGATGAGAGCCTGGATCTTCTGGTGATGGGCGGATACGGCCACTCCCGCCTGCAGGAAACTCTGCTCGGCGGCGTCACGCGCGACATGTTGCGCGCGATGACCGTTCCGGTCCTGATGTCTCACTAAGCGAGGCTCGAATTGTGAAGTATCCTGCCGGAACATTTCCAAGGCATGTGGCCCGCGGATTCGCCATCATCGGCGCGATCTGCGCCGCACTGACTCCAGCTGCTGCGGACCAGGCGCAAGGCCGTCGCCTTGCGCAGCTCTACTGCGCCCGCTGCCATGCAATCGACAAGGTGAGCCCGAGTCCGCTGAGGATAGCACCTCCGTTCCGGACATTGCACGAACGCTATCCGGTCGAGATGCTGCAGGAATCGCTGGCGGAAGGAATCGTCACCGGCCATCCGACCATGCCCCAGTTCAGCTTCGAGGCGGACCAGGTGGGCGACTTCATTCTGTTCTTGAAATCGCTGGAGCGCGGGCAAGCAGACCGTTGAGCCAGGTCAATGTGCGGAGTGCACGGAGCTTTATTCTATTTTTCTCAACACGGAGGTCCGACATGCGTGCGCATCAGATCATGACCAAGCATATCATCGCCGTCAGTCCGCACACGAAGATCCTGGATGCGGCCAACATCATGCTGCGATGTCACCTCAGCGGTCTGCCGGTGATGGACGAGGACGGCACGCTCAGGGGCATGGTGTCCGAGGGAGATTTCCTGCAGCGCGGCGAGATCGGCACGGGCCACAAGCGCTCAGCATGGCTGGAACTGTTCACCGGCGTGGGTCGTGCCGCGACCGATTTTGTGCACGAGCGCGGTCGCAAGGTCGAGGATGTCATGACGGCGAACCCGATCACCGTTGACGAGCAGACACCGCTCGACGAGATCGTGCATCTGATGCACAAGCATGGCGTGAAGCGGGTGCCGGTCGTGAATGGCAAGACCATGGTCGGGATCGTCACCCGGGCGGACATCCTGCAGGCCGTCGCATCGCTGGCGCGCGAGGTTCCCGACCCGACCGCCGACGACAGTCATATCCGTGAGCGGATCCTGCGCGAAATCAGCGCCACCGGCTGGCGTCCCGCCGGCTTCCAGGTCTGGGTGCGCAACGGCGTCGTGCATCTGCACGGCCTGATCTTCGATGACCGCGCGCGCCAGGCCGCGATCGTGCTCGCCGAGAACACCTCGGGCGTCAAGGAGGTCCATGATCACCTCTGCTTCGTCGACGGTTATTCCGGCTACTATGTGGAATCGCCGGAAGACATCAAGGCGGCCGGCTGATCAGATCGAGGAGTTCAACATGGCAATGAGTACACTGCTTGTCGTCGCAGGCGTCTGTCTCATCTTCTCGATCTTTGCGCTCGCGCTCGTCCTGACCGATCGCAGCACGACGCGCTGGCGTCAGGAACAGGACGGGAATCGAGCCACCACACGCGCTGCCTATCCCGACAAGAACGGGACCTAAAGCGCGATGAGATCAGGTTGAAACGTCATCGCCCTTTAGCTTCTTGTTTGTGCATGATCTTTTCGGAAAACCGCTTCACACTTTTCCGGATCATGCTTTAGCCTCGCTTTTCGCCCCGCGCGCCGAGAGTCTGACATCTCGGCGTGCGGCCACCGTCTATTCCTCTGTATCCCCTTGACCTACGTACAAATACGTAAGTGGCTTCTACTTAGGGGAAACATCCAAATTTCCCAATCCAGGAGATGCGATCAATCTGCCTCCATCGAACTTTCCATCCATGGAGCGTCGCCATGCAGACCCAGAACGCCATTTCTCTCGAGAATAGCCGTCACCCGACCAGCATCCTCAGCCGACAGGCGCGCGTTGAAGGGCCCTTCGGGATGGTTGGGACGCCGATGCGGTTCGCACGCAACAGCGAGATTTACGGTGAGGATGAGGCCTCGGAATACCTCTACCAGGTCATCTCCGGCGCCGTCCGAACTTACCGGATTCTGGAAGACGGGCGTCGCCAGATCGGCGCATTTTATCTGCCCGGCGATATCTTCGGCTTCGAGGCCGGCGAGACGCATATCTCCTCGGCTGAGGCCGTCTCCGAGGCCCGTGTCATAGTGGTCAAGCGCGCCGCACTCATGGTCCGTGCCGGCCACGAAAAGGATCTGGCACGGCAGCTGTGGGATGCGACGGCCCAGGAGCTGCGCCGTTTCCAGGAGCATCTGATGCT
This sequence comes from Bradyrhizobium sp. 41S5, assembly GCF_011516665.3. NCBI lineage: Bacteria > Pseudomonadati > Pseudomonadota > Alphaproteobacteria > Hyphomicrobiales > Nitrobacteraceae > Bradyrhizobium > Bradyrhizobium sp. 41S5. Next base: position 654,250 of record NZ_CP083721.1, on the reverse strand, counting down.
CCTGATCTGCAGCGCCGAAGATCGTGTCGTCGGCTTCCTTCAGGACATGGCGCGCCGCGCCGTCAAGAATGCCGCCATCGAGCTTCCGATGTCGCGCCAGGATATCGCCGACTATCTCGGCCTGACGATCGAAACGGTGTCACGCACCTTTACCCAGCTTGAGCAGAACGGCGTGATCTCGCTTCCGACCTCGCGCCGGGTGGAACTGCGCAACCGTGTGATGTCGAACCGGATCATGGCGGCGTGAGAAGAGCGCGCCGGCTCCGAGAGCCGGCGGCGAGTGAGAGGCAAGGAATCGAATGCGGTCGAACTTGGCGATCACCTATGGGCAGGACAGGCTGCCACGCTACACCAGCTATCCCACGGCTCCGCATTTTTCTGCGGAGGTCGGCGAGGCTGACTACCGGAGATGGCTCAGGTCGGTTCCAACTCGCCGGCCGGCGTCGATCTACCTGCATGTGCCGTTTTGCCGGTCGATGTGCTGGTACTGCGGGTGCCACACCTCCATCTCCAAGCGCGACGAACCGGTCGCCATTTACGCCGCCGGCCTTCGCACCGAAGCGCATCTGGTTGCGGAGGCGGTCGGTCAGCGATTGCCCGTCTCCCACATCCATTTCGGAGGCGGCACCCCGACGATCATGACGCCCGAAACCTTCGCCGATCTCGTCAGCGCGCTACGTTACTCGTTCTTCGTGCAGCCCGATGCCGAGATCGCCATCGAAATCGATCCCCGCACCCTGACCGAGCCGATGGCGGAGGCATTGGGCTACAGCGGCGTCAACCGCGCGAGCCTTGGCGTCCAGAGCTTCGATCCTGTCGTTCAGCACGCCATCAATCGTTCGCAGAGCCTTGAGCAGACCGCGGAAGCGGTCGAGCGGCTGCGCCGTGCTGGCGTCGGTCGCATCAACTTCGACCTGCTCTACGGCCTGCCCTCTCAGACTGTCGCGTCCTGCCTGGATACTGTCGGCAAATGCGTCGCGCTGCGGCCCGACCGGTTTTCCGTGTTCGGATATGCCCACATTCCCTCCTTCAAGAAGCACCAGCGCATGATCGACGAAGCGTCGCTCCCGGATAGTCTCGAGCGGCATCGTCAGTCCGAAGCAATCGCGCAGGCGCTGATCGATGCCGGATACATCCGCATCGGCCTCGACCATTTCGCGCTCCCTGGCGACAATCTGGCCATGGCAAAGCGCGAGGGCCGGCTGCGGCGTAACTTCCAAGGCTATACGGACGATTCTGCCGAGACCCTGATTGGTCTGGGCGCCAGCGCAATCGGCCGCATGCCGCAGGGCTTCGTGCAGAATGCAGTCGCGACACGCGACTATCTTGCGCGCATCGCCGAGGACCGGCTTGCCACCGTCAAGGGCTACATGCTGACCGCGGAGGACCGTTTCCGTGCCGACATCATCGAGCGCATCATGTGCGACATGGCCGTGGACCTGCCGGGAATGTGCCGCCGACACCGCTGGGATCCTGGTTCGGCCGTCGTCGATCGGTCCCGGCTCGACAGGCTGATCGCGGACGGCGCCGTGACGATGATGGGTGATCGCCTCTCGATTAACGATGACGCGGAATTCCTGGCCCGAAGCGTCGCCTCGGCGTTCGACGCTCACCTTGGTCGCGCCACGGCCCGGCATAGCCGAGCGGTCTAGGTTGCGACCATAGGGGGTGCGCCCCTTTAGAGCAGCTTTGGATGTTGCCTGCTTCGTTTGCCGATCCAGGTCATGCATGTCGCAAGCAGAACGAGCACCGCGATCCCTGCAGCGCTTACCACGAACTGCGACGCGATGCCGTTGGACACTTCGGTGAGATACAAACCCGCCAGCAAGGATAGCACGACGGCCGCACAATAGGTTTCGAGCGAACGCTCGCCGCAACGAACTGCGCCCTTCAGGCCGCCCCTGGCAAATCCCCGCCAATTCGGCGGCACGAACCTCGCCACGACGACCGCGATTGCCAGGAAATGCAGGAGCCGCAGCGGGTCTAGATCCGTCTTGTCGATCGGATAGATCACCCGCACAATGTAGCCCGGGATCGCGGACGCCAGTGGCTCGATCTCCCAGCTCAATGTGATCACGAGACTAAGGCCGAGGTACGCTATCGCAGTTGCAACGACGGGCCACGAGACGATTTCCCGCCCGAATATCCGGTAGCCCCGAATCGCCCACCACGCCCCAAGAACGACGAGGAACTGCCAGGCAAGCGGATTGAAGTACCACTGATTGATCGGCCACTCCGGCAGATTCCAGCCATGAAATTGGACCAGCGCATAGATGAACGCGGAGATCAGCAGGGACGCGTTCGGAAACTTCAACACTCCCCAGAGGACAGGTGCAAACGATAGGTGAAGCAGCACGAAGGTCGGCAGGACATCCGTATTCACCGGGCGATACATCAGGATGGCGGCATGGGCCAGCGCTGCACCCGGCTGTTGCAGCAGGATCTTCACGTTGGCCTGGTCCGCCAGTTGGTCGCTACCCGAGCCATACACGACCACGGCAAGCGTTACGGTCAGGATAAGGAAGGCCGCATAGATCTCCCAGCTTCGCAGCAGCGTATGCGCGAAGACTGAAGCCCACCCATCACGACGGCGGACATCGCTGTAACTCAGCGCACAGGTCACGCCGGACACGAACATGAAGACTTCGGTCGCATCGCTGAAGCCATAGTGGCGCAGGGTCAACCAGCTGAAGACATTATTGGGAACGTGATCGAGGAAGATGCACCAGAGAGCAAGACCTCGGCACACGTCAAGCCGGAGATCGCGGTCCAAGGGCACGCTGTCGTCGTTCCCCGGATGAACCGTCAGGGGTGCGGGGTTCCGGTGAACATTCCGGCCGGTCAGGGGGCCGGTCGAACAATCAGAAAGCATGGACCGTTACCAACTGTGGGCGGCTTGCCCAACTCGGTTGCCTGCCCAATACCAAACATATCAGCGCAATTACACGACCGTCCGGTTGATAAGGATCAATACACTTGTGCCTTACAGAAGTTAGCTGAATTATAAGCTTATGTCGGAGGATCTAAGCCGTGCGCGTACGGGAGATCATGTCACGGAACGTCATCACAATCGATGCCGACGCATCGGTGATCGATGCCATCAAGACGATGCTATCCCATCACATCAGTGGCCTTCCTGTCGTCGATCGGGATGGAGCGCTTGTCGGAATCCTGTCGGACGGCGATTTCATCCGCCGCGTGGAAGTTGGAACGGAGAAGCGCCGCGGCCGCTGGCTTGCGATGCTCGCAGGCACGAGCCAGGTCGCACTCGACTTCACCCGTCAATACGGCCGCAAGGTCCATCAGATCATGTCGCCCAACCCGATCACTATCGAGGAGGACACCCCGCTCGAGCAGGTCGTTCAACTCATGGAATCGCACGGCGTCACGCGATTTCCGGTCATGCACGATAAAAGGCTGGTCGGGATGGTCACACGTACGGATTTCATGACCGCCATCGCAAACCTTCGCCTCGACCTATCCTCCTCTTCCGGCAACGACGACCAGATTTGCGCATCCGTCATTGCGGCACTGGCGCATGCGCCCTGGCGACCCGCTGCGCTGAACGTGAGCGTGCGTGACGGGGCCGTCAGCTTGCGCGGCAACATCCGGAACGACAATGCGCGCAAGGCCACGACCGTGGCGGTGGAGAACGTTGCGGGCGTCAAGCGGGTTGACGACCAATTGGTGAAGATCACCTACCCTCCGCCGGAGGAGGACTATGGCGGTGGCGACTTTGTCTCGTTGGAGGAAGAGCCCTCGACCGAAGACGATCAGCCCTTGTAGGCTTGCGACAGGCCTCGACGATCGTGCCAATGGCGCCTGGGCGTCCCAGTTTAGGCGCCAGCTCAGTCTTCAGGCAGGATAGATCGCCTCCCGGTGAATTTCCTCGCCCGACTCGTCGATGACCACCACGTGACGATCGACGTCGCCAGAGGGATTCTCGCGGCGAATCCTGCTCGCCATTTGCTTGCCGTGCCTGATCGCGGCAGCGGCGTTCGCGAATTCAAGTCCGATGCGATCCCGGACCGGGACACCATCCTTCGTGTCGAAATAGTAAGTTCTCATCAGGATCTACAGGTCTCCGATCGAACAGCGCCCCCCCAAAGAAGCTGCCAGCTTGCGCCAGCCGACAGCTTCAGTGGGCTGCTGCGCGCAGTTGGGGATCTGCGCGACCCAAGCAAAGCGGATCGCTGAGGCGTCGGACTTGATCTGCATCAATCCGGATTGCGGATCTTCGGTCGTGCCGTGCCCATGATCGTGGCACGGACCTTATTCTGCGGCCTTTGGGCTTGGGTTTTGCTTGCGCCACTCGGCTAGTTTGGCTTCTTCCTCAGCCAGCAACTTATGAAGCATTTCGATCTTCCGTGCGTCAGTCTCTGCGGCCAGCAGTTCCTTGTAGTGCGCGATGTTCGCCCTGAAGATGAAATCAGCCATGGCTCATTCCCCTTACATAGGAGCCAAGAAACGATTGTTTCGGGCTTACGTTACTATATATACCGTGGAACTACGGTGCGGCCAAGCGTCAGCAAATCTACCCTACGGAGACCGCCCTCCCAAGCAGCTCAAGCCATTGCGGTCGGAAACAGGCCAGCAACAACAAGCCACTCCGGGATCATCAAGCCGCGAGCGGCGCTGTCAGACCTCGGCACCAATGGATTGCTGGCAATGGGTCTTAGCCCGGGCGGCTTGAGCCACGTCAACCCCGGACCCAAACGGGCGCACTAGGTTTCGTTGCCAATCCTTCCAGCAGCGCGAGACTCTCATGCCGCTCAAGCCGTCTGCGTATGGCCCAGCCATTGAAGCGTTCTGGCGCGAGCCAACCAGTTCGCTCCTGCGTAGTCTCGACACTCAACGGTGCGGTTTGCGCCAACGGGAGGCCGAGAAGCGGCTCGCCCGGATCGGCCCGAACCTCGCAGAGCCATCGCAAACGCGATCGATCCTGCAGAAGATCGTACATCGTCTGGTCAACCCGCTGATCGCCATCCTGATCGCGGCGGCAGCGGTGTCGGGGTTCAGCGGCGACCTCGCGAGCTTTGTGATCATTACGCTTGTGGTAGGCCTGTCGCTGACGCTGGACATCCTGCAGGAACATCGCGCGGAAGTCGCCGCCGATGCCTTGCGGCGCTCGGTCGCGATTCAGGCCGATGTCATTCGCGATGGCGCAATCGTCGCGCTGCCGGTGAGCGAGCTCGTGCCTGGAGACGTCGTTGAGCTGCGGACCGGCGACCTCGTGCCGGCCGACGGGGTCGCGCTTATGACCCGCGATTTCCAGCTGAACGAGGCCCTCATGACCGGTGAACCGTTTCCGGCCGCCAAGACGACCGAGCCATGCGCCACCAGTCTGCCCGCGGAAGCGAGCAATGCCCTGTTCGCCGGCACCAGCGTCGTCGGCGGCAGCGGGGTCATGCTGGTCGTCGAGACCGGGCGTCGTACGCGCTTCGGCATGATCAGCGCCGACCTGCTAGCGAACGATCCCCCAAGCGCCCTCGAGCAAGGCGTCCAGAAGCTTGGCCTGCTCATTCTCAAGCTGACGCTTTTTTTGACGCTGTTCGTGCTGCTCGCCCATCTCATGGCACATCGGCCAGCCATGGAATCGTTCCTTTTTGCCGTCGCGCTGGCTGTCGGCCTGACACCCGAGCTCTTGCCGATGGTGATGACGGTGACATTGGCGCGCGGAGCGCAGCGGATGGCGAAGCGCCAGGTGATCGTCAAGCGGCTGTCCGCAATCCACGATCTCGGTGCGATGGACACGCTATGCGTCGACAAGACCGGTACGTTGACGGAAGCCAAGATCACGCTCGCGGCACATCTCGATCCTGCGGGACGCCCCAGCGATCGGGTGCTCGAGCTGGCCCGATTGAACAGCGCTTTCCAAACCGGCATCCACAGCCCGCTCGATGAGGCGTTACTTGCCGCAGACAGCCCGCCGGGAAGCAGCGCCTGGACGCGGCTCGCCGAGATTCCCTTTGACTACGAGCGGCGCTGCCTCTCGGTCCTTGCGGCGCGAGACAACGACCGATTTCTGATCGTCAAGGGCGCGCCGGAAGCGATCATGGCCCGCGCTGTCGCGGTCGAGGTCGATGGCTTGGCCCGACCGCTGGATGATAGCCACCGTACTCAGCTCGTTCGTCTGGAGGATGACCATGCCCGGCAGGGCTTTCGGCTGCTCGGCGTCGCTATCCGAAACATGGCGCCGGACCGGGTCAATGTCACGACGGTGGATGAATCTGTCCTTACGGTGGTCGGTTTCTGCGCCTTCGCGGACCCTCCCAAGCGCGATGCGGCCGACTCGGTCCGGGATCTGAAGGCACGCGGCGTCGGCATCAAGGTGCTCTCAGGAGACCACGCTGCGGTGGTCGCGCATGTCGCGGATGCCGTCGGTCTCCCCTCCGGTCGCATCCTGACCGGCGGCGAGATCGCCGATTTGAGCGATCAGGCGCTCGCCGCGCAGATCGAGGATGTCGACTTGTTTGCCAGGATCGATCCCGAGCAGAAGAGACGGATTATCCGGGCCTTGCGTCAACGCGGTCATGTCGTCGGCTTCATGGGCGACGGCGTCAACGACGCTCCGGCGATTCACGCCGCCCATGTCGGAATTTCCGTTGCCGGTGCGACCGAGGTGGCACGCGCCGCGGCGGACATGATCCTGCTGGCCCCTGACCTCTCGGTGCTGGGTGCGGGCGTGATCGAGGGACGGCGAACGTTCGCAAACATCTCCAAATATGTCCGCATGGGAACCAGCTCGAATTTCGGCAACATGCTATCCATGGCGCTGGCATCCATTGCCCTGCCGTTCCTGCCGCTGTTGCCACTGCAGATCCTCCTGAACAACCTGCTCTACGATCTCTCCGAGATAGGCATTCCATTCGATGAAATCGACGAGGAGGATGCCGAGAGACCCCAATCGTGGAATATGGCGGATATCCTGCGGTTCACGTTCATCATGGGCTCGATTTCTTCACTGTTCGACGTTGCGACTTTCACCATTCTCCTGAAGGTCTTCCACACCGATGCGGCCGCATTCCAAACCGGCTGGTTCCTGGAATCCATTGCTACCCAGGTCCTCGTGATTTTTCTGATCCGCACGCGGCGGCCGCCATGGCGCGCCAGCCGACCGCATCGCATCCTGGCGTTGGGCTCGCTGGGCGCGCTTGCTTGCGGCATTTTCCTGGCGCTGGGACCGGTCGGTTCCTTGTTCGGTTTCGTCGGCCTGCCGCCTGTGCTGCTGGGTGCGATAGCTTTGATAACGATCAGCTACCTCGCCATGGCCGAGGCTGGAAAGCATCTCGCTCTCCCAGTCGCTGCACGTGAACGAAATCCCGATGCGCTACGGCCACAGCATCCTGCTAGCGATGCCGCGGTGAATCGATGATCCGCAGACGCCACACATTAGCGGGACCGCGTGACCGGAGTTGATCCGCATCAAGGCCTTTCTTCCCCCGAATGCGACTATTGTACTTATACGATACATGGCTTTGACCACAAATGGATCGATCGCGGCAACGGAATGAGCAGAGACCGGACGACGCGAGCGATAGCGATGCTCACGCCGTCGCAACCTCAGCGCCGGCGCCAACGCTCGACCAACCGATGCGACGCCGGCATCCTCGGAACGGTCCGAGCGTCTCATGGTACGGCCGTCTGCTGATCGTCGGCGCATTGCTGGTTGCCGCCGGCTGGGAGATCTTCCGGCTTCTTCTAACCATCATCACTCTCGACTGAAGGTTCGTTGAACGGATTTCGGGGTCAGCGTGACGTTGGGGGCGCGTCCTGCACCAACTCGACCGAACGATACGCGTCGGGGCTCGATTTTCGGAAGTACACCGAGCCGTCTCCCGGAACGCTCACGCAATGGTGCTTCCTGGCAAATTGTGCGGCCTTGGCGGCAGCGACCTCGTTGATCCCAAACAACCGCTCATAATCATGATCGGAGATTCTTAGAACAGCGCCAGCGCCGAGACGATCGAGTCGCGAGCGCAACTCAGCAAGGGTCATGTCTCTATTCATACGCTATCTCTAGACCGAGCTGGACTTCTGCCGAGTGTTGATTCCCAGCAACGTGTAGAGCGGACAGTACGAGAAGAATGCTGTCGCGATCAGAACGAATCCGAGTGTCCCGGCGACCAGCCATCCTGCTCCAAGCGAGCCGTCCCTCAGCGTATATGCGATCACAGCCAAGCCGATGATGATCCGGGCGTACTGATCAATGAGTCCGACGTTGCGTGTCATGGCAATGTGCCTCCTCTGATACAGTTCAATTTTGAACGCATTCCGGCTCACGGCCCTTGATCGTGATCAATTCACACGGTGCAGACCACCAACCAGCGCCAGACCGGGGGAACACAGCCGATCTAATGCGACATCAGCAGGCAGATTGGGGCGTGCTGCAGCAAGCCGCGCGTCATGCCGCCGAACATCCATTCACCGAGCCGGCTATGCCCATAGCCTCCGGTGACGATGAGGTCTGCGCCTTCGTTCCTTGCCAGCCTGACAAGGTACTCTGCGTCCGGCTCGGCCGTGTGGACGCGAACGTCGAACTGGCAATTGACGCTGTGCCGTTCGAGATAGCTCGCGACATCCCGCAAGCGGCGGGTCGCTGCGTCCTGCTCGTCAGACGTGCAGATTTCGGCGACAGTCACCTTCGAAGCCCGGGTCAGGAAGGGCAATGCGTCGCGGACCGCCATACGGGCCTCGCGGGTGTCCTTCCAGCCGACGACAATGCGGTCGGCCGACAAGCCAGTCACGCCTTCCGGCACCGACAATGTGGGACGTCCCATCCGCAGGATGGCCTCGGCCGAGTCGAGGTAATGGAAATTGTCGGACTGGGCTTTCCGGCGCTTGAAGACAACCAGATCTGCCACCCTGGCCTGCTCCGCCAGGAACGCAGTCGGGGATTCCAGCGCCCATCGCCATTCCACCTTATGGCGCTCCCGCCCGGCGATCTTCCTGAACCACTCGCCCTTCGCCGCGAGATCGGTCCCCATGCGCTTGATATCATCCTCGGTGGTCTGCTCGATGATCACGCCTTCGGCGACAAGGGGCGGATCGATGGCGGACGCTGAAACGCCGATCATCGATGCATGAAACTTGTCCGCAATGCCTTCGGCGACACGAACCTGTCCCTCATCCGGCTGCTGAGGGTCAACGTAAACCATGACATTGGCCAAATACATGTGCCTGCTCCACCAAGGTGAAATGATCGTCTAGTTGGGCACGGCGGCGCTGCCAACGTTGAGCCAGGTCAAGCTTGCCTCGATCCCCTGAACTATTCGTCGGTCGCCTGCCTAATCAGGATCCCGCCCGACGCTGCGAGCCGAGCGCGCCGGCGCCTCATATCCGGCCGCAATCTTCATGAAGTGATCGCGAGTTGCCTGGTCCTGGTGTCGTGCAGCCTGGCGCTTCGTCCGCTCGGCGCGGGACGCCCAGTATGAAGCGTCGTCCTGAGGCTTTCCGGCACGCGGCTTCTTCTGCGCGACCTCAGCGGCATTCTTCGCCGCCTGACGTGGGGGCTGCGCTTCGGTCCCGTGTTGCTGCGACGGCGGCTGCTTGGCATATCCAGAGCACATCATACAAATCTCCCAGCTATCGAAGCACGACAGCTCCGGTCCCTTCCGGTAGTTCGCCAACCGCCTCGCGGCGCGCGGCGTCGATCGGATCAATCCATCGCCGGCTCGGTAACCACCGCGCGCTCCTGAAACTGGTCGTAAGCCCCGAGCGCGTCAGCGGCGTACATCAAGGACGGTCCACCGCCCATGTAGACCGCCATCGCGAGCGCCTCCTCGACCTCCTTGCGGCCGACCCCAAGCTTGACCAGGGTCTCGGCGTGGAAGCCGATGCAGCCGTCGCAATGAGCGGCAACGCCCAATGCAAGCGCGATTAATTCCTTTGTCCGTGCATCAAGCGCGCCATTTCTGGTTGCCGCCTGCGCCATGGCCGAGAACGCGCGCATGGTTTCAGGAATGCCCTTGCGCAGCTGGCCCAGATTGCTGGAGATTTGCTTGCAGATGTCGGCATAGTCCTTTTGCATGCGACCCTCAGTCTTCTATATTGGAACTATCCAAGGGAAGGGCGGCTCCACCGACGGGGATGCACCGGCGAACGCCGCCCTCATCCAATGCAGCCCGGCGACACGATCCGGCCTCTCTGAAGGACGTGCGTGTTCGGCCTGCAAGAACCCGTACTTTGTAACGCAGCGATCGGGCGTGACATTGCGCCAGATCAAACCGCGCGCAGTTTGCCGCTTGCGTCAGATCAACACGTCCCACGCGTCTGGCACTAAGCATACTCAGTTCCAGAATAATGGGAGATATTCGGATGTATGCGCACCAGATCATGGCCCGTAAGGTGCTTTCGACAACGTCGGACAGCACCATCCTCGACGCGGCAAACATCATGCTTAAGCACCGTGTCAGCGGGCTTCCCGTGGTCGATCGTGACGGCACACTCGTCGGCATTATCACCGAAGGCGATTTCCTTCACCGCAGCGAGATCGGCACCGAAAGGAAGCGCAACTGGTTGGCGACCTTCGTCCTTGGACCAGGAAAATGGGCCGAGGACTACGTATTCGAGCATGGACGCAAGGTATCGGAGATTATGACACGCGCGCCGGTCACCGTGGCCGAGGATGCACCGCTGACAACGGTCGTCGAACTGATGGAGAAGAACAACGTCAAGCGGCTGCCGGTGGTTCGCGGCGGCACGCTTGTCGGCATCATCACCCGCAGCAACTTGCTGCGAACGGTGGCGAGCCTTGCACGCGATGTACCCGCTCCGACGGAGAACGACGACCAGATCCGGCGGCGCATTCTGGACGAGATCGAGCGGAACGCCTGGTGCCCGCTAGGACTCACCGTCATCGTCAGAGACGGCATCGTCCACTTGAGCGGCGTGATTACCGAAAGCAGATTTCGCAAGGCTGCAATCGTCGCGGCCGAGAACGTTCCCGGAGTCCTTGAGGTGCATGATCACCTCTGCTGGGGTGATAGTTTCTCGGGCTACTATCTGAAATCTCCTGAAGATCAGGAGCTCGAGGAGAAACAGGCTCACTAAAGGCGGCTCGGTCCGGGCGCGCCAGATACGCCGCGATCCCGTCGATCGCTTCCGGCATCATCGTTCTCCACGGCCTTGGCATTCGCCGGCGAGCCATTTGTCTGCGTTCTGATCAACCAGAATCCATAGAGGAGGATGAGCGGCACGACCCACGAAACAACGTTTCCAAACCAGCCGTCAGACCCGCTTCCGCGTCGTTGACTCTTTCGCTCATCTCCTACGGTCCTCCGACCATCGTTACGCGCCACGATCAGGAATGATCACGCAGGCTGAGGATATAGGCGACGACCTCATCAATCTGATAATCCGCCAAGCGTGGATTCGGCATGCGCCCGGACGGCCCCATATCCGGATGCTTAGTATCAAGATAGGCACGCAGACCGCCGTCGGTCGTGGATGCCCGCCCGGCGATCTGCACGAAAGATGGACCCGGGTCGCGCAGGATCGGTGTCTGCCTGTCTTCGGAGACGACGTGACATGCGCTGCATACAAGTTCCGCGAAATCCCGGCCACGAGATACCAGATCCGATTGCGCGTGAAGAAAGCCGCCGCAGCACGCGCTGATCGCGACCAAGGTCAATGTCCACCACTGTCGCATCGCGAGCCCCGATCCCGACTTGAGCCGACGCCAGACGTCACAATGCTCGACCTGTGAGTGTGTATTCTTGGTTGATGCTGCTAGCGGCTGGCCTTGGCGTCACGCGCCAATTCCAGACATATCAGCAGCTCGACGTAGCTACCGCTACCGTCGGCGGTTGTCGCGCGCGCGCAGGTCCGCCTGTCGGCGGTCACGAATTGCGTCCACTGGGACTGTAGCTGCGACCGCGCCTGCTCCTCGTCTCTTGCGCATCGCTCGAGAGATACGTTCGGTCCGCCTTCAGACCGGCATTCGCGCGCGATATCGAATTTTGGGATCACGCCTGCCACAGTCGTCGGGGGCAGCGCAGCCAGCATCACAATCGGCAGGTACAAGAACATCACGCCCTCCCAAGCTCGCTCATGGTTCTTTTTGCCACCGTCTCGCTTGTCCAGGATTGATCCGTGTCAAGAAGCCCGAACGCGACGTTGCACGCCTCGCGGTCGACTGCATCAAACGCATCGGTTGTCGCTTTGTTGATCCAGAGCAACAACATGCCGCTGCGATTGCGCTCAACTTCCGGCCATCGAGCATCCGGAGGCTCTCGCATGACCAGTGAAACGGTAAAAGCCCTTTTGATGGTTTTCCTGTTCACGTCGCTTTCAGTTGCCATTTACGTGTCGGAGAGCAGTGCGACGAAGCGGCTGAGGGTACTGACACTGCAGGCATTGCGCCGCGCTCAACGTCAATAGGACGATGCTCAGTGCAACTGCATCGAGCGCCTTGGTCGCGCGTGCCTATTCGTCATTGTCTGATGAGGACAATGAGGCCGATCATGTTCAGGAATCATCTGGCTCGACAAAACGATCGCCACGCGCCGCAATCGACGCGTTTGTTTCATTCGCACGATCCAACGAAGCTTACGTCGATACGGTTGTCCGTGTCGATCCCGATGTCGCACTAAGGGAGGCGGCGAGATCATGAGCAACCAGGAAGACCGCGTTCTGGACAAGGCGCAGCCGGCCGGGCATCCGGAGCCGAATGCGGTGACCGTAGTCAATCGCACGACACTGCCCTCGACCGTACGGCCGCCAGAAGTCAAGCGTCGCAGATGGACCCTTGCCATTCCGCTCCTTGCGGTCCTGCTGATCGGCGGTGGCGGCGGATATTATTGGTGGGCCCTCACGCACCCTCCGCTGCCGGCCGGCATCAGCCTGGGCAACGGGCGTATCGAGGCGGAAGAAATCGATATCGCCACCAAATATGCCGGCAGGGTCTCGGAACTGTTTGCCGATATCGGCGACATGGTCAAGCCGGGGCAGGTGGTTGCGCGAATGGATACGCGCGATTTGCAGCAGTCGCTCTCGAAGTCCGAAGCACAGGGCCGCCAGGCGCAGCACGCCGTAGACGAAGCCCGGGCCAATCTCGCGCAACAACAGACGCAGAAGCTTCTGGCCCAGCAGGAGATGGACCGCGCCAGCAACCTGCTTGAGCACGGCTGGACCACGCAGGAGATCGTCGACCAGCGCCGGCAAGCGCTCGATGCGGCCATCGCCGGGCTGAACGTCGCGCAGGAGAGAATATCGCAGACACAGCACGCGCTTGATGCTGTCGAGCATGATGCCGGCTACTTCCGGGTGCAGATCGCTGACAATACGCTGGTCGCCCCGAAGACCGGCCGCATCCAGTACCGGCTCGCGAACCTCGGCGAGGTCCTGCCGGCGGGCGGCAAGGTCTTCACCATGCTGGACTTCACCAATGTCTACATGGACATCTACTTGCCGACGCAGCAAGCCGGCAAGGTCAAGATCGGGGCGGATGCACGCATCGTGCTCGAGGCCTATCCCGATCATCCAATCCCTGCGAAAGTCTCCTTCGTCGCAAGCCAGGCACAGTTTACGCCAAAGACAGTCGAGACCCAAACCGAACGCGACAAGTTGATGTTCAGGATACGGGCCCGCATCGACGAAGAGCGACTGCGCGCACACATCGATGCCATCCGAAGCGGGCTGCCAGGCCTGGCGTATATCCGTTGGGACCAGACGGCAGCCTGGCCGAAAAATCTGCAAGGTTCGCCATGAGCGCCGTCAGGCGTCCGGTCGCGGTCGTTGCCAGCGTCTCGCACCGCTACGGCAAGGTGACCGCGCTTGATAACGTTTCGCTCGAAATTCCCTCGGGGTGTATCGTTGGACTGATCGGTCCGGACGGCGTCGGCAAATCGTCGCTGCTCGCAATCCTGGCCGGCGCGCGCGAGATTCAGCGGGGCCGCGCAACCGTCCTGGAGGCGGACGTATCGGACGCACGGGCACGCGCGCGGGTTTGCCCACGCATAGCTTATATGCCCCAGGGACTCGGCAAGAACCTCTATCCCGATCTCAGTGTACGCGAGAACATCGAATTCTTCGCGAGGCTGTTCGGGCAGTCGCGGGACGAACGCGATTGGCGGATTGACGAGCTGTTGGAGAGCACGGCGCTCGCCGATTTTGCCGGCCGCCCGGCTGGGAAGCTGTCTGGCGGCATGCGGCAGAAGCTCGGGCTCTGCTGCGCACTGATCCACGATCCCGATTTGCTGATCCTGGATGAACCGACGACGGGCGTTGACCCCCTATCGCGTCGCCAGTTCTGGAACCTGATCGATCGCCTGAGGACACGCAGCTCGTCGACCATGAGCGTGCTCGTGGCCACGGCCTATATGGAAGAGGCAGAGCGCTTCGACTGGCTGATCGCCATGAATGCGGGCTCTGTGCTGGCGGTCGGATCGCCGTCCGACCTGAAGCGCCAGACCGGAACCTCCTCGATTGAGGACGCCTTTGTCTCACTGCTGCCCGAGCAGCCGCGTGCCAGGCGCCCCGAGCCTGCTGGACAGCCAGCGCTCGAACCAGACAGTACGCCCGTTATCATCGCCAGGGACCTGACCTGCCGCTTCGGTAATTTCACCGCGGTCGACCGGGTCAGCTTTTCGATCAGACGAGGCGAGATATTCGGCTTTGTCGGCTCGAACGGTTCAGGCAAGACCACCACAATGAAGATGCTGACGGGCCTCATCCCGCCCACTGAAGGCGAGGCGCTCATCTTCGGCGGGAGCCTGCAGGCCGGGGACCTCGAGGCGCGGCGGCACGTCGGCTACATGTCGCAGTCCTTTTCCCTCTACGGCGAGCTCACGATTCGGCAGAACCTTTCCCTGCATGCCAGGCTGTTCAACTTGCCGCGTGCATTCGCGGAAAGCCGGATCACGGAGCTGGTGGACGCGTGCGACCTCGCCGATCACCTCGACAGTCTCGCATCGTCGCTGCCGCTCGGGATCCGCCAGCGATTGTCGCTCGCCGTCGCCATCGTCCATCAACCCGAACTCCTCATTCTCGACGAGCCGACCTCAGGCGTTGATCCGGTCGCGCGGGACCAGTTCTGGCGCCTGCTGATCGATCTGTCGCGCAATCAGGGAATGACCATCTTCGTGTCGACGCATTTCATGAATGAGGCCGCTCGCTGCGACCGGCTGTCGCTGATGCATGACGGGCGCGTGCTGGCGACGGATACCCCCGAGGGACTGATCAGACAACAGAACACGAACAGCCTTGAGGATGCGTTCATCGGCTTCCTCGAGAACGCGGCCGCGGTCCGCGCTGCGCCTGGCTTGAGGGCGCTGCCGCGCGATCATGCTCCGGTGGAGCGGAAGAAGCCCGCGAGTACCCTGTTCAGCTCGCGCCGGCTGTTCGCCTATACCATTCGCGAAGGCCTGGAACTGCTCCGCGACCCGATCCGAATGACGTTCGCGCTGTTCGGCACCGCATTCCTGATGGTGGTGTTCGGCCTTGGCATCTCGACCGACGTCAACAATTTGACGTTCGCCGCGCTCGACCGCGATCAGACGCCGGAGAGCCGTGCCTACCTCGAAGAGCTGAGAGGCTCGCCGTATTTTGTCGAGAGGGCACCTTTGACCGACTATGCCGGGCTCGAGAAGCGGATGAAGAACGGCGACATTCGGGTCAGCATCGAAATTCCGCCCAGCTTTGGAATGGATATCAAGCGCGGGCGACCGGCATGGGTCTCGGCGTGGGTCGACGGCGCCATGCCATTTCGAGCGGAGACGATCCGCGGTTACCTGCAAGGTATGCACCAGCTTTATCTCACCGACCCCATGGTGAAGACGACGCAGCCCGCAGCTCCCACGCCCGCCGATATCGAAGTGCGCTTCAAATACAATCAGGACTTCGACAGCGTCTATGCCATGGTGCCGTCGACGATCGCGATGATGCTGGCGCTATTTCCGGCCATCTTGATGGCGCTCGCCGTGGTGCGAGAAAAGGAGCTCGGCTCGATCACAAACCTCTATGTGACTCCAGTGACGCGACTGGAATTCCTGCTCGGCAAGCAGCTTCCCTATGTTGCCGTGGCGCTGGTCAATTTCGTGATCATGCTTCTGATGGCACTGTTTCTGTTCGGGGTGCCGCTGAAGGGCAGCCTGCTCGCGCTCGTGGCCGGGACAGTGATCTACGTGTTCACCACCACAAGCTACGGGATGTTCATCTCGACTTTCTGCAAGACCCAGATTGCCGCCCTGTTCGGTACCGCGATCCTTACCACGCTGCCTGCCAGCGAGTTTTCGGGCATGAGAGTGCCTGTTTCGTCGCTGTCCGGCTTGGCGCAAATCATGGGCCTGTGCTTCCCGATGACCTATTTCCACCCGATCAGCGTCGGCACCTTCACCAAGGGGCTTGGATTCTCCGATCTTTGGATAAGCATGCTGGCGCTCGCCCTGTTCATTCCAACGCTTACCATGGCGAGCCTGTTCTGCCTTCGGAAGCAGGAGCGCTGAACCATGCGCTCGCTGTCCAACATCTTCTGGCTCGGCACCAAGGAACTGCGCAGCTTCTTTAGCGACTTCGTGCTGCTCGGCTTCGTGGTCTATTCGTTCTCGCTTACCGTGATCAGCCAGGCGCATAGCAATTCCCAGGAACTCTACCACGCCTCGGTCGCGATCGCTGACGAAGATCATTCGGAGTTATCGCGGCGGATCGCGCACGCGTTCCTGCTGCCCTATTTCAAGCCGCCCGTCTCGATCTCGCAATCCGAGATCGAGCCCCTGATGAACAAGGGTCGTTTTACTTTCGCACTGGACATCCCGCCGAACTTCGAGCGCGATGTGCTGGCCGGCCGACGGCCCGGCCTGCAGGTCAACGTCGACGCAACTGCCATGGTTCAGGCCGGATTGGGCGCCGGCTATGCCCAGCAGATCATCAGCACCGAGATCGCGAATTTCGTGTCGAAAGAGCAGGATACATCGCTGTCTCCCGTCAACCTGGTGGTCCGCATCGCGTTCAATCCGAATGTCACGACCTCCTGGTTCACCAGCGTGATGGGCATCATCAACAACGTCACCATGCTTGCGATCATCCTTGCAGGCGCAGCGCTCGTGCGGGAGCGTGAACACGGCACCATGGATCATCTCCTGGTCATGCCGCTGAGTCCATTCGAGATCGCCATGTCCAAGATATGGGCGAACGGTCTCGTCATCGCCGTTGCCGTGGGACTGTCGTTGTATCTGGTCGTCCGCATGCTTCTGCAGATACCGATCAACGGCTCCATCCCCCTCTTCCTGCTCGGCACAGTTCTTTACCTCTTCTTTGCAACCGCTATCGGGCTGTTTCTTGGAACGGTCGCGCGTTCGATGCCCCAACTGGGACTGCTCTACATGCTGGTGGCACTTCCGATGAACCTGCTGTCGGGCAGCGCCACGCCGCTCGAAAGCATGCCCCCGTTCCTGGCCACAGCCATGCAGGCTTCGCCTTCGACCCACTTCGTCTCGTTCGCCCAGTCGATACTCTACCGCGGTGCGGGCCTGGACGTGGTCTGGCCGCAGTTCGTCGCCGTGGCGGGCATCGGGGCGCTGTTCTTGTTCCTCTCGCTGCTGCGCTTTCGCTCTGCGGTAACATCGAGCTCCTCCTGACGGACGGAATCGGATCGTGGCGAACGCCGTTGCAGCCGGTTGAGCCAGGTCAAAGGAGGGAGCCGAAAAGCCCCTATTTTGGCCCGCCAGGCTCATTGGAGGCATTCATGCGCGCCCACCAGATCATGACCAGGAATGTCGTCACCGTTACGCCTCGGACCTCGATCGAGGATGCTGCCAACATTATGCTTCAGAACCATATCAGCGGTCTGCCGGTCGTCGACAACGGCAAGCTGACGGGAATCGTCTCGGAAAGCGACTTTATGCGCCGCCGCGAAATCGGAACCGGGCGCAAGCGTTCGGCCTTTCTCCAGTTCCTGGTCGGACCTGGCCGCGCAGCCGCGGACTTCGTCCACGAGCGCGGTCGCAAGATCGAGGACGTGATGACACTAGATCCGGTCACGGTCGAAGAACAAACGCCGCTCGAAGAACTGGTGCACTTGATGGAGAAAAAGGACATCAAGCGCTTGCCCGTGATGCGCGGCAAGGACCTTGTCGGCATCGTGACCCGGTCAAATCTGCTCCAGGCCGTGGCCAGTCTGGCGCACGAGATTCCGGATCCGACCGCGGACGACGATCATATCCGCGATCGCATCCTCCGGGAGATCGACGCCGTGAGCTGGCGCCCTATCGGGTTCGAGGTGACCGTCCGCAACGGCGTTGTCCATCTGTATGGCATCGTCACCAGTGACCATGGGCGCGAAGCAACCATCGTGGCCGCGGAGAGCACCGCCGGCGTCAAGGAGGTGCATGATCACCTCTGCTTCGTGGACACCTATACCGGCTTCTATCTCGAATCACCCGAGGACATGAAGGCTTCGAGCTGAAACGACCGGATCGTCCGGCTCGCCTTCGCAGGCCGCCTACAAATCAAACACGTCGCCCAGACGCGGCAGCTCAACCCGCTGTCCCTCGAAATGCGCGGCGAGCGCCTGCATTGCGGGCTCTTCGCCATGAACCAGGAACGTTGCCTCGCATCCCTCGATCGCGCGTCGCCATGCGAGCAGCTCCTGCTGGTCCGCATGAGCTGAAAATCCGTTGATCGTGTAAATCGTGCTGCGAACCGCAATGTCTTCGCCGAACAGCCGCACGGACTTGGCCCCATCGATGATCTGCCGCGCAATCGTTCCCGAGGCGGCGTATCCGACGAATACGACCGCCGATTCCTTGCGCCAGATATTATGCCGAAGATGATGGCGAATTCTGCCGCCGGTGCACATCCCGGACCCGGCCATGATGACGGCACCGCCGGTTATCCTGTTGATGGCAACCGAATCGGCACTCTCGCGGACCAGACGCAGGTTTGCCGGGTGCAATGGATCCCCCCCTTCACGAAACATGGAAGCGGCCTCCGAGCTGAGACATTCGGAATGCCGCTTGAATATCTCGGTCGCCGAAATCGCCATCGGCGAGTCCAGGAAGATTTGCATGGCCGGAGGCAATCTGCTGCGCTCCACCCCCTGGCGCAGCACATAGAGGATCTCCTGGGCGCGCTCGAGCGCGAAGGTCGGGATGATGACGTTGCCGCCGCGTGCCAGCGTGCTGCCGATCGCACCGTAAAGCTCCTCGATGGAGTCCTTCAGCGATCGATGGCACCTGTCTCCATACGTCGATTCCATGACGACAATGTCGGCTCGAGCGGGCGGACTCGGAGGACGCAGCAGCGGGCGACCGGCGTTGCCGAGATCACCCGAGAACAGGACCGAACGCGTGCTGCCGTGCTCGGCAGCCTCGATCAGGATGCTCGCGGAGCCCAGGATATGGCCGGCATCGAAGAAGGTCGCGCGAAGTCCCTCCGCGAGTTGCAGCGGCTGTCCATATTCAGCCGTCCTTCCAAACCGGTCGAAGCAATTGAGCGCATCGACGACCGTGTAGAGCGGCGACAACGTATCCTCTTCCCCACGCCTGCGCCACTGGCGGGCCCTCCGCTGCGCGTCTTCCTCCTGAAGATGCGCGGCATCGACCAGCACGAGGCGGGTCAATTCACGACTGGCCGCAGTCGTGATCACCTCACCCTTGAACCCTGGCTTGGCGAGCAATGGAATCCTGCCGCAGTGATCGAGATGAGCATGGGTCAGCAGAACATAGTCGATGGTCGCGGGATCGAACCCGAAGGCGGCGACGTTCTCTTCTACCTGGTCGCGGCTTCCCTGAAAAAGACCGCAATCGATCAGAATGCGTCGGTTCAGGCACTCGACCAGGTGACAGGACCCGGTCACCGCTCGATCGGCGCCATGAAAGGATAACTTCACGATTCGACCTCTTGACTGATCGACCTGCCCCGTGAGGCATCGTCTCCGATCGGAAGAAGCGGCCGGCCGGCCGCCTCGTACCACCGCAGAATGCCTCGCCAGGCTTCCTCGGCGGACTCTGCAAACCAAAACAGGTCCCTGTCTTCCGGATCGATGACACCCTCCTCGACAAGGAAGTCCGGGTCAAACGCGCGACGCCAATACGACCCGCCAACCAGCACGACCGGCACCGGCGCAATCTTTCGGGTTTGCGCCAACGACAGCACTTCGAACAGCTCATCCATCGTGCCAAAGCCACCCGGGAATGCCACCAGCGCCCGCGCGCGCATCAGGAGATGCAATTTTCGCATCGCAAAATAGTGAAACCTGAAGCACAGCTCGGGCGTGACATATGGGTTAGGGTCCTGCTCCTTCGGAAGGGAGATGTTCAGTCCGATCGACTGGGCCCCCACGTCGTGCGCACCCCTGTTGGCCGCTTCCATGATGCCTGGGCCGCCACCGGTCATGATCATGAGGCGGCCGCCGACGGCCTTCTCGCTTGCGGCACCGACGATCTGCCCGAACTCGCGCGCGATTCTGTAGTATTTGCTGTTCGCCGCAATACGCCGCGCCGCCTTGAGGCGGCGCTGCAAACCGTCGTCGTCGGGATTCAGTGCCAGCGTATCAGCTATCGAGGCGACGGCCCGGCGCGCCGCCGGCGCCTCGCAAATGCGAGTGCTGCCAAAGACGACGATCGTATGAGCAATCTGATGCTCTCGGAGCAAGGTTTCGGCCTTGAGGAAATCAAGTTGGAGGCGAATGCCGCGTGTGGCTTCGCTCTGCAGGAAATTTTCGTCCTGATCCGCCTCTTGATAGCTTGACGATTGCAGGATGCTGCGCAGAGCGCCAGGCGCGCGAGTGTCCCCCTCGACGCCCTTGGGCTGCTCACTCGGGAGTGCCGAGGCCTTGTCGGCACGGTTGGCCGGCTTCGGGATCGAGCTCGGACGGGTCGATCGCAGGCCGTCCTCATCAGTCATGCGCCGACCTGCGTTCATCTTGGAGAGGCTTGGCCTCACTATGCTTCAGGGCCTCACGAACCTCGTCGTCTTCCAACGCATCCAGAAGCCAGCGGCGGTCGCCTGGCTTTTCGCAACCGACATCCGCCCCGTGCTTCGTGGGCTGTTCGACGGCAGGCAACTTCACTCGGTCATTCATGGCAAGGCCTCATCAGCATTCGAGGGGCATTACCGAGCATCCGGGATTATCGGCACGGACGCCTTGAGCAGGGTCAATTCATAGGCGACGATTGATAAGCATCTTTCGGCAGTCGCGACCATTCTCAACTTCGCCTTCGAATGAGCGGCGCAGAGGACGTCGGCGAGGCGCACATTGAGCCAGATCAATGGTCTGCGCCGTGGTGGTCCTATTTTGAACTAATATCTCGGTGCACCCCAGGCGCGCGCGGGTCTGGATTATATCGAATCCGGCAGTTTCGTGCGATGCGTCGGCGGGAGACCATGCCATTTAAGCTCGCTATGCCCACCCATGTCGAAACGTTCCGGCAATCGCTTCGGCTTTTGCGAGCGCCTCGCTTCGGCACGTACTTTGCCGCCACGTTGCTGTCCAACATCGGAACGTGGTCGCAACAGATTGCCGAACCATGGTTGCTGCTCAGCCTGGGCGCCTCCTCATTCGTGATCGGATTGGACAGCTTCGTGCAGTCGGCGCCGGCTTTCTTGCTGATCGTGGCGGGTGGCATGCTCGCCGACAAGGCCGACCGTCGCTGGGTCGTCGCAAAATTCCAGGCTATCCAGATGATGTGCCCGGTCGCGCTGGTAGTGCTCATGCTGACACAGCTCGTCGAACCGTGGATGGTGATCGTCCTTTCGTTCATCGTTGGCGTCACTGACGCCTTGTCCATGCCCTCTTTCCAGACGATCGCGCCTTCACTCGTCAAACAGGACCAGATTGGCAGCGCCATTGCGTTGAACGCGACGCAGTTCAATCTTTCGCGGATAGCGGGCCCGGCGCTCGGTGGATTGTTGATCGCAAGCGTCGGCGCTATCAGCTGTTTCGTTGCGAACGCCGTGTCGTATTTGCCTTTCATCGCGGTCGCGATCTGGGTTCTGCCGGCCGGTTCGGCCAACCTCGGCCCCGACCGCTCACTGGACCGTCACCAGCTCCTTCTCGGTTTACGCAGGATCATCGCCTCGGATTACATGCGTGGCGCATTGACCACCGTTCTGATCACGAGCACCTTGTGCGGGCCGCTGATCGTCTTCTGCCCGGTCCTGGTGAAGGAGATCTTGCACGGCGATTCCACCCAGTTCAGCCTCGCTATTGGCGCATTCGGACTCGGAGGGCTGCTCGGAGCGGTCGTGATGCTCGGGGTCGAGCCCGGTCGCGACAAGCGTCAGCTGAGCATCGCCTTTGCCGCCGCCTACGGTGCGATGACTGCTGTCGCAGCCGCGAACCCATGGACCTCCGTGCTTCCCCTTCTGCTGGTCGTGGCCGGCTTTTGCATGTCGATCAGCAATACGGCGGCCAATGCGCTCCTCAATGCCGCAGCGCCGGTCCGCCTGCGCGGCAGGACAATAAGCCTGTACATGCTGGCGATGCGCGGGGGTCTTTCGTTTGGCTGCCTCTTGACCGGAATATGTGTCGACTACATAGGCGTGCGCTATGCGCTACTGGTCAATGGCGTCACGGCCCTCGCTGTCCAATTGATCCTTGGCAGGCGATGGCTCCGCGCAAATTCGCAGGCCGTCTTGCATCCATCGATGCGATCCCCAGCGCCCGGGCGGTCCTAGCCGGCTCGAACGGGCTTCATTCCCAAGAAAGCTGCCAGCTTGGGGCAAGCTGACAGCTTCGAGGTCGGGTGGGGTGCGCAGCAACCCTGCGTAGTCGCATTAAAGCGGATCACGGGGAAGCCTGCTTGATCTGAATTGATCCGAATTGCGATGTTTCGCGTCGATCGGCCTGAGTGTGGCTCAGGGACGGGATGAGAAAAGATTCTGACGAATGGGCCCGTATCGCTCGCACGCTCCACAATTGGCCGCCGCGGCTTTCGCGTCAGTCGCCCTCGGATCGCGCGAGTATTCGCTCAAGCGCGATGATCAGCTGCACGCGGCCAACGATGCCAACGACCCGCGTATCCCGGAGAACCATGACCTGCGATATCTGATGATTGTCCATTTCGGCGACGATCTCGTCCACGGTCGCGCGTTCGTCGACGCAAACGGGCTTGCGGCTCATCACAGCGTCGACGCTGAGGGCCCGGGTCCGCTCACGGACCAGCCGCCCCTCCTCTCTGCTCAGCAGCCACTCGAGCCAGAAGCCCTCTGGCCAATGCACGCCGAGTTCGCGACGGTGAAGGAAGTCGCCCTCGGAGATAACACCGATCAGCGCCCCTGAGCCATCGAGCACGGGCAAGCCGCGCTGGCCAGTTTCCAGCAATAGACGAACGGCGTCGAGCAATGGCGCGCCCGGTTTGATCGTCGCGAATGACGTGCGCATGACATCCAAAGCCAACATGGCAAAAACTCCTCAGAGCTTGGTGTACGCAATGGTCTGCCAGCATCGATCAAAAATAGAAGGCCAGGCTGATCTGGATCAACACGCCGTGCAGCTTTTGTAGCCGCTGGTTTTCGCTGCGGGACCATTCGGCCCGCACAGTGCCTATCGTATGGGCGACGCAAGCGCTTCCACAATGTGCTTTTCGATTTCGCCGACAGGAAGCTTGGTCAGATCCTTGGGAATCTCCGCAATGATGTGACGCTTTACATCAGGATGCAGCGCCGCCCGAAGCTGCGCCAGCGTGCGCGGCGGAGCGACGACGACAAGCGCCGTCGTCTTTCCGCTCCGGACAATCTCCTCCGCGGCCCGCGCAACCCGCCTTGTGAACCGATACTCCTCGAGCTCGTGCCAGTTCGTCGGTTCGACGGCTCCCCGCCGACCGGAGACGATCCCCTTTATGAAGTGTCCCGGACGGTCCGTGCCTTGCACATGCGTTGGCGGGTTCTGATCTTCGAAGACAGCCTCCGCCTTCAGGTTGGGGAACCGATTGTCGCCTTCGTTGCGGAGCAACAGCGCCTTGCGCCCGTCTCCGACAAACACGAGCGCGTTCTTTGGAATTCCCGCCATCTCGATCCTCCGCTTCAAGGAGTCCTCTCTAGGGCCAGGGAACTCCAGACCGATTGATCGGGGTCAAATCACCCCTGCGCGAGATCCCGCAGGATGTGACACCTTCCCGTCTACGGAGAGCACGATCATGCAAGCGCGCGACGTCATGGTGTCACCCGTCATCACGGTGGACTCCAACGCAACGGTGCAGCGGGTTGCTTCCCTGCTGCTCCAACACCGCATCAGCGCCGTTCCCGTTGTGGGCAAGGACAGCGAACTCGTTGGAATCGTCACGGAAGGCGACTTGATGCATCGGACTGAAGCGGGCACCGAGCGCCCGTATTCGTGGTGGCTGCGGCTTCTGGTCGGAGACGCGCAAATGGCGTCCGACTACGTGAAGTCCCATGCTGTCAAGATCGCGGACATCATGACCCGTAAGGTCGTGACCGCGGCGCCGGAGACACCTCTGCATGAAATTGCGATGCTGCTCGAGAAACATGGCATCAAGCGTGTCCCCATCGTCGATGAAGCCGGCCACCTCCTCGGCATCGTCAGCCGGGCCAACCTGCTCCAGGCCGTCGCGAGCGCCCGGCCGAAGCTGGAGATATCACCCACCGATTCTGCTATCAGGAAGAAATTACTCGGCGAGCTTCGCGAGCAACCATGGGCACACACCTTCAATCTGACCGCGACCGTACAGAACGGCGTCGTCGACCTGTGGGGATATGCGCAATCCGCCGCCGAGCGCGCGGCGATCCGGATTGCCGCGGAGGCAATCCCCGGTGTCGTTGCAGTGAACGATCACCTGCTGGAAACGCCGATTATGGCCTACTGATCTCTTGGTGGCGATCGCAGCGCGGCCACCAATCAGTCAGCGGATCAAACGGCATCAAATCGATCCACGATCGCGCTGAACACCTAGTTCATCCTAATGAACAGGCGATCGATGGCATCCGAGGGAATCGCAAGGGCACGCTCGGATTCGGTCTCGCCGGTGCTAGCGGCAACAATGCCGATCACTTCGCCCCGCAGATTGAACAGCGGCCCGCCTGCACTGCCGCGATCCAGCAAGGCGTCGGTCTGAATGAGATCCTGGCAAGGGATGCCAGGCCACGAGCGATGCAGAGCGCTGACGATGCCGAAGCTAATGCTTTGAGTGAGTCCCGAAGAGCCGCCGACCGCAATGACGAAATCCCCGGGCTCTGCGTCGATCGATCGACCGATGCGGGCTGCGGTCAGGCCCGACGCCGAAATTCTCAGCATCGCCAGGTCATATCGCTCGTCGGCCACCACGAACCTGGCATCAAGCTGGCGCCCGTCCGACAATCGGACCGAGAGTATCTTGGCGCCGCTGACCACATGATTGCTCGTCACGATCAATCCGGACTCCGCCTTGATGATGACGCCCGCACCATACACATCCTTCGTTGTGGGGGACGGACTATTGGGAAGCCCGGGCCCCGTGTCGATCGACCGGGAAACCGCCGCTGTCTCCGTAGTGGCTCTTATGCCGACGACACTTTGGATGATCTTCCCGACCAGAGGCGCAAGTGTTTGCACATCCCGGATTTCTCCTGCTCGCACCTGCCCGGGCCACAGTAGGAACATCCACGTCATAATGACAATGGATGACGACAGTCGGCCGGCCAACTTCCTCCTGCAGCAGGGCCCTTTCGGGTTCATCTCGTGCCGGCCCGCACTATTCGGCTGCGGTTATTGGCAGCGCGCCAGGCCGCTCCGCCGCAATGAGTGCCTTCCACAATGCAGCGATACTGTTCTGGGTAGCTGGCAGAATCGAGCAGTGCCCGGCGGCATCAAAATCACAGAACCGCGCGGCAGGATCGTCACACATCTCGGCGAACGCCCGGTTGATGAGGTCGAGGCATTCGAGGAGCTTGGTGATGTTCTCCAAACCAGCACGACGCTGAAGCTCGAGGAGACGGAACGTCACGACCGGCGGCTCGCCGAAGGAGATCTCGGGATGGGCGAGCCCGAAGAACACTTCGACAGCAAATGGCACCTGTCTAATTCGATTGAGAAGGTTCGCTGCCTGGGCTTCTGTGCAAGCAGCCAGGCGAGGCGACGACGCTCCGGGTGCCAGCCTTGGACCGAGAGCCGCCAATATCTGCTGCTCAAGCCAGAGGCGAACGGGAGCCGGGGCGTTCTGAATTTGCTGGGCGTCAAGCATTATGCTGGTCATCGTTGATCCTCCACTTTCCATATGACCACTAACAACTTTGCTCGCAGCGGCCTTGATGGGGATCAATGTTGCGCGCGGCGGCCGTCGCGCGCCACAGGGCTGCCGCTCATCTATTGCAGCAGATCGCGTCGCCGCGGCCGAGCCGTGTCGGCAACACGACGATCCCGAACGCCTTCGCCGTCGCTACTTTTGCTGAATGCGGTTCAGATAATCGATAACGGCGAGGATCCGTGTTCGCACGACAACCTCCCGCAGATCCCGGGAAGGATCGAGCGCGTCGTAGGCCGGATCGACAATGTGAGGCAAGCTCTTAACGGGATTGAATCGTTCCCCCCAAATCGGCATTTCATGAGTGCCGTGCGCGGAAATTGTTCTCCGCCCATCTATGGCTTCATAGACGGCGGTTATAGGAAAGACCCCGTTGTTGTTCTTGGCCAAAGCCGTCAAATCGGCGGGCGACACCTTCAGCTGCTCAGCGACAGGTCCCCTGCCCTTTCCGTCCACACCATGGCAGCTTGCGCACGAGGCTTGAAATTCGACCTTGCCGACATCGGCATCTTCGGCGTGAACGGCCGCGGCGAAAACAGCGGTCAGACTGACGATCATCAGCGACTTCAGGCAAACGGTCATCATGTCGCGCCCCCGGGCTTTCGGATAAATCCGTCTAGCGGTGATGGACTTGCTTCAGCTTGACGTAAATCAACGGAAGGGAAACTCGCGGCCTTGCCGCGCAGCCGACGCCTCTTCAGAACGGAGATCGACGGAAGCATCTGGTTCCTGGGCTTCATGCAGCACGATCTCGCACAGTTCGGCCTGCAAACTCCTCGACAGTCCATTCGGCGCGGGGCTGTCTCCCGCGGAGGTGCGATCGGTTACCTTAGTCCTGGGGCTGGGCGGAAATAAAGTGGCGGAGGGAGTTTCAGTCAACTCCGAAGCGCTGCCATCTAGCGCATGACATCGCAGAAAATCCTAGTCTGGCGTACAACATCGCGCAAATGGCGGAGACAGTGTCATCGAATCTCCTTGAAAGATCACGAGTTTTCGACCTTTCCAGGCTCAAACCCACGATTTGAGCAACAACCTGAAAGGCCTTCGCGCCTTCAGAAGGCTGCCGCCGCGCCGGGTCCCGGCGGCTCCCACCAAAAACATCGAAAACAACCCCATGCAAAGTAGCCGGCGACCGCCGCAACCGACCGTTTGGACCGAAAATTTGACACGTCGGGCAAATCAGCGGCACAATTTCATTTTCACAAAATCCGCTACACGACCACGGGCGCGCAACGGATGCTGTCCGCTGTAGCGTCAGGCGAAAGCTGATTCAGGACTTGTCCGGGGAACACCACACAGATGCAGTTTGACGACGTTATCCTCGGTCGCCGGAGCATCCGCGGTTACAAACCCGATCCAGTGCCCAAGGCGCTGATTGCGGAGATCATTGGTTTGGCGATGCGCGCTCCGTCGTCGATGAACACCCAGCCCTGGAATTTCTACGTCATCACCGGCGAACCGCTGGATCGGATCCGCGCCGGCAACACCGAGCGGATGGCGGCCGGCATACCGCAGTCGCGCGAGTTCCGCACCGGTCAGGCCTTCGCAGGCAAGCACCGCGACCGGCAGGTCGGTGTCGCCAAGCAATTATTCTCCGCGATGGGGATCGAGCGCGACAACAAGGACAAGCGCCAGGACTGGGTGCTGCGTGGCTTTCGTCAATTCGACGCGCCTGTCTGCGTGATCATTACCTACGACAGGGTGCTGGACGGCAGCGACGATACGCCCTTCGATTGCGGCGCTGTGGCGACCGCCCTGGTCAATGCCGCCTGGTCTCGCGGGCTGGGCGCCGTGATCAACAGCCAGGGCATCATGCAATCACCCGTGGTGCGCGAGCACGCTGGAATAGCCGACGATCAGGTCATCATGAAAAGTATCGCGCTGGGCTGGCCGGACGAAACCTTTCCGGCAAATGCGGTCGTGTCGGAGCGGAAGTCTGTCGAGGAAGCGACGGTGTTTGTCGGATTTGATAATTAGGCGAGCGCCCCGCGCGCAACGGGCGCTATCCGGCATAACGTCAGGCGAAACTTCTTCACCTATGATTGGAAGTTGCATTGTGACAGCTTCAATGCATTGACACGATTATGTTCCGTGCAGACGGCAGCTTGACGTCGGGGTCGTTACTCGCAATAATTTTGTGCACTGTCACGGTAACACCGAGGCGCCATAGTGGAGCACGCGCTCCTTGAACTGGGCGGCACCTTCTGATTCTACCTCTTGGTATCGCTCACTCGGTGCAATTCCCCGCGCCAGCTTCACAGTCGCCTCGTTAGCGGCTTTCGCCGGTAGATCACGACCGAGTATCCCTTTATCTTGAAGCCCCGCAAAAGACAGGCCTCCGTTTAAGCTGTCCCGGCAATCGACCCTTCCACCTAGTGAAAGCGGAACCTTTAATGCTCGCGTCAGCGCGGCTATAGGCATCTCCAAGCATGAAAAACTTGGGGGGACGCCGCTAAATGGCAAAATTATCAGCACTTATCGCAAGAAGCATGACCTCGCTCGCCGCCGTGTTGATGTTGGTGAGCGCAGCCCGCGCGGCAGAACTCAAAGTCCTGACCACCGGTATTCTGAAGGGCTCGTTCAAGGAGATCGCCACTCGCTTCGAACAAGAGACCGGCCGTAAGGTCATCATGTCGTGGGGACCATCATCCGGCAATTCGCCCGAAGCCAGCCAAGTCCGCGTGAAGAGTGGTGAACATGTAGACGTGCTGATCATGGTCAACACCGGCATGGACGAACTAGTCAAGGGCGGATACTTCACTCCCGTCGAGCGAAAGGACGTCGCGGTCTCCAAGATTGGTGTTGCGGTGAAGACCGGACACAAGCTGCCGGACGTTTCGACGGAAGCAGCACTACGCCAGACACTTTTGGACGCCACCTCGATCGGCTATTCCGAGGGAGCCAGCGGAACGTATGTTGCCACCGTTCTTCTCAAGAAATTAGGCATCGTCGATCAGGTCGCAGGCAAGAGCCACGTCATTCTGGGCCGGAAATTTGTTGGCGAAGCGATCGCCAGCGGTGAGGTCGAACTCGGGCTCCAACAGATTAGCGAGTTGCGCCTGGAGCCGGGAATCAGCGTAGTCGGCCCGTTGCCCGAAGAGTTGCAGAAGAAAAGCGTAGTTTCTGCCGCCGTCTCTTCCGAGGCAACCGATATGGAAGCTGCGATGCAGTTTCTGGCGTATCTGACGTCGCCCGCGTCAGCGGAATCGATGAAGAAGAGCGGCTTGGACCTACCGGACGCAAAACCATAGCCCCACATGAACGACCCGCATTGTCCAAAAGCGCCAACCGCCGAACTTCGCTTGGCAAGCGAGGTTCGGTTCAACCGATACTTGAATGGAGCGACGAGTTCTTCAACAAGGAGGCGCTGACGTTTTGAGCATTTCGCGTTTTCCTTTAACCAAGCTGCCAATGCCGCCGCCACTTCGAGATTGTTGAGCTCCAGCATCACCATGTGCCCGTTCCCATGGATACCACTGTCCTCCAGCCGCATGGCCTGAACCGATACGCCGGCCTGATCGAGGTATTTTACCGTGCAGTGGTCGTAGGCCGCATGATAAGACGCTTCCGCGGTGACGATGAGCGTCGGCCGCCCCGTCAGGTTCTTCAACTTTCGCGCAGGCTCTGCCTGCAGGACGCAAGCCGCGAGATCGGGACCATCGGGCTGCGGCTGCTTCACAGTGCGTAGCTCGGACGCGGCGGCAACCGGGGGATCGTAGGCCATCGGGATATCGGTCAACCCCCACGCTCTTGCTTTGTTGGCGTTCATCACCGCGTTCTCGAACGGTGGACCGCTTGGCTCGATAGCGACAATCGCCCTGACCAGAGCCGGCCGCGCTTCCGTGATCGCCCAGCCGAGCGGCCCCGCTTGCGAATGGGTCAAGAGGATCGCAGGACCGATCCGGTCAAGCAGTGCGGCTCCGGCGGATTGGATCAAACTCTGCGTCTCCTCGTCACCGGCCAGCGAATCGACTTGAGACGCGTAGAAGGCGTCGAAGACAGGATCACCCATGCGTCCTTTCCCTTCACCCGAGCCTGGCCACTGGGTGTGCTTCCTGGCCTGAGGCCACTGATTGTAGTGCTCCGGGGCCGTAAACTGTCGCGCCAGTTGCGGCGCGGTAAAACTCCGCAGAGCCCCGTCAACGTTTGGGTGCCAAGCCGAACGACCACGAGCGGGCTGATCGACCAAATAGACCGCGTAACCCTGCTTGAGGAAATACTCTGCCCAGCCCTTCCGACCATCCGGTGTCATCATCCAGTTGGTCGCCGTCTGCATCGCGCCGTGAATCAATATCAGCGGATACTTCTGCGTAATTGTCTTCGGCGCCAGATACTCCACATACATCTGGCCATGCATAAGCTCCTTACCGGGTTCGCCAACGTAGCGTCCGCCGACGTAAAAGAATGCTCGCTCGGCGGCCACGGTCGGGAGCCCGATCGAGGTTTGGGCCAGCGCGAACAGCGCGCACGCGACCGACCACGAGATGGTGACGATCAGCAAAATCTTTCTCAAGCTAAATTCCTTTTTTGTGCAACTCGGTGCGAGCTACAGATCGTAGACCGGCTAGAGATCATGGACTGCCGGGCTCCAGCCCATGCTTCTTCAAGACAACCGCCGCATTCGGTCCCGAGAGAAAGATGATCAAAGCCCGAGCCGGCTCAGACGATGCCGACGGCTTCAGCAGGCCCGCTGAGAAAACCGTGACCGACTGAATCTCGGCCGGGAGAGGCCCGACATAGGAAATGCCCTTGATGGCGAGCAACTCGCTGATCTGCGTGAAGCCGATATCCCCGTGGCCCTCCGCAAGAGCCTCTCCAACCGACAGGCCGGGAGCCAGTTGCAGGATCTTCCCCTCAATCTCGCGGGCAACACCCAATCTTTCGAAGAGAGCAGGCATATGCTCACTGCTGGGCCCCGACGAAATGACGATTGTCCGGCAATCGCGTAGCGCGCGAGAGAGAGCCTCCGCGGTTGCTATATTTGGCCGGGGGAGGTCGACCCTCACCGCGACACCGATGGCGGACGCCGCCAAATCCGTTCGTTTCACGGCAATGCCGCGCGTGATCAAACTGTCGACGCGCCCCGCAGGCACGACCACAACATCAATATTCTCCCCCGCGCCTGCGCGCCGGAGAATATCGACCGTTCCACCCCATTCGACCGAAACATGATGCCCGGTTTCTTTCTCGAAGGCGGGCAGCAACTCGCTGTATGCCTCGCGAACGGCATTCGATACCAGAATTCGGATCTCGTCGGCCACGACGACCCGAGGAAACCCGGCCAGGAGCGCAGCCACCACGCCGACGACATACCACCAAGGGCAGCGCGTTCTCC
The DNA here is from genome assembly GCF_011516665.3 of Bradyrhizobium sp. 41S5. NCBI lineage: Bacteria > Pseudomonadati > Pseudomonadota > Alphaproteobacteria > Hyphomicrobiales > Nitrobacteraceae > Bradyrhizobium > Bradyrhizobium sp. 41S5. The sequence goes on along the minus strand of NZ_CP083721.1, from coordinate 622,738 downwards.
TCCGATCCATGCGCGCTCTCCCGTTCACTTCCAGAGACCCACGAGCGGCCAGTAGGTGAACATGAACAGCACGATGAGGCTGTACATGACCGTCGCGAGCGGCAGCCCCAGACGCATCATGTCCCGCGTCGTGAAGCCGCCGGCGCCGTATGCGATCATGGCGGGGGCTGACGTCACCGGAATGATCGACAAACATTGGGCAATGAGAGCCACGCCAAGTACGATTCCGACGATCGGCAGGTCCGGATTGTGCAGGGAGACCAGAAAGCCGATGATCGCTGGCGTGATCGCGGTCAGGCAGGACGTGATGCTGGTGAAGCAGAAGCGTACGAAGAACACGACAACGAAGATCATGATCGCCAGTGCCGTGACCGACAGGCGTCCCATCCCGGACTCGACGAACGCCACCTTCGACAGCCACGCCGCCCCACCGGTCCTGGTCAGCATCTCCGCCATCGAAATTCCCGCGCCAAACAGCAGAACCGAATTCCAGTCAATTCGCTTGTAGAGATCATTGCAGGTGATGATCCCGACACCCGGCATCACGAGCAGCAGCACGCAAAGCACCGAAATGGCGGATGCCTCGACATGGTGGATCTTGTCGGTCGCCCAGAGGAGGATCGTTAGCACCATGATGAACGACGCCCGCTTCTCGGTCGCGGACATCGGCCCCAATTCCGCGAGGCGCGCGGCGATGTACTCGCTTCCCCCAGGCAATTCTGCAAATTCAAATCTGAAGAGCCGGGTCGCGAGAAAATAGAGGCCGATGGAAAAAAGGACAGTGTAGGGAAGCAAATAGACCAGCCAGTCGACATAGCCGAGTTGGGCCTGGCCTGCTCCTGTCAGGAAGCTGACAATCACCGGATTGGGCGCGGCTCCCGAGAGCACTCCCACGCCGGTCACCGATGGCAGAATGCCCGCAAGAAGGAGCATGGCCTTGCCAATCTGGCTGCTGCGCGGAAGGCCAAATGCCTCGATCAGTCCGATCACGATCGGAACGAGCGTCGCCGCTCGCGCGATCACCGAGGGAATGAAGAAGGTCAATGCGAAGGCGGTCAGGATGATGCCGAACATGATCGCATGGGTGTTGGTGCCGACCAGCTTGAGGATCAGATAGGCCACCCGCTTCTCGAGCCCGGTGCTCGTGATCGAAGCCGCCATGGCGAGGCCCGCCGCGACAAACAGCCAGCCGCTGTTCGAGAAGCCGCTGAGCGCGAGCGGAATAGCCTTTGCGGTTCCAAGAACTGTGCCTGGGTCGTTCCCGGCGGGCGAGAAACCGAGCGCCAAGATCAAGAGGAATATGAGCGCGACCGCGCTTACTCCGTAGGGGATTGCTTCGGTGATCCACATCAGCACCACGAAGGTCATCACGGCGATGACGCGCTGTCCCGCCGGCGACAGATCAGCCGGCGATGGCGCCATGATGATTGCGATCATGATCCCCAGCGCAATCAGCACGGTCAGAAATTTCCTCGTGCTCACTCCGGTTGAATCGGACGCAGCATGAACCAGCGTCGACATGCGTATCCTCCGTTTTGATTTTGGCGACCGGCGAAATGCCGATGCTTTTCTATGTTCGTTGCGGCCAGACCTTCGTCAGACCGTTCGATAATGCCTATGCCGGACCGAGCGGAGCCTGCTCAGCCGGCGGCCGCTCCCAGCACCGCGACGCCATCCGCGGCGCGCACGCCTTGACCCGCCGGCAAGACGAAGACCGGATTGATCTCGGCCTCGATCAGGCGCTCGCCGAGTTGTGCCGCCATCAGCGAGAAGGCGACGATCGTGGACACCAGCGCCTCGACGTCCGACTTCGGCCGTCCCCGAAATCCGTCCAGCAACGGCCAGGTGATAAGGTCATGCAGCATCGAGAGCGCGTCATCGCGGCTGAGGCCACCCTGCGGCGGCAGGAGACGCATGGTTGTATCCTTGAAGAGTTCCGCGGTGACGCCGCCCATGCCGAGCAGAATCGCTGTGCCGAGCACATCGCGGTGCATGCCCAGGATCAACTCGGTGCCGCCCGCGACCATCTCCTGAACCAGGAAGCGTTGCGGACGCTCGCCGGTCGCCTTCTCTACATCATTCGCCATGGTGATAAGCCGTCCGCCGATCGTATCCGGCGTCAGATTGATCGCGACGCCACCGACATCGCTCTTGTGCGTGATCTCGCCGGACAGGACCTTCAGGACCACTTTCTCGCCAAGGCCGTGCGCCGCGGATTCCGCTTCCGCCGATGTCTCGACGATCCGCTCGGCCACCGCGGGAATGCCGAACCGGGTGAAGAGTGCCTTGGCCTGGGCCTCGTCGAGTGAGCCCGTGGAAAATTCGCTGATGTCGACCCGCCGTTCGACCGACAAAGCAACTTCGCGGCGCGAACACCGGGCCGCCAGGAGCAAGCCTGCGAATGCAGACGCGCAGCTTTCGGCTGACGTGTAGGCCGGCACGCCGCGCGCCGTGAGAACCGCGCCGACGTCCGGCGCGTACGGGCTGACATAAGCAATGACCGGCTTGTCGGAGTCCGGCAGGCAGTCGCGGACAGCATCTGCAAGAAGCGCCGGAGATCCGACGGCAGACGACCCTGCAATTATCACCAGGGCATCATAACACGGGCTGGCAAGCAGAGCGCGGATCGCACCCCGCAGGATGTCCGGATGCAGGCCGGCCAGCGTCAGGTCGACCGGATTGCGGTCGAGATTGGCATGGGAGCCGGATTGCAGCAACGCAAGACGAGCCGCGGTCTCGGCATCCGGCGTGGGCGTCTCGAAACCGGCGACGCCGAGACTGTCGGAAACGATTGTTCCGGCGCCTCCAGTGGAAGTGAGGATCGCCACGCGCTTTCCACAAAGCTTCCGCCCCGCAGCGAGAGCGGCCGGAATGTCGAGCAGGTCCTCGAATGTCTTCGCCCGGATCACACCGAGCTGCCTGAACAGCGCGTCGTACATGCGATCCGAGCCGGCGAGCGCGCCGGTATGCGAGACGGCGGCCTTGGCTCCGGCCTCCGAACGGCCGATCTTGAAAGCCACCACCGGCTTGCCGGCCAACCGCGCTTTTCGGACTGCTTCGCGGAAACCGACCGGATGCCGGATCGCCTCGACGTACAGCGCAATCACCTTGGTGGCTTCGTCCGCTGCAAGAAATTCGATGAAGTCCGAAAGCTCGAGGTCGGCTTCGTTGCTCGTGGACACGAGCTTCGACAACCCGATGCCCCGCGCTGCCGCGCGGGAGAGCAGCGCCCCAAGGATTCCGCCGCTCTGCGACACGAGCCCGATTGGGCCTGCGGGGAAGTGATCCATCGCCAGTGCGCCCGAGGCCGACAGCACGATATTGTCCGTCAGGTTGACGAGGCCAATCGTGTTGGGGCCAAGGATCCGCATCGAACCGGCAGCTTCCAGAAGCTGCCTCTGGCGCAAAGCCCCCTCCTCGCCGGTTTCGGTATAACCGCTCGCAAGGACGATCGCTGCGGCGGCGCCGCGTTTCGACAACTCCCGCACCGCGAGATGCGCGCGCTCCGCGCCCAGGAGGACGATCCCAACATCGGGCACCGCCGGTAGCGCCCCGACATCGGGATAGCAGGTGAGCTCACCGATGCGTTCGACCTTCGGGTTGACCGGATAAATCGTGCCCGAGAAGCCGTGCTTTTGCAGGAATGCCACCGGCCGTCCAGTGGTCTTGTCTGGATCGGCGGAAGCGCCGATGACGGCGACACTCCGCGGTCGAACGAGGCGTGCGATGGCGTTCATGGCATCACTCCTTCGAGGACGACTTTGCGAGGAACGCCATCACCGCTTCGCGGTGCTCGGCGCTGGTGTAGCAGATGGCTTGCGCCTGACTGCCAAGATCAAAGATCTCGTGTGCCGAATGCTCGAAGGTCTGGTTCAGGATTTTCTTACCCAGTGCGAGCGCCGTCGGTGATCCCTGCGCGAGTTCGACGGCCCATGCCTGCGCGGCCGAAAGAAGCTCGCCGGAGGTCACCTTGCGATCGAGAATGCCGAGCGCGAGAGCCTCGTCGGCCTCGACCATACGCCCGGTGAAGATCAACTCCTTTGCCTTGGGAAGTCCGACACGTCGTGGAAGAAAGTAGGAGCCGCCACCATCGGGGATCAGTCCGCGCTTGATGTAGGACCAGGTGAATTTCGAACGCTCCGATCCAATCAGAAAATCGCAAGCGAGCGCGGTATCGGCGCCGAGACCGGCTGCGGCACCGTTCACCGCGGTGATGGTCGGCTTGGGCAGGTTGAGCAGCATGGATTGAACCCGATGCACGCCCTGCTGCCTGCTCCAGCCGTTGAATGCGACTTCGCCTTGCGGGGCTTCCAGGCGCCGCTTCATGCCGCTGATATCGCCGCCCGCGCAGAACGCACTGCCGCGCCCCGTCAAAACCAGCGCCCGGATCGACTTGTCGCCCGCGACCGCCTGGAGCGCATCCACAAATTCCGAGCGCATGTCGTCGCTCATGGCATTTCGACGGTCGGGCCTGTTGAGGGCGATGGTGGCGACGCCGGTATCGACTGAGAACTCGATCAGCTTATAGGTCATGTGCATACCTTCGATTGTGGTTTGGCACTGTGCGCAGATTTTCATCGCGGAAGACGCATCACTCCGGCCGCGCCGGCGGATGCCGACCCGGACATCTCGGCGCGCCTGCGCCGAGGGACCAACGATGTATCGATTTCAAGCCGGCGCCCGTCGCGTCCAAGTCGACGAACCGGACCACGCCGGACTATTACCCAACAGGAATGTTAGACATTGCGTTTCATGCTCCCGAGATGCTTTGCGCTTTGTTTTATTGTTTGCTTGTATACTGAGTTGTCATAAAAGCGGATATCCTCCATTTCCATTTAGTGGAATGGGTCAGACGGAGCGCGGCATGGCTTCAGCGCGGGAATATTCTGGTGGCGCAAATGGAAACCGGTCGCTGGAGCGGGGCATCGAGATCCTGCGTGCCTTCCGGCCCGGCGTCGATACGCTCGGCAACGGCGAGATCGCCGAGCGCACCGGCCTGCCTCGCTCTACCGTCAGCCGACTGACCAAGACCTTGGTCGAGTTCGGCATGCTCGACGAAGTCCGGACGGAGCGAAACTATCGGCTTGCCGCCGCCGTCCTCAGCCTCGGCCACGCCGTCCGCATGGGATCGCCGGTGCTCAAGGTGCTCAGCCCGCTGATGCGGGCTGAATCCACGCGGCGCCGGCTGAACGTCGGTCTCGCAACGGCGGATCGTACAATGATGGTCTACCTGGAATCCATTCGCTACAGCCCGCGCCCGACGCTGCGCAGCATTGTGGCCGGTCAACAGGTACCGATGGAATTGACCTCGCTTGGGCGCGCCTATCTCGCGGGGATCCCGGACGCGGCCCGCGACACGCTGCTCGTGCAATTCCGGCGACGTAATGCCGCCGCCACCAAGGCGCTGATCGCCGAGGTGCAGAAATCAATCCGCTCCGTCAGGCGCGACGGCTACTGTGCGGTCTCCTGGCAGCCCGGCGTACTCGCCGTCGCCACTCCGATCGTCGTCGAAGGTCTGCCGATTTACGCGCTCAACATGAGCCTGCAAGACATCGAACCCACCGAAGCCCTTGGCAGAGAGATCGGCGAGTACCTCATGGTATTCGCCGCACGATGCGAGGAAACACTCTCTGTATCGAGATAACGCCTGAAGCAAGACGGGACGGCACGGCTACGTTCTAAAGGCCGGGCCGACGTAGCGGTGCGATTATCAACTCCTGGACAAATGGGCCCGCGCAAGGATCGAGGGCCTAACAGCGCGCTGCGCGCGAAATAGTTCGAAATCGTAGTCTGGCGTACACCATCGCGCAAATGGCGGAGAGAGAGAATCTAGAACAAAATTGCTCATCTGCTGCGGCTCAGGTCCTCTCGCTGGGGAAGAACATCCAAATATCCAAAGGCTCTCCGTATTACGTAGGCCATGCAAGTTGGTCCGAATCCCGCCCGGCGGGCTGCATAGGATGCTCTGAAGGGACGTGTGCTTTCATTCCTGTAAGAGCGACCACTCATAAATTCGGGATGTCCGCTTTCGAAGGCAAAGCCGACGCGCGACCGTGTCCCCAACGATGTCGCCTTGTGACCCCTTAAGTGAAATCTGCCGATGGCTTTGGAAAGGCTTTGGAGTGCCTTCAGTCGCCTTCCCCCGAGGGTAGCATGTCAGGCAGCTCGAACGGTTTGGGGCCCTCCGTCGGCGATTTTGGCGCGGTACCCGGAAGGATCTCGAAGTTTGGCGTGAACGAGACCATGAGCTCCCTGAGCTGGTCAAAGGGCTTACGGTCACCCTCGAACTTCGCGTTGCCGGTCTTGATCAGGTCGTCGAAGGACTTGACACCCATCATCACCATGTTGAGGTCGGCGCGGTTGAGTGTGATCGTCAGATCAGGGTTTTTTGCCTGCTCGCCCTTAATGTTGGTCAGTGTGGCGTTGCTCATCTCAACCAGATACTTCTCATCGTTGTCGGGCGTGACCAAGTTGATAGTGAAGCGCATACCATCGGCTTTCTTCGGGTCCATGCTAATACCCAGGAAGTCGAGCCAGTTTTCCGTCGACATCGCGCGCACTACGTCCGGTCCGGTGCTTCGTTGAGGCGTGCCGCCAGGTAGTCCGTTGCGCAGTTCATAGGATGCCTGCAGGTAGCTGTTACGAAAGCTGGTGCTTTCGGACTGGTAGCCAAGTTGTTCGTAAACGTCCGCCAGCAATCCGCGGGCCTCCTTGTTCTGCGGCTCGGCAAACAGCAGGCGATTGAGAATCTCTGTGGCCTGCAGGTACTCGCCCTTGGCCGACAGTTCCTTGCCCTTGGCAATGATCTTCGCCGAGCCTCCCATCATTTCGACGTAAAGAGGCGCCGAATCCTTCGGCGACAGCGGCGCTAGGTTGACAGGATTGCCGTCATAGTGACCGAGGAACCGGTTGATGACGGCGCGCGAGTTGTTTTGCGCGTCGCCGTGGTAGCTGCGCGCAGCCCACTGCTGCTGCAGGCTCTTGGGTACTTGGTAGACGTTCTGGATCTCGTTGATCGTCACACCCAGGTTGGCGTAGTGCAGCGCCTGATTGTTCAGGTTCGCGTACGCATCGCGCTGCGCGCGCAGCACCTCCTGGATGCGGGCGTTGCCCCAGCGAGGCCAACTGTGCGAAGCGAACATCACCTCGGCTTCCTGGCCGAACTTCCAGAGCGCGACATTGATCTCCTTCGACCAGTTCAAAGCGTTGCGGGTCGGCGCTCCGCGCAACGTATAGATGTTGTGTATGGTGCCGGTCACGTTCTCCGCGGCCCAGAAGGCCTTGAACTGCGGGAAGTAGGTGTTCATCTCTACTGGCGCCTCGGTGTCCGGCGTGTTCTGGAATACCATCGTCACGCCGTCGAGCGTCAATTCCTCGAAGTCCTTGCTGATGATCAGGTTGGGGGGAATCAGACCGGTGTTGCCGTTGGCCACATTCTTGCCGATCGACTGATCCACATGGCCGAGCGGGTCGCGCGGCAACAATACCGCATATTGCCATTGCGTGCGGCGCGACATGGCGTTGCCGGCGAAGACGTTCTCGGAGATCGCTGCCTCAAGGAAGCCTTTCGGGGCAATGACTTTGACCTTGCCGCTGACGACGTCGGTTTCATCCACCACGCCGCGCACACCGCCGAAGTGGTCGACGTGCGAGTGCGAATAGACGACGCCGACAACCGGTCGCTTACCAAGTTTTTCGTTGATAAACTCAAGTGCCGCGCGGGCGGTTTCCTTGGCCGTCAGCGGGTCGAACACGATCCAGCCGGTATCGCCCTTGATGAACGAGACGTTGGCCAGGTCGAAGCCGCGCACCTGATAGATCTTGTCCGGCAACACTTCGTACAGACCATAGGCCATGTTCAACACGGCCTGGCGCTGCAACGAGGGGTGAATGCTCTGGAAGTCCTGGTCTTGCAGCAGCCACTGATAGCTACCCATATCCCAAGCAACGTGGCCGGCATCGGCCTTGATTTGCTTGTAGGGCGGCTCGGCGATGAAGCCCTTCTTGGCCTCGTCGAAGTCGCGCTTGTCGTCGAATGGCAGTGTGGCAGTGACGCCCTTGCGCAGTTCGAGCGTAAACGTCGACGGTAGTTTGCCGTTCGGGTCGAAGTGCATGACCTGCGCTGGCGGGCGCTCCACTCCGGCGCCTTGGGCCTGCGCTACTCCCGGGTTGAATGCGAGAGCAAAGAATGCAACGGCGATACTCGCAGCGACAACCAGATCTGGGAAAGGTTGTTCGGTCTTCATCGCGCACTCCTGACAGCAAAATGGGGACCAATGAGTTGTCGACACAAGCTGTGCCATCGGACTAGCGGAAAAGTCTCTTAGATCACGTAGATCAAAGTTGTTTGACCCAGATCAAACCACCCCTGCACCTTTCTTGAGTGCGATGGCCAGCGAAACGCAGACCTGATTGCGGAGGTGCAATGTCGCCTTTTCAGGGCAACGCGAACGTGGCCTTTGTAAGTACACGCGTAGCGAAGCGCAGCCCGCCATCTTCGGGGTACGACTTTGGTGGGTTGCGCCGGAGCCTTCATCGCGACGCGCTTTTGCGCGGACCCGGTGGGCTACCCCCACCATACGGAGCACCGTGATCCCGCTTAGATCGTTCGCACCTTCGATGACTTCGCTGTCTTTGCGCGTTTCACTGCGACGTAATTATCGTGCGCCGCGTGACGGCTGTGCGTCTTCGCGTCCAGCGCCGCGTGCCGCGTTTTGGCGCCGCCGCGATGAGCGGCATATTCCTGGCCATCGATAGGCGCCAGATGCGGGGGATCAAAATCGAGATAGGGGCGCGCGACGCCAAACTCCTTGCCGTGCGCGTCGACCCATTTCCAGAGCTTTTCCGACGATCTCCAACGGTCGTCACGCGTCGCGCCGTCGATGCTGACGATGTCGGCGGCGAGACCATGGCCGTAGCCGCCACGGAGGCTGCCGCCGTGATACGACCTGTTGCTGGCCGCCTTCAGCCCGCTTGCAATCGACTGGCGGTAGTCATCGCGGAACGCGCTGGTGATACCGGGCGACAGGCCGGCCTGTTCCGCCGCGAGAAGTGCACGGAAGAGCTTCAGCTTGAAGCTCCGATCGACGCCTCCCATGACGTAGTCCATCATGGGCATGCTGGCTCTTTCGGCCGCCTTGGTGTCCTTCCAGGCGAAATCCTCATCGACAAGTCTGGTGAAGGTTCTGGTGACCGTCACCATCTTCTTCTTTCTCTTGACCGTCACCTCCCTCTGCTCCGGCACCTTGATGGTGTCTTCCTTGGGCGTCCTCTGATAGAGCGCCCAGAGATAGCGGTCGATGCAGGCACTGACGTCCCAGCACTCGTCGAGGATTTCGACGGAGTCTACCGCCGCCTTTACCACGCGAGGCTCCGGATCCGGCTTATTCGCTGCCCGCGCCTGCCCCGGTTGAGTGTCCGGCGGCAGCGCCGGATTGGTCAACGCGGCCGCGACGACAGGTTCCGTCTCGTGCACGGACGGCGAAGCGTTGGTGGTCGCCACCGCTTCCTGTTCGCTCATGGTTACCACTGCATTGGGGCCGTCGACGGCAGCGTTCGACGTGGCAGTTGCTGGTGATGTCTCAGATACGGCATCGGCAACGACAGCAAGTGCGCGGGGCTCATCAACTGATGCACCGGTGACTGACGCACCGATCTTTTCGATGCCAGCCGAACCGAACGCCGCAACCCACGAGACGATACAGCCCGACAGGACGACCGTCCCGCCCAACGCCGCCCCCCGCACCCGTCTTGAGTTCATCATCCCAGCCTCCACGGGCTCCTCGGGAGCCAGATTGCAGCATGTGACGAGGCGGATTGTCGGCTTGGGACGCGGTCGCGCAATGGCGAAAGAAGGTTGATGACGCATCTTTCCGAACGATGTTGCCCGAATGCAACTCGGCTGATAACGCCTTTCGGGGTGTTCGCCTTTGCCAGCGCTCGAAGCTGCTTGACTTCCTTATCGGTTTAGGGCCGACGCGAACGGCGCTTATATTTCAGGTCGGCTTTTCGCGGGCCCTTTGCCAATGGGTGAACCCGGTCGTTTGCATGCTGCCTTTGTCATGTCGGCACTGTCCGATGGACATACGAATCAGGCAGACAGTTTCTTAGGAACGGAGCGCCCAAGCCGGGGTTGTTCGAGAATGGACAGCCTTACAAAAAAAGATCAGTTCGAGCGCTCAAAGATCGATCTGCATGCGCCTGACCAAGTGAAATGCTGGGCTCATGCGCTCGGTGTCTCGAAGGAAGAGCTTCGCAAGGCGGTCGATAAAGTCGGAAATTCTGCCGCGGCCGTCCGCAAGGAGCTGGAGGCGAATCGTGACGAGAGAACAAGAAGTCAGCGCTGAATGTGCACGGGAGGCGCGCAGGCAGGCCGCGCTTCTGCCGCCTGGTCCAGTCAGAGACGCGCTGCTGGAAAAGGCTCGCCAGTACGAATTGGCCTTACACACTGATTTGCATCACGATGCCGAAGAACCGCCCTTGGGACCCCGATGAAGACGGCACTCTGCAAACATTTATCGCGGAAGGCCGCTACGCTGTAGACATTGCCGTTGAGATGAACCGCAGCCGAAGCAGCAGTGCGGCTCAGAGCTAAGGTTCTAGGTCTAACGTTTGCCACCGCGCCGCGCGGCCGCAGGCCGAGATAACGTGCGGCCCGCCGCGGTATCGGTAACCCGGCGGAACTTTAAGGCTCTCATAAAGTTCCATCTGCTGGAACCCGATTTAGGCTGTGCGGGAGGGCTGGTGAGCAACCTGGATTCAACGCGGCAAGGCATTCTGAAAACACAACAAACGCTGAAGATGGCACGCTCGGCGCACGCTTATGTTCGCGGAAGCACCATCAAGTTCTATGAGTGGCTAGACGCTCAACGACGAGGCACTTTGCCAGAGGGGCCTCCGGTCTGGATCTGCGGCGATTGTCACGCAGGCAATTTGGGGCCTCTGGCGGACGCAGATGGAAAGATACGAGTACAGATACGTGATCTTGACCAGACCGTAATTGGCAATCCGTCTCACGACTTGATCCGCCTAGCATTGTCGCTCACGACAGCCTCGCGGGGCTCCAACTTACCCGGCGTCACCGCGGCCAAGATGATGGAGGCAATGATCGCAGGCTATGAGGAGGCGCTTCGTTCAGAAGACGATTTGCGCGATATGCCGAAAACAATCCGCCTGGTGGTGCGGCAGTCAGCACGGCGCACTTGGAAGCATCTCGCTGAAGAGCGGATCCGAAACACAAAGCCCACGATCCCGCTAGGCAAAAAGTTTCTTTCGATATCGGACTTGGAACGCAAACGAATTAAGAAGCTGTTTGCAACTATCCCCCTTCAGCATCTGATCACAACGCTCAAATCCCGCAAGGATGATTGCCGACTCAAGGTCGCCGATGCTGCTTACTGGGTAAAGGGCTGCAGCTCGCTTGGGCTTTTGCGCTACGCCGTTTTGGTCAAAGTCGGATCAGGCCGTTCGGCTGAATACGCGTTGATGGATATCAAGGAGGCGGTGACGGCATCGGCTCCACGGTACAAGAAAGTTCGCATGCCCAAGTCGAATGGCGACCGAGTCGTGGAGGGAGCTAGAAATCTTTCGCCAAACCTGGGAGAACGAATGGTGTCCGGCAGTATCGGCAAACGCTCGGTTTTTATTCGGGAGCTGCTGCCGCAAGATTTGAAATTCGATCTCGATTCTATGGCTCAAGACGAAGCTGAGGATGTTGCTAAGTATCTAGCGACAGTCGTGGGCAAGGCACATGGGCGCCAGATGGACGGTGCAGAACGAAAGCAATGGCTTCGGACGCTCGCCGCATCCAAGAGCAAGTCGCTGGACGCGCCAAGCTGGCTCTGGAGCAGCGTCGTTTCCTTGGTTGCGTCGCACGAAGCAGCTTATCTTGAACACTGTCGTCGATTTGCTTTAGCGGCCTAGAGGGTCGGTGCTCACATCGTCGTCGGTCGGATAAGGCGTCTGAGCGGGACCGAGTTCGCCCATCGAATGTTCTGGAATGCTGTGACTTTGCGCCCAGATCTTCCAATCGACCAGCAGGTAGGTGCGGCGTGAGGCGGTCTGACAGCGGGGCGTTCCTGCACAGGAACGTAGCGCCGGTTAATTGGGAAGAACGAACTCAACGAGCCCAACGCGTGATCGTTGCGGTGGGGGAGCGAGAGAAGGCACTGGTTCAAGACGAGCTTGTGGACAAAGGGAACCTGAGGCTTGCCGGCGCGGGGCTTGGCTTTGGTCGCAGCACGGGCCATCACAGGCCCTCCATATCGAGGCGGTGGAAGTCCTCTTCGATCAAGCGGACCTTCCACGTTTCGTCGACCGCCTTTAGATTCTCCAGGTTATTGTCGCCGTTGACGTAGATGAGGCCGAATTAGCTGTCCTTGGCGGAATAGCCGACGCGCGTGAACCACGTGTCGAGCAAGAGATTGTCGTGCTCAAGATTGCCGGTGAGCTTGCGCCAAATGATCAATGCGCGCCGCCCATCCGGCGTGGCGCCAGTGACGGCGCGGAACCACCAGGGACCGGCCGCATCCTGACGCAGACGCCCCTTGAGGCAGAGCCGCCCTTCTGTGTCGCGCTCGAATTCAGCGATAAACGTCTGTGGCGCGGCGATGCCCTGAACGTTCAGCTCAAAAGATTCACGATAACGGCCGAGTTTTCGGCCTGTCTCCGTTTCGAGGTACGAAATCTGGGGGCAAAATGGCGGAGAGGTTCTCACTGCAACTGCGCGATGAACCTAGAACGGCAAAGGAATGTCAGATTGATGCAAATCAACTATGTCCGGCACCCGACGTTGTGCCTTACTTGTAGGGCCTGACGTGTTCGCTGTGTCTGTTACCCACTACCAGGCGAAGCTTCTTGATTAGCCTCACAACCGCGTTGAGTGCGACGCTATGATGAAGACCGTCGCACTCAAACAGCGTCGCTCGCGCCCTCAATACGGGGCGTAGTAGTGGTGGCGATAGGGATAGGGGCCGCCGTAGTAGCCTGGCGCGTAATAGCCCGGCCCGTAATAGCCACCGCCGTAGGCTCCGTAAGCGGCGGCTCCAGCCGCGGCGCCCAGAATGCCAAGACCGATTGCGGCCCCCGGAGCGCCGTAGTAGCCGCGACGGTAGTGGCGTCGGTAGTAGACCTCTGTCACTCCGGATGAAGAGTAAGCGCGAATTTCTCCGCACCTTTTGCTTTTGAGAGTCCTGATGCATGAGGTGTCCACCAAAATAGGTGGACACCTTGTGATGAGCGACGATGATCAGAAACTGCGGGTCAGGCTTGTCGGCCGGAACGGTCGCCGGCGCTACGAGGCGGCATCGAAAGAGCGTCTTGTCGCGGCCTGCCTTGAGCCTGGGGTTTCGGTATCGAGGCTTGCACTCGAACATGGGGTCAACGCGAACCTCCTTCGGAAGTGGATCAAGAAGCACAGCGCGACCAGGTCGCTGCCGCCGTCCTCACGCCCGGCGTTCATCCCGGTTCAGCTTGAGGGGAAGTCCGAGCGGGACCTGTCGCGAAAAGACAGCGTGGCGACGGTTGATTTGCCGGCTTACGATGAAGTGCGTGGTTCGGAACCCAAAGGGACTCCAGCTTTTTGTTCTCCGGCCAAAGTGAGCGTGTCGCTGCCGAATGGCGTGAAGCTCGCGCTGGAATGCGGCGATGTGGATGCATTGACGGCGATCATCGGAGCGCTGGGCGATGTTTAGACTGGGCGATGACCTGCAGGTCTATCTGCACCGTGAGCCGATCGACTTCCGGGCTGGCATCAACAGCCTTGCGGTCCTGGTCCAGGAGACGATGGCGCTCGATCCATTCACTCCGGCGGTTTTTGCGTTCTGCAATCGCCGTTGCGACCGGATGAAGCTTCTGTTCTTCGATCGGTCCGGCTTTGTACTGGTCCTGAAGCGGCTGACCGAAGACAGGTTCCGATGGCCGCGCCGCCAGGAGGCGATCGTCACGCTGACGACGGAGCAATTGCACTGGATCCTTGACGGCATCGATATCGATGCGATGGTCCGCCATCCGGTGCGGCAATATCAGGTTGCCGGCTGAGCTCTCGAGTTGAGCGGTTGACGCGTCGGTACGGTTCAGATTCAAGAATTCGATGAATCGAACCGGCGATCCGAGTGTTGAAGTGCTGTTGGCACGCATTGCTGCGCTGCAGGCGGAGAACCATCAACTCGCCGACCGCGTCGCCAAGCTCGAGGAAGAACTGGCGCTGGCACGCCTGCATCGTTTTGCGCCGCGCAGCGAAAAGCATGTTGATCGTCTCTTCAATGAAGCCGAGCAGGCCTCCGATGAGGAGGACGCCGGCAGTGAAACGAACAATATCGCCGAACTTCCGGACACGGGCTTGCCACCCGTCGAAAACACAATGGGAAAGAAGCGCGGCCGCAAGCCGCTGCCGGGGAACCTACCTCGTGAGCGCGTCGAGTATGACCTGTCCGACGATCAGAAGGCGTGTCCTTGCTGCCGTGGCCAGATGCATCGCATGGGCGAGGCTGTCACCGAGCAACTTCATATCGAGGTGAAGGCGAAGGTTTTACAGAATGTGCGCTTCAAATATGCGTGCCGCCATTGCGATCGCACCGGGATCCACGCCCCTGTCGTGACCGCGCCGATGCCGCCGCAACCATTGCCGGGCAGCGTTGCCACGCCCTCGACGCTGGCGTTCGCGCTGGTTCACAAATATGTCGATGGCACGCCGCTCTACCGCCTGGCGCAGGCCTTCGAACGTGCAGGTGTTCCTGTCAGCCGCGGCGCTTTGGGCCACTGGGTGATTGGCTCGAGCGAGAAGCATCTGCATCGCATCTACGACGCCCTGAAGCTGCGGCTCAGATCACAACCTCTCATCCATGGCGACGAGACAACGGTTCAGGTCCTCAAGGAGAAGGACAAACGGGCCACCAGCACATCGTACATGTGGGCTTATCGCAGCGGCAAGGGCAGCCACGAGCCGATCGTTCTTCTGGATTATCAGCCGGGCCGCGGCCAAATCCACCCGCAAGCCTTCCTCGGCGATTACCGTGGCATTGTAATGAGTGACGGCTATACCGCATGGCGCACGCTGGAAGGGGCCACCCACATTGGATGCATGGCCCACTCCCGGCGGCGCTTTGTCGATGCCCTCAAAGCCAGGAAGAAGGGCGGCGGTCCGCCCGAGCAAGCGCTGCGGTTCTTTGAACAGCTCTACCGGGTTGAAAGGCGGGCGTGGGACGGAATACCGGAGAAGGGTGAAACACAGGCCTACTGCATTCGCCGCTTCCGCCAGCAACATAGTGTCCCCATCCTCAATGCTCTCAAAGTATGGCTCGATGACATGGCCCCGAAGGTCTTGCCTGACAGCAAGCTCGGCGACGCCGTATCCTACACCCGAAACCAATGGGAATATCTGACGCGCTACACCGGGGACGGCAGCATGCCGATTGACAACAATCTTCTGGAGCGCGACATCAGGGTTTTTGCAACTGGCAGGAAGAGTTGGTTGTTCAGCGATACCGTGGACGGAGCCAAGGCCAGTGCCGTCGTCTATAGCCTGATGCTGACCTGCCGCGCCTCACGTGTCGAGCCGTTAGCGTGGTTGCGCCACGTCCTCACCGAATTGCCTCAGCGCGCCGGCGACGCCGATATTACAGACCTGCTGCCCTTCAACTTCCACAAAGCCGCCACTGCCTGAACGGCTCGGTATCGCCCGATACCAGGGCAATCCATCAAAACCGCCGGCGTGCGAAGAAAATCGCGCTTACGATGAAGAAGCGGCTTGCTCTGGAAGACTCGTGCTCAGCGAGATCGGAGCAGCCACCGAAGGGAGCACCGAGCCGAGCGTCGCCGCACCGAAGAGCGCGGCGGCGACCGCGGGTTTCATGATCTGGTGGTTCATAGTCGTATCCTCTCGAATTTGGAGCACGCCGTTCCTTGATGCGGTTCAACGCGGCAAGAGAGCGCCTCTTTTCGGCTGAGGCTCTTTCGCCTCCTCATCCGCCAGCAACTTTAAGAGCACGTCCCGCTCCGCTTCACTGTGCGGCTCTGCAAGACGTTTCTTGAAAAGAATGAGGTTCTGTAGGTGAATGTACTTCTCCTGACTGGAGCGAAAGACGACGTTTTTGGGCGGCAGGCACGTTCAATCCATCCGCGCAACGCCTCCGAATTCATGGGATCCTCCGAACTTCCTAAAGTCCGGACAGTGCGCTGTGCTTTCGGACATCGCTTGCATCCCGGGAAATCAAATGCGCAGAACTCCTCGTCTGAAAGGTGCCTGCCACCATTTCGAAGCGGCACCACAACGCGACGGGCTGAATTTGGCTGGGCTGAATGTCGGGCATGATGCTCCTCCTAGGGGGCAACACACTCCCACTCACCGGTGGATGCCGAGAATGGAGCGGTAATGAAGGATATCGTGCCGCAGCGCCAGCTCGAGCTTATGGTCAAATTTGCTCATTCACGACAATTTAATGGACGGGATTCTGCCATCCCGAAGCTCCATTGCGTCACGCTATGATGTGACGTGAACTTCTACGGACATCCCGGCGAAGGCGCCGGTGCTACCGACGAAGCTGCCGGACACCGGGATCGTCTGCCGGATGTCGCGCGCGACCGCGACCGGGATCAGATTGAAGCCCCCCAGGCTGCGATTGGTCGGGTCGAAAGTGATCCAGCCGGCTCCCGGCACGAAGACCTCGGCCCACGCATGGGTTGATCCTGCACCGGCCGATCCGACGCTGCCTTGTTCTGCATTGTAAAGGTAGCCGGAGACGATCCTGGCTCCGAAGCCGAGCATGCGTGCTGCTTCGGCGAACAGCACCGCGAAATCCCGGCATGACCCCCAGCCGCGATCTAGTGTTTCTAGCGGCGTTTGGGTCCCCTCATCTCACGGCTCTGGTACCGAGCGGCTTCAGAAACACCGACGCTCAGGTCCTTAAGCAGCGAGTCCGACTTCCCCGAACGAACATTTGTGCCCAGTTTCTCAGGACTCCTGCCGCGTCCGAGAATTGGGGGGAGGCCAGGGCACCGAGATCAATCCAATCGTCGTCAGAATAGCGGAATGGATAAGACATGGCCGAAACAGCGATGTCGAATACCGGCCGTGCGACCGCGTCGAGCTGGAGCTCCGCGACGCCGACGATCACGAGGTTGGAGGCTGCCATCTGAAACGTGGCCGTCGCGATCGTATTGCCGAACACATCGTGCGCCCAGGTCAGGTCCGCGTCCGGCGTCACCTTGATGTTGCTCGAAATCAAACGAAGCTCGCGGCTTTCGCGCGGACGAAGCATCAAGCGGTGCGGCAACAGGCGCACGTATTCGTTGAACCGATAAGTCGTCGTGTGAAGAACTTTCAGCGTAGTCAACGAAAGCTCCAATCGGGGCAGCGTATAACCAGATCCCTTATCCGGTGGTCCCCTCGGGAAGTATGGTCGAGTTGAACGTTCCCATGCAAATGTCGATCCAGACGGCCGAAACCCGGACTGATTTTCGGTCGAGGCATCGGGCAAGAACGCTGCGATCCATCCAAGCGGCCATGATGACGGGTAACGAAGTGCAAGCACAACATCGGTTTCGCGTTGCGACCCGACCGACAAGTGTGACGTGACCGCTGGTCGGAGATCTGCAAATTTGCGGATGTCGCGTCGGCGCGCCGACCTAGATGGTTGATGCGGCCAGGAGGGAACACACCATGAAGAACCGGCCACCGCTTCCGAAACATTTGAGCCGCCATAGGTATCACACGCTGCTAATCCGGCTGCAGATCGAGCTCGTGAAGCTGCAGCGCTGCGTGATTGAGCGGGGCCAGCGTATCCTTGTCATCGTCGAGGGTCGCGACGCCGCCGGCAAGGACGGCACGATCAAGTCGATTGTCGAACATCTAAGCCCGCGTGATACCCGCGTCGTGGCGCTGGGGCCGCCAAACAATCGGGAACAGCGTTCATGGTACTTCCAGCGTCACGTTTCGCACTTGCCCGCGGCAGGAGAGATCGTGCTGTTCAATCGCAGTTGGTACAACCGGGCCGGAGTTGAGCGTGTTATGGGCTTTTGCAACAAGGAGGAAACTGAGGAATTCCTCGAGACCGTGCCGGCTTTCGAGGCAATGATTGAGCGTTCGGGTATCACCCTGCTCAAGTACTACCTTGATATTTCGAAACAGGAACAGAAGCTGCGGCTCGCCGACCGCCAAAGGGATCCCCTGAAGCAATGGAAGCTGAGCCCCATCGATGCCAAGGCGCAGAAGTATTGGACAGCCTATTCCGAAGCACGGGACAAGATGCTGGAGCGGACGCATACCGTCACCTCGCCATGGACCGTGGTCCGCGCCGGTGACAAGGAACATGCGCGACTTAATATTATTCGCGATATGCTGTGGCGGCTGAACTATCCGGGAAAGCACCGTCGCCTCCACAGACCCGACCCCGCGGTCGTTTTTCCTTACGATAAAGCCTGTTATGAACGCGGCCTGATCGAGGCTTAGACGGATTGCTGCCATTATCGGCTGACAACGCGTGAACTTTGACGAAGATCAAAGGCTGCTCGCTCCACACATCGAAGGCAGCAGAGTTCGGAGCCCTCCTTGCATGATGTCCCAGGTGGATCAATGCGCTTTGCACGCAATGCGGTGATCACCGTCCTACAGGCGTCTTCCTGAAACAAGCGCTTCCAATATAGCATTGTCATTATGCCGCCTGGGGACCGTCCTTGCGCTGCGTCAATATTCCAATCGCCAAGGCCTGCTTGGCTATGCGGTGATTCCGGCTGATGAAACAGAGTGACGCGGACGTATGAAGGCTGACGTTGCATCACCAGCGGCTCCCCAGGCCGTCCCCCTTCCGGCGGAGGCAATTGCGAAGCTGCCGCAGCCCGCAGATCCTCTGCTGCCGATCATGCCAGATTCGGCCGCCAGACCTCCTCTCGCGAACGATGCTCGGGCTGACCTGCTTCGTCCTTTGAGCCTCTCAAGAACCTTGTCTGAAGTGACTTTGCGCACCAGTACGAAGAGCGCTGCGGTTCCGGGTTGAACGGCGGCAGCAGTCTCTTTCATCCATTTGTCGTTGATGCCGACATCCGTCAAATATCCGCTGAGTGTGCCGGACGCGGCGCTGCGCGAACACCTGCAGCGGCTCGGCCTTGACGAGCCACTGCGCGGCATATTCCGACGGGATCACGATGCGGTGTCCGATGCGGACCTCGCGTGGCGGATCGTCACCTTCGACAATGACGGCACGCTGTGGGCAGAGCAGCCGATGTATTTCCAGCTGCTGTTCGCCCTGCACCGCGTGAAGGTGCTCGCCCCGCAGCACCCGGAATGGGCCGCGGAGGAGCCCTTTGCCTCGCTGCTGAAGGGCGATGTAAGGGCGCGCTCGCCGGCGGCGAATGGTGAGGGCTTTGAGAGCACGAGAGCGCACAGCCATGCCCTTCAAGACGGACACAACAATCGTCCGCGCGGTTGGTATTGATACCAGGCGCGAAGATTTGCTAGCAGCGGCATCTATCGGCAAGTCAGCGCCTTGCGAAATCCCGCCGCCAAAGCATCTTCCTCGGTGCATAACCACCGATTAACCCGCTTCAGGCGTTGATAGCTCCCGCAACTTGGCAGGTGATAAATACCTTCGTAGCCTACGGCCCGCAGCGCCAGCTTAGCCTTGATCGGGCACCCCGGCGGCATGGGGCTGTCGACGCGGAATAGCTTGTCGCGTGTTCGGTTTTCATGACCAGCTTGACAACCACCGCCGATAAGCCGTGCGCCATTGTGATTCCATCCTCGTAGCTCCCGTGGTTCCGCGAAACATCCTTTCCATAGTCCGCGCCGGTTCTCACGTGCGTCAGCTTCCTCCGCCGTAAAACGGCCCTTTGCGGCAGGATCGAACTTGATCGCCCATCCTTCGCGAACGAGCCACTCATTGAGCGTTGTGGGCTCCCTTTCGATTGAACAAATCCCTATCCGTCGGTGCCTGTAGACCGGGTCAGGCCCCTTGTCCTCGCACCGGACTGTACGTTCTCCAATGTACGCACTCAATCGATCGCGTGCCGCAACCCCGCATGGCCAAACGTCGCCTCGTTGGTCGAGACACGTCTGATCGATTTCGGGTGCATCGATGCCGTCTAGCCGATAGATCGTGCGATCCAATTGGAGCGTGTCGCCATCAGTCACAACAATTTCGGACGCCAAGCTTGGTCCGGCCATCACCAACAACAACGCCGCAATGAGAGCGCGCATCTGCAACCCCGCTTATGTGCTGCGTGATTTGGCAGCGTCGAAAGATGATAACGGTCCACTTTTGCTTTTTTAAGAGACGGATCGTATTCGGTCAGCGTTGGGATCAATGCTACCGAACAAGGCAATTGCTTTTGATACACGCATGAAATCTTACTGCTTTTTCGCCGTTAGAGGATCTCGTTTACCGGGCACCGCGTTGATTTGGATCAAGGAGGTTCCGGGTCAGATTCGGAATCATCTTCCCGTATGCATCGTTCGCGCGCTTACGCTCCCTGTCGCTGGATTTGTCGTTGTGCCTGCGTTGAAAAGGCGGTGCAGCGCCTTCTGCGGCAGACGCCTTCGAACCCATTCTGCTTTCGTTGGCGCATGCCTTCATCAACCACACCGACATCGAGAAGGCGGTTTGCATCATCCTCGACATCCCGGCGTCAGTGCCAGCCGGACCGGAAGACCTTTGGTATCCACGAGTGCATGAATCTTGCTGGTCAATCCGCCCCGTGATCGCCCATAGAATGCCTTCTTGTGATTGATGCAGACACCGTGCTGATGCACGCGGACAATAGACGTGTCGATCATTGCACTGCGGTATCATGAGCGGCCGCCAGGGCGTTCATGATGTTGGCCCACACGCAGGCTCGTCGCCAGCGAACAAAGCGATTGTAGCAAGTGGTGTAAGGACCAAACGCTTCCGGAAGATCGCGCCAAGGTGCTCCGGATCGAAGGACCCAGAAGATGCCGTCGAGGACACGACGGTCGTCTACCCGAGGAACGCCAGCGGCTTGTTCGGCAGCTCGGCTTGATGGCAGTCCACTCGTCGTCGGTGAGTTCGTAGCGCATGATTCGCTCCCTCTATCAGGAGCTTGAGTCACAATTCGACAGCCCGTCTCAACTCGGCTGAATACCATTCAGATGTCTCCCGGGCCTAAGACTACGATTCTTAAGTTGGTGATCGCAATGCTTCTGTCGTCAACGAAAATGAGATTTGTTGCTCCGAGGTTCAAGGGTTCCAGTGTGCCCCTGCGATCGTTGACCGTTTGAACATCGACGATATTCGGATTGCCGATGAGCACCGTCTTGAAAGGTCTTTGAAGTGCAAGTCGGAGCACCGAGCCTTTAGGGTAATCGTCTGATCCGCGGCGCAAGCGACCGAGATCGTGGTTAGGAGCAAGACCAATACGATAACGCAAGTTCGCATGCGAAGCACAGCGGCCGCCATGGCAATTCCTCGGGCGTGCTTGGGCCGAATTTTCAGATCTCCTATTAATACTCCGCGTTCGTTCAGGGTGCCGATTGCGGGCTCGCCAGCAGACGATAAGACCGCGATCACCACGGCCGTCCGCCCGAGCCTCTCTTCAGGAGAAACAAGCGAACGCCTATTTCACGTGCCGCCATCGAAGTTCGCTGTCCCACCGAAGGATGTGATGGTGGTCCATGTTTGTTCATCCCTCGCAAAGGAGTTGATCGTCCGCTTCTGGTCGGTGCCGATCCAGCTTGGCCAGGTGCCGCCTTCGACGTGCTGAATGATCACGGGCTCGCCGAGAAATTTCACATGAGCGAGGATCTGCTGTCGAACTCTGAATCCGGGGCGACACTTCGAACGCGCCGGCGAAGCCATCGTCGTGATCGACGTCGGTGCCGACCAACGTTCTGAGGCGGCGGCTAAGGTGGAAGTCGACAAGAAACGACAGGTTGTCAGGCGATTCGACAAGTCGAACGCGCTGATCGGATTCTATCCGGCGACCGTCGGCAGCGAGGAGAAGCCGTCTCCCACCGGCACGCTGAAGGTCACGGAGATCGACGCCAATCCGGCCTATCGCTATAACCCCGCCTATCACTTCAAAGGCGTGCATTCTCGAAAGCCTTTCATCATCAAGCCGGGCCCGAACAATCCGGTCGGATCGATGTGGATTCATCTTTCCGGAGACGGTTATGGAATCCACGGCACGCCGTTCCCCGGGAAGGTTTCCAAATCTGAATCGCACGGCTGTGTCCGGCTCACGAACTGGGACGCCGAGCGTGTCGCCGAAAGGGTATCCAAGGGTACGCCAGTAAAGGTCGTCGACCGCCTTCAGTAATCGATCTATTTCTTCTCGTTCCAGCCCCGGCACGGGAGGCCGTCGCCTCGCGGATCAGCGCCTCGCCGGCCGCGCGCTTTTTTCCCTACCGAACCGGGAGGCCCTGCAACTGCGGGCCGTTCAGGCCGGCCACTGGCGGGTCGGCACTTCCGGTCTTCATTCGGAAGCGGACTGCCGTCAGTCAGGCATGTCTCAAGAGGGCCATAACCGGAAGCTCGCGTAAGCGGCCGAGCCCAGACTTTTCGCGCTGACGGCGAGACTATTGCGTGATCCTCGTGCGTGTCCGGTTCTTGCCCTTGACCTTGCGGCGCGTCTTGGCCCGCGGCGTTCGGGGGGCAACCGCCTGCTCCATAGATGCGAAGTGCGCTCTTACGATCTTGAAAGCCCGTTCAGCCGCGGGCACGCGGGTTCGGCCGTCGCGCTCGACGATGCCCAAGGTGAGTTGCAAGTTCAGAGGCGGATTGACGTCCAGGCAAATTAGCGTGCCGTCTCGAAGATCCGTGAACATCGAAACGTCTGTTGCCGGAGCGATCGCATCGCTCGAGTTGAGCAGTGTTAGCAGGGTGGGTGCATCATTGGTGTTGACCGCGAAATGCTCCTGAAAAGGTAGCGATAATCCATATAGCGCCGCCATCTGCTCAAACAGCGCCTCGTCGGCATATCCGGCTCCAACGAGCGGATATGGCTTGAGTGCATCGATAGGGACCTTTGTCCGGCCATCCAGCGGATGGCCGCGACGAGCAAACCAGCCGAGAGTGCAGCGGTAAACAGGCTCAACCCGCATTTGGCTGTCATGCGCTACAGAGCGGATGTCGCCGATGAAGAAGTCGAGTTCTTCACGGCGCAGTGCGGCCAGCAGAGCATCGGTACTTTGCACGACGGTGTTGAGCCGCAGCCGCGGCGCATCCGATAGAAGTTGCAGCAACATCGGTGCCATCAGTATGCGGGCAACTGACGAGCCCATGCCGAAATACAGTGACCCCGACTCTCCGTCCCGCATAAGAGCGAGCGCGCGAGCGCCTTCCGTCTCATCGAAGACAATTCGCCGGGCGCGCTCTGCATAGGTCAGCGCATAAGGCGTAGGCCGCAGGCGCCGGTCCTGGCGGTCGAACAGCGGCACGCGCAATTCATCCTCGAGCGAGCGCAGGCTGCGCGACAGTGCAGGCAGGCTAAGGTGCACGACCTTGGCGGCGGCGCTGAGCGAGCCGCGGTCCAATACCGCAAGGAAGTGGCGGAGCTGGCGAGTGTTCATGCGGTCACTTGCAGGTTACGCAACTAAACTATAGTTAAATTGCAATTTACGCAAACACATCGTGATCCTACACTCATGGCATCCCTTAGAGATGCCCTGAACATGACCTGCGACGCTCTCCGCCGTCCTCTCGTGGTCGTTGCCGCCGATCGGATCGATCGGCATGGCCACGATGCGCATGCCGTACTGCATGGCTATGTCCGCGCAGCGTCGGAGTGCGCTGGCGTTATGACGCTGGGCCTTCCCGCCGAGGCGGGAGCTTTCGATACCGACAGCCTCATCGACAGCATTGACGGCCTGTTGCTCACCGGCAGTCCCTCCAACGTATCGCCCGCGTGCTATGGAGCTCCGGCCGTGCCCGACGAGATGTTGCTCGACTTGGCGCGCGATGCGGCCGTGTTGCCGCTGGTTCGGCGAGTCGTAGCCGCCGGCATACCTATTCTCGGCGTATGCCGCGGCTTTCAGGAAATGAACGTGGCCTTCGGCGGCACGCTCGATTCGGCGGTCCACGCGCGCTCCGGCCACCTCGATCACCGCGAAGGCGATCACGCACGACCGATCGAACGGTGGTACGACGACAGTCACAGCATCGACATCGCACCGGGCGGCGTGCTTGCCAGTCTGGTTGGCGAGCAGCGCGTGCCGGTCAATTCTCTCCATCACCAAGGGATCGATCGGCTGGGGCAAGGCTTGCGGGTCGAAGCCACCGCATCCGACGGCCTGGTGGAGGCCTTCTCGGTCGCCTGCGCGCCGGGCTTTACGCTCGCGGTGCAGTTTCATCCCGAGATGCGTACTCACAACTGTCCTTTGGCCCAGGCCATCTTCACCGCATTCGGCAGCGCATGCCGCAAGCGCCTGTTGCATCGGCTGCGCTCCATCGAGCCCGCGCCAACGTTGGCATAAATCCCGTCAGGAGCAGACATGCACGATATCTCTTCCCGGTCCCTCGATCTTTTCAGCCCGACCTACGCGATCGCACGCAGCAAGTTTCTGGGCGCGGCCAGCGCCCGCGGCCTTGTAGTGGACAGCCATGTACTGGACCTACCCGGCGCTGAGGGAGAAACGCTGGCCGTAGACGTGGTGCTGGACGGTCCCGCCGACGCATCGAAAATGCTGATCGTGCTCAGCGGCGTGCACGGTGTGGAGGGCTTTTGTGGTTCCGCCGTGCAGATCGGCCTCTTGACCGAGGATACACCGATGTATGCCGACACCGCGATACTGCATGTACATGCGATAAACCCCTACGGCTTTTCTCACTTGCGGCGCGTCACGCAGGAGAATGTGGATCTCAACCGGAACTTCGTCGACTTCACAAAGCCACTGCCGGTCAACACCGGCTACGCAGAGATCCACAATTGGCTGCTGCCGGCCACTTGGCCGCCCGGAGTGGATGCAGAGGCCGAACTGGCCGCGTACCGCACCCAGCATGGCGCGCGCGGCCTGCAGCGGGCCATCGGCCTTGGCCAATACATCCGTGCTGACGGCATGTTTTTCGGGGGAAGTGCACCGACCTGGAGCAACCGGACTTTCCGCTCGATCCTGAAGCGCTACACGCGAAACGTGAAGCAACTCGCGTCGATCGACATCCATACCGGGCTCGGACCAAGCGGCGTCGGCGAGCGCATCTTCGCGAGCTTAGATCAAAATGCGAAGCCGCGCGCCAGGCAATGGTGGGGCGAATTGACCGACGTCCACACCGGCACATCGACGAGCATTCCGTTGACCGGGCCCATCCAGACCGCGTTGTTCGAGGAGTGCCCGCAGGCCGAACAAATCGGAATCTGCCTGGAATACGGCACCTATCCCAGCGATCGCGTCACGTCAGCACTGCGTGCCGAGCACTGGCTGCACCGTCATGGTTCGGCCGATCCGCTATTGGCACAGCAGATCAAGTGCGATCTCAAAGAGGCATTTTACCCCAATGCCGATGACTGGAAACACGACATCTGGCGTCAAGGCCGCCAAGCCTGCCTGCAGGCCATCAAAGGCTTGCAAGCGGATTGTTCCGTCGAAACCTGAGCGGCTCTTGTCCATCAAACTCGCGAGTTCTCGCATGAGCACCACCACCCTAAATTCCGATCTCGCGCCGCAGAGCGCCACGATTGCAAGCGATGGCGCGCTGTCCAGGACAACGATTAGCCGCAAGGCTGTTGTCGCCGCGGTGGCCGGCAACGCGTTGGAGTTCTACGACTTCGTCATCTACGCCTATTTCGCTGTATACATCGGCAAGGCCTTCTTCCCGGTGGAGGGCGAGTTCGGCAGCCTGTTGGCGGCGGTGACTGCCTTTGGTGTCGGCTTCCTCACACGGCCGCTGGGCGGCGCGCTGATCGGCGCTTTTGCCGATAAGGCCGGGCGCAAGCCAGCGATGATTCTCACGGTCGCTCTGATAACCGTTGGAACCTTGGGCCTGGCCGCCACGCCCAGCTACGCCAGCATTGGCATGGCGGCACCCATCATTGTGGTGCTATGCCGTCTGCTGCAAGGGTTCGCGCTTGGAGGTGAGGTGGGGCCGGCCACCGCCTTATTGATCGAAGCTGCGCCGCCGGGACGCCGGGGCCTGTATTCGAGCTGGCAGATCGCGAGCCAAGGTCTGGCGGTGGCGGTCGGCGGCATCTTCGGTGTGGTGCTATCGCTACTGCTGTCACCGCAAGATCTGGCGGCCTGGGGTTGGCGCGTGCCGTTTCTTGTCAGCCTGATGCTCGTGCCCATCGCCGTCTATATTCGCCGCGACCTGCCCGAAACACACGGCGGCACTAAAGAGCACGGCGGCGCGGCCATTGTCGGATCGGTGTTTCGGAACCACAGCAATATCCTGATTCTGGGCGTACTGGCCTCGGCGGCTACGGCGGTAGCCTCCCAAGTGGGTAACTACATGGTGACCTATGCGGTGCAGGTGCTGAAGCTGCCTGTGGCCCTCTCGCAGGGCAGCGTACTGATGGGCGGAGTGATGACCTTCGCTTTCGCCCTGGCCGGTGGCGCATTGTGCGACCGGTTCGGGCGCCGGACCATCAACCTGCTGCCACGCTTGGCGCTGATGTTCCTCATCGTGCCCCTGTTCATGTGGCTGTCCGGCGCCACAGGTGCCGCGACCCTGCTGGCCGCGACTGCCGTGCTTGCGGCCCTCACCGCGATGTTCGGCACCGCAGGGCTGGTCCAGGTGCCGGAGTTGCTCCCCATCGCGGTGCGCAGCACCGGTCTGTCGCTCGTCTACGCCATCGGCACCTCGCTCTTCGGAGGCACAACCCAGTTCGTAGTGACTTGGCTACTGGCGGTCACCCACAATCCAATGGCGCCAGCCTGGTACGTTGCGGTCATGTGCGCAGTGAGTACTCTCGCGATGTGGATGCTTCCGGAATCGCGCGATGTTGACGTGAATCGTTGATCAGGTCGTAGCGCTGTAACGTCTGCTGCGGGTCCAAAAGCTGACATCTGCCGGCGGTCGGGGCATGTCTGCTTAGGGCCAACCAGGAGACTTTGCGGGAGGCCGCCAACTGATGTGGGATTACTCCCCCTCCGGATGCAGGGCGAGTTTTTCAGTTTGGTGTCGCTCAATCAAATCAGCGATGACGTCTAATGTCTTTTGATCCGTGATCCGCCTGCAGAGTGAACGGTAATGTTCTATCCGCTCGTCAATCTCGATACATTTCTCGCACATCAAACACTCCCGTCCACGGTTTCCGGCTGTTGGTGCGGCGCGAAGGCGCGCGGGTGCGCTGCTTCACCAAGGGCGGTTACGATTGGGCCGACCGCTTTCCGGCCATAGCGCAGGCCGCGCTCGCCCTCAAAGCGCAATCGTTCCTGATCGACCGCGAGGCCGTGGTCTGTGGGCTGACGGGGTGTCAGATTTCGACGCGCTGCAGCAGCCGCCGCCGTGACCGTGACGCGGTGCTGTTCGCGTTCAACCTGATCGAGCATGACGGCAGCGACCTGCGCGATCTGGCTTTGCTCGACCGCAAGCAGCGGCTGGCGAAATTAGTTGGCAAGGCACTGCGCGCGGCAATCCAGTTCAACGACCATCTCGACCATGACGGAGCAGCCGTGTTCTCGCACGCCTGCAAGCTAGGGCTGGAGGGCATCGTCTCGAAGCGCATCGATGCGCCGTATCGCAGCGGGGCGTCGAAGACATGGCTGAAGTCGAAGAACCCGGCGAGCGCGGCGGTGCGGCGCGAGCGCGACGAGGATTGGGGCTAGCCAGCGGCCATTGGCTTTGACTCACGTCAACGCTCGCTCATCGCGACGGCGAGATGATTCCGTCGATGACCCCGAACGACGAACCACCGCCGCCGAAACCAAAGCCTGCACCCAAGCCGAAGCGCAGGACACGGCGGCAGATGGACGAGGCGCGGGCTAAAGTCATCAAAGAGCACATTGACGACTTGCGGCGGTTGCTCAAGAAGCTCCAGCGGCGGTGGCATTGACGCCGGTGCGACGCGACGAGGAACCAGCTTCGCAGCAGCGCCGTTAAGGTATTAGGGCCACGCCTGCCGCCCGGGTCTGTGGCCCGGCACGGTCCTGCCCCTCAGCCCCCCAAAAGGCGGACTGTGCACTTGAATCGCGCCCGCCTGCTGCCGCCCAAGCCAGCCAACCGCCACGTTTTAACAGCCCGCCAGCCGCCAAGCGCGGCCCGCCCATGCGTTAAATCCGACCCGGCGCCAGTGGCACCAGCCACCGCCTAGGTATGAATCTAGGGATTGGCTGCGGTGAATGGCAAAAACATCAATGTTTTCAATTTGATTTGGCGGAGAGAGTGGGATTCGAACCCACGGTACGGTTTCCCGCACACACGCTTTCCAAGCGTGCGCCTTAAGCCACTCGGCCATCTCTCCGGGAGGCTTCTCTTGAAGGGCTGAGGCGGATTTTGCAAGGGGCGCGCCGCCGGACCGCGAAATTTCCCCGATGATTTGAAAATATTGAATAAATTGGCGATGACATCAGCCGCGTCCAGCAAGCGCGTCAATCCTGCCATGCGATGCGACTAGTGATAACGCGCGGCAAGATCCGCCGCGCGGCGCGGCCACAGGCTTGGTGGCTCCGGCAACGCCGCGGCACCCGCATTGTGCGTATCCTGCAGCGCCTCGATGAAATCGGCGAACCATTGCTGGATGGTGCCGCTGTTGAGCTTCTCCATCATGGCTTCCCAACGCTTCCGCCGTTCGGTCAGCGGCATCGCGAGCGCCGTCGCCAGGGAGCGTGCCATGCCGTCGATGTCATGCGGATTGACCAGCAGCGCGGCATCGAGCTCGTTCGCGGCACCGGCGAATTTCGACAGCACCAGCACGCCGGGATCGGCCGGATTTTGGGCCGCGACATATTCCTTGGCCACAAGGTTCATGCCGTCCTGCAGCGGGGTCACCACGCCGACCTGCGCGGTGCGGTAGAGCCCTGCGAGCACACCCTGGCCGAAACCCTTGTTGAGGTAGCGGATCGGCGTCCAGTCGACCTCGCCATGCACGCCGTTGACGTCGGTGACGAGCTTCGCGACCTCGCTCGCGAGATTGCCATAGGCCTCGATCGCGCCGCGCGACGGCGTTGCGATCTGCAGCAGCGACACCGAACGCTTCAGGTTCGGGTGCAGCGTCCACATCTTGTCGAATGCCTTGATGCGGTTGACGAGGCCCTTGGAATAATCGAGCCGATCGACGCCGATCGCGAGCTTCTCGCCGTTGAGGCTTCTCCGCAGCCGCGTCACGTCGGGATGCATCATCGCCTTGGTCGCCAGCTGCGCGAACTTGCCGGGATCGATGCCGATCGGAAACACCGCAGCGCGGGTCCGCCCGAACGACGAATTGATGACGCCGTCGCGCACGTGGAAATCGAGATCGTTCTGCACGTAGCTCAGGAAGTTCTCGCAGTCCTCATCGGTCTGGAAGCCGATCAGATCATAGGACAGCATCGCCTCGATCAGCTCGCGATGATTCGGCACGCCCGCGATCACCGCGCGCGCCGGCCACGGCGTGTGCAGGAAGAAGCCGATCGGCTGCGTGACGCCGAGATCGCGCAGCTCGGCACCGAGCGCGAGGAAATGATAGTCCTGGATCCAGAACACGGAATCAGGCTTGCGGAAGCGCAACAACGCACGCGCCATGAACGCGTTCACTTCGCGATAGCTCGTGTAGTCCTCGTGCGACGCACGAATCAGATCGGCGCGCGAATGCATCGCGGGCCATAGCGCCGAATTGGCAAAGCCTTCGTAATAGCCGCCGTAGTGCGCGGCCGGCAGATCGAGCATCGCCAGCGCGCCGGCGCCGAGAGCTTCGACCTCTGCAAAAGGTTCCTTGTGGTTCCCGTCGCGGACACGTCCGCTGGAGCCAACCCATATTGCCCCTGTCTTTTCCACTACCGGCAACAAGGCCGCAGCCAGCCCCCCCGTCATGGGTTCATTGGGTTTTCCGCGCGAGACGCGGTTCGATACGACGACGAGGTTCACCCGGTCCCCTCCTGTTGGTCAACTCGCGGTATTAACAACCATTCATCAAGATGGTTCCGGATCAAAGAATCTCCCAATTGAAACCAAATTCTGACGAAGCGCCAAGGAACTCGCGGGAACTCGCGAAAAGATAATTTCATGCGAGGTCGCTCCCACGACGCAAAAGCACCGCATTCGAATCGGCTGCGATGAATGTGACGCGTTAGGACAGGCCCACGTCCCTATCATCGTCGAGCAGCTGCGCGAGGAACTCGCGCACATCGCTCGGCCCGTCGAAATGTCCGGCGACGCCGGTGGCGCGACGTCCGACGGAGAATGCGAGACCGTTGAAACCCGGCATGATCGCGAACACAGTCTCGTCGGTGACGTCGTCGCCGATGAAGAACGGGCGGCGTCCCTTGAAGGGCTCATGCGTCATCAGTTCGCGCACGCCGGTCGCCTTGGTGAAGCCCGAATGCTTGATCTCGCAGACGCTCTTGCCCGGCAGCACCTCGATCGGCGCATTCGGCAACTCGGCGCGTATCAGCGAGACCGCCTCATAAATCGCCCTCTCCGCCTGCGGCGCCAGGCGATAATGCAGCGCCAGCGAATAGCCCTTGTCCTCGAGCAGAATGCCGGGGCTGAGCTTGGCGATCGCGGCGAGGCGGCGCTTCAATTCCTTGTCCAGCGGCGGCGCGTACGCCGCGACCGCCTCGCTGTCCGGCTGCAGCCGCATCTCGGCGCCATGGCCGCCGACCGCGGGAAATTGCTCCGGCGCGAAGATCAGGTCGATATCGTTGAGCGAACGGCCGCTGACCAGCGCCAGCGCGCCGTTGGTGCGATCATGCAATTGCTTCAGCGTGGTCGCGAGTTCCGGCGGCACCCAGACCTCACGCGGCGTCGGTGCGAAATCGAGCAAGGTGCCGTCGATGTCGAGCAGCACCGCGGTGCGATCCAGCGGCGGAATCAGCGATGCCGGCGCCGGCATGCTGCCGGTCGTAGCATTGCGGGTGATGTCATCATCCAGGGGC
This sequence comes from Bradyrhizobium sp. 41S5, assembly GCF_011516665.3. Taxonomy (NCBI): domain Bacteria; kingdom Pseudomonadati; phylum Pseudomonadota; class Alphaproteobacteria; order Hyphomicrobiales; family Nitrobacteraceae; genus Bradyrhizobium; species Bradyrhizobium sp. 41S5. The sequence goes on along the minus strand of NZ_CP083721.1, from coordinate 591,786 downwards.
ATTTCGGCCAATTCGTGCTTCGTCATAGTCTACTCCACAAATGCCAGCGGCCGCGCGACAGATTCGAGCGATTTTCGCTCGGCCGCGACTGCATAGCGCCATGCGACGGCTGCGGCGACGATCATGAGTGCCGACCCCAGGAGGTAGCCGGCGAAGACGCTGTTGCGCGACCCGGTGTCGATCAGCACGCCGAACAACGCCGGTCCAACTACGCCGCCGATGCCGGTGCCGACAGCATAGAAGACGGCGATCGCAAGCGCGCGGACCTCCAGCGGAAACGTCTCGCTGACGGTGAGATAGGCGGCGCTCGCCGCCGGCGAGGCGAAGAAGAAGATCACCATCCAGGCGATGGTCTGGGTCTGCGCACTGAGCACACCGATCGAGAACAGATAGCCGGACAGCGCAAGCAGCACGCCCGAGGTACCATAGGTCAGCACGATCATGGTGCGGCGGCCAAGCGTGTCGAACAGGCGACCGAGCAGCAGCGGCCCGAGGAAGTTGCCGGCGGCGAATGGCAGGATATACCATCCGACATTGCTGGCGGCGATGCCGAAGAAATCGGTCAGGATCAGCGCGAAGGTGAAGAAGATCGCGTTGTAGAAGAAGGCCTGCGCGGCCATCAGCGCGAGCCCGACCAGCGAGCGCTGCCGGTAGGTGGTGAACAAGGTCACCGCGACCTCGCGCAGCGGCGTGTGATCCCGCATCCGGAGTTTGATCTTCTCAAAGCCCTCGCTCGGCTGTTCGTGACCGAGCACGGAGGTCTCGATATCGGCAACGATCCTGTGAGCCTCTTCGGGGCGCCCATGGATCATCAGCCAGCGCGGGCTTTCCGGAATCCACATCCGCATCAACAGCACGACGAGCCCGAGCACCGCGCCGGTGAAGTAGGCGATCCGCCAGCCGTGATCCGGCGCAAGCAACGCGGGATCGAGCAGGATGATCGCGCTCAACGCACCGATCGCGGCGCCGATCCAGAAGCTGCCGTTGATGACGAGATCGGTCCAGCCGCGATAGCGTGCCGGCACCAGCTCCTGAATGGTCGAATTGATCGCGGTGTATTCGCCGCCGATGCCGGCGCCGGTGAGAAAGCGAAACAGCGCGTAGCTCGCGACGTTCCACGACAGCGCGGTCGCCGCCGTCGCCGAGAGATAGAGCGCGAGCGTGATGAAGAACAGCTTCTTGCGGCCGATTCGGTCGGTGAGCCAGCCGAAACCGAGCGCGCCGAGCACGGCGCCGGCGAGATAGGCGCTGCTGGCAAGCCCGACATCGGCATTGGAGAAGCTCATCGTCGGGCTCTCCTTCAGCGCTCCCGACAGCGCACCGGCCAGCGTCACCTCGAGCCCATCGAGAATCCAGGTGATGCCTAGCGCCAGCACGACGCGGGTGTGGAAGCCGCTCCAGCGCAGATTGTCGAGGCGGAGAGGAATCGAGGTCTCGATGATGCGGCCGTCATTTGGCGCGACTGGAGCCATCGCCGCGTGCGTCGTCGCAGAGCTCAACTGTGTCCGCTGCAGCGTCATCAGAATGGACCAATGAGAAATGCCCCGGAACGCTGTGTTCCAAGGTTCTCGCTCCCAGGATTGCGGCAAACGAAGTGCCCGCCACACGACGTCAACGCCGCAGCCCAGCAAGGGTTCCCGCAATGCGGCATAGGAACCGCGATTGCGACGAGCGGTTTTCGGCCCAACAGCCTCGGAGGCATTGATGGCCGCACACAAGAAAACCACGCGCAAGACGGCAAGAAAATCAACGAGAAAATCAGCAAGGAGATCGACCGCACGATCCGCCAGCACGATGCGCCGCAAGCGCGGAGCAAGCAAGACGACGTCGAAGCGCTGGTCGCAGCGGGTCACAAGGGAGAGCGACGCGCTGGACCTCAAGCGCGGTGTGTTCAAGCAGACGAGTGCGAAGAAGATCGCATCATCGCTGAAAAGATCCGCCGAGCACAGCACGCGCCGCAAGAGCGGCGCCTATCGTTCCGCATTGTCGATGCTGACCTTCTATATCAACCGTGCCGGCAGGACGCTGCCGAAGCCCGAGCGCTCACGGTTGGAGCGTGCCAAGGTCGAATTGAAGCACCTGTTCGGACGGGATTAGCCTGCCGTCCCGCCAACCGACGGCGGCGTCCCGGCCTGCGCCGGGACGACACTTGTGGGTCTACGCCGCGCGGATGTTCGCCATGAAGCGGTCGAGCTCCTCGCGCAGTCGCGAGCTCTCGACCGACAGCGAGCGGGCCGAGTTCAGCACTTCTTCAGAGGCGACTCCCGTCTCGGTGGCGCCACGGTTGACCTGGTTGACGCTGGAGGCGGCTTCCTGGGTGCCCTGCGCGACGTTCTGCACGCTACGCGCGATCTCCTGCGTTGCCGCGCTCTGCTGCTCGACCGAGCTCGCGATGTTGGTCGCGATCCCGGAGATCTGCCCGATCGTGCCGCCGATCTCCTTGATCGCGGCGACCGATTCCTGCGTCGCCGCCTGCATGCCCGAGATGTGGGTCGAGATCTCGTCGGTGGCTCTCGCGGTCTGGCTCGCCAGCGACTTCACCTCGGCGGCGACCACCGCGAAGCCGCGGCCCGCATCGCCGGCGCGCGCCGCCTCGATGGTGGCGTTCAGCGCCAGGAGGTTGGTCTGCTCGGCGATCGCCGTGATCAGCTTGACCACGTCGCCGATCTCCTGCGCGGCACGCGAGAGCTTACCGATGCGCGCGTCGGTCTGCTCGGCCTGACGCACGGCGGAATCGGCGATCTGGCTGGATTCCTTGGCGCGGCGCCCGATCTCGTCGACCGACGCCGACAGCTCCTCGGTCGCGGAAGCAACCGACTGCATGCTGCTCGAGGCCTCCTCGGAGGCGCCGGCGACCTGGCTCGACAGGTTCTGCGTAGTCTCCGCAGTGCGGGTCAGCGTCCCGGCCGCGGATTCGAGCTGCACGGCGGAAGCCGACACATTGGAGACGATCGAGCCGACGGCGGATTCGAATTCGTCGGCGAAGCGAATCAACTCGGTGCGCCGCGCGGCCGCGCTCGCCTTGTTCTGCGCTTCCTGGGTCGCGGCATCGCGCTCGGCCTTGGCGACCGCCTGGACCTTGAACTCTTCGACGGCGCCGGCCATTTCGCCGAGCTCGTCGCGACGGCCGAGGCCCGGCAGCACCACGTCGAAATTGCCGGCCGCGAGCTCGCGCATCGCCGCACACATCGCCGCGATCGGGCGCGAAATACCCTTGCCGAGCAAGAAGGCCCACACCAGTCCTAGCACGAAGCTGCCTGCCGCAAGCATCAGGATCAGCTGCTCGGTCTCGCCGATCATGGAATGCGATTCGTTCTCGAGCCGCTTCTGGTCGGCGAGCAGGTCGGACTTCATCGCCGCCGCACCCTGGCTGATGGCGGCCGCGGATTCCGTCATCTCGACTGTCAATTCGTCGATCGACTTCGCATTCGCGATCAGCTTGGCCAGCGCCTCGCGGTACTCTTCAAGCAGGGCGGTAATGTCCTTCACACCCTGGGCGATCCGCTCGTTCTTCGAGGTGATCCCCTTCACGAGATTGTCGGCGAATTTCAGCCGGGCGAGCGCGCTGGAGGCGACCGTCTTGTCGCCGTTGACGACGAACGTGTTGACGGCGCCGGTGATCGACTGCAGCTGGTCGGCGACCTTCTTGGCGCCGAACTGGATCGACTGCAGCTCGGAATCGTCGGCATTGCTCGGCAGATCGTCGAGCTTGTAGCGCATGGAGGTCGCACTGCGGACCAGCTTGTTTTGCGCGGTCTGCGCGCTCTCGTCCTTGATGCGGACGATCTCGGCAAAGATCTTGGTGAAGGCGCGGAATTCGCGCTCCAGCTTGGTGACCTGCTCGAGGCGGGCCGGATTGCTGGTGCCCTTCATCGACGCCACGATGGCGTCCTTCAGGCTGGCCTCGGCGGCGAGCGCGGCCTTGGCGTCGTCCTCCTTGCCGGTCGCGACGTAATAGCGCGCCAGCGAACGGTAGGAGATCAATTCGCGATCGATGTTGCGGGCGAGGTCGGCTTCCGCGACGCTCTGGCGGTAGGAGCCGACACCGGCGGAGACCCGCTCGAAGCCCATATAGGCAAAGCCCATTGTGGCCGCCGACAGCGCCAGCGTGACGGCAAAGCCGAGCATGATCTTGGCTTGAAATCTGAGGGTTGGGAACCTGATCGACAGCGATCGCTTGAGTCCCGGCATTCCAACCCCCGTCTTCATTCTGAAAACCACGCGGGGTCCGGCAGCAACCCGCCCCAGCCCCCGGAGGGCAAAACTAAGGCAGAATCAATAAGGCCCGGTAAATGGGCAGCGCCGCGCCCGTATCGGCCCGGTACTACCTTGGTCTGCCCAGGGAGGTGGGCAAGGTGATTGACGCGCGGGTCCGGCCCGATAGTTTAGAACCGATCAAACCTGTCCCTGCCCGGGCCAGGACAACACATCGGGAGGTGTCCCATGTCATCGCGTCGGTCGGCGCCGCTGGCGCTTGCGGCGAGAGTAGCTGCCGGCGAGGCCGCGCGACCCATGACATCCCCCTCACGACCTAGATTATAAAGTCAGGGCGGACCGCGAACCATCGCGGCTTGGCCCGGATGCCCTTACGGCCCGCGCGGCTCCAACCGGCCGGGCCAAGAAAAAGCAAAAAATTCTGGTCAGGGAGAACGCCTTTGGCGAAGCAGAACGGCAGCGCCACCGACAGTATTGTCGTGGCGCAGGCAAAGACCAACGGGCCGCAGGAGGCCGCCTACGAGATCGCACGCCAGTTGGCGGCGGCTGATCTCGCCATGCTCGTGGTGTTCGTGTCGCCGTTCTATGACCCGAAGGAATTCATTGCCGAACTGTCGAGGCAGATGCCCGACGTTCCGATCTTCGGCTGCACCACGGCGGGCGAATTGTCGCCCGGCGGCTGGGATGAGGACAGCGTCGTCGCGATGGGCTTCAATGCCGCCGATTTCGTCATCGCGGCCCGGCCGCTGTTCGATCTCGCGACGTTCCGGGTCGATCACGGCCGCTCGATGTGCACCGAATTGCAGAACGAATTCGCGCAACGCACCGAGCATTGCGATCACACCGACGATTCCTTCGGGCTGCTCTTCATCGACGGCATGTGCCAGCGTGAGGAAACCATCATGTCGGCGATCTACGCGTCGCTCGGCGACATTCCGGTGGTCGGCGGCTCCGCCGGCGATGGCCTGCGCTTCGAGAAGTCGTGGATCTTCTACGGCGGCGAAGCCTTTACCGACGCTGCCGTCCTGATCCTGATCCGGACGCGGCTGCCGTTCCGCACCTTCAAATGCGACCATTTCGAGCCGACCTCGACCAAGATGGTGGTGACCGAGGCCGACATCGAGCACCGTATCGTCAAGGAATTGAATGCCGAGCCCGCAGCGCTGGAATATTCCCGTGCCGTCGGCCTCAGCGACAGCAAGCTTGAACTGTTCTCGTTCGCCGCGCATCCGGTCCTGGTGCGCGTCGGCGGCGCCTATTACGCGCGGTCGATCCAGCGCACCAATCCGGACGGGTCGCTGCAGTTCTTCTGTGCGATCGACGAGGGAATGGTGCTGACGGTGGCGCGCGAGCGCGACCCGATCGACGCGACGAGCCGCCTGCTCCAGGAGCTGACCGAGGATCTCGGCGAGGTCTCGATGTTCATCGGCTTCGAATGCGTGCTGCGCCGGCTCGATGTCGAGCAACGCCAGCTGTCGCGGGAGATGTCGGAGCTCTATCGCCGCAACAAAGTGATTGGCTTTCAGACTTATGGCGAGCAGTATCGCTCCATGCATGTCAACCAGACGCTGACCGGCATCGCCATCGGCAAGCGGGCTGTCGGCCCGCAATGACCGACAGCACGACTACGCGCATTGCGGCCCTCGAACGCGAAGCCGAGAAGCTGCGCAAGATCAACGCGGCGCTGATGTCGCGCGTCGAACGTTCGACCGACCAGCAGCTCAATGCCTTCTCGCTGTTCGAGACGGCCATCGCGCTCGATCAGCAGGTCCGCGACCGCACCCAGCAGCTCAAGCAGGCGCTGCAATCGCTGGAGAAAACCAACGGACGCCTGCTGCAGGCCAAGCAGCAGGCCGAGGCGGCAAGCTCGCTGAAATCATCAGTGCTGGTTTCGGTAACACACGACCTGTTGCAACCGCTCAATGCGGCGCGGCTGACGCTGTCCGCGCTGACCGAGATGGCCAACGAATCCAAGAGCGTCGCGCTGACCGATCAGATTGACCGTTCGCTGGCGACGCTCGAGGACATGTTGCGGACGCTGCTCGACATCTCGAAGCTCGATGCCGGTGTGCTCAGGCCCGAATTCGGTCCGGTCGCGATCGCCTCGTTGTTCGAGCCGCTGCAGCAGGAATTTGTGGCAACCGCCGCCAAGCGCAACCTCGGCTTCAAAATCATACCGTCGTCCGCGGTGGTTCGCTCCGACCCGCTGATGCTGCGCCGGATCCTGCAAAACCTTGTGGCCAATGCGCTGCGCTACACCCAGCGCGGCACCGTGCTGATGGGATGCCGCCCCAAGGGCGACGACATCTGCATCGAGGTGCATGACACCGGGCCGGGCATCCCGGAAGCCCAGCGCGAAGCCATATTCGTCGAGTTTCAGCGCGGGGACGCCGGCGCAAGCGACAAGGCCGGCATCGGGCTTGGCCTTTCCATCGTGCGCCGGTTTGCCGACCTGCTCGGTCATGACATCAGGCTGAGTTCACGCGCCGGCAAGGGCTCGGTGTTCTCGGTCACCGTGCCCCGCACCCTCGATCCGGTTGCGATCCCCGTGCGCGAACAGGCCAGCGTCGACTATCGCTATGGTGGCATGGAGGGCGCGAAGATCCTGCTGATCGAGAACGACCTCTCGAGCGCCGAGGGCCTCGCCCATCTGCTGGAGAAATGGGGCTGCGACGTCGCCGTGACGATCTCCAAGACCGAGGCGCTCGAGCGCATCCACGCGCTGGACGGCATTCCCGACGCTATCATCGCCGACCTGCACCTCGACAATGGCGAGACCGGCATCCAGGCCGTCGACGTGATACGCGGCGAGATCAACGCCAAGGTTCCGGCGATCATCGTGACCGCCGACTACTCGGCCAAGGCCGCCTCCGACGTCTCGGCCTTTGGCCACGAATTGCTGAAGAAGCCGATCAAGCCCGCCGAGATGCGCTCGCTGCTGTCATTCCTGCTGGCGGCGGAGCAGTCGGGCGCGCGGCTATGATCAGAGCGTTTTCGAGCGAAGTGGATACCGGTTCGCGTGAAGAAAACGCGTCAAGACAAGAACCTAGAGCCCCGTTCCGATTCCATCGGAACGGGAAAGGCTCTAGTCGCCATGCGACGGCGGCGAGACGGTCAACGGCGCATGGTCATGCTTGCCGAAATCCAGTTTCGACAGCGCGATGATGGCCTCGGTCCGGCTGCGCACGCCGAGCTTCCGCAGGATCTCCGAGACGTGCACCTTCACGGTGGTGACCGAGATATCGAGCTGATAGGCGATGTGCTTGTTCTGCAGGCCGCGGCAGATCATGTCGAGCACGCGAAGCTGCTGCGCGGTGAACTGGCCGAGCTGCTGCACCAGTTGCCTGGTGTCGGCCTGGCCCGTCCGTGCGGCAGCCGAATCGCGGAAACGCGTCGGCAGGCACACCTCGCCTTCGAGAATGCCGCGCAGCAGGCGCGCCAGTTCGACCTTCGGCGTCGACTTCGGAATGAATCCGGAAATGCCGAGCGCGATCGCGCTGCCGATGATCCGGGAATCGTCATGCGCCGACACGATCACGAGCGCGCTACGCGGCGCCGCGGCCCGCACCCGGTAGGCGCCGAGCAGGCCGGTGGTTCCCGGCATCGACAGATCGAGCAGGATCAGATCGAGGCCGTCGCGCGCGCCGATCACGTCGAGCGCGCCATCGATCGAGGTCGCCTGCAGTACCTCGGCGTCGGGAAACTCGGCCCCGATCACGCCGATCAGGGCGGCACGGAACAGCGGGTGGTCCTCGACGATCAGCAGTCGAGGCGCACCCGCCTTATCGAGCGGCGGCTCGTCCGCCAGGGGCGCGGTCGTGGTCAATGCTGCGCCGTCCTCCCTCGGATCGCTGATGACAGCCATTGTTCGGACGACGTTATCTCAAAGCCGGGCGGCAGCCTATAGGTAGCACCCCGGATGGTTTCGCCTTGCAGCGCAGCAAACCTAGGGCGCCTTCTCTGCCTTCGTGCCCGAGCTGGCTTCAAGGACGGGAAGCGGAATCTTGCCGAGCTCGATGATCGCCTTGTTGCGGCTAAACAGCTTCAGCTTGCGCAGGATCTCGGTGACATGCGCCTTCACGGTGGATTCCGCGAGCTTGAGCTCGGCGGCGATTTCGCGGTTCTGCAGGCCGCGGATGATCAGGTGAAGTACGCGAATTTGCTGCGGCGTCAGCTTCTGGATCCTCTCGCGCAGCGTCCGCGCCGTCTCGGACTGTTCCAGCGCGCCGACCGCGACGAAATCCCGCGGCGCCGAGACCGATCCGCTCAGCACGCGCGCGATCGCCTGCGAGAGCTCGCTGAGCGAGGTCGATTTCGGCAGATAGCCGACCGCACCCATTTCCAGCGCCTCGCGGATGGTGTGCTTGTCCTCCTCGCTCGAGACGATGGCGATCGGCAGCCGCGGATAGCGATCCCTGATCTTCTGAAAGCCGGAGAAGCCGACCACGTCGGGCAGCAGCAGATCGAGCAGCGCGAGGTCGATATTCGGCTCGCTGGCCAGGATGCCAAGGGCCCCCTTGATCGAGGTGGCCTCATAGATCCGGGCATCGGGATGCGAGATGCGGATGGCGTTGCCAAGCGCCTCCCCAAACAGGGGGTGATCGTCGATGATCAGGAACCCCATCATGCGGACCCTCGCACTGCTCGAGCCGTTTCCGTTCCGATTGAATCGGAACGGGGCACTCGATTCATGTTCTGATGCGCCTTCTTCACGCGAACCGGTATCCACTTCGCTTGAAAACGCTACTATTGCCGATCGTAGCGGCTAGTTCGATCCGCCGGTATCCTGCACACTCTGCAGATAGGCATATACGTTTCTGAGCTCGTCGTCGCTGAAGACGTCCTTCCAGGCCGGCATGCCCTTGGCTGGCCGCCCGTCATGGACCGTCTTCCAGAAGGTCGATTCCATGTCATCAGCATAGCGCTTCTTGAGCAACCTGAGATCGATCTTACGTTCGGCCTGCACCGCATCCGGACCGTGACAATGGGCGCAGGTGCCGTTGAACACCTCCCGCCCCGCCGTGGCGTCGCCTTTGGCATCCCCGGCGGTTGCGGCGGTCTGGACCGGTTTCTCGGCCGAAGCCGCCTGCCCGACCGTGACGGGTTCGCTGGCTCCGGCGGACGACGTCGTCGCCCGGTCTGCCTCGCCGAACTTCACTGGAGCGCCGTTCGGCACGCCATATTTGGCAAACAGGGCGGCAATCTCCGGCTGCAGCGACGGCAGCACGGCGTCGACCTCATCGCGCAGCGCGCCGGATGCCTTGGCGAAGCCGATCGCGGTCGCCCAGAGCAGGCCATCGCCCTCGGTCGAGACGATCTGGTACTTGTCGCCGTAGCTGGTCTTGTTGAGCCACCCCGCCACCGGCGCCCAGATGAAGGCGATGTCGACTTTGCCCTGTTCTAGGGCCGCCATGCCCTCCTCCGGGCTGAGCACGGTGACCTTCTGGATGTCGTCACGCAGCGCCAGCAGATTTTGCGGCGTCGATTGATATTGCACCGCAACCCGCAATCCCCTGAGGTCGTCGATGCCGGCCAGTTTGCGATCCCTGGCGCCGACCAGCGCATAGCCTTCATGGGCGATCGGCTTCGAGAAGATCACCGCCGGCCCCATGAAATCGTCGACCAGCGGCAGGCCGACCATGGCGTCGCACTGCTTGCTGAGCAGCGTCTCCCGCACGGTGCGCTTGCCGAAATAGGACTTGTACCAGTTGGTACTCACCGTGCGGCCGAGCTTCTGCGCCACCGCCTGGCCGATCTCGAGATAGAGGCCGGGCTTGCCCGGGTCGTCGCTTGAGAACGGCAGGTTGGTCGGGTCGGCGCAGAGCCGCAGCGGCGGTTTTGTCTCGTCGGCGCCGGCCGCCAGGGCCGGCACCATAAGCAGGGCGGAGAGCAGCACGGTCCGGATTGCATGTTCCAACCGCGTGTTGCGCGAGGGGGTGCGCAGTTCGTTTCGGGCGATGCAAGATACGGACAATGCTGCCTCCTTGACGAACGTTTACTGCAGGGCGAACACGAACAGCGAGCCGCCTTCGGGCGCCGCGGCGACCATCTTCTTGCCGATGTCACCGAGGAAGGCGGGCAGCGCGGCGGTACGTCCGACCACGATCGCGACATACTGCTTGCCGTCGACCGAATAAGTCACCGGACCGGCGCCGATGCCGCTGCCGAGGTTCTTGCTCCACAGCACCTTGCCGTTCTTGGCGTCGATGGCGCGGAAGTCGCCGTGCAGATTGCCTGAAAACACCAGGTTGCCGCCGGTCGTCAGCGTGCCACCGTTGAAGGGCAGGTCTTCCTTGATGCTCCACACCTTCTTGTTGGCGATCGGATCCCAGGCCACGAGTTCACCGAGGAAGCCGCCGGGACCGGGCTTGGTGGGGAATTCGGCGCCGAGATAGAACACGCCGCGCTTGTAGTTCACGTCGCTGACCGACCAGTCCATGCACACATTGTTGCTCGGAATGTAGACGAGGCCGGTCTGCGGGTTGAACGACATCGGCTGCCAGTTCTTGCCGCCGATGAGGTTCGGGCAGATGTCCTTGGCGGGATGGCCGGGGCCGGGACGCTTGTCCGGATCCTCTTCGGCCCGCATCGTGTTGATGTCCCACTTCTTGGCCCAATTGGCGAAGACGTATTTCTCGGCCGAGATCATCTTGCCGGTCTCGCGGTTGGCCACGAAGAAGAAGCCGTTGCGGTCCGCCTTCATCAGGACGGGCGTCTCTGAGCCCTTGATCTTGAGGTCGGCGAGCAGGAGCTCGTTGACGCCGTCATAATCCCACGCGTCAGCCGGCGTGCCCTGGATGTGCCACTTGATCTTTCCGGTGTTGGGATCGATCGCCAGCGTCGAGGCCGTGTAGAGGTTGGTCAGCTTGCCGAAATTGCCGTCGCCGGTGGAGCGCACGCCGGTATTCCACGGTCCCGGATTGCTGGTACCCCAGTAGACCGTGTCGGACTTGGCATCGTAGGACCCGACCAGCCAGGCGGCGCCGCCGCCATGCAGGCCGGTGTCGCCCTTCCAGGTGTCGCTGCCGGGTTCGCCGGGCGCCGGCACCGTGAATGTCTGCCAGAGCAGCTTGCCATCCTTGAGCGAGAAGGCCTGCAACGAGCCGCGGACGCCGTATTCGCCGCCGCCGAAGCCGGTGATCACCTTGTCGCGGACGATGAGCGGCGGCGAGGTGATGACCGAGCCCTGCTTGTAGTCCACGACGGTCGAGGTCCAGAGCTCCTTACCGCTCTCGGCATCGAGCGCGGTCAGCTTGCCATCGAGCCGGCCGACGAAGATCTTGCCGTCGGCATAGGACACGCCGCGATTATTGACGTCGCAGCAGGCGTATTGCAGCACGTCATCCGGAATATCGGGCTGCCAGGTCCATTTGCGCGCGCCGGTCGCGGCATCGACTGCATAGACGTATTTCGGCCCCCACGACGTCGACACATACAGCGTCTTGCCGATCACCAGCGGCGAAGACTCGTTGGAGCGCAGCGAGGCCAGCGACAGCGAATAGACCAGCTGCAGCTTGCCGGCGTTCTCGGAATTGATCTGCTTCAGCGGGCTGAAGCGCGTGTTGCCGTAATCGTGGCCGGCGATCGCCCATCCGTTCGGATCGGACACCGCCTTTGCGACGGAATCATTCGCTTTCGACGCAGTAATACCTGCCATCACCATGGCAACCAGCGACACGCCGGCAAAGAAAATCCCGCTCCTCAGCTTCATTGGCTTCCTCCAATATGGTTTCGTTGCCGCGATGGATGCATCGCGCGCGCGGATCGATACCCAATTTCGTGAACCAGCGATCTTCTGTCGCTGCGTCGGCGATGAAAATGACAGCAACGCTATTGCGTCGTTATAGGCGGAAGGTAGTAGCGATCTTGGTGGCGACTTTCGGCGCGCCGTAGCACCATCCGCGTGCCGAAAACCGCTTGCACTGCGGCGTGATTTCATCGCGCCGGAGCGTGCTCCCGGCAGCTTGCAAATTGCTCATTGAACGGCCGCCTGCTAGGATCGAAAGTACAGCCCGGCGCCTTCACGACAGGGCCGCACCTACGACTTTGATCGCGGTTACGTCCCATATGAAGCGTGGTCTACTGGGCCCATAACGAAGCTATTGGGAGAAACGCGTGTCTACAGTCAAACTGACGGTAAACGGCAGGGCGGTTTCGGTCGACGTCGAGGACCGAACCCTCCTCGTGCATCTCTTGCGCGAAAACCTCAACCTCACCGGCACCCATGTCGGCTGCGATACCAGCCAGTGCGGCGCCTGCGTCGTCCATGTCGATGGACGGGCGGTCAAATCCTGCACCATGCTGGCCGGCCAGGCGGCGGGCTCCAACGTCACCACCATCGAAGGCCTCGCCAAGGGCGACGAGCTGCACCCGATGCAGGCGGCGTTCCGCGACAATCACGGCCTGCAGTGCGGCTATTGCACCCCCGGCATGATCATGTCCGCGGTCGATATCGTGCATCGCCATGGTGGCAAGCTCGACGAGGAAACCGTTCGCCACGAGCTCGAAGGCAACATCTGCCGCTGCACCGGCTACCACAACATCGTCAAGGCGGTGCTCGATGCAGCCGGCCGCATGAAGGTCGCGCAGGCCGCCGAATAGCCGGCTCACGCAGTACACACGATCAAGCTCATCACCGCCGGTCTCGATGGAAACGGCGGCAAATCGAATCTCCGTCGGGAGGACTAGACTATGGGTGTTGAAGGAATTGGCGCACGCGTCGTGCGCAAGGAAGATCGCCGGTTCATTACCGGCCAGGGACGTTACGTCGACGACGTCAAAATGGTGGGCATGAGCTACGCTCACTTCATCCGCAGTCCGCATGCGCATGCCAAGGTCAAGGGCATCAACTCCGCCGAGGCCATGAAGATGCCGGGCGTGATCGCGGTGCTGACCGGACAGCAGATCGTCGACGACAAGGTCGGCAATCTGATCTGCGGCTGGGCCATCACCTCGAAGGACGGTTCGCCGATGAAAATGGGCGCGTGGCCGGCGATGGCGCCGGAGACCGTGCGCTTCGTCGGACAGGCGGTCGCGGTCGTGATCGCCGAGACCAAGAACCAGGCCAAGGACGCGGCGGAAGCCGTCGTCGTCGACTATGAAGAGCTTCCCGCGGTGGCCGACGTCAGGGCCGCGATCAAGTCGGGCGCGCCGCAACTGCATCCCGAGGCCCCCGGCAACATCGTCTATGACTGGCACATCGGCGACGAAGCCGCGGTCGGCGACGCCTTCAGCAAGGCCGCCAACGTGGTGACGCTCGAGCTCACCAACAACCGCCTGGTGCCGAACGCGATGGAGCCGCGCGCGGCGATCGCGCATTACGACCAGGCCGAAGAGCACTACACGCTCTATACGACCTCGCAGAACCCGCACGTCGCCCGCCTCGTGCTGTCGGCGTTCTACAACATCGCGCCCGAGCACAAGCTGCGCGTGATCGCACCCGACGTCGGCGGCGGCTTCGGCTCCAAGATCTACATCTATCCGGAAGAGATGGTGGCGCTGTGGGCCTCGAAGAAGGTCAATCGCCCGGTGAAGTGGACCGGTGACCGTTCCGAGGCCTTCCTCACCGACGCACATGGCCGCGACCATGTCTCGAAAGCGGAGATGGCGTTCGACAAGGACAACAAGATCCTTGGCCTGCGGGTGAAGACCCACGCCAATTTCGGCGCCTATATGTCGCTATTCTCCTCGGCGGTCCCGACTTATCTCTACGCGACGCTGCTGTCGGGCCAGTATGTGATCCCGGCGATCTATGCCGAGGTGATCGGCGTCTACACCAACACCACGCCGGTCGACGCCTATCGCGGCGCGGGCCGTCCCGAGGCGAGCTATCTGCTCGAGCGGATGATGGAGACGGCGGCGCGGCAGCTGAAGGTCGACCCGACCGAGCTGCGCAAGAAGAACTTCATCAACCAGTTCCCGTATCAGACGCCTGTGATCATGGCGTATGATGTCGGCGACTTCCACGCCTCGATCGATGCCGCGATGAAGGCGATCGACTATGCCGGCTTCCCGGCCCGCAAGGCCAAGGCGAAAGCCAGTGGCAAGCTGCGCGGCATCGGCGTCTCCTGCTACATCGAGGCCTGCGGCATCGCACCGTCGAAGGCGGTCGGCAGCTTGGGGGCCGGCGTCGGCCTGTGGGAATCGGCCGAGATTCGCGTCAATCCGGTCGGCACCATCGAGGTGCTCACCGGCTCGCACAGCCATGGCCAGGGTCACGAAACGACGTTCTGCCAGATCATCGCCGAGCGGCTCGGCGTGCCGATCAGCCAGGTCTCGATCGTCCACGGCGACACCGACAAGGTGCAGTTCGGCATGGGCACCTACGGCTCGCGCTCGATCGCGGTCGGCGGTGCGGCGATCGTGAAGGCGATGGAGAAGGTGGAAGCCAAGGCCAAGAAGATCGCGGCGCACGCGCTCGAGGCGTCCGAGAGCGACATCGTGATCGAGAACGGCGAGTTCAAGGTCACCGGCACCGACAAGGCGATCGCGCTGCCGATGGTCGCGCTCGCCGCCTACACCGCGCACAACCTGCCTGATGGCATGGAGCCCGGCCTGAAGGAGACGGCGTTCTACGACCCGACCAACTTCACCTTCCCGGCCGGTGCCTACATCTGCGAGCTCGAGGTCGATCCGGGCACCGGCAAGACCACCTTCGTCGACTTCGTGGCAGCGGACGATTTCGGCCGGCTGATCAACCCGATGATTGTCGAGGGCCAGGTCCATGGCGGCCTTGCGCAGGGCATCGGCCAGGCGCTGCTTGAGGGCGCGGTCTATGACGACACCGGTCAGCTGATGACCGCGTCCTTCATGGACTACACAATGCCGCGCGCCGACGACCTGCCGTCGTTCCAGCTCTCCCACACCACGACGCTGTGTCCGGGCAACCCGCTCGGCGTCAAGGGCTGCGGCGAAGCCGGCGCGATCGGCGCCTCTGCTGCCGTGATCAACGCGATCACGGACGCCATCGGCAACAACAAGCTGGAAATGCCGGCGACGCCCGATCGTGTCTGGCACGCCATTCACGGTTGAGGGAGGATACGATGTACGAGACCACTTATCACCGCGCGTCCTCGATCGACGATGCCGTGGCGCAGTTCGCCAAGGGCACGGACTCCAGGTTCCTGTCCGGCGGACAGACCTTGCTCCCCGTGATGAAGCAGCGCCTTGCTGCGCCATCCGATGTGATCGACGTCGCCAAGATCAAGGACATGATCGGCATCGACGTGTCCGGCGACACCGTCACCATCAAGGCCGCGACCACGCATTACGACGTGGCGCAAAGCGACGCCGTGCAGAAGGCAATCCCGGCACTTGCCAATCTGGCGTCTATGATCGGCGATCCCGCCGTGCGTTATCGCGGCACGATCGGCGGCTCGCTCGCCAACAACGATCCGGCGGCGGACTATCCGGCAGCGGTGCTGGCGCTCGGCGCGACGATCAAGACCAACAAGCGCTCGATCGCGCCGGAGGATTTCTTCAAGGGCCTGTTCACGACGGCGCTCGAGGATGGCGAGATGATCACCGCTGTCGTGTTCCCGATCCCGGCCAAGGCAGGCTATGCCAAGATGCGGCATCCGGCCTCGCGCTTTGCGCTGACCGGGGTATTCGTCGCAAAGACCAAGGCCGGTGACGTCCGCGTGGCGGCAACCGGCGCGTCGCAAAGCGGCGTCATGCGGGTGGCGCCGATCGAGCAGGCGCTGAAGGCGAACTGGGCGGCCTCGGCGCTCGACAGCGTGACGATCCCGGCAAGCGGCCTGCTCGCCGACATCCATGGCTCGTCCGATTACCGCGCCAATTTGGTGAAGGTGATGGGACAGCGGGCGGTGGCAGCCGCCGGCTGATAGCGCCTAAACACAAGTCGAGCGGCGGCGCGCAGCGATGCGCGCCGTTCGCGTTTTACCGGCGCTTCGGGGCAAAAGACGCTTGCCTCATCGCGCGTTCGGCGAGACAATTTAGCTAATCAGCTAATTAAAAATACCGTCTCACGGACGGCTGGGAGAACGCATGACAGTCGGCACCAAGCCAGCCGCAAGCACCTCAGCCGCTTAACGCCCCACAACGAACGGATAACAACGTGCTCGATAAACCTGCCTCCCAAACCGCCGCTCGCACCTCGGGCCCGCTCGCCGGCTTCCGTATCGTCGAATTCGCCGGGATCGGCCCCGGCCCGTTCGCCTGCATGCTGCTCGCCGACATGGGCGCCGAGGTCATCACCCTCGATCGGGTCGGCGCGGGCAAGAATTTGAAGGCGGTGGCAACCCGCGGCCGCAAGGTCATCGAGCTCGACCTCAAGAACAAGGCGGCGATCGCCGAAGTGCTCGACCTGCTCAGCCATGCCGATGCGCTGATCGAAGGCTTCCGCCCCGGCGTGATGGAGCGTCTCGGTCTCGGCCCCGACGTCGTGCTCGCGCGCAATCCCAGGCTGGTCTACGGCCGCATGACCGGATGGGGCCAGGAAGGCCCACTGGCGAACGCCGCCGGCCACGACATCAACTACATCTCGATCACCGGCGCACTCGCTGCGATCGGCACCAAGGAGAAGCCGGTGCCGCCGCTCAATCTGGTCGGCGATTTCGGCGGCGGCGCGCTCTATCTCGTGGTCGGCGTGCTCGCAGCGCTGCTGGAAGCGCAGAAGTCCGGCAAGGGCCAAGTGGTCGACACCGCGATGTGCGACGGCGCGGCCTCGCTGATGTCGATGTTCTACGACATGCGCGCACAGGGCCGCTGGAGCGGCGGCCGCGACCAAAACTTCCTGGACGGCGGCGCACATTTCTACGGCGTCTACGAATGCTCCTGCGGCAACTTCATCTCGATCGGCTCGATCGAACCGCAGTTCTATGCGCTGCTGCGCAAGCATGCCGACCTGACCGATGCCGATTTCGACGCCCAGATGGATCGCAAGGCCTGGCCGGCGCTGAAGGAGAAGCTGACCAAGGTGTTCAAGAGCAAGTCGCGCGCGGACTGGTGCAAGATCATGGAAGGCACCGACATCTGCTTCGCGCCGATCCTCACGATGGAGGAAGCACCTGCCCATCCGCACATGGCAGCACGCCAGGTATTCGTGGAGCGCCACGGCGTCACCCAGCCCGCCCCCGCGCCGCGCTTCTCGCGTACGCCCTCCGCGATCCGCGAGCCGGAGCTGGCAAGCATTGGCGACGTGACGAACGCGTGGAAGGCAGGAAAATAGCCTCGCTGTCGTCCCGGACAAGCGAGCGTAGCGAGCGCGATCCGGGACCCATAACCCCGAAACGTGGTTATGACGCACGATCGCTCCGCGGGACTGCCATCCGGCATACTCGATCAATTCCGCGGTGTGGGTCCCGGCGTTCGCCGGGACGACACCTGTTGGCTGTGCGCTAGCGTGGTACGCTACGCCGCGTGATCGACCTTCAGCACGCCGCGGCGGATCTGGTCTTCCTCGATCGATTCGAACAGCGCCTTGAAGTTGCCTTCGCCGAAACCGTCGTCGCCCTTGCGCTGGATGAATTCGAAGAAGATCGGCCCGATCGCATTGGCCGAGAAGATCTGCAGCAGGACTTTGGTCTGGCCGCCGGCGACCACGCCCTCGCCGTCGATCAGGATGCCGTTGGTCTTTAGCCGCGCGACGTCCTCGCCATGTTTCGGCAGGCGGGCGTCGATCCGCTCGAAATAGGTGTCGGGCGGCGACGGCATGAAAGGCAGGCCGTCCGCGCGCAGCGTCTCCACGGTGCGGTAGATGTCACGTGCGCCGCAGGCGATGTGCTGGATGCCCTCGCCATGATAGGTGTTGAGATATTCCTCGATCTGCCCGGAATCGCCGGCATCCTCGTTGATCGGGATCCGGATCTTGCCGTCCGGGCTGGTCAGCGCGCGGGAGAACAAGCCGGACGCGCGGCCTTCGATGTCGAAGAAGCGGATCTGGCGGAAGTTGAACAGCTTTGTATAGAAGCCGGTCCAGACATCCATGCGGCCGCGATGGACGTTGTGGGTGAGGTGATCGATGTAATACAGGCCCGAGCCTGCAGGGCGTGGGTTCACCGCGCCGAGCCATTCGAACTCGGCATCATAGGCTGAACCCTTGGCGCCGTAGCGGTCGACGAAATACAGCAGGCTGCCGCCGATGCCCTTGATCGCGGGCACATCGAGCGTCTTCTCCGCGGACGACACATCCGCCGGCTCCGCGCCGAGCGCGATCGCGCGCTCATAGGCGAGCTTCGCATCGACCACGCGGAACGCCATCGACGGCGCACAGGGGCCGTGCGCGGCGACGAAGTTGAAGCCGTGAGTGCCCGGCTCTTCGTTGACGAGATAGTTGATGTCGCCCTGGCGATAGACCGTGATGGTCTTGGTCTTGTGGCGGGCGATCGCGACAAAGCCCATCAGCTTGAACAGGGCATGCAACTCGCCGGGATTGGGGTGGGCATATTCGACGAACTCGAAGCCGTCGGTGCCCATCGGGTTCTCGGTGCTGATTTCGGCCGGTGGCGCGTCGTGCGGAAACGGTCCCATGGCGGCAACTCCCTGATTTATCTAGGATCAGTTTCCGTCACCTGCTGCGCAACGTGCGTGCAAAATGGCCTCTGATTTGCTATGATCGCGCACGATCCGTGCATGAAATGGACCATCCGCGCATGCCCGACGTCGATGCCTTCGACCTCAAAATGCTCGCCGCGTTGCAGGACGACGGCCGGCTGACCAACCAGCAGCTCGCCGACCTGGTCGGGCTCTCCGCCTCCCAATGCTCGCGGCGGCGGATGCGGCTGGAGGAGGAGAAGGTGATTTCCGGCTACCATGCCGACCTCGCCGGCGAGGCGCTCGGCTTCGGCCTGATTGCCTTCATCCACATCACGCTCGCGACCCACTCGCCCGATAACGCCAAGCGGTTTCGCGAGCTGGTCAACCGCGTCGACGACATCCAGGAAGCCTATGCGCTGACTGGCGATGCCGATTACGTGCTGAAGGTGATGCTGCGCGATCTGAAGAGCCTGTCCGACATCGTCAACAACGTGCTGATGCCGCATCAGAGCGTGGCGCATGTGCGCTCCTCGATCGTGCTCGATCGCCTGAAGGAGAGCACCAAGCTGCCGCTGAAAGCGCTGCAAATCTGACCCGGCGCAAATCGAGGGAAATACGTCATTCGCTTTCCCGGCCCGATTTGCGATCATTCCTCCAACACCCCCCACGAGAGGCGACTATGGCGCTGCAGCTGCGACCGAACTGCGAGTATTGCGACAAGGACCTGCCACCGAGCGCGCTGGAGGCGCGAATCTGTTCGTACGAATGCACGTTCTGTGCGGATTGCGCGGAGAACAAGCTCGGCAATGTCTGCCCGAACTGCGGCGGCGGTTTTGCGCCGCGGCCGATCCGCCCGGCCAAGCCGTGGCGGGCGGGTGTCTGCACCGCGAACCAGCCGCCGTCGGACAAGCGGGTGCATCTGAAATACAGCCTCGAGGACTGCGCGGCGAATACGGCGCGGCTGAGGGATGTCAGGCCGGAGGAGCGGTAAGGCTTGCACAGCTGTGGGGCACCTTCCCCTTGACAGGGGAAGGTGGGATAGGGGTCGGCCGCAGGCACTGGCGCTCGTTGAGAGACCAGATCCCCACCCGGTTTGCTGTGCAAACCGACCTCCCCTTTTCAAGGGGAGTGAAACAGCGCGACGCAACCGGCGGCTACTCCGCCGCGACGATCGTGCCTTCGACCTCGCCAAAGCCGACACGATAGCCGTCGCCCTGGCACCAGCCGCGCATGACCAGCGAATCGCCGTTTTCCAGGAACGAGCGCGTCACGCCGCTGCCAAGCTCCACCGGCTCGGTGCCGTTCCAGCTGATTTCCAGGAGGCTGCCGCGCTGATGCTTTTCGGGGCCGGAGATCGTGCCGCTGCCGAGGAGGTCGCCGACATTCATCGCGCAGCCGCTGGAAGCATGGTGCACGAGCTGCTGCACCGACGACCAGTACATGTATTTGAAGTTGGTGCTGCAGATCGTCTTCGCTTCGTTCATCGCTCCAGCGCGCAGCGCGACGTCGAGCTGCAAGTCGTAGTTGTTCGGCTGCGCCTGCTTGAGATAAGCGAGCGGCTCCGGCTGCTGCGCCGGGCCCTGCATGCGGAACGGCTCGAGCGCCTCGCGCGTCACCACCCACGGGCTGATCGAGGTCGCGAACGCTTTGGCCTGGAACGGGCCGAGCGGCACATACTCCCATTGCTGGATGTCGCGCGCGCTCCAGTCGTTGAGGATGACGAAGCCGAAGATCATCTCTTCAGCCTGCTTCTCGGTGAGCATCTCGCCCATCGGCGAGGCCTGCCCCACCACCACGCCCATCTCGAGCTCGAAGTCGAGCCGCTTGCAGGGGCCGAAGCTCGGCACCTCGGCGGTAGGCGGCTTCAGCTGGCCACGCGGCCGCCGCACCTTGGTGCCACTCACCACCACCGTCGAGGCGCGGCCGTTGTAGCCGATCGGCATGTGCAGCCAGTTCGGCTGCAGCGCATTGTCCTTGCCGCGGAACATGACGCCGACATTGGTGGCGTGCTCCTTCGACGAATAGAAATCGGTATAGCCCGAGACGGCGAAAGGCATATGTAGTTTGGCGCGTGACATCGGCACCAACGTCAGCTTGCGCAATTCATCGTTATCGCGCAGTTCAGGATTATCGTGCCGCAACAGTTCGCTAATCCTTGCACGTGTCTTCGTCCAAACCTTCGGACCCAAACGCATGAATGGATTCAGGCCTGGGGCTGCGAAGATACCGGGTTCGCCAACATCCAACCGTCCGTCTTGCTCAAGCTCCCAAAGGTCAAGAATGAAATCACCAATGGCGACGCCGATACGTGGCGCCAGTCCGTTGGACGAGAACACGCCGTACGGCAGGTTCTGGATCGGGAAGTCCGAGGTGGGCGCGACGTCGATGAAGGAGCGGAGCTTTGGATCGTTGGGGTGGGGCATGGTGGTTCCGATGTGCAATCTGGTGCAACAGCTGATCTTCTTGACCCTCCCCTGGAGGGGGAGGGTCGACGCGAATGAAATGAGCGGCGGGGTGGGGTGACGGTCTATCCGCGAACACATCGCCCGGTTGAGAGATCACCCCACCCCGTTTCGCATTCCGCTTCGCTGCATGCGAACCGACCCTCCCCCTCCAGGGGAGGGTGGAGGCGTCACGGCTTGGTCGGGTCGAACTTCTTCTCCAAGCCCTTCCAGCAGTCCGAGTAGTCGTCCTGCAGCGTCGCCGAGGTCGCGGCATGCTGTGTGACCCGCTGCGGGTAGCGCGTCTCGAACATGAAGGCCATGGTGCCGGTCAGCTTCACCGGCTTCAACTCGCCGTTGCTGGCGTGCTCGAAGGCTTCACGATCAGGGCCATGCGGCAGCATCATGTTGTGCAGCGAGATGCCGCCGGGCACGAAGCCTTGCGGTTTGGCGTCGTAGACGCCGTAGATCAGCCCCATGAATTCCGACATGATGTTCATGTGGTACCATGGCGGCCGGAAGGTGTTGTCGGCCACCATCCAGCGTTCCGGGAAGATCACGAAGTCGATGTTCGCGGTGCCGGCGGTCTCCGACGGCGAGGTCAATACCGTGAAGATCGACGGATCGGGATGATCGAACGCGATCGCGCCAACCGGCGAGAAGGTGCGCAGGTCGTACTTATAGGGCGCATAATTGCCGTGCCACGCGACCACGTCGATCGGCGAATGCGGCAACGTGGTCTTGAACAGCGCGCCGCCCCACTTCACGTAGAGCTCGGTCGGGGTGTCCTTGTCCTCGTAGGCAGCCACCGGCGTCAGGAAGTCGCGCGAATTGGCCAGGCAGTTGGCGCCGATCGGGCCGCGCTCCGGCAGCGTGAACGCGCCGCCGTAATTCTCGCAGAGATAGCCGCGCGCCGGGCCATTCGGAATCTCGACGCGGAACTTGACGCCGCGGGGGATCACCACGATCTCGCCCGGCTCGGCATCGATGCGGCCGAACTCGGTGACGAGGCGCAGATTGCCCTGCTGCAGCACGAACATCATCTCGCCATCGGCATTGTAGAAATGCTGATCGACCATCGATTTGGTGATGAGATAGATGTGCGCCGCCATGCCGGCTTGCGTGTTGGCATCGCCGGCCGTGGTCATGGTCTGCACGCCCTGCAGGAAGGTCATGTCCTGCTTCGGGATCGGAGCAGGATCCCAGCGCAGTTGCGCGATCGGCATGTCGTATTCGTGGCACGGCGCGGTGCGCCACAGCCCGGCATCCGCCTTGGCGAAGCGGGCGGAATGCCGCACCGACGGACGGATGCGGTAGAGCCACGAGCGCTCGTTGGTGCCGCGCGGCGCCGTGAACGGCGAGCCCGACAGTTGTTCGGCATAGAGCCCATAGGCGCAGCGCTGCGGCGAGTTGCGCCCCATCGGCAGCGCGCCGGGCAAGGCCTCGGTCTCGAAGCTGTTGCCGAAGCCGGACATATAGCCCGGCGTGACTTGCCCCGAGCTGCGAACGATCTGATCAGGCGAGGTATTGATGTTCATCATGATCCTCCTTGCAGGGCGGCCCACATTTCCTGGTCGCGCTTGTCGGTCCAAATCACGGGATCGTCGATCCCGGACGCCTCGTCATAGGCGCGCGAAACGTTGAACGGCAGGCAGTGCTCGTAGATCGCAAACTTCGAGAACTTCGGATCCATCACCTCGCGCGTCGCCGCCATCGATTCCTTCAGGCTGCGACCCTTGGCGACGGAGGATTCGGCGGCACCGTAGAGCGTGGTGACGAAATCGCGGGTCATCGCGATCGCATCGCGCCCGGTCTCGAGCCCCTTCAGCGCATCGCCTCGGCCCGGCGCGATCGCCTTCGGATTGAAGGCGCGGATCTCGTTCAGCGTCATCGGCCATTCGCGCAGATGCGCATCGCCGCAATAGCAGGCCGAGTGATATTCGATGAGGTCGCCGGAGAACATCACCTCGGCGTCCGGCACCCAGGCGACGATATCGCCCGAGGTGTGGCCGGCGCCGAGCTGCATCAGCCGCACCTCGCGCTTGCCGAGATAGATCGACATCTCGCCTTCGAAGGTCAGCGTCGGCCAGGTCAGGCCGGGAATGCTCGCGGCATCCTGAAACAGCCGCGGGAAGCGGCCATATTCGGAATCCCAGTCCTGCTGGCCGCGCTCCTGAATCAGGCGATAGGTCTCCTGCGAGGCGACGATGCCCTGTGCGTGATAGGCCGAGGCGCCAAGCACGCGCACCGCGTGATAATGCGACAGCACGACATATTTGATCGGCTTGTCGGTCACGGTCTTGACCCGCTCGATCACCTTGTTGGCCATCGCGGGCGTTGCCTGGGCGTCGAACACCAGGCAGCCGTCCTCGCCGACGATGACGGCGGTGTTGGGATCGCCCTCGGCGGTGAAGGCGTAGAGATCGGTGCCGATCTCGGAGAAGGTGACCTTCTTCTCCGCGAGATCCGTGGTCGATGCAAAACCTTTGGCCATCAGTTCAATCCTGTCCGTTTGATCAGTGCTATTGTTGTTGCTGTTGTTGCTGCTGGCTCGCATCCAGCGTGCGCCGCTTCGCCAGCGCGATCGCCTCGCGCAGCACGTCGAGATCGCCGATATGGTTGGCGAGCACCAGCACCAGCGCGGCATCGAGATCGGCGCTCTGCGCCTCGGTGAGACCGCGATGTGCCTCGACGATGGCGCGGAAGGCGTCATCGGGACTAGCGAAGTTCGAACTGGTCGACAGCGCCATGACTGCTCCTCAGTTCAGGCCGGATGCGCGCGCCAGCGCCGCATCGAGGGCCGGCCGCGTGGCGTTCCGGAAGCGTGCCGCGACATAGCCGTCCGGCCGCAGCAGATAGGCGGTGCCGGGCTCGGCATCGTAGCGCCTGCCGGCAAGGCCTTGCGCGTCGACCAGCCCGCCCTCGCCGCCGACCTGGATCGTGCCGACGCCGTCAGGCACGTCGAGCGCTGCGCCATTACCAAACTCCAGCAGCGTGAAACGCGTTCCCTGCCTGATGAAAACGTCGGTCAGATAGCTGGAGCCGCCGCCCTGCTCGGTCACTGGCGCGTCCAGCATCGAGGCGCCCGGCCGCGGGCCGCCGCGCCAGCTGTCGCGATCGCCGCTCGACAGCGGCGTGTCGTAGACCGACGGCACCGACAGCCGGCCGCCATTGACCATGCGCTTGCCGAACTCGGTATCCTCTGCGAGCGACAGCACCGCTTGGCGCAGCCGCGCCTCCTGCCGGGTCACCGGCGCCATGAAATCGGTCGAGCGGGTGGACTCGCGGATATTCTCATCCGCCGCCGCACTGCGCTCGATGTGATAGGTCTCAAGCAGGCCTTCCGGCGACAGCCGGCGCAACACGCGATCGAGCTTCCACGCCAGATTCTCGGCATCCTCGAGCCCGGAATTGGCGCCGCGCGCACCGAACGGTGAGACCTGGTGCGCGGAATCGCCGGCAAAGATCACCCGGCCATGGATGAACCTGGCCATCCGCCGGCACTGAAACTTGTAGAGTGAGATCCACTCGAATTCGAACTTGTCGTGGCCGAGCATGCGTTCGATCCGCGGCCGGACATTCTCCGGCTGCTTCTCGGCCACCGGATCGGCATCCGGATTGAGCTGCAGATCGATCCGCCAGATATCGTCCGGCTGCTTGTGCAGCAGCGCCGAACGTCCGGCATGGAACGGCGGATCGAACCAGAACCAACGTTCCGTCGGGAATGCCGCGGTCATTTTGACGTCGGCGATCAGGAATTGGTCCTCGAACACCTGCCCCGCAAAGTCTGCACCGACCATCTGCCGCAGCGAGGACCGGGCGCCATCGCAGGCGACGACAAAAGAGGCGTGCACCTGGTACGTGCCTTCCGGGGTCGCGATGGTCAACGCGACGCCATCGTTGCGGCTTTCCAGCGCGATCACCTTGTTGCGCCAGCGCAGATCGATTTCAGGCAGCTGCTCGACCCGATCGACCAGATAGGCCTCCGCGTAAAACTGCTGCAGGTTGATGAAGGCGGGCCGCTTATGGCCCTCTTCGGGAAGCAGGTTGAATTGATAGAGCTGCGAGGCGCCGTGGAAGATCTTGCCGACGCTCCACACCACGCCCTTCTCGACCATGCGGTCG
The DNA here is from genome assembly GCF_011516665.3 of Bradyrhizobium sp. 41S5. Classification (NCBI taxonomy): domain Bacteria; kingdom Pseudomonadati; phylum Pseudomonadota; class Alphaproteobacteria; order Hyphomicrobiales; family Nitrobacteraceae; genus Bradyrhizobium; species Bradyrhizobium sp. 41S5. The sequence goes on along the minus strand of NZ_CP083721.1, from coordinate 566,509 downwards.
CCGACGCCGAGGCGATCCCAGAATTCCAGCGAGCGCTTCGAGAAGCAGATCGCGCGCGAGCCTTCGCCGATCCGGTCGGCATCGTCGAGCAGCAGCACGCGCTGGCCGCGCTGCGCGAGATCTATCGCGAGCGACAATCCCACCGGCCCGGCGCCGACCACCACGACCGGATGCTCCGCGAGGTTGGCGCCCGACCGGTCCTGGTCGGGATGACGGCGATAGCCGAACTGGGTTTTGGCCTGTGCCGTGTTGGCTGCCATTGCTGACCCTGATTGCCCTGGATGTTCCCTGGTGCCGTCGGCTTTTGGCTGCGGCTTGTGCGGCTGGTTAGGACCAAGCCCTCTTGCGACAAAACCTTGCGAGCCGGCCGCGACCTTGCTAGATTAGTTTCACTTGCAACTATCTTAAACTCCCAGTCGGGCTCGCCGTCAACTCAAATTGGAGGAATTTTTGGCCAGGACCTCTGCAAGCCAGCCTCCAGCCCGGCCGCGCAGCGCCGTGGAAGCGGACGTGCGCGACAATATCGCGCCGACGAAGAAGCGCCTCGACCTGTTCCATTTCATGCCGTTCCGCCTGAACCGGCTGGCGGCCGAGGTGTCCTCGGCGCTGTCGAGCGAATACCAGGCACGCCACGGCCTCGACATTCCCGAGTGGCGCGTGCTCGCCACGCTGGGCTTCCGCAGCGATCCCTGCAGCGCGCAATATATCGCGCATTGCACCCGCACCCACAAATCCACCATCAGCCGCGCCGTCTCGGCGCTGATGGAGCGCGAGATCGTCGAGCGCGTCGAGAACGCGGACGACCGCCGCGAATTCCGCCTGCGACTGACGAAGAAGGGCCAGGCGCTGTATGAGGAGCTGATCCCGCGCCTGCTGCGCAAGGAGCAGGAGATCCTCTCCTGCCTGTCCGCGCAGGAGCGCCGCGACCTCGCACGCCTGCTCGGCAAGGTCGAGACCAGCCTCGAGCTGGTGCAAACCAGCGAAGAGGCCGACGCCAAGGACGTGTATTAAACCCTGCGGTCGTCCTGGCGAAAGCCAGGACCCATACGCCGCGGCCGGTGTTGCGGACGGGACTCGTCGTTCCTGCGAAGCACAACAAGCGACATTTGTAGTTATAGGTCCTGGCTTTCGCCAGGACGACGCTGGGGGTTGGCTGCCGTCCCAACACGAGCACAGTCGCGTAGGGCGGATCCGCCCTACGCAGTTCATGCGGCGCGAGAGCTACGCCCGATCGATATGTTTCGCGATAATAGGGAAATAATTATCCCTCGATCCCTTGTCGATCGCCTCCTGAAGCACCGTGCCGATCAGCTCCGCGCCGCGGATCTTGATGCCGGCGTCGGCGGCGAGTTCCAGCGCATAGGACAGATCCTTCAGCGCATATTCGGTCGAGAACGCGCGCTCGGGAAACACGCCGGGCACGATCGCCTTCATGCCGTGGTTGCGCAGCGCAAAGCTGTCGGCCGAGCCCTTCGACAGGGTTTCCAGCAGCAGCTTTGGATCGACGCCATTGCGCTTCGCCACCGCGACGGCCTCGGCCAGCGCGTTCACGGTCTCGAACAGAACCATGTTGTTGAGGATCTTGGTCACCTGCCCCGCGCCGACGTCGCCGCAATTGGTGACGTCGGTGGCAAAGCAGCGGATCAAGGGCTCGATCGCGGCGTAGAGCACGGGCACCGCACCGACCATCACGCTGAGCGTGCCGTCCTGCGCCGCCTGCCGGGTGCGTGCGATCGGCGCGTCGGCCCAGGCCGCACCCTTCGCCTGCAACTGGCCGGCGAAGTCGCGGGTCTGGCTGACCGAGGACGTGCCGAGATCGACTACGACCTGGCCGCTTCTGATGTTCTTCAGAATGCCGTCGCCTTCGAACACGGCGCGCACATGCCTGGCGCTCGGCAGGCAGAGGAACAGCACATCGCTCTGCTTGATGACATCGGCGACCGAGCCGGCAATCTCGGCGCCGTCGGCGCGCAGACGCTGCAGCGGCTCAGTCGACAGGTCGAACACGATAACGCGATTGCCGCTCTTCTTGACCAGGTTGCGGCAAATCGGCTCACCCATCACGCCGAGGCCGATGAACCCGAGAGTCTTGTATTCAGTCATATCGCTTCTTCTTTTCGCTTCTTCTTTCTGACGTTTCTTGACGTGTTACGCCTCGCTCCGCCCGGCGAGGCTATTTCGCGAACGATCGCGACGGCGCCAGATGCAGCGCGAACGCATCGACCTTGTCGCTGGCGCGCGGATAGATCTCGCTGACGATCGGATCGTGGCCCGGGATGAAGCGGTCGGGATGACCGGCAAGCCGCTCGACGGTCTCCCAGCCCTGCGCCATGTCGCCGACATTGTAGACGATCGGGAACGGGCTGCGCTTGTGCAGGTTCGCATAATAATGCGCGGCGTCCGACGCCAACACGACCGGCCCGCGCGCGGTCTCGACCCGCACCACTTGAAGGCCGTCGGAATGGCCGCCGACGCGATGCACGGTGACGCCGGGCGCGATCTCGCCGTCACCGGAATGGAAGGTGACGCGCTCGCCATAGACGTGGCGCACCATCTGGGTGACGTGTTCAATGGAGAACGGATGGCGCAGCATGCCGTTGCACATGCAGCGGCCGGTCGCGTAGCTCATCTCGCGTTCCTGCAGATGGAATTTGGCGCTCGGGAAGCGATCCAGATTGCCGGCGTGGTCATAATGCAGATGGGTGACGATGACGTCGCGGATCGCATCGGCGCTGACGCCGAAGCCGGCCAGCGCATCGACCGGGTCGAGCGTCAGCTTGCGGGCGCGCGCCTTGGCCTCCTCGGCGTTGAAGCCGGTGTCGACCAGGATATCGCGGCCGTGGCCGCGAATCAGCCAGACGAAATAATCGAGATCCTGCGCCGTGGTGTCGTGCGGATCGGGCACCAGGAAATTGAGGTGGGGCGTGCGCGGCGACATCGTTGCATAGCGCAGGGCGTAGATTTCGTAGGCGTTTCCCATCGGTTTCGCTCTTGTTGGCTGTTCTTGAATGGTTCGGCGTCCCGACCACAAAGCCATCGTCTCGCGCAAAGGTCAAACCGCGCAAAGTGCGACGAGCGCATGACAGGACAGCCGCAGCCTCTGTGAATGCAATCACTATCCGGTCGCAGGAACCTGCACTATGCCACGGGGGCGATGGCCGCCATGATCGCGGCTGTTGCACTGCGGCCTCGTTACGGCCGCGGCGATTAGCGATGGTGCAGCAAGCCGTTGACGGGGGTTTGGCCGTGGTTTGATAATGGTTTTTCGCTAGAGTAAGGTCCCCGGGGCGCAGGCCGAAAGCGGCGCCATTTCATTGCAACGCCGCGATCTGGATTTGCTGCGATTATGAAAATCCGCCTTGCCTTGCTCGCCACGCTGATTTTTTCAATCGCGTCGCCAACCCTGTCCGTCGCCGCCGGCGATCGTTTTGCGTTGGTCATCGGCAACGCCAAATATCCCGACGCCGACGCACCGCTGAAGGAGCCGGTCAACGACGCGCGTGACGTCGCCGACGAGCTCAAGCGTGACGGCTTCACCGTCGAGGTCGGCGAGAACCTGACCGGCGACGGCATGCGCCGCGCCTTCGACCGGCTCTATGGCAAGATCAAGCCCGGCTCGGTCGCGCTGATCTTCTTCTCGGGTTACGGCATCCAGTCGAACCGGCAGAGCTACATGATCCCGATCGATGCCCAGATCTGGGCCGAGGCCGACGTTCGCCGCGACGGCTTCAGCCTCGAGACCGTGCTCGGCGAGATCAACAGCCGCGGTGCCGGGGTGAAGATCGCTCTGATCGATGCCTCCAGGCGCAACCCGTTCGAGCGCCGCTTTCGCAGCTTCTCGGCGGGGCTCGCCCCGGTGATCGCACCCAATGGTACGTTGGTGATGTATTCGGCCGCGCTGTCGTCCGTGGTCTCGGACAATGGCAGCGACCGCAGCCTGTTCGTGCGGGAACTGCTGAAGGAGATCCGCACCCCCGACCTGATGGCGGAGGAAACGCTGAACCGCACCCGCGTCGGCGTCACCCGCGCCTCGCGGCAGGAACAGGTGCCGTGGATCTCGTCGTCGCTGGCCGAGGATTTCTCGTTCAGTCCGGGCGGCGCGCCGGGAGCGCCAAGCAGCGCACTGGGAGTTCCGAGCGCTGGGCTGGCACCCGCCGCAACTCCGTCAACCGAGGTCGCAACGGCACCGCCGGTCTCGCCGCCGCCAGCCCCGCCCGTTGCAACGCCGAAGCCGACACCGACGCCTCCGGCGGCAACGGCGCCGACGCCACCACCGGCGCCACCGAAGCCGTCGGTCGCGACGGCCCCCACCACGTCGCCGCCGCCCGCGCCGCCGAAGGCACCCGAGATCGCGCTGCCGCCACCCGCGCCCCCGCCGCCCGTGGTGATCCAGCCGACGCCGGCACCGAGCAATTCGCCTGTGCTGGCCGATGATCCGACCATCAAGAGCCTGAGCGATCGGCTGGACAAGAACCCCGATGATGCGGCCGCGCTGTATCGCCGCGGCCAGGTCTTTGCCAGCAAGGGCGCCTATGACCTCGCGGTCAAGGACTTCACCAATTCGCTGCGGCTGAACCCGAAGGATGTCGAGGCCTATAACAATCGCTGCTGGGTTCGCACCGTGATCGGCGACCTGCAGGCGGCCCTGAAGGACTGCAACGAGGCGCTGCGGCTGCGCCCGAACTTCGTCGATGCGCTCGACAGCCGCGGCCTGATGAACCTGAAGGGCGGGCAGAACAAGAACGCCATCGCCGATTTCGACGCCGCACTGAAGATCAACCCGCGGCTGACCTCGTCGCTGTACGGGCGCGGCCTTGCCAAGAAGCGCAACGGCGCGGTCGCCGAAGGCGATCTCGACATCGCCAACGCCAAGGCGATGGACCCGAACATCGTCAAGGAATTCGCCGACTACGGCGTGCAGTGACAAATGAACGAGGCTTGCCCGCGGCTCGAACCACGGGCGAAATTGCGCGACTAATCAGCGGGTGTGTGCCGGGCAGCGATGCCCGCGATCAATCCGAACAGTTGCATGGAACCGCGCCAGCCGGCGCAGGAGGGACCGAAATGTTCGAGCCGTCGGCAAGGGCCGCGATCCTTTCAATCGTGACCGTCGGCGCCGTGCTGTCGTTCGGCATGGCGGCCGCCCGTGCCGGTGACAATGTCACCGAGGACCAGATCATCAAGGCGCTGACGCCCGAGAAGAAGCCGCTGACACGCGGCCTCTCGGTCGGCCCGCAGACCTCGCCCGGGCTGAACGCCGACCAGGCCAAGTTCGTGCAGAGCGTCCGTGGCCGCGCCACTCGCTCGCTGTCCTCGACTGAGCGCGAGGAAATCGCGACCATCGTCCAGGACAAGCCGAAGATCGATCTCGAGATCAACTTCGACTACAATTCCGCCGACATCAGCGCGAAGTCGCTGCCCTCGGTGCAGGCGCTCGGCCGCGCCTTGACCAATCAGGACCTGAAGGGCTCGACCTTCGTGGTCGCCGGCCACACCGACGCCGCCGGCGGCGAGGACTACAATCAGGGCCTCTCGGAGCGCCGCGCCGACGCCATCAAGCGCTATCTGGTCGACAAATATGGCATCAACGGCAGCGATCTTGTCACCGTCGGCTATGGCAAGAGCAAGCTGAAGGACCCGAGCCACCCGATGGCGGACGTCAACCGGCGCGTCCAGGTCGTGAACGTGGAAAACAAGGACACCGCGTCCAAGTGATCTAGAGGTGATGGGCGGTGGCGCGGCCGCGTTTTGAGGTTACAATGCGTCCCGCACCCCGGCGGGGCGCATTTGCTTGAGGGCGAACGCCCAAAGCGGCCCACAGGTGACCCGCCTCGCATGACATCAGGGGCATGATCCGGAACAATGGACCCCGGCCTTTCCGATGCCCACACAATACGACGGCGAGATGAGACTTCGACGAGCGCCCAAGACAATCACTGTCGATACGCGCCAAGTTCTGGATTGATCAGGCGATGAATTTTTCCCAATACCTCAAGCCTGCGCTCGGCACTGTGGTTTTCCTCGCGCTGGCTGTCGCCTATTACAAGTTCGAGCACCGCTCCCATCCGGAGGAGAAGGAGACGCCGGGCCAGGCGCTGGTCGTGGTGACGAAGTCGACCAATGCCTGCTTCTCCGACATGGTCCGCGTCACCGGCTTCATCGTGCCGCGCCGCGAGGCGCAGGTGAATGTCGACCAGGACGGCTCCAAGGTCACCGACGTGCTCGTTCGTGAGGGCGACACCGTGACCGAGAACCAGGAACTGGCGCGGCTCACCCCGCCGCCGCAGCAGGCGGCGCAGGGCAATGCCAAGCCGATCGTGCTACGCGCGCCGGCCGCCGGCCTCGTCACCGAGGTGCGCACCGCGCCCGGCGCTCCGGCCTCGCCGCAGGCTCCGCCGATGTTCAGGATCTCCGTCAATAACGAGATCGAGCTCGACGCCGAGGTGCCGGGCTTCCAGCTGCTGAAGCTCAATCCCGGCGCCAATGTCCGGATCAGCCGCGACGACGCGCCCGACATCGTCGGCAAGGTCCGTCAGATCTCGCCGCAGATCGACCGCGCCACCCAGCTCGGGCATGTCCGCATCACCATCAACAACAATCCGACGCTGAAGGTCGGCATGTTCGCGCGCGCCAATATCGACGCCAAGCGGTCCTGCGGCGTCGCCGTGCCGCGCACCGCGATCGACCGCCTGACCCTGCAGGTCGTGAAGGGCAACACGGTCGAGACCCGCAGGGTGCGCGTCGGGCTGACCTCCGACACTTCGACCGAAATCCTTGAAGGCCTCGACGTCGGCGAAATCGTCGTGGCCGATGCTGGCACCTCGCTGCATGACGGCGACCAGATCAAGACCATGTTCGCCGACGAACTCGATCGCACGCGATCACGCTAATTCGGGCACGCTAATGGCTTTGAACATCTCGGCATGGTCGATCCGGAACCCGCTTCCATCGATCGTCTTCTCGATCATCCTGCTGGTGCTGGGCTGGGTCTCCTTCACCAAGCTCGCAGTGACGCGGCTGCCGAGCGCCGACATTCCGGTGATCTCGGTCGCGGTGTCGCAGTTCGGCGCCGCGCCCTCGGAACTTGAGTCGCAGGTCACCAAGACGATCGAAGACGGCGTCTCCGGCGTCGAGGGCGTGCGCCACATCTCCTCCTCGATCACCGACGGCCTGTCGGTGACCACGATCCAGTTCGCGCTGGAGACCAACACCGACCGCGCGCTCAACGACGTCAAGGACGCCGTGACGCGGGTGCGCGCCAACCTGCCGCAGAACGTCACCGAGCCCTTGATCCAGCGCGTCGACGTGATCGGCCTGCCGATCGTGACTTACGCTGCGATCTCGCCCGGCAAGACGCCGGAGCAGCTGTCATATTTCGTCGACGATGTGGTCAAGCGCGCGCTGCAGGGCGTGCGCGGCGTCGCCCAGGTCGAGCGCATCGGCGGTGTCGAGCGCGAGATCCTGGTCTCGCTCGATCCCGACAAGCTGCAGGCGGTGGGGCTCACCGCGGTCAATGTCAGCCAGATCCTGCGCGGCACCAATGTCGACGTCGCCGGCGGCCGCGCCGAGATCGGCAAGAACGACCAGGCGATCCGCACCCTGGCAGGCGCCAAGACGCTGAACGAACTCGCCGGCACGATGATTCCGCTGTTCGGCGGCGGCGAGATCCGGCTCGACGATCTCGGCACCGTCACCGACACCATCGCCGACCGGCGCACCTTCGCTCGCTTCAACGGCGAGCCGGTGGTCGCGCTCGGCATCAAGCGCTCCAAGGGGGCCAGCGACGTCGTCGTCGCGGCCGCGGTGCAGAAGCGGATCGACGCCCTGAAAGTTGCCTATCCAGACGTAGACCTCAAGCTGATCGACACCTCGGTCGAATTCACGAAGGGCAATTACGAGGCCGCGATCTCGACCTTGTTCGAGGGCGCGATCCTCGCCGTCATCATCGTGCTGCTGTTCCTGCGCGACATGCGCGCCACCATCATCGCCGCGGTTTCGCTGCCTCTGTCGATCTTCCCGGCGTTCTGGGCGATGGACCTGCTCGGCTTCTCGCTCAACCTGGTCTCCTTCCTCGCCATCACGCTGTCGACCGGCATCCTCGTCGACGACGCCATCGTCGAGATCGAGAACATCGTCCGCCACATGCGGATGGGCAAGACGCCCTACCGGGCCGCGCTTGAAGCCGCCGACGAGATCGGGCTTGCGGTGATCGCGATCTCGCTCACCATCATCGCGATCTTCGCACCCGCAAGCTTCATGTCCGGGATCGCCGGGCAATTCTTCAAGCAGTTCGGCATCACCGTGTCGGTGCAGGTGTTCTTCTCGCTGCTCGCCGCGCGCTTCGTGACGCCGATGCTGGCCGCCTATTTCCTCAAGCATCATGACCACGACGACCCGCCGCCCGGCCGCATCCTGCGCAGCTATCACGGCCTCGTCACCTGGTCGGTGAAGCACCATTACATCACCGTGCTGATCGGCTTTGCGGTGTTCGCCGCATCGATCTGGAGCATCACGTTGCTGCCGCAGGGCTTCCTGCCGGCGCAGGACACCGCGCGATCGCTGCTGGCGATGGAGTTGCCGCCCGGCTCGCAGCTTGCCTATACCGAGAAGGTCACCGAGGAGATCGTGGCGCGGCTGCGCAAGCGGCCCGAGGTGCGCAGCGTGTTCGTCGACGGCGGCCGCGTGCCGCCCGGCATCCAGGAAGTCCGCCGCGCCGCGTTGATCATCAACTACACGCCGAAGGCGGACCGCAGGATCACCCAGCGCGAGCTCGAGCTCGCGATCGGCAAGGAGCTCGACAACGTCCCCGATATCCGGTTCTGGTTCCTCGACGAGAACGGCCTGCGCGCCATCTCGCTGGTCGTCACCGGCACCGACAGCAACATCGTCAACAACGTCGCCAGCGAGCTGGCGACGCAGATGAAGCGGATCCCGATCATCGCCAACGTGATCTCGGAGACCGCGCTCGACCGGCCCGAGCTGCGCATCCGTCCGCGCGCCGAGCTCGCGGCACGGCTCGGCGTCTCGACTGAGAGCCTGTCGCAGACCATTCGCGTCGCCACCATCGGCGACGTCGGCCCGGCGCTGGCGAAGTTCGACGCCGGCAACCGTCAGGTGCCGATCCGCGTCCAGCTCGAGGACAGTGCGCGCAGCGACCTTCAGATGCTCGAGCAACTGCGCGTGCCGCTCGGTCAGCGCGGCGAACGCGGCGGCGTGCCGCTGTCCGTCGTCGCCGACATCCAGCTCGACCAGGGCCCGACCAGCATCAACCGCTACGACCGCGAGCGGCAGGCCACCGTCGCGGCCGACCTCGTCGGCAACGCCGCACTCGGCGACGCCACCAAGCTGATCTACGACCTCCCTGTGATGAAGAGCCTGCCGAAGGGCGTGAAGGTCAGCCCGTCCGGCGACGCCGAGAGCCTTGCCGAACTGTCCGACGGCTTCGCCACCGCGATCACCGCCGGCCTGATGATGGTCTACGCCGTGCTGGTGCTGCTGTTCGGCACCTTCCTGCAGCCGATCACCATCCTGTTCTCGCTGCCGCTCTCGATCGGTGGCGCGATCGCGGCGCTGCTGCTCACCGGCAAGCAGCTCACCACGCCGGTCTGGATCGGCATCCTGATGCTGATGGGCATCGTCACCAAGAACGCCATCATGCTGGTGGAGTTCGCGGTGGAGGCGATCCGCGACGGCAAGCCGCGCGAGGAGGCGATGATCGACGCCGGCATGAAGCGCGCCCGCCCGATCGTGATGACCACGATCGCGATGGCCGCCGGCATGATGCCGTCAGCGCTGGCGTTCGGCGCTGGCGGCGAGTTCCGCTCGCCGATGGCGCTCGCGGTGATCGGCGGCCTGATCTTCTCGACCGTGCTGTCGCTGGTGTTCGTGCCGGCGATGTTCATGGTGATGGACGACATCGGTGCCCTGATCTGGCGCTTCGGCAAACGGCTGATCGTCTCGCATGCCGACCACGAGCTGACCCCGGTCGATCGTCAGGATGACCAGGCCAAGCGGCAGGGCGGCCCGCCGAACATGATCTCGCCGGCGGCGGAATGAGCCGAGCGCGCCTCGACCAGAGGACTATGAAGTTACCGCCGCCGGTGCGCGCCGCCAAAATATCGAAAACAACCCCATGCAAAGGGAGCCGCCGGCCGCCAGCGTTCGCCAAGACAACTTGACACGTCGGGCAACTCAGGGCTACATTTCCAATATTCCGAAATCGTGCAAGCGCCCCTAACCTCTAAGGGCAAGCTTCGCTTATCTCGCCCCCGTACGAACGGGGCGAGGGAGCGCAGCGCCGTTGCGGTCGCTATTCGACCTAAGGGCGCGTACTCATGAACTGGGAAGCACGCCTTCAGGGGCGAACCAGACACGCGACCTGACGGTTAAGGCTATCGCCTTGTGACCCCTGAGCGGACGACCGCCTCCCGGACAGATTATGGGGGTGCCCCGATTGTTCGTAGAGCGGCAATCACCCTCATGGCGCGGCCTCTATCAAAATGCGAAGCGGGACCGAGGCCCATATGCTCGACCTCGGCCCATTTCAGATATGCAAGTAGTTCTTCGTCGCTTGCGTCGACACGAAGCATGGCCGCTATCTTACCGACATAGCCGTCATATTCGTCCTCTGGGCATCCGCCGATAGGGTCCCAGTCTCGGTTCAACACTTCTCTCAGACGGCTTCGCCAGACCCGTGACGCATCTTTATCAATTGGCATTTGAGCCTCGAGCGGTAGTGGTTCTAAACCGGGATGATCTTTGTAAATGTTGTCCTGAAGCACGGTGTCTATCCGAGCGATGATATCGCCGACCGACGTCCTCAATCTCAGAAACTCATCTGCCGGAGAGGCTTCTTTGGCGAGCGTGAGCGCCAGGGATAACTCCTCAATGACCCGCTCTACATGCTGTTCAAATCGTGCGGCTGATTTCGCGTCCATAGAACCATCTCGCGGGAACAGGGCCTGCCTTGCAAATGGCACCTGCCTTTAGACCAAGAAGCCTTCCAAATAGCTAGAGCGCTACTGTTCCGTTAGTGGCCCGCAGCCCGTAGCCGACATGACCAAGCGCGCCTCTTTTGTCCGCTTCCGACGGTCATGCGGGCGCGGTTCGGGAGGCTGGATTTATAGACGTCCTAATCTCATCCCGCGCTAATACAGCCTGGTGCGATAGGCCTCTTCCATCGTCTTCTCGGCGACCTCGACCTCGACCGCCGCGGTCTGCTCGGCGATGATCCGGCCGAGCGTCGGAAAACTGTGGCGCTCGACCTGCGCGGCGGGGTTCCAGAGCTTTGAACGCATCAGCGCCTTGCCGCAATGGAAGTAGGTCTCATCGACATGCACCTTCAGCCCGATGATCGGCGTGACGTTCTGCACCGTCAGCGGCGTCAAGAGATCCGGCTCCTGCGAAATCTCGGCCCGCCCATTGATGCGCAGGGTCTCGTTGATGCCCGGCACCATGAAGATCAGGCCAACCCCGGCGAGGCCAGGATATTGCCGAACGTATCGACGCGGTTGTTGCCGCGGCGGTCCGGGATCAGCAGCGTCTTGTCGTCAATCACCGAGACGAAGCCCGGCGCATCGCCGCGCGGACTGGCGTCGGCATGGCCCTTGCCGTCGCTGGAGGCGATGACCAGGAACGGCGACAGCGCTATGAAATCGCGGCAGAACTTGTCGAGATGGTTGAGCACCTTCTTCTCGGCGAGCGGGCTCAATTGCCCGAAATGCGCGCGAAGATCCCCCCGCGACTTGACCGGCGGCTTGCCGCCTGCGCCCTCGTGACCCATAGCGAACCTCCCTTTGTTGTTAGTTTATACCGCGTCGATGCCGGAATCGATCCTCGCCGTCTGGCGTGCGCCGTCCGCGGCCGCAAAGCCCGGCTGGTCGAAGAAATCGCGGCCGGGAATCGCATCGAGCAGATCGCGGGTATAGGCCCGGCGCGGCGCGGTGAAGACCTCCACCGTGGTGCCTTCCTCGACGATACGCCCCTTCTGCAGGACGATCACACGATCGGCAATCTCGGCGGCGATGCGCAGATCGTGGGTGATGAAGATCATCGCGAGCCGCATTTCCTGACGTAGCTCGGCGAGCAGTGCCAGCACCTGGGCCTGCACCGAGACGTCGAGCGCCGACACCGCCTCGTCGGCGATCAAGACCCGCGGCTTGAGCGCGAGCGCCCGCGCGATGCAGATCCGCTGGCGCTGGCCGCCGGAGAATTCGTGCGGATAGCGATCCGCGGCGGTCTCGGACAGGCCGACCCGGACCAGCAGCTTCCTCGCCTGCGCCATCGCTTCGGCACGCGATGTGCCGTAGGCCATCGGGCCGCGCGCGATGGCATCGCCGATCTTCTGGCGGGGATCGAGGCTGGCAAACGGATCCTGGAACACGATCTGAAGCTGCCGCCGCGCCTGACGGAGCGCCTCACCGCGCAGCTGCCGAAGGTCGGCGCCGCCGAAGCGGATGGCGCCGGCATCCGGCTCGGTCAGCCGCAGGATCATGCGCCCGAGCGTCGACTTGCCGGAGCCGGATTCGCCGACGACGGCAAGCGTCTCGCCCTCGTGCAAGGTCAGCGAAATGCCATCAGCGGCGACCACCTCGCGCGGCGGCTGCAGCCAGCCGCGCTTGACCCGAAAGGTCTTGTGCAGGCCGACGACCTCCAGCAGCGGCTCACGCCGCACGATGGTGCCATGGATCTCGGCGAGCCGCGCCTTCGGGACCGCGTCGATCAGTTCGCGCGTGTAGGCGGCTTGCGGATTGCGCAGCACCTCGCCGGCCGTGCCCTGCTCGACCACCTTGCCGTGGCGTAGCACCACGACGCGGTCGGCGACATCGGCGACGACGCCGAAATCGTGGGTAATCAGCAGCACACCCATCCCGCGCTCGCGCCGGAGATCGTCGATGAGGCGCAGGATCTGGCGCTGGGTCGTGACATCGAGCGCGGTGGTCGGCTCGTCGGCGATCAGCAGCGCGGGCCGGTTGGCCATCGCCATCGCGATCATCACGCGCTGGCGCTGGCCGCCGGACAGCTCGAACGGATAGCTCTTTTCCAGAAGAAGCGGATTCGGCAGCCCGACCTGCGTCAGCAGCGTCTGCACCCGCTCGCGGACCTCCGCCATCGATGGCGTGGGCCGCTGGTGCGCAAGGATCATCTCCTCGATCTGTTTGCCGACCCGCTTGAGCGGATTGAGCGAGGACAACGGCTCCTGAAAGATCATCGCGGCATTGCCGCCGCGCAAGTTCCGCAGACCGCGGCCGTCGAGCTTCGACGGATCCTGCCCCGCGACCATCACGGTGCCGGACACGATGTCGACGCCCCGCGGCAACAGCTGAAGCACCGCATGGGCGATCATCGACTTGCCGGAGCCGGATTCGCCGACCAGACAGACCACCTCGTTGGGCTTGATCTCAAACGACACATTCTCGACCGCGAAGGGCCGGTCGCCCCCCTTGGGGAGCGCGATCGAGAGGCGATCGACGGCGAGAACCGGCGCGCTGGACTGCATGGTCTCGCTCATGACCGGCGCCTCGAGACGCGCGGGTTGAGAACATCGGACAGACCCTCGCCGAACAGGTTGATCGCCAGCACGGTGACGAGGATGGCAAGGCCGGGAAACACGCTCATCCACCACGCATTGCGGATCACGGTTCGCCCTGCGCCGATCATAAAGCCCCACGACATCAAATTGGGATCGCCGAGACCCATGAAGGACAGCGCGCTTTCCAGCAAGATCGCGGTCGCCACCGTCAGCGAGGTCACGACCAGGATCGGCGAGATCGCGTTCGGCAAGATATGGCCGAGCACGATGCGCCAGGTGCGCTCGCCCTGGCACAGCGCCGCCTCGACGAACTCACGATGCCGCAGGCGCAGGAATTCCGCACGCGTCAGCCGCGCCAGCGGCGGCCAGCTCACCGCCCCGATCGTCAGGATGATCGTCAGCAGCGACGGGTTGAAGGTTGCGACCAGCAAGATGGCCAGCACGAAGGCCGGAATGGTCTGGAACAATTCCGTCATCCGCATCAGCACCAGATCGACCTTGCCGCCGAAATAGCCCGAGATCGCACCGACCACGACGCCGATCGCCATCGCCGCGAGCGCCGATGCGATGCCGATCAGCAGCGAGACGCGCGCGCCATAGGCGACGCCGGCCGCGACATCGCGGCCGAGCGTATCGCCGCCGAGCCACAGCCCGTCCTCGCCGGGCGGCGTGAACGGCGCACCGACCATCTCCCAGGGCGAGACCGGAAACACGATCGGCGCGATGATCGCGACGACCACGACGAGGAGCAGCAAGACAAGCCCGATCATGCCGCTGGGATGACGCAGGAAGGCGCGCACCGTCTCCATCACGCCGCTCCCGTGGTCATGCGCGGATCGATCAGCCGGTAGACCAGGTCGGTGAAAAGGTTGAGCGCGATCACGACGATCGAGAGGATCAGGAAGATACCGAGCAGGACCGGATAGTCGCGCTGCAGCAGGGCCTCGAAGGTCAGGCGGCCAAGGCCGGGCCAGGCAAACACCGTCTCGATGACCACGGCGCCGCCGACCAGCGCGCCGGCCTGCATGCCGGCGACGGTGACGACCGGCACCAGCGCATTGCGCAGCATATGACCGACGACGATACGCGTCCCGGACAGGCCCTTGGCGCGCGCCGTCTTGATGAAGTCCTGCTGGGCGACCTCGATGATCGAGGATCGCATCAGCCGCGCGTAGATCGCGAGATAGATCGCTGCAAGCGAAGTCACCGGCATGATCATGTGCTTCATGATGTCGAGCGCGTGCTCGATCGGCGAGAGCTGGACGTTGATGGTCTCGTAGCCGAACGGCGGCAGCCAGCCGAGCGCCACCGAGAACACCAGCACCAGCATCAGGCCGAGCCAGAATACCGGCGTCGCATAGAGCACGAGCGAGAGCACGGTGAACACCGTGTCGAGCACGCTGCCGGCCGCGAGCCCCGCCAGCGCACCGAGCGCGGTGCCGATCAGGAGCGCGAGACAGAACGCCGTGACCGTCAGCAGCAGCGTCGCCGGAAGCCGTTCGAGAATCAGATCGACGACGGGGCGGCGCTGACGATAGGAATAGCCGAGATCGAGCCTGACAACGCGGCCGAGGTGGCTCACGAGCTGGACGAAATACGGCTTGTCGAGCCCGTACTCCTTGCGCAGATCGTCGAGCAGCTTTGGATCGGACGCGCCAGATTGCCCGGCCATGACCTGCGCCGGGTCGCCGGGCGCAGCCCGCACCAGCACGAAGTTGAACGTCGCGATGACGAGGATCACGGCGACGAGCTGGGCGATGCGGCTGATCGCCTGGAGCCCGATCGCCGCTGCGCTCCCGAGTGGCGTCACGATTTGTAAACCGACCCGAAGGTTTCGTGCGAGCCGATGCCCGTGGTCACGATGTTCTTGAACGACTTGTCGTAGATGATCGGATATTCGATCTCGAGCGTCCAGGCCACCGGCACATCCTCGACCAGGATCTGCTGCACCTTGCTGTAGAGCTCCTGGCGCTTGGCTTCATCGAGCGTGATTGCGGCCTCGTCGAACAGTTTGTCGACCTCGGGATTTGAGTATCCTTGCGTGTTGGAGAACAGGATGCCCTTCTTGATGTTCGACGAAATATATGTGCGTGCTACGCCGAGCGCGGGATCGCCGAGCTGGTAGAGCAGGTTCTGGGTCATCTCATAATCCCAGTTGCCGACCTTCTCGGCCCAGCCGGCCATGTCGGTGCCGACCAGCACGAGATCGATGCCGACGCGTGCAAAGCTCTGCCGGAAGAACTCGCCGGCGCGCTGATAAGACTCGCCGTAGGGCGGCACTATGTACTTGATCTCGGCCCGCTTGCCGTTGGCGCCTGCCTTCAATCCCATGTCGTCGAGCAGCGCCTTGGCCTTGTCCACGGAGAACTCGTAGCGCTTCACGTTCGGATCGTAGAACCGCGTCTTCGACGAGATCGGACCGGTCGCGACCTTGGCGTTGCCGAAGTACACGCGCTTGCTGAACGCCTCGCGATCGATCAGATGCATCACCGCCTGCCGGAACCGCTTGTCGTTCATCGGCGCGATGCGGTTGTTCATTTCGAGCCACTGATGCGGTGCGAAATACTCGTAGCCCTTGGTGGTGAACTCGAGGTTCTTCTGCGCCTTGAAGCGCTGTACATCATAGAATTCGACATCGGACCATTGCACGAGCTGCACCGTACCGTTCTCGAGCGCGAGCGCACGCGACGCCGCATCCGGAATCACGCGATAGACGATCTCGTCGAGATAAGGCTCGTCCTTCAGATAGTAACCGTCGTGGCGGACCAGGTGAACATGCGAGCCGCGCACCCATTCCTTCAGCTTGAAGGGACCGGTGCCGATCGCCTTGTCGTTCTCCGGGTTCTTGCGATAATCGGTGCCGTCGTAAATGTGCTTGGGCACGATCGGCGCGGACGTGCAGTCGAAGCAGCCGATGAACGGCGCGAACGGCTGCTTCAGCTTGAACACGACGGTGAGCGGATCGGGCGCTTCAGCCGACGCCACGCGGGCGAAGTTCTGCCGCGCGCGCGGATGCGTCTCCACCAGCAGCTTCATGCAGCTGAAGACCACGTCCTCCGAGGTCATCGGCTTGCCGTCGTGGAAGGTGATGCCGGGAAACAACTTGAATGTGTAGGTCAGGCCGTCCGGCGAGACCTCCCAGGACTGCGCCATGCCGGGCATCGGCTTGAGGTCGGCGCCGTATTTCAGCAGGCCTTCATAGATCTTGCCGCCGAGCGTCAGGGTCGGTTGCTGCTGGTTCAGCGCGGTCACCAGAACCGGCGGCTCCGGCTGGATGATGGTGTTGAGCGTTCCACCGCGGGTCTGGCCCGCCGCCCGCGTGATGCCGAACGGGATGGCTGCACCGCAGGCCAGCATCGCCTTGGTGAATTCGCGTCTGTTCATCGGACCTCTCCGTCGCCGCGCGTCAGGCATCCGATTTCGGCGAATGTCGCGGGGTGAGGCATTGTTGCCAAATGCCATATCCCGCGCTACCTGAATGGGGACAACAACCATCGCGATCGGGCCAACTGGCCCGGAAGATGCATGAGCACCCTGCGAAAACGACGATCGATCAGGAGCTCACGACACTTGAAAGTCGCAGCGCGACGAAATGACACCACCGGCTTGCGCGTGTGCCGCAAGCAATCCGGTCCCGTAGCCGCCGCGCATTATGCCGGACAACTGCAACAGGTCGAACGGCCGCTCGCGGCCATGGCGGCCTCTTATCCGAACGAAAGCACGAGCGCGCGACACGCGCATCGACGCGATCAGTTCATCCTGCAGACCGCAGGCGTGACCTCGATGATGACCGAGCGCGGCCACTTCGTCGTGCCGCCTGGCCACGGCCTCTGGATTCCGGCCGGCGTCGCGCACCAGTCGCGTGCATGGGGCGAGGTCGAGATCCAGACCATCTATGTCACGCCGGACCGCGTGCGGAATGCGCCGGCAACCTGCCGCCTGATCAGGGTCTCCGCACTGGTCGAAGCACTGATGGAAGAAGCGGTGCATATGCCGACGCGTTACGATCCCGAAGGGCGCGACGGCCGGCTGGTCGATTTCCTGCTCGACGAGATCGGCAGGATGCCCGAAGTGTCGCTGCATGTGCAGGTGCCGCCCGATCCGCGGCTCGCCACGATCTGCGAAGCGGTGCTGGTCGATCCGAGCTCCGATCTGACGCTCGACGAATGGGCCGACCGCTGCCAGCTCAGCCGGCGGACATTGACGCGCCTGTTCCGTCGCGAGACCGGACAGAGCTTTGCGGCCTGGCGCCAGCGGGTGCGGCTGCTCGAAGCGCTGGCCCGGCTCGGCGCCGGCGAAGCCGTCACCTGCGTCGCGCTCGACGTCGGCTATGACAGCCCGAGCGCGTTCGCCGCGATGTTCAAGCGCGAGCTCGGCGCCGCGCCGCGCCAGTATCTGCGCTGGGCCGATCCCGAAGTGGTGATGAGATAGGCGAATTCGCGTCACGCACTCGCGGAACGCAAAACCCCTGCGGTCAACGGGAAAGACCGCAGGGGTTTGCAGGTGGATGGCGTGAGGCCAGCAAGGCTGGGTGTCACCCCAAGGACCGGCACGCGGATGAAAGCGATACCCGCCTTCTCATGCAAGCAAGTCTTTTAGGCAGGAGTGCGTCAACATTCGCAAGCAAGGCGCGCGAGAGGACGCGATCCTCGCGCGCGCGTTGCATGCAACCGCTTAGTCGTTGCGTGCGACCGCCGTCAGCTTGGTCATGTTGTGCAGCATGATCCGGCCGCGCTGCAGGTCGACGATGCCGTCCTTGCGCCAGGTCTGCAGTTGCCGGTTGACGCTCTCGCGCGCCGCGCCGACGAAGATGCCGAGCTGTTCCTGCGAGATGTGCACCTCGGAACCGAAATCCTCGGCCAGCGCGCACAGCCGACGTGCGAGGCGGACCGGTAACGGCTGCAGCACGGATTCTTCCATCCGCTCGCTCTGCCAGCGGATGCGCTGGCACAGCAATTCGATCAGGCGGACCGCGACCTTCGGCTCGCGCTCGAGGAAGCCCAGGAAATCCTCCCGCCGCAGGACGAACAATTCGGTGGGCTCGCCCGCGGTCGCATCCGCGGTGCGCTCCTGACCATCGAGGACGGCGACTTCGCCGAACAGGTCGCCGGATCCCATGAAGTTCAATGTGAGCCGGCTGCCGTCGGAGGCGCCGGTTTCGATGCGCATCTGGCCGCGGCGGACCCCAAACAGGGCGTCGCCGGGATCGCCTTTCTGGAACAGCACCTCGCCGGCAGCGAGCTGCTGGGTGTGGCAAAGGCCCGCAAGCCGCGCCAATTCGTCCGCACCGAGATCGGCGAACATCGGGTTCATTTTCAGAATGACCGCAAATTCGGCCTGTTTGCTCATTGTATTGCCTTCCAAATCCATCCGAGCGGTCCCCCGACGCCCGGTTAGCAACAATCACCCTCATAAGAGTGTGTGAGAGGTCACATAAGTTCATGCTGGTAACGGATTATTTTTCCAACCGTTGGAGCGAGGTCCCGTTTGCGGGATAATCTCGCCCGTTCGGCCGTGCCTTTCCGCGGCGGGCACCTGTCTGCCCGGCCTGGAATATCGACATGAGAGCACTGAAATTCGCCGGGGCCGCCATCGCTGCCGTGATCGTGATCATCGCGCTGGTGGCCGCGGTCGGGATCCCGTCCTCGTTCCTCATTTCGGCCATCACCGATCGGGGCGAGCGGGAGACCGGCTACACGCTCACCATCAATGGCGGCGCCAAAGTTAGTCTCTGGCCGGCCGTCAGTCTGACGCTGCGCGACGTCGTGTTGCAGGATCCGCGGGAGCGCGAGGTCAACAACCGGCTCGCTGCTGATCGGGTCGACGCCGAGGTGGCGCTGTCGAGCCTGTGGTCGGGCCAGCCCGACATCACGAACCTCGTGATCGTCAAGCCGGTGATCAATCTGCCGCTGCAGCGCGAGCGCACCCGCGACCACAATCCGCCGGCGAAGTCTTCCGCGTCCGACAGCGGCGGCCTCACGATCCGGCATGTCAGCGTCACTGGCGGGACCATCGTGTTCTCCAATGTGCGCGACCGGGTCGAGAACCGGATCGAGACGCTCAATGCCGATGCGACCATCGGCAACGACCGCAAGATTGTCGTCACGGGCAGTGCGAGCACCAGTGACAAGCCACTGAAGTTCGAGATCCGCGCGACCGCGCCGCAGGCACCGCTGGAACGCCAAAACGTGCCGGCCGAGTTCAACATCGACGCACCTGGCCTGTTGCCCGCGGCGATCACGGCGAATGCGGAAGTGCGCCTGAACGGCACGGTGGTGTTGTTCAACGGCGTATCCGGCACGCTCGGCGATGGCGGCTTCACCGGCTGGGCCTCGGTCGACTTCGCCAGCAACAAGCCGCTGGTGAAGCTCGATCTCGACTTCCAGCGCATGACGATGGCGCTGAGGCCGGGCCAGCCCGATGCGGCGCAGCCATTGGGCACCAACAGCTGGAGCAATGTGTCGATCGACCTTGGCGGGCTCAACTATGTCGACGCGCAGGCGCGCATCTCGGCGGCGGAGCTCGTGATCGGCGACGGCCGCTTCGCGCAGGCTGAGATCGATGCATCTGTTGACAGCGGCGTGCTGAAGGCCCGCCTCGCCGATCTCGGCGCCTATGAGGGCACCGCCAATGGCGACGTCACGATCGATGCGAGAACCACCACTCCAACCTACGCGCTGCGGCTCGACCTCGCCGGCGTGCGCGCGCTGCCGGTGCTGAGGAGTCTTGCCGAATTCGACAAGCTCGACGGCAAGATGCAGGCGAAGATCGCGCTGACCTCGCAGGGCACCAGCGCGCGCGCCATCGTCGGCAATCTCGGCGGCACCGCGTTCGTCGTATTCCAGGACGGCAAGATCCTCGGCCTCAACGTCGCGCAGATGATCCGCAACCTCACCACCAGCACGCTGTCGGGCTGGCAGCAGGGCGAGGCACTGTCGACCGATCTCAGCCAGCTCTCGGCCTCGTTCAAGCTCGACAAGGGCCAGGCCGTCACCACCGATCTCAATCTGATCGGCCCGCTGGTGAAGATGGGCGGGGTCGGCACCGTCGATCTCAACACCCGCCAGATCGGGTTCCGCGTCGAGCCGCAGCTCGTGATGACCACCGAAGGCCAGGGCCGCGCTGGCAATCCGGTCGGTCTCGGCATTCCCGTCATGATCGAGGGGCCTTGGGTCAGCCCGCGGATATATCCGGAGATGCAGGGCATCCTCGACAATCCAGAGGCGGCCTATGCCAAGCTCAAGGAGATGGGCAAGGGCCTGTTCGGCGCGAATGGCCAGGGTCTGAGCCAAGGCCTGAACGGGCTCAGCAACCTCCTCAACGGCGTGCAGGGCGGCGGAACCGGCGCACAGCCCGGCACGGGCCAGACGCCTGGCGGTGTGACCGCGGGCCAGAACAACCCGCTCGGCGGGCAGCTCGGCGACACCATCGGGAACCTGCTGCAGCAGGGCCTCTCGACCCTCAATCAGGGCAGCGCCTCCCGCCCGAGCCGCAGCCTGGCCCAGCCCGCCCCGGACGCGCCACCGCCCACCCCTCCGCCGGCCGACACCGCCGAGCAGCACGACAATCCCGCGATGAACGACGTGCTGCGGCAACTGTTCAACCGCTGAAATATTCCCGGATATCCCCCGCCAGAATGCAGGGCTAACCATGCGACGGGAGGCCCCGCCCTGCCCCGCCGATCCGTGCTAAACAGCAACGATACAGTGGCGCACCCGACTGATTGGAGGGGAACGGACGAGGCTGGATGAACGGGGCTACGGACAAGGGCAAGAACTGGTTCCTGCGCGGCGGCCTGTTCGCCAAATACGTCCTCGCGCTGGTTGGCCTCGTCGTGTTCGTGCTCGCGGTCAACGGCGCGCTCGAGACCTGGATCAGCTATCGCGGCATCAGGAGCACGCTGACCGACGCGATGAGCGAGAAGGCGGACGCCACCGCCAAGCGCATCGAGCAGTCGATCGCCGATCTGGAGCGGCAGATCTCCTGGGTGACCCGCGCCTCCTCCAACACGATCGAGCTGCGCCGCGCCGATTATGCCCAGTTGCTCGGCCAGGTGCCGGCGGTGAACCAGCTCACCCTGATCAACGGTCAGGGCCGCGAGGTGCTGCGGCTGTCGCGCCAGACCTACACCGTCAACTCCAACGCCGACTTCTCTCGCGACCTCCGCTTCACCGAGGCGATCGAGCGCGGCACCGCCTACGCGCCGGCGTACTTTCGCGACGAGCGGCCGTATATGTCGATCGGCGAGCAGCATTCCGGCTTCAACGCCGGCGTCACCGTGGCCGAGATCGACCTGCGCTTCCTGGGTGACTATTTCGGCGATTCCCAGGTCGGCCGCACGGCCTATGCCTATCTGGTCGACGCCAAGGGCCGCGTGCTGGCAAGTTCGTCGAAGGGCCCCGAGGTCGGCAAGGATCTTGCCGCGCTGCCGCAGGTCGCCGCGGTGCTCTCGCCCAATGGCAGGCCGATCACCTCCGGCAAGGATGTCGACGGCAACGCTGTGCTGACGACCGCAACATCGGCGCCGGACCTCGGCTGGCACGTCTTTGTCGAGCAGCCGACGGCGCAGGCGCTGTCGCCGATCCGCGACCAGCTGGTGCGCATTGCACTTTTGATCGCGCTCGGCCTCGTGGTCGCGATCATCGCCGGCACGATCCTGGCGCGGCGCATGCTGGTGCCGATCACGGCGCTGCGTACCGGCGCGCGGCGGTTGGGGGCCGGCGATTTCGGCCACCGCATCGAAGTGAAGACCGCGGATGAGCTGGAGGAGCTCGCCGGGCAATTCAACAGCATGGCCTCGCAGCTCGCCGAGACCTACTCCGGCCTCGAAGGCAAGGTGAAGGAGCGCACACGCGATCTCGCGCAATCGATCAACGAGCTGAAGGTGCTGGAGGAGGTCGGCCGCGCGGTGGCGTCCTCGCTCGACCTCAACGCCGTGCTGCCGACGGTCGCCGCCCGCGCGCTCGAGATCACCCATGCCGACGCCGTGCTGATCTATGGTTATGACGCCGCACAGCGCACGTTCAACCTGACGCAATCGATCGGCATCGACGCCGACGCCGAGGGCCATCATCGTGCGATCGACGCGGCGAACAGCCCGCTTGCCGAGGCCGCAACCAACGGCGAGCCGCTCACCTTCTCTGATCTCGCAGCAAGCGCCGATCATCCGCTGCGCGATGTCGTGGTCGGCGCCGGCTTCCACTCGGTGCTGGTGGTGCCGCTGGTCGATCAGCAGGGCGTGCTCGGTTCGCTGGTAGTGCTGCGCAAGGCGACCGGCGATTTTCCCGCGAGCCTGATCGGCCTGATGAAGACTTTTGCGCACCAGGCGGTGCTGGCGATGCGCAATGCGCGGCTGTTCACTGAAGTGGACCAGAAGAGCCACGCGCTGGAGCAGGCCAACGCCACCGTGCGCGAGCAGGCCGACAAGCTCAGGCAGCAGACCGAAGAGCTCACCGACTGGAACAAGTCGCTGGAGGCACGCGTCGAGACCCAGCTCACGGAGATCGAACGCATCCGCAAGCTCGAGCGATTCCTGGCGCCGCAGGTGGCGCAGCTGATCGCCTCCTCCGACGGCCATGAGGGGCTGCTCGACAGCCATCGCCGCGAGGTCACGGTCGTGTTCTGCGACCTGCGCGGCTTCACCGCCTTCACCGAGGCGACCGAGCCGGAAGAGGCGATGAACGTGCTGCGCGAATATCACGCGGCGCTCGGCAAGCTGATCTTCAAGTACGAAGGCACGCTCGACCGCTATGCCGGCGACGGCGTGATGATCCTGTTCAACGCGCCGATCCAGCTCGCCGACCACACGCTGCGCGCGGTGAAGATGGCGGTCGAGATGCGCGACACCATCGGCGCGCTGACCGAGAAGTGGCGCAACCGCGGGCATAGCCTCGGCTTCGGCATGGGGATCGCGCTCGGCTATGCCACGCTCGGCCAGGTCGGCTTCGAGCAGCGGCTGGAATATGCCGCGATCGGCAGCGTCACCAACCTCGCCTCCCGCCTGTGCGGCGAGGCCAAGGCCGGCCAGATCGTGGTGAGCCGCCGCGTCTACGGCATGGTCGAGCCGCATGTCGAGGGCCGCGCCATCGACGACCTCGTGCTGAAGGGTTTTAATCACCCGATCCTCGCCGCGGAGATTTTGCGCTGGAAGGGCGAGCCGTCAGCGGAAGCGGCAGCGGAGTAGGCGACGCTTTCTCCACTCGTCGTTGCGAAGAGCGAAGCAATGACGGGCCCCGCCGGCCTCATTTCCGAGCGGGAACCCACTACCGTCGGAACCTTGCATTCGCGCGGAAAGTGTGTATAGTACCCGGCATTCGATTAGCCGTTGCGCCTTGTTGAATGGTCAGAACGGCCCTCCTCCAAAGACATCGTCAGTTGAATGGATGGCGCGCGATTCTGCGCAACACACGCGCAAACGCGCATTTTGGAGAAGAGAAGATGGCGACAGGTACTGTGAAGTGGTTCAACGGCCAGAAGGGTTTTGGTTTCATCGAGCCGAGCGATGGCAGCAAGGATGTGTTCGTTCACATCAGCGCCGTCGAGCGTGCCGGTCTAACCGGCCTGGCTGAAGGCCAGAAGGTCTCGTTCGAGCTGAAGACCGACAAGATGCGCGGCAAGACCAGCGCCGAGAATCTTCAGATCGTCTGAGCTTTTTACTTCGGCATGATTTCCGCGCAAACGCGTTCCGCGTTTGTCGCGATCATGCCGGTTCGTCATTCCACGGATGTACTGGGATGACGTTGCTGCCCGCTCGATCCACCCGGATTGGGCGGGTTTTAGCATGTCTTGCTGCGCGTGATCCCAAAGCACGCTGCATCGCGCCGTTCCGTGCAACAGACGCGAAGCGTTCGCAGAGGGATGATGCCTTGGAGAGAATGCCGATGACCGCCAGAAAGCCCACGCCATCGCCCGCAAGCCTCGCCAGGGCCGACCGCCAGCGGCTGGCGGCCGAGGAAGGCGCGCGCGCCATCGCCGATGGTCGAGCGCGACGGCGCCGCGATCCGCAAGAACATGGAGCGGCTGCGGGCGCTGCGCGAAGCCCGCGAGGCCAAGGCCGCCGCCGAGGCCGAGCTGGCGCCGGCACCCATCGCCAAGAAGAAAGCGCGGGTGAAGCGCATCGTGCGCTGACGCTGCGCTGTGGCTGCTGCAATGACCGCCGTCATTGCGAGCGAAGCGAAGCAATCGATCCCACCTCGCGCACGGCTATCGCTCCTCGCAATGACGGTATCAATTCCATCATCCTGCGGATGATCGAGCAGGCCGACAAGCTGCCTTACGATTTCAACGCCGCGCTCGATCTCGACGCCGTGGCGGCAGCCGCGCGTGCGTTGCGGGTACCGACGCTGCTGGTATCGGGCGGGCTGTCGCCCTATGTGACGCAGCGCATTGTCGCAAAACTCGCCGAGATCATTGATGGCGCCGAGATGCGGCATCTGCCGGCGGCCGGCCACATGCTGCCGGTGACGCATGCCGAGCGGGTCAATCCGGAGATCCTGCGGCACAACTGGCGCGCCGAGGAGCTGGCGAAGCTGGAGCTCGCCGCGTGTGCCGGGCCGGCAGAGGCGGCTGCCGCCGCGGCGCAGCCGGCTGGCTCGGCGAGGCCGCATCTGGTATTCAGGAGGGGCTTCAATTGACGCGTTTGCTTCACGCGAACCGGTCCCCACTTCGCTCGAAAACGCGCTGCATTTTGGGAATAGTTTGCCGATGATGTTGCCTCGTCTGCGCGCTGCCGCTCTTGCCGCCTCCGCGCTGATCCTGCTCGCGGCTTCTCCCGCGCTCGCCGCGGGCGAGGCCGACGCCGTGCCGAAGGGCGCGGCGGTGACGGTGCTGAAGGCCTCGAAATTCTGCTTCGGCAATATCGTCGAGGTTTCCGGCATCGTGCTGCCGCGCGACGAGCAGCAGATCCGGCCCGATCGGTTCGGGCTGAAGGTGGCGGAGGTGAAGGCCGATCCCGGCGATACCGTCACCGCGGGCCAGGTGCTGGCGCGGCTGACCGACGGCACCAACGCGGTCAACCTCACGGCGCCGGTGGCGGGCACCATCTCGGCCTCAACGGCCATCGTCGGCGCGCCGGCCTCCGGCAAGGATGCGCTGTTCTCGATCATCGCCAGAAACGAATACGATCTGGTCGGCATGGTGCCGACCCGCGACATCGCCAAGCTGAAGACCGAGCAGACCGCGCGGCTGAAGATCATCGGCGCCGGCGAGATGGACGGCAAGGTGCGGACGATCGCGCCGACCATCGAGCCGAACAGCCAGCTCGGCCAGGTGTTCGTCGGCATCACCTCGAACCAGCGGCTGCTGGTGAATTCGAGCGGGCGGGCGCAGATCAAGACCGGGCAGAGCTGCGGCGTCGCGGTGCCGCTGACCGCGATCCTCTACTCCACCGCCGGCACCGTGGTGCAGGTGGTGCGCGGCGGCCGCGTCGAAACGCGGCGGGTCGAGACCGGGTTGATGTCTGCCGGCCAGGTCGAGATCCGCGACGGCATCCAGGAAGGCGACATCGTCGTCGCTCGCGCCGGCGCCCTGCTGCGCGAAGGCGATCCGGTGCGGCCGGTGGGCGCGAGCGCGGACGCGAAGTAGACGAAGTAGGCGCCGCCACACGTACAGTGTCGTCCCGGGCAAGCGAAGCGCGACCCGGGACCCATAACCACGAATGCGAATTGTCTTGAAGAGCTGTGGCCACAGCGCGCTTCAACGACGCAGCCCTGTGGTTGGGTCCCGGCCTTCGCCGGGACGACGTGGGGATAGAGCTGGGGCTCAGCCGCCGAGCTTGATGTCTTCCAGCAGCGAGGACGACACGCTCGGCACCTGCTCGCCTTCAGAGGCGCGGGAGATCGCGACGCGGGTCTTGTTGAAGGCAGCCTCTGCCCCGGCCTGGGCGTTGAGGTTGTTGATGAGCTCGGAGACCAGCACGCTATTGGCGCCCTTGGAATCGTCGGCGACCTTGCCCGGCGTCGTCGACGTCAGCACGATCGTGTTCTCCGGCGGGCTGATCGGGGCGAGGCCGTGCGAGAAGGCGCGGAAGCGGCGTTCATAGGGATTGCGGCGCGAGGCATCTAGCACCACGAGCTTGGCCTTGGCGCCACGCTCCTTCATCGCATCGAGCACGGACTCGACGCTGACGCCGGTGCGCTTGACGTCGGCTTCCTTCCAGATCGTGGCATCGACCGGGATCATGTAGCTCTCACGGCCGACCTGCACGCCGTAGCCGCCGAAGAACAGCATCACGACGGTGTCGGGGCGGATCTTGGCCTTCATGCGCTCGACCGCGCGGAACATGTCGTCCTTGGTCGCGTCCTCGACGACGTCGACGTCAAAGCCCTCGCGGCGCAGCTCCGACGACAGGGTGCGGGCATCGTTGATCGGCTGGGCCAACGGCGCTGCGGCGTCCGGGTAATGGCCGTTGCCGATGATCAGCGCGAGGCGGGAGGAGCCGCCCGCAATGCTGCCGGTCTGCCCGGCGGTGACGGACCCGGCGACAGTCCCCCTGGCAACATCCGGTGTCCGCTTGTTGAGCGCGGCATGGGCGCCGATCGCCAGCGACACCGTGCCGGCCACCGCCACGCAGACGGCGATGGTGCGACGGGAAATATGAAGCTGCCTAAGGTTCATAACGTTCTAGTCCCAATCTCTATCCCGATGGCGTTCGAGCGAAATCGCGCCAGTTAGTCGCGTCAGTGACGATCAGGTTTAATGGGGTTGAGGTGTGTGTGCCGTTGAATTCAGCTCAATTTGCGGCGCCGCAACAAACACTCCCTTAACCCGGCCGGACGGCCGGAGCAACCCGGTTTGCAGCATGCTGCCGCCCGGCACAGGCCATTGACGCCGTTAAGATCCCGTTACGTGACTTCGGTCACATTTGTATTCTGTACGGATTCATATAGCTTTCCAAAGGCTTGCGCGTTTGGGGGGAGGACCGGAGGAAACACCGCCGGGGCGGCGGCGTTAACCGGTTCCCTGAGAAAGGGATTCATGAGCCTTCACGAAATCGCTGGCGCGGTGTGCCGGGCGCTGACCGCCAAGAAGGACGGCCCGTCGCTTTACGACGTCTGCGACCCCGTGCTGCAGGCCTATCGCGGCGGCGATGCCCATCTGGGGAAGTTCTACCGGACCGCGCTCGGCAATCCGCCGCTGCGCGCG
Organism: Bradyrhizobium sp. 41S5; assembly: GCF_011516665.3. NCBI lineage: Bacteria > Pseudomonadati > Pseudomonadota > Alphaproteobacteria > Hyphomicrobiales > Nitrobacteraceae > Bradyrhizobium > Bradyrhizobium sp. 41S5. Next base: position 538,836 of record NZ_CP083721.1, on the reverse strand, counting down.
CTGCTCCGCCGCACCGGCCTGCCCGCCCTCAACGACCCCGACCGCCTCGCGGGCCTGCGCGCGGCGTTGACCGAGGCACGCGACGCCGCGGCGCCGGACTGGGCCGCGATCGGCGCCCCCGTCGCCGACCTGATGGACTGCATCGGCGTGCGCCACCCCTCCCCGCCGGCCGCAACCGCGGCTCGCCATCCGCCGGCGACAGCCGAGATCGACCGGGTGATCCGCTTGACCGGCGCGCATCTGCTCGGCTCGTTCGGCAGATGCGGCTTCATCCCGACCTATGCCGCCTTCAACCTGATCGGCGATGCCGACATCGGCGGGCGCGAGATGCTGATGGCACTGACCGGGCTGAACGCCCGCGGCTACAAGAACTCGACCTTGCTGTTCAGCCTGGCGCGGGTCTTCATCGCGCATTCGCCGGCGCGCGCGCTGATCAACCCGCCATGGCGCGGCATCGCCGAGCCGATGTGGGAGCCGGTGCAGATCCGCCATCGCTCGGCCTATTACGACGCCTTCTTCACCGAGGCGCTTCTGAGCTATGTCGAGACCGGGCTCGCGTCACCGGATGAGGCAGGCGCGGCACGGCGCGCGGTCGCCGAGATGGTGGAGTTCTGCCTGAAGACCAGCGCCGAGGAGGTACCGTCGCATGACGGCTCGGTCGTGAAGGTGATCACCGCGCTGGCGCCGGGGCGGCATCCGCGATTCTCGCGCTTCTTCGCCCAGATCAAGCAGGACCTCGGCTTCGGCGTCTATGTGCCCGACTGCGACACCACGGCGTGCGCGTTCTCGGCCGCGACGCAAGCCGGTTCCGACGATCCGATCCTGCAGCAGCCGCTGCTGGATTTCTACCGCGGCTACCAGGTCCGCGCGAGCGCCAACGAGCCGCGCGTCACCGTGCCGCTCAACGACAACATCGAATATGAGGGCGGCGTCGTCACCTGGATCGACAATCTCGCCGGTGAGCGGCCCTATGGCAACGACCTCGATCCGACGCTCAACCTCGACATCCTCGAGGTCTCGTTCCGCAACCTCGCCCGCTGGCGGATCATCGAGACGCCGCAGCGGCTTGAGACGGTGCATCGCATCATCGCCTTCCAGAAGAGGTTGGTCGAAAGCGGCGCGTTCAGGAATCCGCGCTCGCATATCTATTATCTGCCGGAGCTCTATTCGGCCTATTTCGGCCGCTGCTACGCCGCCTTCATCGCGCTGCCGCCGCCGGCGCAGCGCGTCATCGATCCCGGCAATGTGTTCGGGCTGATCCGCGCCCGCGTGCTCGGCTACGTCCAGGGCGAGCTGATCGCGCATGAGATGAACCCGTTCGACGCGGCGCTCGCGCTGATGGCGCTGGCGCATCTTGGCGCCGAGGTCTCGACCTTCACGCCGGCGCTGCACTGCATCGTGCAGGGCCTCGGCGAAGGCGGCCGCAAGGGACCCTATAAGGCCTACGAATGGAATAAGATGAAGACGCCGACGCGGATCCTGGTCGGCGGGCCCGAGGTGACGTCGGCCTTCGTGCTGATGGCCCTCGCGCTGGCCAGGAAACGAATGGCGAAGGTTTCCTAGCCATGTAGGGTGGGTAGAGCGCAGTCGCCCGGTTCACCCTCCCCTGGAGGGGGAGGGCACCGTTTCTGCGGAGAGACTGTCACCCCACCTCGGTTCGCATTGCGCTACGCTTCATGCGAACCGATCCTCCCCTCCAGGGGAGGATGACATCGCGGAGCGGGATGATGCGAAGTTGAAACTGGCGGAAACACGACACCACTGGCAGGGTTGCCCAATTGCCCGCACAATCCTCTCCGATCCTTTGGGCCCTGAACGCTGAACGAAAGACTGGCCGGGAACGCCGATGCTCAAGACGCTGCTCACTGCTGGCCTGCTGCTGACGCTGCCGACGCTGGCTGTCGCCGCCGACATCACCGGCGTGCCGAAGATCCGCGACGGCGACCAGCTCATGATCGGCAGCGTCAAGATCCGGCTCGGCGGGATCGACGCGCCGTCGACCGACCAGCTCTGCCTCAACACCAAGGGTGAGCGCTGGACCTGCGGCGTCGCCGCGCGCGACGAGCTGATCAAGCATGCCGGCAACAAGAGCTGGACCTGCCACGCCCGCACGGTCGATCGCCGCGGCCGCACCATTGCGCGCTGCGAGGTCGACGGCGAGGACATCCAGAAATGGATGGTGGCGAGCGGCTGGGCGCTGGCCTACACCCGCGTCTCGCATGACTACGAGCCGGACGAGAGGGCGGCGCGCGAGGCCAAGGCCGGGATGTGGCAGGGCGCATTCATCGCGCCGTGGGACTGGCGCGTGCGCAACAAGAAGACCGCCGTGCTCGGCGCCGTGAAAGTGCCGGAGAGTGCACACTCGATCCTGCTCGCATCGGCCTCCGGCCCGGTGGCGCCCTCGCCCGACTGCACCATCAAGGGCAACGTCAACCGCTCCGGCGAATGCATCTTTCACCAGCCGACCAGCCGCTGGTACGCCAAGATCGAGATGAAGATCAGCAAGGGCACGCGCTGGTTCTGCTCGGTCGAGGAAGCCGAAGCCGCCGGCTGCCGCGAGACGCGGCGCTGATAAACGATGGAATGAGATTGACGTGCGGCAGCATCGGCAATGCGCTACCTTCCCGCTTGCGGGAGAGGTAAGGAGGCGGCCGTGACCAACGTCGAGACCAATCCTCCTGCGGCGCGCCGTCGCAAACGCGTGCGCTATCTGCAGCTGCTGCTGTTTGTCCTCGTCATCTACCTGATCGCGGCCTATCTGGTGCTGCCGGCGCTGTGGACCCATCACGAGCACCAGAAGGGCCTCGCCAATCTGCCGATGGTGACCCGCACCGCGCAGGGCATTCCCGGCGACCCCATGAATGTCGGGCTGATCGGCGACACCAAGGACGTGGTCTGCGCGATGCACGAGGCCGGCTGGTTTCCGGCCGATCCGGTCACACTGAAATCCTCGATCGAAATCGTAGGCTCCGTGCTGCTCGATCGTCCCTACAAGGATGCGCCGGTGAGCAACCTGTTCTATCTCGGCCGCCGCGAGGACCTCGCCTTCGAACGGCCGGTCGGATCTAGCGCGGATCGCCGCAACCACGTCCGTTTCTGGCGGGTGCTCGATCAGGGCGAGGAGAAGCGCCCGGTGTGGCTCGGCGCTGCGACGCTCGACCGCAGTGTCGGTGTCAGCCACTACACCGGCGCGGTCACCCATCATATCGCGGCCGATCTCGACGCCGAACGCGCGCTGCTCGCGACCGACCTGGAGTCCGCCGGCATGGTCACAGCGAAATACCAGGTCACCGGCATCGGCCCGACCTTCGCCGGGCATAATGGCGGCGGCGATCTCTATTACACCGACGGCGAAATCTGGGTGATGCGGCTGGTCGAGGCCTGCCGCAAGAACGACGGCACCGTCGAGCAGATTCCAAGCCCCGCCGCGACCCAGTTCAAGGACCAGATCTGGCGTGCAGTGGTCGAGACCATCAACAAATAAGGCCGGCTGTGTCCCGCGCTTTAGGAAACGCTGGATTGCTTCGTCCGGCTCGCAATCGCGACCGTGATGGAATATCCTTAACGCTTGACCCCCTCAGACGCTTGATTTGCGTAGCTTTATCCAAAAGGAACAGGACGATGACCGTTCGCGCGGGCCGGGAATTTCTGGCCATCCCCGGGCCCACCACGATGCCTGATCAGGTGCTGCAGGCGATGCATCGCCCGGCGCTCGATATCTACTCCGCCGAGATGTTCGAACTGACTGACAGCCTGCTGCGCGATCTCTCGAAGCTGTTCGCCACCATGGGCAAATCCTACATCTACATCGCCAACGGACACGGCGCCTGGGAGGCGACGCTCTCCAACGTGCTGTCGCGCGGCGACAAGGTGCTGGTGCTGGAGAGCGGGCGCTTCGCGATCGGCTGGGGCCAGGCGGCGGCCGCGATGGGCGCCGATGTCGAGGTGCTGAAGGGCGACTGGCGCCGCGCGATCCGCCCGGCCGAGGTGGAGGAGCGGCTGCGCCGCGACAAGGAGCACAAGATCAAGGCGATCCTCGCCGTGCAGGTCGACACCGCGTCGGGCGCCTACAACGACATCGAGGCGATCGGCAAGGCGATCAAGGCGGCAGGCCATCCCGCGCTGTTCATGGTCGACACCGTCGCCTCGCTCGGCTGCATGCCGTTCGAGATGGACAAATGGTATGTCGACGTCGCGATGTCCGGCTCGCAGAAGGGCCTGATGACACCGCCCGGCCTCGGCTTCGTCGCCGCCAATGACCGCGCCTGGGACGCACACAAGAAGGCCGATCTGCGCACGCCCTATTGGGACTGGACCGAACGCGAGGGCTCTGAGCACTACCGCAAATATGCCGGCACCGCGCCAGTGCATCTGTTGTTCGCGCTGCGCGAGGCGATCAACATGCTGCACGCCGAGGGCCTGGAGAATGCGTTCGAACGGCACCGGCTGCTCGGCGAAGCGGTGCGCCGCGCCGTCGCCGTCTGGGGCGAGGGCCAGGTGCTCGGCTTCAACATCACTGAACCCGCCGAGCGCTCCAACACGGTGACGACCGTGACGGTGAAGGGAGCCGATCCCGCCGCCATTCAGCGCTATGCCAAGGAGAAATGCGGCGTGGTGCTCGGCACCGGCATCGGCGACCTGCAGGGCCAGGCCTTCCGCATCGCGCATATGGGCCACGTCAACGCGCCGATGATCCTCGGCACGCTCGGCGTCGTCGAAGTCGCGCTCACCGCGCTGAACATCCCGCACGGCAAGGCCGGCGCCGACGCCGCCATCCAGTGGCTCGGCGAGAACGTGAAGGCGTAGGCCAAGCGCAGGCAGCGACCGGTCATCCTGGGTACGATCGAGGCCGCACGCTCCGCTGTCGTTCCGGCGAAATCCGGGACGACACTGAATGTTTAGCGTCGCTTGTAAATGATGCGCTCACAAGGATGACGGGAGGCAGCATGCAACGCATTGCTAAGGCCCCAACACTATTCGCCGTCATCATTTTCGGCTTTACTGCCGGCAACAGCCGGGCACGGATCCCTGCGACAGAACAAAATGGAGGGATCGCTTGGCATCGGTGGAATTGCGCGGCCTAGTCAAGCGGTTTGGATCGTTTGTCGCGGTTGATGACGTCTCGCTCACGATCGATCACGGCCGGCTGGTCTGCCTGCTCGGGCCGTCCGGCTGCGGCAAGACCACGACGCTGCGGCTGATCGCCGGGTTCCTCGAACTATCCGGCGGCGAGATCCGCGTCGGCGACCGCGTCGTGTCATCGAAGGCGCGCACGCTGCCGCCCGAGCAGCGCAACATGTCGATGATCTTCCAGAGCTACGCGCTGTGGCCGCATATGACGGTGGCCGAGAACATCGTCTATGGGCTGCGCTTGCGCAAAATGGATCGCGACACGATCGGGAAGAAGCTCGCCGCGATCCTGGCGACGACCAGGCTGGAACCGCTGGCGCAGCGCTATCCGGGCGAGCTCTCCGGCGGCCAGCAGCAGCGCGTCGCGCTGGCGCGTGCGCTGATCGTCGGCCCCGAGACGCTGCTGCTCGACGAGCCGCTGTCCAATCTCGACGCCAATCTGCGCGAGGAGATGCGGTTCGAAATCCGCCGCCTGCACGACGAATATCGCTACACCACCGTCTATGTCACCCACGATCAATCCGAGGCGATGACGACGGCCGATCTGATCGCGGTGATGAATGCCGGCAAGATCGACCAGCTCGGCAGCCCTGAGGACATCTATGCGCGGCCGGAATCCGAATTCGTGGCGCGCTTCATCGGCGCGGCCAATGTGATCAAGGGCACCGCGCGCGATGCGAGCCATGTCGAGTTCGCCGGCGCTGTTCTCGCGGTGGTCGGCGCCAGGCTCACGGCCGGCCGGAGCGCGCCGGTCGCGATCCGCCAGCATGAGATCCGGCTCTCGACGCAAGCCCCCGCAGCAGCGCAGAACACGCTGAAAGCCGTCGTGACGCGGCAGGTCTATCTCGGCATGAACCGCGACTACATGGTGGAAACCTCTGACGGCACCCCGCTACGGGTGACCACGCCGACCGAGACCGCGGTCGAGAAGGGCAGCGAGGTCTGGCTGACACTGCCGGCGGAACGCTGCCGCGCACTCAGCCGATAACGAACAAGAAACCGAGGGACGTGATGCGGAAGCAAGTCTCCAGACGGCACGTCCTGAAAGGCTCTGCGGCGCTTGCGTTCGGCAAGGTATTTGCTTCGCCCGCACGCGCCGCGCCACCCGATCCGGCCGCGATCACGCCCGATCTGGTGGCGGCCGCGACCAAAGAAGGCAAGCTCGTGTTCTATTCGTCGATGGATCTGCCGGTCGGCGAGAAGCTCGGCAAGGCGTTCGAGGCCGCCTATCCCGGCATCGCCGTGCAGATCGAGCGCTCGGGCTCGGAGCGGCTGTTCCAGCGCGTGGCGCAGGAATTCGATTCCAACATCCATGCTGCCGATGTCGTCAACAGCGCCGACGCCTCGCACTTCATCCCGTGGAAAAAGAGCGGCTGGCTGATGCCGTTCATGCCGGAGGACGTCGCGAAACATTTTCCCGAAAATTATCGCGACCCGGACGGCATGGCCGTGACCACGCGGCTGTGGCTGTCGTCGATCGCCTACAACACCAATCTGGTGAAGGCGGAGGATGCGCCGAAGAGCTTTGCCGATCTGCTCGACCTGAAATGGGCCGGCAAGATGGTGAAGGGCCATCCGGCCTATAGCGGCACCATCATGACCGCGACGTTCCAGATCGTCCGCGAGCTCGGCTGGCCCTATCTGGAGAAACTCGCCAAGCAGCGCGTGATGCAGGTGCAGTCCTCGACCGATCCGCCGAAAAAGCTCTCGCTCGGCGAGCGCGCTGTCATGGCCGACGGCAATGAATACGGCATCGTGCTCCTGAAGGAAGCCGGACAGCCGGTCGAGCCGGTCTACCCGACCGAAGGCACGCCGACGATCTCGGGACCGACCGGCATCTTCGCGGGCGCGCCGCATCCGAACGCAGCAAAGCTGTTCCAGGCCTGGCTGCACACCCGCGCGACCCAGCAATTCTTCGTCGACTTCACCGGGCAATATTCGGTGCACGCGCAGGTACAGCCGAAGGCCGGCCGGCGCAAGCTCTCCGACATCAAGCTGATGAAGGAGGACCCGGCGGGTGTGGAGGCGATGACCGAAGAGATCAAGACGCGCTATGCGCGGCTGTTTCGGGTTTGAAGATGCGACGTAACCCTCACTATCGTCATTCCGGGGCGCGCCAACGGTCCGAGCAGAGCGCGGCCCGATGACAGGCTCCGCGCGAGCCCTCCGCCTGCACCTGCGGCCCGATGGATTCCAGGCTCATCGCTTCGCGATGCCCTCAGGTGCGCAATTGCGCACCGCGAATGACGCGGGGAGATATCTCGCATGACTCTTACAACCACCTCCCCCACCGCCCGCGCCCGCATCGACTGGACGCGCCCCGTGCTGTGGCTGTTCGCGGCGGTGCTCGTGCTGTTGATCCTGCTGCCGCTGTCGTGGCTCGCGGTCTACGCTTTCACCGACAAGAACCGCCATCCGACGCTGCAGAACTTCGTTACGCTGTTCAGCAATCCGGACTTCCTCGATCCGCTGCTGACCACCGCGATCATCGCGACGACGTCGGCGCTGATCTGCTGCATCGTCGCGGCGCCGCTCAGCTGGCTGGTGTCGCGCACCGATATGCCGGGCCGGCAGACCATCCGCGCGCTGGTGACGGCCTCGTTCGTGACGCCGCCGTTCCTCGGCGCGGTCGCCTGGGAGTTGCTGGCGGCGCCGAATTCGGGGCTGCTCAACCAGCTCTACCGGCTGTTCGCAGGCGAGGATGCCGACGCGCTGTTCAACATCTACTCGATGACCGGGATCATCTTCGTGATCTCCTGCTACACGTTCCCGTTCGTGTTCGTGCTGGTGGCCAATGCGCTCGACACCATGCCGGGCGAGCTGGAGGACGCCTCCGCGATCCTCGGCGGCAATGCCTGGACCACGGCGCGGCGGGTCACCATCCCGCTGGCGCTGCCCGCTTTGGTCGCGGGCGCCTTGATCGCCTTCCTGCAGGCGATGACGCTGTTCGGCTCGCCGGCGATCCTGGCACTGCCGGCCGGCTTCCACACCATGACGACCAAGATCTGGAGCCTGTTCCAGTATCCGCCGAAGCTCGAGCTCGCGGCCGCCGCCGCGGTACCGCTGCTGGTGCTGACCATCCTGCTGCTGCAGGGCCAGAAGGCGCTGCTCGGCCGCCGCGGCTATTCGGTGATCGGGGGCAAATATGGCGCGCCGCGCCGGGTCGAGCTGCGCGGCTGGCGCTGGGCCGCGCTCGGCTTCTGCCTTTTGGTCCTGCTCAATCCCGTCTTCCTGCCTTACCTCGCGCTGCTCAACGCCGCATTCTCGCCGAACGCCACCACGCTGGTGACGCCGTCGACCCTGACCTTGCACAACGTCGTCTTCGTATTCACCGAGCTGTCGTCGACCCAGCTCGCGCTCAAGAACACCGTGATCCTGGGCACCGCGACCGCGACGATCGGCACCCTCCTCGCGCTGGTCATCGCCTATGTCACGACGCGGAAGGTGATCGCGGGCCACCGCATCCTCGGGTTCCTCGCCACGGCGCCGGTGGCCGTCCCCGGCATCGTGCTCGGCGTCGGCCTTTTTCTAAGCTACACGCGGCCGCCCTTCGTGCTCTACGGCACGCTGTGGATTCTGCTGCTGGCGTTCCTCACCATCAATTTGCCGTCGGCCTATCAGCAATTGCAGGCGGCATTCACGACCATTCATCCCGAGCTCGAGGAGGCGAGCCGCATCCTCGGCGCGACGCGGCTGCAGGCGCTGCGCCAGATCACCGCGCCCCTGCTGCGTACCGGCGTGATCGCGACCTGGTGCTTCATCTTCATCGGCGTGATGCGGGAACTGTCGGCGGCGATCGTGCTGTTCACCTCGCAGACCAAGGTGCTGTCGGTCCTGATCTACGATCTCAACGAAGGCGGCGACCTCGCCGCGATCGCGGTGCTCGGCATCGCGATGCTGGTGATCACATTCGCCGTGGTGCTGGCGGTGAACCAGATCCCGATGTCCGGCGGCAATGCAGGCGCGAAGCTGCGCAACGGGTAGCTCGACCTCTCAGCGCAATGCCGTCGAGCGCGCGGGAATGCGCGCCCCATCTGGCAATCGCCACATTCGTCCCGATATAAAGCGGAACCCCGCACCATGAGGATCGTGTGACAAAATCCGCCACCACAACATCGCCCCCTGTCGCGCCGCGCCGGCCGCATTCCTTCACCACCCACGGCATCACGGTGACGGACGACTATGCGTGGATCAAGGATCCGAAATGGCAGGAGGTGCTGCGCGATCCCTCGATCCTGGATCCTGACATCCGGACCTATCTCGAAGCCGAGAACGGCTACACCGAGAGCCTGCTCGGCCACACCGACGGCTTGCAGAAGCGGCTGGTCAAGGAGATGCGCGGGCGGATCAAGGAGGACGATTCCAGCGTGCCGTCGCCGGACGGTCCGTTCGCCTATTTCCGCAAGTTCCGCGAGGGCGGCCAGCATGAATTGTACTGCCGCACGCCGCGCGATGGCGGCGACGCGCATGTCGTGCTCGACGGCGACGCGCTGGCAAAAGACCACAAATATTTCAAGTTCGGCGGCAGCCGGCATTCCAACGACCACCGCCTGCACGCCTGGAGCGCCGACACCAAGGGCTCCGAATATTTCTCGATCCGCGTGCGCGACTGGGCAACTGGCGGCGACCGGGACGACCTCGTCGAGGAAACCGACGGCGGCGTGGTCTGGGCCGCGGATTCCAGAAGCTTCTTCTATGTCAAGCTCGACGACAATCACCGCCCGATGCAGGTGTGGCGGCACAGGCTCGGCACCACGCAGGCCGACGACACCCTGATCTATGAGGAGCAGGATTCCGGCTGGTTCACCCATCTGCACGAGAGCGCGAGCGGCCGCTTCTGCGTGATCGCCGGTGGCGACCACGAGACCTCGGAGCAGCGATTGATCGATCTCGCCAATCCCGACGCGCCGCCGCGGCTGGTCGCGGCGCGCGAGGAAGGCGTGCAATATTCGATCGCCGACCGCGGTGACGAGCTCTTCATCCTGACCAATGCCGACGACGCGATCGACTTCAAGGTCGTCACCGCGCCGCTTGCGTCGCCGGAACGCGCCAACTGGCGCGACCTGATTCCCTATCGCGAGGGCGTCTATGTGCTCGACGTCGAGCTCTATGCCGGCCACATGGTGCGGCTGGAGCGCGCCAATGCGCTGCCGGCGATCATCATCCGCGACCTCAGGAGCGGGGAGGAGCACGCGATCGCGTTCGACGAGGCGGCCTATTCGCTCGACACCATGGGCGGCTACGAATTCGACACCACCAATCTGCGCTTCGTCTATTCGTCGATGACGACGCCGTCGGAGGTCTATGACTACGACATGGCGACGCGGACGCGTGTCCTGCGCAAGCGGCAGGAGATTCCCTCCGGCCACAACCCGGCCGACTACGTCACCACGCGCATCATGGCGACGTCGCATGACGGCGCGCAGGTGCCGGTCTCGATCCTGCACCGCAAGGACTTTGCCCGTGACGGCAACGCGCCGCTGCTGCTCTATGGCTACGGCTCCTACGGCATGGCGATGCCGGCCTCGTTTGCCGCCAACCGGCTGTCGCTGGTCGACCGCGGCTTCGTCTATGCTATCGCGCATATCCGCGGCGGCGCCGACAAGGGCTGGGGCTGGTATCTCGACGGCAAGCGCGAGAAGAAGACGAACACGTTCGACGATTTCGCTGCCGCCGGGCGCGCGCTGATCGAGGCGAAATACACGGGTGAAAAACGCATCGTCGGCCATGGCGGCTCGGCCGGCGGCATGCTGATGGGCGCGGTCGCCAACCGCGCCGGCGAGCTGTTCGCCGGCATCGTCGCCGAGGTGCCGTTCGTCGACGTGCTCAACACCATGCTCGACGACACGCTGCCGCTGACGCCCCCGGAATGGCCGGAGTGGGGCAATCCGATCGAGAGCGAGAAGGATTTCCGCACCATCCTGTCCTACTCGCCGTATGACAATGTCGCGGCAAAGGACTATCCGGCGATCCTCGCGATGGGCGGGCTCACCGATCCGCGCGTAACCTATTGGGAGCCGGCGAAATGGATCGCGCGGCTGCGCGCCACCATGCGCAGCGGCGGCCCGGTGCTGCTGCGGACCAACATGGGCGCCGGCCACGGCGGCGCCTCCGGCCGCTTCAACCGTCTCGACGAGGTCGCGATCGTCTACGCCTTCGCGCTGTGGGCAGTCGGGATGGCGGACAAGGCCGAGGTGTAAGGTGCCGGTTGGCTTGCGCGGTCCCCTCCCCATCGTCGTCCGGCGAAGGCCGGGACCCATACCGCGTGATCTATCGAGCAAGGAAGTCGCAGTACCACGGCACACAACGCAACTGCCAGTCTTGGCCAAACTCCTCCCTGTGGTTCTGGGTCCCTGCCTTCGCAGGGACGACAGTGGAATGTATGGCGGTCGCTCATCAAGACGGCGGAATGTGTGGCGATCGCCTATCAAGAACGACGGCGGAGAGTGAGCCGCTAGCGCCCCTTCGCCTTCCGCCAGACCGCGAAATCCTTCAGCGTCTGCTCGTCGGTCGCGGGATAGAGGCCGAAGATGCCGCGGCCGTTCTGGACCTGTTCGGTGACGAAATCCTCGAACGCGGTCATCTCGAAGGTCTCGTTCGCGATCTCGTCGGCGAGATGCGCCGGGATCACGATGACGCCGTCGCTGTCGCCGAGGATCACGTCGCCGGGGAACACCGGCGCATCGCCGCAGCCGATCGGGACATTGATCTCGATCGCTTGGTGCAGCGTGAGATTGGCCGGTGCGCTCGGGCGATGATGAAACGCCGGGAAGCCGAGCCGGGCGATCTCGGCCGAATCCCGGAAGCCGCCGTCGGTGACGACGCCGGCGCAGCCGCGCTTCATCAGCCGCGTCACCAGGATCGCGCCGGCCGAGGCCGCGCGGGCATCCTTGCGGCTGTCCATGACCAGCACGCTGCCCGGCGGGCAGTCCTCGATCGCCTTGCGCTGCGGATGCGCGCGGTCGCGGAACACCTCGATCGTGTTGAGATCCTCGCGCGCCGGAATGTAGCGCAGCGTGAAGGCCTCGCCGACCATGGTCGGCTGATCCGGGCTCAGGGGATATACATCCTGGATCATCTGGATGCGCAAGCCGCGCTTGAACAGCGCGGTCGCAACCGTCGCGGTGGAGACGGATTTCAGCTTGTTGCGGGTGGCGTCGCTGAGTTTTGACATGACTTGCTTGCTCTCTCCATTCGTCATTCCAGGATGCGCCGAAGCCGCAGGCCCGGGATCCATCTCACCACAGCGCACGCGGCACAATGGATTCCGGGCTCATCGCTGCGCGATGTCCTCAGGTGCGCAATTGCGCACCGGGGAATGACAGCATCAATAGATCGATGGCTCGCCCACCGGTTTGCCAAAGCCGGTCTCGAGGAAATCGAAGTCGCAGCCTTCATTGGCCTGCTTGATGTGCTTCGAGAACATCCAGCCATAGCCGCGCTCGAAGCGTTTCTCAGGCTGCTTCCATTCCGCGCGGCGCTTGGCCAGCTCCGCCTCCGGCACATCGAGATCGATGGTGCGCGCGGCGACGTCGAGCGTGATGCGGTCGCCGTTCCTCACCAGCGCCAGCGGGCCGCCGATATAGGATTCCGGCGAGACGTGCAGGATGCAGGCACCGTAGCTGGTGCCGCTCATCCGCGCATCCGACAGCCGCACCATGTCGCGCACGCCCTGCTTCACGAGCTTGGTCGGGATCGGCAGCATGCCCCATTCCGGCATGCCGGGCCCACCCTGCGGGCCGGCATTGCGCAGGATCAGCACGTGATCCGCTGACACGTCGAGATCGGGGTCGTCGACCGCCTTCTTCATCGACGGATAGTCGTCGAACACCAGCGCCGGCCCGGTGTGCTTGAGGAAGCGCGGATCGCAGGCACTCGGCTTGATCACGCAGCCGTCCGGCGCGAGGTTGCCCTTCAGCACCGCCAGCGCGCCCTCCTTGTAGATCGGGTTGTCGACGGTGCGGATGACATCGTCGTTATGGACCTCCGCGCCTGCGATGTTCTCGCCGAGAGTCTTGCCCGTAACGGTCATGCAGTCGAGATGCAGATGCTGCTTGAGCCGGTTCATCAGGCCGGGCAGCCCGCCGGCGTAGAAGAAATCCTCCATCAGATAGAGGTCGCCGCTCGGCCGCACATTGGCGATCACGGGCACCTTGCGGCTCGCGATCTCGAAATCATCGAGCGAAATGTCCTGGCCGGCGCGGCGCGCCTGCGCAATCAGATGGATGATCGCGTTGGTCGAGCAGCCCATCGCCATCGCGACCGTGATGGCATTCTCGAAGGCCTTGCGGCTCTGGATCTTCTGCGGGGTGAGATCCTCCCACACCATCTCGACGATGCGGCGGCCGGCTTCCGAGCTCATCCGGATGTGGTTGGCATCGGCCGCGGGGATCGACGAGGCCCCGGGCAGCGTCATGCCGATGGCTTCGGCGATCGCGGTCATGGTCGAGGCCGTGCCCATGGTCATGCAGGTGCCGTAGCTGCGGGCGATGCCGGCCTCCATGTCGACCCAGTCCTTGTCGGAGATCTTGCCGGCGCGGCGCTCGTCCCAGTATTTCCAGGCGTCCGAGCCGGAGCCGAGCGTGCGCCCCTTCCAGTTGCCGCGCAGCATCGGACCGGCCGGCAGATAGATCGCCGGCAGGTTCATGCTGGTGGCCCCTAGCAGCAGGCCGGGCGTGGTCTTGTCGCAGCCGCCCATCAGCACCACGCCATCGACCGGATGGCCGCGCAACAGCTCCTCGGCGTCCATCGCCAGCATGTTGCGGTAGAGCATCGTGGTCGGCTTCAGCAGCGATTCCGACAGCGACAACGCCGGCAGCTCCAGCGGAAAGCCGCCGGCCATCAGCACGCCGCGCTTGACGTCGTCGACCCGGCTCTTGAAGTGCATGTGGCAGGGCTGCGCGTCCGACCAGGTGTTGATGATCGCGATCACCGGCCGGTCGCGCCACTCCTCCGGCGCGTAACCCATCTGCATCGCGCGCGAGCGATGCCCGAAGGCTCTGAGATCGTCGGGCGCAAACCAGCGCGCGCTGCGCAATTGATCCGGGGTCTTGTTCTTCTTGGTCATCTTGGCGCCATATGCTTCGATATTGAGTGTTTCGATATCGCGTGTCTCGATACTGCTCGCCCGCGCGCGGTCTCGGCACGCATCCCCTGCGCCTCGCGTATACAGGATTTTCGGACCTGTCGTCCCGCGCGCGGCGCAGACGTGCCGTTCGCCGCCCGTGTGCCGGGCATGCGCCGCACAAACCCTGCGATGTCGAAATCGGAGCGTAAACCGGGCTGGGCCGGCCCTGGCTTACTTTTGCTGCGCCGTCATCACGATGCGGACGAGGTCGGCGGCGTTGCGCGCACCCAGCTTCTTCATGATGTTGGCGCGGTGATCCTCGATGGTGCGCGGGCTGATCCCGAGGTGACGCCCGGCCTCCTTGTTGGAAGCGCCCGCGGTGAACTGCTCGAGCACCTCGCGTTCGCGGCGGGTCAGCGGTTCGCGCCCCGGAAAGTGCAGCGAGGCGATGCGCGATGCCGAGGTCTCGGCCTGGCGCCTGGTATAGGCGTCGATCGCCTCATTGAGGCGGCTGACGATCTCGTTGCCGCGGAACGGCTTCTCGATGAAGTCGAGCGCGCCGTTCTTGATGGCGCTGACCGCCATCGTGATGTCGCCCTGACCGGAGATCATGAAGATCGGCGCCGGATAATCCTCGCCGTGCAGTTCCTTCAGAATATCGAGGCCGGATTTGCCGGGGATATGCACGTCGAGCAGGATGCAGGCCGGCGTCCGGCTGCGCGCCACCGCGAGCAGCGCCGCGCCGTCCGCAAAGCAGATCACCTTGTAGCCGGCGGTCGACAGGACCACGGAAAGCGTCTCGCGAACGGCAGGGTCGTCGTCGACTACAAAGATTTCCCCGCGAGGAGCGCCATTCTCAACCATATGTCTCGTCCATCAGTGGTGAAGCGTGCTGCCCAGACTGCACAAGAAGTAACTCGACCATCTCGATCAATGGACCCGTATTTGTACGGGACGTCCGCTTAACGCACAAGTAGCACCGCGTTCCCTAAAAGTGGGGGCAGTGGAGAAACATGCATGGAAAATGCAGCGGCGGACGGCGTTGCGGTGTGCCTGGACGAGGGCAGCGATCCCTACAGCCTGATCGTGATGGACCTGGTCGCGCTGATCGGCCATGTCCAGGCGAGCCTGCGGCTGATCGAGGCGGCGATTGCGCGCGAGGCATTTCTGGCGGAGCAGGACGCCGCCGCCGACATCTTCGTGCTTGACGACGTCACCCCGCGCTACGCCGTGGCGTCCACGGCCCTGAAGGCCTGCGACGCCGGTCTCGGCATGGCGCTCGATCGGCTGCGCGATCCAGAGGCGCTAGCGCGTCTCCTGAACTGATCAGCCGGACCGGCCGCCACCGAATTCGGCGCCATCGTGCAGATTGTGCCGACGACGCCCCAACCCTCGAGGCGGCCATCCGTT
This sequence comes from Bradyrhizobium sp. 41S5, assembly GCF_011516665.3. Classification (NCBI taxonomy): domain Bacteria; kingdom Pseudomonadati; phylum Pseudomonadota; class Alphaproteobacteria; order Hyphomicrobiales; family Nitrobacteraceae; genus Bradyrhizobium; species Bradyrhizobium sp. 41S5. The sequence continues at coordinate 523,229 of NZ_CP083721.1, read as the reverse complement.
CCACATTCGGATTGACGGCAGGCATCGACCATCCAGCCGGGTCAGGCCTTCTTCACGTCAGGCCTTCTTGATATCAGGCTCTGGCCCGCTCTTCGTCGGAGCCCGACCGCCGCTTGCTCGGCTTGCCCTTGAGGAAGCTGATGTCCATTTCGGTGCCGTTGACACGGACCAGCTCGCAGCGGCGATAGGCGAGCCCGGTCGACGACAGCAAGAGGAAGAACTCCTTCAGGTTGAGCCCCTGAATGGAACCCTCGACGGTCAGCGCCGCGTCATTGTCCGAGATGGCATTGAGCTGGCAGTCGCGCCGCCAGGTGCCGTCGATGGCCATGATGCAGACATCGACGCCCCGGCTGAACGTGACACGCTCAATGGATTTGCCGTCCTCCGTCATCGCTCAATATCCGACCGCCATGGCAGTCCTCGGCATCGCAAGCGCAGGCCGCACCCCGCTCGGCCGGTACAGGCCACGCCGCTCGGGAATCGGCTTGAAGGTATCGGTCAGGCCGACCACGGTTTCGGCGGCGCCGAGCACCAGGAAGCCGTCGGCCTCCATCAACCGGGCGAGCCGGTTGAAGATGTTGATCTTGGTGTCCTGATCGAAATAGATCAGCACGTTGCGGCAGAAGATCACATCGAACGTGCCGAGCTGGGAGAAATCGTGCAGCAGATTGAGCGGACGGTGCTGCACCATCGCGCGCAACTCGGGATTGATCTGCCAGAGTTCTCCCGACTGCTTGAAATACTTCACCAGCATCTGGATCGGCAGCCCGCGCTGCACCTCGAACTGGCTGTAGATGCCGGCTTTCGACTTCTCCAGCACCTCCTGCGACAGGTCGGTCGCCGTGATCTCGACCCGCCATCCCGCCAGCGCTGCGCCCATCTCCTTGAGGCACATCGCCAGCGAGTAGGGCTCCTGGCCGGTCGAGCCGGCGGCGCACCAGATCCGGACGCTGCGGCGCGCGGCACGCGCCTTCAGGACCTCGGGCATGATGGTGTCGCGGAAATGATCGAACGGCACCTTGTCGCGGAAGAAGAACGTCTCGTTGGTGGTCATCGCCTCGACCACCTGGACGGTGTGCGTGGACGAGCCGGCCCTGATCTTGGCGATCAGGTCGGGAATGCCGGACAGACCACATTTGCGCGCCAGCGGCAGCAGGCGGCTCTCGATCAGATATTGCTTGTCCGCGGACAGGTCGAGACCGGAATGGCCCTTCAGGAGCTTACGCAGATACTCGTAGTCGGGGGGCGTCACGGGAGCCTCGCAAAGACAAAGGGTGAAACTGGGTATTAGGCTTCGGCCGGCGCATCGAGCGCCAGCAGACCCACTTCCTGGAATTTCGCGATCACGATGTCCTTGTCGAACGGCTTCATGATGTACTCGTTGGCGCCGGCATGCAGCGCCCGCGAGATGTGGTCGATGCCGTTCTCGGTGGTGCAGAACACCACCTTCGGCACATCGCCGCCGGGCATGCGGCGGAGTTGCACGAGGAATTCGAAGCCGTCCATGACGGGCATGTTCCAGTCGAGCAGCACCGCGTCCGGCATCGCCTGCTTGCAGGCTTCGAGCGCGACCGCGCCGTCCTCGGCTTCGATGACGGTGAATTCCATTCCTTCGAGGATGCGGCGTGCGATTTTTCGCACCACACCGGAATCGTCGACGACAAGACATGTCTTCATATGTTGGCCTCCTTGTAGAGTCCGCCGTCTCCGCGGCGGAGCGTTATGCTGCAGCAAGTGTCTTCGGCACCAGTTCGAGCACGCGATCGACATCGAGGACGACCATGAGCTGGCCGTCGAGGCGGTGAACACCGCCGGCGAGCCTGGCCATGCGGGGATCGAGGTTGACCGGATTGTCCTGGCGGCTGTCGTCGGGCAGCCGCAGCACCTCGCCGATCTGGTCGATCAGCAGGCCGTAGGATTCACCGCGCTGGTCGACGCCGACCGCCATCGGCGGCGTGCCGTCGTCGGCCTTCGGCAGGCCGAGCCGGGCCCGCATGTCGACCACGGTGACGATGCGGCCGCGCAGATTGAGCACGCCGGCGATCTCGCTGGAGGCCAGCGGCACCCGCGTCAGCCGCTCCGGCATGAACACGTCCTGCACCCGCGAGATCGGCAGCCCGAACAGCTGCCCGCCGATCACGGCAGTGACGTATTCGGCCATCGCGCCTTCACTGGTCTCGGTCTTGCTGCTCATCGATGCTGTTTCCCTGGATTCCGTCATGCCGCCCGGCGCAGTTCGGCGGTCTGCTCTTTCAGCGCCGCGATCAGCCCGGGACGATCGAACTTGGCGACATAGTCGTGGAAGCCGGCCTGGCGGCCGCGCTCGATCGCCGCCGGCGACACCATCGCCGACAGCGCGATGATCGGCAGCCCGATGAGGTTGTGGTCAGAGCGGATGTTCTCGGCGAACTCGAAGCCGTTCATCTCGGGCATCTCGATGTCGGTCAGCACGACGTCGAAGGCCTGCCCCGAGCGCAGCGCGGCGAGCCCTTCCTGCGCGCCTCCCGCGGTCCTGACCTTGTAGCCGGCGGCCTTCAGGACCGGGGCCAGCATGTTGCGGAAGAACGCCGAGTCATCGACCAGCAGCACCGACTGCGCCGAGGCCGACGGGCGCATCTCCTTGCGCGAGAACCAGTCGGCGAACGCCATCGGCAGGAAGTGGCCGACGTCGATCACCTCGGTGGCCTGGCCCTTGATCACGGCCGAGCCCAGAATGCCGTCCTGCGAGCCCGCGACCTCGATGTTGAGCCGCTCCTCGACGATGTCGATGATCTCGTCGACCACGAGCCCCATCGAGCGGCCGTCGTCGGCGAACACCAGGATCGGCTGCGACCCCTGCGTCTGCACCTCGACCCCGGCCATCTGCACCAGCGGCATCAGCTGCTCGCGGTACTGCACCATGTAGCGGCCGTTCGAGAGCTCGATCTTGTCGGTTGCGATCTCCTCCAGCCGGGTGACGAGGCCGAGCGGCACCGCCTTGGGCTGGCTCGAACCGGCGCGGAACACCAAAAGCGAGGTGAGCTGCTCGCCGCTCAAGGTATGCGCGGCGGCATTGTCGTCGGCCATGTCATGGGCCGCCGCGCTGGAGGCGCCGAGCGCCTTGGCAATCCCATTGGGGTCGATGATCATGATGACAGCGCCATCGCCCAAAATGGTGTTGCCGGAGAACATGTCGATGTGCCGCAGCTTGGTCGACATCGGCTTGACCACGATCTCCTCGGTGTGGAACACGCCGTCGACCACGATGCCGAAGGTCTGGCTGCCCACTTGCGTCACCACGATGAAGCCGTTCTCGGCATCGCTGGTCGCGCCGTCGTCGATCTTCAGGAGCTTCTTCAGATGGATCAGCGGCAGCAGCTTGTTGCGCAGCCGCAGCACTGCCGTATCCTTGATCCGCTCGATGCGGTGCTCGGAGTTGGCGCGGGCCCGCACCAGCTCGACCACCGAGAGCTGCGGGATGGCAAAACGGTCGCCGCCGGCTTCCACGATCAGGGCGGAGACGATCGCAAGCGTCAGCGGGATCTTGATGGTGACGGAGGCGCCCTCGCCGGCCACGCTCTTGATATCGATGGTGCCGCCGATCTGGTCGATATTGGTGCGCACCACGTCCATGCCGACGCCGCGGCCGGACACCGAGGTCACCTGCGCGGCGGTCGAGAAGCCCGGCGCGAAGATGAACTTGTGGATCTGGGCTTCCGTCATCTTCTCCAGTTCGGTCTCGGTGACGAGACCGTTCTGGAGTGCCTTAGCCTTGATCCGCTCGGTGTTGAGCCCGCGGCCATTGTCGGCGATGCAGATGATGATGTGGCCGCCTTCGTGATAGGCGCTGAGGCGAATGGTGCCCTGTTCGGGCTTGCCGGCAGCGACCCGCTCGGCGGTGGTCTCCAGGCCATGATCGGCGGAGTTGCGCACCATGTGCGTCAACGGATCCTTGATCAGGTCGAGCACCTGGCGGTCGAGCTCGGTGTCGGCGCCGTGCATCTCGAGCTCGATCTGCTTGCCGAGTTCGCCGGAGAGATCGCGGACGATGCGCGGCAGCTTCTGCCAGGCATTGCCGATCGGCTGCATGCGCGTCTTCATGACGCCTTCCTGCAGCTCGGCGGTGACGTTGGAGAGCCGCTGCAGCGGCACCTTGAACTCGGTGTCCTCGTTGCGCCTCGAGATCTCGAGCAGCTGGTTGCGGGTCAGGACCAGCTCGGAGACCATGGTCATGAGGTGTTCGAGGGTGTCGACATTGACCCGGATCGACTGGTTGGCGATCTTGTCGCCTTCCTGGACGTCCTCGGTGGCGGCCTTGCGGGCTGGCTTCTTCGCAGCCTCGGCCGGCTCGGCTGCGGGGCCAGCGGCGACGGGCTTCGCGACCGGCGCGGGTGCTGCGACTTCGATCTCGGTCTCGCGGAAGGCGCGCTCGAGTTCGTCGAGCGAGACCTCCCCCGGGCGCAGCGGACGCTCCAGCGTCTGCACCACCAGCGTGCCTTCGGTCATGGCCGGTTGCACCGACGGGGCTTCGACGACGGGCACATCTTCTTCAGCAACAGCCATCGCCACCATGCCGTGCTCGACCATCGCTTCCAGCTGATCGATCAGGTCGCGGTCGTTGCCCTCCGGCTCGGCCTCGGTCGCCTCGAGCCCGCCAAGGATCTCCTTGATGCGGTCGATCGAGGACAGGATCAGCGTCACGGCTTCCGCCTTCACCGGCATGCCGTCGCGGAATTTGCCCATCAGGGTCTCGCCGGCGTGCGCCAGCGCTTCCAGCCGCGGCAGCCCGAGGAAGCCGCAGGTCCCCTTGATCGTGTGCACAAGCCGGAAAATGTTATCCAGGATCTTCGCGTTGTTCGGATCCTGCTCGAACTGCACCAGCTGATTGTCGACCGTATCCAGGCTCTCGCTGCTCTCCGTCAGGAACTCGCGCAACAGATCGTCCATGAATCGGTCCCCTCAAGGTGCTACGGAACGCTCGCCTTGCATCGATAACTTGGCCGGCTTCACGGCGACGTTAATTTTGTCGTCCGTGCAAATACGGACGATGAAGCCCTTCAAGAACGGACGCATCACGACATCACGGCCGGCTTCACAGCAACAGGCCCTTACCACCCGGACGGGAAAGAGCCCGTTCCACCTGTCGTCGCAATTTGAACGAAAATCCAGCGAAACGCTGGCGGCCATGACATCCGCCTGCATCAGGACGCGATCGCCCATGGGTTGAAACCGGCGGGCTGGTTAAGCAAAACCAAAAGCAAAGGCGGCGGAGTTTCCTCCGCCGCCTCGATAGTCGTTGTCTGTCGCGGCTACGCTTAGCGGAGCAGCTGCAGCACGCTCTGCTGCGACTGGTTGGCCAGAGCCAGCGCGGACACCGCGATCGACTGGCGGGTCGACAGCGCCTGGCTGTTGGCCGCTTCCTCGTTGGTGTCGGCCAGCGTGAGGTTGGACGAGCCGGTCTGCAACACGTTGATCAGGTTCTTCGAGAAGTCCTGGCGGATCTGCACGATCGACAGGTTCGAACCGAGGGTCGAAGCCTGGGTGCGCAGCAGACCGCTCGCGCTGTTGAGCGTCTTCAGCGTGGCGTTGGCCGAAGCGTTGTCGATGAAGTCCGTGCCAGCGGTCAGCTTGGTGAGGTTGAGGCCGGAGGCATCGAAGGTGACGCCCTGGATCTTCAGCGTCGAGGAGCCCGTCTCGTTGAAGGTCAGCTTGAGCTGATCGCCATTGAGCAGGTTGATGCCGTTGTACGACGCGTCCTGGGCGGTCGTGGTGATCTGGTCCAGGATGTTGTTGTACTGGTTGACCAGGTTGGCGCGGTTCGCCAGCCCATTCGGATCCTGCACCGGGGCGCTGCCCACAAGGGCGTTGAACAGCTTGCCGGCGCCGGCTGCCGTGCCACCGATCGTGCCGATGGTCGCGGACGCAGCATCGTTGGTGGTGCTGATGGTGAGCGCTCCGCCCGCGCTGAGCGACGCCTGCAGGTTGTTCGCGGACAGTGCGTTGTTCAGGTCGTTGAGGGACTTCACCTGGCCCGCGCCGCTACCAAACGTAATGTTGGTGGCCTTGCCGTTGCCGGTCGCGCCGATCGTCAGCGTCAAACCATCCAGCGGCGAAGGCGTTGCCACGGTGCGTGCCTTGGTTCCGGCGGTAAGGCCGAAAGCGGCGAGGCCCGAGCCGGAGATGTTGAGATCCTGGTTGGTGCCGGTGCTGATCTGGAGCGCACCAGCCGCCACGGTGGAGGCGGTGGCCGTGCCGGTGATGCCGTCGATCGCGGTGAGCAGGTCGCCGACCGTCAGCGTGCTGCCCGCGCCCGTGCCGAGGGTCACGTTGCCCGACGAGTCCGTCGTCGCGGTGGTCTGCGAGGTCGAGAACGTGATCGACTTGCCGTTGACGCTGATCGTACCGGTCGGGGTCGCCGCCAAGGTATCGGAGTTGGTCGCAGTGACGAGCTTGGTGGCGGCGGTGATCGGCGCGGGCACCGTGAGATTGTTGTTGACGACCGTACCAGCCAGGGTGGCATTGCTGTAGGTGGCGGTGCCGCGGATATCGTCGGTGGTCGCGCCAGTGACCACGGCGGTCGTCACCTGCGATTTCTGGGAATAGCCGACCGCGGCCTGCAGGGCCTGATTGGCGACCGACTTGGCGCTGTCGACGAGCTTCTGCAGCGAGGTGATGCCCGTGTTGGCAGCCTGCAGCACCTGCACGCCGTTGCCGATTCCGTCCAGCAGGTTGTTGATGTCGCTGGCGCGGTTGTCGAGCGACTGCGCCGTGAAGAAGTTGGTCGGATTGTCGAGAGCGGTGTTGACCTTCTTGCCGGTGGACAAGCGGTTCTGCGTGGTGGCGAGCAGGTCGGCCGTCGACTGCAGCGAAAGCAGGTTTTGACGGACCGATGCCGAGAGGACGATGCCGGACATACTGATACCCTTCTGGATGAACACGATTGACGCGACGCCGTAAATTTCGCACGGCGACCGGTGCCACACTGGTCCGTCCGCGCTACCCGTTCGTTAAAGGGCCGCTCCGTACAAATACCCAGAATGGCTTTGCCGGTAATTCTACGGCCGCCGGCGCAGACGCCCGGCCGAGCGGCGCGCATCCGCCGACGGATCAATCTCGTGACGGCGAATTTGTCCTCGCATTTGCGGGACTTGCCACATGCTCGCGTTGCCGACCGCGCGCTTCAACATCCGCCACGGCAATCGCGACGGCGCACGCTGAGGTACGCATGAGAGTTAATGGAAATCAATAAATGCGAGACAATGCCGCAACCATCTCGTCCGGGATGCGCGGCATTCGAATCGCCTCGCACATCGCGCAGGCCGATGCGATTGCCGACCGTCTGCCCCCTAGAGGGTATAGAGTTCGCACCACAACCCTTGTGCTATTGGACAGGCAAGCTATGTTCGCACTCCACACGCCAAGAGTAGGTGATGCGAGACCGTAGTGCTCCCGCCCTCGGCAGGAGCCCCAATGTCTGCGGTATCGCGTCCGCCCAATCGTCTGTTGCAAGCACTTCCCTCCACGGAATACGCGCAACTTCATCCCCTTCTGGAAACCGTCGACCTGACCAAGGAAACGGTGCTCGCCGATGCCGGCGCGCCGGTGCAGCGGATCTATTTCCCGCACGGCGGCGTGGTCTCGATGATGGTCAATCTGTCCGACGGGCAATCCGTCGAGATTGCAACCATCGGTCGTGACGGCATCGTCGGCGCATCCGCCGCCCTGCATGAGCGGCCGCTGCTCGCCGACGCGATTGTCGTGGTGCCGGGCACGGCATCGATGGTGCGGGCGGAAGATTTCCGCGAGGCCGCCAATCGCAGCGCGGAGTTCCGGACCCTGGTTGCTCTGTATGAGCAGGCGCTGATGGCGCAGACACAGCAATCCGTCGCCTGCAACGTGTCGCATCCGGTGGAGGCGCGGCTATCGCGCTGGCTGCTGCGCGCGCGCGACCTGTGCGGCAGCGAAGCCTTGCCGCTGACCCAGGAGATGCTGGCGCAAATGATCGGTGTCCGGCGCAATGCGGTTTCGATCGTCGCGCATGGGTTTCAGCAGGCCGGTATCCTGCGCTACAGCCGCGGCCATATCGAAATCACCGATATCGACGGTCTGCGGAAGGCGGCGTGTGAATGCTATGCGACCGTCAAGGTGCACGCCGAACAATTGATCGGGCCGGAAGATTGATCGGGGCGGCGCGCACGCTCAACTGATTGCCAGGCCACACAAACGCGATCCCGCGGCGATATGTATTCCTAATGGAACCAAGATATGTTTCCATTGGAACTAAGACGTGCCAGAATAAGTTGCATAACGGCTCAACTGCACGCGAAAATCCTGATAACCAGAGACAAGCTTTGCCGGGAGGCCGGAGGTTGCTTTGGATACGGTTCCGCGATCGCCCAACGGATTTTTGTCTTCGCTCTCGGAGAGCGATTTTGGGCTGATCCGGCCCTATCTGCGGACGATCGACCTCGCCGCCGATTCGGTCCTGATCGAGACCGACGAGATGCTCAAGCGGACATACATGCCGCACAAGGGGGTGATCTCGCTGGTGGTCAAGCTGGCAAGAGGCGTGTGCGTGCAGATCGCGATGGTCGGCCGCGGCAGTATCTATGGTGCGTTCGCGGGGCTTGGTGAAGCCCCCACGCTGAACAGCGCCGTGGTGCTGGTGCCGGGCGTCGCTTCGACGATCGAGGTCGAAGCCTTGCGGACGGCCGCCGGCCAGAGCCCGACTCTGCGAGCGAAGCTGATTCGGCACGGTCTCGCCGTCTATGCCCAGATCCAGCAGACGGCCGGCTGCAACGCCGCGCACACCGTGGAGTCGCGGCTGGCGCGATGCCTGCTGCAGACGCGCGATCTCTCCGGCAGCAACAAGATCGCCCTGACGCAGGAGGCGATGGCCCAGATGATCGGCGCACGCCGCAACAGCGTGTCGCTGGTCGCGCATACCCTGCAACAGGCGAATTTCATCCACTACAGCCGCGGCCACATCGAGATCACCAATGCGGATGGACTGATAAGGACCGCGTGCGAATGCTATGCCACGGTCAAGGCGCAGTATGCGAGGCTGCTGGGCTGCCAGGAAACCGGCGGCTAAAGCGCGATGAGATCAGGTTGAATCGTCATCGCGCTTTGGCTCCCCGTTTGAGCATGATCTTTTCGGAAAACCGCTTCGCACTTTTCCGGATCATGGCTTAGAGCTGCCATTCTTGACGCGTCTTCTTCACGCGAACCGCTACCCGTTTTGCGCGAAAGTGCTCCTGCCGGCGCACATGCCGTACTTCTACGGCGTACGATTTTCACCGTCGGATAACGCTGCATCCGCAAAGTCGCGTCGACGCACGGGGGAGCCGATGTTCACGTACGAGACGACCGACCGGAAGGAAGCCCGGCGCTTCCGCATGGCCCAGTTCAACGGCCGGACCGCCACCATCAGGTCCGCCGGCGCGACAGTCACGGGACGTGTGCGCGCGATCGTCGAAAGCAAGTCCGGCGCAACGGCGGCTTGGGTGGTCACGATCGTTCCTGACGAGCCGAAGACAGCCTCCTCCGCCGCGCGGCTCGCGCCGCGCCTGTGCTTCGCCGCGGAAGACGATTTCTGAGAACCGCGAACACCGCTCAAAGCCCGCTCCGATGGAATCGGACGGGCTCTGGACTTGCGAGGCAGGCTTCGCTTGAAAACGCTCTAGGCGGAATGCAACAAGGCCTTGCGGACCAGATCAGCCGTGTTGCGCGCACCCAGTTTACGCATGGCCTCGGCGCGATGGCTCTCGAACGTGCGCGGGCTGATGTTCATCCGCAGCGCCCCCTGCTTGTTGGAATAGCCGTCGCTGATCAGGCTGAGCACCTCACGCTCGCGCTTGGTCAGCGGCTTGCGGCCTGCCTCCGGCGTGAACATGACATCGGGTGACCGGGCGCCTGCCGGCTTGTCGTCAAGCGGCGGCCTGAGATCGGTGGCCGGTATCGCATTCGGGTAGAGATCGGAGATCTGCTTCAGCATCGCAGACACTCGCTCGGTCTGCTCGAGCGCGTTCTCGATCACCTGCCGCAGATAGACGCCGTTGCCGGGCGCATGCGCGAACTGTTGACTGTGCTGTTTGAGCTCGTTCATGTAGAGCAGCAGCGCCGTCACCGGCCCGTTAAACTGCCGGACGATCGCCGCCCCGGCGTCCGCGGTCACCTGCGTTCGCGGCCCGGCGGCTCCCTGAATCTCAGGCGGCTGCGCCTCGAGCGTCGCGGTTCCGCCTATCCATGGCGGAAGGCGCGCCTCGGCTCGATTGTCATGTTGCGTCATAAGTATGGTTTACCGAAGGTGAACTTGTGGCCGCGTTAACACGGGGCTCCGTAGAACTACGGGTGGCGCAACTGTGACCTCGGGCCCCGACCTGCCAAGCAGGCGCAGATTACCGCTGATTTGGCAACGAATCTCGCTTGTTTGAGTCGAAGGACAGTAGTCTTACGGGACATCGAGGCGCTTTAGCTCGATGATCCCACAGGTGGATCTTTACCTTCCTGAGGCGCTCCCGGCCGCATTCGCTCGCCCCTGGCTTCAGGTTGAAATGGGCGGGATGCGCGCCGCCCGTCAGACATCAAGGACGCCGGAGCCGAGGGAATTTCTGCAGGAACCGTCCCGAAAGGACGAACCTGAACCACCAATACGCCATTCGCCGGGTCGTCATCGACCACCCCTCCGGCCATCAGGATCGCATCGGCTTACCGCACGCCGGCCGCCGCGCGTATGAGACGGATCACATCGGCCCAGAGGTGGCGCGGGAGGGCGTCGGGGCCAGCCGAATGTCAATTTACAGCCCCGGCATGCGCCGCGATGATCGCCGCCTCTCGATCAACAACAAAGGGCGCGACAATGAAGCGAGGGCGGAACGGGCGGAATGGATCCTGGATGACGATTGGGGCGCTCGCCGCAGCACTGCTGTTCGGTACCGGTGCGCAGGCCCAGACCACGCCCCCGACCGGCAATGCAGCGCCGACGTCAGACAGCGCGATCATGGTCACCATCTTCTTCAAGCATGATCAGTCACGCCCGCTCAGTGAGTTGAATGCGCAACTCGAGCGGCAGGGCTTCTACAAGGCGTTTCCACCCGAAGGTGTCGAGGTCGTGAGCTGGTACGTGATGATGGGGGTCGGCCAGGTGGTGACCCTGCGGCTACCGGCCTCGCGGCTGCGCGAGGTCAACCGCGTCATCGAGAACAGTGCCTGGGGCGCCTACCACACTGAGTTCTATCCGACCTACGATTACAAGGCGGTCGGAGTCGACAAGCATGAAAAGGCAAAACAATAGCCGGTCGCAAGAGTAGAGTTGAAGCCATGCGCCGGACTTACCGGTTCTGAATCAGTCAGAACCGGCTCACCTTTGACCCGATGCATTGCCTATGCGTGGGCCCGCGTGCGCTGGCTCAGCCGCTTTGCCAGTGTCCGCAAATCCTTGCGGCGCCCGCTGCAAAGCAAGCGGCTGAATTCGTCGGGATCGATGGAGGCAGGTGGAAGATCGGCTGGGCTGCGTGCGACGCGGCGTAGCCAGGTCAATCGGAAGAGACGCTTGAGCATCTTCATGGTTGTTAGCCCCGATGAGCGTCGTTGTTAAATCGCGGCAATGAAATTTGGTTCCGCTCCCTATGGTCGCGCGGCAGAGAATTTGGTTCAATGCCGTCAGGCGAGCAGTGCCTTGCGCTGTTGCACCCGCGCAATGGAGCGCTGCACCGCGGCCTGATCCAGCGATCCGTCGTGCACTGCACCCGCGACTGCTGTGGCGATGCCGGCCATCGCCTGCTCCTGATCGAGCAGATTGTTGCCGATGCAGATCATGTCCATGCCGGCGGCGATCGCCTGCAGGCTGGCCGCGCTTGTGCCGAGCGCCTTCTGCAGCCCCTGCATCTGCATGTCGTCGGTGATCAGCAGCGTCGCGGGCAGCCGGTGGCGCAGCCGGCCGATTCCCGCCGGCGACAGGGTCATCGGATGCTGCGCGTCCCACTGGCGGACAATGGCGTGGCTGACCAACACCGCATCGCCGAAGATATCCGGGGCCAACGCGTAGAACAGCTCTTCCTGCTCCGGCCGCAGCGCATCGGAAATGTCCATGAACTCGAGATGTGAATCGACATGCGCGCCGCCGATGCCCGGATAATGCTTCAGGCAAAGACCCACGCCTGCCTGCCGCGCCGCGGCGTCGACCAGGCGGGCATTGGCCTCGACCTCGCCGATCTCGGACGAATACGACCGCTTGATCCTGCCGATGTTGGGATTGTCGGGATTGTAATCGACGTCGATGACGGGCGCGAGGTTGTAGCGGATGCCGAGCCGACGCAGCTCGCCATAGCTTGCAGCCAGGATCGTCTGCTTTTCCGCATGCCCGAGCCGGTTGAAATCCTTCGCGCTCGGCAGCGGCTGGAAACCCAGCCCGTCCTTGAGCCGGCGCACCAGACCGCCCTCCTGGTCGATGAAGACCAGCGGCTGTGACGGCAGCGCCGCGATCTCGGCACAGAGCGACTGCAGCTGCGCGGGCGAAGCGACGTTGTTGTCGTATTGCCGGGTCTGGCAGGAGTAATCGAACAGGATCACCCCGCCCAGCCCGAACCGCGCGGCAAATTCCCTCAGCCAGGACGGGATGACCTTGCCATGGAAGCCGAGGATGAAAAGTTCGCCGACGGACATCGCCGCTCGCTCATTGGGTGCACATGGAATCAGCCCGCACCCCTACGGAATAGCACGCTGCGACGACGGTAAGAATATGACGCGGCTTGCTGCGCGACTGCGTTCCCCGCGTTCGCTTCACTATGTTAAGACACGCAGGCACGCCTCGATCGCGCATGCCACAACACAAGACATTTCGGAAACGCCCATGACAGCACCTTACGTCCCGCAAATGGCCCTTTACCGCCAATGGCTGAAGGACACGCGCGGCCTCGCGTTTGCGGATTTCGAGGCGATGCGGCGCTGGTCGGTCACCGATATCGACGCCTTCTGGCAGAGCGTCTGGGATTATTTCGACCTGCGCTCGCCGACGCCGCATTCGGCGGTTCTGGCCGAGCGCAAGATGCCGGGCGCGGTGTGGTTTCCCGGCGCTTCGGTGAACTATGCGCGTCAGGTCTTCCGGCACGTCGCGCCGGCGCATGCCGCAGGCCAGCCGGCCCTGATCTCGAGCGGCGAGGACGGCAAGCTTTCGGAGACCAGCTGGCCGGAGCTGCAGCGCAAATCAGCGGCGCTTGCGCTGCATCTGAAGTCCAAGGGCGTCCGCGCCGGCGACCGCGTCGCGGCCTATCTGCCGAACATCCCGGAGACGATCATCGCGTTTCTTGCGACCGCGAGTATCGGCGCGATCTGGAGCGTCTGCGCGCCCGACATGGCGGCGCCCGCCGTGATCGACCGCTTCAAGCAGATCGAGCCAAAGGTATTGATTGCCTGCGACGCCGTGACCTATGCCGGCCGGCGTCATGACCGGAAGTCGGTGATCGAGGAATTGCGGCGCGCGCTGCCGACGGTTGAGCATGTCATCCTGCACAGCGATGCCGCGCCGTCCGAGACGCGGCTCTCGTCCATCCTTGCGGCCCAGAGCGCGGAGATCGACGCCTTCGAGCCGGAATGGCTGCCATTCGATCATCCGCTCTGGATTGTCTATTCCTCGGGCACCACGGGATTGCCGAAGCCGATCCTGCACAGCCATGGCGGCGTGATCGTCGTGGCGCTACCGCTGTCGACCCTGCACAACGACATCGGCTGCAGCTACCAGCCGAGCTCGTTCGGCGAACGCTTTCACTGGTACTCGTCGACCGGCTGGATCATGTGGAACTGTCAGACCAACGGCCTGCTCAACGGCACGACCTGCTGCATCTTCGACGGCAGTCCCGGCGGCACCAAGGACAAGCCGGACTGGACCACGCTGTGGCGCTTCGTCGCCGATGCCAAGGCGACCTTCTTCGGCGCGGGCGCGGCGTTCTTCGCCAATTGCACCAAGGCGGAAATCGATCTCGCTGATGTCGGCGACCTCTCCGGCCTGCGCACGCTCGGCTCGACCGGCTCGCCGCTCAGCGCCGACACGCAAGCCTGGTTCAACGAACGCTTCGCCGCGCTTTCGAAGCAGAATGGCAACGCCGCGCAGGCCGACATGTGGTGGGCCAATATCTCCGGCGGCACCGATTTCGCCGGCGCCTTCATCGGCGGCAACCGCGAATTGCCGCAGACCCCGGGCATCATGCAATGCCGGCTGCTCGGCTGCGCGGTGGAAGCTTTCGACGAGCAGGGCCGTGCCGTGATCGACGAGGTCGGCGAGCTCGTCTGCACCGAGCCGCTGCCCTCGATGCCGTTGCGCTTCTGGAACGATCCCGGCAACGCGCGCTACATGGCGAGCTATTTCGAGACCTATCCCGACAATTTCGACGGCACCGGGCGCGGCCCGGTGTGGCGGCATGGCGACTGGCTCAAGATCAACCCCGACGGCTCCTGCGTGATCTACGGCCGCAGCGACGCCACCATCAACCGCCACGGCTTGCGGATGGGCACCAGCGAGCTCTATTCGGCGATCGAGGCGCTGCCGGAGGTGCTGGATTCGATGGTCGTCGACCTCGAATATCTCGGCCGCGACAGCTACATGCCGCTGTTCGTGGTGCTGCGCGAGGGCATTGTCCTCGATGCCCTGATGAAGGCGAAGATCAACAAGGCGGTCGAGGCCGGGCTGTCGCGCCGCTTCCTGCCCAACGACATCTTCGTGGTGGCGGAAATTCCGCGCACGCTGTCCGGCAAGAAGCAGGAGCTTCCGGTCAAGAAGCTGCTGCTCGGCCACCCCGTCGAGAAGGTCATCAACCGCGATGCGATGGCCAATCCCGGCTGCCTCGACTGGTATCTCGACTTTGCCAAGGGCTATCTGAGCAGGCAAGCCGGCGCGGCATAAGCGATCGCGCCGTCGATCATCGCAGCCTGTTGCGCCATGGCGGCGGCGCGAGGGCGGCGCGCAGATGCTCGACGAAAGCCTGCGTGCGCCTGGCCCGGCCACTGCGGCCCGGATTGAGCAGCGCAACGATATCGGCCGGCGGCAGGCGGAAGTTCGGCAGGACCCGCACCAGCCGGCCACCGGCGAGCTCCTCTGTGACATCCCACTCCGACCTCACGATCAGGCCGTGATCCATGAGAGCCCAGGCCTTCACGACCTCGCCGTCATTGCTCGACAGGATCGGCTCGATCCTGACGACGTCAGGCTCCGCCGCCGCGCGCCTTCGCGAGAAGCGCCAGAGCGTCACGTCCTCTTCGTTCTCGCGCAACGCGATGCATTGATGCCCGCGCAGCTCCTGCGGGCTCGCCGGCGTTCCGTGGCGCTTCAGATAGGCCGGCGCGGCGCAAAGAAAGCGTTCATTGGGCGCGAGGCGCTGCAAGCGAAGCGTGGAATCCTTCAGCGCGCCGATATGGATCATGACGTCCCACGCGCTCGCAATGGCACGCGCCGGCCGATCGGACAGGTCGAGCTCGACCGACACATCGGGGTGGCGGGACCGGAAGGCAGCAACGACCGGCGCGACGTAGCGGCGTCCGAAGCCGAGCGGCGCAAGAATCTTCAGGTGGCCGGCGATGGTCCCGCGCCGCGCCTGCAGCGCTTCCGTCAGTTCCGTCGTCTCGTCGAGGAGCGTGCCGCCGCGCAGCACCAGCAGCTCGCCCTCATCGGTCAATGTCAGCCGCTGGGGCGAACGGCTGACCAGTTGAACGCCCAGGCGCTGCTCGAGGCTCTGCAGCCGCTGCGAGACCGCCGATGGCGTCACGTCGAGCGCCCGGGCCGCGGCCGCGAGCGACCGAGCCGCAGAGATGGCCAGGAAGAAGCGGATGTCGTCGGTCGAGATCATTAAGTCCAGACTTAATATAAGAATGACATTCGGTAAATTGTACTTAGCATGAAAACGGCTAGTCTCGCCGCATGTCAGCAGCCCCTGCCGTGAACGCACCGCATCCGCTTGCCGGGATCGAGACGCCCTGCCTCGTGCTCGACGAAGACCGGATGCTGCACAACATCGCCCGCCTGAAGACGCGGCTGTCGCGGCTCGGCGTGCCGCTGCGCCCGCATCTGAAGACCGCGAAATCCATTCCGGCGGCACGCGCTGTGATGGACGGCCCGGGCGGCCCGGCCGCGGTCTCGACCCTGCAGGAGGCCGAGATGTTTGCCGCGGCAGACGTCAAGGACATCCTCTATGCCGTCGGCATCGCGCCGCAAAAGCTCGATCGCGTCGCGGCGCTGCGGCGGCAGGGCGTGGACCTGTCCGTGGTGCTCGACAGCATGGAGCAGGCGGCCGCCGTCACCACGATGGCCCGCGCAACGAATGACCGCATTCCCGTGCTGATCGAGATCGATTGCGACAGCCATCGCGCCGGTGTCGGCGCGGGCGACCCGCTGCTGGTCGAGATCGGCCGCGCGCTGCACCAAGGCGGCGCTGAACTGCGCGGCGTGATGGCCCATGCCGGCGAATCTTATTCCTGCCGCAACGCGGCGGCGCTCGAGCAGGCGGCCGAGCAGGAACGCGCCGCCGCGGTCGCCTGCGCCGAGGCGTTGCGCGCGGCCGGACTGCCCTGCCCCGTGGTCAGCGTCGGCTCGACGCCGACAGCGCATTTTGCGCGCCGGCTCGATGGCGTCACCGAGGTGCGCGCCGGCGTGTTCGTGATGTTCGACCTTGTCATGGCCGGGATCGGGGTCTGCGCGGTCGAGGACATAGCGCTGTCGGTGCTCGCGACGGTGATCGGCCATCGCGCCGACCGCGGCTGGACCTTCATCGACGCCGGCTGGATGGCGCTGTCGCGCGATCGTGGCACCGCGAAGCAGCCGATCGACCAGGGCTACGGCATCGTCTGCGACATCGATGGACGGCCCTATCCCGACCTGATCGTGACCGAAACCAATCAGGAGCACGGCATCATCGCCCGCCGCCCCGGCAGCACGGAGCCCCAGGTAACGCTGCCGGTCGGCGCCAAGGTGCGGATCCTGCCGAACCATGCCTGCGCGACCGGAGCCCAGCACGACCGCTATCATGTCGTCGCCACAGGCGCCGGCTCGGTCAGGCAATGGGAGCGATTTCGCGGATGGTAGGAAACGGAGCGCAGCCCATGACCCGAGCCTATGACGCCGTTCTGTTCGATCTGCTGACCGCGTTGCTCGACAGCTGGACGCTCTGGAACAAGGTGGCGGGCTCCGACGACGCCGGGCTTCGCTGGCGGGCCGAATATCTCAGAAACACCTATGCCACCGGACGCTATCGTCCCTATGAGGATCTGGTGGGCGAGGCCGCGCGCAATGTCGGGCTGCCGTTCGAATTGGCCGAGGAGCTCGGCGCACGCTATGCGGAGCTCGATCCCTGGCCCGAGGTTTTCGATATCCTGCAAACGCTGCACAGCGACGGCGTCGCGCTCGGCGTCGTGACGAACTGCTCGGAGCGGCTCGGTCGCATCGCGGCCGATCGCATCGGCGTTCCCCTCACCGTGTTCGTGACGGCCGAACGCGCCGGCTACTACAAGCCGCAGCCGCAACCCTATCAGCTCGCCCTCGACGAACTGCCGGTCCCCGCCGATCGATGCCTGTTCGTCGCGGGATCGGGCTATGATCTGTTCGGCACGGCACGTGTGCAGTTGCCGACTTGGTGGCATAATCGTGCCGGAATGAACCCGCCGGAAGGGGCGCCCGCCCCGATCGTTGTTCGTGACAACCTTGCGACCTTGCCGGCCTTCGTGCTCGGTCGCGAGATGTCCGGCCGGCGCGCGACTTGAGGACCGAACCGAGATGCCATCACCCAGCTACATCGACCCGCTCAACGGAAAGCTCTACCCGCTGGATGTTCCGCGCTGGTGCTCCGACGAGGGCAAGCCGCTGCTCGTCACGCCGCTGCCCGGCATCTCCCGCGACGAGGTCGAGCGCGGGACGCGCTCGCTGTGGCGCTATCGCGCGGCGCTGCCGGTCGAGATCAAGCAGCCGATCACGATGGGCGAAGGCTGCACACCTGCGGTCGAGAAGGCGTGGGGCGATCTGCGGCCGCATTTCAAGCTCGAATGGTTCAATCCGACCGCGAGCTTCAAGGATCGCGGCACCACCGTGATGCTGTCCTTCTTGCGCCAGCTCGGCGTCGACGCGGTGCTGGAGGACTCTTCCGGCAATGGCGGCGCGTCGGTCTCGGCCTATGGCGCGGCGGGCGGCATGCGGGTCAGGATCCTTGCGCCGACGACGACATCGCCGATGAAGGTGGCCCAGATGCACGCCTTCGGCGCCGAGGTGCAACTGGTCGAAGGCCCGCGCGAGGAGTCCGAGGCGGAAGCGATCCGCCAGTCGAAACAGATCTTCTACTCCAGCCACAACTGGCAGCCGTTCTTCCTGCAAGGCACCAAGTCGCTGGCCTACGAGATCTGGGAAGACTTCGGCTTCACCGCGCCCGACAATGTCATCATGCCGGTCGGTGCCGGCAGCAGCCTGCTCGGCTGCTATATCGGCTTCAAGGAGCTGCTGGCGGCCGGACAGATCACGCGGCTGCCGCGCTTGTTCGCGGCCCAGCCGCTCAACTGCTCGCCGGTCGATGCCAGCTTCGCCGCCGGCGTCGACACGCCGGTCGATCGCGCGGTCCGCAAGACCATCGCCGAAGGTACCGCGATCAAGTATCCGCTGCGCCTGAAGCAGATGATCGCGGCGCTGAAGGAGAGCGGCGGCGCCACCGTCGCGATTCCCGAAGATGGCATCGTCGCCGCATTGAGGCGGCTGGCGCGTACCGGCCTGTTCGTCGAGCCGACCTCCGCCTCGGCCGCCGCCGCACTCGACGTCCTGACGGCGCGCGGCGCGATCCGGCCGACAGAGCGCACCGTCGTCATCATCAGCGGGACCGGGATCAAGGCAGCCGGGCTGATCACGGAGCTGCTGGGCACCTAGAGCGTTTTCGAGCGAAGTAGGCACCGGTTCGCGTGAAGAAAATGCGTCACAACAAGAAGCTAGAGCTTCGGTTCTGATTCAATAAGAATCGAAGCTCTAGTCAGCCCGCGGCGGCTGCGCGCGACGGCGAGGCGTGCGCCCGCCCGATATTGTCGAGGAACTGACGCACGCTTTCCTGCCAGGTGAAGGTCAGGGCGTGGGCACGGCACTTCTCGCGCGGCACCAGCAGCGCACCGAGCGCGGCGCGGCGCAGATCGTGATCGAGGCAACCGCAGCCTGACTTGCCGATCACGTCGAGCGGTCCCATCACCGGAAAGGCCGCAACCGGCAGGCCGCTGGCGAGCGCCTCGAGGATCACCATCCCGAACGTATCAGTGAGACTTGGAAACACCATGACGTCAGCGGACGCATAGACATCGGCGAGCGCCCGGCCCGTCCGCGTGCCGAGAAAATGGACCTGCGGAAACCGGGTCTGCAATGTGCTGCGCTGCGGCCCGTCCCCGACCACGACCTTCGAGCCCGGCAGGTCGAGACCGAGAAAGGCATCGAGATTCTTCTCGACCGCGACGCGGCCGACATACAAAAACACCGGCTCCGGGAAGGCGAGCGGCCGCTCTGTCCGCGGGCAAAACAGCTCGGCATCGACGCCGCGCGACCATGGCATCAATTTGCGGAAGCCATGCGCCTTCAACGCCTGCTCAAGCGACGGCGAGCCGACCATGATGCCGTCTCCACCGTTATGGAAACGGCGCAACGCCGCGTAGCTCCACCGCAGCGGGACCGGTAGCCGCGCGGCGAGATATTCGGGAAAGCGCGTGTGATAACTGGTCGTGAACGGATAGCCGCGTGTCTGGCAGACATGCCGGCTGATCCAGCCGATCGGACCCTCGGTCGCGATGTGCACCGAGTCCGGGCGCGCAGCCGCGATGGCGCGCGCGATCCGCCCGATCGTCGGCAGCGCGAGGCGGATCTCCGGGTAGCCGGGTAACGGCACGGTGCGGAAATCGGCCGGCGTCAGAAACGTAATATCCGCGCCGAGCGCCGGCGCTTCACTGGCGAGATATTCGAGCGAGCGGACCACACCATTGACCTGCGGGCGCCAGGCGTCGGTTGCCACCAGCACGCGCATCAGGCGGCCGCCTGCGCGAGCGGCGCGAGGTCTGCAGTACCCGACGCGCTCCGCTCTTCCGTCCATCGGACGATTTCAAACTGCCCATCATAGCGCTCGACCACGCCCGTGCAGGACTCCACCCAATCCCCGGTGTTGATGTAGCGGACGCCGAAATCGTCGTGCAGCGCCGCGTGATGGATGTGGCCGCAGATCACGCCTTGAACGTTGCTGCGCGCGGCCTCCGACGCCAGCACCTCCTCGAACCGGCCGATGTGGTTGACCGCATTCTTGACCCGCAATTTCGCCCAGGAGGAGAACGACCAATAGCCGAACCCAAATCGGCGCCTGATCCAGTTGAGCCAGATATTGCAGGCGAGCGCGGCCCGATAGCCGGCATCGCCGATCAGCGCGAGCCAGCGCGCATGCCGCACCACGAGATCGAAATGATCGCCGTGAACGACGAGATAGTCGCGGCCGTCGAGGCCACGATGGATCGCCCGATCGACAATCTCGACGCCGCCGAACGCCGCACCCGAATAGTCACGCAGGAACTCGTCGTGATTGCCGGGAATGTAGACCAGGCGCCGGCCCCGTTGCGCGAGCTCGATCAGCTCCCGCACGACCGCATTGTGCGCCGTGGGCCAGTACCAGCTCGACCGCAGACACCAGCCGTCGACGATGTCGCCGACCAGGAACACCGTTTCGGCATCATGGTGGCGGAGGAAGTCGATCAACCGCTCGGCCTGGCATCCCCGGGTCCCGAGATGGACATCGGAGACGAACAGGCTCCTGACCTTGACGACGTCCCGCGGCGAGACCCGCCTGCCGTCCGCGCGATCGCCAGCCCGGTGCATGCCGCCGTCCGGCCGAAACGCCGCCGCCATGGCCTCGGCCAATCCCGCGAGAACTTTCGTGACATCGCGGCTGGCGCATCGCCTGAAGATCGAGCGGTGCCAATAGATGCCTGCGATAAGCACCAGCAGCGCGAACTCGGCCGCGCGATATCTCCCGCCCGAAGCCGCGTGACCGAACTGATAGCTCGCTGCCAGGACCAGCAGCGTCGCGGCAGCGCGCTCGAGCGTATCCGAGCCCGGCCTCAGGCGGGATAACAGGGTTCTCATACGCCTTCCTCCACCGGCAAGCGTGAGGGGAGCGCGCGCGGCTTCCCGAGAGGGCGCGCCGCGAGCGAGCGCTTGTAGAAGCGAAATCCGAGGAAGAGCGCGACCTCCACAGCGATCAGGATGACCACCACCCAGAAGCCAAGGCTGATCGGATCGTGGCCGCTGCCGCGCAGGACATAGCCAAGCGTGAGGAACGGCATGTTCCAGATCACGGTACCGATCGCCGTTGCCATCACGAAGGCGCGTGGCTCCAGGTGCAACACACCGGCTGGGAGAGCGAGGTAAATCCGCACGGTGGGCAGCGTCTGACCGATCAGCGTCACCCAGAAATGATTGCCGCGATAGGCGTCGGTGAGCTGTCGGTAGAGCGAAGGCCGCAGCAACACGAACTTGCCATAGCGCGCCACCAGCCCTTCGATGCGCCGCGAGCCGAGCACGCGCCCGAGCCCGTACCAGCCGATGGCACCGACGACCGACCCGGCGCTGGTCACGAGGATTGTCATCGCAAGCATCGTGCCGTCGGAGACCGTCAAGCCGAGAAGCATCAGCAGCACGTAGGACGGCAGCAACGGAATGAACTTCTCGGCGACGGCGAGGCAGCCAACCCCCACCAGGCCGAAGTGCAGAAACATCGCGATCGTGCTCGACGTGTCCATGGCGCCTCGATCAAGCGTGGGAGTGGCGGCGGCTGATCCGGTACACGGAAGCCGGAGGCAGGTTGAGGAACGTCTGCCCGATGCAGCTCGCCTGCAGATCGAGGCGATCCAGGATCGCGTCTGCGACAGGACAACGCGGACCATAGGTGATCTGGTAGAACGCCCCGCCGGCGCGAAGATAGCCGAAGGCGCCGTTGAGGATGGTTATGACTTTCTCCGGTGGCATCATGAGGAGCCCGAGGCCGCTCACGACCGCACCGACCGGTGCCCCGTCGAACAGCCTTTCCCTCCGCAGCCAGGCCGCATCCATCCAGAGCACCCGCGCGCCCGGGAAGCGCCGCTGCAGCAGCGGGATGAACTCGGAGCCGTACTCCACCAGCGTCAGATCCTGCTGCCTGACGCCGCGCTTCAGCAACGCGCGGGTGAAGACGCCCGTGCCGGGGCCAAGCTCGAGCACGGGGCCGGTGTCCGCGGTGATCTCCTGCACCATGAGCGACGAGACAGCGGGCCCCGACGGCGCGACCGCGGCGACACGCAACGGATTACGCACCCAGGCGCGGACGAACGGCAGGATGTCAGCGGCCGACATGCTGGAGCTCCCGCACGATGAGCGCGCAATCGGTCTGGCGCCACGGATTCATTAACAAGGCCATTCGTGTGTCTTTCACATTGTGGGTGCCCACCACCGTGTGTGGGAGGCTCCCGCCAGTTGAGCAGTGCTGGACCGTGACGGGACGATTCGACCCGCTCCGACCGACGCCTCTGTCTCATGCGAAGGTTGCGCTAGCCTGTCGCGAATGCGCGCGCGCGAAATTTTGGCTCGCGAGGCATTCGCGCGGAGAAAACCGCAAGGTTGCCGCAATGAATCGGGCATAAAGTCGGCGGATCGAATGACGAACCGATGCAGGGATAGGGACGACGAATGCGCGTGCTGTTGGTGGAAGACCAGCCGGACATGGTCGCGGCGCTGCGTGCGGCACTCGCGCGCCACGACATGCTGGTCGATCACGCGCCGGATCTCTTGGAAGCCGAGGCGATTGCCGCAGCGGGAAGTTACGACGCGATCGTGCTGGATCGCCAGTTGCCTGACGGCGACGGACTGTCGCTGATTCCGAAACTGCGTGCGAGCGGCAACACCGTGCCGGTGCTGGTGCTGACCGCCCGCGGCGAGCTCGCGGACCGGGTCTCGGGTCTCGATAGCGGCGCCGACGATTATCTCGGCAAGCCATTTGCATTCGAGGAGTTGCTGGCGCGGCTGCGCGCGCTGTTGCGCCGCCCCGCGAGCGTGCAGGAGCATGCCGCGCGGATCGGCCGCCTGTCGTTCGACTTCACCCATCGCGAGGCCAGCGTCGATGGACATCCCCTGGAGATGCCGCGTCGCGAGCGGCTGGTGCTCGAGACGCTGCTGCATCGGATGGGACGCATGGTGCAGCGCTCCGCGCTGATGGAGGCGGTCTACGGCCTCGACGACGAGGTGCAGCCCAATGCGCTCGACAGTCATGTGTCGCGTTTGCGCCGCAGGCTCGCCGAGGCCGACGCCGGCGTCACCATCAACGGCGTTCGCGGCCTCGGCTATGTGCTGCGGGAAACACCGTGAGCGTGCTGCGACCGCGATCCCTGACCTGGCGCCTGATCGGGCGGCTCGCGGGCCTGCAGGCCGTCACGCTGACCCTCCTGATTCTGCTGATCGGAGCCGCCGCGATCGGTCTGCTGCGGGCGGGACTGCTGATCGGCGAGTACGAAGGCAGCACGCTCGATACGCTGCGCGACGCCGTCACCCGCGATGAAGCGGGCGGACTGATGCTGCGCCAAACGCCGGAGCTGGCCGCCCTGCGCGGCGAGCACGCCGATTTCTGGTTCGTCATCCGCGACACCGAGGGACACCAGTTGGCCGAAGGCGCGGTGCCCGCACAATTCGCGCCGATCGCCTCAGCCCTCGATCATGTGAGCGAGGCGCGGCTCAAATGGAATGCAGAGGAAGCCACGCGGCCGGCGGGTCTCGTCAAATGGGTCGACACGGCGGCCGGACGGATCCAGATCCTGACCGGCACATACGGCCAGCTCTCGATGTGGCGCGCGCTGGAGAGCACACCATTGCTGTTCCTCAACATGATCCTGCCGATCGTCGTGCTGATGACGCTGGCGACGCTGATCGCGACTCCATTCGTGGTGCGCCGGGCCATGAAGGGCCTCGCACAGGTCGCGGCGCAGGCCGAGCGCATCGACATCGACCAGCGCGGCGCGCAGTTGCCGCTCGACGAGGTGCCGATCGAGATCACCCCGCTGGTCAAGGCCATCAATGCCGCACTCGACCGCCTCGACAAGGGTTACGAACGTCACCGCCGTTTCCTCGCCGATGCCGCGCACGAGCTGCGCACCCCGATCGCGATTCTCTCGACACGGGTCGCTTCGCTGGAAGCCGGGCCGGAGAAGACCCATCTGCTCGAGGACGCGACACGCCTCAGCGTCATGGCGGGCCAACTGCTGGACCTGCAACGGCTCGATCAGCGCGCCGACACGTTCGGGCCCGTCAATCTCGTCGGCATCGCGCGGCAGGTCGTCCTCGACCTCGCGCCGCTCGCCTTCGCGGCGGGATATGAAATGTCGTTTGAGTACGACGTCGAGACGGTCATGGTGAGCGGCGACCAGACATCGCTCGAGCGGGCCCTCACCAATCTCGTACAGAACGCCGTCGACCACGGACAGCGGCGCGGCACGATCCTGGTCCGGGTGACGACAGCCGGTTGCATCGAGGTCTGCGACGATGGCGCCGGCATTCCGCCCGACGAGCGCGAGCAGATCTTCGAGCCATTCCGTCGGCTGCAACCAGGCGGACGCGGCGCCGGCCTCGGCCTCGATCTGGTGCAGAGCATCATGCGTCTGCACGGCGGCCGGATCGAGGTTGATCAGGCACCGTCCGGCGGCGCCTGCATGCGCATGGTGTTCCCGAAGGCTCAGACGGCGTGCTGATCGAGCGGAGGCGGTCGAGGCGCGCCGCGACACAAGAGCCCGCTCCGATGGCATCGGAACGGCGCTCTCGTTTCTTGTTTTGGCGCATTCTTCTTTACGCGAACCTGAGTCCAGGTCGTTCGAAAACGTTCTAGCCCGCCTTGCGCAGCTTGAGGGCCTCGTAGAACGCGGTCTCGAAATTGATGTAGCCGATGAAGGATGTCGGATCGCCAAACGGCAGGATCTGCGTCGCCCAGAATCCGCCGAAACCGTTCTGGCGATCGATCCAGTAGAACAGGTTGGCGAGGCCGGCCCAGCCGAGCGCGCCGGCGGGCCGGCCGGTCGGAGCTTGCTCATCATTGATCATGAAGCTCAGCGCCCAGGACTTCGACTGGCCGGGGAAGAACTCGGCGTCGTTGGCGAGCGAGGTGATCACGCCGGTAATGGCGGTAACCTTGTTGTTGCCGAGATGATTCTTCTCCGCCATCCGCACGGTCTCGGCCTTCAGGACCCGGCCATGCTCGCCGGCGCCGTCGTTCAGCCACATCCGGATGAAGCGCATGTAGTCGCCGATGGTGCCGTAGAGCCCGTGGCCGCCCATATGGATCTCCGGATTGGCCGGCAGCTCGAAATCCATCGTCGTGAGCGAGCCGTCGGCGTTGCGGGCGTGAATGCCGGCAAGCCGGCGGCGCATCGCGTCGGTGAGCTCAAATGCCGTGTCCTGGATTCCGAGCGGCTCGAAGATCCGTGTCTTGAAGACCTCGCCGAGCCGGCGGCCGGCGATCGACTCGACGATCTGGCCGCACCAATCCAGGTTGGTGCCGTACTCCCATCGCTCGCCGGGATCGAACAGCAGCGGCGTCATCAACGAAGCCTTGGACGCCGTGATCACGCTGGGTTGCCCCTTCTCCTGCGCGAGGCGATTGTAGGTGTGATTGATGAAGTCGTAGCCCAGGCCTGCACTGTGGACCATCAGCATGCGCGTGGTGATGTCGCGCTTCGGTGCACGCAGCCGAGGCTCGCCGTCGTCGTCGAATCCCTCGATGACCTGGAGCTTGCCGAGGTCGGGCGCATAGGTCTTGGCAGGCGCATCGAGATCGAGCTTGCCTTTCTCGACGAGTTGCAGGACGGCCGTCCCGGTGATTGCCTTGGTGGTCGAGAAGATGGCGAACACGCTGTCGGTCGTCATGTCCGCGGCCTGATCGAGCCGGCGCTTGCCGGCGGCGCCTTCATAGATGTTGCGATGGCGGTCGGTCACCATGGCAACGACGCCGGGAACGCGCGGGTTAGAGGTCACCACACCGTCGAGAATCGCATCTGCCGTCGCACCGAAATTCGTGCTCATTGTCTTTCTCCCATAATGATTGTGATGTCGTCGATCGCAAGCGGCACTGCCGGTTCACGAAGACCGCAGCGCCACGTCACGATCGGAGCTACTGCATGGCAAAGCCCTGATAGCCGCTCGCGGCGACCTCGTCGCATTTCTGGCGATAGGTGCCGACGCCGCCGCAATAGGACAGCACACGGCGCGGCTTGCCCTCGACATTCGAGCCGAGGTACCAGGAGTTGGTCTTGGCGATCAGCGTTGCGTTGGCGGTCTCGTCGTGGTGCGCCACCCACTGATCCTCGGCGTCCCTGGTCGGCTCGATGACGTTGAGGTTCTTGCCGCGCAGGTATTTGATGCAGTCGGCGATCCACTCGACCTGCTGCTGCAGGCAGGTCGTCATGTTGCAAAGCGCCGCCGAGGGCGCGAGCGGCACCGCGGTCGTGAACAGGTTCGGATAGCCGTGGACCTGCAAGCCCATCGTGGTGCGGATGTCCCTGCCCCAATCGTCCTTCAGCGATCGTCCGTCGCGACCGCGAATGTCGATGCGCGTCAATGCCCCCGTTCCGGCGTCGAAGCCGGTGGCCAGGATGATGACGTCGAACGCGTGCACCGTGCCGTCGGCGGTCTGGATGCCCTCCGGCGTGATGCGGGCGATCGGATTGTTCTTGACGCCGACGATCTCGACATTGGGCCGGTGGAAGGCCTCGAGGAAATTGCTCTCCAGCGGTACCCGATGCGTGCCGAAACCGTAATCGGACGGAATCAGCTGCTCGCACAGCTTGGGGTCCTTGATCCGCTCGCGCATCTTTTCGCGCACGAACTCGGTGATCTCGGCGTTGATGGCTTCGTCGAAGAACAATTCGGCGAAGGACGAAACCCACAATTTGAGCGATCCGTCATTCCAGCAGTCCTCGATCACCCGGCGGCGCTGCTGCGGCGTCAGGTCGGCCCAGACATGCTCGAAGTCGAACTCGAATCCGGTAAACGTCTTCGGCAGCCGCTCGGTAAGGAACTTGAACTTCGACTTGTAGGCCTCGGCATCCGCCGCATCCCATTTCGGGTTCTTCATCGGAATGATGTATTGCGGGGTGCGGATGAAGACCTTGAGATGGCCGACCTCGCCGGCAATCGACTGGATCACCTGGATTCCGGTCGCGCCGTTGCCGACCACGCCGACACGTTTACCGGCGAGTTCGATCGGTCTCTTGGGCCAGCGCGCGGTGTGGAACAACTCGCCCTTGAAGGTCTCCTGTCCGGGGAAGGACACATGCGGCGCCGACAGCATGCCGCAGCAGGTGACCAGGAATTGCGCGTCGATCACATCGCCCTGGTCCGTCGTCACCAGCCAGCGCTGTGTCGCCTCGTTGAAGTGCGCGCTCTTGACCGTGGTGCCGAACTGGATGTCCTTCCTGAGGTCGAGGCGGTCGGCGACGTAGTTCAGCCAACGCTCGATCTCCGGCTGGCCCGGGAACCGCTCGCTCCAGCTCCAGCCTTTGTAAAGTTCTTCGGAGAACAGATACTGATAGGTGTGGCCTTCAGAATCGAACCGGGCGCCGGGATAGCGGTTCCAGTACCAGGTGCCGCCGACGCTTGACCCGGCATCGATCGCCTTCACGCTCAGTCCCTGCTCGCGCAGGCGGAACAGTTGATAAAGACCGGCGACGCCGGCGCCGACGACCACGGCGTCGAGCTTGGTCGTCGCACGCGCACCATTACTTCCATTCGACCGTGTGACGGTCTCGGTCATCGTTTCCTCCTGTTGTCTGGCTTCGCAAGCGCTCCCAACCGACCGTGTCGCCGGGAAATGGTGCGCTGCGTCAATTGGGTCTCGGACGCTGTAGCCGAGACGCAGAGCAGGCTACGGGTCGTGCGACCGAGCGGCTTGGATGAAACCGACAATCTCTGGAACGCGGCTGTTCAATCGCGCATCGGCCGTTGGTCGGCTTGGCAAACGGCAAGAGCGGCCTATCCTGCGCTCAAACGTCCGGCCAAGAAGAAGCGTCAACCGCGCCACGGATTCCACGGAGGAGGCTCGCGCGATGGGCCAATTGATCACGGTCGAGGAGCTGCCGCGCTATGCGCCCGGTGAGCTGAAGCTGGACAGCGCCTCAGTCGGAAGGAACGACTTCCGGCTGCGGATTTTCCGCTATGGACCATCGGATATCTGGGTTCCCCCGTCGGAAAACTTCCTGCTCGTGCTCTATCGCGACGGCGTGACGTCGATGAACCGTCGCGTCACCGGCGCTTGGAAGCAGGATCACGTCGGTCGCGGCGTCACCTCGTTGTTGACCCGCGCCGAGCCATCAAGCTGGAACTGGAAGAACGACATCGAAGTCACCCATTTCTATATCGCTCCAGCGCTCATGATGAAGACCGCGAGCGATGCCTTCGACCGCGACGCCGAGGCGATCGAACTTCACGATCTGCTCAAGGCCGATGATCCGATGCTGACCTGGATCAACGACCAGATGGTTCAGGAAGTTGCCGCAGGCGGTCCGGGCGGACGCCTCTGCTATGACGCGCTGGCGCTTCAAGCCAGCGTGCACATCCTGCGGAAATATGCGGCGATCGAATTCAAGATGCCGTGCGCGCAAGGACGCTTTCGCCCGGCACATGCTCGCTTGATCGAGGACTATATCGAGCAGAACATCTTCCGGAACATCACGCTGGAAGAGCTGGCGAACATCTGCAATTGCACGCCGATCCAGTTCGCCCGCAAGTTCCGCGTGCATTACGGCACGCGGCCGCATGCCTATGTCCTGCGGCGCAAGGTGGAGCACGCGTGCCAGCATCTGCGCAAGGACCGCGTTGCGCTGAAGGAGATCGCGCTGCTGAGCGGCTTCGCCGATCAAAGCCACCTCAATCGCGTCTTCCGGCAGCACATGAACGTCACGCCGGCGGAATATCGCCGGCAAGTCTGCAAACATTCCGCGCAATCGTGAGACCATGATGCCGGCGGCCCGGCGGCCGGCTCACACCGGCGGCGGGTTCAATCGCGCAAAACCTTCCTGGATTCGGTAAGGGTAGTATGGATAAGCTGGCATCACCGCGCTCGCCCTGTCGAGACGCGCGATCTGGTCTGCCGAAAGCGACCATCCGACCGCGCCGAGATTGTCGCGAAGCTGCGCTTCATCACGCGCGCCGATGATGATCGAGGACACGCTGGGACGCGTGAGCAGCCAGGCAATCGCGACCTGCGGCACGCTGCGGCCGGTCTCTGTGGCGACGACGTCCAGCGCGTCGACGATCGCGTAAAGCTTCTCGTCGTCGACCGGCGGCCCGAACTGCGCGGTCTCGTGCAGCCGGCTGTTCGCGGGCAACGGTTGCCCGCGCCTGATCTTGCCGGTGAGCCGGCCCCATCCGAGCGGGCTCCAGACCAGCGCGCCGACGCCCTGGTCGAGCGCGAGCGGCATCAGCTCGGATTCATAGTCGCGGCCGACCAGCGAATAATAGACCTGGTGCGCGACATAGCGCGGCCAGCCGTGCCGCTCGGCGATGCCGAGCGATTTCATCAGGTGCCAGCCGGAGAAATTCGAGGCGCCGACATAGCGCAGCTTGCCGGCACGCACCAGCGCATCGAGCGTCGACAGCACCTCGTCGATCGGCGTGAAGGCGTCGAAGGCATGAAGTTGCAGGAGGTCGATATAGTCGGTGTTGAGCCGCTTCAGCGCGGCGTCGACCGAAGCGACGAGGCGGTATCGCGACGTGCCGGCATCGAGCGGACCGTCGCCCATCGGCAGGCCGGTCTTGGTCGAGATCAAGACCTTGTCGCGGCGGCCCTTGAGCGCGGCGCCGAGGATCTCCTCCGATGCGCCGTTCGAATAGACATCGGCGGTGTCGAACAAATTGACGCCGGCCTCGAAGCAGATGTCGATCAGCCGCCGCGCTTCGTCGACACCGCTGCGGCCCCAGGCCGAGAACAAGGGTCCCTGGCCGCCGAAGGTGCCGGTGCCGAAGCTGAGCACCGGGACCTTCAGGCCGGACGCACCAAGATTACGATATTCCATCGTCATACTCCTTTGATCCGGTTCATTCCGCAGGGCACTGCGTGGCGAGGACCACCGGCCGGTCGAGGCGCAGGCTCCAGAGCGCAAGCAGCAGCCCGACCGCGGTGATGACGGCGGCAACCAGCGGCAGCGCGCCCAGGCCGAAGCCACGATCGATGGTGACGCCGCCGGCCCAGGCGCCGAGCGCGTTGCCGAGATTGAAGGCCGCGATGTTCAGGCTGGAGGCCAGCGTCCGCCCTTCCACGCCGGCAGCTTCGAGCACGCGAAGCTGCAGCGGCGCGACGGTCGCGAACGCGGCGATGCCGAGCACGAACAACAGGGCGACCGCCAGTGCCTTGATCGAGATCACCGCCGCCAGCGCGACGAGCACGGCGGCGAGGCCGCCGAGCGATACCAGCAGCGCACGCGCAACTCCCTTGTCGGCGAGCCGGCCGCCCGCGACATTGCCGATCGCTAAGCCGGCGCCGAACACCAAGAGGATCGGCGACACCGCGGTGTCGGAAAATCCGGTGAGCCGCGTCAGGATCGGCTGCACATAGGTGAAGACCGCGAACAGCCCGCCGAAGCCGAACACCGTCATGGCAAGCCCGAGCAGGACTTGCGGGCGGCCGAGCACGGCAAGTTCCTCGCGCAGCGGCACCGGCTTGTCGTTGGCTCCGACAAGGCCGGGCACCAGCATCGCCAGCACAACGAAGGCGATCACGCCGATCACCGCCACCGCCCAGAACGCCGCGCGCCAGCCGAGCATCAGGCCGAACCAGGCGCCGAAGGGAACGCCGAGCAGGGTCGCGACCGTCAGCCCGATGAACATCGTGGCGATCGCCGACGCGCGCTTGTCCTCCGGCACGAGGCTTGTCGCGACCACCGAGCCGACGCCGAAGAAAGTGCCGTGCGCCAGCGACGTCAGAATGCGCGCGGCCATCAGCAGTTCGTAGTTCGGCGCCAGCGCGCAGGCCGCGTTGCCGAGCGTGAAGATCGCCATCAGCGCCAGCAGCACCGCCTTGCGTGGCATCCGCCGCGTGGCCAGCGTCAGGATCGGCGCGCCGACGAACACGCCGAGCGCGTAGCCGGAAATCAACAGCCCCGCCGCGGAGACCGACACGTGCATGTCGGCGGCGACCTGCAGCAACAGCCCCATGATGAGGAATTCGGTGGTGCCGATGCCAAAGGCACCGGCGGTCAAGGCAAGGACTGCAGCAGGCATGTGTCGCTCCGGAGGGTGAGGATTCCGCAATGCGACATAGCGGTCCGGACGAGGAAGGATTAGAATGACCGCAATCCAATCATTTGTGACGTGAATTCAAGATGTCTCGAACAGACACCAACCGCTCCGGGGAGATGGACGTGTTCGTCCGCGTCGTCGATCTCGGCGGCTTCACGGCTGCCGCGAACAGCCTGGGCCTGACGCCGTCGGGCGTCAGCAAGCTGGTCTCCCGGCTCGAGACGCGGCTCGGCACGCGGCTGGTCAACCGCACCACCCGCAAGCTCCAACTCACCGAGGAGGGCCAGGCGTTCTACCAGCGCGCCCAGCGCATCCTTGCCGACATCGACGAGGCTGAACGCGAAGCCGCATCCTGCGTGCCGCGCGGCCATCTCACCGTGAACAGCAACATCCCGTTCGGCATGCTGCATGTAATGCCGCTGCTGCCGCGCTTCATGCGCGAGCATCCCGACATCACGCTCGACATCGTGCTGACCGACACGCTGGTCGATCTGATGCAGGCGCGCGCCGACGTCGCGATCCGCGTCGGCCCGCTCGGCGCATCGCGGCTGATCGCACGCAAGCTCGGCACCAGCCGCATGGTGGTGGTCGCCGCACCGTCCTATCTCGCGCGCTTTGGCACGCCGAAAACCCCGGCGGACCTCGCCGCCCATCGCGGCATCGGCTGGACCTTTCCGCGCAGCATCCGCGGCTGGCCGTTCCGCCGCGCTGAAAAAATCGATGAGGCGCTGCCGCCGCCGGTCGCCCGCGTCAGCGACGGTGAAGCCGCGCGCCAACTCACGCTCGGCGGCATCGGGCTCGGACGGCTGGCGCTGTTCCACATCGGCCCCGATATCGAAGCCGGACGCCTGGTCCCGGTGCTGCAGAACCTCAATCCCGGCGATCGCGAGGACATCCATGCGGTCTATGTCGGCCACGCCGGCCCGCTGCCGGCGCGGGTCCGCGCCTTCATCGATTTTCTTGCACAACACATCCGCATCGGCGATCCGGCGCTGCGGCGTGGCGCGGACGGAAAATGGAAAGTCGTGAGCGGCAAGTGAGCATGCGATGACGGACGAATCCCGCACCTTGCAGACTGTCACCGAATCGATCCGAATCGCCGCGCAGCCAGAACAGGTGTGGGACGCGATTACGGATCCCAGGGCCGGCGAGATATGGCGGAACGCGCATTTCAACACCGATTGGCAGATCGGCGCACCGATCGAGATCGAGGCCGAGATCGGCGCGAAGCGCTATCGCGACAAGGGCCGCGTCCTCCACGTCGAGCCGCCAGCGCTGCTCGCTTACTCCTATTGGTCGCAGGTCTCCGGCCTGCCGGATATTCCGCAATCCTATGCGACGGTCACGATGACGCTCGCGGCCAGCGGCGGCGAGACAATGCTGACCGTCACCCAGCAGGTGCCGCCATCGCCAATCCGCCGCGGGAACGGATGGGAAATCGGCGCAGATTCCGGCGCGAAGCACGTCGCATTCTACTGGCGCATGGCGCTGCCGCGCCTGAAGCAGGCCGTCGAGCAAGGACGTGCCGCGCAATAGCGAGCTCTCGAAAACGCTCTACGTCCGCTTCAGCAAGAAGAGCTGCGTGACATAGGGAAACACCACCTCGTCGGCGTCACCGAGGCCTGCCTCACGCAGGATGGCGTCGGTCTTGTCGCGAAGGGCCGCCTTCTCCGCATCAGGGAGATTGGCGACATAGCTCGTCGACACGACGCGCTCATAGACACCCTGGCGCGCCATCCGATGCGGATGCTCCTGCACGATTTCCCTTTCGAGTGCAAAGCGGGGATCCTGCAAGATCCAGCGCCAGTGCCCGGAGCGTTGCCGGGGTGTGTCTCCCGCGTAGCCTTCAATCATGACCGATAACGCGTCGACCCACGGCGCGCGGTCATCCCTGTTGTTCCAGACCAGCGCAAGCGTACCGCCGGGACGCAACAGTCGTGCGATCTCGGCGACGGATGGCTCGTTGTCGAACCAGTGGAACGCCTGCGCGCAGGTCACGAGATCGACGCTGCCGGTTTCGAGGCCGATCGCATCGGCGCGGGTGTTGACGACCTCGATCCCGGCTTCGTTCGCGAGTTTTGCCGACATCTCGGCGACCGGCTCGATAGCGACCAGTCGCGCCGTCTCGGACAAATGCGGAAGTAGAAGGCGGGTGAACTTGCCGGTTCCGGCTCCGAGATCGACGACGCAGCGCGCGGCCTGCAGCGGCAGCGCGGCGACGATCTCCGCCGGATAGCTGGGGCGGCCCGCCTCATAGGCGGCGACGGCGACGCGATAATTCCTGGCCGTAGGGTTCAGTGACATTGCCGCTTCTCCTGCGAGCCGGGCATCTGCGATGAGATCTGCGGAACGGTATCAAGCTGCGCTGGTACAGAACCGGAAGAGCGCGTCGAGTCAAGATTCGCTGAGGACACCTCTGCGTCAGTGCCAGGCGCCTGGCGTTGCCCCTTGTTGAACAAAGTGCGCGCAGTTTGAATGATCCTGCTTCGGCAAGAATTGATATCGCAACTTTGCACGCTTGTGTTGCATCAACGTCGCAGTTCCCGGTTGCAAGTTGCGGTTGATTGAACCACAGTTCTTGAAAGTGGACGCGGTCTGTTGCGCTTGCGCAGGACAAGCCCGGTGCCTCTTCCGCACCGGTGCAGCCATGCAGCGATCCAGGGCCGTCTTTGTCACGGGTATCGTCTACGCCTTGATCGGCTTGATCCTCGCGGGCGGCGGCATCTGGCTCGCCGCGCTGGGTGGATCCATCTCCCACATTGTCATCGGCGTCGGCATTCTCGCCACGGCTGCGCTCTTGCTGGCGCAGCGACATCAGGCGCTCTGGCTGTTTGCGATCGTGCTGGTCGGCACGCTGGCGTGGGCCGTCTACGAGGTGAAATTCGACTGGTGGCCGCTCGCGGCGCGCGGCGACATCATCTTCCCGATGGCGCTCTGGCTGCTGACACCCGTGATCGTTCGCGGGCTGCAACGAAACGAGCCGGTATCCTACAGGCGTGCGACCGCGCCACTCTGGGTCGGCGTCGTGGCGGCTGCGGCGGTCCTCGTGGCCGGGCTGCTATCGAGCTATCACGACATCAATGGCACGATTGCGGAAGCCGGTCCTGCCGTGCAGCAAAGCGAGGCCGATCCGCAACCGGATGGCGATTGGCGCGCCTATGGACGCACGCAATTTGGACAGCGCTATTCGCCGCTGAAGCAGATCACGCCCGACAATGTCGGCAACCTCAAAGTCGCCTGGACCTTTCGCACCGGCGACGTGTCGACGCCGGAGGATTCGGGCGAGACCACCTTCGAGGTCACCCCGATCAAGGTGCGCGACACGCTCTATCTCTGCTCGCAGCACCAGGTGCTGTTTGCGCTCGATGCCAGGACCGGCACGGAGCGCTGGCGATACGACCCCAAGCTTGTGCACAACAAGACGTTCCAGCACATGACCTGCCGCGGGGTCTCCTATCACGAGACCGCGGCTGGTGCCGTCGACAGCAGCGGCAGTCCGGCGCCGGCCGAATGCCCGCGTCGGATCTTCCTGCCGGTCAATGACGGCCGCATGATCGCGCTCGATGCGGACAGCGGCAAGCTCTGCGATGGCTTTGCCGATCACGGCATCCTCGACCTACAGCAGGGGATGGGGATCAAGACCGCCGGCTTCTTCGAACCGACGTCACCGCCGGTCGTCAGTGACAGGATCCTGGTCGTCGCCGCCGCGGTGATCGACAATTACGGCGTCGAAGTGCCTTCGGGCGTGATCCGCGGCTTCGATGTCTACACCGGCAAACTGGTCTGGGCCTGGGACTCCGCCGCGGCCGACGAGAACGCGCTGCCGTCGCCGACGCGCCATTACACCAACGGCTCGCCGAATTCCTGGATCACGGCCTCGTTCGACCCGAAACTGAATCTGGTCTACATCCCGACCGGCAACAACGGGCCCGACATCTGGGGCGGCAATCGCGATGCGCTGGTCGAGCGCTATTCCAGCTCGATCGTCGCGCTGGATGTCGACACCGGCAAGCGCGCCTGGTCGTACCAGACCGTGCATCACGATCTTTGGGACATGGACGTTCCCTCGCAGCCGAGCCTGGTCGATGTGACGACGGCCAAGGGCGTCGTCCCCGCGATCATCCAGCCGACCAAGGTGGGCAACATCTTCGTGCTCGACCGCAGGACCGGCGAACTGATCGTGCCGGCGCCGGAACGTCCGGTGCCGCAGGGCCCCGCGCCCGGCGACCGCTCCGCACCGACCCAGCCGTTTTCCGAGCTGACATTCCGACCGGAGGCAAAGCTGACCGGCGCCGACATGTGGGGCGGCACGATCTTCGATCAGCTGCTGTGTCGGATCATGTTCCACCGCTTGCGCTACGAGGGCACGTTCACGCCGCCCTCGTTGCAGGGCACGCTGGTCTTCCCGGGCAATCTCGGCATGTTCGAATGGGGCGGCATCGCGGTCGATCCTGTCAGGCAGATCGCCATCGCCAATCCGATGTCGCTGCCTTTCGTCTCAAGACTCGTTCCGCGCGGCCCGCAGAATCCCCCGGCACCGACCGCCGAGAAGCCGGTCGGCAGCGAGGTCGGGACGCAGCCGATGTACGGCACGCCGTTCGGGGTGGACATCTCGAGCTTCCTCTCGCCGCTCTCCGTGCCGTGCTACCGGCCGCCATGGGGCTCGATGGCAGCGATCGATCTCCGGACGATGAAGATCGTCTGGCAGCATCCCAACGGCACGATCAGGGACACCACGCCGCTGCCGCTTCCGTTCAAAATGGGCGTGCCGATGCTGGGCGGGCCGATCACCACCGCCGGCGGCGTCGCGTTCTACACTGGGACCTATGAGTACACGATCCGGGCTTACGACGTGCGCGACGGCAAGGTGCTCTGGGAAGATCGCCTGCCTGCCGGCGCCCAATCGACGCCGATGAGCTACGAGGTCGGCGGCAAGCAGTACGTCGTCACCGCGGCCGGCGGCCACGGCTCGTTCGGCACCAAGCGGGGCGATTATGTCATCGCCTACGCACTGAAGGATTGAGTTGCTTCATCGAGGCCGTAATCTTTCTTCTCCTTCTCCTCTGAAAGGGGGAAGGTCGGGATGGGGTCCAGCAGCAGGCGATGCTTCCTGAGGAGAGAGTGGATCCCCACCCGCTTTGCTCTGGCGCGCAAAGCGACCTCCCCTTTGCAAGTGGAGGTGGAACTGGCCCAACCCGGATAGCGTCCGGAAGGGTTGGCAAGACCGGCCAAAGCCGCTAAAGGTCCGCCCCCTTTCACAGACAATCCGAGCATGACATGACGAGCGCCCCGCCCGCCGTCTCGATTGGTGTCGATTTTGGCACCAGCAACACCGTGGTTGCGCTGTCCGATGGCGACGGCCGCGTCGAGGCGATCCGCTTCGACCATGGCGGCCGGACGCATAGCGTCTATGTCTCCGCGCTGTGCTTCTGGGAGGACCGGCCCGGCGCCAGCCTGCATCCGCGCGCCGAGGGCGGCCCGTGGGCGATCGAGCAGTTCCTCGAGGGACGCACGATCCATCGCTTCATCCAGTCGTTCAAGACCTTTGCGGCAAGCTCGGCGTTCAACACCACCCAGATCTTCCGGCAGCGCTACAAGTTCGAGGATTTGCTCGCGGCGTTCCTGCGCACGCTGACCCGCCATGCCGGCGAAGGCTTCGACCTCGGCGCGCCGACCATCATGGTCGGCCGCCCGGTGAAGTTTGCCGGCGGCAATCCCAATGACGAACTCGCCATGCAGCGCTACCGGGCCGCGTTCGAGCGGCTCGGCGCCGGCCACGCGCGCTATGTCTACGAGCCGGTCGGCGCGGCGTTCTCCTTCGCGCGCAGCCTCGATCACGATGCGACCGTGCTGGTCGCCGATTTCGGCGGCGGCACCAGCGACTTCTCCGTGATGCGCTTCTCGCGCAAGGGCGGCGTGCTGCGCGCCGAGCCGCTGGGACATTCCGGCATCGGCATCGCCGGCGACACCTTCGACTACCGCATCGTCGACCACGTCGTCTCGCCGCGGCTCGGCAAGGGCACCAACTACCGCTCGTTCGACAAGGTGCTGCCGATCCCCAATCACTATTATTCGAGCCTCGCGCGCTGGCATCAGCTCGCGATGATGAGAGGCAATGGCGATCTGCGCGAGTTGCAGCAGCTCGCGCGCACCGCGATCGATCCGGCGCCGCTGCACGACTTCATCACCATCGTCGACCATGATCTCGGCTTTGCGCTGTACCGCGCCGTGTCCGACACCAAGGTCGCGCTGTCGAGCCGCGACCGCGTCGAGTTCCGCTTTGCCCGCGCAGGCATCGATATCGGCGCGACCGTGACGCGCGACGATTTCGAATCCTGGATCGCCGACGACATCGAGCGGCTGGGCGCAACGGTGGACGAGGCGCTGGCAAAGTCGGGCATTACCGCGCGCGACGTGGAGAAGGTATTCCTGACCGGCGGCACCTCGTTCGTGCCGGCGGTGCAGCGCCTGTTCGCCGAGCGTTTCGGCGAAGCGCGGCTGACCTCGGCGGACCAATTCGAATCGATCGCCTATGGCCTCGCGCTGATCGGCCGCACGCCTGATCCCGACCGCTGGACATTCGCCGAAGCGGCGTGACGAAGAGCGTCGTGCCTTGATCGGGGCTCAATAGACGATTACATCTGTTCAGTCATCAATTCGAGAGGATGCCGACAGCCATGGATTTCATCCGGACAGCAATGCCCATCAGCCTTGCCCACGGGGATATCCATTGCCATGACTGCATCGATCACGCTCTCCCATCTGACCCTGTCCGCGCCTGACGGCCGGGTTCTCCTTTCCAATATCGATCTCAGTTTCGGACCCGAACGGACCGGCCTTGTCGGCAGGAACGGCGTCGGGAAGACGACGCTGCTCGGCCTGATCGCAGGCGCGCGCGCGCCGCAATCCGGCACGGTCTCGGTTCAGGGACGCGTCGCGATGCTGCATCAGACGGTTCAGGTGCAGCCGGAAGAAGGCGTCGTCGACCTGTTCGGCGCGCGCGGTGCGCTGGCCGCGTTGCGCCGGGCCGAACAGGGCCTTGCGAGCACTGAAGAGCTTGCGGATATCGACTGGACGCTCGACACGCGCATCGCATCCACGCTCGCGCGCGTCGGACTGAGCGATGTTCTGGAAGCCCCGCTGGCGACGCTGTCCGGCGGACAGGCCACCAGGGCGCGCCTCGCCGCACTGACATTCGCGCAACCTGACTTTTTGCTGCTGGATGAACCCACCAACAATCTCGACCGCGCGGGACGCCAGGCGGTGATCGACCTGCTCGCCGACTGGCGGCACGGCGCCATCATCGTCAGCCATGACCGTGAGCTGCTGGAGACCATGGATGCGATCGTTGAACTGACCTCACTGGAGGCCCGACGCTACGGCGGCAATTGGAGCCAGTACCGTGCGCGCAAGGCCATCGAGCTGTCGGCAGCACGGCACGATCTGGCCGATGCCGAGAAGCGCGTCGCCGAGATCGACCGCAGGGCGAGGGAAACGTCCGAACGGCAGGCGCGCAAGGACGGCGCCGGCGCGAAGAAGCGCGCCAAGGGCGGTCTGCCGCGCATCGCCGCCGGGCTGCGCAAGGATCGCAGCGAGGACACCGGCGGCGAGAATGCCCGTCTCGCCGAGCGGCGGCGGACGCAAGCGCTCGAATTGGCCACCGCGGCGCGCCAGCGCATCGAGGTGCTGCAACCGTTCTCGGTGCAGCTGCCGTCGACGCAGCTGCCGGCGGGGCGGATGGTGCTGCGGATCGAAGGTGCCGATGCCGGCTACAGCGCGGGCGCGCCGATCCTGCGCGATCTCACCTTCTCCATGTCGGGTCCGGAGCGCGTCGCGATCACAGGTCCCAACGGCGCCGGCAAGACGACGCTGCTCAAGCTCGTCAGCGGCGATCTGACCCCGGCGCGCGGCAGCGTCGAGGTGATGACCCGCTTTGCGATATTCGATCAGGCGGTCAGCCTGCTCGATGCGTCCGTGTCCATCCTGGATAATTTCCGGCGCATCAATCCGGATGCCAATGAGAACGCCTGCCGCGCCGCGCTGGCGCGTTTCATGTTTCGCGCCGATGCAGCGCTGCAGAGCGTCGCGAGCCTCAGCGGCGGCCAGTTGCTCCGCGCCGGCCTGGCCTGTGTGCTGGGTGGCGTGAGCCCGCCGCCGCTCCTGATCCTCGACGAACCGACCAATCACCTCGACATCGAATCGATGGAAGCGGTCGAGGCCGGACTGCGCGCCTATGACGGCGCGCTGCTGGTGGTCAGCCACGACGAGACCTTCCTCGAGGCGATCGCAATCACCCGCAGGTTGGATCTCGCTTCGTGGCGGTGATGCGGAGATTTGGAGGAATTGCCATCACGATCAATGCTTCGAGCGACGAAGGTTGGTCAGGAAGTGAACAGCCGAGCACGCGTCGCCTTGGGGCAGGTTGTAGGCGCGGTGCTCGGCTGTCGGGCCGCGCGGCGGTGCGGCCATCCGCCAGCCACGCTCACCCCGTGAGCGAGGCCGTCGGAACCAAATCTCGTCTGTTGCTAAATCCGCGCCGTCGAATGGAGTGCGTTTCTCCAGAGGGCAAATGCGACGAAGCCTGCCAGCAGCAAAAAGCCGCCACCGGCCGCGATCAAGAAATGCGCGAACGTCATCTTGGAAATCCCAATTGAGAAGCTTCATGCGGCGCGACATGCACCGCAACCTGGCAATCAAATGCACTTCAGAATTGATTTGCCCCGCCGGCCGCAACCGGACGGCCCGAAAGGTGGCTGGCACTGCGCTCTGCCCACCCCTTCGATTCCAGAGAGGTCGTCAAGCCACTCGGCTGTCGCCTCTCATCGTGCGGTTCGTCACGCCGCTCAACTGTCACGAGGATAATCGATAAAATTTTATCGACAATCGAAACAGAAAATTAAGGTTACCGACGCGCGGCTGGTTGTCAGCCACGATGAAGCCTCCCTCGAGGCGATCGCGGTCACCCGCAGGATCGAGCTCGGCGCCTATACCCGGTGACGACAGATCGGATCGTCGGGGTCATCCCTTGGCAAGGGTCGATCGCGCCCGGCTGCCACGGCGCTCCCGCCAAAATATCGAAAACAACCCCATGCAAAGTAGCCAGCAGCCACCGCTCCAGCCTGAGTGGCTGTCAATTGGAGCAACATCCTCCGGACGAAGGCTCGGGGGCATGTCACGTTCGACGCGCTGCCTTGTCCCAGCTTCTGCAATGGCAGCAGCAGAGGACACCATGCATCATACTGGATGGCCTTGGCGGGATCGGATCTGTTCGTGGATGGCGGGCCACGAACAACCGCCGTATGCTACCGGAAGCCACGGCACGCTGGAATTAGAGAATATACGACCGCCTACGATCTGGCGCCCGCACAGGGGGCAGTTTCAGACGTCGCGGAGCACGGCCGGATTATTCCATTAGAGGTCATCGCACCCACACGAGAGCCGCCTGACGTGTCCAGGAAATATCGTGCTCGCAACTAAGCTCCAATGGCTTGCTCGTAGATATCTTCCTCCTGGGCATTATGGATACGCACAAGCGCTTCAATTCCCTCAATGACGCGCTGCGCGTCCCTAATCAGGTAATGGTCCGTATCCGGAGGAGTGAGGCCATCGGCGAGCCGACGCAGAAGTCGCGCCATGTGTATAATCTCGCGGTGCGCTCGGCTCATTGCCCCTAGCCCGTGGCGATTTCCCAAAAATTTAGCGACGCGCGGATACACGACACTTTCATCGTCGCGCTCATGTTCGGCGATCTGCCTCGAAACGATATCGTCAGCTTCGGAAATCAGCGTCACCGCTCCCGCTCCCTCAACGGCATCAAGCGCATCCGCAATCTCTCTCAGCCGGTCGAGCGTCGGCTCCATTCGCTCGTGGTCCTGGCGCAGCGCTGTAGCTGCAGCCGCCGGCATTTTTTTATGACCAAACTCGTGGCCGGAAGTCAGCGCGCGCAACGCATTGAGGATCACCGCAACATCGATGGCTTCCTGCGTCAAAGCGCCTGCGATTGGCGGCAACAGGCCGACGGCGGCAAAGCACATTGCCAATCCAGAGAGTGCCATTCCGCAAACTATGCTCTGCAGCGCGATGCCGCGGGTACGCCGTGCGATGGCGACGGCATCGGAAACTCGATCGAGACGATCGACGAGAATTACAACATCGGCTGCTTCCGACGAAGCACTTGCACCGCGGGCCCCCATGGCGATGCCGACGTTAGCTGCCGCCAACGCAGGCGCATCATTGATACCGTCACCGACCATCACGGTGGGGCTTTGGCGCTGCTCGGTTGCGACGGCATCGACCTTGTCGGCCGGCTCCCGTTCAGCAAGAACCGCATCGAGATCAAGCGCGGCGCCGATAGTCTCAGCGGCGTCTGCTCGATCGCCCGTCACCATGACGATCCGCGCAACTCCGGCCGCTCGCAGCGATTGTACGGCGCGCGGCGTCTCGCGTCGAAGCTCGTCAGCGAGCAATACTGCGCCGATTGTGCGTCCACCTACGGCCACAAATACACTCAGCGCGGAGCGCCATGTCGCACGTCTCAGGGCCCGAGACGCCCAGGTCTCCGGCTTGCGAGCCCCATGGACCATTTGATACGAGCCCACTCGAACAGTCTGTCCGTCAACCACACCTTCCAAACCAGAGCCCATGGTCTCTCGGACTTCGGATGGAATAGTGAGCTTGAGCCCCTTCCCCATGGCCGCTTCGACGATCGCCGCAGCGACTACATGATGTGAGGCTTGTTCCAAGGAACCTGCGATCCGCAGAACTTCGTCAGCGCTTTGGGCGGGAGCGACCTCGATTGCAACGAGCCGCGCCCCGCCGACCGTCAGCGTACCCGTCTTATCGAACATCACCGTATGAGTGCGAGCGAGCGCTTCGAGCGGCCCACTGCCCTTGATGAGAATTCCGCGCTTTGCGGCCTGTGCGACCCCCGAGATGAAGGCGACCGGCGCCGCCAGAATAAGCGGGCATGGCGTTGCTGCAACCAGCACGGCAAGTCCGCGGACAGGATCGTTAGAGAAGAACCAGGCGCCGCCAGCAATTGCCAGCGTGATCGGCAAGAGCAGCAGCGCAAAGCGGTCTGCCAGGCGTATGAATGGCGACTTTGCCGTCTGCGCCGCACTGACCATGCGGACAATGCCCGCATAGGTACTTTCGCTTGCCGGGGCGGATGCGCGGAGTTCGAATGTATCTCCAGCGTTGAGCGAGCCGCTTCGAGCGAGTTCACCAGCTTGACGGGAAACCGGAATCGGCTCCCCGGTGAGCGCCGCCTCATCGATCGTGGCCAGTTGGCTGGTTATGAACCCATCGACAGGTATGACCTCGCCTGCGCGAACGAGAATGTAATCACCTACTTCGACTTGCTCGATAGGCACGTCATCGATAATCGAGTCGATGCAACGATGGGCAATTCTTGGTGCTCTATCAATTAACGACCTAAGATCACGCTCAGCCCGTGCGACCGCAAAGTCCTCGAGCAGATTTCCGCCCGCGTACATGATGGCGACGACGATGCCGGCCAAATTCTGACCGAGCACGAGCGCGCCCGACATTGAGACGAAGGCGACCGAATCCACCCCAATACGACCCGCCAAGAAGTCGCGGATCATGGAAATCAACAGACCTATGACCACCGGCAAAGTGCCGGCGCCCCAACACCAATTTGCAACATCGCTCCGCCCGTTGGCCCAAGCCACAACTCCAAAAGCGAGCCCCCCAAGCGCTATCGCAATCAATGCTCGTCGAAACATCCTTTCAGTCAGTAGCCCCGACATCCAAGTGTCCCCCCGGAGGATAGAGCAAG
Source organism: Bradyrhizobium sp. 41S5 (assembly GCF_011516665.3). NCBI lineage: Bacteria > Pseudomonadati > Pseudomonadota > Alphaproteobacteria > Hyphomicrobiales > Nitrobacteraceae > Bradyrhizobium > Bradyrhizobium sp. 41S5. The sequence goes on along the minus strand of NZ_CP083721.1, from coordinate 480,168 downwards.
ATCATAAATGTTAGCGCCAGACCAATTACGCTGATTGACCGAAATCAATCGTAGTGATTAGCGGAAGTGCGAGTTGAAACTGTATTGCAAGCGGTGCCGGAACGTCGGAGCGGCCCGGACATTTGTTCGGCTTGCACGGAATTAGCCGTCGTCGGGCTACGGTCGAACGGCATTCAATCAGCGGAGGCGCGCCATGCCGGGGCCACCTCTATGGGGGCAGGGGCTCTCTTAATTTTCTTCTACGGGTTCGTGATCTTCGGTGGCATCATCATTTTTTATGTTTTCTTGAACGTCGCTGTTGAGCGCGCACCAGGCACTCTAACGGCCTTCTTCATCATTGGCTTGCTCATCACCTATGTCGCCTTTCGGTGATCGAGCCCACGGCCTTACCGCTCTGGGTCAAACTCGGATGATCGTGACTTGTCTGCTTCTCCCCCGACACCGGACTTTCGATAGCTAACGCAGCACTTCCGAAAAGGGCCATCAAGCGACATGGCAAGCTTGATCTGATAAAGAAAGAGCCCGCCAACTGAAGCGGCCTCACGGAATCGGAGTAGTCGCGGGATGTGGCGACAGGTGAGCCGCTCGGCTGGCTGTTAGGTGCAGCGACCGGACGATGCTAAAGTGAATGTCCGGGCGCGGCCTACTTAGGTGGCACCGCAGATTGGAGTCGGCCTTAGTCATCGTCCCAGGTTCGCTCGTGGCATGCGCTGCACTCGAACATGCGGACGTGCTTGCCAGTGTGGATACTCAGCATGGTCCGGACCAAATCTTGCGGCTTGCCGCATCGACAGGGTTTGGCCGGTTGTTGGTTTTCGATCTCTTGGATTCTCTGCCCGATTGCGCCCATGGACTTGCCCCTCCAGCGAGGCGAGAAATTAAGTTACAAAGTGAACACTTGTTCCTAGGGCGTGGGACAGAATCCACAAAAGACATGGAACGTTCTTGGTTGAGCACTCTGGCCGGTGCCCCGTGATTTCCCTTACGGAGAATCACGTAAGGAACGGCTTGGTGACCCCATAAAATTCCCCTATGGGCGTAAGGTCGATGCCCCCCACTGCAAACGCCGCCAACCGATTAAGGGCACTGCGAAAATCAAGCCAGGCAATCAGGGTAAAGGCCGGCTAGCACTACCGCATGAATGAGAACGAAAGCAGACTCATCCCCTAAGCCGCGCTTGGGTCAGTGGCCCGGCACGAAGACGTACCAGAAGTGATGGCCCCGTGCTCCTCGCGAACCTTCGGGAGACAAACTTCGCGCTGGTCTGAAAGGGTGGCCTGCCACCCGAAGCCCGGCAGGGGGCAGGGTGGCGGAGAGGGAGGGATTCGAACCCCCGATAGGCTTGCACCTATGCCGCATTTCGAGTGCGGTGCATTCAACCACTCTGCCACCTCTCCGATGGCCCGGGTGATTTGCGCCACCCGCGGTCGGGGCGTGTTCTAGGCGAGGATGGCGGGCCAGACAAGGCGCTGCAATAATATTTCCGTCACCGGCGGCTCGCCCCAGCGAAGCACGGAATGAAGCAAGAAAGCGCGCCGAAACAAAGCGCTAGCGGGACGGTTCGGGTTCGATCGGCGCGCGGGCGAAGCAAAAGCAGCAGGAGCGGCCCATGGAGCATGTGACGATTCGAGCCAATGGCGCGGCGTTCCACGTCGCACGGACCGGGAGCGGCAGGCCGCTGCTGCTGTTGCACGGCTGGCCGGAATTCTGGCTGACCTGGAAGCCGGTGATGGCGCGCCTCGCCGATCGCTACACCCTGATCGCGCCCGACCTGCGCGGCTTCGGCGACAGCGACAAGCCGCAGGGCCCTTACGGCCCCGATCAGCATACCGACGACATGCTGGCGCTGCTGGACGCACTCGACATCGACAAGGCCGGCGTGGTCGGCCACGACGTCGGCGGCGCCGTGATGCAGCCGCTCGCCCGCAAGGCGCCGGAGCGCATTGCGGGGCTGTTTTTCTTCGATTTCGTCTATCCCGGCATCGGGGCGCGGATGGCCACGCCCGACCGGCTGAACCACATCTGGTACCAGTCGTTCCACCAGATGGACATGGCGCCCGCGCTGGTCGGCGCCAGCCGCGAGACCTGCCGCACGTATATCGGCCATTTCCTGCACAACTGGACGCACCGCAAGGCCGCGTTCGACGACGTGATCGAGGACTTCGCCGACAACCTCTTCAAGCCCGGCAACCTCGCCGGCGGCTTCGCGCATTATCGCGCCTCCCATGCGGGGCGCGTGAAGATGATGCAGGGCGAAGCGCCTGCGCTGCCGCCGATCACGGTGCCGACCTGCATCCGCTGGGCCGAGCACGACCCGCTGTTTCCCTATGCCTGGACCGACCGGCTGGGCGAGACCTTCTCGAATCTGGACCTGAAGATGTTCCCCGATGTCGGGCACTTCCCGCATCGCGAGGATTCCGACCGCGCCGCCGCCGAGATCGCCGGCTTCTTCGCGCGGATCAATTGGAAGTAGAAAGTGGTGGGACCGCCAGGACGCGACAAAAACTGGCGGTCCCGTGCCGCTTCTCAATATTGCCGGCCGGGAAGTGCGGCTTCGCCGGTCGGCGGGAGCGACACTGTCCACGGTAGCGGCCGGCGCTGGATCAGCAACGCGAACCCGATCTTAACCTAACCGATCAACCTTACCTGGCGATCGGGCCACCCAAGCCGCTCAGGCATCGGCCTTCTTGGCTTTCTTGGCCTTTTTCTCGCCCTTTTCGCCCTCGTCGGCCTGGTCCTTCTTTTCGCTCTTCTTCTCGTCCTTGCCGTTGTCTTTCTTGCGGTTGGTGTAGCGGGCATTGCCGAGGCCGGTTCCGATGGTCAGCACGCCCCAGCGCGAGACGTCCTGCATGAACGGGACCTCGGCCAGTCCCTGCGCCACGCCGTCATTGTGCATCACGATCGCGGTGTCATGGTCGCCAATCTGCGGGATCGCGTCGACCAGGCTCGCCGGCAGGTTGAATTTGCTGCTCTCCCAATTGCCCGGCAAATTCTGTGCGCCCTTCTCGATCGAGCCGTCCTCGTTGATGACGCCGGGACAGGAGATGCCGATGAACGGCGCGAGCCTGAGGTTGTCCTTCCCTGCGGCTGCAATCAGATCCTTCAGCATCTTCACCAGCCGCTTCACCGCGCCTTCGCGCGTCGGCTCGTCATCGGCGTGGCGCCACAGCTCCGATTTCCAGACCGCCGCCTTGGAGAGATCGGGCGCTTTCTTCCAGCGCGTCTCGACGATACCGCAGCGGATATTGGTGCCGCCGATATCGACGGCGAGCACGCCGTCATGGGCCTCGAAAATCCACGACGGCGCCAGATGCAGCGTGCCGATCAGGCCGGCATCATCGGGATGAAAGCGGATCGGCACCAGATCGACCTTGAAATCCTCCGACTTCAGGATGATGTCGGTGCGCGCGATGGCGAGTTCGCCGAGCCTGGAGTCGCGAAAGCCGCCGCCGACCACGATGCGCTCGGTCCTGGCCCATGCCTTGGTGCCGAGGAAGCGCCGCGTCACATAGGCGAGCTCCTGCGCAAACTCCTCGATCGCGCTGTGCACGACCGCGGAGGCCTCGGTGTCCTCGCCGACCAGCAACTCGTCGAGCTTCTTCTTGCTGATCTGGTCCGAGGGCTCGTCGCCGAACGGATCCTCCTCCGATTTGCGCAGCGGCTTGCGCCAGCGGTCGAGGATCTTGCGGAAAGCGCCCTTGGAGGCGCGATCGCCGAGAAAACCCTCGTCGTCCTTCAGCTCGATGTTGAAGCTGTCGATCTCGACGGATGGCAGCCGCGCGGCACCGTGGTGCGCGATTCCCGTGGTCAGTCCAGTGTCTTCGGCCATTCGCCCTGCCCGCTTGAGATTCCCTGCACTAACGACGGGGAACTCAAATGGTTGCGTCCCGCACGGCGGCGCGTGGCCGGTTGCGGGACGCCATTTCGCAAATGTCTCAGGCGGCCTCCCCCCCAGGCTGTGCTAAAACCCACCTATCGTGCGAGCGCAGCGAGTAATTTAATACCCTCTATGGCGTGGCTTTTGGCTACTTCCGTCCAATTTCGGTCACGCAGGTAAATTTGCAGGCTGCCCGATAGCGGTCGCGACGATAGTGTGAGCGAGCGCACGGCGCAGGGTTCGTTCGTCATGGATCTCGATGACCTTTTCTCGATACCGGGCCAGCTTTTCAAAGAGCAGCGCGCGCTCATAGCGATAATAGTCGCTAGACCAACGCAATTCCTCCCGCAGCGCTGTCCAAGTTGCGCGCGGGTTCTCTTTCGAAGCACGGCGGCGACGGGCGAAGCGCCGCAAAATGCGAAGGGTGTTGGACCATCGAGGAATGTCCAAAACGACGATCTTGTCGGCGCTATCCAAAGCTGGGTCAGCCCATTTGAACTGAACCCCCTCAATGACCCAGCCGCCTTGCTGAACCAACGACAAGAGCATCGCTAATCGCTCATCCGGCGCACGCCGACGATCCCCGCCGGGTTGCTTCACCCAATGGATGTCATCCAACGAATACAGTGGCAGTGCCGCCCCGTCTGCCACTCTACCGGCAAAGGTGGATTTGCCGCTGCCAGTTGGACCGGTTACGAACACTCGCACAGCTGCCTCCCATTCGACCGCCTAATAGTGGACTCATTATATGGCGGCTTATGCGTTGGCGCGACCGAAAAGCCTGTCTATCGGCTTTCCGCCATTTCGGAAGTCTGGAAGGTCGGGGAGATGCCGCGATCCCGCGTTCGTGTAGGTATTCGAACCCAGCACAGGAGCTCTTTATCGAAAACAAAAAAATGTAGAATCAAACCTCTCCTGATCTGCTTCGCCAAGGTGGCTATGAGCTTCATTGAGGGTACAGCGCGAGATCAGTCCAACCTGCTTCCTCCTTGTATCGATGACTATGTTGGGCCTGACACACTCGTCCGTGTCGTCGATGCTTTCATCGACAGTCTGGACCTGCTCAAGCTTGGCTTCACGCGCGCTATTGCGGCATCGACCGGACGACCAGGCTATCATCCCGGCGACATGCTTCGCCTCTATATCTGGGGTTACCTCAATCAGGTCCGATCATCGCGGCATCTGGAGCGCACCTGCAAGCGTGACCTTGAGGCGATGTGGCTGATGCGCCAGCTCGTGCCAGATTATCGGACCATTGCCGCGTTCCGGCACGACTATCCCGACGCGATCGTAGCGGCCAGCGCAGCATTCGTACTGTTCTGTCGCGAACAGAACTTGGTGGGCGGTCGATCGGTCGCGCTAGACGGCACTAAGATGCGGGCTGTCGCCAGTCCGAAGAACATCGCCGGAGCGGAGCGGCTCTCTCGGGACATTGCGCATACCGAAAAAGAGATCGCCTATTATCTCGATCGCCTGGACATTATCGACGAGACCGTAGGGCAGGGTTTCGAAGATCAACCGCTGCACCGCGAGGGCTTCAAGACCGCCATCGCCCCCTTGCAGCGCCGGAAGGATCGGTTGGCCCGGCGACAGCACGAACTCGAGCGACGGGACGAGAAGGTGCTCGTGTTCGGCGAGCCCGAGGCCAAGCCGATGGGATATGCCCATGCGAACGACAGCCATCTTCTTCATCCGATGTCTGTCGCGGCCAAAGCTGTGCTGGAGGTAGATCAGCTCCAGGTGCTCACCGATGGCGGCTATTCAAACGCGGAGGAAGTCGCTCGCTGCGAACGTGAGAACATCGAGGTCGCCGCGCCGATCAAACGTGGTGCAATGAATTCCGAACATTTTCGGCCGGTGCAGTTCATCTACGATGAGGACAGCGACACGATCCGTTGTCCCGGAGGGAAAACACTGCGCCCATCCGGAATCCATACTCGCAATCGAGCGATCGGCTATCGCACCTCCGCCTGCACGACCTGTGCCCTCAAATCGAAATTCACGCCCGGGGCGCAGCGCACGATCCATCGGCTTGTCGATCAAAGCGCTCTCGACCGCATGGAGGCCCGAATCCATGCTAACCCCAGTCTGATGACGATCAGGAGATGCACGGTCGAGCATCCGTTCGGCACGATTAAACGAATGTCGGGCGGCGGAAGGTTCCTGACGAGAGGGCTCAGGGCGGTGAAGGCGGAAGCCGCGTTATCGATCATGGCCTTCAATATTCTCCACGCGGCCAACACTTTCGGAACAAGGTAATTACACCGAACTGAGGTGGGGCCTCGCTTCGCCTCAGCCGAAGTTTGCTGGCGATGCGGTCGGCCGCTGGCGTTTTCGCACAGCCTGCCCTGTAGCGCGCCGCGGGCGTGCTGCGCGACAGATTCGGCATCAGCTTCTGGCGAGCCGCCTCATAGGCCTGCCAATCCGCGGCATCCGGCAGCGACGGCACGGTGAAGACCTCGCCCTGGTCGAGGCCGGCCAGCGCAGCGTTCACCATGTCCTCGGCCTTCATCACGATCTCGCCGGGCAGATGCTCGACCGGCGTGCCGGCGATGTCCCAGAACTCGGTGGCCGTGGCCCCCGGCAGCACGGCCTGGACGCGAATGTTCTTGTCCTTCAGCTCGTGCTGCAGCGAGTGGGTCAGTGCGAGCACGAAGGCCTTGCTGCCGCCGTAGACGCCGTTGAGCAGTTCCGGCTGGACGCCGACGACCGAGGCGATATTGATGATGGTGCCGCCGCCGCGCGCGACGAATCCCGGCACCGCCGCATAGGTCAGGCGCATCAGCGCGTCGACATTGAGCGCGATCAAGTCGCTCATCTTGTCGACATCGGATGCGAGCAATGGCGCGGTGGCGCCGACGCCGGCGTTGTTCACCAGCACGCTGATGCCTTCGTTGCTGCGCAGAACGGATTCGATCCGCGATACATCGCCGCGCTTGGCGAGGTCGGCGGGAACGATCTCGATCGATCGGCCTGTCTCCTGCGAAAGACGCTTGGCAAGCCCATCGAGGCGCTCGCGGTTACGTGCAACGAGGATCAGATCGTAGCCACGCCGTGCGAGCCGGTCCGCATAGATGGCACCGATTCCGGACGACGCACCGGTAACGAGCGCCGTTCCCTTGGCTGACTTGGTCATGTTGGTCTCCTGTTTGACCCGAACGGCCGGTCTTGGCCGCTGCTCAGGTTTTACAGGCGCCCTTGCATGTCTCAAATGTCATATATACACCTTTTTAGGACATAGGCTCGGTCGGAGGGTTCCATGCAGGAGATCGGCTTCGTCATCTTCCCGGACTTCCAGGTGATGGGCTTCACCGCCATCACCGCCTTCGAGGTCGCCAACCTTATCGCAGGCGCGCCCTTCTACGAGGTCACGCTGCTGTCGGAGAACGGTGGCCCGGTGCGATCCTCCGCCGGCTTCAATGTCGAAACCGAAGCCTTTGGCGATCGCAGCTTCGACACGCTGTTCATCGGCGCCGGCCACGAGCTTCACCCGGCATCCCCGAAGCTGATCGACTATATGCGACGCGCCATGACGACATCGCAGCGCATCGCCGCGCCCTGCATCGGCGCCTTCTCACTGGCTGAAGCCGGCCTGCTCGACGGCCGGCGCGTTTCCACGCACTGGCAATTCGCCCCGGAATTGCAGGCCCGATTTCCCGGGCTCAAGGTCGAGCAGGACCGCATCTACATCGTCGACGGGCCGATCTGGACCTCGGCCGGCATGACCGCGACGATCGATCTGGCGCTGGCGATGATTGAGCATGATTTGGGCGTCGAGGTCGCCCGTTCGGTGGCCCGCAAGCTCGTGGTCTATCATCGCCGCACCGGCGGCCAGTCGCAGTTCTCGGCGCTGCTTGAGCTCGACCCGAAATCCGACCGCATCCAGAACGCCCTCAACTACGCCAAGGCGCACCCGCGCAACGAGCTCTCGGTCGAGGAATTGGCCGAGGTGGCACGGCTCAGCCCGCGCCAGTTCAGCCGCGCCTTCCGCGCCGAGACCGGGCAGTCGCCGGCCAAGGCAATCGAGCAGCTCCGGGTCGAGGCTGCCAGAGAATTGATCGGCGACGGCCGCCATTCAATGGACGAAATTGCTGTAGAGACCGGTTTTGCCGATCGCGAAAGGATGCGGCGGGCGTTCTTGCGGGTGCTGGGCCAGCCGCCGCAGACCATCCGCCGGCACGCGCGGGCCGCGGCAAAGACCGCCGCCTGAGGGCAATGCGGGCCGAAAACACGCCAAACCCTTCATTTTTGGCCGGTTTTTGCCTTGCCTTACCTTGACTCCGCGTCGCCAGCAGCTATAAGTCCGCCCATCCGGCGCGGAGTTTTCTCGCGCCGATTGTTTTTGTGCGATCCAGTTTGGGAATTCATTCCCTTCGCGCGAAACACATAACCCATAGCGACTGAACAAAAAGCCGACCCGGGCTAACCGTCCGAGGCCGGAACCGAACACGAAGGAATCAAACGATGTTCGCAGTCATCAAAACCGGCGGCCGGCAGTACCGTGTCGTTCCGAATGATGTACTCGAGATTGGCAAGATCGCCGGCGATGTCGGCACGATCGTGCAGCTAGGCGAAGTTCTGGTGCTCGGCGGTGACACGCCGGTGCTGGGAACGCCCACCGTGGCAGGCGCCACCGTTGCAGCCGAAGTGCTGCAGCACAAGCGCGGCGCCAAGGTGATCGCGTTCAAGAAGCGTCGCCGCAAGAATTCACGCCGCAAGCGCGGCTATCGCGACGAGCTCACGGTGCTTCGCATCACCGAGATCCTCGCCGATAACGCCAAGCCGACCGTCGGCCCCCGGCCGAAGAAGGAAAAGGTCGCAGCGCCCGCCGATGGCGAGGACGCAGCACCGAAGGCGGCCAAGAAGAAGGCGCCCGCAAAGGCGCCGGCCGCGAAGAAGGCTCCGGCCAAGAAGGCCGCGGCCAAGAGCTAAGAAGAAGTGATCGTCGCGCCTTCAGATGTGATGCGTGACAAAACGTGAAATGATTCCGTCAAGGAATTGATCTAGAGATCAAAGCGAAGTCGGAGACGAGCTATGGCTCATAAAAAAGCAGGCGGTTCATCGCGCAACGGACGTGATTCCAAGGGCAAGCGCCTTGGCATCAAGGCGTTCGGTGGCGAGCGCGTGATCCCCGGAAACATCATCGCGCGTCAGCGCGGCACCACCTGGCATCCTGGCCTTAATGTCGGCATGGGCACCGATCATACTCTCTTCGCCAAGGTCGAGGGTCATGTCGAGTTCCGTGCCAAAGCCAATGGCCGCACGTTCATCTCGGTTATTCCGATGGCAGAGGCGGCCGAGTAGACGGTGGACACACATGAGTCCGCCGGGTCCTGTTGAACCGGCGGAGCAGCACAAGGGCTCCAGGGGGAGGCGGGATGACCGGCCTCCCCTTTTTGTTGCGCGCGTTCGACTTCGACCGCGCGCAACGTTCCAAGCGTTGCGTACCGATTGTCGCATCACAGGAGCTCGACATGTTGCAGGACATCCCGACGTCGACCTTGCGCGAAGCAAGAGCTTGCGTCCTCGAGACCGAACGGCTGACATTGCGCAAGCCGACGCTCGCGGACGTAAAAGCCATCGCACGCCTCGCCAATGATCGCCGCATCGCGGAGAACACCCGCCGCCTGCCGCATCCCTATACGCAGGACGACGCCATCGACTTCGTGCGCGCGCTCGGCGCCGGCGGACGCGAAACCGTCTTCCTGATCGAGAACAATCACACGCCGATCGGCATGGTCGGCATCGACTGGCGCGAGGAGACCGCGGCCGAACTCGGCTACTGGCTCGGTGTCGACCATTGGGGCCAGGGCTTCGGCACCGAGGCCGCGCGCGCGGTGATCGACTACTTCTTCGAGGAATTCGATCTCGACCAGCTGATCGCTGGCGCCCGCGTCGTCAACCCGTCGTCACGCAACATCCTCGAGAAGTGCGGCTTCCAGTGGAGCGGCGTCGAGCTGCACCGCTTCGAGGCGCTGGGCTCATCGAGCCCGGTGGATGCCTTCCGGCTGTCGCGCGGCGTCTGGGCTTCGCTGAAGAGCTGGAACAACTCGACCCGGCGGGAGAGCTAAGGCTTCTGGTCTTCACCCTCCCCTGGAGGGGGAGGGTCGTTGCGCGTGGAGCGCAGCGGAAGGCGCAACGGGGTGGGGTGATCTCTCCCATCTGGCGCTGTCGGATGAGGAGGGACCTTCACCCCACCCCGCCGCTCATTGCATTCGCGTCGACCCTCCCCCTCCAGGGGAGGGTGAGCCTTACGCCGGCGGATTGATCGCGGAATCCGTGCGTCCGAGCTGCTGCTCGCGCACGAAGATGTAAAGGCCGGCCGCGATGATGACGGCGGCGCCGATGATCGTGGCCCAGGACGGCACGTCGCCGAATACCACGAAGCCGAAGATCACCGCCCAGACGATCATCGAATACTGGTACGGCACCACCACGCTCGCCGGCGCGAGTTTCAGCGAGCGGTTCACGCACAGCAGCGCCGCAACCGAGATGATGCCGGCGGTGAAGAACAGCACGAGGCTGCCGGCCGTCGGCGTCACCCAGCCGAACGGCGAGAGCACGAGGCCCAGGATGAAGGTGCCGCCGAATTGCGACGTCGCCAGCACGATATCGGGCGTCGCGCGCAGCGATCGCGTGATCAGCATCAGCACCGCAAACGACAGGCTGCCGCCGAGCGCGATCATCGCCGGCCAGCTGATGGTCTGCGCCGATGGCCGCAGCGCGATCAGCACCCCGCAAAAGCCGACCAGGATCGCGGTCCAGCGCCGCCAGCCGATATGCTCGCCGAGCACGAGACCCGAGATCGCGGTGACGAAGATCGGTCCCGCCAGATAGTAGGTGATGACGTCGGCGAGCGGCAGATAGACGGTCGCCAGGAAGAACGCCGCGACCTCCAGCGTCGACAGCGTGACGCGCAGCAATTGCAGCCACGGACGCTCCAAATGCAGGAAATCCGCACGCCGCTGCCACACGATCGGCAGCAGCACGAGCAGCGCCGCGCATGCGCGCAGCCACAGCAATTGCCCGACCGAATAGGTGGCGACGATGAATTTGCCCATCGCGTCGCCGAACGAGAACATGAAGATCGACAGCAGCATCAACCCGATGCCGGCGAGCCGCGCCGATCGATCATCGTAGGAGGACAGTTTTGCGAACAGGCTCATTGTTCTCTTGTTGTCGCCGCCTCTGAGTCGGGCCGGACCTGCCGCCGGTTTTACCGACGTCGTTGCGCAGGACAACCCCGGCAGCTGCAGATCGAACTAATTGTCGCAGTGCAGCGCCTGCGCTACCGGTAGGGCAGCCATTCAAGAAGCAGAGCAGGAAACGCCGCATGAGCGAATTCGACCCCACCCAGCATCGCATGGTCCCCGCGCAGCGGTGGTTCGAGGATTTCGTGCTCGGCGAGCGCTTCGTGATTCCGAGCCGGACCCAGACCTCGGCCGTGTTCGCGGCGTTCCAGACCGCGAGCGGCGACACCCATCCGATCCATTACGACGTCGAATATTGCCGCACGCGGGGCATGCCGGACCTGCTCGCGCACGGCTTCCAGACCCTGGTGCACACCGCGCCCGGCGCCGGGCTGTTTCCCTATGTCGTGGAGGAATCGCTGGTCGGCTTCCTGGAACAATCGAGCAAGTTCCTGAAACCGGTCTATGCCGGCGATACCATCTACCCCGCGCTGGAGGTGGTCGAGCTCGCACCCGGCCGGACCACGGGCGTCGTGACGCTGCGCTCGACCGTGCACAACCAGCGCCGCGAGCTGGTGTTGGAGGGGGTGCAGAAATTCCTGGTGCGGCGGCGGCCCACTTAACCGCTCGGGGTCGCAAAAAGGCCCGAAAATTAAGGCTTTTCGCCGAAGTCAGGGCCTTTCCGGGTTGCCGCCGCGGCCCCCCTGCCCTAACTAGTACGGATCATGAAATTCCTCGATGAAGCCAAGGTCTATATTCGCTCCGGCGACGGCGGCAACGGCTGCGTCGCGTTCCGGCGCGAGAAGTTCATCGAGTTCGGCGGCCCCTCCGGCGGCAATGGCGGCCGCGGCGGCGACGTGATCATCGAGGCCGTCGACGGGCTGAACACGCTGATCGACTACCGCTACCAGCAGCACTTCAAGGCGCCAAAAGGCACCAACGGCATGGGCAAGGATCGCCATGGCGCCAACGGCAAGTCGATCGTACTCAAAGTGCCTGTCGGCACCCAGGTGTTCGACGAGGACCGCGAGACGCTGCTGCACGATTTCACCGAACTCGGCGAGAAATTCGTGCTGGCCGAAGGCGGCAATGGCGGCTTCGGCAATGCGCATTTCAAGTCTTCCACCAACCGCACGCCGCGCAACGCCAATCCCGGCGCCCCGGGCGAGGAGCGCTGGATCTGGCTGCGGCTGAAGCTGATTGCCGATGCCGGCCTGGTCGGCCTGCCCAATGCCGGCAAATCGACCTTCCTCTCGGTGGTCAGCGCGGCACGGCCGAAGATCGCCGACTATCCCTTCACCACCCTGCATCCGCAGCTCGGCGTCGTGAATTACGGTGGCCGCGAATTCGTGCTCGCCGACATCCCCGGCCTGATCGAAGGCGCGCATGAAGGTGCCGGCCTCGGCGACCGCTTCCTCGGCCATGTCGAGCGCTGTCGCGTGCTGCTGCATCTGGTCGATGCCACCAGCGAACACGCCGGCAAGGCCTACAAGACGGTGCGCACCGAGCTTGAAGCCTATGAAGGCCAGCTCGCCGACAAGATCGAGATCGTCGCGCTCAACAAGATCGACGCGGTCGAGCCGGACGAGTTGAAGAAGCAGAAGGACCGCCTCAAGCGGGCGGCGAAGAAGACGCCGCTGTTGCTCTCAGGCGCGACCGGCGAAGGCGTGCAGGATGCGCTGCGCGCGCTGGTCGAGGTGATCGGCGAGGCGCCGGTGTCCAACAAGGCCAAGGGCCAGGCGGAGCCGTGGGCTGTGCCAGTGCCGCAGGGTTGACGGCGCAAGCCGAACAACACTTGGACTTTCCAAGCCACATCGTGGCGCCTCTTGCTTCCACCTTCCCGCCAGACCAAACCCATGAAACGCCCCGCGCTCAAGAACTTTCGCCGCATCGTCGTCAAGGTCGGCTCATCGCTACTGGTCGACTCGCAGGCCGGCGAGGTCCGCGCGTCATGGCTCGCCGCACTGGTCGACGATATCGCAAAGCTGCACAAGGGCGGCCGCGAGATCATGGTGGTGTCGTCGGGCTCGATCGCGCTCGGCCGCAGCCGCCTGAAGCTGCCGCGCGGCTCGCTGAAGCTCGAGGAGAGCCAGGCTGCCGCCGCAGTCGGCCAGATCGCGCTGGCGCGAATCTGGTCGGAGGTGCTCGGCCATCACGGCATCGGCGCCGGGCAGATCCTCGTCACGCTGCAGGATACCGAGGAGCGCCGCCGCTATCTCAATGCGCGCTCGACCATCGCCAAGCTGCTGGAATGGCGCGCGGTGCCCGTCATCAACGAGAACGACACGGTCGCGACCACCGAGATCCGCTACGGCGACAATGATCGCCTCGCCGCCCGCGTCGCCACCATGGCGAGCGCGGACCTGTTGATCCTGCTGTCCGATATCGACGGCCTCTACACCGCGCCGCCCGCGGTCGATCCCGACGCGAAGCTGATCCCGGTGGTCGAAAGCATCACCTCGGAGATCGAGGGGATGGCCGGCTCGGCCGGCTCCGAACTGTCGCGCGGCGGCATGACCACCAAGATCGAGGCGGCGAAGATCGCGACCACTGCCGGCACCCACATGCTGATCGCCTCCGGCAAGATCGAGCACCCCTTGCAGGCGATCGCCGACGGCGGACGCTGCACCTGGTTCCTGACCCCGGCCAATCCCGTCACCGCGCGAAAGCGCTGGATCGCCGGCTCGCTCGAGCCGAAGGGCACACTTACGATCGATGCCGGTGCGGTGGCGGCGCTGCGTGCCGGCAAGAGCCTGCTACCGGCCGGCGTGATCCGGGTCGACGGCCAGTTCGCCCGCGGCGACGCCGTGGTGGTGCGCGGCCCCGACACCCATGAGATCGGCCGCGGCCTGGTCGCCTACGACGCCGAGAATGCCGAGAAGATCAAGGGCCGCTCCTCGCCCGACGTGATGGCCATTCTGGGCATCAGCGGCCGCTCCGAGATGATCCACCGCGACGACCTCGTGATCGGCCCGGCCGGGGCGATCCCGGCCAAGTAGGGCATTGGATAGGCTATTGCCGACGGGCTGGGCCTGCCGACCACCTGCCATGCCGGTTCCGCGCCTCGCCACCCCTCAATTGCCATGCTAGAACATGGCCTTAATCCAAAGCCGGGACTTCCATGAGCGCGCCCCTGAAGGCGATCGACGGCAACGCCGATCTCGCCGCCCTGATGACCGACCTCGCCGCCAAGGCCCGCGCCGCCGCGCGCGTGCTGGCGCTGGTGCCGCCGGAGCAGAAGAACCGGGCGCTCGCCGCGATCGAGCGCGCGATCCGGGCCAACGCGCCGGCCATCCTCGCCGCCAATGCAGAGGATGTCGCCGAGGCGCGGGCTGCCGGCATGACCTCTGCCTTCGTCGACCGCCTGACGCTGACGCCGGCGCGCGTCGCCGGCATGGCCGATGGCGTGGCCACCGTGCGCGAGATTGTTGATCCCGTGGGCGCCGTCACCGAAAGCTGGCAGCGCCCCAACGGCATGACCATCGAGCGCGTCCGCGTGCCGCTCGGCGTGATCGGCGTGATCTTCGAAAGCCGCCCCAACGTCGCCGCCGACGCCGGCGTGCTGTGCCTGAAATCCGGCAACGCCGTGATCCTGCGCGGTGGCTCCGACAGCTTCCGATCCTGCCGCGCGATCCATGATTGTCTGGTGCAGGGCCTGCGTGAAGCCGGCCTGCCTGAGGCCGCGATCACCCTGGTGCCGACCCGTGACCGCACAGCCGTCGGCCTGATGCTGACGGGATTGAACGGCGGCATCGACGTGATCGTGCCGCGCGGCGGCAAGAGCCTGGTCGCGCGCGTCGAGGCGGAGGCACGCGTTCCGGTGTTCGCGCATCTGGAGGGCGTCAACCACATCTATGTCGATGCCAGCGCCAGACTCGATATGGCCAAGGCGGTCGTGCTGAACGCCAAGATGCGCCGTCCCGGCGTCTGCGGCGCCGTCGAGACCCTGCTGATCGATCGCAACGCTGCCGCGACGAAGCTGAAGCCGCTGGTCGAGATGTTGATCGATGCCGGTTGCGAGGTGCGCGGCGACGACATCGTGCGAGGCGCCGATGCCAGGGTGAAGCCCGCATCCGACGAGGACTGGGACACCGAATATGAGGACGCGATCATCTCGGCGAAGATCGTCGGCGGTCTCGATGAAGCGATTGCGCATATTCAACATCACGGCTCGCATCACACCGATGCGATCGTGACGGAGGACGCCGCTGCCGCACAGAGATTTCTCAACGAGGTCGATTCGGCGATCGTGCTGCACAACGCCTCGACCCAGTTCGCCGACGGCGGCGAGTTCGGCTTCGGCGCCGAGATCGGAATTGCCACCGGCAAATTCCACGCCCGCGGGCCAGTCGGCGCCGAGCAGCTGACGAGCTTCAAGTACCGCGTCCACGGCACCGGGCAGACACGGCCGTGATCATTGTCGCACGCGCACGGTAGATCCTTGCAACAAGCTTCCACCGTGCCGTCCCCGAAGGCCCAGGCACTGCCGTTCTATACCAACGGCATGCGCATCGGATTGCTCGGCGGCTCGTTCAACCCGCCGCACGCCGCGCATCGCGCGATCAGCCTGTTCGCGCTCAAGCGCCTGCAGCTCGACCGCGTATGGTGGCTGCTGACGCCGGGCAATCCGCTGAAGAACCATGATGGCCTGCATGCGCTCAACGAGCGTGCCGCGGCTGCGCGCCGCGTTGCCGACGATCCGCGCATCGACATCAGCTGTCTCGAAGCTGTCATCGGTGTCCGCTACACTGTCGACACGATCATCCACTTGCGCCGCCGTGTCTCCGGCGTGCACTTCGTCTGGATCATGGGCGCTGACAATCTCGCGCAATTCCATCGCTGGAAAGATTGGCGGCGCATCGCGTCCGATGTGCCGATTGCCGTGATCGACCGTCCACCCCAGAGTTTCCGCGCCCTTGCCGCACCGGCGGCGCAGGCGCTCATGCGCTATCGCTTGCCCGAAAATCAGGCGACCCGGCTGGCCGATCAGCAGGCGCCGGCTTGGGTGTTCCTGACAGGAATGAAATCCAATCTGTCTTCGACCGGACTGCGGAACCCGGACGGGAGCTGGAGAACGGCGTGAAGCGCAAAAGGGTTACTGGAATATTGAAACCATTAACCCCACATGCGTAATATGGCGCGTGGGGCCGAGGATTCGGCACCCGCGATACAGTGAAAGGAATGGTCCCTGGCCACATCTGTATTGTCCAAGTCTGTTTTACCCAAGGTTCCCAAGACTTCAGGTCCCAAGACTGCGCGTAAAACATCGACGAAAACCGCGGCCTTGCAGGCGCAACCGGATGCCGACAAACCGGATGCCAACAAGACGCTGAGCCTGATCCTCTCTCGCCTCGACGATATGAAGGCGGAAGAGACGGTCACCATCGACCTTCGCGGCAAATCCGCATATTCCGACTACATGATCGTCACCACCGGCCGGGTTAACCGGCACGTTGGCGCGATCGCGGAAAATGTGACGAAGAGCCTCAAGGAAAACGGGGTCAAGAACATCCATGTCGAGGGCTTGCCCAATTGCGACTGGGTGCTGATCGATTCCGGCGAGGTGATCGTGCACGTGTTCAGGCCTGAGGTGCGCGAGTTCTACAACCTCGAGCGGTTGTGGACTCAGAACCCGGCGGTCGCGGCGGTCTAAGACGTATCGAAGCCGATGCGAATCGGCTGCAGCGCATATAGTTTGCGCTGATGCGCCTTGTCGTGATCTGCATCGGCCGCCTGAAACAGGGCCCTGAACGGGAGCTCGCCGAGCGTTACCGCGAGCGCTTCGAGGATATCGGCCGCAAGCTCGGCTTTCGCGGCCTCGACATCCATGAGATTGCGGAGAGCCGCGCGCGCGATACGTCCGCGCGCATCGCCGAGGAGGCCGCGGCGATCGCGGCGCTGCTGCCGGAAAAGCACATGCTGGTCGCGCTCGACGAACGCGGCAAGAGCATCGACAGCGCGAGCTTTGCGCAGCAACTCGGCCGCTGGCGCGACGAGGGGGCAGCACATACTGTCTTCGTGATCGGCGGTGCGGACGGACTTTCGCCTGAATTGCAGCGCAAAGCTTCGTTGCGTATTGCATTCGGCTCCGCGACCTGGCCGCACCAAATGGTCCGCGTCATGCTTCTGGAACAGATTTATCGGGCCGCGACCATTTTGGCCGGCCACCCCTATCATCGCGCCTGAGGCGCGGTGACGGACAGTCGAAAGCGCTGAACGCACGCGAATGCAGCACAAGCGGGACACAGCTTCGGATTCGCATCTCGGCACCGCGCGCCGCCGTTGGTTGCCGGCATCCCTGCCCTTGTCGATCGCCATGTTCGCCGCCGCTCCGCTGGCCGCAGCGCATGCGCAAGCGACACCGCCCGCGCAACAGTCCGCATCGCCGGCACAGCAAGCCGCGACGGCAGAGACATCGCCCGACGCCATCAAGCAGCGCGAGCAGGAGCTCGAGGCCGCGCGCGAACAGCAGCGCAAGGCCACCGAGTTGCAGGAGAAGCTGAAGGCCGACATCGCCGCGATCGGCCAGGACCGCAGCAAGCTCAATCAGCAGCTGATCGACATTGCCGGCCAGGTGCGCGGCGTCGAGACACGGATCGCCGACGCCGAGGCACGCCTGCAGCCGCTCGACGGCCGCGAGCGCGAAATCCGCGGCTCGCTCGATTCACGCCGCTCCGAGGTGATCGAGGTGCTGGCCGCGCTGCAGCGCGCCGGGCGGCGCACGCCGCCGGCGCTGCTGGTGCGGCCCGAGGACGCGCTGCAATCGCTGCGCACCGCGATGCTGCTCGGCGCGGTGGTGCCGGAATTGCGCGTCCGCGCCGAAAAGCTTGCGGCCGATCTCGGCGAACTGGTGGCGCTGCGCAAGACCATCTCGACCGAGCGCGATTCGCTGGCGGCCGATCGCGACAAGCTCAGGGAAGACCAAGCTCGCCTGGCGGCGCTGGTCGACGAACGGCAGCGCCAGCAAAGCGCGGCCGAAAAGGACATGGAGGCCGAGGGCGCCCGCGCCATCGCGCTGTCGAAGCAGGCCGCCGATCTGCAGAGCCTGATCGCCAGGATGGAGCAGGATCTCAAGAGCGCGGCCAAGGCCGCCGCCACGGCCAGCCTCCAGGGCGCCCCGGCGACCGTGAACGGCAAGCCCAATCTGGGGGCGCTCAAGGACCCGGCCCGCATGAGCCCGGCGGTCGCCTTCGCCTCGGCCAAGGGCCTGTTCTCTTATCCCGTGAATGGCACCAAGATTCGCGAATTTGGCGGTTCCGACGGCGCGGGGGGCGTACAAAAGGGCATTTCTTTGGCCGCCAAACCGGGCGCGCAGGTCACAACCCCGTGTGACGGCTGGGTTGTTTACGCTGGTCCTTTCCGCAGCTACGGACAACTCTTGATCCTCAATGCCGGGGGCGGGTATCATGTCCTGATCGCCGGGATGGAGCGTATTTCGGTAAACATCGGCCAGTTTGTGCTAACGGGGGAGCCGGTTGCGACCATGGGGTCGACATCCCAGGTTGCATCGATTCTCGCCACCAATGCGAGCCAGCCAGTGCTCTATGTCGAGTTCCGGAAAGACGGCACTCCAATCGATCCAGGTCCATGGTGGGCCGCAAATGAAGGCGAAAAGGTTCGCGGATGATGCGCAAGACTTCGGTAATTCTCCTTAGCGCCGCCACCGGCGCGGCCCTGACGCTTTTCGTCACGCAGCCCCGCGCTGTGCTGATGGGATCGAGCGCGCGCGCCGCGACGTCGGACACCTACCGCCAGCTCAATCTGTTCGGCGACGTGTTCGAACGGGTGCGCAGCGACTACGTCGAGAAGCCGGACGACAGCAAGCTCGTCGAGTCCGCGATCTCGGGCATGCTGTCCGGTCTCGATCCGCACTCGAGCTACATGGACGCCAAGAGCTTCCGCGACATGCAGGTGCAGACCCGCGGCGAGTTCGGCGGCCTCGGCATCGAGGTCACGATGGAAGACGGCCTGATCAAGGTCGTCTCGCCGATCGACGACACCCCGGCCTCGAAGGCCGGCATCATGGCCAACGACATCATCACCAATCTCGACGACGAAGCCGTGCAGGGCCTGACGCTGAACCAGGCCGTCGAGAAGATGCGCGGTCCGGTCAACACCAAGATCAAGCTCAAGATCATCCGCAAGGGCCAGGACAATCCGATCGACGTCACGCTGGTGCGCGACAACATCCGCGTCCGCTCGGTACGGGCGCGCGTCGAGGCCGACGACATCGCCTATATCCGCATCACCACCTTCAACGAGCAGACCACCGAAGGTCTGAAGAAGGAGGTTGCCAACCTGCAGAGCCAGATCGGCGACAAGCTGAAGGGCTACGTCATCGACCTCAGAAACAATCCCGGCGGCCTGCTCGAAGAGGCCGTCACCGTGTCCGACTCCTTCCTGGAGCGCGGCGAGATCGTCTCGACCCGCGGACGCAATGCCGAGGAAACCCAGCGCCGCGCCGCTCATCCGGGCGACCTGACCAAGGGCAAGCCGGTCATCGTGCTGATCAACGGCGGCTCGGCATCGGCCTCCGAAATCGTCGCCGGCGCACTGCAGGACCACAAGCGCGCGACGCTGGTCGGCACCCGCTCGTTCGGCAAGGGTTCGGTGCAGACCATCATCCCGCTCGGCTCGGGCAATGGCGCGCTGCGCCTGACCACCGCGCGCTACTACACGCCGTCGGGCAAGTCGATCCAGGCCAAGGGCATCGTGCCCGACATCGAGGTGCTGCAGGACGTGCCGGAAGAGCTGAAGGCGCGCACCGACACCAAGGGCGAGGCTTCGCTGCGCGGCCATCTGAAGAACGACGGCGACGAGAAGACCGGCTCGCAGTCCTACGTTCCGCCGGACGCCAAGGACGACAAGGCGCTGAAGATGGCCGACGACCTGCTGCACGGCATCAAGTCGACCTCGAACGCTACGCCGGCACCGGCCGCTCCGTCCGGTGACAAGGCGACCGGCGACAAGGCCGCCGCCGACAAGCCGGCCAACAAGTCCGCGAACTGATCCCATCCAATCTTTTCAGCGAGCAGGGCGGCCCTCGGGCCGCCCTTTCTGCTTTCGCCCTCCACTGCCAGCCGTGCTTTGACGGGCAGGCCGGCGCGCGGGAATGCACCGCATCGTGCTATCGTTCGCGCTGTTGATTCGGGGAGGGTCATGGCAGAGGCGGCCGACGAACTGAGCACGCCGCTTGGGCAGAACACCGTGGGCAAGACGCGCCGTGTCCGCTTGCCGTTCACGGCGATGCAGGCGCTCGCCGTGCTGCTGGGCCTCGCGCTGGTCGGCTTCGCCGGCGTCGCGCTGTTCAACGACAACCCGCTCGGCGGCGAACCGATCGCCCGAATCACACTCCGTAATCCCTCGCCCCCAGCCGCCGACGACAAGCACGCCCCGGCCGGGCAGGCCGAATCTGCGGTCAAATCCGCCGCCAAAGCGCCGGCCGCAGCCGGCGATGCCAAGAACGACGCCAAGACCGTCACCATCATCGATGGCTCCAGCGGCAAGCGCCAGGACATGGTGATCGGCGCCGGCGATCCAGCCGAAAAGACGGCGGATGGCGAGGCGCCGCCGCTCGCGATGACTGGGATCGACCCGCGCCTGCTGGAAAAGTCGCGCTACGGCATGATCCCTGTTGTCGCCGACGGCCTGAAGCCGTTCACGGTCTATGCGGGCGAAGCCGACCGTGCCAAGGCCGCCCGGATGCCCGTGGTCGCCATCGTGGTCGCCGGCCTCGGGGTCGGCGCCGCCAAGACCACTGACGCCATCATGAAGCTGCCGCCGGCCGTGACGCTGGCCTTCACGCCCTACGGCGCCGACCCCGGCAAGCTCGCGGAACGCGCCCGGACCCAGCGCCACGAGATCCTGCTGCAGATCCCGATGGAGCCGTTCGACTATCCCGACAACGATCCGGGCCCGCAGACCCTGCTGACCACGTTGAGCAGCGAGCAGAACCTCGACCGTCTCTATTGGCACCTCAGCCGCCTGCAGGGCTATGCCGGGATCGCCAATTTCATGGGAGCCCGGTTCGTCGCGACCGATCCCGTGATGCAGCCCATCGTGCGCGAGGCGGCCAAGCGCGGCCTGAGCTTTTTCGACGACAGTTCCACCCCGCGCAGCGTCGCGCAGAGCCTCTCGGCCGGCCAATCGCTGCCGTTCGCCAAGGCCGATTTCGCCATCGACGCGGTGCCGACGTCGGCGGAAATCGACCGCGCGCTGGTCAAGCTGGAAACGATCGCCAAGGAACGCGGCACGGCCGTGGGCGTCGCCTCGGCGCTGCCGGTCTCGATCGAGCGGCTCGGCGCCTGGCTCAAGACACTGGACTCCAAGGGCATCATGCTTGTGCCATTGACAACGGCGATGCTGAAATCAAAATCGGGCTAGAGATCAATCTGTTGGTGCAGCCTAAGACCTTGCCGGGGGGCCGGGTCGGGCGGCGCCAGGAACTGTGCGAGGTAGCGGCGGCATGGCACGTTATGAAGACCTGCCCTATCGAACCTGCGTCGGCATCATGCTGCTGAATACGGCGGGACTGGTCTTCATCGGACGCCGCGCCGGCGGCATCGAGCATGTCGACGACGCGCATGTCTGGCAGATGCCGCAAGGCGGCGTCGATCCCGGCGAGGATACGTTTCAGGCCGCACGGCGCGAGCTGTATGAAGAGACCAGCGTCAAGTCGGTGGAGAAGCTCGGCGAGGTCTCGGATTGGCTGATCTATGATATCCCGCGCACCGTCGCAGGCCGCGCCTGGAAGGGTCGCTACCGCGGCCAGCGGCAAAAGTGGTTCGCATTGCGCTTCACCGGCGACGAGAACGAGATCAACGTCGCCCACCCCGGCGGCGGCCACAAGGCCGAGTTCATCAGCTGGCGCTGGGAGCCGATGAAGAATCTTCCGGAGCTGATTGTGCCGTTCAAGCGTCCGGTCTATGAGCGCGTCGTGAAGGAATTCGCCGGTCTGGCGGCCAAATAGACGGCCATATGATCGGCCAGACAACGCGCGGCGGCACCGGTCGAGATGTCATCAGATAAGCCCTATCGCCCCAATGTGGGCATCGCGCTGTTCAACGGCGACGGACGCGTGCTGATCGGCCACCGGATCAAGGACGATGGTCCGGAGATCGTGCTGCCCGGCCTCGAATGGCAGATGCCGCAAGGCGGCATCGACGCTGGCGAGGACCCGCGCGAGGCCGTGATGCGCGAATTGTGGGAAGAGACCGGGGCGGTCAACGCCGACTATCTCGGCGAGACCGACTGGATGACCTACGAATTCCCGGCCTATGACGGGCCGGCATCGCATCGGCTGGCCAAATTCCGCGGCCAGCGGCAGAAATGGTTTGCGTTGCGCTTCACCGGACGCGACGAGGATATCGATCCATTGACGCCGCGCAACGGCCAGCCCGCCGAGTTCGACCAATGGCGCTGGGAGCGTCTCGATCGCGTCGCCGATCTCGTGGTGCCGTTCCGCCGCGATGTCTATCGCGCGGTCGCGATCCGGTTCGCGGAATTCGCCGGCTGATCCTGCGGCGGAAGGCGCCGCGCATCGCCCGGCGTCATCCCGTAGGTCGCGCGGAACACGCGATAGAAGGTCGCGATGCTGTCGAAGCCGCACGAGAACGCGATCTCGTCGATCCCGCGTTCCTGCATCGCTGAGAGAAGCCGCTTCGCCTCCTTCAACCTCGCTGCCGTCAGCGTTCGCGCGAATGACAGGCCGGTCGGCTCGAACAGCGCATGCAATTGCCGGAGTGAAATGCCGAGCTCGGTGGCGACCGCGGCCGGCGTGAGCGAGGCGCGATGCAGATCGCGCAGCAGGATTTCTCGCGCGGCATGAAGGTAGCCGGCATGCAGCGCGGCACGGACCTCATCCTGGCGTGGCCGCAAGCGTCCGCGCGCAAGCAGCGCCAGCCGCACCATATGCGTGACCTCACCAGCGAACTGCCCGGCTTGCGCCGGATCGCGCGTCATGGCGCGGAACATGGTGCCGACAAGCCGGGTCAGGCTCGCATCACGCGCCAGCGCGACCGGCGGCATGTCCTCGATCCGTGCACCTAGAGCGTTTCACATTTTGACTGAAGCATAACCGGCGTTTGCGAAGTAGTTTGCGCATTCGCGAGGCTGGATGTCCTGAACGAGGTGACCGATGTGGCGCCAAGTGTCTTCGACGGTGCGCCTCTGAGCCTGCCGCATCCAGTGTTTGATCTTGGAGAAGGCCTGTTCGATCGGGTTGAGGTCGGGCGAGTATGGCGGCAGGTACCAGAGCCTGGCGCCAGCAGCCTGGATCATTTGCCTGACAGCTTTCGACTTGTGGCTTCCGAGGTTGTCGAGAATGACGATGTCGCCTTCGCGCAGGGTTGGCAGGAGAAGGTGCTTCACATAAGCGCAGAAGCATTCGCCGTTGATCGGGCCGTCGAAGACGCAGGGTGCCGTGAGTTGGTCATGGCGGAGCGCGCCGAGGAATGTGAGGGTACGCCAGTGACCGTGCGGGGCGAAGCCGCGCAGGCGTGCGCCCTTGGGGCCCCAGCCCCGCAAAGGGGCCATGTTGGTCTTGATCCAAGTCTCATCGATGAAGACGAGCCGGCCCGGATCAAGTCCGGCCTGCCAGGATCGCCAACGCTGGCGCCTACGAGAGACGTCGGCGCGCGCTTGTTCGAGGGCGAACAGTGTTTTTTTTGAACCGCAGCCCTTCCCGGCGCAGGAACAGCCAGACCGCGTTGTGTGAGACCTTGACCCCACGAGCTGCCAGTTCCGCCTTCAGACCATGCAGCGTCAGGTGCGGCGTCTGAATGATCCGCTCGACAATGAAGGCACGATGCGGATCAAGCAAGGGCTTGCGGTGACCGCCCATCTTGCCGGGCGCAACCGAGCCGGTCGCCCGCTGCCGCTGTGACCACTTCACAACCGACGAGACCGCAACACCAAACCGTTCCGCCACAGATCGGCAGCTCTCGCCCGCCAAAACCGACGCCACCACACGCTCGCGAAGATCCAGGGAAAGAGGTCGGGTCATGCGATGCTGGCCTCCAATCCAGTCAGCATCTTGAATCACAAACCGCCAAAAACCGGAATCCCCTCCGATTCAGTTAAGCAATGAAATGCTCTAGCACGAGTTCGCTGGTGGCTGGAATCTTCAGGCTGAAGAAATGAAAGCCATCGGTCCGTTCGGGCGTCGAGGCAAACGGACGATTGGAATGGCCGAACGCCAGATCTCCGTTGCGGACATACTGGATGCGGTCGCGGCGGATATTGATGTGGCCAGGACCGCGCACCTGCCACGCGAGATGCAGGCTGTCGCTCGGAACGCGCGCGATATCAGATGAGGTCCGGCTGACGCGGTAGGAGGATGCCGACATTTCCGCCAGCACCGCACCGCCGACCGGCGTCGCGGAAAACTGTCCGCGGAAATCGGGCCGCTTGTCGCGCTCGAGCTCGATGGTAACCCCGAACAGGCTCTTGCCGCGCACGTCGCACCAGTGCTCGAAGCGGTCCTGCGGGCGGAGAGCATCCGTGGAGAAAGTCAGCACAGCATCTTGTCCGTTACATCCGAAGTAGCATCGCGATGCGATTGGGCCAATTCGTCATCGCGGCACAGCTTGTCATTGGTGCACGATCCCTGCTGTAAGCTGCTTCACATTTTCCGGATCATGTTCCAGAGCGCGATAACGATTCATCGCAATCTCATCGCGCCTCGGCTCTCGATCTGCGCATGATTCCCGCACAGACGCGTTCGTCGCGAGGGAAAGCTGCTTCGCGCTTTTCCAGATCATGCTCTAGTTCGGGCCGACCGTGGACGGGCCGACCGCGATGACATGGCAATCGCTGTCGCGCCTGGCGCAGTCGCCGAGCGCGGCGTTGACCGCGTTCTGCTCGTTCTCGGCCTTCAATCCCAGTCCCGGCCCTGCGTCCCGACCGCGACCGCATTTCAGCCGTCGCAGACGCTTCCGGGCGCAACAGGCATTCAACGCCCGCCGGGGTACGGCGAGCGTTGAATTGTTCAGGTCTTGGCAGACGATGACTGGAAAAGTGTGAGCGATTTCACAAAGGGAGTCGGCTCACTCGACGCTATGGCGCGATCGCTGGTCGGCAATCGCGCCTCAGTGCATAGCGGTCGCGTTGAGCTCGTGCTGGATGCTCTTGAAGTGATCGAGCCGCTCGATCTCGTGGTCGAGCTCGGAGCCTTCCTTCTCGGAGAGCTTCTCCTGCATCTCGTTGATCGTCTCGGCAAACTTCGCGCGATCGAGATCAGCAATCGTGGTCGCAACGTCGGCGAGCACGGTGAGGCCCTTGTCCGACACCTCGGCGAGGCCGCCGAGCACGATCACCTTCTCGCGCTTGCCGGCGGTCGTGATCGTCAGGATACCGGGACGAATGGTGGCGACGACCGGAGCATGTCCGGCGAGCACACCGAAATCACCCTCCACACCGGGGACGTCAACCTGATCGACCTCGCCGGAGAAGGCGAGCTTTTCGGGAGAGACGAGATCGAAGTGGAAGGTGGCCATGTTATTTCCGTTCTTTGCGCTGTCACCCGCGGGCTCGACCCGCGGGTCCATCAGCCAAAATGCTTCTCGTTCGATGGATCGCCGGATCAAGTCCGGCGATGACGACATCCCAAAGCTTAGGCCGCTTCGGCGGCGAGCTTCTTGCCCTTCTCGACGGCTTCTTCGATGGTGCCGACCATGTAGAACGCCGCTTCCGGCAGATGGTCGTACTTGCCCTGGCAGAGATCGCGGAAGCCCTTGATGGTGTCGGCGAGGTCGACGAACTTGCCCGGCGAGCCGGTGAAGACTTCGGCGACGTGGAACGGCTGCGACAGGAAGCGCTCGACCTTGCGGGCGCGGGCGACCGTCAGCTTGTCCTCTTCCGACAATTCGTCCATGCCGAGAATGGCGATAATGTCCTGCAGCGACTTGTAGCGCTGCAGGATCTGCTGGACCATACGCGCGGTGTTGTAGTGCTCTTCACCGACGACCAGCGCCGACAGCATGCGCGAGGTCGAGTCGAGCGGGTCCACTGCCGGATAGATGCCCTTTTCCGAGATCGCGCGCGACAGCACCGTGGTGGCGTCCAAGTGCGCGAACGAGGTCGCGGGCGCCGGGTCGGTCAAGTCGTCGGCCGGCACGTAGATCGCCTGCACCGAGGTGATCGAACCCTTCTGGGTGGTGGTGATGCGCTCCTGCAGCGCGCCCATGTCGGTCGCGAGCGTCGGCTGATAACCCACCGCCGAAGGAATACGGCCGAGCAGCGCCGACACTTCCGAACCCGCCTGGGTGAAGCGGAAGATGTTGTCGACGAAGAACAGCACGTCCTGGCCCTGGTCGCGGAAGTGCTCGGCGACCGTCAGACCGGTCAGACCGACGCGGGCGCGGGCGCCCGGCGGTTCGTTCATCTGGCCGAACACCAGCGCGCACTTCGACTTCACGCTCGGATCCGGATTGTGCGGATCGGCGTTGACCTTCGATTCGATGAACTCGTGATAGAGGTCGTTGCCTTCACGGGTCCGCTCGCCGACGCCGGCGAACACGGAGTAACCACCGTGCGCCTTCGCCACGTTGTTGATCAGTTCCTGAATCAATACGGTCTTGCCGACGCCGGCGCCGCCGAACAGGCCGATCTTGCCACCCTTGGCGTACGGAGCGAGAAGGTCGACGACCTTGATGCCGGTGACGAGAATTTCCGCTTCGGTCGACTGGTCGGTGTAGCTCGGCGCTTCCTGGTGGATGGCGCGCAGGCCTTCGGACTTGATCGGACCGGCTTCGTCGATCGGCTCGCCGATGACGTTGATGATGCGGCCGAGCGTGCCTTCGCCGACCGGCACCCGGATCGGCTCACCGGTGTCGGTGACTTCCTGGCCGCGCACCAGACCTTCGGTGATATCCATCGCGATGGTGCGGACGGTCGATTCACCGAGATGCTGCGCGACTTCGAGCACCAGGCGGTTGCCGCCGTTCTTGGTCTCGAGCGCATTCAGAATCGCCGGAAGGTGGCCTTCGAACTGCACGTCGACCACGGCGCCCGTGACCTGGGTAACGCGACCGATCTGATTGGCTGCTGTAGCCATGGACTGTTCTCCTTCGAAAATCTGCCTTAGACCGCCTCAGCGCCGGAGATGATCTCGATCAGCTCCTTCGTGATCTGGGCCTGACGGGTTCGGTTGTAAATCAGGGTTTGCTTACGGATCATCTCGCCGGCGTTGCGCGTCGCGCTGTCCATCGCGCTCATCTGCGCGCCGTAGAACGAGGCGTTGTTCTCCAGCAGCGCGCGGAAGACCTGCACCGCGAGGTTGCGCGGCAGCAGGCTGCCGAGAATCTGGTCCTCTTCCGGCTCGTATTCGTACGAGGTCGCGGGAGCCGCGCTGGCCGCGGGTGCAGCCACCTCGAGCGGGATGATCTGCTGCGCGGTCGGGATCTGCGCGATCACCGACTGGAAGCGCGAATAGAACAGCGTGCAGACATCGAATTCGCCGGCCTCGAACCGTGCCAGCACCTTGTTGGCGATGTCCTCGGCGTTGACGAAACCGATCTGCCGCACCGAACGCAGGTCGAGGTGCTCGACAATCCGCTTCTCGAACGTCCGCCGCAGCTGCTCGTAGCCCTTGCGGCCGACGCAGAAGAATTTGACTTCCTTGCCCTGTGCGAGCAGCGCGTTCGCCCGCTCGCGCGCCAGGCGCACGATCGCTGAGTTGAAAGCGCCGGACAGGCCGCGCTCGCCGGTGCAGACCAGCAGCAGGTGCACCTGATCGTTGCCGGTGCCGGCCAGCAGCGCCGGCGCACCGGGCGAGCCGTTGGCCGCGGCGGCGATGTTGGAAATCACCGCATCCATCTTGGTGGCATAGGGCCGCGCCGCCTCGGCGGCGTTCTGCGCGCGGCGCAGCTTCGAGGCTGCGACCATCTGCATAGCCTTGGTGATCTTCTGCGTCGCCTTGGTCGAGGCGATGCGGACCCGCATGTCTTTCAGTGACGCCATTCTTCGTCCACCCCGGCAATCCGACCGCAACGGTCAGATCGCAAGCCTCTCTGTTCCTATCGCCCGGCCAACGGCCAGGCGATGCCCTTATGCGAAGGTCTTCTTACGCAAACGTCTTCTTACGCAAATGTCTTGGCGAAGCCCTCGACCACCGTCTTGAGCTTGGCTGCGGTGTCGTCGGACAGATCGCGGCTGGTGCGGATCGCGTCGAGGATCTCGACGTTCTTGCCGCGCAGCAGCGAGAGCAGGCCGTCCTCGAACGCCTTCACCTTGTTGAGCGGCAGCGGATCGAGGTAGCCGTTGGTGCCGGCCCAGATCACGCAGACCTGCTCTTCCATCTTCAGCGGCGAGAACTGCGGCTGTTTCAGGAGTTCGGTCAGGCGCGAGCCGCGGTTGAGCAGGCGCTGGGTCGAGGCGTCGAGGTCCGAGCCGAACTGCGCGAACGCCGCCATTTCGCGGTACTGCGCGAGCTCGCCCTTGATCTTGCCGGCGACCTTCTTGGTCGCCTTGGTCTGCGCCGACGAACCGACGCGCGACACCGACAGACCGACGTTCACCGCGGGACGGATACCCTGGAAGAACAGGTCGGTTTCCAGGAAGATCTGGCCATCGGTGATCGAAATCACGTTGGTCGGGATGTAGGCCGACACGTCGTTGGCCTGGGTTTCGATGACCGGCAGCGCCGTCAGCGAACCCAAACCATGCTCCTTGTTGAGCTTGGCGGCGCGCTCGAGCAGGCGGGAATGCAGGTAGAACACGTCGCCCGGATAGGCTTCGCGGCCCGGCGGGCGACGCAGCAGCAGCGACATCTGGCGGTAGGCGACGGCCTGCTTGGACAAGTCGTCATAGATGATCACGGCATGCATGCCGTTGTCGCGGAAGTACTCGCCCATGGTGCAGGCGGTGAACGGCGCGATGTACTGCATCGGCGCCGGATCGGACGCGGTGGCGGCGACGATGATCGAGTATTCCAGCGCGCCCTGCTCTTCGAGCACCTTGACGAACTGCGCGACGGTCGAGCGCTTCTGGCCGATCGCGACGTAGACGCAATACAGCTTGAGGTTCTCGTCCGGCTGGGCGTTCAGCGGCTTCTGGTTCAGGATGGTATCGAGCGCGATCGCGGTCTTGCCGGTCTGACGGTCGCCGATGATCAGCTCGCGCTGGCCGCGGCCAATCGGAATCAGCGCATCGATCGCCTTCAGGCCGGTGGCCATCGGCTCGTTCACCGACTTGCGCGGAATGATGCCGGGCGCCTTGACGTCGACGCGCTTGCGTTCGGTGGCCTGGATCGGGCCCTTGCCGTCGATCGGGTTGCCGAGCGCGTCGACGACGCGGCCAAGCAGGCCCTTGCCGATCGGTGCGTCCACGATCGCGCGGGTGCGCTTGACGGTCTGGCCTTCCTTGATCTCGCGGTCGGCGCCGAAAATCACGATACCGACGTTATCGGTTTCGAGGTTGAGCGCCATGCCGCGCGTGCCGTTCTCGAACTCGACCATTTCACCGGCCTGGACGTTGTCGAGACCGTAGACGCGAGCGATACCGTCACCGACCGACAGCACCTGGCCAACTTCGGTGACTTCGGCTTCCTGGCCGAAATTCTTGATCTGGTCCTTGAGGATCGCAGAAATTTCTGCGGCGCGGATGTCCATCAGCCTGCCTCTTTCATCGCGTTCTTGATCGAATTGAGTTTGGTGCGAAGCGAACTATCCACCATGCGGCTGCCGAGCTTGACCACCAGGCCACCAATAATGGAGGGATCGACCTTCACGTTGAGCGCGACGTCCTTGCCCGTCACTGATTTCAGTGCGGCCTTCAGCCCGTCGAGATTCTTGTCACTGAGCTGCTCGGCGACGGTGACTTCCGCAGTCGCCTCGCCCTTGAACTTTGCCACCAGCGCGCGATAGGCGCGGATCACATCGGCCACGGCGAACAGCCGGCGATTGGCGGTGAGCACCTTGAGGAATTTCGCCGACGTGCCGGAGATGCCGGCCTTGTCGAGCACCGCGGTCAGCGCCTTCAGCTGGGCATCCGCGGCGAACACCGGGCTGCGGACGAGGCGCTTGAGATCCGCGCTCTCGTTGAGCATGGCTTCGAACTTGTCGAGATCGGCCCTGACTTGATCGACGGATTGCTCGTCGCGCGCCAACTCGAACAGGGCCGTTGCGTAACGACCGGACACTCCCGAAACGGACGGATCTTCAGCAGCCACGAGCTCGCTCTTTTTTGCTGTCAAATTCGCAAGGGAAAAACCGTCGCCACCAAAGCAGCGCCTAGCGATCCAAGCCCTTGGAATTCAAGCGGGACTTCGATTTTCGACCGGCACAGGACATGCCGGGATCGTTAAAATCGCGGCTTTGCTAACATAGCAATCGCGCAGGTGCAACATGACGGCATCGTGCGAGCCGCCTTGTCGCATGCGGTTTTTGGCGACCGCAGCCGGCGCTCGAATCAGGAAAATTCGGCGCGCGGAAATTCAGCGCGCAGCCCCCGATTCGCGCCGCCGCAGATTTGTTCCATCGAAATTTGCATGGGCCTATGGCCGAGCGCGCAGGGAACCCGAAACGGGCCGCCGTTTCATTTGGCGATTACTTACCGAAAACTTACCGCTAGCCTACTAATCAGTATTCGCTAGTATATTCTTGGTTAAAAATTTGTTAAAGGCCAAGATTACGGAACCTCGATTGAGTACCCTAAAGCGGTAACAAGATATTTCAGCCCGAGACAATTGGGAATTACTGCCCAATTCGTGCCTCATTGCGAAACCAAACGGCTTTGGTCAACGACGGGACGGGGGTTCCACTTGCCGTGTTAGCGGCAATACTGTCTGAGGGTCTTATCAATGCTGAATATCAAGAAGGCGGCGGGCAATATAACCCGCTCGCGTACGGCGCTTGCTTTTGTAGCCGCAACTATTCTGGTCGGGGGCAGCGTGACGGAGGCGTCCGCGAAGTCCAGGCACCACCATCATCGTCACCACCATCATCACCAGGCCCGCGCCGAAGGTTTGTCCTGGCGCGATGCCAATGCATCGATCCAGCCGTCCG
This sequence comes from Bradyrhizobium sp. 41S5, assembly GCF_011516665.3. Taxonomy (NCBI): domain Bacteria; kingdom Pseudomonadati; phylum Pseudomonadota; class Alphaproteobacteria; order Hyphomicrobiales; family Nitrobacteraceae; genus Bradyrhizobium; species Bradyrhizobium sp. 41S5. The sequence continues at coordinate 449,098 of NZ_CP083721.1, read as the reverse complement.
GCGGCCACACATTCTCGGGGATGGCCTCGTTCTACGGCAATGAGTCGGGCAGCCGCACCGCTTCCGGCCAGCGCTTCAACCAGAACGCCATGACCGCCGCGCACCGCTCGCTGCCGTTCGGCACCAAGCTCCGTGTCACCCATGGCGGCCGCAGCGTCGTCGTCACCGTCAACGATCGTGGCCCGTTCGTCCGCGGTCGCGTGCTCGACCTCTCGACCGGCGCAGCCCGCGCCATCGGCCTGACCGGCGCCGGCGTCGGCCGCGTCACCGCCGAGGTCGTCTCGTAAGCGCTTCAGTAAGCGTTGCGTTGCGTACCAGCTGCGAGGCCTGCTTCGCGCCAAAGGCCTGCCGTCGCGAATGACGGCAGGCTCTTTCTTTGGCGGATTGCCTACAAGAAACTTTGCGGATCGACGTCGACCTCGAGCTTCAGATTACCCTTGGTCTTCGGACCGACCTCGAGCCATTCGCGCAGATATTGCGACAGGTCGACATTGCGCAGCGACTTCACCAGCAGGCGGAAGCGGTAGCGGCCCTTGATGACGGCAAGCGGCGCCTCGGCGGGGCCGAGCACCTGGATCCGCTCATCGAGCGGCGCCACCGCGGCGAGCTTGCGGGCAAATCCTTCTGCGGTCGGACGGTCGCCGGCGGAGACGATCAGGCTCGCCAGCCGGCCGAACGGCGGATAGCCGGTGCGCTCGCGGATATCGATCTCGCTGGCGTAGAACGCCTCGCGGTCGTTCGCGATCAAGGCCATGATGACCGGATGTTCCGGCTGATGGGTCTGCAGATAGCCGACGCCACGGCCCTGCTCGCGGCCGGCACGGCCGACCACCTGGTTCAGCAACTGGAACGTCCGCTCGGCGGCGCGCGGATCGCCGTTGCTCAAGCCGAGATCGGCATCGATGACCCCGACCAGATTGAGCCGCGGGAAGTTGTGCCCCTTGGCCACCAGCTGGGTGCCGATGATGATGTCGACGCGGCCCTCGGCGATCTCGTTGAGCTCGCTGCGCATGGTCTCGATCGAGGTGATGAGATCACTCGAAAGCACCATGGTGCGGGCCTCTGGAAAAATGTGAGCGGCCTCCTCCTGCAGGCGCTCGACGCCGGGACCGACGGCGGCCAGCGATTCCTCGGCCGCACAATGCGGGCAGATGTTCGGACGCGGCATCGAGAAGCCGCAGTGATGGCAGACCAGCCGCTGCCGGAAGCGATGATCGACCAGCCATGCGTCGCAGATCGTGCAGGCGAAGCGGTGGCCGCAGGCGCGGCAGAGCGTCAGCGGCGCGTAGCCGCGACGATTGAGGAACAGCAGCGCCTGCTCGCGGCGCTCGATCGCATGGCGAATCTGCTCGGCCAGAACCGGCGAGATGAAGCGCCCGCGCGGCGGCGGCGCACGGCGCATGTCGATCGCCTCGATGTGCGGCATGTGCTGGCCGCCGAACCGCGACGGCAGCGCCACGCGCTGGTAGCGCCCCTTGCGCGCATTGACCTCGCTCTCGACGGAGGGCGTCGCCGACGCCAGCACGATCGGGATCCTGGCGATATGGGCGCGGACCACCGCCATATCGCGCGCGTGATAATGCGCGCCCTCGTCCTGCTTGTAGGCCTGGTCGTGCTCCTCATCGACGATGATGAGACCGAGATCGGCGTAAGGCAGGAACAGCGCGGAGCGGGCGCCGACCACGACCGGCGCCTTGCCCTCGGAGATCGCCGCCCAATTTCGCGCCCGCGTGCGCGGCGTGAGCTCCGAATGCCATTCCAGCGGCCGCACGCCGAAGCGCTGCGCGAAACGGTCGAGGAACTGGCCGGTCAGCGCGATTTCGGGCATCAGGATCAGGGTCTGCTTGCCGCGGCGGATATTCTCCGCGATCGCCTCGAAATAGACCTCGGTCTTGCCGGAACCGGTGACGCCGTCGAGCAGCGCGACGTGAAAGCTGCCGCTCGCCGCCAGCGTCCGCATCACATCGACCGCACTGCGCTGCTCGCGCGAAAAATCCGGCTGCGCGTAGGAGGGATCAGGAATCGGCGGCGGTGCGGGCGGCGGCATCGCCTCGACCGTCAGCGCGCCCTCGTCGACCAGGCCGTCGACCACGCCCGAGCTGACGCCGGCCTCCCGCGCCGCCTCCGACTTGCCGTGCAGCAAGCCATCCGACAGCACCTCGATCAGCCTCCGGCGCGCCGGTGTCAGGCGCCGTGGCGGCTCGCCCACGAGGCGCACCCCGAGCCGCATCCGCTCCGGCCCAAGGTTCTCGCCCATCCGCAGCGTCATCCGCAGCACCATGCCGCGCGCCGACAAAGTGTAAGTGGAGACCCAGTCGACGAGCTGGCGCAGTTCCGCCCTGAGCGGCGGAACATCAAGCTTCTCGCTGACGTCCTTGAGCCGGTTGTGCAACCGCGGATCCGGCTTGGCATTCTCGGCCCACACCACCGCGACGACCTCGCGCGGTCCCAGCGGAACACAGATCACATCGCCGGGCGCAAGCTCCATGCCGCGCGGGACGCGGTAGGAATAGGTCTGGTTCAGCGCGACAGGCACCAGCACGTCGACGACGCGGGTCGTCGATGCGGAGGCTGGGCTGGGGCGTGTGGTGTGGTCCATTGAATCAGAGCTTTGAGCCGGGCTAGCACCGCTGCGCGTTCTTAGCGAACGGTAAACGAAGGCAGTGCGATATAATCAGGAGATTAGCAGCGCCAATAGCCCTTATGGACGTGCCCGCTCAAGACATGCCCGCTCAAGACATGGCCCGGACCGATCAGCCCATTCCACCGCTCGAGCTCGACTGCGCCGACGTGTCGGTCACGCAGGAGATGACGCGCTGGCTGTCGCATCTGCGCGCCGAGCGGCGGCTGTCGCCGAAGACGCTCGAGGCCTACGCCCGCGATGTGCGTCAATGCCTGGCCTTCCTGGCCGAGCACTGGGGCGCGCGCGTCACGCTTGCGGCATTTTCCGCGCTCGAGGCCAGTGACGTCCGCGCCTTCATGGCGATGCGCCGCGCCGACGAGATCGGCGGCCGCTCGCTGATGCGGGCGCTGGCCGGCCTGCGCTCGTTCGGACGTTTCCTGGAACGCGAAGGCAAGGGCAAGGTCGGTGCGCTCTCGGCGATCCGCGCGCCCAAGGTGGCGAAGAGCCTCCCGAAGCCGATCCATATGGAAGCGGCGAAACGCTTTGCCGATGCCGACGAGCGCGCCGGCGAAACCCGCGAGACCTGGATCCTGGTGCGTGACGCCGCCGTGATGGCGCTGCTCTATGGCTCCGGTCTGCGCATCTCCGAGGCATTGGGACTGAAGCGCCGCGACGTGCCGAAACCGGGCGAAGGCGACGTGCTGGTTGTCACCGGCAAGGGCAACAAGACCCGCATGGTACCGGTGCTGCACAACGTGCTGCAAATGATCGCGGACTACGCGGCGATCTGTCCGCATCAGCTCAGCCCCACCGGGCCGATGTTCGTGGGTGCGCGCGGCGGTCCGCTCAGCCCGCGCATCATCCAGCTCACCATGGAGCGGCTGCGCGGCGCGCTCGGCCTGCCCGACAGCGCAACGCCGCATGCGTTGCGGCACTCCTTCGCCACGCATCTGCTCAGCCGCGGCGGGGATTTGCGCGCGATCCAGGAATTGCTCGGCCACGCATCGCTGTCGACCACGCAGATCTACACCGGCATCGACAGCGAGCGCCTGCTGGAAGTCTATCGCTCCGCGCACCCGCGCGGCTGAGCGCCCGGACCTGAGTTCAAAATACGGCGCGGGGCTGGCATCAATGCGCCGTTCATCTTGCGCCGTTCATTCATGCGGCTGCCACAAATCGCTCGGCACTTGCCTTGTGCGCCGCATTCAGCAATCGTGGCGCGGTCTCATCCGGAGGGGGAATCATGAGCGCACATGAAAGTATGGAGCAGGCGGAGCATGCCGAGCATGCGTCGGGCGAGAACAAGAAGATCGCCCTCCTGATCGCCGTGATCGCGCTCTGCCTGGCGCTGTCGGAAACGCTCGGCAAGGGTGCCCAGACCGAATCGATCAGCAAGAACGTCGAAGCCTCCAACCTCTGGGCCTTCTTCCAGGCCAAGAGCATCCGCCGCACCGCGGTGCAGACCGCAGCCGAACAGGGCAAGCTGAACCTCGCGACCACCACCGACGAGGCGGCCAAGGCCGCGCTGCAGAAGCAGATCGACGACTGGCAGAAGACCGCGGCACGCTACCGCTCGGAGCCGGAGACCGGCGAGGGATCAGAGCAACTCTCCGAACGCGCCAAGCACGCCGAGCATGAGCGCGACGAGGCCACCGCGAAATATCATCACTTCGAGCTTGCCTCCGCCGCCTTCCAGATCGCCATCGTGCTGGCGTCCGCAACCATCATCACCGGCATCGCCGCGCTGGCCGCGGTGTCCGGCCTGGTGACGCTCGCCGGCGTCGTGATGACGTTGCTCGGCCTGTTCCAGCCGCACCTGCTGCCCTTGCATTGAGCTGAAAGGCTCGGCCCTCCCTCCGTCATCCTGAGGAGCGCGCATTGCGCGCGTCTCGAAGGATGAACGGCCTGGCTGGTGGCCGTCGATCCTTCGAGGCTCGCTCCGCTCGCGCCTCAGGATGACGGGGAAAGGGTCGTTGCCTAGAGAACCTTGCTGGTCTGGTGGACGCTTTTGCGGAAGCGCGCGATCAGGCGCAGCGTGCGCGCGGTCCAGCCGTCACCATCGCCACTGATCATCTCGAGGATGCGCCGCTTGACCGGCTCGACCAGCGCGGTGGCCTTGGCGCGCAGCGCCATCACGTAGTTATAGAGCGCCTCGAACCAGGGCATCTCCAGCAGTTTCGATCGGGTCACGTCGAACAGGAAGGCGGTGACGCCGACGCCGACGATCTTGGCGAACAGGATCAGTGAGACCGCGCTGAACCAGTATTGGTTCGCCAACAGCCAGATTCCGACCAGCTTGAGCGGAAACAGCGGGATCAGCGGCACGACGAAGACGATCAGCGTCATCGCCGGCGACAGTGAATCGACCCGGTCGGCAAGCCATTGCTTGAACGCGCGCAACGGGATCCACGCCACCACCCGGGCCACGATCGGCTCGAGGTGATCCCATAGCCATGCCTCGATCAGGAAGATGATCGCAAGCAGGACCCAGAACGGCTGAAGCAGACGGCGCAACATCACTATGATCTCTACCCGACACGCGACCGGGATGTTCGATCACATATGGATGGCGCGCTTGCCCACCGCAAGCGCGGCTTCCTTGATCGCCTCGGAGCGGGTCGGATGTGCGTGGCAGGTGCGCGCCAGATCCTCCGCCGAACCGCCGAATTCCATCAGGACGCAGGCTTCGTGGATCATTTCGCCGGCTTCCCGGCCGACAATGTGCACGCCGAGCACTCGATCCGTCTTCGCATCTGCGAGAACCTTCACGAAGCCGTCGGTGGTCTGATTGACCTTGGAGCGGCCGTTCGCGGTAAACGGGAATTTGCCGACGGTGTAAGCGACGCCGGCCTGCTTGAGATCTTCCTCGGTCTTGCCGACCGACGACACTTCCGGCGTGGTATACACAACCCCTGGAATGACGTCGTAGTTCACATGGCCGGCCTGGCCCGCGATGATCTCCGCGCAGGCAACGCCCTCGTCTTCCGCCTTGTGCGCCAGCATCGGCCCGGCCACGACGTCGCCGATAGCGTAGATGCCCTTCACATTGGTCGAGAAGTGCGCGTCGATCTCGACCCGGCCGCGATTGTCGAGCGCAACGCCGGCTTCCTTCAACCCGAGGCCCTCGGTGTAGGGCACGCGGCCGATGCACACGAGCACGACGTCGGCTTCGATGGTTTCGGCAGCGCCGCCCGCGGCCGGCTCGATCCTGGCCTGAAGCGTCTTGCCCGAGCTGTCGACCGAAGTGACCTTGGCGCCGAGCCTGAAGGCGAAACCCTGCTTTTCCAGGATGCGCTGGAATTGCTTCGCCACTTCGCCGTCCATGCCGGGCAGGATGCGGTCGAGGAATTCCACCACGGTGACCTTGGCACCGAGACGATGCCAGACCGAGCCGAGCTCGAGCCCGATCACGCCGGCGCCGACGATCAGCAGCCTTGACGGCACCTTCTCCAGCGACAGCGCGCCGGTCGACGACACGATGCGCTTCTCGTCGATGTCGATGCCCTTCAACCGCGTGATGTCGGAGCCGGTGGCGATGACGATGTTCTTGGTCTCGACGATCTCGGACTTGCCGTCGCCGGAGACCTCGACCTTGCCGGCGCCGAGGATCCTGCCGGTACCCTTGAGGACGTCGATCTTGTTCTTCTTCATCAGGAACTCGACGCCCTTGACGTTGCCGTCAATGCCCTGCTGCTTGAAGTCCATCATCGCGGGCAGATCGAGCTTCGGCGCGGAGACGCTGACGCCCATCTTGGCGAAGGAGTGCGCGGCTTCCTCGAACATCTCGGAGGCGTGCAACAGCGCCTTCGACGGCATGCAGCCGACATTGAGGCAGGTGCCGCCCAGCGTCGCGTTCTTCTCGACGACGGCGACCTTCATGCCGAGTTGCGCCGCGCGGATCGCGCAGACATATCCGCCGGGCCCGGTGCCGATGACGACGAGATCGTAAGAAGCCATGATAGAGGTCCTGTAGCTAAACTCTGTGACAGTTGGGCAGGCGCGATCTGATCGGAAGGCCGCTTCCCGCTTCTTGATCGTGTTCTAGCGACCGCCCGATACGTCGAGGATCGCGCTGGTGACGTAAGATGCCTCGTCCGAGATCAGCCAGACGATGGCGTTGGCGATCTCGTCCGCGGTGCCGACGCGCTTCATCGGCACCATATGGGCCAGCCGATGGGCGCGATCGGGCTCGCCGCCCGCGGCGTGGATGTCGGTGTCGATCAGCCCGGGCCGGATGCCGGCGACGCGGATGCCTTCACCGGCAACTTCGTAGCCGAGGCCGACCGTGAAGGAATCGATCGCCCCCTTGGAGGCGGCATAGTCGACATAGGTATTGGGCGCGCCGAGCCTTGCCGCGACCGAGGAGAGGTTGACGATGACGCCGCCCTGGCCGCCGTGCCTGGTCGACATGCGCTTCACCGCCTCGCGCGCGCACAGGATGCTGCCGGTGACGTTGACCGCCATCATCTGCTGGATGCGCTCGGCCGACATCTCGTCGACACGCACACCGCTCTTGCCGACGATACCGGCATTGTTGACGAGCGCGCCGAGCGTGCCGAACCCATCGGCCGCCTTGAACAGCGACAGAATGTCCTGCTCGCTGCCGACGTCGCACTTCACCGCGATCGCTTTGCCGTTCCTGGCCTCGATCGCGGCGACGACCTCGTTGGCCGCAGCCTGGTTTGTGGCGTAGCCGACCACGACGCGATAGCCGCGCGCGGCAGCCGCAAGTGCGGTAGCGCGGCCGATGCCGCGGCTGCCGCCGGTGATGACAACGACCTTGTCTGTCACATTGATCCCCAAAGGTGAGCACCTAACGAATCGAGACGCCTGAACCGATCGGGCGCCGCGCGCGATATGACCTTAGAGATCCAGCACAAGCCGGGCCGGATCTTCCAGGCTCTCCTTGACGCGCACCAGGAAGGTGACCGCTTCCTTGCCGTCGATGACGCGGTGATCGTAGGACAGCGCCAGATACATCATCGGGCGCACCTCGATCTTGCCGCCGACCACCATCGGCCGTTCCTGGATCTTGTGCATGCCGAGGATGCCGGACTGCGGCGCGTTGAGGATCGGCGTCGACATCAGCGAGCCGTAGATGCCGCCATTGGTGATGGTGAAGGTGCCGCCCTGCATCTCGTCGATCTTGAGCTGACCGTCGCGGGCGCGCCGGCCGTAATCGGCGATCGACTTCTCGATCTCGGCGATCGACTTGTGATCGCAGTCGCGCACCACCGGCACCACCAGGCCGCGGTCGGTGCCGACCGCGACGCCGATGTGGTAGTAGTTCTTGTAGATCAGGTCAGAGCCGTCGATCTCGGCGTTGACGGCCGGAATGTCCTTCAGCCCCTGCACGACTGCCTTGGTGAAGAAGCCCATGAAGCCGAGCTTCGAGCCGTGCTTCTTCTCGAACCTATCCTTGTAGAGGGCCCGCAGCTTCATCACCTCGGTCATGTCGACCTCGTTGAAGGTCGTCAGCATCGCGGCGGTGTTCTGCACGTCCTTGAGGCGGCGCGCGATGGTCTGGCGCAGCCGGGTCATCTTCACGCGCTCCTCGCGCGCGGCATCGTCCGCCGGCGACGGCGCACGAACCTGCACGGCGGCGGCCGGCTGGTTGACCGGGGTCGGCGCCGAGGCGGCCTTCTCGATCGCGGCCAGCATGTCGCCCTTGGTCACGCGGCCATCCTTGCCCGAGCCCGGAACGGTGGAGGCGTCGAGGCCGCTTTCGGCGGACAGCTTGCGCACCGAAGGCGCCAGCGGCGCATCCGCCGGCGGCACCTTGGGCGCGGCAGGGGCCGGTGCGGGAGCGGCGGCAGGCGCCGCAGCAGCCGCTGCCTTGGCCGGAGCCGCGGCAGCAGCCGGCTTGGCCGGGGCAGCGCCGTCATTGATCTGGCCGAGCAGCGCGCCGACGGCGACGGTCTCGCCATCCTTGGCGATGATCTCGCCCAGCGTGCCGGCGACCGGCGCCGGCACCTCGATGGTGACCTTGTCGGTCTCCAGCTCCACCAACGGCTCGTCCACCGCGACGGCCTCGCCGGCCTTCTTGAACCAGCGGCCGATCGTGGCCTCGGTTACGGATTCGCCGAGCGTCGGAACGCGAATTTCAGTCATGGTCTTTTCCTCGATAACCTTGCGGTCGCAAATTTGGCCCGCCACCGTCCGCCAAAGCGAACGACCCGGTACTCCGTGACGACAGCGGTGAGGCTGGATGACGCGGGATACCGGATGCCCCGCTCCAGTGCGCAATTGCGCACAAGGCGGGGCATGGCTTCAGTGAAGGTCGTTAGTTCAGAGCGTCGTCGAGCAGCGCCTTGAGCTGCGCGAGATGTTTCGACATCAAACCGGTGGCGGTCGCCGCCGATGCCGGACGGCCGGCATAGCGCGGACGCTTGTTGGCTGCGTTGGTCTGGTTGAGCACCCATTCCAGATAGGGCTCGATGAAGTGCCAGGAGCCCATGTTGCGGGGCTCTTCCTGGCACCAGACCACCTCGGCAGCCTTGAAGCGGCCGAGCTCCTGCACCAGCGCCTTCAGCGGCACCGGATACAGCTGCTCGATGCGCATCAGATAGATGTCGTCGACGCCGCGCTTCTCGCGCTCCTCGTACAGGTCGTAATAGACCTTGCCGGAGCACAGCACGACGCGACGGATCTTGTCGTCCGGCACCAGCTTGATCTTCTCGTCCGGCAGCATCTGCGCGTCATCGTACAGGATGCGGTGGAAGGTGGCGTTCTTGCCGAGCTCGTCGAGCCGCGACACGGCGCGCTTGTGACGCAGCAGCGACTTCGGCGTCATCAGGATCAGCGGCTTGCGGATTTCGCGATGCAGCTGGCGCCGCAGCACGTGGAAGTAGTTTGCCGGCGTGGTCGGATTGACCACCTGCATGTTATCCTCGGCGCACATCTGCAAATAGCGCTCGAGGCGCGCGGAGGAATGCTCCGGCCCCTGCCCCTCGTAGCCATGCGGCAGCAGGCAGACAAGGCCCGACATGCGCAGCCATTTGCGTTCGCCCGAGGAGATGAACTGGTCGAACACCACCTGTGCGCCGTTGGCGAAGTCGCCGAACTGAGCTTCCCAGAGCGTCAGCGCATTCGGCTCGGCCAGCGAGTAGCCGTACTCGAAGCCGAGCACCGCCTCTTCCGACAGCAGCGAGTTGATGACCTCGTAATGGCCGGTGTCCTCGCCGCCGAGATGGTTGAACGGCGTGTAGCGGCTCTCGTCCTCCTGGTCGATCAGGACCGAATGGCGCTGCGAGAAGGTGCCGCGCTCGGAATCCTGGCCGGACAGGCGCACATGATGGCCTTCCTGCAGCAGCGTGCAGAACGCCAGCGCCTCGCCGGTCGCCCAGTCGATGCCGACACCGGTGTCGATCGCCTTGGCGCGATTGTCGAGGAAGCGCTGAATGGTGCGGTGGGCGCGGAACCCGTCCGGCACCTTGGTGATCTTGCGGCCGATCTCCTTGAGCACGGCGACATCGACACCGGTGACGCCGCGGCGGGCGTCTTCTTCCTGATCGGCCGACTTGAAACCGGCCCATTTGCCGTCGAGCCAGTCGGCCTTGTTCGGCTTGTAGCCCGAGCCTGCTTCGAGCTCGGCATCGAGCCGTGCGCGCCAATCGGCCTTGGCCTTCTCGACCTCTCCCTCGGTCAATACGCCGTCGGCGACCAGCCGCTTGGCGTAGATCTCCAGCGTCGACGGGTGCGAGGCGATCTTCTTGTACATCACCGGCTGGGTGAACGCCGGCTCGTCGCCCTCGTTGTGGCCGTGACGCCGGTAGCAGAACATGTCGATGACGACCGGCTTGTGGAATTTCTGCCGGAACTCGATCGCGACCTTGGCCGCGAACACCACGGCCTCCGGATCGTCGCCATTGACGTGGAAGATCGGCGCATCGATCATCTTCGCGACGTCCGACGGATAGGGCGACGAGCGCGAGTAGCGCGGGTAGGTGGTGAAGCCGATCTGGTTATTGACGATGAAGTGCAGCGAGCCGCCGGTGCGGTAGCCCTTCAGGTCGGACAGGCTGAAGCATTCCGCCACCACGCCCTGGCCGGCGAACGCCGCGTCGCCGTGCATCAGAAGCGGCAGGACCGAGATGCGCTGGTCCGGCGGATCGCCGTGCTGATCCTGCTTGGCGCGCACCTTGCCCATCACGACGGGATCGACGATCTCAAGATGCGATGGATTTGCCGTCAGCGACAGATGGATGTTGTTGCCGTCGAACTCGCGGTCCGAGGACGCGCCGAGGTGATACTTGACGTCGCCGGAGCCTTCGACCGAGTCCGGATTGGCCGAACCACCCTTGAATTCATGGAACAGCGCGCGGTGCGGCTTGCCCATCACCTGAGTCAGCACGTTGAGGCGGCCGCGATGCGGCATGCCGACCACGATCTCCTTCACGCCGAGATTGCCGCCGCGCTTGATGATCTGTTCGAGCGCCGGGATCAGCGATTCGCCGCCATCGAGGCCGAAGCGCTTGGTGCCGGTAAACTTGGTGTCGCAGAACTTCTCGAAGCCGTCGGCTTCGATCAGCTTGTTGAGGATCGCGCGACGTCCCTCGCGTGTGAAGCTGATCTCCTTGTCCGGACCTTCGATGCGCTCCTGGATCCACGCCTTCTGCGCGGCGTTGGAGATGTGCATGAACTCGACGCCGAGCGTCTGGCAGTAGGTGCGCTCGCAGATCTGTACGATCTCGCGCAGCGTGCCGTATTCGAGGCCGAGCACGTGGTCGAGGAATATCTTGCGGTCGAAGTCGGCCTCGGTGAAGCCATAGGAGCGCGGATCGAGCTCCTCGCGGTCGCGCGGCGCCTCGATGCCGAGCGGATCGAGCTTGGCGTGGAAATGGCCGCGCATGCGATAGGCGCGGATCAGCATCAGCGCGCGAACCGAATCGCGGGTGGCCTGATGCACGTCGGCGTCGGACAGCTCGGCGCCCTTGGCCTGTGCCTTGGCGGCGAGCTTGGTGCCGACCGCCTTCTCGACCTGGGCCCAGTTGCCGTCGAGCGCCGAGGTCAGCTCGTCACGCGGCGTCACCGGCCAGTTGGCACGGCCCCACGAAGCACCCTCGGCATTCTTCTGGACGTCGGCCGGGGCGTCCTTCAGGCTCTTGAAGAAATCCTGCCATTCGGCGTCGACCGACGACGGGTCCTGCTCGTAGCGGGCATAGAGATCGTCGATGTAGGCGGCGTTGGTGCCCTGCAGGAATGATGAGAGAGCAAAAGCAGCATTCGCGTCTTGGCGAGACATGGGCAGTCCTGGTGATTTTTTTCGGTTCGCGCGTAGGAGACGGCGCTGGCGCCGGTCTGGAAGTGCGCCGGCTGGATTGATACCCTTTACCCTATCTAGGACAGATATTCCTGCCTAAAAGAACCAAGAAATGAACTTATTTTCATATTTTATTGATCAGCATTCTGGCGGCAAAACGCAGTAAAAGGGCGGGTTCCCCAAGAAGAACCCGCCCAAAACCACGTCAAACCTCGAAGGGAACTTCGCCTGACGGAGCTTACTTGAGCATCTCGGCGAGCGTGTGCCCGAGCCGCGCCGGCGACGGCGACACCTTGATGCCAGCGGCCTCCATCGCCGCGGTCTTGGAACCGGCATCGCCCTTGCCGCCGGAGATGATCGCGCCGGCATGACCCATGCGGCGGCCGGGAGGTGCGGTGACACCGGCGATGAAGCCAACCATCGGCTTCTTGCGGCCGCGCTTGGCCTCGTCCTTGAGGAACTGGGCGGCGTCTTCCTCGGCGGAGCCGCCGATTTCGCCGATCATGACGATCGATTTGGTCTTCTCGTCCGCCAGGAACATCTCCAGCACGTCGATGAACTCGGTGCCCTTGACCGGATCGCCGCCGATGCCGACCGCGGTGGTCTGGCCGAGGCCCTCCTGGGTGGTCTGGAACACCGCCTCATAGGTCAGTGTGCCGGAGCGGGAGACGATGCCGACCGAGCCGGGCTTGAAGATGTTGGCCGGCATGATGCCGATCTTGCACTCGCCGGCGGTCATCACGCCGGGGCAGTTCGGCCCGATCAGCCGCGACTTCGAACCCGACAGCGAGCGCTTGACGCGCACCATGTCGAGCACCGGAATGCCCTCGGTGATGCAGACGATCAGCGGGATCTCCGCATCGATCGCCTCGCAGATCGCGTCCGCCGCGCCCGGCGGCGGGACATAGACCACGCTGGCGTCGGCGCCGGTCTTCGCACGCGCGTCGGCGACGGTGTCGAACACCGGCAGGTTGAGATGGGTCGAGCCGCCTTTGCCCGGCGCCACGCCGCCGACCATCTTGGTGCCGTAAGCGATCGCCGCTTCCGAATGGAACGTGCCGTTCTTGCCGGTGAAGCCCTGGCAGATGACCTTGGTGTTCTTGTCGATCAGAATGGACATGGTTCGAGATGCTTTCGCGAGACGGTCGGTGAAGGGTTCAGTGGATACGCCGGTACACGCCGGTGAGCACGTCGGCCCACCCTTCCGCGTCGGGCGAGAATTGGATCTTCATGGTGTAGGTGTTGTCGTCGACGACCTCGTAGACGTGACGGGCATTGCCGCGCAGCGAGCCGCGCACCAGGATCAGCGACTTGCCCGCCCAGCCGCCGGACGCCGGCGACGGCGGGTAGTAGCCGAGTGAATCGTGCCAGAACAATCGGTAGGCCCGATCCTCGCGGTCGTAGGTGAAGACGCCGTGGGTGGCGAAGCTCTCCTTGCCGTCGCGGGTCTGCACGCAGTCCTGGATCAGGTAGAAGCCGTTGAGCGCGATGCGCGCAACGACATGCGAGGTCGCCGGACCGCCTGCGGTCCAGCGCGACGGATAAACCATCTCGTCGCCGTTCCACTCGCCCGCGAAGACCGCGAGCTTGCGGTGTTCGTCCAGCGGGGTCGGAGCGTCGAGATGATCGGCCATCGTTAGCCTCCCTTGACGGCCTTCACGATCTTCTGTGCAGCGTCATCGAGATTGTCGGCGGGCACGACGTTGAGGCCGCTGTCGCGGATGATCTTCTTGCCCTGCTCGACATTGGTGCCTTCGAGGCGCACCACCAGCGGCACCTTGAGGCCGACCTGCTTCACCGCGGCAACCACGCCCTCGGCGATCACGTCGCACTTCATGATGCCGCCGAAGATGTTGACCAGGATGCCCTTCACGTTCGGATCGGCGGTGATGATCTTGAACGCAGCTGCGACCTTCTCGACGCTGGCGCCACCGCCGACGTCGAGGAAGTTCGCCGGCTCCATGCCGTAGAGCTTGATGATGTCCATCGTCGCCATGGCGAGGCCGGCGCCGTTGACCATGCAGCCGATCGTGCCGTCGAGCGCGACGTAGTTGAGGTCATATTTCGACGCCTCGATTTCCTTGGCGTCCTCCTCGGACTCGTCGCGTAGCGCGACCACGTCCGGGTGACGGTAGAGCGCGTTGCTGTCGAACGACACCTTGGCGTCGAGCACGCGGAGCTGGCCCTGCTTGGTGACGACGAGCGGATTGATCTCGAGCATCGCCATGTCCTTGGCGGCGAAAGCTGCATAGAGCTGGCCGGTCAGCTTCTCGGCCTGCTTGGCGAGATCGCCCTTCAGCTTCAGCGCCTCGGCAACCGTGCGGCCGTGGTGAGGCATGATGCCAGTGGCAGGATCGACCGAGAACGAGACTATCTTTTCCGGCGTCGAATGCGCGACGTCCTCGATGTTGACGCCGCCCTCGGTCGACACCACGAAGGAGATCTCGGAGGTCTCGCGATTGACCAGGATCGAGAGGTAGAACTCCTTGTCGATGTCGGAGCCTTCCTCGATGTAGAGGCGGTTGACCTGCTTGCCGTGCGGGCCGGTCTGCACCGTGACCAGCGTCGCGCCCAGCATCTGCTTGGCGAACTCGTCGACCTCGGCAACCGACTTGGCGATACGGACACCGCCCTTGTCGCCGGCGGATGCCTCCTTGAACTTGCCCTTGCCGCGACCGCCGGCATGGATCTGGCTCTTCACCACCCAAATCGGGCCGGGGAGCTGCTTTGCCGCCGCATCCGCATCTTCCGGCTTCAGCACCGGCACGCCGCGCGAGATCGGCACGCCGAATTCATGCAGCAGAGCCTTGGCCTGGTATTCGTGGATATTCATGGAAAGACGCTCCAAACCCTCGTGCGGCAAACTTCAAGTCAGCCTTGACGCTGGTATACCATATACCAAAGCTCGCGCAACTACAAAATCCGCCGGAATTTCATCACCTTGTACCCGACAGGCGATTGAAGTCGCCTATCGGGCCATTGCCGATCGAGATTACTTGCCGAGCAGATCGGGCGCGATCTTCTTGCAGGCGTCGACCAGGCCCTGCACCGCGCCGACCGACTTGTCGAAGGCTTCACGGTCCTTGCCGGCGAGCTCGATCTCGACGATGCGCTCGACACCCTTGGAGCCGATCACGGTCGGCACGCCGACATACATGTCCTTCACGCCGTACTCGCCGTTGAGATAGGCGGCGCAAGGCAGCACGCGCTTCTTGTCCCTCAGATAGCTCTCGGCCATCTGGATCGCGGACGCCGCCGGCGCGTAGAAGGCCGAGCCGGTCTTGAGCAGGTTGACGATCTCGGCGCCGCCATTGCGGGTGCGGTCGACGATCTCGTCGATGCGGGCCTGCGAGGTCCAGCCCATCTTGACGAGGTCGGGCAGCGGAATGCCGGCAACGGTCGAGTAGCGGGTCAGCGGCACCATGGTGTCGCCGTGGCCGCCGAGCACGAAGGCGGTGACGTCTTCGACCGAGACGTTGAACTCGTCGGCCAGGAAATAGCGGAAGCGCGCGGAGTCGAGCACGCCGGCCATGCCGACCACCTTCTTGTGCGGCAGGCCCGAGGCCTTCTGCAGCGCCCAGACCATCGCATCCAGCGGGTTGGTGATGCAGATGACGAAGGCGTCGGGCGCGTACTTCTTGATGCCGGCGCCGACCTGCTCCATGACCTTGAGGTTGATCGACAGCAGATCGTCTCGGCTCATGCCGGGCTTGCGCGGCACGCCCGCGGTGACGATGCAGACCTTGGCGCCGTCGAGCGCTTCATAGGAGTTGGCGCCGACCAGGTTGGAGTCGAAGCCGTCGACCGGCGACGACTGCGCGATGTCGAGCGCTTTGCCCTGCGGCACGCCCTCGGCGATATCGAACAGCACGACGTCTCCGAGTTCCTTGAGGCCAACGAGGTGCGCCAGCGTTCCGCCGATCTGTCCGGAGCCAATCAGTGCAATCTTGTCGCGTGCCATGGGAAATCAGTCCTTTGAACTGGTGCAGGAGGGAGGGAAGTCGGTTGCAAGGGTGGTTATCCCTTTCGAATGATCCATTCAAGTCGCGGCCTGCCCGATTGGGGGCCTCGCCTGGAATTCGATCAGGCATGCCAGCAACATCCGCCGGGAGACACGAAAAGTTGCTCCGAACCGGACCGCGCGCAAGACCGAATTTCGAGGCTGAATTTCAAGACTGAGTTTCAGGTCTCGACCAGGCCGGTCGACGAGCCGCTGGCCGCGGAGTCCTTGCGGCCGTGCGGCAGCGCCAGATAGGATTCCGAGCTCATCTCGATCAGGCGCGAGGACGTGCGCTTGAACTCCATCGCCTCGATGCCGTCGGTCGCAAGGTAAAGCGACACCGGATCAGCCTCGGCCGAGGCCATCAGCTTCACGGCATTGTCATAGAGCGTGTCGATCAGCGAGATGAAGCGCTTGGCGGCGTTGCGCTCGGCGTAATCCATCACCGGAATATGGTCTATCAGGATGGTGTGGTAGTCGTGCGCGAGCCTGAGGTAATCGGACGCGGCGAGCGGCTTCTCGCAGAGATCGGCGAAGCTGAAGCGCGCGACGCCATGCGACGAGCACGGCACAGTCAGCAAACGCTTTTTTATCTCGATAAGGCGCGCCTTGCACGGCGCGTTGCCAGTCATCTTGCGCCACGCCGCATTGAGCACATCGCGAGCCGCGTCATCCGCGGGCACCAGCCACATCTTCACGCCGACGAGCTTCTCGAGCCGGAAGTCGGTGCGTGCATCGAGCCGCAGCACATCCATGTGGTCGGAAATCTGCGCGATGAACGGCAGGAACAGCGCGCGATTGAGACCGCCCTTGTAGAGATCATCAGGCGCGACGTTCGAGGTCGCGACCACGACGGTGCCGAGATCGAACAGCTTTGCAAACAGCCGCCCGAGGATCATCGCATCCGCGATGTCGGTGACGTGGAATTCGTCGAAGCAGAGCAGCCAGGCCTCGTCGAAGATCGCCTGCGCGGTGAGCGCGATCACGTCGCCGTCCGCGATCTCGCCGCGCGCGATCTGCTGGCGGTAGCCATAGATGCGCTCATGCGCTTCGGCCATGAATTCGTGGAAATGGGCGCGGCGCTTGTGCTCGACCGGGCTCTGCTGGAAGAACAAGTCCATCAGCATGGTCTTGCCGCGGCCGACCTCACCATGGACATAGAGGCCGCGCGGCGGCGTGTCGTCCTTGTCGCCGCCGAACAGCCGTCCGAGCAGGCTCTGCTTGCGCTGCGGCTTGTAGCTCGCGAGCCGCTCCTCCAGCGCGCCGAGCGCCTCGGCGGCGAGGGCCTGCGCAGGATCGGCCTCGATCGCGCCGGAGGCGACCAGGGACTTGTAGTGCTCGAGAAAGGAACTGGGCGAGGTGGACAGCATGAGCCCACCTTACGGCCCTAGTGCACGGCAAATTGCAAGCCGTGAATTGTGCCAATGGGGTATGCAAGCGCAGGCCCTTGCATACCACGACCGACCGCGCCGGCCGCTGCCTGACACCTTAAGCCGCGATCCTAAGAAACCTCACGCGCAGAGCGCGTAGGAATCCTCGACCACGTAAGGGCCGCCGCCTGTCGACGCGCGCGACGAGAACAGCACGAAGCGGTCCGCCATGAAGCTGCGGCTCGGGAAGTAGCCGCGCACCGACAGATAATCCGCGACGTCCTGGCTCGATGCGTCATGCAGACGCGCGAGCGTGACATGGGGCGTGAATTTCCTGCCCTCGGGATCGAACCCCATCCGCTGCATCATCCGCTCGAGCTCGGCCTGCAGTTCGATCAACGGCCGACTGGGCTCGACGGCGGCAACCACCGCGCGCGGCTTGCGTCCACCGAAGCTCGACAGGCCCTGCAATTTGACCTCGAACGGCTTTCGGTTCACCCGAAACAGCATCGTCGCGATCTCGTTGGCCCAGAGGCCATCGATGTCGCCGATGAAGCGCAGAGTGACGTGATAATTTTCGGGATCGATCCAGCGTGCGCCGGGAAGGCCGCCACGCAAATTGGAAAGTGTCTGGCCGATCTCGGCCGGAATTTCCAGTCCAGTGAACAGACGCGGCATCGCAATAATCCTCGATGCTTGGCGCGGGTTTTGGGAGCCCGCACCGTGTAACAGCCCGGTGACGAATCACCGATGCCTATTTGTACCCGAGATATGTGACTCTGCGAAGCATGACCCGTTGACAGCTCGTAAACCTACGGGCACAACACGGCCAGCTGCCTGCGTTTCAACTGCGTTGCCCTGATATTGCGCCGAGAAATGCCTCCACCGTGGGCAGGATGTTCTTCACGACGATGTCCACACCTTCCGCCGTCGGATGCATGCCGTCGGCCTGATTGAGCTTGGCATCGGCAGCAACGCCATCGAGGAAGAACGGATAGAGCGGCACGCCGAGCGATTTCGACAGATCCGGATAGATCGCGTTGAACTTCGCTGCATACTCGCTGCCATAGTTCGGCGGCGCGAGCATGCCGCACAAGAGCACGGCGATCTTGCGCGCCTGCAACTTTGTGATGATGTCGGTGAGCGCGGCACGCGTCACCGCGGGATCGATGCCGCGCAGCGCATCGTTGGCGCCGAGCTCGACGATCACGGCGGCAGTTCCGTCAGCCACCGACCAGTCGAGCCGCTCGCGGCCCCCTGAGGCGGTATCGCCGGACACCCCGGCATTGGTCATCTCGACCTTTATCCCCTTGGCTTCCAAGGCTTTTTGCAGCCGGACCGGAAATGCAGCCGCGGCCGGAAGGCCATAACCGGCGCTCAGGGAATCGCCCAGAACCACCATTTTGATCGGTTTCGCCGAACCTGGCGCCGGGCCATTCTCCGATCCTGGCGTCTGCGCACTTGCCGCCGTCATCAAGCCCATAAGCAACACGAGTATGTGCACGAAGATTCTCAACCGGCCCTCGACCGCAGCAGCGGAAGTGCCATATGACCGAACCATGGACAGTCTCATCGAATCCTCTTCACTGACCGACGTCGAGCCGGACACCATTGCCGTCAGGAACGTCAATCTCTCGCTCGGCACCGGCGCGGCACGGGTCCATATCCTCAAAGATATCAGCCTTCGTGTGGCAGCGGGTGAGGCCATCGGCCTGATCGGCCCGTCGGGTTCGGGCAAGTCGACCTTGCTGATGGTGATGGCGGGGCTTGAACGTCCTGACAGCGGAGAAGTGGTCGTCAACGGCACGTCGTTCAATGCCCTCGATGAAGATGCGCTGGCGCGCTTCCGCGGCCGACAGGTCGGCATCGTCTTCCAGTCGTTCCATCTGATCCCGACCATGACCGCGCTGGAGAACGTCGCCGTGCCGCTCGAACTCGCCGGCAATCCCGATGCCGCCGCGCGCGCCGCGCAGGAGCTGCAATCGGTCGGGCTCGGCGAGCGGCTGCATCACTATCCGACGCAGCTTTCCGGCGGCGAGCAGCAGCGCGTCGCGATCGCGCGTGCGCTTGCACCCGATCCCGCGATCCTGGTTGCCGACGAGCCGACCGGAAATCTCGACGAGACGACGGGAAAGCAGATCATCGACCTGCTCTTCACCAAGCACACCGAGCGCGGCATGACGCTGGTGCTGGTGACGCACGACCTTTCGCTCGCACAGCGCTGCGATCGTGTGGTGCGGCTGCGCTCCGGCCGCATCGACGGACAATCCCCGACATGAGCATTGCGTCCGAAGTCGCGGTGCAGAGCCGCGCGTCGTCGCTTGCCTTCCGCTACGCACTGCGCGAATTGCGCGGCGGCCTGCGCGGTTTCTACGTGTTCATCGCCTGCATCGCGCTCGGCGTGATGGCGATTGCCGGCGTCGGCTCGGTCGCCGCGAGCCTCGGCGACGGCCTGTCGCGCGAGGGCCGCACGCTGCTCGGCGGCGACGTCGCATTCTCGCTGATCTCGCGCGAGGCCAAGCCCGACGAGGTCGCGTATCTGCGCACCCGCGGCGAGGTTTCAGTGGCAGCCACGCTGCGCGCGATGGCCCGCAGCGGCGACGGCAAGCTGGCGCTGGTCGAGCTCAAGGCGGTCGACGGCAAATATCCGATGCTCGGCGAGCTGACGCTCGAGCCAAACATGCCGACAGCCGATCTGCTCGCCGAACGCGACGGCGTCTATGGCGCGGCCGCCGATTCAGCGCTGTTGGCGCGGCTCGACCTGAAGCTCGGCGACCGAGTCACTATCGGCAGCGCGACCTACCAGATCCGCAGCGTGGTGGCGGCCGAGCCTGACAAGCTCGCCGGCGGCGTCGGCCTCGGGCCGCGCTTCCTGATCAGCGAGGCGAGCCTGCGCGCCACTGACCTGTTGCAGCCGGGCAGCCTGGTGCGCTGGATTTACCGGGTGAAGCTGCCCGACGGCGCCAACGACGATCGCGCCACCACCGCACTGATCGACGGCGCGCGGGCCGCCGCGCCGGAAGCCGGCTGGGAAGTCCGCAGCCGCAACAACGCCTCGCCGCAGCTCGAACGCACCATCAACCGCTTCACCCAGTTCCTGACCCTCGTCGGCCTCGCCGCACTGCTGGTCGGCGGCGTCGGCGTCGCCAACGCGGTGAAGAGCCATATTGACCGGCGCCGCGACGTCATCGCCTCGTTCAAGGCGCTCGGCGCCACCGGCCGCGACGTCTTCACGATCTACTGCACGCAAGTGGTGGTGTTGGCCGGGATCGGTTCGGTGATCGGGCTGGTGCTCGGCGCCGCGCTGCCCTTCGTCATCGTCGGCCTGTTCGGCAATCTGCTGCCGCTGCCGGTAGTGCCGGCCCTGCATCCCGACGAACTCGCGCTCTCCTTCCTCTACGGCCAGCTCACCGCGCTGGCATTCGGGCTGTGGCCGCTCGGCCGGGTCCACGACGTGCCGGTCGCCGCGCTATTCCGCGAGACCGTCGCCAGCGAATGGCACCGCCCGCGCTGGAGCTATCTCGCGCTGATGGCGCTGGTGATCGCACTCCTGATCGGGGTTGCGATCGGGCTCGCCTATGACAAGCGGGTGGCCGCCGTGTTCGTCGCCTCGTCGATCGCGGTATTCCTGCTGCTCCGCGGGATCGCCGAGATCCTGATGGCGGTGGCGCGGCGGTTGCCGCGCAGCCGCATGACCATGCTGCGGCTCGCAATCGCCAACATCCACCGGCCGGGCGCGCTGACGCCGTCGGTCGTGCTGTCGCTGGGGCTCGGGCTCGCGGTGCTCGTCACCATCACCCAGATCGACGGCAATCTGCGCCGGCAATTCCTGGCCGCATTGCCGGAGCGGGCGCCGTCGTTCTTCTTCATCGACATCCCCTCCACCGAAGCCGATCGCTTCGCCGCCTTCCTGTCGCGGATCGCTGCCGGCTCGACCGTCGAGGACGTGCCGATGCTGCGCGGGCGCATCGTCGCCGCGCGCGGCGTCAAGGCCGACCAGCTCAAGCCGTCGGTCGATTCGGAGTGGGTGCTGCAAAGCGACCGCGGCCTGACCTACACCGGCGAAGTTCCCAAGGGTTCGAAGATCGTCGAGGGCGAATGGTGGGGACCGGACTACAGCGGACCTCCGCTGGTCTCGATGGAGAAGAAAATCGCTGACGGCCTGTCCTTGAAGATCGGCGACGAGATCGTGGTCAACGTGCTCGGCCGCGATGTGCCGGCGAAGATCGCCAATCTGCGCAACATCGACTGGCAAGGGCTCGGCATCAATTTCGTGCTGGTGTTCTCGCCGAATGCCTTCAAGGGCGCCCCGCATAGCCACGTCGCGACCCTGACGGAACCCCATGGTGACGGCCCCGATGATGCGCGCATCATCAAGCAGGTCGCCGACGCGTTCCCGATGGTGACCAGCGTTCGGGTCCGCGAGGCGCTGGAGACGGTCGGCACCGTCGTCAGCAATCTGGTGCTGGCGATCCGCGGCGCCAGCGCCGTGACGCTGATCTCGGCGATCCTGGTGCTGGGCGGCGCGCTCGCCGCCGGGCACCGCCACCGCGTCTATGACGCCGTGATCCTCAAGACGCTCGGCGCCACGCGGGTGCGATTGCTCGGCGCCTACGCGCTGGAGTATCTGATGATCGGCTTTGCAACCGCAATATTCGGGGTGATCGCCGGTTCGGTCGCGGCCTGGCTGATCGTGACGCGGCTGATGACGCTGAGTTTCATCTGGCAGGCCGGCAGCGCCGCGCTGGTCGTGGTCGCCGCGCTGGTCGTCACGGTCGGATTGGGGCTGGCCGGAACGCTGCTCGCGCTGAACCAGAAGCCGGCCTCGGTGTTGCGGAATTTGTGACAATTTGTAGCGGCGGCAGCGCCGTTTTGCCTATAAATGCTAGGCTAGAGCGACATTCGGCCGCGCGTGGAAGCTTGCGTCGGATGTGTTAATTTCCCACATACCACTCGGGTCGGATAGTCGGTTTGAATGACACACAATTAATGTTCCGCAAACCGAGCCATCTGAGATAGATTTAGAACCGGCGCCGCAAATCCCTTGCGCTCCACCGGGACCAACCACGGGAATTCGACCATGTCGGACCTAGACCGCAACTACGCTTCTCCTTTCGGCCGGGCCGCCGGGCGCATTGACGCTGCGGCCGTCGACGCCGGTCTGCGCGCCTACATGCTGCGCATCTACAACTACATGAGCATCGGCCTGGCCATCACAGGCTTGGCCGCGCTCGGTGTCTACATGGGTGCGGTGACAACCGATCAGTCCGCCGCCGTCGCCAAGTTTGGCAACGCCTATCTGACGCAGTTCGGCTACGCGATGTTCGTGAGCCCGCTGAAGTGGCTGTTCATCCTCGCCCCTCTGGCGATGGTGTTCGTCATCTCGGCCGGCATCAACCGCCTGCAGCCTGCGACCGCCCAGCTGCTGTTCTGGGTGTTCTCGGCGCTGATGGGCCTGTCGCTGTCGTCGATCTTCCTGGTGTACACGCACACCTCGATCGTGCGCGTGTTCTTCATCACCGCGGCGACGTTCGGTGCGCTGAGCCTCTACGGCTACACCACCAAGCGTGACATGAGCGGCATGGGCTCGTTCCTGTTCATGGGCCTGATCGGCATCATCATCGCGAGCCTGGTTAACCTGTTCCTGGCGAGCTCGGCGCTGCAGTTCATCGTGTCGGTGGTCGGCGTGCTGGTGTTCGCGGGCCTCACCGCCTGGGATACCCAGCGGCTGAAGAACGACTACATCTACGGCTACGCCTCGCAGGGTGGCGTGATGGCAGAGCGTGCGGCAATCACTGGTGCGCTGTCGCTCTACCTGAACTTCATCAACCTGTTCACGCTGCTCCTGCAGCTGCTCGGCCAGCGCGACTAGAGCGTTTCACATTTTGACTGAAGCATAACCGGCGTTTGCGAAGTAGTTTGCGCATTCGCGAGGCTGGATGTCCTGAACGAGGTGACCGATGTGGCGCCAAGTGTCTTCGACGGTGCGCCTCTGAGCCTGCCGCATCCAGTGTTTGATCTTGGAGAAGGCCTGTTCGATCGGGTTGAGGTCGGGCGAGTATGGCGGCAGGTACCAGAGCCTGGCGCCAGCAGCCTGGATCATTTGCCTGACAGCTTTCGACTTGTGGCTTCCGAGGTTGTCGAGAATGACGATGTCGCCTTCGCGCAGGGTTGGCAGGAGAAGGTGCTTCACATAAGCGCAGAAGCATTCGCCGTTGATCGGGCCGTCGAAGACGCAGGGTGCCGTGAGTTGGTCATGGCGGAGCGCGCCGAGGAATGTGAGGGTACGCCAGTGACCGTGCGGGGCGAAGCCGCGCAGGCGTGCGCCCTTGGGGCCCCAGCCCCGCAAAGGGGCCATGTTGGTCTTGATCCAAGTCTCATCGATGAAGACGAGCCGGCCCGGATCAAGTCCGGCCTGCCAGGATCGCCAACGCTGGCGCCTACGAGAGACGTCGGCGCGCGCTTGTTCGAGGGCGAACAGTGTTTTTTTGAACCGCAGCCCTTCCCGGCGCAGGAACAGCCAGACCGCGTTGTGTGAGACCTTGACCCCACGAGCTGCCAGTTCCGCCTTCAGACCATGCAGCGTCAGGTGCGGCGTCTGAATGATCCGCTCGACAATGAAGGCACGATGCGGATCAAGCAAGGGCTTGCGGTGACCGCCCATCTTGCCGGGCGCAACCGAGCCGGTCGCCCGCTGCCGCTGTGACCACTTCACAACCGACGAGACCGCAACACCAAACCGTTCCGCCACAGATCGGCAGCTCTCGCCCGCCAAAACCGACGCCACCACACGCTCGCGAAGATCCAGGGAAAGAGGTCGGGTCATGCGATGCTGGCCTCCAATCCAGTCAGCATCTTGAATCACAAACCGCCAAAAACCGGAATCCCCTCCGATTCAGTTAAGCAATGAAATGCATAGGCGCCTCCGGCTGCCGATTGATCCAAAGCCCCGGCCACGCGGCCGGGGCTTTTCTTTTACGCAGGGCAAAATACTGTCGTGCCATGTCCAGTCCCGCGGGGTCCAATCCGGAAATCAGGCTAACCGTCGAGGCGGACCTGCCCTCGATCACGGCGATCTACGAGCACGCGGTGCGCTTCGGCACAGCGACCTTCGAGCTGATCCCGCCCGACCTTGCCGAGATGACCCGCCGCTACAGCGCGCTGATCGATGGCGGCTTCCCCTATTTCGTCGCCGTGCTGGACGGCCGCATCGCGGGCTATGCCTATGCCGGCCCCTACCGGACCGCGGCCGGCCTATCGCTTCACGGTCGAGAACTCGGTCTATCTGGACCCCGCGGTCCATCGCCGCGGCATCGGCCTCCGGCTGATGGAGCGCCTGATCGCCGAATGCGACGCGCGCGACTTTCGGCAGATGATCGCGGTGATCAGGGACTCGGCCAATGTCGGCTCGATCGGGCTGCACCGCCGCTGCGGATTTCAGATGATCGCGACGCACCCGAATGTCGGCCTGAAATTCGGCCGCTGGCTCGACACCGTGATGATGCAGCGCGCGCTCGGCGAGGGCGCGGCGACGGCGGATTAGACGGCAATCCGTAACGCCTATACCTCCGTAGCGCCTATACCAGCGACAGCTTGCGATCGATCGCGAGCAGCACCCGTTCGAGCTCGTGGCCGCGGCGCAGGATCAGGCCGGTCGCCGAAATCACGCTGTACATGCCCTGCTTACGCGCCAGCCGGGGATCCTTCTCGATCCGGTAGATCGGCATTTCGGATGCGCGCCGGAACACCGAGAACACGGCGCGGTCCTTCAGGAAGTCGATCGCATAGTCGCGCCACTCGCCATCGGCGACCATGCGGCCGTAGAGATTGAGAATGCGGTTGAGCTCAAGTCGGTTGAATGTCACGCGGTTGGGCTGAGAGGTCGCGGCGGCGGGACGCGCCCCGGCACGATTCCCACTCGGATCACTATCCTCCGAGATCAAACTCATCGAGCGCCTCCTGTTATCCCGGTGACGATCGGGTTCCGAAGGCCGGTCCCCCCACTTCGGGATCGTCATGAGAGTGACATGATTGCGCTAAGCGCCGGAGCCCGCAAGGGGCCATTCGCAATGCAACCAGCCCTTAACCACGGCCAGGCGCGACGGATTGTCCGGAAAACCGAAGAGTCACGGGAACGTTAGAGGAATCATATTGCTGCCCCACTTCCGCCCATCGCCTGCCCCGCTGCCCTGCGAAAAGAAAATACTGCGTTGGCCCGGTCCTTTCGGTTCCGGATTCCTCAGCCCCCAGCCCCCCGGGGCCGTCGGGATCGGGCCTGTTCGCAGGGGAGTCAAATCCCAACCCACTGGGCCAACGAAAGTTGGTCCTTTTTGTTTTTGGGGCCCTGCCCGACTAAGCGCGATCAAGACCCGCAAGCCTCGGCGCTTCCCTCTCAGCAAATCAGTGGATGCACGCTTGCCGGCGCGCGGAGCCGCACGACAACTTGCGTGCGGCCCAACGACGCGACTGGCAGAAGCCAGCGCCGCGCAGCGCTGGAGCGTTTTCGAGCGAAGTGGACACCGGTTCGCATGAAGAAAACGCGTCAAACAAGAACCCAGAGCTTCGGTTCTGATCAATCAGAACCGAAGCTCTAGTGAAGCGAGGTGAATGCGGCGCCCAGCATCGGGCCCGGCTTGTCGCGATTGCCGTCCTGGACGTACACGGCCGCGGCATCGACGCCATCGCGCGTGATGTTCTCGAGCGGCACGGTCCAACTCCCGGACGAGCCGTTCCAGTCGCCGACCTTCAGGAGATTGCGCACCACGTTGTGGTACGTGATCTCGCGGCCGCGGTTCTCACCGCGCGCGATCGAGATCGGCACCGACTTCGAGATCGAGCAGATCCAGACTTCGCCGCGCGACACCGCGGGCGATTTCGATGCGGCCACCGACACGTTGATCTGCTTGCCGGTCAGCGTCATCGTCACCGGGACCGACATCACGCTGCCGCTCTTCTCGGTGTCCTTGATCGCGTCCTCGATGCCGGCGCGGTCGCTGCCGATCACATGGGCGGAGCCGTTGATCACGGCCTGCGGCGTATAGACGTCGCGGTCGCCGCGCATATGCGAATAGGCTTTCTGGCGCGCGCTGAAACGGGAATCGGCCAGCGTGTCCTTCCAGCCGAGATAATCCCAATAGTCGATCGGCATGCTGAGCGCGATGACATTGGGGTCCTTCGCGAGGTCACCGATGATCTTGTCCGCCGGCGGACATGACGAGCATCCCTGCGAGGTGAAGAGTTCGACGACAGCACGCGGATCAGCGTGAGCGGGGCGGATGATCGCGACGATCGCGCAGAAACCAAGCGCGCTGGACCATCGCGAGATACAATTATAGGCGATCATCGCTGTCATACTGCGAACCAGTCGTGATGATTTCCATCCGTATTTGTACGGAGCATGAAGTTGTCCCTTGAACTTGCGTGCCCCAGAACGCGAGAAGGCGGCCTTGTCATAGGCCGCCTTCTTTTTAGCCGCTACTCACTAAGCAGTGAGGCACTGATCACAAATCCGCGCTAGGCCGCGAGCTTGCGCAGCACGTAATGCAGGATGCCGCCGTTGCGATAGTAGTCGAGCTCGTCCAGCGTATCGATGCGGCAGAGCAGCGGGACGTCCCGCTTGCCGCCGTCGGCGGAGACGATTTCGGCCGTCAGCGTCTGGCGCGGCTTCAAATCGCCCTGCAGCCCGCGGATCGTGACCTTCTCGTCGCCCTTGAGGCCGAGCGAGGACCACGACGTGCCGTCCTGGAAGGTGAGCGGAAGCACACCCATGCCGACCAGGTTGGAGCGATGGATGCGCTCGAAGCTCTGGCAGATCACCGCGCGCACGCCGAGCAGGCGGGTGCCCTTGGCGGCCCAGTCGCGCGACGAGCCGTTGCCGTATTCGGCGCCGGCGAACACCACCAGCGGCACGTTCTCCTGCTGGTACTTCATCGCGGCGTCGTAGATCGACATCTGCTCGCCGTCGGGCCAGTGCTTGGTCAGACCGCCTTCCGGAATATTGCCGTCGGCACCCTTCAGCATGAAGTTCTTGATGCGGATGTTGGCGAAGGTGCCGCGCATCATCACTTCATGGTTGCCGCGCCGCGTGCCGTACTGGTTGAAGTCGGCGGGGCGCACTTGGTGCTCGCTCAGGAACTTGCCGGCGGGCGAGGTCAGCTTGATCGAGCCGGCCGGCGAGATGTGGTCGGTGGTGATCTTGTCGCCGAACATCGCGAGGATCCGCGCGTCGAGCACGTCGACGATCGGCTCCGGCTGCTTCTTCATGCCTTCGAAATAGGGCGGGTTCTGCACATAGGTCGAGCTCATGTTCCAGCGATAGGTCTCGCTTTCCGTGGTCTTGATCTTGCGCCAGTTGGTGTCGCCCTTGAACACGTCGGCGTACTTCTTCTTGAAGATCGTCGCGGTGACGTACTTCTTCATGAAGGCGTTGATCTCCTTGGTGGTCGGCCAGATGTCCTTCAGGAACACCGGCTTGCCATCCTTGCCGATGCCGATCGGCTCGACCGCGAGATCCTTGGTCACGGTGCCGGCGAGCGCATGCGCGACCACCAGCGGCGGCGAGGCGAGGTAGTTCGCCTGCACGTCCGGCGAGACGCGGCCTTCGAAGTTGCGGTTGCCCGACAGTACGGCGGCGGCGACGATGCCGTTGTCGTTGATCGACTTCGAGATGTCTTCCGGCAGCGGGCCGGAATTGCCGATGCAGGTGGTGCAGCCGAAGCCGACCAGGTTGAAGCCGACCTTGTCGAGATCGGCCTGCAGGCCGGAATTGGCGAGATATTCCGCCACCACCTGGCTGCCCGGCGCGAGCGAGGTCTTCACCCACGGCTTGGCCTTCAGGCCCTTGGCGGCCGCCTTGCGCGCCAGGAGGCCGGCGCCGATCAGCACGCTCGGGTTCGAGGTGTTGGTGCAGGAGGTGATCGCAGCGATCACGACATCGCCATGACCGAGATCGAAATTGCGGCCCTCGACCGCGAAGCGCTTCTGCTCGCCATCGGGCTTCTTGTATTCGTTGACCAGCGCGGTGGCGAAACCGGTCGAGACGGCCGGCAGCGCGATGCGGCCTTCGGGGCGCTTCGGTCCGGCCATCGACGGCACCACGTCGGCGAGGTCGAGCGTCAGCGTGGTGGTGAACACCGGATCGGCCGACTTGGCGGTACGGAACAGGCCCTGCGCCTTGGCATAGGCCTGCACCAGCTTGACGCGATCAGCCTTGCGGCCCGAGGTCTTCAGGTAATCGATGGTCGCGGCATCGACCGGGAAGAAGCCGCAGGTCGCGCCGTATTCGGGCGCCATGTTGCCAATGGTCGCCTTGTCCGCGACCGACAGGAAATCGAGGCCCGGACCGAAGAACTCGACGAACTTGCCGACCACGCCGAGCTTGCGCAGCATCTGGGTGACGGTCAGCACCAGGTCGGTCGCGGTGACGCCTTCCTTGAGCTGGCCCTTGAGCTTGAAGCCGACCACTTCCGGCAGCAGCATCGACAGCGGCTGGCCGAGCATGCAGGCTTCCGCCTCGATGCCGCCGACGCCCCAGCCGAGCACGGCGAGGCCGTTGACCATCGTGGTGTGCGAGTCGGTGCCGACGAGCGAGTCGGGATAGGCGACCTCGAAGGTGCCGGTCTTCTTGCCGACCGTCATCTTCTCCTTCTTGGTCCACACCGTCTGTGCAAGGTATTCGAGATTGACCTGGTGGCAGATGCCGGTGCCGGGCGGCACCACCGAGAAGTTCGAGAACGCCTTCTGGCCCCACTTCAGGAACTCGTAGCGCTCCTGGTTCTGCTTGTATTCCTCGGTGACGTTCTTCGCGAATGCCTTGTTGTCACCGAAGAAGTTGACGATCACCGAGTGGTCGATGACGAGATCGACCGGCACCAGCGGGTTGATCTTCTCGGCGTCGCCACCGAGGTTCTGCATCGCGTTGCGCATCGCCGCGAGATCGACCACGGCCGGAACGCCGGTGAAATCCTGCATCAGCACGCGCGCCGGGCGGAACGCGATTTCGTGCTCGAGCTGGCGCTTCTTCAGCCACTTCGACACCGCAACGATGTCTTCCTTCTTCACGGTGCGGCCGTCCTCGTTGCGCAGCAGGTTCTCGAGCAGAACCTTCATCGAATACGGCAGCTTCGAGATACCCTTCAGTCCGTTCTTCTCTGCCTGGGGCAGGCTGTAATAGACGTAGGACTTGCCGCCGACCTTCATGGTCTTGCGGCATTTGAAGCTGTCGAGCGAGGTCATGCGAGGAATCCCAATTTTCAGTTATACCCGGCAAGGGTAACTAAACACCGGCGATCGACACGGGCCGAGGGAATGGCCTGGATGGCTTGCGGCCGCCGATTGTGTGTGCTGCATCAAGTTCCGGGCTTATAGAACCTTTCTAGAAGCACCGCCACACCGACAAGCGTGCGACAGCGTTGCGCGACCCAAAAATTCTCACGCGGTAGCGAAAGATTTCAGAGGGCTGTGACAAGACGAACCATGCGGCTCTCGGGACGAAATCTGAAATGCGTGCGCGGCGGACGCGAGGTGTTTTCCAGCCTCGATCTGTCGGCGACGGCCGGCGAGGCGCTTGCCGTCACCGGGCCCAACGGCGCGGGCAAGACCTCGCTGCTGCGCGTCCTCGCCGGGCTCCTGGTTCCCGCCGAGGGCTCGATTGCGCTCGAAGGCGGCGACGCCGAGCTCAGTCTGCCCGAACAGGCCCACTATCTTGGCCACCGCGACGCGCTGAAGCCGGCGCTGAGTGTCGCGGAAAATCTTTCCTTCTGGCGGGAATTCCTCGGCGGTGAGACGGAGGACGCCGGCCGCTGCCTCGCCGCCGTGGCGCTCGACCACGCCGCGCATCTGCCGGCGGCCTACCTCTCCGCCGGCCAGCGCCGCCGCCTGTCGATCGCGCGCCTGCTCTCGGTGCGGCGGCCGGTATGGCTGCTGGACGAGCCGACATCGGCGCTCGATGCGGCCGGACAGGCGCTGTTCGTAGGCCTGATGCGCGACCATCTCGCGAGCGGCGGCCTGATCGTCGCCGCGACCCATCTGCCGCTCGGCATCGACGCGCGCGACTTGCGGATGGGAGGCGCGGCATGAGCAAGCTGTTCTATCTCTCGCCGCCGTGCGCAGCTCTCTCCGTCCCCTCCCCCCTTGCGGGGGAGGGTCAGGGAGAGGGGTGCCACACGACGTGCTCTCTCCGTCTATCTCTCCGCGACAGGCGGCCGAGATTGCATTACCGACCTTGCCAGCGAATATCTCGCCCGGGGCCACCCCTCTCCCCAGCCCTCCCCCGCAAGGGGGGAGGGAGCGCACTGGTTGCGCGGCACGACATCGGCTCGCACAGCGACTGCTGCGGAGGCGCGGCATGAGCGCGCTGGCCGCATTGATCCGCCGCGACATCAAGATCGCGCTGCGCGTCGGCGGCGGGGCGCTGATCGGCGTGCTGTTCTTCCTCACCGTCACGGTGCTGATGCCGTTCGCGGTCGGGCCCGATCTGGCGCTGCTGTCGCGGCTCGGACCCGCCATCCTCTGGCTCGGCGCGCTGCTGGCGAGCCTGCTCACCCTCGACCGGCTGTTCACGGCCGATCACGAGGACGGCTCGCTCGACCTGATCGTGATGAGCCGGACGCCGCTGGAACTCGCCTGCGCGGCCAAGGCGCTGGCGCATTGGATCGCAGCCGGCCTGCCGCTGATCATCGCGACGCCGGTGCTCGGCCTGCTGCTCAATCTCGACGGGACGGCGACGCTTGCGGTTGCGGCGACCCTGCTGGCGGGAACTCCGGCGCTGACCTTCACCGGCATGATCGGCGCGGCATTGGCGGTGACGCTGCATCGCGGCGGGCTGCTGCTCGCCGTGCTGGTGCTGCCGCTGTCGATCCCGGTGCTGATCTTCGGCGTTGCCGCGTCGCAGGCGGCGATATCGGGGTCCCTGCCCTTTGGAACACCATTCTCGATCCTCTGCGCGCTGTCACTTGCCAGCCTCGTGATCGGCCCGTTTGCCGCCGCCGCGAGCCTGCGGCACGGGCTGGACTGAAATTGGCCGGCTATATGAGCCCGATCAAATCTCGCCGAGAGAAATTCGGCCAATTGCCTGCGACACATCGGACGACTATCAGGGTGCCATGACGCTGACCGACCTCGCCAACCCGACCAAGTTCCTGGCGCTGACCGCGCGGATCCTGCCGTGGCTGGCGGGCGTGACCGCGATCCTGCTCGCGATCGGACTCTACCAGTCGGCAATGGCGCCCGACGACTACCAGCAGGGCGCCACGGTGAAGATCATGTTCATCCACGTGCCGAATGCGTGGCTGTCGATGTTCGTCTGGGGCGTCATGAGCGTGGCCGCGCTCGGCACCCTGGTGTGGCGGCATCCGCTCGCCGACGTCGCCGCGAAAGCCGCCGCTCCGATCGGCGCCGCCTTCACCTTCCTTGCGCTGGTCACCGGCTCGCTATGGGGCCGGCCGATGTGGGGCACCTATTGGGAGTGGGACGCGCGGCTGACCTCGGTGCTGATCCTGTTCCTGATGTATCTCGGCCTGATGGCGCTGTGGCGCGCGGTGGAAGACCCTTCGCGCGCGGCGCGGGCGGCAGCGGTCCTGACCCTGGTCGGCGCCATCAACATCCCGATCATCAAGTTCTCGGTCGACTGGTGGAATACGTTGCATCAGCCGGCCTCGGTGCTCCGGATGGGCGGATCGACACTCGACAAGGCGTTCCTGTGGCCGCTGCTCGTGATGGCGATCGCGTTTTCGCTGCTCTTCATCACCTTGCACCTGGCGGCAATGCGCAACGAGATCCTGCGCCGGCGCGTGCGCAGCTTGCAGATGATGCAAGCGAACCGCGTCGCGTTTACGAGCGAAGTGGGCACCGGTTCGCGTGACGGAAACGCGTCACAAGAAATTGGAGCGGCGTGACACGATGTCGCTTGGTCCCTACGCCTCTTTCATCGTGACGTCCTATGCGCTGGTCGCGGCGGTCGTGCTGCTCTTGATCGTCTGGATCATTGCCGACTATCGCCGCCAGCAGGCGCACCTCAAGGAGATCGAGGCCAGCGGCATCACGCGCCGCTCCGGCCGCAGCGCGGCGGATATAAGATGAGTGATCAGGTGACCAACAGCCCGCCGCAAGCCCGCCGCCTGCTGGTGGTGCTGCCGTTGATGGTTTTCCTCGGTCTTGCCGGGCTTTTCCTGCTGCGGCTCTATGGCGGCGATCCCTCCAAAATTCCGTCAGCACTGATCGGCCGGCCGGCGCCGCAGACCGCGCTGCCCGCGCTCGACGGCCTCGTGAAGGATGGCGCGCCTGTCCCCGGTCTCGATCCCGCGGCCTTCAAGGGCAAGGTCTCAATCGTCAACGTCTGGGCGTCCTGGTGCGTGCCCTGCCACGACGAAGCGCCGCTGCTGACCGAACTCGGCAAGGACAAGCGCTTCCAGATCATCGGCATCAACTACAAGGACTCGCCCGAGAACGCGCGGCGCTTCCTCGGCCGCTACGGCAATCCGTTCGGCATCGTCGGCGTCGACGGCAACGGCCGCGCCTCGATCGAGTGGGGCGTCTACGGCGTGCCCGAGACCTTCCTAGTCGGGCGCGAGGGCAAGATCGTCTACAAGCTGGTCGGCCCGGTGACGCCTGACAATGTCAACACCGTACTCAGGGCCGAGATCGAGAAGGCGCTGCGCGCGGACAAGTAATCGCGTCACCCACACGCGAAGCGCGAACAGATCGCGCGCAAACCTGCGACAAAATAATTCGATACGTTTATCTGCGGTTCATTTCGCGGCCACGGCAACGCCACGAACGCAACCCCAACTCAGCAGCGTTGACATCAACGTTCCTCAGGAGGGGACATATGCGCAAGACCACGCTCGCTTCACTTCTCGCCACCGCGCTCACACTCGGCATGATCACGGCATCGCCGTCGATGGCCCAGACTCCGCAGCCGGCTGCGCCCGCCGCGAAGTCGGAGAGCAAGATGGCTCCCGCCCCGAAAGCCGCCACCCCTGACTTGAAGACGACGGGAATGGCGAAAGACGACCTGCTCGACATCAACAGCGCCAGCCCCGACCAGCTCGACGCGCTGCCCGGTGTCGGCAAGGCCTATTCGGCCGCGATCATCAAGGGCCGCCCCTACAAGGGCAAGGATGAACTGGTGCAGAAGAACATCCTGCCGCAGGCGACCTACGACAAGATCAAGGACAAGATCGTCGCCAAGCAGAAGAGCTGAGCTCTGAAGAGTTGATCTCCGAAGCGTCGGACGCAGCGCGGCGCAATCGCCCGCGCTGCGTCCGGATTACTTTCTTAGATCGCCGGCGTCCGCCTCGCTGGTTTCCAGCGAGACCGGCTCCAGATGATAGCGCTTGGTCAGCGGCATCTGAGCGATGGCGAACACCATGGTCAGCGGCGTCACACCGAACACCTTGAAGTTCACCCAGAAATCCGTGGTCTGCGTCCGCCAGACGATCTCGTTGAGAATAGCCATGCCGGCGAAGAACAGCGCCCAGCGCATGGTGAGGATGCGCCAGCCCTGCGGCGTCAGATTGAACATCTGGTCGAACATGACGGCGATGAAGGAGCGGCCGAACAGCAGTCCGCCGCCGAGCACGGCCGCGAACAGGCCGTAGATGATGGTCGGCTTGACCTTGATGAAGGTTTCGTCGTGCAGCACCAAGGTCAGGGTGCCGAACACCAGCACGACCGCGCCGGTCACCAGCGCCATGATCGGCACGTGCCTGGTCACCACATAGGATGCGATCATGGCAGCTACGATCGCGACCATGAACGCGCCTGTCGCGAAGAATAAATGGTATTTGGCGTTCGCGATGAAGAACACGAGCAGCGGCCCGAGCTCGGTCGCAAGCTTGAACAGCGGATGTGGCTGGGTCTTGTCCATCAATTCAGTCCATTGAACTCGTGTCTTGGCCATCCTTCGAGACGGCGCTCCGCGCCTCCTCAGGATGACGACCTTTCGTATCCCACCGCCATCCTGAGGATGCGCGTACTAGCGCGCGTCTCGAAGGATGAATTATTCGATCCCGGCAATCGCCTTGGCAAAATCCTTCGCCGTGAACGGCGCGAGGTCCTCGACGCCTTCGCCGACGCCGACGAAATGCACCGGCAGCTTGTGCTTCTCCGACAGCGCGACAAGGATGCCGCCGCGTGCAGTGCCGTCAAGCTTGGTCATCACGAGGCCGGTGACACCTGCCGTACGATGAAACGCCTCGACCTGCGACAGCGCATTTTGTCCCACCGTGGCGTCGAGCACGAGCAGCACCGCATGCGGCGCCGACGCATCGACCTTCTTGATGACGCGCACGACCTTTTCGAGCTCGTTCATCAGCTCGGACTTGTTCTGCAGCCGGCCGGCGGTGTCGATCAGCAGCACGTCGCGCGCCTGCTCCTTTGCCTCGGTCAGCGCGCTGAAGGCGAGGCTTGCCGAATCCGAGCCCTGGGCCCCGGCAATGACCGGCGACTTGGTGCGCTCGCCCCAGACCTTGAGCTGCTCGATCGCCGCGGCACGGAAGGTATCGCCGGCGGCCAGCATGACCTTGCGGCCCTCGGCGGAGAATTTCGCGGCGAGCTTGCCGATCGTCGTGGTCTTGCCGGAGCCGTTGACGCCGACCACGAGGATCACGAACGGCTTCAGCGCCGCATCGATCTCGAGCGGCTTCGCCACCGGCGCCAGCACCTTCTCGACCTCGGTCGCAACCACCTCCTTGACCTCGTCGGCCGAGATCGCCTTGTCGTAGCGGCCCTTGCCGACCGCCTCCGCGATCCGCACCGAGACCTCGGTACCGAGGTCGGCGCGCAGCAGCACATCCTCGATATCATCGAGCATAGCTCGGTCGAGCTTGCGCTTGGTGACGAGATCGGCGACGGCCGTGCCGAGCGCGCCCGAGGTGCGCTTGAGGCCGCCTTTCAGCCGCTGCCACCAGCTCTGTTTTGGAGTTCCTGCAGTGGTATCGTTCATGGCGCGGACGTGTTAGCCGTTTCGGCCCATAAACGAAAGTCTCGACGAATTGATCGATGTTCCCCAATTGACCGCCGAAGAAATCTTAGGCCGGGTGCTCCACCGCGACGGACTGATGCTGGTCATCGACAAGCCGGCGGGCCTGCCGGTGCACCGCGGCCCCAAGGGCGGCCCCAATCTGGAGGCCTCGTTCGACGCGTTGCGGTTCGGCCTGCCGCGGCCGCCGGTGCTGGCGCATCGGCTGGACAAGGACACCTCCGGCTGCCTCGTCCTGGGACGCCACCGCAAGGCGACCGCCTCGCTCGGGCTGTTGTTCAAGCACAGCAAGATTGCGAAGACCTATTGGACCGTGGTCGAGGGCGGCCCTGCCGAGGATCAAGGCACCATCGACATGCCGCTCGGCCGGCTCAACGCCGAACGCGGCTGGTGGCAGAAGCCGGACCCGGATGGCCAGAAGGCCATCACCAACTGGAAGGTGCTGGGACGCGGCGAGGGCATCGCCTGGCTCGCGATGGAGCCTGTCACCGGCCGCACCCATCAGCTCCGGGTGCATTCGGCGGCGATGGGCTGGCCGATCGTCGGCGACAACATCTATGGCAACGGCCCGCGCTTCGGCGAGCCGACCCTGCATCTGCATTCGCGCGAAATCGGCATCCCGATTTCCCGCAACAAGGATCCGGTGCACGTCGTCGCGCCGGCGCCGGCGCACATGCGGGAGCGGCTCAAGGCCTGCGGCTGGAACGGCGAATAGAGCGTTTTCCAGCGAAGTGGATACCGGTTCGCGTAAAGAAAACGCGTCGACATGTAGAGCTTCCTCCGGGATTCTACTGATCATTATCCTTACGAAACGTTCAGGTCCGCCCGATAAAGCTGCAAACCGGCTTAGAACAAGCAATCGGGACGGGCTCAGGACGAGCAATGCTGACTGCCGGGCAGGCAATTGTCGACGAGGTCGAGGCTGCGATACGCGCCGGCTCCGCCGAAAAATGCATCGCGACGGCGAAGCGCGTCACTGATCTCTTCCTCCACTCCGCCGGCAGCTTCAACAGCGAGCAGGTCGAACTGTTCGACAATGTGCTCGAACGGCTGGTCAAGACCATCGAGCTGCGCGCGCTCGCCGAGATCAGCGCCCGGATGGCGCTTGCCGAGATCAGCGAGCAGCTCGCCCCGGTCGCGCAGGCACCGCCCGCGATCGTTCGCCGCCTCGCCAAAAACGACGAGATCCGGATCGCGCGGCCGATGCTGCAGGAATCCTCGCGCCTCAGTGCCGAGGACCTGGTCGAGATCGCGCAGACCAAGAGCGAGCAGCACCTGCTCGCCGTCGCCGGTCGCTGGTGGCTGAAGGACGTCGTCAGCGACGCGCTTCTGGCTCGTCGCTTTGTGAGCGTGAGCCACCGCCTCGTCACCAATCCCGGCGCCAAGGTATCGCCGGGCGGATTTGCCGTGATCCTCGCACAGGCCGAGCACGATCCGACCCTCGCAGTCGAGACCGGCATCCGCGCGGACCTGCCGGCGGAGCTCCGTCTTCAGCTCCTGCGCCAGGCAACGGAAGAGGTTCGCGGCCGTTTGCTGGAACGCGCCCCGCCGTATCTGTACGAGGAAATCCGGCACGCGATCGCCGCAGTCGCCGCCGGCGTCGAGCGCGACATGTCGCAGGTCCGCCATTTCACCGCAGCCAAGCGCCACGTCGCGAAGCTGAAGGACAGTGGCGAGCTCGACGAGGCTGCCCTGCTCAGCTTCGCCAGGCAGCGAAGATATGAAGAAACCGTCGTTGCGCTGGCGGATCTTGCGCAGTCGAACATCGAGGTGATCCGCTCCCTGATGCAAAGCCTGCGCGGCGAAGGCCTGCTGGTGCCGTGCCGGGCGGCAGGCCTGAGCTGGGAGACCACCGCCGCGGTAATGGAATGCCGCTATGCGACCGGCTCCATGGGCGCCGTTGAGCTCGCCCACGCGAAGAGCCAGTTCGCGAAACTGACCCGCGCCAACGCCGATCGCCTGCTGCGGTTCTGGCAGGTTCGCGCGCCGCAGCCGCCAAAGCCCGGCGGCCGCGCGCACTGAGTGCGTCATGCGCGATGGCTACGGATTCCGATTTCAATCCGTCAAACAGCTGGTTCGGTGTCATCACCCGCCTATGCGTATCCGGGTGATCCAGTATTTTAGAGACGTCGGTGCTCGAGCCGAGAGGCCACGGCTTACTCCCGATGTCGTCCCTGCGAAAGCAGGGACCCGTACTCCGCAGCGGATATTGTGAACAGGACTCGTCGTTCCGGCATCGCCCAACAACAACCATTTCGTGGTTATGGGTCCCAGCTTTCGCAGGGATCACATCGAGGTTGTTGGCGCGGCGATGAGTCAAACTTTCTATCCGCGCCTCGGAATCCATTCTTCCACGAGTTTTGCGGCTCAATGGACTCCGGGTTCGGTGCTGCGCACCGCCCCGGCATGACGAGAGAATGGTGAGGCGCATCGTCCTGATGTAACGCACAGGACGTCGTCTCAACGGACGTAGCCGACCGATGCAGTGAGGCGCGCGCCGTCATGTCCGCTGATGGACATCGCACGCACCATGCCCGGCACATCGTCATCGATCGCGACCGGCAGGAAATGCTCGGTGCGGCCCTGCCTGTCGCTCTCGATCAGTACCTCGCGCGTCGCGCCGACTTCCGCAGCAAGCCGCCGCACCAGCGCGGCTTCGCCGGCCGCGCGCAGCCGCTTGGCGCGCTCCCTGATCGCACCGCCCTCGACCTGCGGCATTCGTGCGGCCGGCGTGCCCGGACGCTTCGAATAGGGAAACACATGCAGGAAGGTGAGATCGCATTCCGCGACCAGGTCGAGCGAGCGCGCGAACATATCTTCAGACTCGGTCGGGAAACCCGCGATAATGTCGGCGCCGAACGCGATGTCCGGCCGCAGACGGCGCACCTGCGAGCAGAAATCGATTGCGTCCCGGCGTGAATGCCGGCGCTTCATCCGCTTCAGGATCATGTCGTCGCCGGACTGCAAGGACAGATGCAGATGCGGCATCAGCCGCGCATCGTCGGCAATGACATCGAGCAGGTCGCGGTCGGCCTCGATCGAATCGATCGACGAGATGCGCAACCGCCTCAGCTCGGGCACATGGCGCAGGATCTGCCGGGTCAACTGGCCGAGCTTCGGCGCGCCCGGCAGGTCGGCGCCATAGCTCGTGAGATCGACGCCGGTCAGCACGATCTCGGCGTGGCCGCGCTCGACCAGCGTACGGACCTGATCGACGACGGCTCCCATCGGCACCGAACGCGAATTGCCGCGGCCATAGGGAATGATGCAGAAGGTGCAGCGATGATCGCAGCCGTTCTGCACCTGCACGAATACCCGCGGCAGGCCGCGCTCGAAGCCGTCGAGCAGATGCGGCGCCATTTCCGTCACCGCCATGATGTCGGCGACCGCGACCTTCTCGCTCGCGCCGATGTCGAAAGCTGCGCGCGTCGCCTGCCAGGCGTCGCCCCGCATCTTCTCGTCATTGCCGACGACGCGATCGACCTCGGCCATCTCGGCGAACATCTCGGCTTGCGTCTGCGCCGCGCAGCCGGTGACGACGATGCGCGCCGCGGGGCGTTCGCGCTTCAACTTGCGGATCGACTGCCGGGCCTGCGCCACCGCCTCGTTGGTGACCGCGCAGCTGTTGATGACGATGGTGTCGGTGAGCCCGGCCTGCTCTGCCTCGCGGCGGATCACCTCGGATTCGAACGCGTTGAGGCGGCAGCCAAAGGTGACGATTTCGACGCTCATAACCGATCCCAAGACCGCCTTCATGCCCGGCTAAGCGACGCTGGCGAACAGCGCCGGATCGAAGCGGCCCTCATATTCGAAATCGGCGGTACCGGTCATCAGCACGTGGTCGTCGCGTTCGCGCCACTCGATCCCGAGCTTGCCGCCGGGCAGCGTGATCTCGACCATCCGGTTGGCGCGCTTCAGCCGCGCCGCCGCGACCGCGGTCGCGCAGGCCGCCGACCCGCAGGCCCTGGTGAGGCCGGCGCCACGCTCCCAGGTGCGGATCGTGATGCGGTCGCGATCGACGATTTGGGCGAGCGTGATATTGGCGCGCTCCGGGAAGATCGGATGGTTTTCCAGGAGCGGCCCGAAACGTTCGAGGTCGTAGGCATTGACGTCATCGACCCAGAAGACCGCGTGCGGATTGCCCATCGAGACCACCGACGGCGAATGCAGCACCGGATTGTCGATCGGCCCGACCTGCAGCTCGATGTAGCGGGTGTCGCGAAATTCCTCAGCCAGCGGAATGTCCTGCCAGCCGAACTTCGGCGCGCCCATGTCGACGGTGTAGAGATCGGGCGCCGGCCCCTGCCAGCAATTGAGCAGGCCGGCGCGGGTCTGGAACGTCGCCGATGTCTGACCGGTCTTCTCGAAGATCCGCCGCACCACGCAGCGCATGCCGTTGCCGCAGGCCCCGGCCTCCGAGCCGTCATTGTTGTAGATCGAGATGAACGCTTCGGTGCCATCGAGCCGCGGCGGCTGAAGCACCATCAGCTGGTCATAGGGCACGCCGCCGGCCGGCGACGCCACGGCGCGCGCCTCCGCCGCCGAAACCTGTGCTTTGGAATCGCGCAGGTCGACGACAACGATCTCGTTTCCGATGCCGTTCATCTTGGCGAATGCGTGATTAGCGAGCGCGCTCATCGATTTTCCTAAATTCCGCCCGGTTATATGGCGAGTGGTGGCCAGATGGCTAGTGCGGCGAATTTGAAGCTCCTACGGTGGCTCCGCGGGTTCTGTAGGAGCTTCAAATTCGAAACCGCACTAGAAACAATTGTTTGCTGGTGCTCCTCTAATTCCGAAGTTCGCACAGTTTCTGCCGCACTCGCTTGCGAACTTCGGAATTGGAGCACCAGTCAGAATGGCCCTATGACACATCTGTCATGGGACGAATGCAGAACTCGCGTGTTAGGAATATCGCACCTCAGGGACCGCGCGCGCCGGGACAGATCGAGCGGCCGTTTGAGGAAGGGGATGGAGAAATACCGAATGAACCGTATCAACACGCTCCGCGCGGCCCTGGTCGCGCTGCTCCCTTTGGCCGCGATCACCCTGGCAAGCCCGGCGCCTGCCCAGTCGCCGTCAGCCTCGCCCGCTCCGGCGGCAAGCCCGAGCCCAACGCCCGCGCCTGCGCCATCGGCAACACCGGTGCCCCCGCCGGCCGAGACCAAGTCACCGGCCGACAGCCCGGCCGCATCGCAGACCCCGGCGCCGCCGCCGGCCGCCCCGGTGCAGACCGCCGACCCGTTCGGCGAGCCGTTCACGCTGGAACCGAAGAAGGTCGTGATGCTGAAGGGCACGGCCAACTGGGATTCGGCCTTCGACGCGCTGATCGAAGCGTTCAAGCAGCTCACCGCGCTGCTCGACAAGGACGGCGTCAAGGCAGCGGGCAATCCGATGATCGTCTACACCTCGACCGACGACACCGGCTTCACCTTCATCGCCGAAATCCCGGTCGACCAGGACGTCAAGAACCTCGGCAAGAACATGAGCATGGGCAATTCGCCCGACGGCAAGGCGCTGAAATTCGTCCATCGCGGGTCCTACGACAACATGGACAACACCTATGAGGCGATCACCAATCACCTCGACGACAAGAAGCTCGAAGCCAAGGACACCTTTATCGAGGAATACATCACCGATCCGCTGAAGACCGCCGAAGACAAGCTTGTGATCAACGTCTACGTACCCCTGAAGTGAGCCAAATGACCCGTCGCCTCCCCCTCGGCCTCCCCATCGCTGCCACCCTCATCGCAACCACGCTGCTGGCTGCGCCCGCACTCGCCGACAGCGACTTTCCGCCGGCGATCTCGGTCACCGGCGAGGCGACCGTGTCGGCGGCGCCCGACGAGGCGCAACTCGACGCCGGCGTCACCACCGATGCCAAGACCGCACGCGAAGCCGCCGAAGCCAACAATGTGACGATGGGCAAGGTGCTGGCCGCGCTGAAGGGCGCCGGCCTCGCGGAAAAGGATTATCAGACTTCGCGGCTGTCGCTGTCGCCGCAATTCGCCAACCGCACGCCGTCGTCGCCGAACGCCCCGCCCAGCATCGTCGGCTATCACGCGAGCAATCGCGTCACGATCAAGCTGCACGATGTGAGCAAGGTCGCTGGTGTCATCGACGTGCTAGTGGGGGCCGGCGCCAACGATATCGGCGGGCTCAATTTCTCGGTGTCGCAGGCCTCGAAGCTGCTCGATGACGCACGCGAAAGGGCGATTGCCGACGCCCGCCGCAAGGCGGAGATCTACGCCAAGGCCGCCGGCGTCACGCTCGGCGCGCCCTTGAACATCGCGGAAGTCGGCTCGGCGCCGGTGCCGATGTTCCGTGCCAAGATGGCGACGGCAGGATTCGCCGCCCCCACGCCGGTCGCCCAGGGCGAGGAAACGCTCACCGTCAATGTGACTGTCTCCTGGGCGATCAAGGAGA
The DNA here is from genome assembly GCF_011516665.3 of Bradyrhizobium sp. 41S5. NCBI lineage: Bacteria > Pseudomonadati > Pseudomonadota > Alphaproteobacteria > Hyphomicrobiales > Nitrobacteraceae > Bradyrhizobium > Bradyrhizobium sp. 41S5. The sequence continues at coordinate 407,440 of NZ_CP083721.1, read as the reverse complement.
AGTAGCAGTTATTGTCGTCACCGCGAAAGCAGGGACGACAGCTTCTAAATCTCGAACACCTGACCCGGCTTCAACGTCACAAATTTCTCGCGCGGCACCCTGGCCGCGTCGAGCGCTTCGCCGAGCGCGATCGCCGGTGCGTCGATCGCCTCGTCGGTTAGCTGGAACGTGCCGTGGTGATGCGCCAGCGCCTGGGTGGCGCCGCAATCAGCCAGCGCCTTCACCGCATCCTCCGGGTTCATGTGCTGGTCGCGCATGAACCAGCGCGGCTCGTAGGCGCCGATCGGCAGGATCGCGAGCCGCAACGGGCCATGCGCTTCCGCGACCCTGCGGAAATGCCGGCCGTCGCCATAGCCGGAATCGCAGACGATGTAGAGCTTGCCGGCGGGCGTCTCCAGCACGAAGCTCGCCCACAGCGCCCTGTTGCGATCGAACAGGCCGCGCGCCGACCAGTGCCGCGTCGGCACCAGCGTCACGGCAACGCCGCCTCCGAGTTCGACGCGCTGATGCCAGTCGAACGCCTCGGCCTTGATCGCGGCATCGCAGGCGCGCATCGTGACGTCGTTGCCGAGCGGCGTGATCACGCGCGGCGCAAACGCCGCAGTCAGCTTCGACAGCGTCGCGACATCGAGATGATCGTAATGGCCGTGCGACACCAGCACGACGTCGATGTCAGGCAGCTTCTCGAAAGCGACGCCGGGATCATTGCGCCGCTTGGGCCCTGCGAAGCCGAACGGCGAGGCGCGCATCGACCAGACCGGATCGATCAGGACGTTGAGGCCGCCGGCCTGGATCAGCCAGCTGGCATGACCGATGAAGCAGAGCCGAACTTGGCCGCCGTCGACGCGCGGCGGCGGCGTATCGGCATAGGGGCTCGGCGCCCATTCCGGCCAGACCGCGCGCTGCCGCCTGCCCCCGAACTGCCAGCGCAACACCTCGCCAAGCGATTTCGGCGGCGCGCCGTCCGGATCGAAGAAGTGCAGGCCGTCGAAATGATCGGAGACGGGGCCGTCATAGGTTTTCATCAGGGATATCCAGATCGAGGGCACGCCGAGCGCGGCAGCGGCTCCGGTCAAGGTTGCAAGAAGGCGGCGGCGAGTGATGATGGGCACGCGGGTTCCCAAACAGGAGGCAGGCTCCGCTTATATGGGCGGTGACGACAAATTCGGAACCAACATGGCAAATTGACGTAATTTCAATGCCTTAGGGTCTAAGCCGAGCGAATTGCGGCGAAACTTTCCTTGACTTTCCTCCCCCGGCAGCGTTTAACGCCGCGACTTTCTCGGAAAGATCCGTCTTTTCGACCCGCCGACTGGCCCTGGAGGCCAGAGGCCAACGCCCGACAGCGCGATGCGCCCTCGGGCGCGAAAGTGTTTGGATTTCCTTCTCCCTCGCCCCGCTCTTGCGGGGAGAGGGTCGGGGTGAGGGGCTCTCTCCGCGCATGAGGCGTGCGGTTAGCCCTGTACCCCCTCACCCGGATCGCCGAGGCGATCCGACCTCTCCCCGCAAGCGGGGCGAGGTTCAAAGCAGGACAACGGCATTGTTCGACAATCTGTCGGAACGGCTTGGTGGCATTCTCGATCGTCTGACGGGGCGCGGCGCGCTGACCGAAAAGGACGTCGATGCCGCGATGCGCGAGGTGCGCCGCGCGCTGCTCGAAGCCGACGTCGCGCTCGAGGTCGTCCGCAGCTTCATCGACCGGGTCCGCGAGCAGGCGATCGGCGCCACCGTCGTCAAGTCGGTGACGCCGGGCCAGATGGTGGTGAAGATCGTCCATGACGAGCTCGTCGCCACGCTCGGTTCCGACGGCCAGACCATCGACATCAATTCCGTGCCGCCGGTGCCGATCATGATGGTCGGCCTGCAGGGCTCCGGCAAGACCACCACCACCGCAAAGCTCGCGCGCCGCATGGTCCAGCGCGACAAGCGCAAGGTGCTGATGGCCTCGCTCGACGTCTACCGCCCGGCGGCGATGGAGCAGCTCGCGGTGCTCGGCCGCGACCTCGACATTCCGACCCTGCCGATCGTCGCCGGCCAGATGCCGCCGCAGATCGCCAGGCGCGCGATCGAAGCCGGCAAGCTCGGCGGCTACGACGTCGTGCTGCTCGACACCGCCGGCCGCACCACGCTCGACGAAGACATGATGAAGGAGGCGGCCGAGATCAAAGCCGCCGCCAACCCGCATGAAGTGCTGCTGGTCGCGGACTCCCTCACCGGCCAGGACGCGGTCAACCTCGCGCGCTCATTCGATGAGCGCGTCGGCCTCACCGGCATCGTGCTGACGCGTGTCGACGGCGACGGCCGCGGCGGCGCCGCGCTGTCGATGCGCGCGGTGACCGGCAAGCCGATCAAGCTGCTCGGCACCGGCGAAAAGACCGACGCGCTGGAAGACTTTCATCCGAATCGCATTGCCGGCCGCATCCTCGGCATGGGCGACGTCGTCTCGCTGGTCGAGAAGGCCGCGGCCAATATCGACGCCGAGAAGGCCGCGCGCACCGCCGAGCGGATGCGCAAGGGTCAGTTCGACCTCAACGACATGCGCGAACAGCTGCAGCAGATGGCGAACATGGGCGGCATCGGCGGCCTGATGGGCATGATGCCCGGCATTGCCAAGATGAAGAACCAGATCGCGGCTGCCGGCATCGACGACAAGATCATCAAGCGCCAGGTCGCGGTGATCGATTCGATGACGCGGCAGGAGCGCAAGAACCCGGACATCCTGAAGGCGAGCCGCAAGAAGCGCATCGCGGCAGGCGCCGGCCAGAGCGTCGAGCAGGTCAACAAGCTCTTGAAGATGCACCGGAACATGGCCGACATGATGAAGGCCATGGGAAGCGGCAAGCGCGGCCCGCTCGCCGGCATCGCGCAGGCGATGGGGTTTGGCGGCGGCATGAAGCCGCCCTCGGCCGAGGAGATGAAGGCGCTCGCCGAGAAGATGCAGGGCGGCGGCGGCCTGCCGAGCCTGCCGAAGGATTTGCCCGTTGGCCTCCGCGGCGGCCTGCCCAATGTGCCGGGCCTGACCGGCCTCAGCGGCAAGCCGACACTGCCGGGCCTCGGCGGCTTCCCGGGCAAGAAGAAATGAGGAATTCGTCGCGACGGCTCACATGCGGCCGGCGCGACGCGGAATGCCAATCAATCGAACACATCGACCTTTGAAGGAGAACTAAATGTCCGTTGTTATCCGCCTCGCTCGCGCAGGCACCAAGAAGCGTCCGGTCTATCACGTCGTCGTCGCCGACTCGCGCTTCCCGCGCGATGGCCGCTTCATCGAGCGTCTCGGCCACTTCAACCCGCTGCTGCCGAAGGACAACGAGGCCCGCCTGAAGCTCGACATGGACAAGGTCAAGGCCTGGCTCGCCAAGGGCGCGCAGCCGTCGGATCGCGTGACCCGCTTCCTCGACGCCGCCGGCGTCGTCAAGCGGACCGCGCGCAACAACCCGGAAAAGGCCGTGCCGCGCAAGGAGCGCAAGGCGCAGGCCGAAGCCGCCGCCAAGGCTTAAGGCTGAACGGCGACCACGGTGACTGTACCGGTCTGTGTCGCCCGTATCGGCGCTGCGCATGGTGTGCGCGGCGCCGTCCGGCTTTGGACCTTCACCGAAGATCCGCTGGCCGTGAAGGACTACGGCCCGCTGATGACCAAGGACGGCACGCGTCAGTTCGAGGTCACGCATGCGCGCGAGGCCAAGGATCATCTGGTGGTGACGCTGAAGGGCGTCGCCAGCCGCGATGACGCCGAACGGCTCAACGGGCTCGAGCTCTACGTGCCGCGCGACCGGCTGCCGGAAACCGACGACGGCGAGTACTACCACACCGACCTGATCGGGCTCGCCGCGGTGACGACGACAGAGCAGCCGCTCGGCAAGGTGATCGCGATCCATAATTTCGGCGCCGGCGACATCATCGAGATCGCCCCGCCGCAGGGCGCGACGATGCTGCTGCCCTTCACCAATGCCGTGGTGCCATCGGTCGATCTCGCCGGCGGCCGCGTGGTGATCGACCTGCCGCAGGAAATCGACGGCGACGATCCCGCGGCCGCCTGACCAGGAATAATCCTCAACCGGTCATCCGGCCCTGCTGCTCGAGCCAGTCGCAGAACACCGCGCTGTGCGGATCGTTGCTGCGGCCTGCCGGAAAATAGGCGAAATAGCTCCGCGCCGGCAGGCTGATCGCGAGGAACGGCGTCACCAGGCGCCCGGCCGCGAGATCGTCCGATATCAGCGCGGTCGGACCCATCGCAACGCCGAGACCATCGAGCGCGGCCTGGATCGTCAGATAGAAATGATCGAAGGTCAGCGCGGCCGCCGGCTCCAGCGCGGAATGCCCGGCCTCGGCCAACCAGTCGCGCCATAGCCGCGGCATCGACGTGACATGCAGCAGCGTATGCCTGGAGAGATCCGCAATCTCATGCAGCGGCAGTCGTTCGAGCAGCGACGGACTGCACACCGGCAATCTCCGCTCCGACACCAGGAAGCGCGACGAAAAGCCATGAAACGTGTCCGGACCACCGCGGATCACGACGTCGAATGATTCCGGCAACGCGTCCACCGGATCGTTCGATGTGCTCAAGCGCACCTCGATATCAGGATGCTCGGCGCGAAACCGGCTCATCCGCGGCAGCAGCCAGCGCAGGCTGAAGGTCGCGAGCGCGTTGACGCGCAACACCGCCACGGCGGCATCGCCGCGCCGCTCGCGATGCTGCTGCACGGCGGCGGAGATCCGGTCGAGCGCCGGCGCGAATTCCGCCAACAGCGCCGCACCCGCCGGCGTCAGCACCACGCGCCGCACCGATCGACGGAACAGCGCCGGCGCGCCCAGCCACTCCTCGAGTAGCCGGATCTGCTGGCTAACGGCGCCATGGGTCACGCTGAGCTCGGCGGCCGCTTCCTTGAAGCTGCCGAGCCGCGCGGCGGCCTCGAAGGCGCGGACCGCATTGAGCGGCGGCAGGCTGCGGCGTGGGACGAACATAACTGCTCAATATCAGGTTTTCTAACGCATAGCCCGATTATTACTGATTTGTGACAAAAGCCAACCGGGCGCATATTGCGCAGCAAGCCACTAACATATCTCTCTTTCTTGAAGATCCCCTCTGATGTGCAGCCGGTCTATCTTTAGATTTTCTTGCTTTGGATGGCGCCGATGAGCGTGTCCGTAGAAGCCGGCACGTCCCGCCCCAACCACGCCCGGGCAACCCGCACACTCACGGTGACCGGGGCCAACCACGCCCTCCATGACGGCTACACCGACCTGATCTACGTGCTGCTGCCGGTCTGGCAGGCGGAATTCGCGCTGAGCTACGGGCTGCTGGCGCTGCTGCGCGGGCTCTATGCCGGCGCCATGGCCGGGCTGCAGATTCCGGTCGGACGCATCGCGGAGCGGATCGATGGCAAGGTCATCCTGATCGCTGGCACGGCGCTGTCGGCGCTCGGCTACGTGTTCGCCGGGTTGTCCGGCGGCGTCATCGGACTTGGCCTGGCCCTTGCGCTCTCCGGCGCGGGTTCGAGCACGCAGCATCCGATCGCTTCGGCCGCGGTGTCGCGGGCCTATGGCGCGGCAGCGCGCGGGCCGCTCGGCATCTACAATTTCTCCGGCGATCTCGGCAAGGCCGCGATCCCGGCGCTAACCTCGATCCTGCTCGTGATCATGTCGTGGCGGCACGCGCTGCTCGTGCTCGCATTTGCAGGCCTGCTCGTCGCGATCTGCATCGCGCTCTGGATGCCGTCGGTCGGCAAGGGCGCCGAGCACAAGCCCACCGCCGCGTCGCGCCGCGACGGCACCGGCGGCGGCTTTCATTGGCTGCTCGCGATCGGAATTCTCGACACCGCGGTCAGGATGGGTTTTCTCACCTTCCTGCCGTTCCTGTTGCGCGACAAGGGCGCCTCGCTGCCGACCAACGGCCTCGCGCTGGCGCTGGTCTTCATCGGCGGCGCCGCGGGGAAATTCACCTGCGGCTGGCTCGGCGAGCGCGTCGGCACGTTGCGCACCGTGCTCATCACTGAAGGCGGCACGGCGGCGCTGATCGTGGCCGTGCTGGCGTTGCCGCTGGCGCCGGCTATCGTGCTGCTGCCGCTGCTCGGCGTGATGCTCAACGGCACGTCCTCGGTGCTCTATGGCACGGTGCCCGAACTGACGCCGGCGCATCAGACCGAGCGCGCCTTCGCGCTGTTCTATACGGGGACGATCGGATCGGGCGCGATCGCGCCGGTGCTCTACGGCTTGCTCGGTGATACGCTCGGCCCGACGCTCGCGACTGCGGCGACCGCGCTCACGGCGCTGGCGATCTGCCCGCTTGCAGGGGCGCTCGCGCGGCATCTGGCCGACGACCCAACGACGGCGTAACGCAAAAGCCAGAGCTGTTGGTCTGCCTTCTCCTTCCCCCCTGAAAGGGGGAAGGTCGGGATGGGGGTCAGCCGCGGGCGACGCAAGCGGAAAGAGCAGATGCGCACTCGCTTTGCTCTTACGAGCAAAGCGACTTCCCCTTTTCAAGGGGACGTTGGAGCGATAGCCCCGATTGCGCTTCGCTTCATCCGGGCTACTTAAGCAGTGGTGTCACGGAGCATCCCAATGACAAGCACGCACAAGGCCTGGCGGCTGCACGCCCACAATGATCTCCGCTTCGAGGATGTCGCAACGCCCGGGCCCGCGCCCGATGGCGTCGTGGTCCGGGTCGAAGCCGGCATGGTGCTGTCCTATACCAACAAGCTGCTGTCGGGCGCGCTGCCCTACAGCCTGCCGCCGATGCCGTTCGTGCCGGGCACCAACGCGATCGCGCGCGTCGTCGCCACCGGCGAGAACGTCACGCATGTCCGGAGCGGCGACCGCGTATTCCTCAGCCCGCATCTGCGCGGCGACGTGCCGGATCGCGATCCGCCGCAGATCCTGATCGGCCTCACCGCCACCGTGACGACGCCGGAGGCGCTCGCGCTGCAGGCGCGCTGGCGCCACGGCGTGTTTGCGGAGATCGCGCATTGGCCGGCCGCCTGCGTTACGCCACTTGCCAATCTCGACGACAAGCCGGCGACGGAGCTGATCGGGCTGGCAAAGCTGATCGTGCCGTTCGGCGGATTGCAGCGCACCGGGCTGCGCGGCGGAGAGACCATCATCGTCAACGGCGCGACCGGCTATTTCGGCTCCGGCGGCGTGATGCTCGCGGTCGCGATGGGCGCGGGCCGCATCGTCGCGGTCGGACGCAAGCAGGCCGCGCTCGATCAATTGCGCGATGCATTCGGCCCGCGCGTCATTCCCGCTGTCGTGACCGGCGATGCCGTCGCCGATCTTTCGATCATCCGCCGCGCCGCCGGCGGCAGCGCCGATGTCGCACTCGACCTGCTCGGCGCCGCCAAGAGCACCTCGACCACGCTGTCCTGCCTGCGCGCGCTCCGGCGTGGCGGCCGGATGGTGCTGATGGGCAGCGCCGAGGTGCCGCTCGAGCTGTCGTTCCGCGAGATGCTGGCCAACGACTGGGAGGTGGTCGGGCAGTTCATGTACGATCGAACGGCGCCGGGCCAACTCGCCGGCCTTGCCGCCGAAGGCTTGCTGGATCTGCGCAAGATCAACGTTGCGACCTTCAAGCTCGCCGACTTCCGCCGTGCGGTGGATGCGGCCGCGATGATGCAGAGCCTCGACCTCACGGCCGTGGTGCCGTAACCAGAGGCCATGACATCGCAACAGCCCACCTGGCGCGCCACCGTGCTGACCCTGTTCCCGGACATGTTTCCGGGACCGCTCGGCGTGAGCCTGGCCGGCAAGGCGCTGGCCACTGGTCTCTGGGCGCTGGAAGCGCGCGACATCAGGGCTTCGGCGACCGACAAGCACCGCAGCGTCGACGACACGCCGGCCGGCGGCGGCCCGGGCATGGTGCTGCGGGCCGATGTGCTGGCCGCGGCGATCGATGCTGCGGCCATCGCGCCCGACCGCCCGCGCCTGCTGATGAGCCCGCGGGGTCGGCCATTGACCCAGACCCACGTGGCGGAGCTCGCGGCCGGGTCCGGGCCCCTGATCGTCTGCGGCCGCTTCGAGGGCATCGATCAGCGGGTGATCGAGGCGCGGGGGCTCAAGGAGGTCTCGATCGGCGATTATGTGCTGTCCGGCGGCGAAATCGCCGCGATGGCGCTGATCGACGCCTGCGTTCGCCTGTTGCCGGGGGTGATGGGGAAGCTAGCCTCGGGAACCGAGGAGAGCTTCTCCGAAGGACTACTGGAATACCCCCAATACACCCGCCCGCAGGAGTTCGAGGGCCGCCAGATCCCGGAAATCCTGATTTCCGGCGATCACGCCAAGGTGGCGGCCTGGCGGCTGGCCCAGTCCGAGGCCCTGACGGCGGCCCGGCGGCCCGATCTCTGGGCCCGGAAGGCCGGCCAAAAAGCCGCTCCGAGGGGGACAAAAAACACGACAGACGGGTGACAAACCCTGCGCTTTGCCTTATAGGCACGGCCTAATCCGCACACGCGCAGGATAGATGGACGTTTGCGCAGCCCGCACAGGCTGGGCGCGCCGCCGATGGAGATTTCGATGAACCTGATTCAGCAGCTCGAAAAAGAGCAGTTCGACAAGCTCGCCGCCACCAAGAGCATCCCGGAATTCGGACCCGGCGATACCGTCATCGTCAACGTGAAGGTGGTCGAAGGCGAACGTACCCGCGTGCAGGCCTATGAAGGCGTCTGCATCGGCCGTTCCGGCCATGGCCTCAACGAGAGCTTCACCGTGCGCAAGATCTCCTACGGCGAAGGCGTCGAGCGCGTTTTCCCGGTGATGTCGCCGATGATCGACTCGATCAAGGTCGTGCGTCGCGGCAAGGTGCGTCGCGCCAAGCTCTATTACCTGCGCAACCTGCGCGGCAAGTCGGCCCGCATCGTCGAGAAGCAGGACCGCCAGACCGCCGTTGGCGAGTAACGTTTCCCTTCAGGGGATGTGACCAAAAGCGCGGGGCCTGCCCCGCGCTTTTTCATTGCGGCATACCTATCTGATGGACAGGTCCGCGCATCGATCGATTGTCGCGGGCGCAAGCGCTGTGTTAGAAATTTAGAATGGTTCCGGATCAAGCAAGCCAGCGCTGCCCAAGTCAGACCTGCAAGCGCGTCGTGATCGACGATCGCTCGCGGCTGCCCGGCCGGTTCTTCGGACGCTTTGCGACGTCGGCAACATCAGAGCTTACGCGCGCAGCGTGAAGCTGCCGGCTGCTGTCACCTGCCCGCGCGTCGACCGCGCTTAAAGCCACTCATCACTGAATTTCTTCTGGAGCTTAAGCTCATGTCCAAACCGACCACGCTGTACGACAAGATCTGGAACGACCATCTGGTTCACGAGGCCGAGGACGGCACCTGCCTGCTCTATATCGATCGCCACCTGGTGCACGAGGTGACCTCGCCGCAGGCGTTCGAAGGCCTGCGCGCCGCGGGCCGCAAGGTGCACGCGCCCGAGAAGACGCTCGCCGTCGTCGACCACAACATCCCGACCACCGACCGCTCGAAGCCGAACCCCGACCCCGAGAGCATCGAGCAGATGCGGGTAATGGCGGAGAACGCCAGGGAATTCGGCATCGAATATTACAACGAGTTCGACAAGCGTCAGGGCATCGTCCACGTCATCGGCCCGGAGCAGGGTTTCACGCTGCCGGGCACCACCATCGTCTGCGGTGACAGCCACACCTCGACGCATGGCGCGTTCGGCGCGCTCGCGCACGGCATCGGCACCTCCGAGGTCGAGCACGTGCTGGCGACGCAGACGCTGATCCAGAAGAAGGCCAAGAACATGCGCGCGATCGTCGACGGCAAGTTGCCTGACGGCGTGACCGGCAAGGACATCATCCTGGCGATCATCGGCGAGATCGGCACCGCCGGCGGCACCGGCTATGTGCTGGAATATGCCGGCGAGGCGATCCGTGCGCTTTCGATGGAAGGCCGCATGACGGTCTGTAACATGTCGATCGAAGGCGGCGCGCGCGCCGGCCTGGTTGCGCCCGACCAGAAGGCGTTCGACTTCCTGCGCGACCGCCCGAAGGCGCCGAAGGGCGCCGCCTGGGATGCCGCGATGCGCTACTGGGAGACGCTGCGCTCCGACGAGGGCGCGCATTTCGACCACGAGCTCCGGCTCGACGCCGCAAAACTGCCGCCGATCGTCACCTGGGGCACCAGCCCTGAGGACGTCATCTCGGTGACCGGCTTCGTGCCCGATCCGGACAAGATCGCGGATGAGGCGAAGCGGCTCTCCAAGCACCGTGCGCTGAAATATATGGGCCTGACCGCCGGCACCAAGATCACCGACATCAAGCTCGACCGCGTCTTCATCGGCTCCTGCACCAACGGCCGCATCGAAGACCTGCGTGCCGCCGCGAAGATCGCCGAGGGCAAGACCGTCAACGCCAACGTCAATGCGATGATCGTGCCGGGCTCGGGCATCGTGAAGGAGCAGGCGGAAGCCGAAGGCCTCGACAAGATCTTCCTCAAAGCCGGCTTCGAATGGCGCGAGCCGGGCTGCTCGATGTGCCTTGCGATGAATCCGGACAAGCTGAAGCCGGAAGAGCGCTGCGCCTCGACCTCGAACCGCAACTTCGAGGGCCGCCAGGGCTTCAAGGGCCGCACCCATCTGGTGTCGCCCGCGATGGCCGCGGCGGCCGCGATCGCCGGCCACTTCGTCGACGTCCGGGAGTGGCGGTAAGGTAAGCGCGGTTTTCGCCTCAAGCTCGAGCCGTTTCGGAAACGGCTCGTTAACGGGGCGCACGCACACTGGCTCCTTGCGAACAAAGCTTCGTGGGGAGCCGGACGTGGCTGACAAGAGCGAATTCGTCGACATGATCAGTGAAGCGACGCGGCAGAAGCGCCGCCGCGCCGCGCCACGCATCATCGATCCGCTTCCCGAGGTGAAGGAAACCTCGCGCCTCAGCCATTGGCCGCCGGACCGCTGGACGCAATGGCGGATGGAAAACCTGACGCCGTGGAAGATAAAGCCCTGGAAGCTGAAGAACTGGGATTAGCGCGCTCTCGAGCGAGAGTGACCTGACAAAACGGGCGCCGTGAGGCGCCCGCTGACATTTCAGGCCTTACCAATAGACCCGGTACGGCCGCCAGTGGTCACGGTGGTGCCAATACGGGCGGCAGATCCGGCGCGGCCCGTAATAAGTCCAGACCACCCGGCAGCGGCGGTGATGATAATAGGCCGGGTAGTACGATCCGTAGAAGTAGCGCCGGTGGTGGAAGTGCCGGCGGTAGCCGTAGCGGTAACCGCCACCGTGGAAGCCGCCGCCATGAAATCCACCGCCCTGAAATCCGCCACCGCGGAAGCCACCGCCGTGAAAACCTACGCCGCCGTGGCCATGGCCGCCGTCACCGCCGTGCCGAACCTGGGTCGTCATGGCATCGGCCGCAGACTTTGCCGCAAGCACGGTGCCCGGGCTCGCCAGCGACAGCGCTTCGGCGCGGTGCTGCGAGACGATCGACAATGCGAAGACCGCGGCCGCGGCAACACCAAGACGGCGCAGCAGCCCACGCCGCAAAGAGCTCTCCTTCATCCCTGACCTCCCTGACAACAACGATGAGAACCGCGCTGCATGGCAGCCGGTCTCATTGCGTTCATCGCAGTCGCTTCCAGCGTGACGCTAGAGCGTTTTCGAACGAAGTGGATACCGGTTCGCGTGAAGAAAACACGTCAAAACAAGAATCTAGAGCCCCGTTCCGATTCAATCGGAACGGGATAGGCTCTAGAAACGCCTAAGTGAATGCGCCATGAACGCGCGAAACGGTGCGACGAAAAGTCCGAGCGGGAATGTCGGCGCCGCGCGCAACGCGGCATGCTGCATCACCAGAACGGGCCGAACCCGAAGCCAAAGGTGAACGGTGCCGGCACCGCGTATGGATACGGCCGATAGTCGTAAGGCCGCCCGTAATAATAGGAGCCGTACGGCCGGTAATAGGAATAGGGCTGGTAGTACGGCCGATAATAGGGCCGGTAGCCGTGGTGATAGTGGTGACGATGGTAATGGCGATGATGGCGCTGCGCGCTGAAGTCGGTCGCCTTGCCCGCCTGCCGCTGTTGTGCCGCGGCGGTTGCCGATGCCGGCGCCGTCAATGCGAATGCACAAGCGACCGCGGCAACACCGATCCATTTCATCATGATCAACTCCTGCAGATTGCGATTGATATCATCTCGGGCGCGCGAATCTGCCGGTTTGATGGCTGAGAACGACAACAGGCCCGTTCCTCCCGGGCCTGTGTCTCAACTGCGCTGATACGCCGCGCGATCAGCGGCGCCAGTGGCGACGATGGCCCCAGCCACGATGATGTCCGCGACCCCAGCCACGATGCCAGCCATGACCATGACCATAGCGTACCTGCGTGGTCGTCTGGTTCGCGTTGTCCTGAACCGTTGCGGCGGCGCCCGGTGTCGCAAGCGACATCGCGTTCGCGCGCTCGGCCGGCGCCGCCAAAACCAGCACGGCACCGACGGCCGCAAGCCCCAGAACCTTCATCACCTTCATGCGTTTTCTCCTTGATCCCCTGAGGTCACGTCTTGCAACGACGACTCGGGTTCGAATCGACCCCCGTTGCCGCGACGCAGATCGCAAGCAGAATGCGGACGACGTGAATTGGGATTTGAATGACTGCGCCACGCTTGTGAATGCCGCTGGCGCGCGCGGGGTTCCGGCACAGCCGCAGGAATTTTCATGTCTGCGCGCAAAACCGGCATCGACAATGGCGTATGTTGTGAGGAGCCCTCGCAGGAGACCTGCCGATGACACAACAAGGCCCGCGCAAATGGTTGGCGCTTGGCGCGGCAGCGCTCGCTGGTTCCATCATTTCGATTGATGTCGCGCTCGCCTCGCAAGGACCGGGCGGCGGCGTGGGAACGGCGAGCCATCTCACACAAATGCTGATGGCGCTCGCGGTCTATGGAACGGCGGGCGTGGTCGTCGCGGCCGGACTGATCGGCGCTGCGCGCCGACGTTTGCGCTAGATTTCGCTTCGCTCGAAGTCGCTCTAGGTCGTGTGGACTCTAGGGATTCCCTTTTAGGAGCAAATCAGATTCAAGGCTGCCTTTGGGGAGGCAGTCTTGGGTGTGCTGGACCGTTTGGTTTTGAGCGATGCGGCATGGGAACGAATGGCGCCTCTGATTATAGGTCGGCCTGACCAGAAAGGCTCGACCGGGCGCGACAATCGGATGTTCGTGGAAGGCGTGCTTTGGATCGTTCGTACGGGCGCTCCCTGGCGTGATCTGCCTGAAGCATTCGGGGACTGGAACAGCGTCTTCCGTCGCTTCAGTCGTTGGAGCCTCAAGGGAGTTTGGTGGCGGATCTTCGAGGTGATGTCCGATGATCCGGACTTCGAATATCTGATCGTCGATTCCACCATCGTCCGAGCCCACCAGCACGCTGCCGGGGCCAAAAAAGGGGGTCTGAAGATCAGGCGATCGGCCGCTCGCGCGGTGGTCTGAGCACCAAGATTCACATGGCCGTTCGGGGCTTGGGATGTCCCGTACGGTTCACGCTGAGCGCAGGTCAGAAGGGCGATGCGCCACAAGCGGCTGCTTTGCTCGAGGGATTACCAGCCGAGGTCGTCATGGCCGATACAGCCTATGACGCCGATCATTTGCGCCAAGCCATCGCCGCCAAGGGAGCACTCGCCGTCATCCCCAACAATCCGTCACGGGCACTCAAATATCCGCTCGACAAGCATCTCTATGCCCAGCGTCATCTCGTGGAGTGCTGCTTCTCAAAACTCAAGCAATTCCGCCGCGTCGCAACCCGCTTCGAAAAGACCGCCCGAAATTACCTTGCCGTCGTTACCATCGCAGCCACCGTCCTATGGATGCGGTAAGTGTCCACACGACCTAGCCCGGCCGCCAGAAGCAGTTCATGCGCGGCGTGATCACGGTGCCGCTCGGCCGGTGCTCCTGCACATAGGTCGCGGTGCAATCGCGCACGGCGTTCGGACCGGGATTGTAGCGCGGGATCACATCCGGCTCCCAATGATCGGGCCGGGACCGGTAGATCGGCACGCGCCTGAGCCGGCGGTGCTCGACGACCCGCTCGCGCACGGCCGGCGCCGGCTCACCGATGCGCGCTTCGGCTGCCGCGCTCTGTGCCCGCGCCTCTCCCGCCGGAAGCGAAAGCCCGACTGCTACCGCCAACAGCGTTGCCGCCACGATCCGTTTCATCACGCCACCCAAGCCCCGTTCTTGAGCCTCAATCCTGGGCCGCACGGTCTCCCATTGCACCGCCAAGGTCAACTGCGCTGGCGCCGGCTGAGCCACTCGCGCTAAAGGAGTGTCATGTGGACCACAGAAAAAGCTCCCTCGCTCGCCGAGATGGAGGGCATGGCGCTCGAGATTTTCGAGCGCCTGCCTCCGACGTTCCGGGCCCTCTGCGAAGGCCTGATCATCCGTGTCGACGACTTCCCGACCGACGAGGTGCTCGACGAGATGCAGGCCGAGAGCGAGTTCGACCTGCTCGGCCTGTTCCACGGCATTGGCCTGCCGCAGCAGAGCCATGGCGACGTGGCCCGCCTGCCCAACCTGGTGTGGCTCTACCGGCGGCCGATCCTGGATTACTGGGCGGAGCACGACGAAACCCTCGGCCACATCGTCCGCCACGTGCTGATCCATGAGATTGGGCACCATTTCGGCCTCTCGGACGCCGATATGGAGGCGATTGAGGCCGATGCGGGCTAGCTTTGCAGAAATGGCCCTTTTACCGCTGTCACATTCGCGATAAACATCCGGCCCCTATCCCCTATTTTTGCCCGGGAAGAGCACTGATGGACAAGTTCACCACGCTGGAAGGCGTCGCGGCACCGCTGAAGATCATCAATGTCGACACCGACATGATCATTCCGAAGCAGTACCTCAAGACCATCAAGCGCACCGGCCTTGGCAAGGGGCTTTTCTCCGAGCAGCGCTACAAGGATGACGGCAGCGAGAACCCCGATTTCGTCCTCAACCAGTCCGCCTATCGCAATGCGAAGGTGCTGGTCGCCGGCGACAATTTCGGCTGCGGCTCGAGCCGCGAGCACGCGCCGTGGGCGCTGCTTGACTTCGGCATCCGCTGCGTGATCTCGACCTCGTTCGGCGACATCTTCTACAACAACTGCTTCAAGAACGGCATCCTGCCGATCCGCGTGTCGCAGGTGGACCTCGACAAGCTGTTCGACGATGCCGAGCGCGGCGCCAATGCGACGCTGACCATCGATCTCCCCAACCAGGAGATCCGCGGTCCCGACGGCGGCACGGTGAAGTTCGAGATTGATCCGTTCCGCAAGCATTGCCTGATCAACGGTCTCGACGACATCGGCCTGACGATGGAGAAGAAGTCGTCGATCGACACGTACGAGGCCAAGCTCAAGGAGCGCGCCTGGGCCTGAGGCTCGGCGTATCGTCGCACCCCGGCACCTTCAGGCGCCGGGGTTTTTCTTTGCCTCTTCGCAGACCAGCTGATAGCTGACGCGCATGCTGCCTGACATCGTCACTTTCTGGCACGGCTCGATGGACGCACTGCGCCGGACCTGTCTGCGTTCGCAGGTGGCGGCCGGACACAAGGTGACCGTCTACAGCTTCGATCCGATTCCCGGCCTGCCCGACGGCGTCGGCAATGCCGAGGCCGAAGCGGTGCTGCCGCATGCGTTTGCCGAGAAGCTGCGTCCGCCGGAGCCTGACGGCTCATGGCGCGACTGGACCCTGCTGCAGTTCAGCGATTTCTTCCGGATGCGGCTGATGACGCAGCGCGCCGGCCTCTGGCTCGACGCCGATGTGCTGCTGCTGAAGCCGGTCGTGATCGATCCGGCAAAGCCCTATTTCGCTTGGGAACGGCCGCGGCAGCTCGGCAATTCCGTGCTGTACCTGCCGCCTGACGATCCGATCGTCCGCGCCTTCGAGGCGCTGATGAAACAGGACGAGCTCACCCCGGACTGGCTGGCGCTGCGTCACCGCCTGACCTTTGCGATGCGCCGGCTGCGCGGCAAATCGAACCGCCTTGCCGATATCAGAGTCGCGATCTACGGCCCCGCGGCACTGACCGCGCTCGCGCGCCGCGAAGGCGAGTTGCAGTACGCACTGCCGAAGCGCTCGTTCTACGCGGTGCATGCCGAGCCCAGACTGTTCTTCGAGCCGTCGGATTTTTCGCGCTACCTTGATGATCCCGAAATCATCGGCCTGCACATCTCGCCAAAGGGACGCGGCAAGGAGGCGCCGATCCCGGGCAGCCTCTATGCTTGGGCGACGGAGACGTTTGGGCGGACTTGAGCCGATTTGATCTGCCGCAAGGTCAGGCTGCGTAGAAGGTCTCATATGGGATGGTTACTCTATGTTGGAGGCACCCCATGACCACCGGAGTTCGGACCTACCCTGTCGTCGAGTATCTGATCGATGTGTTCGGCGACTGGCTGAAGCATCGGCGGGAGCTTGGCGAGCTGCGCGAACTGGACGATGCGAGTTTCAAGCAGATCGCAAGCGACCTGCGGATCAGCCCTGACGACCTCACGGCGTTGGTGCGCCAAGGGCCGCACAGCGCCGACGAATTGCCCAAGCTGCTCATGGCACTCGGAATCGATCAAGAGAAGCTGGCACGCACCGAGTACTTGGTGCTGCGCGACATGGAGCGGGTCTGCAGCTTGTGCAATCACAAACGACAGTGCGACCATGATCTCGCCGCCGGCACGTCCAGCGCACACTATCATCAATACTGCCTGAACGCCGCGACGATCGATGCGCTGAGTGATGCCGCAGGTCGCAAGCCGGTGTCGTGATGGTGCGTCGATGCTGAATCAGCACCCCGTCTGGCGCCGTGCATTGCCGATCGTCGTGATCGCGATGTCTGCGCTCTTTCCGCTGCGCCTGCATCAGGCCAATGGCGCGGGGCAGCCTTCAGAGAGCATTACTGCCGGGCACCGGCTGGCAGAGGCTTGGTGCATGGAATGCCACGTCGTCGGCCCGATTGCCACGGGCGTGAAGAAAGTGCCGCCGGACTTCATCGCCATCGCCAACCGGCCCTCCACCACCACGCTTTGGCTTAAGGTGTTCCTGAAGACGAGCCACCCGACAATGCCGAACATCATTGTCGGGCCGAGCGAGGCCGATGATCTCGCGAATTACATTATGAGCCTGAAGCGAGACTAAAGCGCGATGAGATCAGGTTGAAGCGTCATCGCGCTTTAGCTTCTTGTTTGCGCATGATCTTTTCGGAAAACCGCTTCGCACTTTTCCGGATCATGCTTTAACGCGCGTGTCACGACCGATGATCGTCAATGCCCCATCGCAGCGATCGCATCCGCGATCGCGATGGTGCGCTTCGCCATCTCGGCATGCAGGCGCTCCACCATGCGGCCGTCGAGCTGGATCGCGCCGCGCGAGGCGTTCTCCGGCTGTTCGAAGGCGGCGATGATCCTGCGGGCCTCGGTGACCTCGGCCTCGGGCGGAGTGAAGATCGCGTTGCAGGCATCGATGTGGCTCGGATGGATCAGCGTCTTGCCGTCGAAGCCGAGATCGCGGCCCTGCGCGCATTCTTCCGCGAAGCCGTCGATATTGCTGATGTCACCATAGGGGCCGTCGAGGATCTCGAGCCCGTGCGCGCGGGTCGCCAGGATGCAATGCGTGATCATCGGGATCATCGCGGCGCGGCCCGGCTTCATCCGGATCCGGGTTTCGCGCGCGATGTCGTTCGGCCCGAACACGAAGCCGGCGAGCCGGACCTCGGGGCCCTTCGATGCCGCGGCAAGCTTGTCGGCGTCGAGCACGGCGCGTGCGGTCTCGATCATCGCCCAGACCCGGATCGAGGCAGGGGCATTGATGTCGCTGAGGCGATCGGCGACTGCGTTGAGATCGTCGACCGTGGAAATCTTCGGAACCAGGATCCCGTCCGGCTGCACCTTGCCGGCCATGCCGATGTCGTCGACCCACCACGGGCTGTCGAGCGCGTTGATACGGATCAGGACTTCGCGCTTGCCAAAGCCCCTGGCGGCGACCGCCTTGGCGATCTGGTCGCGGGCTGTGGACTTGGCGTCGGGAGCAACGGAATCCTCCAGGTCGAGGATAATGCCGTCAGCCGGCAAGGTCCGGGCCTTCTCGAGCGCCCGTGCATTCGATCCCGGCATGAACAACAGGCTGCGGCGCGGACGGATCATCGGCATTCTCCTGGGGGCTCAGGCTCCGCCACTGTCCATGTTTTGGGCATCGGGCGGAACCATCTTTCAAGGCTGCCGTATCATCTCAGGATGCCCGCCGAAAGTCTTGTTCCCGTCACCGGCATGTGGTTATCCAGAGGCCATGAAATTCTTTCCGAAGCAGTTGATCGACGGCTACCGGACCTTCGCGACCCAGCGGTTGCCGACCGAACAGTCGCGATACCGGGACCTGTCTGAGCGCGGCCAGTTCCCCGAGACCATGGTGATTGGCTGTTGCGATTCCCGCGTTTCGCCGGAAGTGATCTTCGATGCCGGCCCCGGCGAGTTGTTCGTGGTCCGCAACATCGCCAATTTGGTTCCGGTCTATCAGCCCGACAGCAACGCGCACGGCGTCTCGGCCGCGCTGGAATATGCCGTGACCGTGCTGAAGGTGAAGAACATCGTGGTGCTGGGCCATGCCCAGTGCGGCGGCATCCGCGCCTTCGTCGACAAGATCAAGCCGCTCACGCCGGGCGACTTCATCGGCAAATGGATGCAGATGTTCATCAAGCCGGGCGAGGTGGTCGAACAGCGCGACCATGAAAGCATGCAGGACTTCGTCACCCGCATCGAGAAGGCCGCGGTGTTCCGCTCGCTGGAGAATCTGATGACGTTCCCGTTCGTGCGCGAGCGCGTCGAGAGCGGCGAGATGCAGCTGCACGGCGCCTATTTCGGCGTCGCCGAGGGCTCGCTGTTCGTGCTCGACCGGGTCGCGAAGGAGTTCATCAGCGTCGCCGATGCCGTGAAGGCCGGCGCGTAGCTACCGCTAGAGCGTTTCACATTTTGACTGAAGCATAACCGGCGTTTGCGAAGTAGTTTGCGCATTCGCGAGGCTGGATGTCCTGAACGAGGTGACCGATGTGGCGCCAAGTGTCTTCGACGGTGCGCCTCTGAGCCTGCCGCATCCAGTGTTTGATCTTGGAGAAGGCCTGTTCGATCGGGTTGAGGTCGGGCGAGTATGGCGGCAGGTACCAGAGCCTGGCGCCAGCAGCCTGGATCATTTGCCTGACAGCTTTCGACTTGTGGCTTCCGAGGTTGTCGAGAATGACGATGTCGCCTTCGCGCAGGGTTGGCAGGAGAAGGTGCTTCACATAAGCGCAGAAGCATTCGCCGTTGATCGGGCCGTCGAAGACGCAGGGTGCCGTGAGTTGGTCATGGCGGAGCGCGCCGAGGAATGTGAGGGTACGCCAGTGACCGTGCGGGGCGAAGCCGCGCAGGCGTGCGCCCTTGGGGCCCCAGCCCCGCAAAGGGGCCATGTTGGTCTTGATCCAAGTCTCATCGATGAAGACGAGCCGGCCCGGATCAAGTCCGGCCTGCCAGGATCGCCAACGCTGGCGCCTACGAGAGACGTCGGCGCGCGCTTGTTCGAGGGCGAACAGTGTTTTTTTTGAACCGCAGCCCTTCCCGGCGCAGGAACAGCCAGACCGCGTTGTGTGAGACCTTGACCCCACGAGCTGCCAGTTCCGCCTTCAGACCATGCAGCGTCAGGTGCGGCGTCTGAATGATCCGCTCGACAATGAAGGCACGATGCGGATCAAGCAAGGGCTTGCGGTGACCGCCCATCTTGCCGGGCGCAACCGAGCCGGTCGCCCGCTGCCGCTGTGACCACTTCACAACCGACGAGACCGCAACACCAAACCGTTCCGCCACAGATCGGCAGCTCTCGCCCGCCAAAACCGACGCCACCACACGCTCGCGAAGATCCAGGGAAAGAGGTCGGGTCATGCGATGCTGGCCTCCAATCCAGTCAGCATCTTGAATCACAAACCGCCAAAAACCGGAATCCCCTCCGATTCAGTTAAGCAATGAAATGCTCTAGGTGCGCGAAATCGGCTCCGCGAGAGGCTCGAATCTGCCTTCGAATCGGGCTTTTCAGAGCCTCCGGAATCGACCCTTGAGAGCCTTGAAACAGGCCGAAAAAATCCTATTTATTCAATAGTTTGCAGACGGAGACTTTGCGCTAGGCGCAACTGCTCTTTCATGGCACAAATAACGGAATCAGCGCCTCATTTTGTGCAGCTGATTCGGGACATCCTCGAAGGCCTCACATGACTGAACCTGCCCGGCAGACCCCTGCCGAATCTGAGCATCCCGTTCCGGCCGAATATGGTGCGGAATCGATCCGGGTGCTGAAGGGCCTCGACGCCGTCCGCAAGCGGCCCGGCATGTATATCGGCGACACCGACGACGGGTCCGGCCTGCACCACATGGTCTACGAGGTCGTCGACAACGCGATCGACGAGGCGCTGGCGGGCCATGCGAGCCGCGTCCTGGTCACCCTCAACGCCGACAATTCCGTCACCGTGTACGACGACGGCCGCGGCATTCCGGTCGGCATCCACAAGGGCGAAGGCGTCTCGGCGGCCGAGGTCATCATGACCCAGCTGCACGCCGGCGGAAAGTTCGACCAGAACTCCTACAAGGTCTCCGGCGGCCTGCACGGTGTCGGCGTCTCCGTCGTCAACGCGCTGTCCAGCAAGCTCGGGCTGCGCATCTGGCGCGACGACAAGGAGCACTACATCGAATTCGCGCACGGCGATGCCGTCGCGCCGCTCAAGGTGGTCGGCGATGCCCCGGGCAAACGCGGCACCGAGGTCACCTTCCTCGCCTCGACCGAGACCTTCAAGAACGTCGAATACGATTTCGCGACGCTCGAGCACCGGCTGCGCGAGCTCGCCTTCCTCAATTCCGGCGTCCACATCGTGCTGTCCGACATGCGGCATGCGGTCGAGAAGCGCGAGGAGATGCACTATTCCGGCGGCGTCGAGGAATTCGTCAAATATCTCGACCGCAACAAGAAGGCGATCGTGCCGGCGCCGATCATGGTGCGCGCGGAAGCCAACGGCATCGGCGTCGAAGCCGCGCTGTGGTGGAACGACAGCTACCACGAGAACGTGCTGTGCTTCACCAACAACATCCCGCAGCGCGACGGCGGCACCCATCTGGCCGGCTTCCGTGGCGCGTTGACGCGCCAGGTCAACGGCTATGCCGAGGCCAATGCGAAGAAGGAAAAGATCGCGCTGACCGGCGACGATTGCCGCGAAGGCCTCACCGCGGTGCTGTCGGTGAAGGTGCCCGATCCGAAATTCTCGTCGCAGACCAAGGACAAACTGGTGTCCTCGGAGGTTCGACCGGTGGTCGAGAACGTCCTGAACGAGGCGCTGGCGGCCTGGTTCGAGGAGAATCCGAAGGAAGCCAAGGAAATCGTCGGCAAGGTGATCCAGGCCGCCGCCGCTCGCGAGGCTGCGCGCAAGGCACGCGAGCTGACCCGCAAGAATCCGCTCAGCGTCTCCTCGCTGCCCGGCAAGCTCGCCGACTGCCAGGAGAAGGATCCGGCGAAGTCCGAACTGTTCATCGTCGAGGGCGACTCGGCAGGCGGCAGCGCCAAGCAGGGCCGCAACCGCGAATTCCAGGCAGTGCTGCCGCTGCGCGGCAAGATCCTCAATGTCGAGCGCGTGCGCCCCGACAAGATGCTGTCGTCGGAGCAGATCGGCACGCTGATCACCGCGCTCGGCACCGGCATCAGCGACGATTTCTCGGTCGACAAGCTGCGCTATCACAAGATCATCGTGATGACCGACGCCGACGTCGACGGCGCCCATATCCGCACGCTGCTGCTGACCTTCTTCTATCGCCAGATGCGCCCGATCATCGACGGCGGCTTTCTCTATATCGCCCAGCCGCCGCTCTATAAGGTCTCGCGCGGCAAGTCCGAGCAATATCTGAAGGACGAGCGCGCGCTCGAGGATTACCTGATCTCGACCGGGCTCGACGAATGCGTCTTCAAGCCGGCCTCCGGCGAAGACCGCTCGGGCCGTGACCTGCTGTCGCTGGTCGAAGACGCCCGGACGATCCGCTCCGTGCTGCGCAACCTTCACAGCCGCTACAATCGCGCGGTGATCGAGCAGGCCGCGATCGCCGGCGTGCTGACCCCGAGAATCACCAGCGATATCGCGACCGCCAACTCCGCGGCTGATTACATCGCCAAGCGGCTGGACGCGGTTGCCGACGAAGTGGAGCGCGGCTGGATCGGCACGTTCACTGAAGGCCAGGGCTTCCAGTTCGAGCGCACCGTGCGCGGCGTCAAGGAAGTGGCCGTGATCGACGATGCGTTTCTCGGCTCGGCCGATGCACGCAAGCTCGACGAGTATGCGACCAGGCTGCAGGAGATCTACGTGCGGGCGGGCAAGCTCCGGCGCAAGGATGCCGAGCAGACCATTCACGGCCCGATCGACCTGTTCGAGGCCGTGACCGATGCCGCCCGCAAGGGCGTCTCGCTGCAGCGCTACAAAGGTCTCGGCGAGATGAACCCGGAGCAGCTGTGGGAGACCACGCTGGACACCGAGGCGCGCTCGCTGCTCCAGGTGAAGATCAAGGAGGTCGACGAGGCTGACGATATCTTCACCAAGCTGATGGGCGACGTCGTCGAACCGCGCCGCGACTTCATCCAGGAAAACTCGCTCAGCGCCAACATCGACATCTAGGGACCTGCTCCCGGCGGCCAGGCGGACTTGCGCTTTCCGACGCGACGACTCGGCCGGGATGACGTGTCCGTGACCGCGCGCTCCGCACCGTCGCGCTGCTACCTTTCGTGTGGAAGCTGCGCCGGGAGTTGTGTTACGGTGCCGGACAGCCATTGATTCCGTTACGGAATTTCGCGTGGCCAAATTCGAATCCAAGTCTGGATGATGCGTTAGGGGACATTTCGCGTGCCGCCGATCCAATACATCGTCGAAGGCGGCCGCCGCCTTTCGGGCACCATTGAGCCGTCGGGCAACAAGAACTCCGCGCTGCCGATCATCGCAGCTGCCCTGCTCACCGAGCATCCGGTCACGCTGACCAACGTGCCGCGTATTCGCGATACCGAAACGCTGGTCGAGCTGTGCCGCTCGGTCGGCGCCAGCGCCGAATGGACCGAGCGCAACACGCTGCAGATCCATGCCAAGGAGATCCGCGCCGCCGATCTCGATCCGGCTCTGTGCGCGCGCATCCGCGCCTCGATCCTGCTGGCAGGTCCGCTGCTCGCCCGCTGCGGCGAGGTCGCGTTGCCGCCGCCCGGCGGCGACGTGATCGGCCGCCGCCGGCTCGACACGCATTTTCTGGCCTTCGAGCAGCTTGGCGCGACGGTCACCGCGACGCACCGGCTGGAATTCCGCGCCGCGCGCCTGAAAGGCGCCGATGTGTTCCTTGACGAGCCCAGCGTCACCGCGACGGAGAACGCGCTGGTCGCCGCCGTCGCCGCCCGCGGCACCACCTATCTGCGCAACGCGGCCTCCGAGCCGCATGTGCAGGACCTCGCCAATTTCCTGGTCGCGCTTGGCGCGAAGATCGAAGGCATCGGTACCAACACCATCATCGTGCACGGCCAGGCGACGCTCGGCGGTACGACCTACGCGATCCAGCCCGACCATATCGAGGTCGGATCCCTGATCGGCCTTGCCGCGGTGACTCGCTCCCCGCTGCGCATCGCGCGCGCCGGCGTCGAGCATCTGCGCTCGATCCGGATGGGCTTTGAAAGGCTCGGCATCGTCTGCGGCATCGAGGGCGACGACCTCGTCGTGCCGTCGAACCAGACCATGAAGATCCAGGACGATTTCGGCGGCCACGTGCCGAAGCTCGAGGACCAGCCCTGGCCGGCCTTCCCGGCCGACCTGATGTCGATCGCGATCGTCACCGCGACGCAGTGCGACGGCGTCATCCTGATGCACGAGAAGATGTTCGAATCGCGGATGTTCTTCGTCGACAACCTGATCGCGATGGGTGGCCGGATCGTACTGTGCGACCCGCACCGCGCGATCGTCGCCGGTCCGAGCCGGCTGCGCGGCGCGCCGATGAACTCGCCCGACATCCGCGCCGGTATGGCGATGTTGCTGGCCGCGGTGTGCGCCAACGGCACCTCCACCATCAACAATGCCGACCAGATAGAGCGCGGCTATGAGCGAATCGACGAACGGCTTAACGCGCTCGGCGCCAAGATCAAGCGGATACCAGCGCGATCGTGATCCGGGCATGATCCGGAAAAACGTGAAGCGCTTGTCCCGCGGCAAACGCGAAGCATTTTGCGCGCGGACCATGCTCAAACGAGAATCGGGGAGGCGATGATCTCTGCGTGAGATCGTCGCGTTTGGGCAGTTTGGCCATCCTTCCGGCCGGTTTGCCGTGCTAAGCGTGCCGTCATGACCTGCATCGACAAGATCGATCCGGCCGCGTCGCGCGCGGCCGTCCTCCCCTCTCGCAAGCTGCTCACGGCCGAGCTCGCGGAAACGCTGAAGCTCGCGGTGCCGCTTGCGCTGACGCAGCTCGGTCAGATCGCGATGATGACGACCGATCTCGCCTTCATCGGACGGCTCGGCAGCGAGAGCGTGGCTGCGGCGGCGCTGGCGCATACCGTGTATTTCGTCAGCTTCACCATCGGCATGGGCATGATGGCGGCGGTCTCGCCGTTGGCCGCGCAGGCGTTCGGCGCCCGCAATCCACGCGTGATGCGGCGTTCGCTGCGCGTCGGGTTGTGGGCTGCCTTCTTCATGGTGCTGCCGCTGATGGCACTGCCGTTCCAGGGCGAGCGCATCCTGCTCGCGCTCGGCCAGACCCAGGCCACCGCGCATCTGGCGCAGCAATATCTGTTCGGGCTCGCCTGGGGGATCCTGCCGGCGCTGTGGTTCATTGCGATCCGCGGCTTCATGAGCGCGGTGAACCGGCCGGAGCCGGTGCTGTGGATCACGCTTGCGGCGATCCCGGCCAATGCGCTGATGGTCTACCTGTTGCTCTACGGCAAATGGGGCATGCCCGAACTCGGCATGTTCGGCGCCGGGCTTGCGACCACGATCGTCAATCTCGGCACTTTCCTCGCCGGGGTGTGGTTCGCGGCGCGGCGCCGCCCGTTCCGCAAGTACCGTGTCTTCAGCCGCGTCTGGCGCATCGACTGGCCGTTGTTGGGCAGGCTTGTCGCCATCGGCGCGCCGATCTCGATCGCCTTCCTGCTGGAATACGGCCTGTTCGGCGCGGCCGGCCTGCTGATGGGGCTGATCAGCACCATGGCGCTGGCGGCGCACCAGATCGCGCTGCAGATCGCGGCGATCCTGTTCATGGTGCCGTTCGGCGTTAGCATGGCCGCCACCGTGCGGGTCGGCCAGGCGGTCGGCCGCCGTGACACCGACGCAGTGCAGCGGGCCGGCTTTGTCGCGGTGGCGCTCTCCGGCGTGTTCATGAGCATCATGACGCTCGCGGTAATCCTGACGCGCTTCGAGATCGCGGCGCTGTTCCTCGGCGAAGCTTCCGACGCCACCGCGCAGCTCACCGCGATGCTGCTCCTGATCGGCGCGACGTTCTTCATTGCCGATGGCGTGCAGACCACCACCGCCGGCGCGCTGCGCGGCATGCACGACACCCAGGTGCCGCTGCTGTTCGCGACCATCAGCTACTGGCTGATCGGATTCGCGTCCGCCTACGCGCTCGCCTTCCGGGTCGGGCTCAAGGCGCCCGGCGTCTGGATCGGGCTGTCGCTCGGCACCGCGGTCTATGCGACCCTCCTGATCTTGCGTTTCCGCCTGCTCGCACGCAGACTGGTTGGATGAAGGTCGACGAGGTCGCACCGAACGGAGGCTGCGCATGACGTTGGCGATCGACCTGTTCTTCTCGTTCCGCAGTCCCTACAGCTATCTGGCGCTGCCGAAGACCTTGAAGATGGTCGCCGACTACGATGTCGCGGTGAATTTGCGGCCGGTTTATCCGCTCGCGGTGCGCGTGCCCGGCTTCTTCAAGAAGACCAATCCGCAATTCGCCCGCTATGTCGTGCTCGATTCCAGCCGCGTCGCCAAGCACGAGAACATCCCGTTCCGCTTTCCGCGCCCGGACCCGATCGTGCAGGACATGACGACGCTCGACGTCGCCGAACACCAGCCCTACATCCACCGCCTGACCCGGCTCGGCGCTGCCGCCCAGCTTGAGGGGCAGTCGCTCGCCTTCACCTCCGCGATCAGCCGCGTGCTGTGGGACGGCTCGGTGAAGGGCTGGAACGAGGGCGATCATCTGGCACGAGCAGCCGATGCCGCCGGATTCGATCTCGCGGCGATGGATGCGGCGATCGCCGCCGACCCCGATCGCTATGAAGCGGTCATCAAGGGCAACGAGGACGCGCATGCGGCCTCCGGTCATTGGGGCGTGCCGACCTTCGTATTCGAGAACGAGCCGTTCTTCGGTCAGGACCGTATCGACCTCCTGATCTGGCGCATGGAGAGCAAGGGCCTGACGCGCCGGACGGCATAGCCAAAGGTCATGCCGCGCTCTTCTCCGATGTTTCCGCAACGATCTTCTCGGAAGCATCTTCGTTCGTGCACCAATTGCCGTGGCAGCGCTTGAGGTCGTTCAGGTTCTGCCGCATCTGGTCGAGCGAAAATCCGAGCGCGAAGAACCGCTCCATGGCATCGACCGGAAGGCCCCGGGTCAGGCCCTCGCTGCGCACTGCGGCAACCTCCTCGCTATAGGCATGCAGCGCGGCATCGACCGGCGCCATGTCGGCCGGGCCGCTGCCGGCGCGCAGGGCGGTGGCGACCGCCACCATGTAAGTCACAATGGCATTGCTGACGTCGGCCAATGGCCGCGCCAGCCTGGCCTGGATATCGGCCGGCAGCGGCACCACGCAGGCGCGCCCGATCATCACGACGTCGTGCCGCAGCCGCTGGATGGTCCGCAGCAGCGGACCGGTGTCCGGCCCGGATGACAGATGCATGGTGCGTTCACGCTCGGCTTCGAGACCGGTCGCGTGCAGATTGGTCACCGCGGTGCCGATGCCATCCTGGATCCGGTGCAGTGCGTCGTTGTCGAGCCCGCGCGTCAGGCCGGCGAGCAATTCGGCGAATGCTGCCGAGAGCAGTTCCAGCAGCTTCGACGCATTGACCCTGATCTGGCTGACCGCGCGCGACGGCAGCACCAGGAACGAGATCACAAGGCCAGTGAGCGCACCGACCGTGACCTCGAGCACGCGGTCGATCGCGGAATCCAGCGGATTGGAATGATGCATCGTCGGCAGCAGCAGCACGATCACCGCCGTGACCGTCGCCGAGTTCAGGCTGGGATTGAGCGCGGCGATGAACGCCAGCGGCACGATCGCCAAGACCAGCAGCGCCAGCAGGCTGCCCTCGCCGGAATGCGGGATCAGTACCGCGATCGCGCCGCCATAGATGGCGCCGCCGATGGTGCCGAGCATGTAGTCGCGGGTTGCCTTCAGCGAGCGGCCGACGCTCATTTGCGTGACGATCAGCGAGGTCAGCACCGCCCACAGCGGCAGCATGAGGTGCAGCGCCAGCGCGATGGCGTAGGCCGCCACGCCGGCGGACGCGATCCGGACCGCGAGCGCCAGCTGCGTCTTGCGGGTCCAGAGCTGCTCGAACATGCGTTTTGCGAAGGTCCTCATGCACCCTGATCCGCAATCAATAGAAAGGCCCGTGTTACATGACTTGACGTCCAGCGACCGGAAGCATGGCTGCTGCCCGCGGCGGCAAGGTGGCTTGAAAGGCCAAACCCGCCCGCCTACCCTGCGCCGCATAATTGAGGAAACACGATGGCCCACGAAACCGCAACGCTCGCCGCCTACGTCGCCGACCTGAAATATTCCGACATTCCGCTGGAGGTGCTGGAGCGCGCCAAGGTTTTGACGCTGGATCTCCTGGGCAGCACGATCCGCGCCCGCCGCGATGCGGAATCGACGCCCTCGCTGATGAAGATGCTGGAGGCGCTGGCGTTGGACGGCAAGGGCGAGGCCACGGTGTTCGGCGACACCAAAACCTGGACGCCGGCGGTGGCGGCGCTGCTCAACGGCGCGCTCGGCCATTCGCTCGATTTCGACGACACCCACGCCGATTCCTCGCTGCATCCGAGCGCGCCCGTGGTGCCCGCCGCCTTTGCGGTCGGCGAGATGGTCGGCGCCTCCGGCCGCGACGTGCTGACCGCGATCGTCGCCGGTTATGAAGTGTGCTGCCGGCTCGGCAACGCGCTCGATCCGACCTCGCATTACGCCCGCGGCTTCCACCCGACTGCGACGGCCGGCACCTATGGCGCCGCGGCCGCGGCGGCCAAGCTGTTCGCCCTGTCGAAGGAGCAGATCGTCTCCGCGTTCGGCGTCTCCGGCAGCCAGGCTGCGGGCTCGCTGCAATTCCTGGTCAACGGCGCCTGGAACAAGCGCTACCAGGTCGGCGCCGCCGCGATGAACGGCGTCATCGCAGCGACGCTGGCACGCAACGACTTCATCGGTTCGAGCGAATCGGTCGAGGGCAAGCACGGCCTGCTGGTCGGCTATACCGATGACGCGCATCCGGACAAGGCGGTGGCGGGCTTGGGCCACACCTATGAGACACTGAAGATCGGAGTGAAGCCGTATCCGAGCTGCCGCTATACCCATGCCGCGATCGACGCGCTGATCGCGATGCGGCGCGAGCACAATCTGACGCCCGACCAGATCAGGAAGGTCGAGATCGGCCTGCACCGCAACGGCATCACGCTGACCGGCGACGCCGCCACCAAGCGTCACCCGACCTCGGTGGTCGGCGGCCAGTTCTCGATGTTCTTCACCGGCGCGATCGCGCTCGACCAGGGCCATTTCGGCTGGGACGATTACGACCGGCTCGGCGATAAGGCGATCGACGCGCTCGCCGACAAGTTCGACGTGGTGCAGGACGACCGCCTCGAGGTCGGCCGCACCCATCCGTTCGGCGCCCGCGTCTCGATCACCACCGATGACGGCACCCATGAGCGCCTCTATGCCGATCCCTCCGGCGAGCCGACCTCGTTCCCCGATGCGCAAGCGATGCAGCAGAAGTTCTTGACGCTGGCCCGCCCGGTGCTCGACAAGCGCGCCGACCAGCTCGCAGACGCGATCCTGACGCTGGAGCGGTTCGACCGCGTGGAGAAGGCGACGCAGCTGGGACGGCAGTAAGGGCGGCGCTCGTCGAGGCGCGGGCTGCGCGCCACACCACAGCTGTCGTCTCTGCGAAAGCAGAGAACCCATAACCACAGGGTTGCGTTGTGAGAGTGCGGCCCCAGCTTCGCGCAACAATGCGTATTCGGGGTAATGGGTCCCGGCCTTCGCCGGGACGACGATGAGGATGGTTCTCGATTCAAGGCGTCACACCACCCGGTGTCATCACGCGCGCATGTGCTTCGCATGCCCCGGAATGACGGAGACCTACTCCGCTCCATCGATGATCACAAAATCCCCGTCCGAATATTTCTGCCGGATCGCCTTGGCGGCCCGATAGTCGGGGCAGGTGTAGCATTCCATCGCGGTGGCGCGATCCCTGAACTCGATGACGAAGTTGCGCTGGCGCGGTGCGCCTTCCATCACCTCATACGGGCCGTTGCGTACGATGAAATTGGCGCCGTATCTGGCGAATATCGGCATCGCGGCGGCGAGATACTCGGGATAGCGGGCCTCATCGTGCACCGTGACGTGCACGATCCAGCAGGCTTTCGGCATAATGCTCTCCGGCTGAGGCGATCTTAAAGAACTGTGGCGCATCTCCTGCGAGATGCGCCACGGCATCAGAAAATTCCGGAGGCCGAGATTCAATGCATGATCGCGCGGGCGTTGTGTGACGTCTCCGTCAATTGCCGCCGGCGAGCCGCGCGCCTGTCGATGTCGCCGCGACGACATCGCGAACCAGGTCGAACACGCCGTCCACCGCGGGCGGCATGTTCGGCGAGCGGCCGAGGCGGACGATGACGAGATGCTGCGAGGGCACGATGATCACATATTGCCCGATCGTGCCCTTGGCGAAGAAGGCGTCGCCCGGCCAGCCATGCTTGACACGGTAGTTGGCGCCGAAGCTGTCGCCGAGATTGGTCCAGAAGCCCGCGCCGTAGCCGACCCAGGCATTCGGCGTGGCCGAAGCCGAATAGGCCGCCCAGCCCTCCGGCAGAATGCGCTTGTCGCCGGCCATCCCGTCATTGAGGTAGAGCTGGCCGAGACGCGCCCAGTCGCGTGCGCTCGCCATCATCGCACCCGATCCTTCCGGCGTGCCCGCTGCATCGAACTGCATCACGACATTGCGCATGCCGAGCGGACCGAAGAGCTTTTCACGCGCGAAGCGGATGACGTCCGCCGCGTGCCCGCCGGCGGCGTTGCGGATCAGATGCGAGAGGATCAGGTAGTTGCCGTCATGATAGTTCCAGACCCGGCCGGGCGCGCTCTCCAGCGCAGCGCTCTCGGCGAAGGCGGCCATATCCGATTCCATGTACTTCATGCGGTTGACCGGCTCGAGCACGGATGCCAGCGACGCCTGCAGCGAGCTGCCGAGCGCAAGCCCTGCGGTGTGGCGCAGCAGCTCGTCGACCGTGATCGCGTGGCGCGGATCGTCGGGATTCCGCCAGGCCGCGATCGGGACCGGCTGGTCGCGCGTCAGCCTGCCCTCGCGGACGAGGATTCCGATCAGGGCCGAGATCGCCGACTTGCTCATGGAGAAGCCGAGTAGCGGCGTCTCGATGCCGATGCCGTCGGCGTAGCGCTCGGCGACGATGCGACCGTCCTTCATCACGACGACGGCGCGGGTATGGCGAAACGGCGGCTCCGCCGGCTCGGCAAAGGCGCGGTCGAGCGCGGCCCCAAGCTGCGGGCTTTGTGGCGCGACGAGCGCAGGACCTGCGATCTCGGGCAGCGATGCGGCTTGCGGCCTCGAGGGCGGAGGCGCGGTGTCGGCCAGCGTCTCGCCATGATCGAGCGTGCAGCCGAGCCCATCGCGATAGACCGCATGGCTGCGGCCAAGCCCGAACAGCGTCACTGTGACGTCCTTACGATCAAGGTCGACCTCGGTGTCCATCGCCCAGGTGATCAGGCCGGCCCCCGGCATCGCGTCGGTGGTCTCGGCCAGGTTTCGCTTCGGGTCGAGCCCGCTGACGAAGGTCTCCGAGCAGACGACGTTGGCGACAAAGCCAGTCGCGACCTTGGGCACATCGCGGGCCCGGGCGGCAGACAGCGCCAGCGCGCCGCATGCGGTGGTGGCAATGAGAATGAAGGCGAGCTTTCGACGGGTCACAGGATCCTCCGGCATGGCGCATGGGGCGCGTGGCCGGGATCAGGCCGGAGCGGACGCGGGAGTGCTCGCCGGATTTGGAAATCGGGCTGGCCGAGAACTCGGTGCGGCCCGCCGATTCTGGAATAATACAATGATTACAAAGAGTCCAACCGCGGACTCGCGTCACCTCTCCTGCTTGCGGGAGAGAGAGAAGAGTCACACCGCGCTCGCCTTCAGCTTCCGGTATTCCGTCGGCGTCACACCGGTCGTCGCCTTGAAGGCGCGGTTGAAGGGGCCGAGCGATTGGAAGCCGGCGTCCATCGCGATGGTGATGACGGGAACTGCGGACTGGGCCGGATCGGCGAGCGCGGCCTTGGCCTCCTCGATCCGGTGGTTGTTGAGGAAGACGTTGAAATTGCGGTAGCCGAGCCGCTGGTTGATCAGCCGCCGGAGACGATATTCGGGGATCTTCAGCCGGGTTGCCAGCATGCCGATTGTGACGTTGTCGTGGCGATAGATGCGCTCGTCCGCCATCAGCCGCATCAGGGCGTCGACCAGTCTCTGGTCCGCCGCCTCCTCGACCGCGGCCGGCTTCGTCAGCACGACGGCCTCCGCCGGCACCGTGAACAGGTCGGCACCGTCGACGCGCATCATCGCCCAGGTGATCGCGGCCACGATCGCGGTGAGCACGGCCGCGTTCAGCAAATTGGCCCATTCCACGGTCACGCGGCTGCCGGCATAGGCGATCTGAAGCAGCGCGTTCATGCCGCCGTACAGCGCAGATGCGGCGACGATGAAGACGCGGACACGGCGGCGGCGCTCGACCAGATCCGCCGACCACGATCCGATGGTTTGCGCCACCGCGAGCACAATGAAGACGAGCGTGAGCGAATTGACCATGATGATCGCGATCCGCGCGTGACCGGCGGGTGCGATCCACATGCAATTGACGAAGCTGTAGGCCACGACCGCAGCCCAGATCAAGCCGTGCCACCAGCGTAGTTGAAACGCGTCATCGAACAGCGCGCGCGTGAACAGCCAGAACACCACGATATCGCCGGTCGAGAGCGCGATCAGTGGCGCATGCCAGTCCGAGACCGGCGGTCCAGCCCCCATCGACGCGGTCACCGCATGCGCGGCCGAGCCGAGCGCGAAGGCGATCGCGAGCCGCCCGGCCAGCACCTTGCGGAAATCTGCGAACATCGAGGCCGCAAACACCATCAGCAGCGTCACGGTGGCGGCGCGCAGGCACAGTTCGGTCGCGGCAAAGGTCATCGGTCGATGCGATCTCCAAGGTCAGCGAAGAATCGTCCGTCGGGCGAGATTTTTCAAGAACCATCGCGCGGCCAGCGGCTGCGCTGCGTGACCCAGATATCGACGACATCGCCCTCGAGCTTGCCCGGGCCCTCATTCACCGCACCCAGCCGCCGCGCCACGGCCTGCGAGGCGACGTTGGCGGGATCGATGCAATGGATGATGCGGTCAACCGTGAAGTTGGCGAACACAAAGTCGATCGCGGCACGCGCCGCTTCCACCGCATAACCGTTGCCGCGATACTCCTTGACGATGCCCCAGCCTACCTCGAAGCCCGGCCATTCCGGCGGACAATACGGCCCGACGCGGCCGATGTAGCGGGCGGAAGACTTCTCCTCGACCGCGAACATGCCGAAGCCGTGCAGCGCCCAATGGCCGGAGATGACCGCCGCATTGCGCCAGCCCTTCAGCTCCGACGTGACCGGCTGATGATCCGGCGTGATGAAGCGCGCCGTCTCGGGATCGGACAGCATCCGCGTGTTGTCAGCGATGTCGGACGCGCGCCACG
The DNA here is from genome assembly GCF_011516665.3 of Bradyrhizobium sp. 41S5. Lineage (NCBI taxonomy): Bacteria > Pseudomonadati > Pseudomonadota > Alphaproteobacteria > Hyphomicrobiales > Nitrobacteraceae > Bradyrhizobium > Bradyrhizobium sp. 41S5. Next base: position 374,474 of record NZ_CP083721.1, on the reverse strand, counting down.
GCCGCAGGATGAGACGCGACGTCTCGACCATGGGCCCATCGACCTGCAACAGCTTTGCGCCCGGCTTGATCAGAGAAACCATGGTTGGCTCCGGTCTCCAAGTTTATGCTGTTATCACGCGCGTGCACACGCCAGAAGTACCTCATCGTCCCTGCGAAAGCAGGACCCCTAACAACCGATATCAGTTGGTGTGGAGGGCTGCGGCCACAGCCTTCGCAACATAAGCATTCGTGGTTATGGGTCCCGGCTCGCGCGGAGCCTGTCATCGGGCACCGCTTCGCGCCGACCCGTTGGCTTGGCCGGGACGACGAATGGAGTATGATCGCTATACCACTGCAAGGAGTCCGACATGAGCTGGCAGCCCTCAACCGATCCCGAACTCGGCGATCCCAAGACCTGCGACGCGCTGGACCTGATCATCGTGCCGCGCACCCGCGATCTGGGCGACGGTTTTGCCGTGCGTCGCGCGCTGCCGCATGGCAAGCGGCAGATGGTCGGGCCCTTCATCTTCTTCGACCATTTCGGCCCGGTGCAATACCTCGCCGGCAAGGGCATGGATGTGCGGCCGCATCCGCATATCGGGCTCGCCACCGTCACCTACCTGTTCGACGGCAGCATCATGCATCGCGACAGCGAGGGCAACATCCAGGAGATCCAGCCCGGCGCGATGAATTTGATGACCGCGGGCCGCGGCATCGCGCATTCCGAGCGCACCCCCGACGTGCAGCGCCGCGACGGCCAGAAGATGCTCGGGCTGCAAAGCTGGATCGCGCTGCCGGCCGGCAAGGAGGAGATCGCGCCTTCGTTCCAGCACTATGGCGCGGGCGACCTGCCGATGATCTCGGAGCGCGACTTCACCGCGCGCGTCATCGCAGGTTCAGCGTTCGGTATCAGCTCGCCGGTCAGCATGGTCTCGCCGTGGTTCTACACTGAAGTGACCGCGCAGGCCGGCACCTCGGTGCCGCTCGACCCCGATCACGAGGAGCGCGCGATCTATCTCGTCGACGGCGAGGTCGAGATCGCCGGCGATCGCCACGAGGGCCCGCGGCTCCTGATCTTCCGGCCCGGCGACCGCATCACCGTGAAGACGCTGCGGCCGACCCGCATGATGTTTTTGGGCGGCGACGCCCTGGAAGGGCCGCGACACATCTGGTGGAATTTCGTCTCCTCCTCGAAGGAGCGGATCGAGCAGGCCAAACAGGACTGGAAAACCGGGCGCTTCGCGCAGGTTCCGCACGAACACGAGTTCATTCCGCTGCCGGAGTGAGCTATTTCCTGTGATAATCTCCGGCGCCCGCACGCCTCGTGTGCGGGCGTCCGTCTTTGAGAAGCGAGCCCGGAAAGACCCCGCCCATGACCGCAATGCTATCCAGCGATTTGCCCCTGCCCCGGATCGGCCGCGGCAAGGTGCGCGATATCTACGCCGTCGGCGACGACCGTGTGCTGCTGCTCACCACCGACCGCATCTCGGCATTCGACGTGGTGATGGCGGAAACCATTCCGATGAAGGGCGCGGTGCTGACCCAGATCAGCGCCTGGTGGTTCCGGCAACTCGAAGGCACCGTGCCGCATCACATGATCAGCGCCGATGCCGACGAGATCATCCGCGCAGTGCCTGCATTGAAGGATCATCGCGCCGAAATTCTTGGGCGCGCGATGCTGTGCAAGCGCACCACCGTATTCCCAATCGAATGCGTCATCCGCGGCTACATCTCCGGCTCGGCCTGGAAGGAATACGCGGCTGAGGGCACCCTCGCCGGCGAGAAGCTGGCGGCGGGCCTGGTCGAAAGCCAGAAGCTCGAGCCCGCGATCTTTAGCCCGGCGACCAAGGCCGAGGCCGGCCATGACGAGAACATCACGGTTAAGCGGGTGCGCGAGATCGTCGGCGCGGACGTTGCCGCGACGCTGGAGAAGATGGCGCGCGACGTCTACGGCTATGGCGAGCAGACCAGCCGCGCCCGCGGCATCATCATCGCCGACACCAAGTTCGAGTTCGGTCGCGACAAACACGGCCGCATCATCCTGATCGACGAGGTGATGACGCCGGATTCGTCGCGGTTCTGGGCGGTCGATGCCTACAAGCCCGGCCAGCCGCAGCCGAGCTTCGACAAGCAGCCGCTGCGCGACTATCTCGACGTCGAACGCCACGCCGGCCGCTGGAACGGCGACGCACCGCCCCCGCCGCTGCCCGCCAGCGTCGTGGATGCGACCAGCAAGCGGTATCTCGAAGCGTATCGCCGCGTGACCGGCAGCGAGTTGAAGGTCTAGCTGCATCGTCGGCCCATTCGCTTTGTCACCGTCACCCTGAGGAGGCCGCAACGCGGCCGTCTCGAAGGGTCGACGGCCACCAGCGGGGCCGTGCATCCTTCGAGGCTCGCTGCGCTCACACCTCAGGATGACGGAAAAGAGAGAGACCAAGTGAATCCAATTCACCCCGGTTGAAGACATACCTTTTGTCGTCGCGTCAGCCTCCCTGCACTCTCCGCCTAAACGGAGAGTGCACGATGCGGCAATTGACTTATATCGGCGGCAACAAGGTCGAATGGTGGGACGTTCCCCCACCCCAGCTCCGGGATGACCGCGACGCGCTGGTGCAGCCGCTCGCGGTGACGCGCTGCGATCTCGATCTTGCGATCGTGCACGGCCGATCGGGCCTCGCAGGCCCGTTTGCACTCGGACATGAGACCGCGGGCCGCATCGTCGACGTCGGCGGCGCGGTGAGGAATTTCGCGCCCGGCGATCTCGTCATCGTTCCGTTCCAGATCAGTTGCGGCGCTTGCGACCGCTGCCGGCGCGGCCACACCAATGCCTGCACCGCGGTGCCGTTCCGCTCCTCCTACGGGTTGAAGCCGGTCTGCGGCGTGGAATACGGCGGCGGCCTGTCCGACCTCATCCGCGTACCGTTTGCCGATCACATGCTGGTCCGCCAGCCGAACGGCCATGCCCTGTCGCAAACCACAGGGCTGGCGGACGGCGCGACCGACGGGTTCAGCGCGGTGGCGCGCTGGCTCGCGCAACGGCCCGGCGCCGACGTCCTCGTGATCGGCGGCTTCGCGCAATCGCTCGCGTTGTTCGCGGTGCAAGCGGCGGTGGCGCGCGGCGCGGGCCGCGTCGTCTATCTCGACGATCACGCGCCGCGCCTCGCCAAGGCAAAGTCGCTCGGTGCCGACATCATCGAAGCGTCGGCCGGCCTGTCGATGGAGCCGCCCGGCCTGTTTCCGATCGTGATCGATGCAGCCGCGACCGACGCCAGCATCCTGCTGGCATTCCGTGCGACGGAACCGAACGGCATCTGCCAGCGCATGTATGGCGACTTCGCCGACACCACGCCGGTGCCGCTGCGCCATATGTACGGTGTCGGGATCACGCTGAAGGTGAGCCGCGTCAATGTGCGCGCCGAACTGCCCGACTGCGTCGCCCATGTGGCGGCAGGACATTACCACCCAGAACATGTCATCACCCGCCGCGTCCGTTTCGAGGATGCGCATGAGGCGATCGGGGACCCGACCGTCCGTGTCGCTTTCGTTCGCGATGGCATCGCGTGATCAACAGGGTTAGGCTCGGCTCCAACCAACAAGCCCAAGGGAGCCAGCCCATGACCGAAGCCGACAGCGTGCTCGTCGAGCGCGATGGTGACATCACCATCATCTCCATCAACCGTCCGCATTGCCGCAACGCCGTCAACGGCGCGACCGCGCGCAAGCTGTATGACGCGTTCCTGGCGTTCGATGCGGATGCGAGTGCATCGGTTGCGGTGTTCACCGGCACCGGCGGCTATTTCTGCGCCGGCGCCGACCTGAAGGCGGTGGCATCAGGCGATCCCGAGAAGAAGCGCGAGATCGGCGGCCACAACACGATCGCGCCGATGGGACCGAGCCGGCTGCGGTTGTCGAAGCCGGTGATCGCCGCGATCGAGGGCTTTGCGGTCGCCGGCGGCATGGAGCTCGCGCTGTGGGCCGACATGCGCGTCGTCGCCGAGGACGCCACCTTCGGCGTGTTCTGCCGCCGTTTCGGCGTGCCGCTGATCGACCTCGGCACCATCCGCCTGCCGCGGCTGATCGGCCATTCGCAGGCGATCGATCTGATCCTCACCGGCCGCCCAGTCGCAGGGCCAGAGGCGCTTCGCATGGGGCTCGCGAACCGCTTGGTGCCGAAGGGCGAGACGCGCGCGCACGCCATTGTGCTCGCCAAGGACATCGCGAAATTCCCGCAGAACTGCATGCGCGCCGATCGGCTGTCGGCGTTGCGGCAATGGGACCTCGACGAGGAAGAGGCGATCCGGAACGAGATGCGCGGCGGGCTCGAGGTGATCGCTTCAGGCGAGACGCTATCCGGCGCGGCGCGCTTCGCCTCGGGTATCGGCCGCCACGGCGCGTTCGGCAATGAGGGCGGGAATGGGTAGTCCCACAACGCCAGTCTTCGCGTTGCTGCTGCCGACGTGCTGAGCTGTCGCACCATTCCGAAAGCAAAACCATGCCCGCACAATCGATCGCAACCGAGCTGAAGAACTTCACGACATCCGATTTCCGCCTGGAGAACGGCAGCGTGCTGGGCGAAGTCATCGTCGCGTACCGCACCGTCGGCACGCTGGCGCCCAACCGCGACAATGTCGTGCTGATCACCCACGGCAACACCAGCGGGCCGCAGATGATCGATCCCGGCGGATCGACCGGCGAAGGCAGCTGGAATGAAATCGTCGGCCCCGGCAAGGCCGTCGACACCAACCGCTACTTCGCGATCTGCCCGAACATGCTGGGCTCGTCCTACGGCTCGACCAATGCGGCGAGCATCGACCCGCGGACCGGCCGGCGTTACGGGCCGCGCTTCCCGGACATCACCGTCAGCGACATCGTCGCCACCCAGCGCGCGATGCTCGATGATCTCGGGATCGACAAGCTCGTTGCGATCGTTGGTCCGTCCTATGGGGGTTTCCAGGCCCTGCAATGGGCAGTGAACTATCCCGACGCCATGCGCGGCATCGCCGCTGTCGTCACCGCGCCGCTGGTGCCGCGCGAGCGCGCTGAAGGCAATGTCGCGCGCCTGATGGCGGTGCTGTCGCAGGATCCGAACTGGAACGGCGGCGACTATTACGATCACGGCGGCGTGCTCGAAAGCATGATCCAGATCCGCACCGCGACGCTGAAGAGCTACGGCATCGAGACGCGGCTCCGCGATACGCTGACCGATCCCGCGGAGATCGAGGCCGCGATCCGCGCCGAGGCGGCGGAATGGGCCAGGGGGTTCGACGCCAATTCACTGCTGACTCTGGCCAAGGCGCTGCGTGGCTTCGACGTCACGGCGCAGTTCGGACAGATCAAGGCCAAGGTGCTCTATGTCCTGTCGCGAACCGACAAGCTATTCCCGCCGGAACTCGCGCAGCAGGTGATGCCGGCCCTGAAGGCCGCCGGCGTCGACGCCGATTATTTTCTGCTCGACAGCGACTACGGCCACTCCGCATCAGGCCGCGACGCGCACAAATGGGCGCCGCGGCTGCGCGCGTTCATGGACAGCCTCGGCTAGGCAATCGGACCGCATCGATAGATCCGGTCCGGAAGCACCGCACCCCCGCTCTCGCACGCAGCCGGGTGAGGCGGAAAATGCGCGTATTGAGAACCGGTTGTCACAAAAATCCTGTTGTCGTCCAGCGCCGCGCTCGTCTACGACTGACGGCGAACGTTCGGGGCATTTTTCAACGTGATTAGTCGATCGCTTTATTTCGGCTCGCGCGCGCGGCGAGCCATGCATGACGTTCTCGGCGGCAGCGCCGCCAGTGTCCTCGGCATCACGTTCGGCCTGTCCTACGCGCTGCTGATCTTCGCCGGGCCATTGTCGCCCTATCTGTCATACGGCGTCGCGGCGACATTCATCTCCTCGGCCGTGCTTGCGACCTTGATTGCGCTCGGCAGCTCGCTGCCCTTCGCGGTCGCCGGCCCTGACAGCTCGACCGCGGCGGTAACGGGGATCCTGATGGCCTCGCTTGTCAAGCGCATCGGTACGGCCGACCCGACGGCGCCACTGCTCGCACTGGTGCTCATCACGCTCGGGCTTTCGACCATCGTCACCGGCATCGTTCTGTGCTGCCTCGGACTGACGCGGCTCGGCCGCGCCATCCGCTACGTGCCCTACCCCGTGGTCGGCGGGTTCCTCGGGGCGACCGGCCTGCTGATCGTGCTGGGCGCAATCAGGGTGATCACCGGTTACCCCGTGCAGCTCGGCACGCTCTTCCACTTCACGAACGTCATCACGATCTCCGAGCTCAGCGCCGCCTGCGCGATGGCGCTGGTGCTGTATCTGACCTAGCATCGCTCGCGCACCCCATTTGGTCTGCCGATCATCCTGGTCGGCGGCGTGATCGTTGCGCATCTCACATTCTGGATCATCGGCATTACGCCTGAGGAAGCCCATTTGACCGGCTGGACCTTCGAGCCGCCGCCGGCATCGACCTTCATGCTGCCATGGCACGCGGCCGAGCTTGCACAGTATCCGTGGTCGGCGGTGCCGGACCTGCTCGGCAACATGATCGCCGTCGTCTTCGTCACGGCGGCGAGCACGCTGTTCAATACCACCGGCATCGAAGTCGCGGTGCATCGCGAGGCCAATCTCGAGCGCGAGCTCAACATCACCGGCTTCGCCAACATCCTGACCGGCGCCCTGGCCGGCTACGCCGGCTGCATTTCGGTCAGCCGCTCGATCCTGAATTTCTCCAGCGGCGGACGCGGCCGGCTGTCGGGCCTGACGGTCGCCGCGATCTCGCTGCTGATGCTGGCCGTGGCGCCGCAGCTGCTCGGCTACATGCCGAAATTCGTGCTCGGTGGGCTCTTGATCTATCTCGGCGCCGACCAGTTGCACAAATGGATGATCGAATCGCGCAAGCGGCTGTCGCGGACCGAATATGTGTCGCTGCTCGCGATCATCGTCATCATCGTGGCCTGGGGCTTCGTGCCCGGCATCCTGATCGGCGTCATCATCGGCTGTGCGACCTTTGCGCTCAGCGCGGCGCGGGTCGAGGCGATCAAATACGGTTTTGACGGTTCGGAGTATCGCAGTTCACTGGATCGCTCGCGCGACGACCGCGAGGTGTTGTCGGCTCATGGCGGCAAGATCCAGGGGCTGACCTTGTAAAGCTACCTGTTCTTCGGCTCCGCCAACCGGCTCTACCAGCACGTCAAGGCGCTGCTGCGCGAGCACCCGGAGTGCCGCTACCTGCTGTTCGACTTCAAGCTCGTCACCGGCGTCGATTCATCGACGGTCTACAGTTTTGCGCAGATCAAACGCAGCGCGCAGGAGGTCGGCGTCGAGCTGGTGCTTGTACATCTGTCGGCCAAGGCCGAGCAGGTGCTGCGCGCCAGCGACTTCATCACCGAAGGCGTCACCGTGATCGACGAGCTCGATCATGCGCTGGAGTGGTGCGAGAACCAGATCATCGCGCAGCACCGGGAGCTCGCGCAGGAGGAGGCCGACCTGCGCGGCTGGTTCACCGGGATGCTCGACAGCGAGGGCGACGCCGACGCGCTGATCCGGCGCTGCCAGCGCATCGAGGTCGACGCCGGCGAGTTCATCGTTCACGCCGGCGACGCCGCCGATTCCATGCACTTCATCCTCGACGGCCGCGTTGGCATCATGGTGCCCACCGAGGACGGCCGCACCACGCGGGTCCGCAGTCTCGGCCGCTACACCACGATCGGCGAGATGGGCCTCGTCGCGCACACTCCGCGCAGCGCGACCATCCAGGCCGAGACGGCGAGCGTGCTCTATGTGCTGAACACCCACCAGTTCGCGGCAATCCGCGACGAGGACCCCGATCTCAGCCACAAGCTGCTCACCTATTTCGTGTCTGTCATGGCGGAGCGGCTGACCTTTGCCAACCGCACCATCGCGGTGCTGCGGCGCTGAACACGCGTAGCCCGGATGGAGCCCGTCGACTTCCTCCGGGCTACAAGGAACGAGTATGCGGATACATTACAGCAGCCCCCGGCTTTCGCTTGCCTCAAGCTGATCCATCAGCGCCTTGTCGTCATAGCGCGCCAGCGAAAGGCTGCGGGCGAATGCGGGCACGGGCGCGCCGGCCACGGCGCGGGCGCAGAGATCGCCGGTGGCGCAGGCACCCATCGTGCCGTAACCCGACAGCGCGGTGGCGAGGAAGACGCCTGGCGTCTTCGCCGCCCCGATCAACGGCCAGTTTTCCTTCGTCATCGGATAGTAGCCGCCGTAATGCACGCGGTCGCGCGGCAGCGCGCCGAGATACTGCGCGAGCCGCGGCTGCAGCCGGCTCGCCGCGCGCAGCACAACCTCAGGGAAATAAGGGTTGAGCTCCGGCTCGCGCACCGGCGCCGTGGTCTGCTGGGCATTGAAGGCCCAGCCGAGCTTGATCCACTCGCCGTGATCGCCGCCATCGGGCCGGCAATGGATGCTGCCCGGCATCGGCGCCAGCAGTCGGGCGAATTCCGGCGCCGCGGACAGCGTCTCACGCTCGTCATCGGACCAGGCCAGCGTCTGGCCGTCGAGATCGATCGCAAACGGCATTTTGCGATCGACCGCGCGGTTGCGATCGGCGAACGCGATCTTCTGCTGCAGCACGTTGACGATCGGAAGCGATTCGCCATGAATCGCCGCGACATGCGCGGCGAACGGGCCCGCGGCGTTGACGATGATGTCCGCCTTGATGGTCTGCCTCGCGCCATCGGCCAGCACGTCGATGGTGAAGCGATCGGTCTTTGCAATGCCGACCACCTTGGCCTGCTGGAATTGCGCGCCCAGCGGCCGCATCGTCTCCAGCATGTACTGGCCGAGCTGCTGACCGCTGATGTCGCCTGCCCGGCGGATATGCAGCGCAGTCGTGACCTCCTTGTCGAAGGTCGGGAAATGCGCCGCAATCAGATCGCGGCCGAGCAGAACGTCGACGCCGTCAGGCGCGCTCTGCCAGTCCGCCGAATGCGGCGGCACGTAGCCGCGGCCTGCCGCTTCATGCAGGCAGATCAGCTTCGTGGCCTGCTCACCGTAGCCGGCGTAGAGCTGCTGGAGCAATTCCTCAGGTTTCTCCTCGCGCGTGATCAGCAGATATCCGCGCCGCGTCATGTGGATGCGGTTGTCGCTGCGGCGCGCGATCTCCTCCATCAGGTCGGTGGAATGATCGGTGAAATCAGCCATAGTCGGATGGGGCCACCAGTTGCGGTAGTTCTCGCCCGACTGCGCCGACGTCAGTGCCATCGGCTGGCCTTCATCGACGATCAAAAGGCGCGACCGCTTGTGCTGGACGGCGAGGTAATAGGCCGTGGCGATGCCGACGATGCCCGCACCGATCACCAGGATTTCGACGTCATTGGTCTTCACGCGGTGTCTCCCAAAAGGCCCGCAGTGGGGCCTGCAATGATTTGAATTGTCCCAGCGATCAGATCGGATGTTCCGGGCTCGCATCACGCAACGCCTGGCGCTGCGCCGAGCGCAGCGTCTTCTGCGTCTCCTCGATGTGATCGCGCAGCAGGCGGACGGCCTTCTTGACCTCGCCGTCGCGGCAGAATTCGAGCAGCCGATAGTGCTCGCGCTGCGGACGCTCCTTGCCGGTCGCCTGCGACACCAGCGCCCGCGTGAAGCGGCCAACGTGGCCGTAGTTCGCCTCGATCATGCTGAGCAGGCGCGGGCGATTGCATGGCGCGTAGAGCGTGGCGTGGAATTTCCAGTTAAAGGCGCCCCATTGCGCCGGATCAGGTTCGGCGTCGTAGGCACGGAGGATTTTCGTCGCCGCCTCGAGATCGATCTCTCCCATGGCGGGAATCGCCAATCGCAACGCGTGGCATTCGAGCGCGATGCGGATCTCGAGCAGCTCGATCACTTCGTCGATCGATAGGTCGGAGACGACGGCGCCGCGGTTGGGCAGGAAGGTCACAAAACCCTCGGCCTCGAGCTGACGCAGCGCCTCGCGCACCGGGATGCGGCTGGTGCCGAACCGGGCAGCAAGCTCGTCCTGACGGAGCTGCAGTCCGGGCGCGAGCTCGCCGGAACTGATCGCGGCCCGCAGTGCCTCGCGCACGGCGTCCGGCGCGGAACCGTGAGTTCCGGCCCCTCGATGGCTGGCGGCGGTCGGAGGTTCCATCCGGCTTCTCTCTCTTGCTGGTGAGGCAAGCCAAGATATCTGGCCTGCTCATGATTGTATAAAATCAGATTGCAAATTATGCAATCCAATGTATAAAATCTTGAACTATCGTATCCAATTCTGCCGGCGTCCGCGAGCACCCTGATGAATAAGGCACTCAAGCAATTGATCTACCTGGCCTTTCTTGCGACGATGGGATCCGTCCCGGCGCAGGCCCAATCGCCGGGCGGGACACTGGCCAAGATCCGCGATGCCGGCGAAATCCGGCTCGGGCACCGCGACGTCTCGGTCCCGTTCTCCTATCTCGACGACAACCACAAGCCAGTCGGCTTCGCGATGGACCTCTGCGCGCGGATTGTCGAGGCGGTGAAGAGCGAACTCAAGCTGCCGGCGCTGCAGACCAAACTGCAGCCGATCCAGCTCTCCACCCAGATACCGCTGATCGAGAACGGCACCATCGACATCGTCTGCGGTCCCGCCACCAACACGCTGGAGCGGCAGAAAGTCGTCGCCTTCAGCACCACGATCTTCGTCTCGAGCATCCGCGCGGTGGTGCAGAAGGACGCGCCGATCAAGACCTTCGAGGACCTCGGCGGAAGGCCGGTCTCGCTGACTTCGGGATCAACTTCGATCGGCCTGTTGAGCGCGCGCGCCCAGGCGAAGAACTTTCAGACCAAGAACATCCTGACCCCGGATCATGCCGCGTCGTTCCTCGCGCTGGCCACCGGGCGCAGCGACGCCTTCGTCATGGACGACATTCTGCTCGCGAGCCTGATCGCGGGCAGCGCCAATCCGTCGGACTGGCGCATCATCGACGACACCCTGCGCACCGAGCCCTACGGGCTGATCATCCGCAAGGGCGATCCGGAGTTCAAGGCGCTGGTCGACCGGACGCTGGCTGCCATGATGAAGAGCAACGAATTCCAGGAGCTCTACGCGAAATGGTTCACGCGGCCGATTCCGCCGAAGAACGTGAACCTGAATTTCCCGATGACGGCGCCACTGAAGGACGCCGTCGCCAATCCGAACGACAAGGGCGTGTGACGAAGCAACAAGCCCGGCCCTGATTTAAGTCAGGGCCGGGCTTGCATGAGAGAACGACTGCGGCAGCGATCAGACGCCGGCCATCATCACGTATTTGATCTCGACATATTCATCCATGCCGTGGCGCGAGCCTTCGCGGCCGAGGCCCGATTCCTTGACGCCGCCGAACGGTGCGACCTCGGTCGTGATCAGCCCGGAATTGACGCCGACCATGCCCGACTCCAGCGCTTCGGCGACACGCCAGACGCAGCCGATGTCACGCGAATAGAAGTAGGAGGCGAGACCGAACGGCGAGGCGTTGCACATCGCGATCACATCGGCCTCGTCCTTGAAGCGGATCACCGGCGCCAGCGGGCCGAAGGTCTCCTCCTGCGCGACGAGCGCGTCGGGTCTCACGTCCGACAGCACGGTCGGCTCGAAGAAGCTGCGGCCCAGCGCCGAGCGCTTGCCGCCGGTCACGACCTTGGCGCCGCCCTTCACCGCATCCGCGATGTGCCGCTCGACCTTCTCGATCGCCTTCATGTTGATCAGCGGTCCCTGGGTCACCCCGGCCTCCGTGCCGTCGCCGATCTTCATCTCGGCGACCTTCTTCGACAGCTTCTCGACGAACTGGTCGTAGATCTTGTCCTGCGCGTAGAGACGGTTGGCGCAGACGCAGGTCTGACCCATATTGCGGTACTTGGAGACGATAGCGCCTTCGACCGCCGCATCGATGTCGGCATCGTCGAACACCACGAACGGCGCATTGCCACCGAGCTCGAGGCCGAGCTTCTTCACGCCGACCGATGCTTGCCGGTACAGGATCTTGCCGACATTCGTCGAACCCGTGAAGCCGACGAACCGCACCGCCGGATGCTCGCATAGCACCTTGCCGATCGGCGGCGCATCACCGGTGACGATGTTGAGCACGCCCTTCGGCACGCCAGCCTTTTCGGCCAGCACAGCCAGCGCGAGCGCGGACAGCGGCGTCTCGTTGGCGGGCTTCAGCACGACGGTGCAGCCGGCGGCCAGCGCCGGCGACACTTTTCGCGTGATCATCGAGTTCGGGAAATTCCACGGCGTGATGGCGCCGCAGACGCCGATCGGCTGCCGGATCGCGAGCAGGCGGGCATCCGGACGCTGGGTCGGAATCGTCTCGCCATAGACGCGGCGCGCTTCCTCCGCGAAGAACTCGACATACGCCGCGCCGATATCGACTTCGCCGAGCGCCTCCGCCAGTGGCTTGCCCTGCTCGGAGGTCAGGATCAGCGCGAGGTCCTCGCGGTTGGCGATGATCAGGTCGAACCATTTGCGCAAGATGTTGGAGCGCTGCTTGGCGGTCAGCCTGGCCCAGGCCGGAAACGCGCGCTGGGCGGCCTCGACGGCCCTGGTGGTATCGTCAGCGCCCAGTTGCGGAATCTTGATCAGCTCGACGCCGGTCGCGGGATTGTTGACGGCGAATTCAGGCGTGCCGACCCAGGCGCCGTCGATGTAGCAGCGGTCGCGCAGCAGCGACGGGTCCTTCAGGCGGCTTTGCAGGGAGGATGCTGCGGATTGCGTGGCGCGTGCGGCAACGGGCGGGGTCATGGCGTTACTCCTGGAATTTCTTTGGGGGTATTCGCGGCCTATATAAGCGGAAAGCCGCTGCGATGCACCGGCGCCGGGCGCGACCCTGCTTCAAGCAATATTGAGGGCTGGCGCGCACTTCCTTCATACGGCGGCGCTTAGAGCGCGCCGCCGGACATATAGGTTTCGCGACGGCCGATCATGCGCTCGGCCGCGGCCTTGGCATCCGCCTTGGTCGAGGTCGCGCAGGTCCGGTATTCGAGGTCGGCTTGCGCCCGCGCATCGCGACGGCCGAACCAGGATTTCGTGCCCGTCTGCAGCAGCGCCAGCGCCTGAGCGACGTTATCGACCGCCTCGAATGAATGCAGGGCGCCGGTACCCGCGTAGCGAACTTCGTAGAGACCTGGGCTGATCGGCGCTTCGATATTCTCGCCGCGGCCCGGCCGCGGATAGCGCTTCCATTCACTCCATGTCGAAATCATTGCTGCGTTCCCCGCAACCCCAAATATGACTATGGTTTTCGTCAAATCATCCGTTTATGCCGCACCGATTGTGCAGCGATCTGAATGCGTTATTGCAAAAAAACAGGTCCGAAAATCAATCTGTCGATCACGTTACCGTGGCCCTCCCTGCCGGTCACCCGGACTTGCCCGAAGTTCACCGCAAAATCTGGGCGCGTGGTGAACGCCCGCCAAGCGAGACCGTTCCTGCTACCCCGGCCCTCACGACATCGCGACATCATCGCATCGCGCCCGCCTTGCGGGAGCGGAAAAGCGGGAGGATGATCCCCGCACTTCAAAACAATAAACCCACCGGAGGACGCCCCCAATGCAGAGCAAGGCTCAGATCGATCAGGTATTGCGGCAGAAGAGCGAGGCAAAGGAGATTCCCGGCGTGGTCGCTATCGCGGCCACCGGCAAGGACGTGATCTACGAGGGCGCGTTCGGCAAGCGCGACCTTTCCAAGAGCGATCCCATGACGGCGGACAGCGTGTTCTGGATCGCCTCGATGACCAAGGCGGTGACCTCCGCGGGCGCGATGCAGCTCGTCGAGCAGGGCAAGCTCTCGCTCGATGAGCCGATCGGCAAGCTGCTGCCCGATCTCGCCGCCGTTCAGGTGCTCGACGGCTTCGATGCCAAGGGCGAGCCGAAGCTGCGGCCGGCGAAGAAGCCGATCACGCTGCGTCAGCTCATGACCCACACCGCCGGCTTCGCCTACGACATGTGGGACGCCAATCTCGGGAAATATCTGGAGAAGACCGGCACGCCCGGCATCATCACCTGCCTGAACGCCGCGCTGAAGACGCCGATCATGACCGACCCCGGCACGCGCTGGGAATACGGCACCAATATCGATTTCGTCGGCAAGGCGGTGGAAGCAGCATCCGGCAAGAAGCTCGATGTCTATCTGCACGACCACATGTTCGCGCCGCTCGGCATGAGCGACACCGCCTTCAAGATCTCCGACGACATGCGCAAGCGGCTGGTCGGCATGCATGCCCGCGGCGAGGACGGCACGCTGGCCGCGATCCCGTTCGAGCTCGAGCAGAATCCCGAATTCCACATGGGTGGCGGCGGCCTTTATTCGACCGCGGCCGACTACATCAAGTTCTGCCAGATGATCCTCAACAAGGGCAAAGGCAACGGCAACCAGGTCCTGAAGGCCGAGACCGTAGCTTTGATGGGGCAGAACCACATCGGCGAACTCACGGTCGACAAGATGACGACCGCGGCGCCGATGTACACCAACGACGTCGATCTCTATCCGGACCAGGTGAAGAAGTGGGGGCTGAGCTTCCTGATCAACACCGCCAAGACGCCGGAAGGCCGCAGCCCCGGCAGCCTCGCCTGGGCGGGCCTCGCCAACACCTATTACTGGATCGATCCGTCGCGCGACGTCTGCGGCGTGATCCTGACCCAGCTGTTGCCGTTCGCGGACAAGCACAGCCTGGAGGCCTTCGCAGGCTTCGAGAAGGGCATCTATGCCGGCCTCGACGCCGGCAGCGGGCAGCGGGCGGCCTGAAGTTCCGGTCTAGCAACAAGAAATCCCTCCCCTCACAGGGAGGGATTTTTCATACCCGCCATAGGTCGGGCCTGTCCTGTCGGCGTCAAACGACTAAGATCGCGCAAAAAAGCGTGACGACACAAACACGACCAGAAGGAGGACCAGCTTGGCACCCACACCCAAGGCAGACAGCTATGTCTGCGGCATTTCCGATACGCCGCTGCTCGGTGAAACCATCGGCCGCAGCCTCGACCGCGCACGCGCGCGCTGGGGCGATCGCGAGGCACTGGTCTCGCCCAGCCACAATGTGCGCTGGACCTGGAACGAATTCGCCGAGCGCGTCGAGGCGCTGGCGGCGGGCTTCCTCGCGCTCGGGCTGCAACGCGGCGAGCGGATCGGCATCTGGTCGCTGAACCGGCCGGAATGGACACTGACGCAATTCGCCGCCGCGAAGGCCGGCCTGATCCTCGTCACCATCAATCCCGCCTATCGGCTGAGCGAGCTCGAATTCGCGCTCGGCAAGGTCGGCTGCGCCGCGATCGTGACCGCGACCGCGTTCAAGACCTCGGCCTATATGGAGATGCTGAACACGCTGCTGCCGGAGCTTGCGAGCTCCGAGCCCGGCCATCTGCGCTCGGCGCGGCTGCCGCAACTGCGCGCCGTGATCCAGATCGGCGGACCGGCGGCACCAGGCACGATTCCATTCGAGCAGGTGTCGAAGATGGACGGGGAGCGTCATTGCGAGCAGCTCGCGGCGCTCGGCTGCAGCCTGCAGTTCGACGATCCGGTCAACATCCAGTTCACCAGCGGCACCACCGGCTCGCCCAAGGGCGTGACGCTGACCCATCACAATATCCTCAACAACGGCTACTTCACCGGCCGCGCCATGCGTCTGACCGAACAGGACCGCATCTGCATTCCGGTGCCGCTCTATCACTGCTTCGGCATGGTGATGGGCAACCTCGCTTCGGTCACGCTCGGCACCACCATGGTCTATCCCGGCGAAGGCTTCGATCCGCTGGCGACGCTTGCGACGGTCGCGCAGGAGAAATGCACGACGCTGTACGGCGTGCCGACCATGTTCATCGCTGAGCTCGACCATCCCGAGTTCAAGCGCTTCGATCTGTCCTCGCTGCGCACCGGCATCATGGCCGGCGCGCCCTGCCCGATCGAGGTGATGAAGCGCGTCAACACCGAGATGAACATGCGCGAGGTGACGATCGCCTACGGCATGACCGAGACCAGCCCGGTGAGTTTTCAGAGCGCGACCGACGATCCCCTGGAGCGCCGCGTCTCGACCGTCGGCCGCATCCATCCGCATGTCGAGGTCAAGGTCGTCGATCTCGACGGCAAGGTGGTGCCGCGCGGCGAACGCGGCGAGCTCTGCACCCGCGGCTACAGCGTGATGCTCGGCTATTGGGACGAGAAGGAGAAGACAGGCGAGGTGCTCGATGCCAATGGCTGGATGCACACCGGCGATCTCGCCGTGATCGACGACGAGGGCTATTGCAACATCGTCGGCCGCATCAAGGACCTGGTGATCCGCGGCGGCGAGAACCTCTATCCAAGGGAGATCGAGGAATTCCTCTACCGCCATCCCAAGATCCAGGACGTGCAGATCTTCGGCGTCGCCGATCCGCGCTATGGCGAGGAACTGTGCGCCTGGGTCAGGGTCAGGGCCGGCGAGACCCTCACGGCAGACGAGGTGCGCGCCTTCTGCCAGGGCCAGATCGCCCACAACAAGATCCCGCGCTATGTCGAATTCGTCGACGAATTCCCGATGACGGTGACCGGCAAGATCCAGAAATTCGTGATGCGCGACGCGGTGGAGCAGCGGCTCGGATTGAAGGCGGCGAAGACGGCGTAATCTTTCTTCCCCCTCGCCCGCTCTTGCGGGGAGAGGGTCGGGGTGAGGGGCGGCCTCCGCAAATGCGATAGAGATAAGTACGCGGAGACTCCCCCCCACCCGGAACGCATCTCGCGATGCGTTCCGACCTCTGCCCGGAAGCGGGGCGAGGTGCGAGGCGCCCCCTTAAACCAGCAGCCCCTTCTGCTTCGCCAGATCCTTCAGCGACACCAGCGGGCGGGCGCCGATGTGCTGGATCACTTCGGCGGCAGCGAGCGCGCCGAGGCGACCGGCATTCTCATGGCCGACATTGCGCACGAGACCGACCAGGAAGCCTGCGGCGAACAGATCGCCGGCGCCGGTGGTGTCGACGAGCTTGTCGATCGGAGAGGCGGGCGCCGACACGACGCCGTCACCTGAGATCACGACGCATCCCTTCTCGCTGCGGGTGACGACGCCGAGTTTCGTATCCTTGCCGAACTGCTTGAGCGCGGTGTCGAAATCCGAGGTCTGGTACAGCGAGTGCAGCTCGGACTCGTTGGCGAACACGAGGTCCACCGTGCCCTTGCGCATCAGATCGAGGAATTCGTCGCGGTAACGATCAACGCAGAACGAATCCGACAGCGTCAGCGCGACCTGGCGGCCCGCGCCGTGCGCAATCGTCGCCGCCTTCACGAAGGCGTCCTTGGCGTTCTTCGGATCCCAGAGATAGCCTTCGAGATAAATGATGCCGGCGGCTGCGATCTGGGCCGGATCGATGTCGTCGGGCGTCAGGTCCTGCGCGGCGCCCAGATAGGTGTTCATGGTGCGCTCGCCATCCGGCGTCACCAGGATGTAGGAGCAGCCCGTAGCCGGGCCGGACTTGGCCGGCGCGGTGTCGAAGGTGACGCCGGCGGCGCGGATGTCGTGGACGTAGAGCTTGCCGATCTGGTCGTCCTTGACCTTGCCGACATAGGCGGCGCGAGCGCCGAGATTGCCGACGCCGACGATGGTGTTGGCAGCCGAGCCGCCCGACATCTCGGTCGCCACGCCCATGTCGCTGTAGATCGCGGTGGCACGCGCCTCGTCGATCAGCTGCATCGAGCCCTTGGTCATGCCGTGACGGGCGAGAAACGCCTCGTCGGTCTGCACCAGAACGTCGAAGATCGCATTGCCGATCCCGAGAACGTCGTATTTTGCGTCAGCCATAGACCTGCCCTGTGTTAACGCCACCCAACAAGAGCCGCGACCTATCACGTTAGGCCTAGCGCCAGCAAGGGAAGCGGCTGCTATACAGGCCCGATGTTCCGCTCCTTCCTCACCGTCTCTTCGGGAACGCTGGCCTCGCGACTGCTCGGCTTCGTACGCGATTCCGTGATCGCGGCGCTGCTCGGCGCGGGGCCGGTGGCGGATGCCTTTCTGGCGGCATTCCAGCTTGTGAATGTGGTGCGACGGCTGCTCGCCGAGGGTGGATTGAATGCCGCCCTGGTGCCGGCCTGGCTGAAGGCGCGCGAAGCCGACGGCATGGCCGCGGCAACCGCCTTTGCCGGCCGCGTGCTCGGCACCGTCAGCGCCGCTGTCATCGCGGCGGCGCTCGTGATCGGCGTGCTGATGCCGCTGGTGATCGCGGCGATCGCGCCGGGGTTTGTCGGCCGCGAAACGCTGCAATTCGCCGTCGACGACGCGAGGCTGATGCTGCCTTACCTCGCCTTCGCCGGCCCCGTCACCGTGATGATGGCGCTGCTCAACGCGCAGGGCCGCTTCGCGCTGACGGCGTTCTCGCCGCTGCTGTTCAACATCGCGCTGATATCAGTGATGGCCGTGCTGCTGGCGCGGCAGCAGGAGCCGGTGCAGGCCGCGCTCGTCATGGCGGCGACGATCGGCGTCGCCGGCTTCCTGCAATTGTCGATGCTGGCGCTGCGCGGCGCGAAGCTCGCCGCGCCTCTGCGCATCTCCCTCGATCCCGAGATGCGCGGCTTTCTCGGCCGGGCGGTCCCCGGCATGGTCGCGAGCAGCGCGCCGCAATGGCTCATGGTGGCGGGCGCGGTGATCGCGTCCACTTCGCCGTCGGCGGTGTCCTGGCTCTATTTCGCCAACCGCCTGCTCGAGCTGCCGCTCGGCATCGTCGGCGTCGCCATGGGCACGGTGCTGATCCCGGAGATGACGCGCGCGGTGCGCAGCGGCGAATCTATCGCGATCGCGCATGCGGAATCGCGCGGGCTCGAGCTTGCGGTCGGGCTCGCTTTGCCGGCGACGCTCGGCCTGATGGTGCTGAGCGAGCCGATCGTGCGGATGCTGTTCGAGCATGGCGCGTTCACCGGGCAAGATACCGCGGCCACCGCGCAGGCCTTGATCTGGCTGACGCTCGCGCTCCCCGCGCATGTACTGGTGAAGGCGCTGTCGCCGGCGTTCTTTGCACGCGAGGACACGCTGACGCCGTTATTTGCGACGCTGAAGGCCATCGTGGTCGCGATCGCGGCGGCCTTCCTGCTCGGCCATATGTTCGGCGCGAGCGGAATCGCCGCCGGCATTGCGCTCGGCGCCTGGAGCAATGCGCTGGCGCTGATCCGCAGAGGTGCCGCGACCTTCGGCTTTTCGATCGATGCCGAGGCGCGTCACCGGCTGCCGCGCATCCTGGCCGCGGCGCTCGCGATGGGTGCCCTGCTCTGGCTCGCGGCAGGCGCGCTGCCGGCCGCCGGCGGCCACGGTTTCGTGCAGGCGGCCTCCCTCCTCGTGCTGATCGCGGCCGGGATCGCCGGTTACGGGCTCCTCTTGCAGCTTTTCGGCGTCACAGGCTGGCGCGAGGCAGTTAACGCCGTCAGGCAAAGACGCCCGGCCTGACTTGCGCACGCGGGGCTTAAGTGGCAAACGACGCCGCCAAAGCCGCAATTTCCGGGAATTAGACCATGGCGTTCGTTGAACGGGTTTTCTCAGGCGTCCAGCCGACGGGCAATCTGCACCTCGGCAACTACCTCGGCGCCATCGTCAACTTCGTGAAGATGCAGCAGACCCATAACTGCATCTATTGCGTCGTCGACATGCACGCGATCACGCAAGGCGTCGAGGTCTGGGGCGGCCCGGCCGAGCTCGCGCGCAACACCCGCGAGGTGACCGCGGCCTTCATCGCCTCGGGTATCGATGCGAAGAAGCACATCGTGTTCAACCAGAGCCAGATCGCCGGCCATGCCGAGCTGACCTGGATCTTCAACTGCGTCGCGCGCATCGGCTGGCTGAACCGCATGACGCAGTTCAAGGAGAAGGCCGGCAAGGACCGCGAGAACGCCTCCGTCGGCCTCTACGACTATCCGGTGCTGATGGCCGCCGACATTCTCTTGTACCGCGCCACCCACGTGCCGGTCGGCGAGGACCAGAAGCAGCATCTGGAGCTGTCCCGCGACATCGCGCAGAAGTTCAACAACGACTTCGGCGATTCGATCCGTGGCCATGGCTTTGCCGACGGCCTGTTCTTCCCGCAGCCCGAGCCGCTGATCACGGGGCCGGCGACGCGGGTGATGAGCCTGCGCGACGGCACCAAGAAGATGTCGAAGTCGGACGCATCGGACAATTCGCGCATCAACCTCACCGACGACGCCGACACCATCGCGCAGAAGATCCGCAAGGCGAAGACCGATCCGGAGCCGCTGCCGTCGGAGGAAAAGGGCCTAGAGACCCGCCCCGAGGCCGACAATCTGGTCGGCATCTACGCGGCGCTGGCCGGCGTCTCCAAGCAGGAGGTGCTGACGCAGTTCGGCGGCGGGCAGTTCTCCAGCTTCAAGAACGCGCTGGTCGAGGTTTGCGTCGCAAAACTGGCGCCGATCGCCACCGAGATGAAGAAGCTGGTCGCCGATCCCGGCCATGTCGATTCGATCCTGGTCGATGGCGCCAACCGCGCCCGCGGCATCGCCGACGAGACCATGCGCATCACCAAGGACATCGTCGGCTTCATCCGCCAGCGCTGACATCACCGGCAGAACTGCGCGCGCCCTCTCCCCAACAGGGAGGGAGTGTGGCAGCATGGGCCTCATTTGAGCATGATCTTTTCGGAAAACCGCTGCGCGCTTTTCCGGATCATGCTTGTTGGTTCAGCATCGGGACATGCATGACCGCCCAGCGACGAAGCTACGAGACAGGTCACAAGCCGAAATGCCTCGTCATCGTTGACGACACCGCGGAATGGGACCGTGCGGTCTATTACGCCAGCCGGTGGGCGATCCGGGTCGGCGGCGGCGTCCTGATGCTGCGGGTGATCGAGACCGAGGACCAGAACCAGCAATGGCTGGGGGTGGCCGACATCATGCGCGCCGAGGCCGAGGAGGCCGCCAACGAGGCGCTCGATCGCGCCGCCGGCCGCGCCAACGGGATTGCCGCGATCACCCCGGAGCGGGTGATTCGGGAAGGCGACCCGACCGAGCAGATCCTCGACGTGATCGACAAGGACGTCGATATCGCGATGCTGGTGCTGGCCGCCAATCCGGGCGCCGAGGGGCCCGGACCGATCATCACCACCATGGCCAAGACCATGGGGGCGTTCCCGATCCCGGTGACGATCGTGCCCGGCGGCCTGACCGACGCCGAGATCGACGCCTTGTCCTAGATTATCGGCCTCGAAGCCGCTCCAGAGCATGGATCGGGGCCCGGAACCGCGGTTTTGCGGCTTGATCGCAGGCTTCTTAATTGCCATCTGAATCCTTGATCTGACGCGTTTTCTTCACGCGACCCGGTGTCGTTTCGCTCGAAAACGCTATAATGGAACCCAACGCGCCGGCCTTGAACCGGCGACGCCGGAGACAGCAAATGTTCATTCAGACCGAAGCCACGCCCAATCCCGCTACCCTGAAATTCATCCCGGGCCGTACCGTGCTCGACAGCGGCACCATGGAATTCTCCTCGCCCGAATCCGCCGCGCGCTCGCCGCTCGCCGAACGGCTGTTCGCCGTGTCAGGCGTCACCGGCGTGTTCTACGGCGCCGACTTCGTCACCGTGACGAAGGCGGACGGCGACTGGCAGCACCTCAAGCCCGCGATCCTCGGCGCCATCATGGAGCACTACATGTCCGGCGCGCCGCTGCTCGCCGACGGCACCGCTGGGAGCGATGACGCCCGCGACGAGGAAGACGAGTTCTTCGACGAGGCAGACGCCGAGACGGTCGAGCAGATCAAGGACCTGATCGAGACCCGGGTTCGTCCGGCGGTTGCCAATGACGGCGGCGACATCACCTTCCGCGGCTTCAAGGACGGCATCGTCTATCTCAACATGAAGGGCTCCTGCGCCGGCTGCCCGTCATCGACCGCGACCCTGCAACACGGCATCCAGAACCTGCTGCGGCACTTCGTGCCGGACGTGCAGGAAGTCCGGCCGATGTGATGGAGGCGAATGGTGGGTAGCGAATGGCGAATAGGGATCGATCCTGGTAGTCCGTTCGCTACTCGCTATCAGCCTTTCGCCCTCCCATGATGATTCTCGCGATCGATACGGCACTCGACGCCTGCTCCGCGGCGGTGCTCGACACCGACTCCGGCAATACCATCGCCATCGAATCGCAGGCGATGCAGCGCGGCCATGCCGAGGCCCTGATGCCGCTGATCGCGCGGGTGATGAAAGCGAGCGGCATCGGCTTTGCCGGGCTTGACCGCATCGCCGTCACCACCGGCCCCGGCAGTTTCACCGGCCTGCGCGTGGGCCTGTCGGCAGCGCGCGGCCTCGCACTCTCCGCGGAAAAGCCGGTGGTCGGGCTGTCGACGCTCGCCGCGTACGCCGCGCCTGTGGTTGCCGAGAACGGCGCGCACGCGATCCTGTCGGCGATCGATGCGCGGCACGATCACGTCTATTTCCAGCTCGTGGGCGGCAACGGCAGCTTGATGCTCAAGCCGAAGGTTGCGCCGATCGCGGAAGCGCTCGAGGCCGCGCAGTTCGGCGCGCTGCATCTGGTCGGCAACGCCGCCAATATCCTCGCCGAGCGCTGGCCTGCGGATGCACCTCCGCCGGTCAAGGTCGATAGACAGCCTGCTCCCGACATTATTTGGATCGCCTGGGTCGGCGCCGCGGTGGATCCCGACGCTGCGCCGCCGCGTCCGTTCTATCTGCGCGCACCCGACGCGAAGCCGCCGAAGGATCGCCTGGTCATCAGCGCGCCGCCGTCGACATGACCGGCTGGCTGTCGCGATGGTGGGGCGGCGGCACGCCCGCGGTCGAGCCCGCATCCTTGCGCGATGCGGCGCGGCTCGCCCAACTACACGGCGCGTCGTTTCATCGTGGCTGGGGCGAAGGCGAATTCGAGGCGATGCTGACCGAGCGCAACACGCTGGTGCACCGGCTGCGACAGGGCCGCAAGGTGATCGGCTTTGCGGTCTCGCGGATGGCGGCGGACGAAGCGGAAATCCTGTCGATCGCGATCGATTCCAATCAGCGCGGGCGCGGCCTGTCGCGCGACCTGCTGTTGACCCATCTCGGCCATCTTGCCGGCCGCGGCATCCGCACCATCTTCCTCGAGGTGGAAGAAAACAATCAGCCGGCGCGACGGCTCTATGAAGGGGCCGGATTCGGCGTGATCGGCCGCCGCGAACGCTATTACAAGCAGCCCGGCGGGGAACATTTGAACGCGCTTCTGATGCGCCGCGACTTGTCGTAACATCGCTGCGATGGCAGAACACCCACTCAGCCACCCAGGTTTGAAGAATACGGCCCGAAACCCATGACCACGGTGAAAATCCCGCCTGCGCATAAAAATACCGGCATCGAGGCGCGCTGCGCCGCGACGGGCATGCGCATGACCGAACAGCGCCGCGTGATCGCGCGGGTGCTGGCGGAGGCCATGGATCATCCCGATGTCGAGGAACTGTACCGCCGCTGCGTGGCGGTCGACGACAAGATCTCGATCTCGACGGTGTATCGCACCGTCAAGCTGTTCGAGGATGCCGGCATCATCGAGCGTCACGACTTCCGCGAGGGGCGCGCGCGCTACGAGCAGATGCCCGAGAGCCATCACGACCACCTGATCAATCTGCGCGACGGCAAGGTGATCGAATTCACCTCCGAGGAAATCGAGAAGCTGCAGGCCGAGATCGCGCGCAAGCTCGGCTACAAGCTGGTCGATCACCGTCTCGAGCTTTATTGCGTGCCGCTCGACGAAGACGGCAAGTCGTAGGCGCGCGCCCTTGTCACGTGGCGGCTCGCGCAAGGATACGCATCGGCAGACCATGGGCTTCGACCTCGTCATCTTCGATTGCGACGGCGTGCTGGTCGACAGCGAGGTAATCTCCTGTCGCGCGCATGCGGACACGCTGACGCGTCACGGCTTTCCGATCACGCCGGACGGCGTGCTGAAGCGTTTCCTCGGCGTATCCGACCGCGAGGCGCGGCGGATCGTGGAGAGCGAGATCGGCCGCGCGCTGCCCGAGAGCTTCGAGGCCGAGGTCAAGCACGCGACGCTCAGTCTCTATGCCGACGATCTCAGCGCGATCGCGCATGTCGGCGATGTGATCGCCGCGCTCGACTTGCCGAAATGCGTGGCATCGAGCGGCACGCCGGAGAAGATCCATCACGGCCTGACCTGTGCCGGGCTGTACGACCAGCTCGCGCCGCATATTTTCTCCGCCGCGCAGGTCAAGCGCGGCAAGCCGGCACCCGATCTCTTCCTGTTCGCGGCCACCCAGATGGGTGCCAGCCCTACGCGCTGTATCGTGATCGAGGACAGCGTAGCCGGCGTCACCGGCGCCCGCGCCGCCGGGATGACCGTGCTCGGTTTCCACGGCGGCAGCCACTGCACGGCGGGACACGAGGACCTGCTGCGCCAGGCCGGCGCGGCCATAACCTTCGCAGATATGCGCCAATTGCCTGATTTGATCGCCCAAGCCGGCCAAAAACACGGCTCGATCGCTGGATTTTCCCCGGTTTAAGCTATATTTGAGCAACGGCGCCCTGATGGCGCCGTTTCCATTTTCGCATTCAGGGTTCCATGACGCCGCCGCGCAAGCTGCACATCAAGTCCTATGGCTGCCAGATGAATGTCTACGATGCGCAGCGCATGGTGGACACGCTGGCCGGCGAGGGCTTTGTCGAAACCGCGAGCGCCGAAGACGCCGACCTCGTGATCCTCAACACCTGCCACATCCGCGAGAAGGCGTCGGAGAAGGTCTATTCCGAACTCGGGCGGCTCCGCGTCGCCAAGGACGAGGCCGCGCGCCGGGGCCGCGAGATGAAGATCGCGGTCGCCGGCTGCGTCGCGCAGGCGGAAGGCGCCGAGATCATACATCGGGCGCCGACCGTCGACATCGTGGTCGGGCCGCAGAGCTATCATCATCTGCCTGCGCTCCTGAAGCGCGTGAAGGAAAACGGCCGCGCGCTCGAAACCGAATTTCCGGTCGAGGACAAGTTCGGCTTCCTGCCGCAGCCGAAGCCCGATGCGATCCGCGCTCGCGGCATCTCCGCCTTCGTCACGGTGCAGGAAGGTTGCGACAAGTTCTGCACCTTCTGCGTGGTGCCCTATACGCGCGGCGCGGAAGTTTCGCGCCCGGTTGCGAAGATCATCGACGACGTGAAGCAGCTCACTGAAAACGGCGTGCGCGAAATCACGCTGATCGGACAGAACGTCAACGCCTATCATGGCGAAGGCCCCGACGGCCGCGCCTGGCCGCTCGGCAAATTGTTGCAGCGGCTCGCGGAGATCCCCGGCGTCACGCGGCTGCGCTATTCCACCAGCCATCCGCGCGACGTCGACGACGACCTGATCGCGGTGCATCGCGATTTGCCCGAACTGATGCCGTTCGTGCACCTGCCGGTGCAATCGGGGGCGGACCGGATCCTGGCCGCCATGAACCGCAAGCATACCGCCGATGACTACCGGCGCGTCATCGACCGGTTCCGGGCCGCGCGGCAAGACATTGCTTTTTCATCAGATTTTATCGTGGGCTTCCCCGGCGAGACCTCGGAAGAATTTTCCGCCACTCTCGCGCTTGTCACGCAAATCGGGTACGCTGCGGCGTATTCATTCAAGTATTCGCCTCGGCCAGGCACGCCGGCGGCGGAGATGCGGGAGACGGTGTCAGCAGCCGAG
Organism: Bradyrhizobium sp. 41S5; assembly: GCF_011516665.3. Lineage (NCBI taxonomy): Bacteria > Pseudomonadati > Pseudomonadota > Alphaproteobacteria > Hyphomicrobiales > Nitrobacteraceae > Bradyrhizobium > Bradyrhizobium sp. 41S5. Next base: position 348,914 of record NZ_CP083721.1, on the reverse strand, counting down.
ATGGACGAGCGCTTGGGGCGGCTTCAGGAATTGATCGACAGCCAGCAATCGGCCTTCAACCGTGCTGCGATTGGCACAACGGTCGATGTGCTGTTTGAGCGCGCCGCGCGCAATCCGGGCCAGATCGTCGGCCGGACCGCCTATCTGCAGCCCGCCCATGTGATGGCATCGCCTGACATCATCGGCCGGGTCCTCCCGGTAAGGATCGACAGCCTCGAGCGCTACAGCCTGATCGGCGCGCTCGCGACCCAATCCGCACCCGGCCTCATTTCGCAGACCATTGGAGCCTGAAATCCTTGCCCAAAAGCGCATCGGATTCATCTTCGTTAGCTCCCAGCCGCAAACCTGACCGCGACATGCAAGTGCCACCTGAGACCCAGGTCGTCATCGATTTCGACGACAATCGTGCCGCATCCGCGCTGGTCGGCCCTTACGGACAGAATCTGGCGCTGATCGAGCGGCGGCTCGGCGTCGTGGTCGATTCCCGCGGCAATCATCTCACCATCGCGGGCTCCCGCGACGGCTGCGACGCGGCGCGGCGCGTGCTCGAGACCCTGTATGCGCAGGCCATCGAGGGGCACGACCTCGATCAGGGCGAAGTCGAAGGCGCGATCCGCGCCGTGATCGCGCAGGGCTCGCTGTTCGAGTTCGACAACAAGACGGCCAAGCCGACGTTTGAAACGATCAATCTTCGCAAGCGTCCGGTGCGCGCCCGCACCGCGGCGCAGGATTCCTACATCCGCGCGCTGAAGCGGCATGAGCTGGTGTTCGGCATCGGCCCGGCCGGCACCGGCAAGACGTGGCTCGCGGTCGCCCACGCAGCGCAACTGTTCGAGCGCAAGGAAGTCGATCGCATCATCCTGACGCGGCCCGCGGTCGAGGCCGGCGAGCGGCTCGGCTTCCTGCCCGGCGACCTCAAGGAGAAGGTCGATCCGTATCTGCGCCCGATCTACGATGCGCTGTACGATCTGATGGATGCCCGCGTCGTCGAGCGCGCGCTACAGGGCAACGAGATCGAGATCGCACCGCTCGCCTTCATGCGCGGCCGCACCCTGACCAACGCCGCCATCATTCTCGACGAGGCGCAGAACACCACGACGATGCAGATGAAAATGTTCCTGACGCGTCTCGGCGAAAACAGCCGGATGATCGTCACCGGCGATCCGTCGCAGGTCGACCTGCCGAACGGCCAGGCTTCAGGGCTCACGGAAGCCGTGAAACTGCTCGGTGGCGTCGAGGGCATCGCGCAGGTGCATTTCAAGGCCGAGGACGTCATCCGCCATGAATTGGTGGCGCGCATTGTAGCCGCCTATGAGGGATTGCCGCAAAAGCCGGCAAACGCCAGATCTTGAGACCAATAGCTTCGGCCGCGAGCCCGCGCGATGCGGGTTCCGGCCCTAACGCAGATTTTGAAACCAACGTGTCCGCTTTTCCTGCAACCGAGGTTCTTGTCACCGCCGACTGCTGGCAGGCCGAGCCCGATGCCGACGCGGTGATCCACCGCGCCATCGAGGCTGCCGCCGCAATCGCCAATGCCGATGTCGCGGACGCCGAGCTTGCGGTGATGCTGACCGACGACGCCGGGATCCGCACCCTCAACGCCAACTGGCGCAGCATCGACAAGCCGACCAACGTGCTGTCGTTTCCGGCGCTGCAGCCGGAGGGCGCCGGCGGACCCGACGATGCCCCGCGCATGCTCGGCGATATCGCGATCGCCTATCAGACGACGCGGCGGGAAGCCGATGAAGAACAGAAGCCGTTCGACCATCATTTGAGCCATCTCGCGGTGCATGGCTTCCTGCATCTGATCGGTTACGACCACGAGAACGACGACGATGCCGAGGACATGGAGGCGCTCGAGCGCGAGATCCTCTCCTCCCTCGGCATTCCCGACCCCTATGCGGATCGGATCGCCTGACATGCCGGATTCCGACCCAACCCATGACAATCCGCGCAACGTGAGCAACCTGCCTGTCGTCGTGCACGAAGGCGAGGTGCAGCGCCCGGCGGCCGAAGGCTGGCTAGTGCGCGCGATTCGCACGCTGTTCGGCTGGAAGGCCGGCTCGGTGCGCGACGATTTGCAGGTGGTGCTCGACGCCTCGACGCCCGACGACGTCGGCTTCTCGGCGATCGAGCGCACCATGCTGCGCAACATCCTGTCGCTGAACGAGCGGCGGATCGCCGACGTCATGATCCATCGCGCCGACATCGTCGCGGTCAAGCGCGATATCCCGCTCGGCGAATTGATGAGCCTGTTCGAGAGCGCCGCGCATTCGCGGCTCGTCGTCTACAACGAAACCCTCGACGACCCCGAGGGCATGGTGCACATCCGCGACCTGCTCGCCTTCATGACCGCGAAGGCGCGCGTCACCGACACGACCAAGACCAAGCGCAAGAAGCCTTTCCCGGCCGGGCTCGATCTGCGCAGCGTCGATCTCGCGCTGCCGCTGGCGGACGCCCATATCATCCGCAAGCTGCTCTACATTCCGCCGTCGATGCGCGCTATCGACCTGTTGGCGCAGATGCAGGCCTCGCGCATCCATCTCGCGCTGGTGGTCGACGAATATGGCGGCACCGATGGGCTGGTGTCGATCGAGGACATTGTCGAGCAGATCGTCGGCGAGATCGACGACGAACACGATTCCGACGAGCCGCCGTCCATTGTCCGCCAGCCGGACAACTCCTTCATCGCCGACGCGCGCGCCAGCCTTGAGGACGTCCGCTCGGTGATTGGCGAAGACTTCGTCACCGGCGAGGCCGGCGAGGAGGTCGAGACGCTGGGCGGCTATCTCGTGTCGTTCGTCGGCCGCCTGCCGGTGCGCGGCGAGGTGATTTCCGGTCCGGGCAATTACGAGGTCGAGGTGCTCGACGCCGATCCGCGGCGGGTCAAGCGCGTGCGGGTAACGACGCGCAAGGAACGGCCGGCTCCGCGCAAGGAACGCGAGCGGCGCCGCGAGCAGGCACCGGACTCCGGCAACCCGCAGGCGAACGACAACATGCCGCCGCCCGGCGAGGGAGCCGGTCCGCAGTGAGGCTCTCCGACAAGCTCCGATCGATCGGCCTCGCCGTCATCCTGACCTGGGGATGGAAGCGCGTCGTGCTCGCGCTCGCGGCGGGCGCATTGTCCTCGCTGGCAATGGCGCCGTTCAACGCCTGGCCGGTGCTGTTTCTGACGTTTTCGATCGCGGTCTGGCTGATCGACGGCAGCGCTGCGGGACGCTGGCGCGGCGTGCCCGCCGCAGCGCTGTCCGGCTTCTGGTTCGGCCTCGGCTATTTCGTGCCGGGACTGTACTGGATCGGTTACGCCTTCTTCGTCGATGCAGACACTTTCGCCTGGCTGACTCCGTTCGCGGTGCTCGGCCTGCCCGCCTATCTCGCTTTGTTCACCGCCTTTGGCTTCGCGCTCGCACGGCTGATCTGGCCGCGCGACGCTTCGCGTGTGCTGGCGCTGGCGGTCGGGCTGACGATTTCGGAATGGCTGCGCGGCCATCTCCTCAGCGGCTTTCCGTGGAACGCGTTCGGCTACGCACTGACCGAACCCCTGGCACTGGCCCAGACCGCATCGGTGATCGGGCTGTGGGGCATGACGTTCCTGGCGGTCGCGATCTTCGCAAGCCCCGCCGTGCTGATCGACGGCGCCTCGCGCGGCCGCAAGCCGTGGCGCGCGCCGGCGGCCGCGGTGCTGGTTCTCGCCGCGATGCTGGCGTTCGGTGCGATGCGCCTCTCGCAACAGCCGACCGGCATGGTCAGCGGCATTAAGCTGCGCATCATGCAGCCCGATCTGCAGCAGGACGCCAAGTTCAACTACTCCGCCAAGGCGGCGGTGATGCAGAAATATCTCACTCTGTCGGATCGTGCGTCCGGGCCGCACTCGACCGGCGTGAGCGACTCCACCATCCTGATCTGGCCGGAATCCGCGTTTCCGTTCTTCCTGACCAAGGAAGCCGACGCGATGGCGCAGATCGCCGACTTGCTGCCGAAGGGAACCGTGCTGATCACCGGCTCGGTGCGCGCGCCCGATCTGCCGCCCGGCGTCCGCGTCACGCGCGCATATAATTCGATCTACGTCATCGATCATGACGGCAGCGTGCTTGCGGTCTACGACAAGCTGCACCTTGTCCCATTCGGAGAATATCTGCCGTTCCAGGACTGGATGGAGAAGCTCGGCTTCGTGCAGCTCACCAAGGTGCAGGGCGGCTTCATTCCCGGCACGATCCGCCGGACGCTCGATATTCCGAATGCGCCGCGCGCACTGCCCTTGATCTGCTACGAGGCGATCTTCCCCGGCAATGTCGTGAGCCGCGATGACCGTCCCGGCTGGATCATCAACGTCACTAATGACGGCTGGTTCGGAATCTCGACCGGCCCCTATCAGCATCTTCAGCAGGCTCGGCTGCGCTCGATCGAGGAAGGCCTGCCGATGGTGCGCGCCGCGAATACGGGCATATCGGCCGTCATCGACCCGCTCGGGCGGATTGTCGCCCGACTCGGGCTCGGCATCGAAGGCGTGCTCGATGCCGGCCTGCCGGCGGCCATCGCGCCGACGATCTATGCGCGTGTCGGCAACATCCCCGCCGCTATGATTGTGTTAGTTGCCCTCGCAATCGTATTGCGGAGGCGTTTTGTCAGGCGAAAGGCCTGATGGCGCGTATCGCCGATTGTCACACGAACCCGAAAAAGTGTCGAAATTTACCTCAGCGTGATTCCACCTGTTGACAGATCGACCGTGCACTTCGCATTGTACGGGTCCACGCGAAATCACAAGCCAAGTCAGCCCCTTTGCGCAAATTGTCCGCATTTCGTCCCGATCCTCCTTGCAGGATTTGACGGCACCGGCGCCTGAGGCATACTCCACGTCCAACTTGCCTCATCCCCGGGCGCGCAATCCCTTAGGAGAGTTGGAGATGTCCACGAAAGCGCCCAATCCTGTTGACAAATATGTCGGCAGCCGCGTCCGTATGCGACGCATCATGCTCGGCATGAGCCAGGAAAAACTGGGCGAGGCGTTAGGCCTGACGTTCCAGCAGGTGCAGAAATACGAGAAGGGCACCAACCGTGTCGGAGCAAGCCGGCTGCAGCAGATCTCCGAAATCCTGCAGGTGCCGGTCTCTTTCCTGTTCGATGGCGGCCCGAGCGGCGTCAAGACCGCTGACGGCTTCAGCGAGGGCTCCTCGCCGGCCTACGTATCCGATTTTCTGGCAACCGCCGAAGGCCTGGCCCTGACCCGTGCGTTCACGCGGATCGCGGACGCCAAGCTCCGCCGCAGCATCGTCGAACTGGTCGAGCAGATCGCGGCGCGCGAGGCGGCCGAACAGGTCTGAGCCGGCCATATCCGTTTGAGAGATCGTCAAATCTGGAATATGTCATTCCGGCATGCGTTAAGGCGTGACGAGTTCCGATCGAACCGTCGTCGCGCCTTAGCTCTTGATAGAGCATGATCTTTGCGGAAGACCACTTCACGCCTTTCCGGATCATGCTCTGGCGCGTGCGCTGAATGACAAAGCGAATTCACAGGCGACGACAACAGCATGGCCAGCAATCCGTTCAAAACCGCTGATATCCTCGACGGCATTCGCCGCTGGGTCGAGATCGAATCTCCAACGGAGCGGCCGGATCAGGTCAACAAGCTGGCCGATCACGTCGCATCGGGCTATCGCGATCTGCCGGCCACCGTCGACCGCATTGCCGGACGCGACGGCTGCGGCGATCACCTGGTGACGCGCTCGTCCTGGGGGCAGGACGCACCGGGCATTCTGGTGTTGAGCCATCTCGACACAGTTCATCCGATGGGATTCATCGAACGGTTACCATTCAAGATCGAAGGCGACAGTGCGTTCGGCCCGGGCATCTACGACATGAAGGGCGGCGCCTATCTCGCCTATCACGCATTCCGGCAGATCTGCGCCGATGACGTGCGCCCGCCGCTGGGCATCACCCAGCTCTACGTCTCGGACGAGGAAATCGGCAGCCCAACCTCGCGGGCGCTGATCGAGGCCGAGGGACGCAAGGCCAAATACGTGCTGGTGACCGAGCCGGCGCGCGACGGCGGCAAGATCGTCACCGGGCGCAAGGGCGTCGCGCGCTTCGACGTGCATATCAAGGGCGCGCCGGCACATGCCGGCACGCGCCCCGAGGATGGCCGCAGCGCGATCCGGGAGCTCGGCCATGTGATCCTGGCGCTGGAGGCGATGAACGATCTCAAGCGCGGCGTCACCGTCAATGTCGGCGTGGTGCGCGGCGGCACCAAGCCGAACGTGATCGCCGAAGAGGCCTACGCCGAAGTCGACATGCGCGTGCCGACCATGGCCGACGCCGACGAGCTGGTGCCGAAAATCCTCGGGATCACCTCGCTCACCGACGGCGTCAGCGTGAAGGTGACCGGGGAATTGAATCGTCCGCCCTATGAGAAGAGCAATGCCGGCGCCGCGCTCTACGAACACGCCAGGGAGCTTGCAGGCGAACTCGGCTTCGAGCTGATCGATGTGTTCACGGGTGGCGGCTCTGACGGCAATTTCACCGCACCGCATACTGCAACGCTCGACGGTCTCGGCGTCGACGGCAAGGGCGCGCATACCCATTACGAGCAGCTCTACATCTCGTCGATCGAGCCCCGCGCGCGCCTGCTCCACCGTCTCTACCAGACGCTGCGATGACACCAGCTCCGAACGACAGCGGCGATCGCGAATCTTCCGACGATGGCGCGATGGCCCATTCGCGCGGCTCGTTCTTCGGGCGGCGCAAGGGCCACAAACTGCGCGCGCACCAGGCCGACCTGATCGACAATCTGCTGCCGCATCTTTCGCTCGACATCTCGGCGCCCGCGCCCGAGGCGCTGACCGAACTGTTCGATGACGGCATCGCGGATGTTAGGCTCGAGATCGGCTTCGGCGGCGGCGAGCATCTGATCGCGGAGGCACAGGCCTTTCCGGCGACCGGCTTCATCGGCTGCGAGCCCTATGTCAACGGAATGGCCAAGATCCTGACCCAGATCGAGGCGCACAATATCGGCAACATCCGCCTGTTCGCCGGCGACGCAGCGGAGCTGCTGGCCTGGGCGCCAGCGCGCTCGCTGGCGCGCATCGATCTGATTCATCCCGATCCCTGGCCGAAGCGGCGGCACTGGAAGCGGCGCTTCGTGCAGGATGCAACGGTCGCGGCGATGACCCGGCTGCTGCCGCCGGGCGGCGAATTCCGCTTCGTCAGCGATATCGACGACTACTGCGCCTGGACGCTCGCGCATCTGCTGCGCTCGCCCGACTTCGCCTGGCTCGCCGAGCGCGCGATCGACTGGCAGCAGCCGTGGCCGAACTACACGATGACGCGCTACGGCGCCAAGGCCGAGCGCGAGGGGCGTAAGGCTGCGTATCTGCGATTCAAGCGCTTGCCGTAGTGCGGTCATTCCGGGGCGCGCGAAGCACGAACCCGGAATGACGAGATGCTATCCCTGCCCCGCCATCCGCGCCTTCCTGACGTCGGTGGCTTCCCAGACCATGCGCTTGCCGCGTTCGCGACCGAGCAGCTCGATCGGATCGTGATTGTCGATGTGGCCGAACTGGCCCTTGTAGACGCTGTAACCGCACAATTCCTGCAGGCGGCGCGGAAAGCGGGCCGCGGTCTCGCGCGGAATCCCGAGCTGCAGATTCTCCTGCTGCCGCATCCAGCCCCAGCAATAGGCGCAGGAAAAGGCAAAGCGCCTGGCGTCGCTGGTGTTGGCGCCGCCGCCATGCCACAGCGCGCTGTCGAACAGCATCACGCTGCCGGCCGGCATGGTCGCGGTGACGGCGTCATAATCCTTGCCGTATTCCGGTGACGAATCGAACTTGTGGCTGCGCGGAATGATCCGCGTCGCACCGTTGTCGTCGCGGAAATCGGACAGCGCCCAGATCGCATTGATCGTGATCGGAATGTGCGGCCGCGGCAGCGGGATCAATTGGGTGTCTTCGTGGATCGGCTGCGCCTCCTGGCCGGGACCGAGCACTAGCGAGCAGAACGACGACAGCAGGCATTCCCTGTCCAACGCGCGCTCGACCACCGGCAGCACGTTCTCATGCAGCGGCACCTCCCAGAACAGATCGTCATAGGTCAGGAGGTTGTTGATGCGCAGCGTGTTGAAACCCTCGAACGACGTCCTGGCAGGTGCGAGATTGTGCTCGCTCTCGATTCTCAGCACCGCGTCCTTCAACCCCTCGACCAGGTCCGGCGAGGCGGCGCGCTCGATCACGGTGTATCCGTCGTCGCGGATCCGCTCGGCGTGCGATTGGATGTCGGCGTCCGTCAGCATGGCGATCTCCCCGTTGGCGCTGTGTCGCGCCTTGCATGTGAGCATAGCGGGCCGTTTCAGTTTTTGGGAAGGAATTTTCGACACTGCCGCTTAGCCTCGTCATTGCGAGCGAAGCGAAGCAATCCATTCTACCGTTTGTTGTGGCATGGATTGCTTCGTCGCTTCGCTCCTCGCAATGACAGGGAGAGAGTTAGCCCGACCCTCGGGCTACCGCGACTTCCAGAAATCGACGACACGCTGCGCGGTCGACGGCATCAGGCGGACGAAATTCACCCGCGCGCCTTCGATATCGGCCGGCGACGGCACGCGGTTCGGCCCGAGCCGCATCAGGATCAGGGCGCGCACGGTCGGCCACTCGAACCCGATCGTCTTGCTGGCGATCAGGATCGGATCGTAGCGATCGCCGGAGATCAGGCGATCGAGCGTGACGATCTTCACGCCGGTCATCGCCGCGAGCGCCGCCACGCATTCCTCATATTTGAAGGCCTTGGCGAAGCCTGCCACCGCGGCCTCGTTCAATTCGCCGGCGCGATGCAGCGCCAGGATCGCGCGCTGCGCGGCAGCGAAATCGCGGCCCTCGACCTGCGCGACGACGCCTTCGATCTCGTTCATCGCCAGCTTGATCTCGGCCTGCCGTTCCGGCTTGGCGACGACGTGCAACCGGCGGCGGATCACGTCGATCGAGCCGGCCAGCAGGCTCTTCAGATGCACGGGCGGGAGATCGTCGCGGCGGCCGATCCGCAGCGTTAGCACGCCATCCTGACCGGCGCGCCGCACCAGCGTCGTGAAGGACGCGTCCGAGAATGCCGCGCCCGCATTGCCGGCGGCGCATCGGATGACATCGCGATCGCCGCGACGGACGATGACATCGGTCAGCGCAGTCGAGAGCTTGGGTCGCTCGGCCATCGCCAGCAGATGGCCCTGACCCTTGGCATTGGCGATCTCGACCAGCACCTTTTCGTCAATCACCGGCGATCGGCGCAGCACCGGCCCCGCGATCGCGACCTCGTCCTCGCGGGCGAATTGCCCGACCAGATGCCGCGGCGCATTGGCGAGCGGCGCAAGCCGTTCGGCGAGATCGATCCGCGCAGCCAGGTCGGCATGCGGGACCAGACTGGTCAGCACCCCATCGAACAGGTCGATATGGTCGGGACGAAAGCTCGCAGCGCCCTGCAGGAACAGCTCGCCGAGCCGCCGCGCGGCCTCGGCGCGGCGCTTGGGGTCGCCGCGGCGAACGATGTCGTCGAGTTCCGGGATCAGCGCGGGGGCTGTCGTCATGAGCCTTGTCCAACCGGCGACTTCTGCCGATTTTCGGCAATCTATGACCCCGTTCGTAAACGGAGGGTTAGATCAAACCTGCACCCCGGAGCCCGCAAAATCGCCCTCTGCCTGATACGGAGGCCTTGCCGGACCCGGGCAAAAGGGCTATATCCACCGCAACTTATGGTATCTCATACGATCGCGTAGGAGAGTGGGCCCCCCGGGACCCGCTCTTTTTTATTACCTGACGGACCCAGCGAGGCCGGTTCCAGTTTAGGTAGCGTTAGCGGCCCCTTAAGGCCACCTGAACAACACAACAGACCTCCGACAACCTTTAGACCTTAGACAGCCTTTGACACTCGATATGACCGATCCGACCGCCACGCCCGTGGACACCGAACTGCTCGCCGAGCCGCGGCTTGTCGTCGAGCCCGGGGTCGCGGCGCGCGTCGCCGCGGTCGCAGTCCCGGTGCTGCAGGGCATGGGCTATCGCCTGGTCCGCATCAAGGTCTCGGGCGACGCCGGCTGCACCGTGCAGATCATGGCGGAGCGTCCCGACGGCTCGATGCAGCTCGAGGATTGCGAGGCGATCTCGCGCGCGCTGTCGCCGGTGCTCGACGTCGCCGACCCGATCGAGCGCGCCTACCGGCTGGAAATCTCGTCGCCCGGAATTGACCGGCCGCTGGTGCGCCGCTCCGACTTCGAGCGCTACACCGGGCATCTGGTGAAGATCGAGATGGCGGTGGCACATCAGGGCCGCAAGCGGTTCCGCGGCCTGCTCGCCGGCGTCGAAGGCAATGCGGTGCGCATCAAGCGCGACGATCCGCGTCCCGCTGAGGACGCCGAGGTTCTCCTGGTGATGGAGGACATTTCGGACGCGCGGCTGGTGCTGACCGACGAGCTGATCGAAGAATCGATGCGCCGCGGCAAGGCCGCCGAGCGCGAGCTGCGCCGCGAGCTCGGCCTCGCGCCGCCGCAGGCGGCCCACGCGAAGAAGAGCGATCCTGCGAAGAGTCATAAGCCGAAACCCAAGCCTGCTCACAAGCCCGGCACCAAGCCGGCGCCGACCAACACCAAAAAGCACCGCCTGGCCGCCGAGCGCGCGCGCCGTGGCGAGATCGATCCATTCGAAGGAGACTAAGCCATGGCAGTCAGCGCCAACAAACTCGAACTGCTGCAGATCGCAGACGCAGTTGCGCGCGAAAAGTCGATCGACCGCTCCATCGTGATCGCGGCGATGGAAGACGCCATCGCCAAGGCGGCGCGTGCCCGCTACGGCAGCGAGACCGACGTCCATGCCGAGATCGACGCCAAGAAGGGCGAATTGCGATTGACCCGCCACATGCTGGTGGTCGATGTCGTCGAGAACTCGTCGAACCAGATTTCGCTGCACGACGCGCAGCGCGCCAATCCGGGCGCCCAGGTCGGCGACACCATCGCCGACACGCTGCCGCCGCTGGAATATGGCCGCATCGCCGCGCAATCCGCCAAGCAGGTGATCGTGCAGAAGGTGCGCGAGGCCGAGCGTGACCGGCAGTACCAGGAATTCAAGGACCGCATCGGCGACATCGTCAACGGCATCGTCAAGCGCGTCGAATATGGCAGCGTGATCGTCGACCTCGGCCGTGGCGAAGCGATCGTGCGCCGCGACGAGATGCTGCCGCGCGAAGTGTTCCGCAACGGCGACCGCGTCCGGGCCTATATCTTCGATGTCCGCCGCGAGACGCGCGGTCCGCAGATCTTCCTGTCGCGCACCCATCCGCAGTTCATGGCGAAGCTGTTCGCGCAGGAAGTGCCCGAGATCTACGACGGCATCGTCGAGATCAAGGCGGTCGCCCGCGATCCGGGCTCGCGCGCCAAGATCGGCGTGATCTCGCGCGATTCCTCGGTCGATCCGGTCGGCGCCTGCGTTGGTATGCGCGGTTCGCGCGTGCAGGCCGTGGTGAACGAGCTGCAGGGCGAGAAGATCGACATCATTCCGTGGTCGCCCGACATCGCGACCTTCGTCGTCAACGCGCTGGCGCCAGCTGAAGTCGCCAAGGTCGTGATCGACGAAGACCGCGAGCGCATCGAGGTCGTGGTTCCCGACACCAACAACCAGCTCTCGCTGGCGATCGGCCGCCGCGGCCAGAATGTCCGCCTCGCCTCGCAGCTGACCGGCTGGGACATCGACATCCTGACCGAGCAGGAAGAGTCGGAGCGCCGCCAGGCCGACTTCGAGAACTCGACCCGCGTGTTCATGGAAGCGCTCAATGTCGACGAGGTGGTCGGCCAGCTGCTCGCCTCCGAGGGCTTCACCTCGGTCGAGGAACTCGCGCTGGTCGACGTCAAGGAACTCGCCGGCATCGAAGGTTTCGACGAGGAGACCGCCACCGAGCTGCAGACCCGCGCCCGCGAATATCTGGAGCAGCTTGAGGCTGAACTCGAGGCCAAGCGCAAGGAACTCGGCGTCGAGGACGCCATGAAGGACGTGCCCGGCGTCACCGGCAAGATGCTGGTGAAGCTCGGCGAGAACGACGTAAAGACCGTCGAGGATCTGGCCGGCTGCGCCACCGACGACCTGGTCGGCTGGACCGAGCGCAAGGAAGGCGGCGAGCCGACCAAGCATGCCGGGTTCCTCGATGGCATCGAGGTCTCGCGCGACGAGGCCGAGGCCATGATCATGCAGGCCCGTCTGAAGGCCGGCTGGATCACCGAGGCCGACCTTGCCAAGCCTGCTGAGGAGGCCGAGGCCGCCGAAGCAGAAGCGGCGTCGTAAGGAGATGCACCACGGATGCTCGCTCAGGCTGACCCCGATCTCGACGATGGGCCGCGGACGCAGAAGTCCGCGACCACGCGGATGTGCGCGGTCAGCCGGGAGGTGCGTCCGATCGACGAACTGATCCGGTTCGTCATCGCGCCCACGGGCGAGGTGATCCCGGATCTCAAGCGCAAGCTGCCGGGCCGCGGAATGTGGGTTTCCGCATCGCGGCGCAGCGTTGCGGAAGCGGTCCGTCGTCACCAATTTAGCAAGGGATTCAAGCGCGATGTCCGCGTCGCGCCGACCCTTCCCGCCGACACCGACGCCCTCCTGGTCCGCAGCGTCACCGAGGCCCTGGCGATGGCCGCCAAGGCCGGTCAGGTCGTCGCGGGCTTCGGCAAGGTCGAGGACGCACTCAACCGGGACGAAACTGCAGCCCTGATCCACGCTTCGGACGGCGCGGCGGACGGAATCCGCAAATTGGACGCGATCGTCAGGCAAAGGGGCGAAAAACGTGGTGAATCGCCGGTAATTGCCGCCGTCAATGTTTTGACGTCGGAAGAATTGGATTTGGCACTTGGGCGGTCAAATGTGATACATGCTGCGCTGCTCGCGGGCCCGGCGAGCAAGACGTTCCTGTCGCGCTGCCAGTTGCTGGTCCGATACCGGATGGCCGACGACGACAAGACCGCCGAAGCGGCCAGAAATTCCAGAGCCTGATCCAGGAAGGCGGATGCCGTCTTTCCGACCGGATCATGCTCAGCAAACGACGACAGTTGAAGGATTTGTGCGGCATACGCACAGCGAAACGAGATTAGGACTGCTGAATGGTTGATACCAAGACCCCTGGCGACAAGACTCTGAGTGTCCCGAGCAAGACGTTGTCGCTGAAGCCGCGCGTCGAGACGGGCACCGTGCGCCAGAGCTTCAGCCACGGCCGGACCAAGCAGGTCGTGGTCGAGAAACGCGGCAAGCGTCGCCTCGGTGGCGAGGGCCCCGGCGAGGCGCATGCGCCGGAACCCGTGGTTGCAAAGCCGGTGGCACCCGCCCCGAGGCCGCAGCAAGGCCGCCCCGGAGGCCCGTCCTCGGGCCAGCAACAGCGCAACACCCGCTCCGGCGTGGTGCTGCCGACCCTGACTGAAGACGAGCGTTCCGCGCGCGCCAGCGCGCTTGCCGACGCCCGTCAGCGCGACATCGAGGAGCGCCGCCAGGCCGAAGAGGAAGCCAAGCGCCGCGCCGTCCGCGAGGCTGCGGAGAAGGTCGAGCGCGAGGCCGCCGAGGCCCGCCGCAAGGCGGAAGAGGAACGCCACCGCCACGAGGAAGAGGCCAAGCGCAAGGCCGAGGTCGAGGCCAAGCGCCGCTTCGGCGAGGGCGAAGCCAAGCCCGGCGCGGCGCCCGCCGCTGCACCGGCTAGGCCAGCCACAGCCGCACCCGCGTCTGCTCCGGCAGCCCGGGCGCCAGCAGCCCGCACCACGACCACGACGCCTGCGCGCACGCCGGTCATCGCGCCGAGGCCCCCGGGGGTTGCCGCAGAGGCGGCGGACGAAGACGAGGGTCCGCGCCTGGTGCGCCGTCCCGGCGGCGCCGTGCGTCCCGTCGCGGCCCCGAAGACCACCCAGAAGCCCGGCCCGCAGAAGCAGCGCGGACGCCTCACCGTCGTCACGGCGCTCAACGCCGACGACGTGCGCGAGCGCTCGATCGCCTCGTTCCGCCGCCGTACCCAGCGCCTGAAGGGTCACGCCGCGAACGAGCAGAAGGAAAAGCTGATCCGCGAAGTGGTCATTCCGGAAGCGATCACGATCCAGGAACTCGCGAACCGCATGTCGGAGCGCGCGGTCGATGTCATTCGCATGCTGATGAAGCAGGGCGCGATGCACAAGATCACCGACGTGATCGATGCCGACACCGCGCAACTGATCGCCGAAGAACTCGGCCACAGCGTCAAGCGCGTCGCCGCGTCCGACGTTGAGGAAGGCCTGTTCGACGTTGTCGACGATTCCACCGACACCGAGCCGCGTTCGCCAGTGGTCACCGTCATGGGCCACGTCGACCACGGCAAGACCTCGCTGCTCGACGCGCTGCGGCACGCCAACGTGGTGTCGGGCGAAGCCGGCGGTATCACCCAGCACATCGGTGCCTATCAGGTGACTTCGCCGGAAAGCGGCAAGAAGATCACCTTCATCGATACGCCCGGCCACGCCGCGTTCACCGCGATGCGCGCCCGTGGCGCCAAGGTCACCGACATCGTCGTGCTGGTGGTCGCGGCCGATGACGGCGTGATGCCGCAGACGATCGAAGCGATCAACCACGCCAAGGCGGCCAAGGTGCCGATGATCGTGGCGATCAACAAGATCGACAAGCCCGATGCGCGGCCGGAGCGCGTGCGCACCGAATTGCTGCAGTACGAGGTGCAGGTCGAATCGCTCGGCGGCGACGTCGTCGACGTCGAGGTCTCGGCCAAGAACAAGACCAATCTGGACCGGCTGCTCGAGATGATCGCGCTGCAGGCCGAAATCCTCGACCTGAAGACCAATTCGCAGCGTCCGGCGGAAGGCACCGTGATCGAAGCCAAGCTCGATCGCGGCCGCGGTCCGGTCGCGACCGTGCTGGTGCAGCGCGGCACGCTGCGGATCGGCGACATCATCGTGGCCGGCGCCGAGATGGGCCGCGTCCGCGCGTTGATCTCCGACCAGGGCGAGAATCTCGACGAGGCCGGCCCGTCCGTGCCGGTCGAGGTGCTCGGCTTCAACGGTCCGCCGGAAGCCGGCGACCGTCTCGCTGTCGTAGAGAACGAAGCCCGCGCCCGCCAAGTCACGAGCTACCGCGCGCACCAGAAGCGCGAGAACGCGGCTGCCTCGATCTCCGGCATGCGCGGCTCGCTCGAGCAGATGATGTCGCAGCTCAAGACCGCGGGCCGCAAGGAGTTCCCGCTGATCGTCAAGGCCGACGTGCAGGGCTCGCTGGAAGCGATCCTGGGCTCGCTCGAGAAACTCGGCACCGACGAAGTCGCCGCCCGCATCCTGCATGCCGGCGTCGGCGGCATCTCGGAGTCGGACGTCACGCTGGCGGAAGGCTTCAACGCCGCGATCATCGGCTTCTCGGTCCGCGCCAACAAGGAAGCGGCGGCCGCAGCCAAGCGCAACGGCATCGAGATCCGCTACTACAACATCATCTACGACCTCGTGGATGACATCAAAAAGGCGATGTCCGGCCTGCTCGCACCCACGCTGCGCGAAACCATGCTGGGCAACGCGCAGATCCTGGAAGTGTTCAACATTTCCAAGGTCGGCAAGGTCGCGGGTTGCCGCGTCACCGACGGCACCGTGGAACGCGGCGCCAATGTTCGCCTGATCCGCGACAACGTCGTGGTGCACGAAGGCAAGCTGTCGACGCTGAAGCGCTTCAAGGATGAAGTGAAGGAAGTGGTCGCCGGCCAGGAGTGTGGCATGGCATTCGAGAACTACGGCGACATGCGTGTCGGCGACGTGATCGAATGTTACCGCATCGAGACGATCCAGCGCTCTCTGTAAGTCCAAATCTTACGAAGCGCAGGTCTTACTAAGCGTCTGGGTCCATTTAACTGAAAATGCGACGACGTGGCCGGACTTTAGTCCGGCCACCAGCGCATCGTCCGATTGAAAGCAAAGCTAGACATTGATGCCCGCGGCCAAGGCCGGCGGGCGCGACGGTTTTGGAAGAAGGTCATGTCCCGTCAAAAGAAGAGTTCCAGCCCCGGCGGATCGCAACGTCAGCTACGCGTCGGCGAAACGGTTCGCCATGCAGTTGCCGAGATTCTGTCGCAGGGTGAGGTCCACGATCCCGATCTGGAAGGCCACATCATCACCGTTCCCGAGGTGCGTATGTCGCCGGACCTGAAGCTCGCCACGGTCTACGTGATGCCGCTCGGCGGACGCGACACCGACGCGGTGATCGCCGCGCTCGAGCGCAACAAGAAGTTCCTTCGCGGCGAGATCGCGCATCGCGTCAACCTGAAATTTGCACCCGACATTCGCTTCCGCGTCGATGAACGATTCGACGAGGCGGAGCGCATCGAGAAACTACTGCGGACACCTGCGGTGCAGCGAGACCTTGCACCCGATTCGGACGACGAGTGATGACTGTGATGACGACCAACAGCGTGATCGACGCGAAGGATGCCGACGCGCGCGACGCTGAGCGGGATGCTTTTGCCGGGCCGCGCACCGACGATGCGCGCCGCACCAACAACGACCCGCGCCAGAAGCAGGGCAAGCAGAACCAGCAGCCGCGCCGCGACAAGCGCGACGTCCATGGCTGGGTGGTGCTCGACAAGCCGATCGGGATGACCTCGACGCAGGCCGTCGCCGTGCTCAAGCGCCTGTTCCAGGCCAAGCGCGCCGGCCATGCCGGCACGCTCGATCCGCTCGCCTCCGGCGGCCTGCCGATCGCGCTGGGCGAGGCCACGAAGACGGTGCCGTTCGTGATGGATGGCCGCAAGCGCTACCGCTTCACGGTCTGCTGGGGCGAGGAACGCGACACCGACGACACCGAGGGACGGCCGGTCAGGACCAGCGAGAGCCGGCCGACCGCCGATTCGATCCGCCAATTGCTGCCGCGCTTCATCGGGGTGATCGAGCAGATCCCGCCGCAATATTCGGCCATCAAGGTGCAGGGCGAGCGAGCCTATGATCTGGCACGCGATGGCGAGACCGTGGAACTGAAGCCCCGCCCGGTCGAGATTCACGAATTAACCCTTGTAGAACACGGAGATAACGGACAATCCGTGTTCGAGGCGGAGTGCGGCAAGGGAACCTATGTCCGGGCCCTGGCCCGCGATATGGGCCGGATTCTGGGCTGTTTCGGCCATATCTGCGCCCTGCGGCGGACCCTGGTCGGTCCGTTTACCGAGCGGGACATGATTCCGCTGGAACAGTTGGAGGCTTTATGCAATAGAGCCGCGTCTGGCGAGGGCAGCCTCGCCGACGCGCTTTTGCCCGTTGAGACCGCGCTGGACGACATCCCGGCACTGGCCGTCACACGGGCTGATGCGGCAAGGCTCCATCGGGGCCAGGCCGTTTTGTTGCGCGGACGGGATGCGCCCAATACCAGCGGCACAGTCTATGTCACGGTGGCAGGCCGGCTTCTCGCGCTTGCCGAAATTGGCAATGGCGAACTCATCCCCAAGCGCGTGTTCAACCTGAACGGACTGACTGCCGGTCCGGCTCGCAACAACGAAAGTAACTGACGATGTCGATTACCGCCGAACGCAAAGCGGAAGTCATCAAGACGAATGCCAACAAAGCCGGCGACACCGGCTCGCCCGAGGTTCAGGTCGCGATCCTGTCGGAACGCATCAATAACCTCACCGAGCACTTCAAGAGCCATGTGAAAGACAACCATTCACGCCGCGGCCTCCTGAAGCTCGTGTCGACGCGTCGCTCCCTGCTTGACTACATCAAGCGCAAGGACGAGGCGCGCTACAAGGCGCTGCTCGAAAAGCACAACATCCGTCGTTGATTTGAGAAGCACGCGCGCGAGGTTCGCGCGCGTTTTCGTATGGTCGTCCGTGAACTCGGGCTTTCGAATTGTCGAAAGATGATCATGCGCAACAGCATGGCCATCGCGCCATGCACACTAGCGTCCAGCAGCAATCCGGCCGCTGGACCGGGCAAGATGCCCAGACGACCGAAAGGATGGACGCCATCCGAAATCCAGGGACCATGGCAGGATCGCCGGATGCTGACCGCAGCAGCGCATCAGTGTCTCGCCGTCTTGGCATGGTCTTTGTCTTTCAGGGCGCCGTGCTTTCGTGAAACCATGAAAGAAAACCCAAATGTTCAATTCGCATTCCGTCGAGATCGACTGGGGTGGACGTCCCCTCAAACTTGAAACCGGCAAGATCGCCCGCCAGGCCGACGGCGCCGTGATGGCCACCTACGGCGAGACCGTGGTGCTTGCCACCGTCGTCGCGGCGAAGACGCCGCGCGAAGGCGTCGACTTCCTGCCGCTCACCGTCGACTACCAGGAGAAGACCTACGCCGCGGGCCGCATTCCCGGCGGCTATTTCAAGCGTGAGGGCCGTCCGACCGAAAAGGAGACGCTGGTCTCCCGCCTGATCGACCGCCCGATCCGTCCGCTGTTCGTCGACGGCTGGCGCAACGAGACCCAGGTGATCGTCACCGTCCTGTCGCACGACATGGAGAACGATCCGGACATCGTGTCGCTGGTCGCCGCCTCCGCAGCCCTGACGCTGTCGGGCGCGCCGTTCAAGGGCCCGATCGGCGCCGCGCGCGTCGGCTTCGCCAATGACGAATACGTGCTCAACCCGACGCTCGACGAGATGACCGAGACCCAACTCGACCTCGTCGTCGCCGGCACCGCCGACGCCGTGCTGATGGTCGAATCGGAAGCCAAGGAGCTCAACGAAGACGTGATGCTCGGCGCGGTCATGTTCGGCCACCGCCACTTCCAGCCGGTCATCAACGCGATCATCGAGCTCGCCGAGAAGGCCGCCAAGGAGCCGCGCGAAGTCACCACGATCGACAATTCGGAGATCGAGAAGGAGATGCTCGGCATCGCCGAGCAGGATCTCCGCAAGGCCTACGCGATCCCGGTCAAGCAGGAACGCTATGCCGCGGTCGGCGCCGTCAAGGAAAGGGTGCTGGCGCACTTCTTCCCGGAAGGCCAGGAGCCGAAATACGACAAGCTCCGCGTCGCCGGCGTGTTCAAGGAACTGGAAGCCAAGATCGTCCGCTGGAACATCCTCGACACCGGCAAGCGCATCGACGGCCGTGACGCCAAGACCGTGCGCAACATCATCGCCGAGGCCGGCGTGCTGCCGCGCGCCCACGGCTCGGCGCTGTTCACCCGCGGTGAGACCCAGGCGATTGTGGTGACCACGCTCGGCACCGGCGAGGACGAGCAGTACATCGACGCGCTGTCGGGGACGTACAAGGAAACGTTCCTGCTGCACTACAACTTCCCGCCCTACTCGGTCGGTGAAACCGGTCGCCTCGGCGGCACCAAGCGCCGCGAGATCGGCCACGGCAAGCTCGCCTGGCGCGCGATCCATCCGGTGCTGCCGCCACATCACGAGTTCCCGTACACGATCCGCGTGGTCTCCGAGATCACCGAGTCGAACGGCTCGTCCTCGATGGCTTCGGTCTGCGGCGCCTCGCTGTCGCTGATGGACGCCGGCGTGCCGCTGAAGCGGCCGACCGCCGGTATCGCCATGGGACTGATCCTCGAAGGTCAGCGCTTCGCGGTGCTGTCGGACATCCTCGGCGACGAGGACCATCTCGGCGACATGGACTTCAAGGTCGCCGGCACCGACCAGGGCATAACCTCGCTCCAGATGGACATCAAGATCGAGGGCATCACCGAGGAGATCATGAAGGTGGCGCTCGGCCAGGCCAAGGAAGGACGCATCCACATCCTGGGTGAAATGTCCAAGGCCCTGACCGCCGCGCGCGCCGAGCTCGGCGAATATGCACCGCGCATCGAGACCTTCAAGATCGCCACCGACAAGATCCGCGAAGTGATCGGCACCGGCGGCAAGGTGATCCGCGAGATCGTCGAGAAGACCGGCGCCAAGGTCAACATCGAGGACGACGGCACCGTGAAGGTCGCCTCCAACGACGGCGAGGCGATGAAGGCTGCGATCAAATGGATCAAGTCGATCGCCTCCGATCCGGAGATCGGCCAGATCTACGAGGGCACCGTCGTCAAGGTGATGGAGTTCGGCGCGTTCGTGAACTTCTTCGGCGCCAAGGACGGCCTCGTCCACATCAGCCAGCTCGCGGCCAGCCGCGTGCAGAAGACCTCCGACGTCGTCAAGGAAGGCGACAAGGTCAAGGTCAAGCTGCTCGGCTTCGACGATCGCGGCAAGACCCGCCTGTCGATGAAGGCGGTCGACCAGGAGACCGGCGAGGACCTCGAGGCCAAGCAGAAGACCGACGCGCCGGCTGCGGCGCCGCGCGAAGCTGCCGGCGAGTAAGCCTGTTTGAAATGAAACGACCAAGGGCGGCCGAAAGGCCGCCCTTTTTGTTTGGTGCTATGCCTGAGCGCCCGGCGCCCTCCCGGGACAATGCGGGATTCTGGAAGGACCGTGGCCAAGCGCCATGCGGCAGCGAAGGCCGGCACGCTCGGGGTATGAGCTGGTCAGACTCGCTGGCGGCGAACGGCTGCGCTAGATTTGGGAGCTCCGCGAGATGCTCGCGGGCTTTCTTGTCTCGACATCCGCGGCCAGAGCAATCGATGATGACGCTGCCGACCATCCGCCCGGGCCGCCCCGACGAGTATGACGAGATCGCGCGCGCCTGGATGGACAGCTGGGTTTCGACCGGGCTCTCGCAAGCAAGCGAGCGTCTGCTGAGCGATTTGCGCGCTCGTCTGCCACGCGAGGTCGCTGGCGGCTGGAGCCTGTTTGTCGCCGACGATCGCGGCGCCATCGCTGCCATGCTGGCGCTGCATCGGCCAACCTTGCTGCTCGACCAGCTGATGGTCGCATCCGCCTATCAGGGCCGCAGCCTGGGACGCGAGCTGCTCGCCTTCACGCGCCAGCAAATGCCCGACGAGATCTGGCTGAAATGCGTCAGCGAGAACGAGAAAGCCTGGCGCTGGTACGAGCGCGAAGGATTTGTGTTCGAGAAAGAAGCGATCAATCCGGTCACGGGCTTCATGATGAAGCACTACCGGTGGAAGAGAGCGAAAGTCGCTTAGAGCGCTTTCGAGCGAAGTGGACGCCGGTTCGCGTGAAGAAAACGCGTCAAAATAAGAATCTAGCTAGAGCTTCGGTTCTAATTCAATCAGAACCGAAGCTCTAGGAGGCTACTCTGTCGCAATCAACCGGATTGACCAACATCTCGACCTGAGGTCGCGCGATTGCCCATCCGTCGTGCGTTGCCAATTGGTGGCGGACGCGCGATGTAACGCGCGCTGTTCGTCCATGCCAAAGAAGGGACCGCACCATGATCAAGCTGTACTGGTCGCCGCGCTCGCGCTCATTCTCCGCCATCTGGCTGTTGGAAGAATCCGGCCTGGCTTACGAACGGGTGCTGACCAATATCAGCACCGGCGCGCAGAAGTCGCCGGAGTTCCTCAAGATCAACCCGATGGGCAAGGTGCCGGCGTTGACCGACGGCGATGCCCAGCTCGCCGAGGCTGCCGCGATCTGCGCCTATATCGCCGACCGCTATCCGGAGACGAAGCTCGCGCCGGCCACGAACGATCCGAAGCGCGCACGCTATCTGCAATGGCTGTTCTTCTCGCCGAGTTGCATCGAGCCGGCGCTGATCCAGCTCTTCACCAAGCTCGAGGTGCCGACCAGCACTGCGGCATGGGGCAGCGCGGCGCAGGTTTTCGACGTGCTCGATGCCGAGTTGCGGAAGGGGCCATGGATCCTCGGCGATCAGTTCTCCGCTGCCGACATCGCGATCGGCGCGGGACTGAACTTTGCGGTGCGCGTGTTCAAGATGGTGCCGCCGCGGCCGTCATTCGAGGCCTATATCGACCGCTGCGTGGCGCGGCCCGCGTTCCAGCGCGCAGAGAAGATTGCGGCGGGGTGAGGATGTCATCACGTAGCGCGGATGAACGAGATCATCGAATGATGGAGTTGCGCTGCTCCAACCTCCCCTTGAAAAGGGGAGGTCGCTTTGCTCGCCAGAGCAAAGCGGGTGGGGATCTGCTCTCTCCGCGTAAAGCGTCGCCTGTGGCTGGCCCCCAATCCCGACCTTCCCCCTTTCGGGGCAAGGGGAATAGCCGACGAAGCAGTGGATTCCCAAAAGGCCCTAGCCCGGGACGACGCGCGGATCGACGTCCTGCGTGTAGTCGACGCCGTCGATGCCGAAGCCGAACAGGCGGAGGAACTGGCTCTTGTATTCGCCGAGGTCCGCCAGTTCGCCGAGCGTCTCGGTGGTGAGCAGCGGCCAGCGCCGGGAGACTTCCGTCTGCACTTCGGGCGAAAGCTCCCAGTCGTCGACCCGGATGCGCTGCGCATCGTCGAGCTCGACGCCCTTGCCGAGGCGGGTGCGGAACAGGCGGTCGATCTGCTCGATGCAGCCCTCATGGAGCCCGAGCTGCTTCATCACCTTGAACAGCACCGTGCCATAGAGCGGCACCACCGGAATCGCCGAGCTCGCCTGGGTGACCACGGCCTTCAGCGCGACGACGCGGGCGGCGTCCGGACCGAGCCGGACCCGGATCGCTTCCGCCTTGTTGTCGAGATCGACCTTGGCGCGGCCGAGCGTGCCGTTCCAGTAGATCGGCCAGGTCAGTTCGCTGCCGATATAGGTGTAGTTGAGGGTCCGGAAGCCTGATGCCAGCACGCCGGCATCGGCGAGCTGGTCGATCCAGCGCTTCCAGTCATCGCCGCCCATCACCGCGACCGTGGCCGCAGTCTGATCCTCGTTCGCAGGCTCAAGGGTGGTCTGGAACACCTCGCCGGTCTCGGTGTCGAGCGTCTTGATCTCGACCGGCGCGCCCAGCGGCTTGATGACCGAGCGATAGGTCTTGCCGGTGTCGGGGTCGGTGCGGACCGGCGCCGCCATGCTGTAGACCAGCATATCGAGCTGTCCGAATTTTTCGCGCACGCGCGCGATGAAATCCTTCTTCATCTCGTCGGAGAAGGCGTCGCCCTCAAGCGTGAGCGGCGAGCGTCCGATCTTCTGAGCCTCGATTTCGAAGGCGCGGTTGTTGTACCAGCCGGCGCTGGCGCTCCTCTTTTCCGACGGTTCGCGCTCCAGCGATACGCCGATCGTATCAGCGCCGCCGGCGAAGGTCGCGACGATGCGGCTCGCGAGGCCGTAGCCCGTCGAGCAGCCCAGCACAGCAACGCGTTTCGGACAGTCCGCGACCGGGCCCTGCTTGAGAACGTAGGCGATCTGTTCGCGGACATTCGTGGCGCAGCCGACGGGATGTGCCGTCGTGCAGATGAAGCCTCGCACGCGCGGTTCAATAATCATTCCCACCCCATTCCGGAACGTTGCAATATCCCCATTCGCTGCCTGCGGACCTCCCTCAGCAAGCGAGGAGAGACGAAATCAGGCATCAAGCCGCCTGAATACCAGCGTAGCGTTGGTGCCGCCGAAGCCGAACGAGTTCGACAGCACGGTATTGAGCTTGGCGTTGTCGATGCGCTTGCGCACGATCGGCATGTCGGCGAAGACCGGATCGAGCTCGGTGATATGCGCGCTCTCGCAGATGAAGCCGTTGTTCAGCATCAGCAGCGAGTAGATCGCTTCCTGCACGCCGGTGGCGCCGAGCGAGTGGCCGGTCAGCGCCTTCGTCGCCGAGATCGGCGGGCACTTGTCGCCTGTGCCGAACACCTTGCGGATCGCCTCGATCTCCGGCGGATCGCCGGCCGGCGTCGAGGTGGCGTGCGGATTGATGTAATCGACCGGCGTGTCCACCGTCGACATCGCCATGCGCATGCAGCGCTCGGCGCCCTCGCCCGACGGCGCCACCATGTCGTACCCGTCCGAGGTCGCGCCGTAGCCGACGACCTCACCGTAGATCCGCGCGCCGCGCGCCCTGGCATGCTCGAGCTCTTCGAGCACCACGACACCTGCGCCACCGGCGATCACGAAACCGTCGCGGCTGATGTCGTAGGGACGCGAGGCAGTTGCCGGCGTGTCGTTGTACTTCGACGACATGGCGCCCATGGCGTCGAACAGCACCGACAGCGTCCAGTCGAGTTCCTCGCAGCCGCCGGCGAAGATGATGTCCTGCTTGCCGATCTGGATCGTCTCGTAGGCATTGCCGATGCAATGGTTCGACGTCGCGCAAGCCGAGGAGATCGAGTAGTTCACGCCCTTGATCTTGAACCAGGTCGCGAGCGTCGCCGATGCGGTCGAGGACATCCCCTTCGGCACAGCGAACGGACCAACGCGCTTCGGGCCCTTGGCGCGCGCGATGTCGGCGGCCTCCACCAGCGTGCGCGTCGACGGCCCGCCGGATCCCATGATGATGCCGGTGCGAATATTCGAGACTTCATTTTCCTCGAGGCCGGAGTCGCGGATCGCCTGCTCCATGGCGACGTGATTCCACGCAGCACCTTCGGCAAGGAATCGCATCGCGCGGCGATCGATCACCTCGGCGGGATTGAGCGTCGGCGCACCGTGCACCTGCGAACGGAAGCCGAGCTCGGCAGCCTTCTCCGCACGCGAAATGCCCGACTTTGCCTCGTAGAGGCTCGCAAGCACTTCCTGGGTGTTGTTACCGATGGACGAGACAATCCCCATCCCCGTGATGACAACCCGCCTCATGTTCGCCTCGCCCTGCCTCTATGTTGCCGCATGATGATCCTGCTCAAGATGGCGCCGTGCCCTGCTTGAACAATCCGACCTTCAAGTCCTTGGCGCGATAAATAATCTCGTCGTCCATGGAAAGCCACCCGTCGGCAATTCCAAGCACGAGCTTTGACCGCATCACGCGCTTGATGTCGATGTTGTACACAACCTTGCGCGCGTGCGGCAGCACCTGTCCGGAGAACTTCAGCTCGCCGAGGCCGAGCGCGCGGCCACGACCTTCGCCACCGATCCAGCCAAGGTAAAAGCCGACCATTTGCCACATGGCATCGAGGCCGAGACAGCCCGGCATCACCGGATCGTTCTTGAAATGGCAGCCGAAGAACCAGAGATCAGGCTTCACTTCGAGTTCGGCGCGCACCAGCCCCTTGCCGTACTCGCCGCCATTCTCCGAGATCTCGCTGATGCGATCGAACATCAGCATCGGTGGCAGCGGCAACTGGGCGTTGCCGGGACCAAACAGCTCGCCCCGCCCGCAAGCCAGCAAATCCTCGTATTCGTAACCGCCGCGCCGATCCAGCATCCTCTTCCACCTCTGATGTCCCGATGAAGCGCTTTGCTTGGTCGGACCTTAATCTACCCACGGGAACCGGAATATCCCGTCCCGCATCTTGGCGCTACCTGGGTACGCTACCGACCTGTTATCTCTGCCGAAAGCGCATATGTGGTCCGCGCGCTCTCTAACATAGGGCCAATCGGGCGGCAAAGCGGCATTCCGATGATAAATTACCGTTTCTCCTTAGGTTTCTACCGCAGCTTGGATTCGTTCTAGTTGCGAAAAACTTGCATCTGATGGGCATCCTTTTTATATTTATGAGGAATATTGCATGAGTTGGGTGCATAGAGTGGATATGAACGACGAAGTACCGGCTGTGAACGATGACGCCGTGCACCCGGCCGCCCGGGGCGCTGGGCACCACCCGGCCCTGACCGGTTGTCCGTGGCATGACGTCAACGAGATGCTGCAGTCTGCCGGCCTCCGGCCGACCCGTCAGCGCATGGCGCTGGGTTGGCTGCTGTTTGGCAAGGGTGCCCGCCACCTGACCGCTGAGATGCTGTACGAGGAAGCCACGCTGGCCAAGGTTCCGGTGTCGCTGGCGACCGTCTACAACACGCTCAACCAGCTGACGGATGCCGGCCTGCTGCGCCAAGTCAGCGTCGACGGCACCAAGACCTATTTCGATACCAACGTGTCGACGCATCACCACTTCTATCTCGAGCACAATCACGAGCTGGTCGACATTCCCGACCCGAACCTCGTGCTGTCGAAGATGCCCGACGTGCCGGAAGGTTACGAGATCTCCCGCGTCGACATGGTCGTGCGGCTGCGCAAGAAGCGCTGATCAGGCCTTGACGTCGATTTGAGTTGTGATGGCCGGGCTCGTCCCGGCCATTGTCGTTTCTGCAGGCATGGTCATTTCGGGATGGTGCGCTAGCACCGGACCCGGAATCTCGAGATTCCGGGTTCGATGCTGCGCATCGCCCCGGAATGACGCTGCGCGTCAGTCCACCTTCTCGTCGGCGTAGACGCCCCACAGGCGTTGCTGCTCGATCCAGCCGTCGAACCCGTTGCCGGTGACCCGGCACCAGTTATTGGCGCATTTCTTGACCTGCGCGACGACGCCGGCCTGCAGGCGCGCCGCGATGGCGCTGGTGGCGTCGGGACGATCATAGAGCGAGGCCAAATCGTCCTTGTTCTTCATCGTGACGACCGCAGTGCGGCGGCCGGACAGCAAGGAGTGATAGACCCAGCCTTCGGCGCCTTCGGAATCGCGCACCCGGCGCCAATTCTCGAACTCGGCGGTGATTTCGACCGGCAGCCCCGACCGCGTGTAGACCCAGGCGACGTCATTGTCCTTGGTCGGGCCGGCCCGGACGTTCACATGATCGGATTTCAGGCTGACATAGCGCGGAATCGGCAAGCCGCTGGTAGTGGGGCTCAAATCCTTGGCGGAATGTCCGGGGATGACCGACGCGCTCAGCATGCTCCCGACCAGAGCCACCAATGAACCCAAACGCCAGACCATCAACTCGTCTCCTGCCGAGATGCCCAACCCGCATTCGGCGAGCTGCAACCCAAATCCAAACCCAAATTCAAACCCGTGCCCGTAAGGCCCCGCGCCGGCGCCATTCGGTCCCTGCCCGCATCGATCCGAGGGGTTCTTGTCTTGGCCCGGCCTTCTGCTAGAGAGGACGGAACGCCTGAGAGCCAGAACACCCGAATTTCCCGTTGTCTCCCCTTGGCGACAGCCGGGGCAAGCATCGGGGAACCCTAGGAAACGCGAAGGAAACGCCGGGACAGCGCGGCTATCAGCAGTGTCGAACAACCGGGTTAATGAGGCCTCAACGGCTCGGTTTTTGACGAGCCGCGCGCCTCATGAAAGCAGGACATGTCGGTGAAGAAAAAGCCTCTCGTCGTCGTCACCCGCAAGCTGCCGGACTCGATCGAGACCCGGATGCGCGAGCTGTTCGATGCCAGACTGAATCTCGACGACGCGCCGATGACGCCGGAGCAGATCGCGGAGGCGGCGAGGACCGCCGACGTGCTGGTGCCGACCGTGACCGACATGATCCGCGAGGACGTGATCAATCAGCCCGACTGCAAGCTGAAGATAATCGCCAATTTCGGCAACGGCGTCGACAATATCGACGTCGCCGCCGCGCATGCTCGCGGGATCACGGTGACCAATACGCCGAAGGTGCTGACCGAGGACACCGCCGACATGACCATGGCGCTGATCCTTGCCGTGCCGCGGCGCATGATCGAGGGCGCCTCGATCCTGACCGAAGGCAAGCAGCACTGGGCCGGCTGGTCGCCGACCTGGATGCTGGGCCACCGCATCGGCGGCAAGCGGCTCGGCATCATCGGCATGGGCCGCATCGGCCAGGCCGTGGCGCGCCGTGCCCGCGCCTTCGGCCTGCAGATCCACTATCACAACCGCCGGCCGGTCGCGCCCGTCATCGCCGATGAGTTGGGGGCGACCTATTGGGAAAGCCTCGACCAGATGCTGGCGCGGATGGACATCATCTCGGTGAACTGCCCGCACACGCCGGCGACCTATCATCTGCTCTCGGCGCGGCGGCTCAAGCTGATCCGGAAAGAGGCCTATATCGTCAACACCGCGCGCGGCGAGGTGATCGACGAGGACACGCTGATCAAGCTGATCGAAGCCGGCGATGTCGGCGGCGCGGGTCTCGACGTCTACGAGCACGAGCCGGCGGTAAGCCCGAAGCTGGTGCGGCTTGCCAGGGCCGGCAAGGTGACGCTGCTGCCCCACATGGGCTCGGCCACCATCGAAGGCCGTGTCGAGATGGGCGAGAAGGTGATCATCAACATCCGAACTTTCCTCGACGCCCACAAGCCGCCGGATCGCGTGCTGCCGAGCATGCTGTGATTTCGTAGCCGGGATCACGCCGCGCCCCATCCAAGCCACCCAGCTCCAACCTTCCCTTGAAAAGGGGAGGTTGCTTTGCTCGCGCGAGCAAGGCGGGTGGGGATCTGCTCTCTCCACGAGCGACGGTGCGTGCGGCTGGACCCCCATCCCAACCTTCCCCTTTCAGGGGGAAGGGGAAGACAGAATCTGTAGCCCCGGATGAGGGGCGGGCTGCCAAAATATCGAAAACAACCCCATGCAAAGTAACCGGTGCGGCCGACCAGGCGCATGCTGCAATCACGCATTCGGTGTCGTCCCTGCGAACGCAGGGACCCATAACCATCGAAATTAATGGTTGGACTGAGCTGGAGCTCCAGCCTTCATCGTTGTGAGAGCTGTGGTTATGGGTCCCGGCTCAAGGCCGGGACGATATGGGTCTGGAGCTTCGGTTCTGATTGAATCAGAACCGAAGCTCCAGATCCTTGTTTTGACGCGTTTTCTTCACGCGAACCGGTGTCCACTTCGCTCGAAAACGCTCTAGCTTGGCTTCGTCTTCCGCCGCGCCTGCTTGCGCCAGTCGGCGAGGAACGACACGAACGCGGCGAGTGCCGGCGGCGGCTGGCGGCAGCTCGGGTAGTACAGGAACGGCCCGTCAAACGGCGGACACCAGTCGTCGAGCACGCTGACCAGCGCGCCGGACTTCACACCGTAGCGCACATAACCCTCGAACGTCGCCCAGTAGCCGACACCGTCATGGACCGCGCGCAGCGCGAGGCCGAGATAGGTCGCGATCAGCCTGGCTGGTGGCGAAACCTTCACGACGCGACCGTTCTTCTCGAACTCCCAATCGAAGATCGCACCGCTGCCGAAGCGGGTGCGGATGCAGGCGTGCTTCAGCAGGTCCTTCGGATGCATCGGCCGGCCATGCTTCGCGACATGATCGCTCGACGCCACCACTGCGTAACGCTGCGGCGCGCCGAGCGGGACCGCCACCATGTCCTGCGCCAGATGCTCGCCATAGCGCACGCCGGCGTCGAAGCCTTGCGCGACGATATCCACGAACGCACTTTCGGCGACGATATCGAGATCGACCTGCGGATATCTGGCGAGGAACGGCGCGACCATCGGCGCCAGCACGAGATCGACCGCGGGCGGCGGCGCGTTGATGCGAAGCCGCCCCGATAGCTCGGCGCGCAGGCCGCGCACCTCGTTGATCGCATCGGCGACATTGACCATTGCCGGCGAGACACGGGCGAGCAGCAGCTCGCCGGCTTCGGTCAGCGCAACGCTGCGGGTGGTGCGGTTCATCAGGCGGACGCCGAGCCGCTCCTCCATGTCGCGCAGGCGCTGGCTGAGGCTTGAGACCGAGACGCGGCTCTCCAGCGCCGCCCGCCGAAAGTTGCGCGTGCGCGCCACCGCCACGAAGGCATCGAGGTCGCGAAGGTCGAAATCCTGCATTGTTCGATATAGTGAACAACCCATTCGGGATTGTCCAGCTTATCCCAAGAACCGAACCGGCCCATATCAGCCGCGTCATTTGGCGGCGGATCATCCGCTCCAACGCTTTGGGAACACCATCATGGACACACGCAAACTCGGTTCCACCGGCCCGACGGTCTCGCTGATCGGCCTCGGCTGCATGGGCATGTCCGACTTCTACGGTCCCACCGACCGCAGCGAGAGCATCGCCACCATCCATGCCGCGCTCGATGCCGGCATCACGCTGCTCGACACCGGCGACTTCTACGGCATGGGCCACAACGAGATGCTGATCGGCGAGGCCCTGAAGAGCCGCAACCGCGACAACCTGCAGATCAGCGTCAAGTTCGGCGCGCTGCGCGATCGCAACTACGGCTTCCTCGGCTATGACAGCCGTCCCGTTGCCGTGAAGAATTTCGTCGCCTATTCGCTGCAGCGGCTCGGCGTCGATCACATCGATATCTATCGCCCGGCGCGGCTCGATCCCAATGTGCCGATCGAGGACACGGTCGGCGCGATGGCCGACATGATCAAGGCGGGCTGGATCAGGCATATCGGCCTGTCGGAGGTCGGTTCCGACACCATCCGCCGCGCCCACAAGGTGCATCCGATCGCCGATTTGCAGATCGAGTATTCGCTGATCTCGCGCGGCATCGAGACCGACATCCTGAAGACCTGCCGCGAGCTCGGCATCGGCATATCAGCCTATGGCGTGCTGGCGCGCGGGCTGATCAGCGGGCACTGGTCGAAGGACCACGCCGGCGCGAAGGACTTCCGCCTGCTGAGCCCGCGCTTCCAAGCCGGCAACATCGACACCAACCTTGCGCTCGCCGATCGGCTGCGCGGCATCGCCGGCGAGATAGGTGCCTCTCCGGCGCAGGTCGCGATTGCCTGGGTCGCGGCGCAAGGCAAGGATATCGTGCCGCTGGTCGGCGCGAGCGGCTGACGGAGGCCCTCGGCGCGCTCGATGTGAAGCTGACCGCGGCGCATCTCGCCGCGCTCGCCGAAGCATTTCCGCCCGGCGCGGCCGCCGGCGGACGCTATCCGGAGGAGCACCTCCGACACATGGACAGCGAGAAGCCCGTGGCCGCGTCCTAAAGCGCGATGAGATTGGGTTGAATCGTCACCGTGCTTTAGCTTGTTGTTTGGGCATGATCTTTTCGGAAAACCGCTTCGCACTTTTCCGGATCATGCTGTGACGAACTACCGATGCCCGCTCAGATCGGTGATGCCGGGTGCATCACCGTTGAGCGGGTTCTGCGGATCGCGCGCGTAGCGCAGGGTTTCGAACCGCATTGCGCGCGCATCCACCATCAGGAGGCGGCCGACCAGGCCCTCACCGAAGCCGACGATCTCGCGGATCGCCTCCAGCGCCATCATCGACCCCAGGACGCCTGCGAGCGCGCCCATCACGCCGGCCTCGGCGCAGGCCGGCACCGTCCCCGGCGGGGGCGCCTCCGGGAACAGGCAGCGGTAGGTCGGGTTGAGCACGCCTTCCGCATTCTTCTCATGCGCGCGGATCGTGGTCAGCGAACCGTCGAACTGCCCCAGCGCCGCCGTGATCAGCGGCCGCTTCGCGAGGAAGCAGGCATCGGCGACGAGATAGCGGGTCTCGAAATTATCGGAGCCGTCGAGCACGAGATCGTAACGCGCGATCAGGTCCATTGCGTTGTCGGCGGTGAGCCGCGTCGGATGCGCCTCGAACGTCACGTGCGGATTGAGTGCGTGGATCTGCGCCGCCGCGCTGTCGACCTTGCGCCTGCCGATGTCGGACGTCGTATGGATGATCTGGCGCTGCAAATTGGAGAGCGAGACGATGTCGTCATCGATCACGCCGAGGCGGCCGACACCTGCGGCAGCCAGATACATCAGCACCGGCGCGCCGAGGCCACCGGCGCCGATTACCAGCACCGACGCCTTTTTCAGCGCGTTCTGGCCGGGGCCGCCCACCTCGCGCAGCACGATGTGGCGGGCATAGCGTTCAAGTTCGTCGGCACTCAGCATCTTGATGTCCTGCGCGCTATCCCTGAACCGGAGCGCGGTTGTTGCCGACCAAGCAGATGTGCTTAATTGCGTGGACGTCAATGGTATCAGTCATTTCCCCCGGATTTGTCATGAGATCGGTGCTTTCGGCAACATTGATGGTCGCGGCCGTGATGGTCGCAGGTATCGGCGCCGCGCACGCCCAGTTGACGCCACCGACGACGGCCGGGGCCAAGCCGAAGACCGTGACGACGGTGCCGGTTCGCCCCGCGCTGCAGAAGCCGGAAGATACCGCCAACGCGATGGCGCAGGCCGAGCGGCTGGCGCTGCAATCCGACCTCGCCTGGGTCGGCGAATATAATGGCGCAATCACCGGCGACGTCAGCGAGCGCATGGTCAATGCGATCAAGGAATTCCAGAAGAACCGCGGCGGCAAGCCGACCGGCGTGCTGAATCCGCAGGAGCGCGGCGTGCTCGCCGACACCGCGCGGCGGAAGCAGGAGAGTGTCGGCTGGAGGGTCGTCACCGAGCCTGCCACCGGGGCGCGGCTCGGCATTCCCACCAAACTGGTGCCGCAGCTCACCAGCGACGCCTCCGGCGCCAAATGGACCTCGCCGACCGGCACCGTCCAGGTGCTGCTGACCCGGCGCAAGGAAGCGAGCCCGACCACCGCCAAGCTTGCCGAGCAGGAGAAGAAGGAGCCGGCCGGCCGCACCATCGACTACACTGTGGTGAAGCCGGATTTCTTCGTGCTGTCGGGCATGCAGGGGCTGAAGAAGTTCTATCTGCGCGGCACCTTGAAGGGTGACGAGGTCCGCATCCTGACTATTCTCTATGACCAGGCGATGCAGACCACCGTCGAGCCGGTGGTGATCGCGATGTCGAGCGCGTTCAACGCATTTCCGTCCGGCGTGCAGGCCGGCCCGCCGCCGCGCAAGACCGTCGAATATGCCACCGGCGTCGTGGTCAGCGACGATGGCGCAATTATCACCGATCGCATCGCGACTGACGACTGCATCGCACTGACGATCCCGGGCTACGGCAGTGCCGATCGGGTCGCGGTGGACAAGGAGCACGATCTCACCTTGCTGCGCATCTATGGCGCGCGCGGGCTGAAGCCGCTCAACATCGCAGGCCAGGCGACGCAGACCGCGCTCGACATCACCGGCATCGCCGATCCGCAGAACCAGGGCGGCGGAGCAGCCGCGAGCAGCGTCAAGGCGTCGGTGGCTCAACTCGGCGGCGGCGATCAGGCGCTGTCGCCGCCGCCGGCGATCGGGTTCTCCGGAGCGGCAGCACTCGACGGCAGCGGCAAGTTTGCCGGCATCGCGGTGCTGAAGCCTGTCATCGTTGCAGGCCCGGCCAATGCGGTACCGCCGGCGCAAGCCGCGCTGGTGCCCGCCGATACGGTGCGCAACTTCCTGAAGGCGCACGGCGTCAACGCGTCGGGCGAATCGGCGGACGTCAAGGCCGCCGTGGTCCGCGTGATCTGCGTCAGGAAATAGGATGCCGTCATCGCCTGCGCATGCGGGCGATCGGATATTCCAGAGACTCGTGTGATTCAGCCACGGCTCTTCCCACACGTCGTCCTGGCGAAAGCCAGGACGACGTTGAGGATGGTCCTCGGTTCAACCTGTCAAACAGCGCGGTCGGCGTCACCTCAACGCAAACCGCACCCCGGCGCGGGCCAGACCGCCGGCGATGCCGACCGGGGTGCCGTCGGCGCGCCAGCAGGCCGCGCCCGACATGGTGCCGTCAGCGTGGAACTGGATCGCGTTCATGCCGCCGGCGACCGTCGGCACGACCTGCACCTTGTGGCCTTTCGCCGACAGCCCGGCGCGGATGCTCTCCGGTATCGCCTGCTCGACCTCCAGCGCATTGCCCTCGGTCCAGACCCGTGGCGCCTCGACCGCTTCCTGCAGGTCCATGCCGTGATCGATGAGGTTGATCAGCGCCTGCATCGCGCTCGGGAAGATGCGCTTTCCGCCGGGCAGGCCGAGCGCGTAAACCAGCCTGCCGTCGCGCAGCGCCATCATCGGCGACATCGAGGTGGTGACGCGCTTGCCCGCGGCCAGCGACAGTGCGTGCCCCGGCCGCGGATCGAACAGGTTCATGTAATTGTTCGGCACGGTGCCGAGGCCCGGGATCAGGATCTTGGCCCCGAACAGATTGTTGATGGTCTGGGTGGTCGCGACCACGTTGCCCATCGCATCCGCAGCCGTCATGTGCGTGGTGTGGGCACTTTCGAGCTGGGTGACGCCGGCGCTCCAGGCCTGCGCGCGGTCGGGATCGATGGCGCGGCGGCGCTCCTCGGCATAGGCCTTCGAGGTCAGCCGCTCCACCGGGACGTTGACATAGGCGGGATCGCCGCTCGCGGCTTCGCGATCGGCGAAGGCGATCTTCAGCACCTCGGCAAGATAGTGAATCGTATCGGTCGTGCCGAAGCCGAGACGCGCGATGTCATAGCCTTCGAGGATGTTGAGCATCTGCGTGACGTGCACGCCTGACGCCGCGGGCGGCGGGGGCCCGAGGATTTCCCAGCCGCGGTAGTCGCAGCGGATCGGCTGCCGCTCGACGGTCTTGTAGGTCGCGAGATCCTCTTGCGCGATGAAGCCGCCGTTCCTCTTCATGTAGTCGACCAGGATGTCGCCAAGCGGCCCCTGGTAAAGCGCGTTGTCGCCATGGTCGGCGATGTATTTCAGCGTCTCGGCATACTCAGCCTGCACCACGCGCTCGCCCGGCTTCAGCGGCGTGCCGTCGGGCAGATAGATCGCCGAGATCGGCTTGTCCTTCAGCATCTCCTCGGCACCATCGGTGATGCATTCGTGCAAGTACGGCGTCGCCGCATAGCCGCGCGCGGCATGCTTGATCGCGGGCTGCATCACGTCGGCCAGGCTCATGGTGCCGAAGCGGCGCAGCGTTTCGCACCAGGCCTTCAAGGAGCCCGGCACGGCGACCGCCTTCGGCCCGTTCAGATTCTCGTTGCCGACGGTGTCGAACACGTCACGCGCCGAACCGGGTTTCGAGGTGTAGGTGTCCGGCCACACCGCCTTCGGCACTGTGCTCTGGCCGTCGATGAAGCGATGGCTGCCGTCGGCGAGGCGGATATGCGCCATGCCGCCGCCGATGATGCCGACCATCATCGGCTCGACCACGGTCAGCGTGAACAGGGTCGCGATCGCTGCATCGATCGCATTGCCGCCGGCCGCGAGCATCTCGGCGCCCGCGCTCGACGCCAGCGGATGATTGCTCACCACCATGCCGCGGCTGCTGGTGGCCGGTTGCTTCTCGCACTGAAAGCTTGTCGCGGCGCGATCGCGCCAGTTACCATTCATCGCCATTGTGTTCTCATTGTTGATGGAGCGATGGACGCCATGTTCTGCGGCCTCGCATCCGCGGTCAAGGCGCCACGACTTTTCTCACGGCGGCATTCGCCATTGAGGGTCACCTCGTCGAGCGATCGCGCAGCCAGGTTTCGCGCGTGACCTTCCACTTCTCCGCTCTGGATTCGCCATTGTGGTGCGGAAGTTCGACGAAGCCGACAAATTCGGCTCCGGTCTTCTGCTTGACCCGGCGCGAGGCGACGTTGGACTGCGCGTTGCAGACGTGGAAGTGATCGAGGCCGAGCGTCAGGAAGGCGAAATCATTCACCGCGGCGATCGCCTCGGTCATGAGGCCCTGCTTCCAGTAAGGCTCGGCCAGCCAGAACCCACGATTGCCCTTGCGGCCGTCGGCGCGCGGCCGGAAATTGATGTTGCCGATCGCCTCGCCATCACTGGATCGCAACACCAGCACCCATTGATAGCTTTCCTCGCCGGCCGCGATCTTGTCCAGCTCGCGCTTGATGAAGCTTTCCGCGCCGTCGTCGGGATAGGGCCATGGCACCACGGTGGCGAGAGTCTTGATCACGTTCCAATTGTTGAAGTGACGCTGGATAGCGGCGGCATCCGACAGCGCCAGCGGCCGCAGGATCAGGCGTCGCGTCTCGATGCGTGGCGTCTCGAACATGTTATTTCTGGCACTTCGGGCACCAGAACGTCGAACGACCGTTCTGGGTGAAGCGCCTGACGATGCCCTCGCAGCCCGATGTGCGGCATTTCTCGCCTTCGCGGTCGTAGACCTGGAACGAATGCTGGAAGTAGCCGAGATCGCCATTGGTCAGCCGATGATCGCTGATCGAGGAGCCGCCGGCCTTGATCGCCTGGTTGAGCACCGAATGGATCGCATCGACCAACCGTTTGGCGTGGTCGGTCGGCTCGGCCTTCTTGGTTGCAAGCGTCGCGGCCAATCGCCGCGGCGACAGATGCGAACGAAACAGCGCCTCGCAGACATAGATGTTGCCAAGTCCCGCCACCACGCGCTGATCGAGCAGCGCGGCCTTCAGGCTGGTCTTCTTGTTGTGGCAGGAGCGCGCCAGCATCGCTGCGTCGAATTCGTTTCCGAGCGGCTCGGGTCCGAGCCCCTTCAGCAGCGGCTCGTCCTCGATCGCGTTGCGGGCGATGATCTTCATGTAGCCGAAACGCCGCGGATCGTTGAAGACCACCGCCGCCCCCGAGGACATGTGGAACACGACGTGATCGTGCGCGCGATCCTCGCTGCGCGGATGGTGGAATTGCCCCGGCGCCGCCGCGCCCTCCTGCTTGAGCACGCGGAACGAGCCCGACATGCCCAGATGCATCAGCAGCACGTCGCCGGAGTTCAGGTCCGCCATCAGATATTTGGCACGGCGGCCGAGCCCGGTGATGGTCTGACCCTCGAGCCGGGCGACAAAGTCTTTTTGAAACGGAAACCGCAAATCCTTGCGGCGGGCCTCGGCCTTGAGGATTTTGGACCCCTCCATGGCCGGTTGCAGGCCGCGGCGGACGGTCTCGACTTCGGGTAGTTCCGGCATGGCAGGCATTC
Organism: Bradyrhizobium sp. 41S5; assembly: GCF_011516665.3. Classification (NCBI taxonomy): domain Bacteria; kingdom Pseudomonadati; phylum Pseudomonadota; class Alphaproteobacteria; order Hyphomicrobiales; family Nitrobacteraceae; genus Bradyrhizobium; species Bradyrhizobium sp. 41S5. The sequence continues at coordinate 312,611 of NZ_CP083721.1, read as the reverse complement.
ACCTTTTGGAAGTGACGTGATAGCGCCATTGCGGCCGCCGCGCTATGGTCCGGCTGGAGCGTTTTCGAGCGAAGTGGGCACCGGTTCGCGTGAAGAAAACGCGACCAAAAAGGTAAGAGTATGAGTTGATGGATCGGCCGGACCAAACCACGCATTTCGGCTTCAGGGACGTGCCCCTGGGCGAGAAGCAGACACTGGTGAACGAGGTGTTTCACAGCGTGGCGTCGCGCTACGACCTGATGAACGATCTGATGTCGGCAGGCCTGCACCGGGCCTGGAAGGACGTCATGATCACGACGCTCGACCCGCCGAAGGGCGACCGGCCGTTCGCGCTGCTCGACGTCGCCGGCGGCACCGGCGACATCGCGTTCCGGGCGGCCAAGACCGCGGGCGCCGGCTTCCATGCCACGGTCTGCGACATCAATGCCGACATGCTCGCCGTCGGCCGCGAGCGCGCCGCCAAGCAGCATCTCGATGACCGCGTGTCGTTCGTCGAAGGCAATGCCGAGGCATTGGGTTTCGCCGACCGCGCGTTCGACGCCTACACCATCGCGTTCGGCATCCGCAACGTGCCGCAGATCGACCTCGCGCTGCGCGAAGCCTACCGGGTGCTCAAGCCCGGCAGCCGCTTCCTGTGCCTGGAATTCTCCACCGTCGACGTGCCCGGCCTCGACCGGATCTACGACCTGTTCTCCTTCAAGGTGATCCCGCCGCTCGGCCGCGCCGTCACCGGTGATGCCGAGTCCTATCAATATCTCGTCGAGTCGATCCGCAAATTCCCGCGGCCGAGCGCGTTTGCCGAAATGATCGGCGCCGCCGGCTTTGCGCGCGTGAAGTGGCAGAGCCTCTCCGGCGGCATCGTGGCGCTGCATTCGGGCTGGCGTTTGTGATCTCTGCACTGACCCACATCGCGCGCCTTGCCCGCGCCGGTTTCGTGTTTGCGCGCGAGGGCGTGTTCGGCGTCGTCGATCCCTCGCTGGTGCCGCCGCCCGGGCAGCTTGCGTTGAAGCTGGCGCGGCTGATCGAGCGCCGCTCGGCCAAGTCCGGTCCGCGGCTGTCGCGCGCTCTGACCCGGCTCGGGCCCGCCTATCTCAAGCTCGGGCAATTCCTCGCCACCCGGCCCGACGTGGTCGGCGTGGCGATGGCGCGCGATCTCGAAGCCCTGCAGGATCGGCTTCCGCCATTCGCGCAGGAAGAGGCCGAAGCCGTCCTCACGCAATCGCTGGAGCGGCCGCTGTCGGAGGCCTTTGTGCATCTGGGTCCGGCGGTTGCCGCCGCCTCGATCGCGCAGGTGCATCGCGCCGAGGTCGAGCGCGACGGCGTTCGGCATCAGGTTGCGGTCAAGGTGCTCCGGCCCAACGTCGCGGCGCGCTTCCGCCGCGACCTCGGCGACTTCTTCTTTGTCGCGCACAAGGCCGAAGCGCATTCCGCCGAGGCGCGTCGCTTGCGGCTGATCGAGGTCATCAACACGATGTCGCGCTCGGTCGCGATGGAGATGGACCTGCGGCTCGAGGCGGCCGCGCTGTCCGAGATGGCCGAGAACATCCGCGACGATCCGGATTTCCGCGTGCCCGCGGTGGATTGGGATCGCACCGCGCACAGCGTGCTGACGATGGAATGGATCGACGGCATCGCGCTGAACGATCACGCCCGGCTGGCGCAGGCCCAGGTCGACCTGCCCGATCTCGGCCGCAAGGTGATCCAAAGCTTCCTGCGCCACGCGCTGCGCGACGGCTTCTTCCATGCCGACATGCATCCGGGCAATCTGTTCCTCGACGAGGCCGGCCGGCTGGTCGCGGTCGATTTCGGCATCATGGGGCGGCTTGGGCTGAAAGAGCGGCGCTTCCTTGCCGAGATCCTGCTCGGCTTCATCACCCGCGACTATCGCCGCGTCGCGGAGGTGCATTTCGAGGCCGGCTATGTGCCGAGCCACCATTCGGTGGAGAATTTCGCGCAAGCGATCCGCGCCATCGGCGAGCCGATCCACAACCGCACCGCCGAGGAAATCTCGATGGCGAAGCTCTTGACGCTTCTGCTCGAGGTCACCGGGCTGTTCGACATGCAGACGCGGCCCGAGCTGATCCTGCTGCAGAAGACCATGGTGGTGGTCGAGGGCGTGGCGCGCGGCTTCGACCCCAAGCTCGACATCTGGAAGATCGCCGATCCGGTGGTGCGCGAATGGATCACGCACAATCTCGGCCCGGCGGGACGCATCCAGGGCGCGCTGTCGGGCGCGGGCGAGCTCGGCCGCATCGTCGCCAACCTGCCGTCGATTGCCAGCCGCGCCGTGACGGTGCTCGAGCAGCTCGAGACCATGACGCGGGAAGGCCACATGCTGTCGTCCGATTCGATCGACGAAATGGCCCGCGCCGAGGCCCGCAAGGCGCGGGTGCAGACCGTCGGCCTCTGGGTCATTGCCGCCGCCCTGATCGCAATCTTTTTCGCCATTCGAGCGCACTGATTGCAATGCATGCACCATATGATAGCATCGCTATCATTATTTGAGCATGATGCTGGGGGCACGCCATGGCCAGCCTGACCATCCGCAAACTCGACGACACGCTGAAGGCCTATCTGCGGCTTCGCTCCGCCAAGAACGGACGATCGGTCGAGGAGGAGATCCGGGTGATCCTCCGGGACCTCGCAGAGGGCGGTAGGGAGCCCGCAGAGACGCCCCGCGCGGGTTCCCCGACGGCTCCAGCCCCTGCTCCACGGGTCACCAGCGCGACCGGCGAGCCCAGGGTGACCCTGATCATCGGTGGCGGGATCGCGGCCTACAAGGCGCTGGATTTGATCCGGCGGCTGAAGGAGCGGCACATCCAGGTCCGCTGCGTGCTGACCAAGGCTGCCCAGCAGTTCGTGACACCGCTGGCGGCCAGCGCGCTGTCGCATGAGCGCGTCTACACCGACCTGTTCGATGCCGAAAGCGAGTTCGACGCCGGCCATATCCGCCTGGCGCGGGACTGCGATCTGATCGTGGTGGCGCCGGCGACCGCCGACCTGATGGCCAAGATGGCGCAGGGCCATGCCGACGATCTGGCCACCGCCACGCTGCTTGCGGCCAACCGGCCGATCCTGCTGGCGCCGGCGATGAACCCGCTGATGTGGAACAATCCGGCCACCCGCCGCAACGTGCTGCAGCTGCGCCGCGACGGCGTCCACACCGTCGGCCCCAATGCTGGAGAAATGGCGGAAGCCGGCGAGGCCGGCGTCGGGCGGATGGCCGAGCCGACCGAGATCGCCGCGGCCGCCGACCGCATGCTGCGGCCGCCGCAGCCCCGCCCGCTGGCCGGCAAGCGCGTGCTGATCACCGCCGGCCCGACCCATGAGGCGATCGATCCGGTCCGCTACATCGCCAACCGTTCATCCGGCAAGCAGGGCTTTGCCATTGCCGCCGCCGCGCGCGCCGCCGGCGCCGAGGTCGTGCTGGTGACCGGCCCGGTCGAGCTCGGCGACCCCCAGGGCATCTCCGTCATGCGCGTGGAGTCCGCGCGCGACATGCTGCACCGGGTCGAGGCCGCACTGCCGGTCGACGTCGCGATCTTTGCCGCCGCGGTGGCCGACTGGCGGGTCGCCACCGAAGGCAGCCAGAAACTGAAAAAGACTCCGGCCGGGATGCCGCCGCTGCAGCTCGTCGAGAACCCGGACATCCTCGCGACAATCTCCAAGCTGAAGGAGAAGCGGCCGCCGCTGGTGATCGGGTTTGCCGCCGAGACCGAGCATCTGATCGAGAACGCCAAGGCGAAGTTCGCGCGCAAGGGCTGCGACTGGATCGTCGCCAACGACGTCTCGCCGGCAACCGGCGTGATGGGCGGCGATCGCAACACCGTTCACCTGCTCTCGCGCGAGGGCAAGGACGTCACCGTCGACTCCTGGCCGGTCATGACCAAGGAAGAAGTCGCGACCGCGCTGGTATCGCGGATCGCAAGAGCCGTAGGAACCGCATCGTGAGCGCCACCATCAAGGTCGAAGTCCACCAATTGCCGCATGGCGCAGATCTTCTGCTGCCGATCTACCAGACCGCCGACGCCGCCGGGCTCGACCTGCTGGCCGCGGTGCCGCGGTCGGCGCCGCTGCTGCTGCTGCCGGGCCGCTACGAGATGGTTCCGACCGGGCTGACGATCGCACTGCCGCCGGGCTACGAGGCGCAGGTACGGCCGCGTTCCGGCCTCGCCGCCAAATACGGCGTCACGGTGCTGAACTCGCCCGGCACGATCGACGCCGACTATCGCGGCGAGATCAATGTGCTCCTGATCAATCACGGCCAGGAAGTGTTCTCGATCCGGCGCGGCGAGCGCATCGCGCAAATGGTGATCGCGCCGGTCACCCGGGCCGAGCTGGTTCCGGTCGACGTGCTGTCGTCGACCGATCGCGGCAGCGGCGGCTTCGGCTCGACCGGACGCTAGAGCGTTTTCGAGCGAAGTGGGCACCGGTTCGCGTGAAGAAAAACGCGTCAAAAACAAGAATCTAGAGCTTCGGTTCTGATTCAATCAGAACCGAAGCTCTAGGTGGTGTGGACTCTAAGGATTCCCTTTTAGGCGCAAATCAGATTCAAGACTGCTTTTGGGGAGGCAGTCTTGGGTGTGATGGACCGTTTGGTATTGAGCGACGCGGCTTGGGAGCGGATGGCGCCGCTGATCATAGGTCGCCCCGACCAGAAGGGCTCCACTGGGCGCGACAATCGGATGTTCGTGGAAGGTGTACTTTGGATTGTTCGCACGGGCTCTCCCTGGCGTGATCTCCCGGAGGCGTTCGGGGATTGGAACAGCGTGTTCCGGCGCTTCAGTCGATGGAGCATCAAGGGCGTCTGGTGGCGGATCTTCGAGGCGATGTCCGATGATCCGGACTTCGAATATCTGATCGTCGATTCCACCATCGTCCGGGCGCATCAGCACGCCGCCGGCGCCAAAAAAGGGGGTCTGAAGATCAGGCGATCGGCCGCTCGCGCGGGGGGCTGAGCACCAAGATACATATGGCCGTTCGTGGCTTGGGATGTCCCGTACGGTTCGCGCTGACCGCAGGCCAGCAGGGCGATGCACCGCAAGCTGCCGCATTGATCGAGGGACTACCTGCCGAGGTCGTCATGGCCGATACGGCCTATGACGCCGATCATTTGCGCCAAGCCATCGCCGCCAAGGGCGCGCTCGCCGTCATCCCCAACAACCCGTCACGCGCACTCAAATACCCGCTGGACAAGCACCTCTATGCCCAGCGTCACCTCGTCGAATGCTGCTTCTCAAAGCTCAAGCAGTTCCGCCGCGTCGCAACCCGCTTCGAAAAGACCGCCCGAAATTATCGCGCCGTCGTCACTCTCGCAGCCATCGTCCTTTGGATGCGGTAAGTGTCCACACGACCTAGAACGCCACCAGAGAAGTGTGCGGACGTCTGCGAGAGATCACGCTTCGGGCGTGTTCTCCGCACGAATACGGAGCCAATTCGTATAAAATCCACATCACCCGCCGCATTTTTTCACAGCGGATTCTGCGTTCACGGTCTGGACTCTTACTCGCCGAGTCCGGTTGGGACTATTCTGGATTGATTCGAGCGCGACGGGGGGTCTTCGTCGGGTTGTTGGGTCCTGCTTGGGCATGATCCCCGGACAAACGTCATACGTTTGCCGTGGGGGAATACCGGTCTCCTGTTTTCCGGATCATGCCTTAAGGTTTGTGCGTTCTGGGGCAACATATGTCGGGCGTAGTCGCGGCAATGCGTCGAACCCTGCTGTCATGCACCTCACTGGCGCGCGACGGCATGCTTGGGCTCGCCATCACCGCATTGCTGCCGGCCCGCGCATCCTTTGCCGCTGAAAGCCTGGTCGCCCAGGCGATGTCGAATCATTTCGGCTTCAATCATCAGGAGATCGCGGTTCTCGCGACGTCGTTCGCGCTGGTCGGTTTCTCCGCCGTCGCCGCGATCCTTTTGATGCGCACCCGCCTGCGCGCCACCCGGAACGAGGAACAGCTGCAGTCCGAGATCACGGACCTGCAGGCGCAATCGGACCGGCTGCGGGCGCTGCTGTTCGTCGAACCGCAGGTCCTGATCTCCTGGGCCGCGGGCGACAACCGGCCGCAGATCTCGGGCGACGTCTCGCTGGTGATGTCGCAGGAAAGCGCGCCGCAACGCATCCTCGCCTTCGGAACCTGGCTGCCGCCCGAGCCGGCGCTGCAGATGGACCACGCTGTCGACGCGCTGCGCGAGAAGGGCGAAGCGTTCCTGCTCAACCTCTCGACCTCGGCCGGCCGCGCCATCGAGGCGATGGGCCGCGCGATCGGCGGACAGGCCATCGTGCGGATCCGCGAGCTCGGCGGCCTGCGCCGCGAACTTGCCGAATCCAACCTGCGCTACAAGACGCTGCAGGAGGAGACCGAGCTGCTGCGCGATTTCGCCGCCGCCGCGCCGTGGCCGATCTGGGCCAAGAGCCTCGAGGGCAATCTGCGCTACGCCAACGCTGCCTATGTCCGCGCCACCGAGGGCAAGAGCGTGTCGGACGCACTCCAGCGCAACCTCGAACTGCTCGAAAGCGACCAGCGCACCGAACTGACCCGCGCGCTGAACGACAATGCCAATTATGCCGCACGGCTGCCGATCGTCGTCAGCGGCGAGCGGCGTATCTACGACGTGCAGGCGCTCAAGCTCTCCGGCGGCAGCGCCGGTATCGCGATCGACGCCAGCGAAGCCGCAGCGCTGCGCGCGGCGATCGCGCGGATGGTCGAAGCGCACCGGCGCACCCTCGATCAGCTGTCCTCGGGCGTCGCGGTGTTCGATGCCGACCGGCGGCTCACCTTCTACAACGAGTCCTATCGGCGGCTGTGGGGCCTCGACCAGGCCTTCCTCGACAGCAATCCCGACGATTCCAGTGTGCTGGACCGGCTGCGCGCCAACCGCAAGCTGCCCGAGCAGCCGGATTTCCGCGCCTGGAAGGCCAAGCTGCACGAGGCCTATCGCGCGGTCGAATCCGAGACCTACACCTGGTTCCTGCCCGACGGCCGCGCCATCAGCGTCGTCACCACGCCCAATCTCGAGGGCGGCGTCACCTATCTGTTCGACAACGTCACCGAGAGCCTCGATCTCGCACGCCGCTACGACCGCCTGACGAGGGTGCAGCGCGAGACCCTCGACAATCTCGGCGAGGCGGTCGCGGTGTTCGGCAGCAACGGCCGCGCGGAACTGTTCAACCCGCCCTTCGCCAAGATGTGGAAGCTGCCGGCCGATGCGCTGCAGGGCGAACCGCACATCGAGGCGGTGGAAGCGCTGTGCCGGCCGCTGTTCGACGACGCGCCGACCTGGCGGACGCTGCGCGAGCAGATCACCGCGATCGAGAACCGCGCCCAGGTCGCGCTGAAGCTCGAGCGTAGGGACGGCAGCGTGCTGAATTGCATGACCATCCCGCTGCCCGACGGCAAGACCTTGCTGGCCTTCCAGGACATCACCGACACCGAGAATGTCGAGCGGGCGCTGCGCGAGCGCAACGAGGCGCTGGAAGCTGCCGACCAGATGAAGGTGGATTTCGTCCACCACGTCTCCTACGAGCTGCGCGCGCCGCTCACCACCATCATCGGCTTCGCGCATTTCCTCAGCGATCCCTCGACCGGGCCGCTGACGCCGAAACAGGCCGAATATCTCGACTACGTCACCAAATCGACCAACGCGCTGCTGGCGCTGACCAACAACATCCTCGATCTCGCCACCATCGACGCCGGTGCCATGAAGCTTGAGCTCGGCCCGGTCAATATCGGCCAGGCGATCGAGGCCGCTGCCGAAGGCATCCAGGACCGTCTCGCGACCGACCGCATCACGCTCAACGTCGATATCGAGGCCAACATCGGCGCCTTCGTCGGCGACGAGCGGCGCGTGGTGCAGGTGCTCTACAATCTGCTCGCCAATGCGGTCGGCTTCTCGCCGCATGACGCCACCGTCACGATCAGCGCGCACCGCACCCAGCACAGCGTGGTGTTTTCGGTGACCGACGCCGGTCCCGGCATTCCGGCCGAGATGCGCGACAAGGTGTTCGACTGGTTCGAGAGCCATTCGCACGGCTCGCGGCACCGCGGCGCGGGGCTCGGCCTGTCGCTGGTCCGCTCCTTTGTCGAACTGCATGGCGGACGGGTGCGCGTCGATTCGACCGTAGGCCGCGGCACGACCGTGACCTGCGACTTCCCGATCGACCAGACCGCACACCGCAACGCCGCGGAATGACGGCGACCTCGACATTCTCGGTGGCGCTCGCGAACGAAACCGCGACGGCCGAGCTGATGGCCGACCTCGCGCTCTTGATCGGCGCCGGCGACGTCATCACGCTGTCGGGCGACCTCGGCGCCGGCAAGACCGCGGCCGCACGCGCGCTGATCCGCTACCTCGCCGCCGACGATACGCTGGAAGTGCCGAGCCCGACCTTCACGCTGGCGCAGAGCTACGAGCTGCCGTCGTTTCCCCTGGTTCATGCCGACCTCTACCGCATCAACGATGCCAGCGAACTCGAGGAGATCGGGCTGTCGCCGTTGCCCGACGACATCGTGGCGCTGATCGAATGGCCGGAACGCGCGCCGGACGCCATGCCCGCTGATCGCATCGACATCGCGTTCAGCCATCGCCCGGCGCTCGGATCGGCCGCACGCGCGGCCGAGATCACCGGCTATGGCAAAGGCGCGGCGAAGGTTGCGCGGCTCAACGAGCTGCGCCAATTCCTCGAGCGCGGCGGCTTCCTCAACGCCCGGCGCGAGCGCATGCCGGGCGATGCCTCGACCCGCTCCTATGCGCGGCTGCGCAACGACGACGGCAGCGTCATCCTGATGAACTCGCCGCGCCGCCCCGACGGCCCGGCGATCTACAACGGCCGGTCCTACAGCGCAGCGGTGCATCTCGCCGAAGACGTCAGGCCGTTCGTCGCCATCGGAAACGGCCTGCGCAAGCATGGCTTCTCCGCACCCGCGATCCGCCACATCGATCTCGAATCAGGTTTCCTGATCACCGAGGATCTCGGCGCCGAAGGCGTGATCGAGGGCGATCCGCCGCAGCCGATCGCCGAGCGTTACGAGGCCGCCGTGGACATGCTGGCGGCGTTGCATCGCGAGGTGCTGCCGGAGCGGCTGCCGGTGACATCAGACGAGAGTTACGACATCCCCGTGTTCGATATCGACGCCTGGCTGATCGAGATCGGGCTGATGCTGGAATGGTACCTGCCCGACCGCGGCGTGCAGCCGGACGAGGAGCTCCGCAGCGAATTCCTCGGAATGTGGCGCGGCCTTCTGCAGAAGCCCGCCGCGGCGCCGCAGACCTGGGTGATCCGCGACTTCCATTCGCCCAACATCATCTGGCTTGCCGAGCGCACCGGCATCCTGCGCGTCGGCATCATCGACTTCCAGGACGCGCTGCTCGGCCCCGCGGCCTATGACGTGGTGTCGCTGCTGCAGGATGCGCGGATCGACGTGCCGGAGCAGCTCGAGCTGTCGCTCTTGACCCGCTACATCAAGGCGCGGCGCGCGACCGACGAGAGCTTCGATCCCGCAGGGTTCGCCGAGCTCTATGCGATCATGTCGGCGCAGCGGAACACCCGCCTGCTCGGCACCTTTGCGCGGCTCAACCGCCGCGACGGCAAGCCGCAATATCTGAAGCACCAGCCGCGGATCTGGACCTATCTCGAACGGTCGCTGGCTCATCCGGCATTGGCCACCTTTCGCATCTGGTACACAGCCAACGTCCCTCCCCCAGTACCGTAGTTTACGGGTTGTTAGCCTTGGGTCTCCTAAAGTTGCGGGGGCCGCATTTCATCCAAGGCGCGGCCGGATCGGGAGCAGGACCACACGATGGGGACGGAACGACGCAAGGGCGATCGTGTCACGTTCGAGCGCGGCATAGCCGCGCACATGATGGGCATTGACGGCACCTGGCGGCGCGACTGCACTATGGAAGACGTGTCGGAGACGGGCGCCAAGCTCTCCGTCGACGGCTCGGTCGAGGGCCTGAACCTGAAGGAGTTTTTTCTGCTGCTGTCGTCCACAGGATTGGCTTATCGCCGCTGCGAGCTGGCATGGGTCAATGGCGACCAGATCGGCGTCAACTTCCTCAAACAAGGCGACAAGAAGAAGAAAACTGCCAAACGCGGCGCGCAAGCTGCCGACGTCTAGGCCCGTTGCCGTCTTACGGCCGTCATGTCCCGTGACTATGGCGTCTGATCGATGCGCTTGCCGAATCGCCGTGATATGATCGGCGCCGAGAGAAGATGACCGAGAATATCAGGAAAATGCCCGTCACTCCCCACAAGGCCATGGTGCTCGCTGCGGGCCTCGGCGTGCGCATGCGCCCCCTGACCAACACGATGCCGAAGCCGCTGGTGAGCGTCGCCGGCCAGCCGCTGCTCGACCATGTGCTCGACAAGCTCGCCGGCGCCGGCGTCAGCGAAGCGGTCGTGAACGTGCACTACCTGCCCGACCAGATCATCGAGCACGTCAAGACCCGCAGCCGCCCGCACGTGATCATCTCCGACGAGCGCGACCAGGTGCTCGGCACCGGCGGCGCGGTGGTGAAGGCGTTGCCGCTGCTCGGCGATGCGCCGTTCTTCCATCTCAATGCCGACACGATGTGGATCGACGGCGTGCGCTCCAATCTGGCGCGACTGGCCGAGATCTTCGATCCCGCGCGGATGGACATTCTGCTGCTGATGGCGCCGACCGCCTCGAGCATCGGCTATAGCGGCCGCGGCGACTATTCGATGTTGCCGGACGGCGCGCTGCGCAAGCGGCGCGAGAACCAGGTGGTGCCGTTCGTCTATGCGGGCGCCGCGATCATGTCGCCCGCGCTGTTCGCCGACGCCCCCGCCGGCGAATTCTCGCTGACCAGGATGTTCGACCGCGCCAACGAGCAGGAGCGGCTGTTCGGCCTGCGCCTCGACGGCGTCTGGATGCATGTCGGGACCCCCGACGCGGTCCTGGCCGCGGAAGAAGCTTTCCTCGAAAGCGTCGCGTAAGCGACGCTTCCATCAATCATCGCGGTCGATCGCGAGCACTGCAAAACTCGCGAGCCAGTGTTCGCCCATATAGTCGCTGGCGATATGCGGCAGGCCGGCGTCGAGATGGCCTCGCGCAGCATCCAGCAGGATCGGGCGTCGCGGATCGCCCTCCCGCAACGCGGCGGCCAGCGCGGGCCAGCACCATGCCCGGCTGAGGTTGAGTCCATCGAGATGCACAAGCTTGCCATCCGACCGATCGGTGACCGTGGCAGGCCGGAACAGAGTTGCGGGCGCGCGTTGCGCCAGCCGCGGCAGGAAGCGGTCGAACCAGGGCAGGAAGTCGTCCGGTGCCAGCAGCCGGCGCATGCACTCCGCTTCGATCAACGCGGACGACTGGAAATCATCGCCGCTCGGCTCGCCCCAGGCGGGACAATCCTGATCGGCGCCGTACCAGCGCAGCGCGGTCTCGCGCAGCAGCGCACTGAGCGCATCGTCCTGCGTCGCCGCGGCGTAGTCGGCGGCCATGCGCAGCCCGAACGCGGTGTTGAAATGCGTGCCGACCCGCACCGGATAGGTGGCGAGCGGCAGGAAATCGCGAAAACGCTGTGCGAAGATTGCGGCAAGCGGCGCGATTTGCTCGCGCCACCGCGTCTCGTCGAGACCCGCGAGTTCTGCCGCAAGCTTCAACAGCCAACCCCAGCCGTAAGGCCGCTTGAAACCGCGCGCCGTCGGGGCGGCGAGATAGGCGCATTCGGCCGCGATCTTCTCCGTGACGAACTGCGCGTCGAACAGTGTGCGGATATCGTCCGCCGCTTCGGACGCCGGATAGCGCCGCAGCAGCCGGGCAAGCATCCAGTAGCTATGGACGCAGGAGTGCCAGTCGTAGCTGCCGAAGAACACCGGGTGCAGCTCGCGCGGCGTGCGTGCGTCCTGCGGCCCGGCCAGCACATGATCCGGCTTGTTCGGATATTCGCGGCCGACATGGCCGAGCGCGATGCGGGCGAAACGGACGGCGAGGTCTTCGGTCAGGATCGTCTCGCTCATGATGAGGCTTTCTCCTTTCGCGCGCGAACAAGCATCTCGATCAGGCGCGGCATCATATAGATCGGAAACTGCGTGGCGGCGAAGAACAGCGCCGTCATCGGCGACACCGCCCCACCCATCGCCGACCAGACCAGTCCGACGTTGCGGTTGCTCAGAATGAGGCCCGTGGTCAATCGCTCGGCCAGCGGACCCGGCGTGAGCAGCGCGCCAAGCGCTTGCAGCGCGAGATTGCAGGCGAAGGCAAGGCCCACCAAATTCAGCGCGGTGGCCGGCTGCGCTGCGATCTGCGCACGCACCCCGGCCATGGTGGCGATCGCGAACAGCAACAATGAGGCGAGCACAAGGGCGTCGATGGTGCGCGAATGCCGCTCCAATTGTGCAGCGGCCTGACGGCGTAGCAGCAACGCCAGCGCGCCGGCGCCGACGACCAGCAGCGCCAGCCGCGCGGCGAGCGCCAGCGGATCGAGCGCAAGATCGGCAAATCCGGCCGCGATCAGCGGGACCGTGATCGGGGCCAGCGCCATCGACAGCAGCGTCACGGCGAGCGGAATGGTCGCGTCGAAGCCGAGCATGCGTGCGACCGCCGCCGTGCCGGTCGATGGCGGCGCGCACACCGAGAGTACCAGCGCAACGATCAGCTCCGGCCGAAATCCGGCGCCGCGCGCCGCGAAACCGACCGCAAGCGGACAGGCCAGCATCGCCAGCGCCGGCAACAGCAGCGACACCAGCGGACGCCCCAGCGCGCGCCGGAACGCCGCGCCGTCGACCTGGAGAAAGGTCCCGAGAACCAGGACGAAGATCGCCGCCGCCATCAGCGGGCGCACGCTGTCCGCGAGGGCCGGGAAAGCCAGCCCGGCCAGCACGCCGATGACCAGCAAGGTCGGCCCGCGCGGCATCAGCTTCGCGAATGATCGTCCCAAGCCTGAACGTCTCAAACCTTTAGGCCTCGTCGTCGTGTCCATCGCGATCGTAGGCTTGTTGAGATCATTGTTGAAATCGATTGTTCTTATATGCATTATTGCTGCGATGAATTTAGCCGCCGTCGATCTCAACCTGCTGGTCGCCTTCGAGGCGCTGATGCAGGAGCGCCACGTCACCCGCGCGGCCGAGCGCGTTGGCCTCGCCCAGCCGTCGATGAGCAGCGCGTTGCGCAGGCTGCGCGCGCTGTTTGCGGACGAGCTGTTCCTGCGCGCCGGCGCGGGCATGCAGCCGACCGAAAGGGCGCTCGCTCTGGCCGGCCCGATCGGAGAGGCGTTGCGGCAAATCAGGGGCGCGCTGGCGCCCGATCCGGGCTTCGATCCGGCCACCGCGAGAAGGCGCTTCACCATCGCTGCGACCGACTACGGCGACCTCGTTCTGGTCCCGGAACTGAGCCGCCTGTTGCGCATGGAAGCGCCGGGCATCGACCTTGCCGTGCGCCCGCTGACTGACGCGACGGCGGCCCTGGCCAAGCTCGAGCGCGCCGAACTCGACGCGCTGATCGGCGGCCATCTGCCGGACTCGCCACGCTGCGTCCGGCACCGGCTGTTCGAGGAACGTTTCGTCTGCATCCGCGACGGCGCTCGAGCGCGCCGATCGGAGGTTCTCAGCCTGGAGGATTATGCGACCCTGCCGCACGCGCTGTTCTCCGCGGCCGGCGGCGACGGGCTGCCGAGCGTCATCGACGCGCTGCTGGCGCGCCATCGGCTGAAGCGACGGGTGGCCGTGACGCTGGCGCATGTGGTGGCCGTTCCCTTCGCCGTAGCCGGCACCGATCTCATCGCCACGATGGCCGAGCGCGTCGCCCGCCGCTTCACGCATGTGGCCGAAATTGCCGTCGTGATGCCGCCGATCGACATTCCAGCCTTCGCGATCGACCTGATCCATACAAGCCGCGCGGCTGAAGATCCGGCGCTGCGCTGGTTCCTGGATGCCGTCGATCGTTGCGCCGGCCGGCTGCGATAATCAGCGGTGATGGCTGACCCGCAGGGGTGGCTAACGACGGCCGCCGCTCCCTATATTGGCGCCTGATTCGAACCAGGCAGCCCATGCGCGTTTTCAGCGTTCCCGTCTCTGCGCCGTTCCTGCGCACCGTCATTTCGGCGCTGGTCGATGGCCGGCTGGTCGCGGGGTTCGAGGCGCAGAGCGATCCCGCAAAGCTCGCCGGCGCCACGCTCTATCTGCCGACCCGCCGCGCCGGACGGCTGGCGCGCGAGATCTTCCTCGATGTGCTCGATTCCGACGCCGCGGTGCTGCCGCGCATCGTCGCGCTCGGCGAGATCGATGAGGACGAGCTCGCCTTCGCCGACCAGGGCGACGATGTCGGTGGCGCTGCGCCGCTGGAGATCCCGCCGAGACTCGGCGAGCTCGAGCGCCGGCTGACGCTGGCACATCTGGTCGCGGCCTGGGCGAAGACGCCGGTGTCGGCGCCGCTCGTGGTCGGCGGCCCGGCCTCGACGCTGCAGCTCGCCGGCGACCTGGCGCGGCTGATGGACGACATGGTGACGCGCGGCGTCGACTGGCGCGCGCTCGACCGCCTGGTTCCGGACCAGCTCGACAAATACTGGCAGCACTCGCTCGACTTCCTGCGCATCGCGCGCGACGCCTGGCCGAACTACCTCAAGGAGATCGGCCGGATCGAGCCCGCGGCGCGCCGCGATCTCCTGATCGAGGCGGAAGCGGCGCGGCTGACCGCGCATCACGCCGGCCCGGTGATCGCGGCCGGTTCGACCGGCTCGATGCCGGCCACCGCAAAATTCCTGCACGTAGTGGCGAAGCTTCCGAACGGCGCCGTGGTGCTGCCCGGGCTCGACACGGATCTCGACGAAGATTCCTGGGACACGATCGGCGGCGAGCGCGGCGACGACGGCAGGTTCACCACGCCGCCTTCGTCGAACCATCCGCAATTCGCGATGCACGCTTTGCTCGACCGCTTCGGCATCAAGCGCCGCGACGTCGAGAGCCTCGCCGAGCCTGCGCCGCTCGGCCGCGAGGTGCTGGTGTCGGAGACGATGCGGCCCTCGACTGCGACCGCGCAGTGGCACGACCGGCTGGAACGGCCCGAGATCGTGGCGCGGATTTCCGCCGGGATGACCAATCTCACGGTGGTCGAGGCGCCCAATCCGGAAATGGAGGCGCTGGCGATCGCGGTCGCGATGCGCGAGGCGCGGCATCTCGGCAAATCGGCCTCGCTGGTGACGCCGGATCGCGCGCTGGCGCGCCGCGTGATGGCCTCGCTGACGCGCTGGAAGCTCGAGTTCGACGATTCCGGCGGCGACGCGCTGATGGAAACGCCGCCCGGCGTGTTCGCCCGCCTCACCGCGGAGGCCGCGGCCAAGGGGCTGGAGCCGCCGACATTGCTCGCGCTGCTCAAGCATCCGCTGTTCCGGCTCGGCGGTGCGCATGGCGCGCTGAAGCGCGCGATCGAGGTGCTGGAGATCGCGCTGCTCCGCGGCACACGGCCGCAAGCGGGAACTGGCGGCCTCGCGCGCGACTTCGCCCGTTTCCGCGCCGAGCTCGTCAAGCTGCATGGCGGCGAGACCTCGTCGCTGCACGCCATGGAGCCGCGCGCCCGGCTGCGCGAAAATGAGCTCAACCAGGTCCAGGACCTGATCGCCAGATTGCAGGCGGCGCTGGCGCCGCTGGAAGGCATGGCGTCGTCAAGGCCCTATGACTTCGCCGAACTGGCGGCGCGCCATCGCGAGGCGCTGATCGCGCTGTCGGCCGACCAGAACGGTGTCGCAATCGTGTTCGAGGAGCGCGCAGGGGCTTCTCTGGCGTCCGCCTTCGACGAGCTGCTCGCCAAGCAGCAGCCGAGCGGGCTGATGACGCCGCTGTCAGATTATCCCGAGGTGTTCCAGACTGCGTTCGCCGACCGCATGGTGCGACGGCCGGAATCGGCGCGCGCGCAGCTCAACATCTTCGGCCAGCTCGAGGCGCGCCTGACCGAGTCGGATCGCGTCATCCTCGGCGGTCTGGTCGAGGGCGTCTGGCCGCCGGCGCCGCGGATCGATCCGTGGCTGAGCCGGCCGATGCGGCATGAGCTCGGGCTCGATCTCCCCGAACGGCGCATCGGCCTCTCCGCGCACGACTTCGCGCAGCTGCTCGGCCATGACGAGGTGATCCTCACCCACGCCGCTAAGGTCGGCGGCGCACCGGCGGTCGCCTCGCGTTTCCTGCACCGGCTCGAAGCGGTTGCGGGCGAGGCGCGCTGGAAGGCGGCGACATCGGCCGGCGAAGCTTACGTGCAATATGCCGCCGAGCTCGACCGGCCCGACAAAGTCGAGCCGATCCCGCAACCGGAGCCGCGGCCGCCGCGCGAGGCGCGGCCGCTGAAAATGTCGGTCACCGCGATCGAGGACTGGCTGCGCGATCCCTACACGATCTACGCGCGCTACATCCTGAAGCTCGATCCGCTCGATCCCGTCGACATGCCGTTGTCGGCGGCCGATCGCGGCTCCGCAATCCACGAATCGCTCGGCGAGTTCACACAGGTTTATGCCGACGCGCTGCCTGACGACATCAAGAGCGCGCTGCGCGACATCGGGGCCAAGCATTTTGCGCCACTGATGGAGCGGCCCGAAGCGCGCGCGCTGTGGTGGCCGCGCTTCCAGCGTATCGCGGCGTGGTTTGCCGAATGGGAACAGGCCCGGCGCGGCAGTATCGACGCGATCAAGGCCGAGATCCGCGGCGAGATCGGCATCCCCCTCGACGATACAAGGACGTTCGTGCTCTCGGCGCGCGCCGACCGCATCGAACGGCATGCTGACGGCAGCTTTGCGATCCTCGATTACAAGACCGGCCAGCCGCCGACCGGCAAGCAGGTGCGCATGGGCCTGTCGCCGCAGCTCACGCTGGAAGCCGCGATCCTGCGCGAGGGCGGCTTTGCCGGCATCCCGGCGGGCTCCTCGGTCGGCGACCTCGTCTATGTCAGGCTGAGCGGCAACAACCCGCCGGGCGAGCAGCGTTCGCTGGAGCTGAAGATCAAGACCAACGACACGCCGCAGCCGCCCGATGAAGCCGCCGACGGGGCGCGGCGCAAGCTGGAAGCCTTGATCCGCGCATTCGACCACGAGCAGCAGGCGTACACCTCGCTGAACCTCTCGATGTGGGCGAACCGTTACGGCGCCTATGACGATCTTGCGCGCATCAAGGAATGGTCGGCGGCCGGCGGCCTGGGGATCGAGGAATGGTGAAGGCTATCAGACCCATCCCGCCGGCGGTGCGCGACGCGCAGGCCCGCGCGTCCGATCCGAAGGCGTCGACCTTCGTGTCGGCCAATGCCGGCTCGGGCAAGACCCACGTGCTGGTTCAGCGCGTGATCCGCCTGCTGCTGTCGGGCGTGCCGCCGGAGAAGATCCTCTGCATCACCTTCACCAAGGCCGCCGCGGCCAACATGGCCGAACGCGTGTTCACGACGCTCGGCCACTGGGTGACGCTCGACGACACAGCGCTCGATACCGCGATCCGCGAGGCCGGCATCACGCATCCCAGCGCCACGCTGCGGCGCGAGGCGCGCAAGCTGTTTGCCTGCGCGCTGGAGACGCCCGGCGGGCTGAAGGTGCAGACCATCCACGCGCTGTGCACCCGCCTGCTGCAGCAGTTCCCGTTCGAGGCCAACGTGCCGGCGCGCTGCGCTGTGCTGGACGACCGCGACCAGAACGAGATGATGGAGCGCGCCAACCTCGCCGTGTTCCTCGAGGCGTCGCGGATTCCCGACAGTCCCATCGGCCGCGCGCTGCGGACGGCGATGGCGAATGCTGCCGACGTCACTTTCAAGGAGGTGGTCCGCGAGGCCTGCCTCAGCCGCGACCATTTCATGGCCTGGACCGATGCCGCCGGCAACGCCGCGGCCGCCGCCGCGCAGATGTCGGCCGCGCTCGGCGTCTCCGCCGATATCCGCATCGAGGATGTCGAGCGCGAGATCGTCGACGGGCCGAACCTGCCGCGGTCGAACTGGAAGGAGATGGCGACGCTGCTCGACACCAGCAGCAAGGCGGATCAGAAGCAGGCCGAACGGCTGCGGGCGGCGCTGACCTTCACCGGCGCAGCCCAGGTCGATGAATATCTCGGCGTCTTCCTGACCGATGACCGCGCGCCGCGTGCGTCTGTCGTCACCAACAGCTTCATCAAGAAGAATGCCGTCGCAGGCCACCGGTTCGAGGCGGAGGTCGACCGGCTTGGTCCCCTGATCGAGCGACGCCGCGCCGTGGTCGCGCGCGATCGCACCGAGGCGCTGATCCATATCGCGACCGCGGCGGCCGCACACTACCGGCGCGAGAAGCTGGAGCGCGGCCTGCTCGATTACGACGATTTGATCGACAAGACGCTGGCGATGCTCGACCGCGTCTCCTCGGGCTGGGTGCATTACAAGCTCGATCGCGGCGTCGATCACGTGCTGATCGACGAGGCGCAGGATACCAGCCCGCGGCAATGGGACATCGTCGCGCACATCATCTCGGAATTCACCTCCGGCGCCGGCGCGCGCGACGGCCTGGTGCGCACGGTGTTCGCGGTCGGCGACGAGAAGCAGTCGATCTTCTCGTTCCAGGGCGCAGCACCGCGCGAATTCGACCTACGGCGGCGCGAGCTGAAGCGACGCTTCGAGGAAGCCGGGCTGAAATTCGATCCGGTGTCGTTCACCTATTCGTTCCGCTCGGGACCGGTGATCCTGCATTCGGTCGACCATGTGTTCCGCGAGCAGGAGATCTTCCGCAGCATTCATGCGGTCGAGAACGGCTACCCGATCCACAATGCGATGGCCGATGCCGGCCCCAGCCTGATCGAGCTCTGGGATCTCGCCGTCGCCGACGACCGCCAGGACATCGAGGGCTGGCGCGCGCCGTTCGACGGCGTCGCGGTGACCAGCCCCGAGGTAAAACTCGCGCGGCGCATCCAGGCCGAGATCAAGCGCCTCGTCAGCAGCGGCACCATGACCGGCAGCGAAGGCGGGCGGCGGCCATTGCGTTACGGCGACATGCTGATCCTTGTGAGGCGGCGCGGCAACGCCTTCGACGCGGTGATCCAGGCGCTGAAGCACGCGGGCATTCCGGTCGCCGGCGCCGACCGGCTGAAGCTGACCGAGCACATCGCGATCATCGACCTGATGAACCTCGCCGACGCGCTGCTGCTGCCGCAGGACGACCTCGCGCTCGCGGTGGCGCTGAAGAGCCCGCTGTTCGGCCTCACCGACGACGATCTGTTCAAGCTGGCGTACCAGCGCCGCGGCTCGCTGCGCGAGGCGCTGGCCGCACAGGCGCCGACCGATGAGCGGTTCTCGGCCGCGCTGCGCCGCCTCGAACAATGCGAGCGCCGCTTCACCCAGGAGACACCGTTCGCGTTCTACGCCTGGCTGCTCGGCGGCGACGGCGGGCGGGCGCGCATTCTGCGCCGTCTCGGCCACGAGGCCAACGACGCGCTCGACGAATTCCTCGAGCTCGCACTGAGCTATGAGCGCAAGGCGCCGGCCTCGCTGCAGGGCTTCATCGCCTGGCTGCGCGCCGCCGATACCGAGGTGAAGCGCGACATGGAGATTTCGCGCGACGAGGTTCGCGTCATGACCGTGCACGGCGCCAAGGGCCTCGAGGCATCGGTGGTGTTCCTGGTCGACACCACGACCTCGCCGTCCGACACGCAGCGGCTGCGGCTGATCCATCTGCCGCAGGGCAATGCCGCGCCGAACGCGCCCGGCGTCGTGGTATGGGCCGGCAAGAAGGCCGAGGATCCCCCTAATGTCGCCGATGCCCGCAAGGCGATGCTCGGCGACACCGAGGACGAATATCGCCGCCTGCTCTATGTCGCGATGACCCGCGCCGCCGACCGGCTGATCGTGGGCGGCTGCATGCCCGGCAACATGAACACGGTGCGGAAATCCTCCTGGTACGACCTGATCACCAAGGGGCTCGCCAATTCCGGACTCAAGCTCGAAGAGCTGGAGACGCCGGCCGGCAAGGTGATGCGCTATTCGCGGCCGGATGACGTCGCCGATCTCACCGGCGCGGCTGCGTCAACGGCCGTAGCGCCGATCGCGCTGCCGTCCTGGCTGCGGACCGCGGCTGCACCTGAAGCCTCCGCCGCGGGCGTGCTGCGCCCGTCCGATCCGGCCGATGGCGACAGCCATCCGATACGAACCGGCGAATCGGTGTTGCTGCGCGCCCGCGCCCTGCAGCGCGGCACGCTGGTGCATCGCCTGCTGCAATCGCTGCCCGAAATTGCCGCCGAGCGGCGGCGCGCCGCGGCGCTTGGCTACCTCGCGCGCAACGCCGACGGCTGGAGCGAGCAGGAGCAAGCCGCGCTCGCAGACCAGGTGCTGGACTTGATCGCCGATCCGCGTTTCGCCGCGGTGTTCGCGCCCGGCAGCCGTGCGGAGGTCTCGATCGTCGGGCGGCTGGAGCGGCCGGGCCAGCCGAAGGCGCTGGTCTCGGGCCAGATCGACCGGCTGGTGGTGACGCCAACCGACGTCCTGATCGTCGATTTCAAGACCAACTACGCCCCGCCCAAGACCGCTGCCGAGGCGCCACGGGGCTATGTCCGGCAGCTCGCGCTGTACCGGGCCGTGCTGGCGAAGCTTTATCCCCAGCTGCCCGTCCGGGCAGCACTGCTTTGGACTGAAACGCCTGAAATCATGGAGATTTCTGCCCCCGCGCTGGACGCCGGGCTGGCATAAGTTCATGTCGGCGTGAGCGAGCTTGACCCGGCAAGGGGGCATTCATAGGTTTGCCCCATGCTCCCGGGCGCGATTCTCAGCCGCCCTTTTGTCTCAACCGAACGAGGTACTCTCATGGCCGTTGGCAAGGTTTCTGACGCCGATTTCGAAGCCGAAGTGCTCAAGGCGACCGGGCCGGTGGTCGTCGACTTCTGGGCCGAGTGGTGCGGACCCTGCCGCATGATCGCGCCCGCTCTCGATGAAATTTCCGGCGCAATGGGCGACAAGGTCAAGATCGTGAAGCTCAACGTCGACGAGAGCCCGAAGACCGCGTCGAAGTATGGCGTGATGTCGATCCCGACCCTGATGATCTTCAAGGGCGGCGAGATGGCGTCCCGTCAGGTCGGCGCCGCGCCGAAGGCCAAGCTGCAGCAGTGGATCACCGCTGCGGTCTGATCTGTTTCGAATTAGCTGATTTGTGCAAACGGCCGGCGAGAAGCCGGCCGTTTCCTTTTGTGCGGAGCTACATGCTCCGACCTCCCCTTGAAAAGGGGAGGTCGCTTTGCTCGCAGAGCAAAGCGGGTGGGGATCTGATCTCTCCACGAACAGCTGAGCCTGCGGCTGGACCCCCATCCCGACCTTCCCCCTTTCAGGGAAATGTTGTGCCCCACACGGCCGCATCCCATATCAGGTGGACTTCATAACCGATTGAGTTCGCTAATAATGTCCCCATAGAGCCCCATCTAGAGATATGTGGTGATGCCTACACTTTGGGGACGCTATCGGGGACACCAGCGACGGGAGAGACCACATGGCTCGCGTGATCTACGCCGACAAATTGCGAAACCGCACCAACCGCCTCCGATTGCCGATCCGCAAGAAGGTCTACAAGCAGAAGGTCGCGCCCTCCGTCGCCGTTTGCTACCGGCGCTGTGCCGGCGCTGGCTCTTGGTCAGTTCAGACCGACCGCTGGTTGAAGCGGTTCGCACTCGCTGACGATCATGAGCAGGCCAATGGCAGCTCCGTGATGGATTACCTTCAGGCGGTGCAACAGGCACTGAAGCTGGCCCGTGGTACCGAAGGCGGCACCGACAAGCCGGTGACGGTCAGCCAAGCGATCAACGCCTACGAGACTGATCTAGCAGTTCGTGGTGGCGCCAAGCACAACGCGGTCATGGTTCGCAATCACTGTGATGCCGCGCTGTTGGCAAAGCCTGTGATGCTGCTGGCTGAGGCAGAGCTGCGCGATTGGTACCGGGCAATGCTCGCCGCAGGCAAAAAGCCGTCGACAGCAAGTCGCATTGTCCGAAGCACCAAGGCCATGTTGACGCTGGCAAGCAAACGTGACGCCCGCATCACCAACGCTGCTGCATGGAAGCATGGCCTGAAGTTGGTGAAGCCAAAGGGCAGCAGCCTCCCACCGCGCGATCATTATCATTTATCGGATGCCACTCTCCTCAACATCGTGCACGAGTGCTACCGCGACGATCCCGACTTCGGTGCGCTCGTTGAAGTGCTGGTTGGGACCGGTGCACGTCAAAGCCAAGTGGAGAAATTGCGACCGCGCGACCTGCTGGATGATGGTGATGACGCGAGCAAGCCGTCCGTCATGATGTGGTGCAGCCTCAAAGGCCGGGACCGCGAGCCCGAACAGCGCAGATTGGCGGTCTCGTTGAAGCTGGCCCGGATGCTGCGAGCCCGTGCCATTGCGCGAGGACCAAATCGATTGCTGTTTGATCGCATTTGGGATTTGTCTGCCCGCTTTCGCGCCGTGCTGCAACGGCTCGGCCTCGATCCGACGCTGACGCCTTACGTGGCGCGGCACGCCAGCATCATCCGACAAATTCGAAACGGCAAGCCGCTGCGCTCGATTGCGTTCGCGCACGACACCTCTACGAAGGAAATCGAACGAACTTACGGCCGCTACTTGAACGTCGCCTCTGAGGACTTGCGCAGCGGACTGCTGGATGATTCAGCGGCCGTGCACGGCGTGGACAACGTAATCCCGATGGTGCGATAGTTGCGACCTGGGCCGCGATGGTTGGAAGCATCGCGGCCCGATCTGACCTGATCCATGGAGTCACGCCATGGCCAAGTTACCGCGCAAGCATAGCAAGCGGACGACAACCCGCAAGTTGAAGCCACGGCCTCGCACTGCACCCGCCAATAAGCTCTCACGCGTTGAGCAGATGGTTAGTGACGCGCTGAGGGTCGCTTATGAGTTGGACCGTTGGAATTGGCTATCAGGAAATAAGCCGTTCGCCCCATCGACATGGCAGCCGGCGCCACCACCAGCGGCAACTCGACTAGCGGCGACATCACCGGCAACACCGACGACGACACCACCATCACCGACGACACCTCCATCATTGCGCCTGACACTGGCACTCCGCGAAGCCTTCTCGGCGACGAACGGAATTCCGCCGGCAGGCACGCCGGATAAGGTTGTCGAGAATGAAGTCGCGAAGGTCTATGAAAGATACGGCTGGGGAAAGTCGCCGAAGCGCGACACGATCAATCGGGCCACCGGCCGGCGCAAAAATTAAAAGCGACTTCTCCGATGCGCACGATGCGCATTCTTGCGCGCGCATTTGCGCACATGCATTTTCCCAGCACAAGTAGATGATCTCTCCCGCGATCACAGCGGAGGAGATGCAGCAATGTCGACCCAGAACAAATCCGAGAATAACGCGGCGATGCTGGCCGCAGGCATCGAGCGAAAGTCTTGGTCGCGGACAGAGTTCTGCGCGCGACACGGGATTTCGCTCGGGCTCTTGAAGAAGCTGCGGGATGAAGGCCGAGGGCCGCATGAAGTGCAGCTCTTTGATCGGATCATCATCACCGATGATGCCGAGGTCGAATGGCTCGCAGCGAACGCCAAACTAGAGACCACCTGAAAACGGGAAAAAGGACAGCGCGAGCCATCCCTTTTCCGAAGCCTGAAGTCTGCCCGGCAAGGCGGACCTTTGAGTGTCTCTTTCAACTCCCAGCAAGGAGGAGTTCTATGTTTAAACCACGCGGCACCAACCGGCAAGGCCGGTTCCATGGTGAGCCACAGGGAAGCCCGCTGAGTCGTTCGGGGGCTCGGCCGCTATCACCCTACCGGGCGGGAAATTTAAACGCACCAGCGTCCGAATTACCAAAAGAAAGTCCAACGATTTCAACGAGGCAAAACTGCCATCTGACACGGGGGTCCACCGCCGTCCCATTGAACCTCGTCAGTGGCGGATCGCACAGGTTTCGGAGAGCCGGAACCAGTCAACGACACCGCCTCCGGGCCGTCGTCCTGGACGCCGAGCTTGGCCGACCGCCGATCCGGCCGGTCGTCTCCTCAGGCGGTGTCCGGGGCTATGTCCTACCGACCCGGAGGTGGCGCCGATGACCGTCGACACCTCGATCGCCGGCCGACGCTTCGGCCATCTCACGGTTGCTTACGGGCACCGCTACGACATCGCGGCGCGCTGCATCTGTGGTCGGCTAGTGCACGTCGCAGCGAGCGCCCTGATCGACGGAAGCGTCGACAGCTGCGGCTGTCAGCCGCGATCCAATGAACTTCGCAAACAGCTCCGAGAGCTGCGACGGCAACGCCGCAGCGCGATTGAATTCACAACGGCAGCTAGGAGAGAACCATGTTCGTGAAGACAGCCAACGTAACCGCGAACTTCTCAGGACTCATTGCTGACCTTCATCAGCTTGAGATCACCATCAACATGGGCAGAGCGTCATCTCTGTATATCGAACGCATTGAGCGGCTGATGTTGGATGCGAACGATGTCGTGGGTGAGGCACTGCGCATCGCGGAGGCGGAGGAGGCAGCGGCGCTCGTTGCTGCTCAGTCCGATTCCGAATCCATCGAGACCACCACCATGCAAAAGCAAACGATGCAGTGAAGCGAGCAAATCACATCGCAGAAGCAGGAGCAGATTTGCGTTAGAGAGTGAAACTCTGCTCGCTCGCGCTGATGCGATGGCACCTGATGCTGATGCTGTTGTGTGTGAGCACTGAGGAGAACACCAAGATGATCACAGAGAGAGTGAGACTCGCCGTTGAACGGCTGATGCAGGTCGACTGGGAAAACATGGAGACTCCAAGCCGCAACGAATGGCAGGACGTTCTCGACGCGATTGGTTGGACAGCATTGAGTCAAACTGAGTGGAGCGCGGCAATGAAGTTAGCTGCCGAAAAATTGGCAGCTCGCTCCCAAAGTCTCGATGAATATGCCGACATCATGAGTGGCAAATACGATGATGACATGACGGTCAGCATCGGTGCAGCGAACGGCGATTGAAGGAGAACAGCACGATGACGAGACTGAAAACCGACAACGAAGATACCCTCGTCGAGCGCGCCACTGTCGATCAGCATCCGCATCTGCGCGATGGTGCAACCGAGGTGACCGAGGAAATGCTCGACGCGGACGAGGCCGAGTTTGCCAAGCTCCGGCGCGATCTACCTGGCGTCAAAGGCTCCAGCGCAGTTGGCATCGCGGCGATTCACGTCAGCAAGATGCCGACCAAGAACGAGTTCTTCCGAACGCATCCGACATTTCGACCGGCCGCGATGCTGGTCGACATTGAGGTCGGCATGGAGAAGCAGTTCTTCTGTGTGGATGACGCGATGATCGTGTCACTCGCCAGCATCGGCATCACCGCGTCTCAACATACGCTGTATCTGACGACATCACCGCGCGGTGCCTATCACATCATCCCGGTCAATTCCTCGGTCGACAATGAATACGTGCGGACCAAGGAGATTGGCATGCTCGATGGAGTCGACCGCTGGGTGCGCCTCTACACCGACCAGGAAAATAAATGTTATCGAGTCTACAACGCGCCTGAGGGACGCTTCGCTGACCCGATCTGGCCGGAGCTGCGCCCCGCGAAGATTTTCCGACTCGCGTTTCGCGACAAGGGCCGGCTGATCGATTCAACCGAGCACCAGCTGTTCAAGAAATGGGCCGCACGTGATCGGTGATCTACCATTCAAGGAAGTCTGGTTTTGCGATTTTGAGTTCATCGCAAGACCGGGCGCCCGCCCGGATGTGATCTGCTGCTGCGCATCGGAGCTGCGCAGCGGGCGGACCGTCCAATTATGGGAGGATCAACTAGGAGCCGAACCACCATACTCAATCGGCGACAATGCCGTGCTGATCTGTTTTGCAGCGACTGCCGAATGCGCTTGTCATCTTGCACTAGGTTGGCCGTTGCCGCGCAACGTCATCGACATATCGCCAATGTTTCGCAGCTACATCAACGGCCGAGCGGTGCCAACCGAAGGCAAAAGCTTGCTCGGCGCATTGGGCCACTTCGGATTCAAAACGATCGGTCAGAAGTACAAGGACGCTATGCGCAATCGGATATTGCAGGGACGACCATACAGCGCGGAGGAAAAAGAGAAGATTCTGCGATACTGCAGCGGCGACATCGAGCAATTGCCGCGCCTGTTAGAGGAGCTGCTGCCGCACTTTGCTCTTGGTACCGTGCTGCATTGGGGTGAGTTTGCCGCAGTATCAGCTGTAATGGAGCATCGCGGCGTCCCGATCAACGCCGAGATATTCTCGCAGCTGCAGGACAAACAGACTTGGTCGCACATCAGAGACGCGCTGGTGCCGAAGCTCAATCAGCAGTACGGCGTCTACACCATCGGGCTCGATGGCGCATGGCATTTCAACGTCGCGCTGTTCGAGCAATACCTAGGCCGCGTCGGCATCGAATGGCCCCGGCATATTGGCACCGACAAACTCGACCTGCGCGCCAAGACATTCGACTCGATGGCGAGCGCATACCCCGAACTTGAATCGCTTCGGCAGCTGAGACACACACACAGCAAAATGCGCCGCGTCAAGTTGGCGGTAGGTGACGACCATCGCAACAGAACGACATTGTGGCCGTTTGCATCGAAGACCGGACGATCACAACCGAAAGCCTCACAGTGGATATTCAGTCCTGCGGTGTGGTTGCGCACGTTGATAAAACCTGCACCCGGCATGGCGGTGGCGTATCTCGACTGGTCGGCGATGGAGTTTCAAGTTGCCGCTGCGTTGTCCGACTGCCGGCCGATGCTCGACTTGTACGCAACAGGCCAACCCTACATCGAGTTTGCCAAGCGATTCGATGAAGCCCCACCGACCGCGACCAAGCACACCCATGACCACATTCATCAGCGCTACAAGGTCGGATGTCTGGGCGCACAATATTCGATGCAGCACGTCACGCTGGCACAGCGGCTCGGGATTTCCACGCTCGTCGCCAGTGAGATGTTGAACCAACACCGAGGCCTGTTCGCAGCCTACTGGCATTGGGTCGAGGATTGGATTGCACACGCACTCGACACTGGCAGCATGCGCACGGCGCTAGGCTGGACGTGTCAGACTGGCATCACCGAATTCAACGCACGTTCAATCGGCAACTGGCCGACTCAAAGTTCAGGCGCCGACATCCTGAGAGTCAGCTGCGTCTGGGCACATCGTCGTGGCATCAAGCTATGCGGCTCGGTGCATGATGCGGTACTGATCGAAAGCCCGATTGATCGGATCGACGCTGACGTGATGCTGATGCGCGAGATCATGCGTCGGGCATCGCGCATCGTTCTCGGAAACGGTCGTGAGCTGAGGACGTCCAAGGAGATTATCAAATATCCCGACAGCTACAGTGACAGCCGTGGCGTGAAAATCTGGAGTGACGTGATCGAATTGCTGGCGCAATATCGACAACAGCAGGAGACGCGCGATGAAGATGCAGCCTCTGCGTAAATCCAAAAGGGATACGTTCGTTCAGGTGCCGCTCTGGTGGATCGAACAGGCCACCGAGGCAACACGCACCGGCAAGGCAATGGTGTGTGTCTGGCTGCTGCACCTGTCCTGGACATCGCACAGCCGGACCTTTCGCTTGCCTAATAGGCGGCTCCAACTTCGAGGTGTCAGCCGGTTCGTCAAGGCACGCGCTGTACGGGAGTTGGAAGCTGCCGGGTTGATTGAGGTTGTACGGGAACCCGGCAAGTCGCCGACCGTCACGCTGAAGTTCCTATGAGACCGGACCTGAGCGGATATCGCACCACCGTTCTCCTTCTATACTTGTTTACTTACTTTCTTTGTTTTCTTTCTTGCCTTCCTTTCTGCCCTTTTCAATGAATCAGCGACCGACCGATGAGGAGACCATGAGCGTAGACCGAATCCCGATCCCGACTGATGAACCTGATGACGACTCCTGGCAGAGTTTGATTTTGTGTGAGGAAGATCGAATCGCTGCGACCGGTTGCATGTCACCGTCGGGTGTCCGGTGGTTCAGGAGTCCAAACGTGATCCCGATTGAGCGAGAGAGAGCCAAGCGGAAGCGCATCCCGATCTCGAAAGGGAAATGAAGCAATGGGCGGTCGCATCATCAGCGCAGAAGCCGTTCATGCGCACTAGCAGCCGCAACGCGCATTGGAAGGCTTCAAAGGACGGCCCCAGCGGCGCGGCGAGTGGGTGCACGCAGATTGACCCGAAGGCGGGCAAGAGGAGCCCCTACCTCCGAGCACACCCCATCGCGACCCAACGGCCAACGCTCGGTCGCCCGGTGCTTCGCATCCTGGCCCAGGACGTTGGCGCCCATCCCCTCACAACCGGCGCCGCTGCCATCGGCCGCCCGGCATTGTGCGCCCGCCGTGATCTCAAGGCAGAAGCTGCCCGGCGCCAGCGCGAGCACCGGGCGCGCGAGGCCATGGAGGCGGGCGCAGGTGATAGCCGAGCCGGTACACGCCGCGTTCTGTGTGCGGCCTTGAAGCGAAGCGGGAGGCTCACGGTTGAGGAGACCTTAGACCCTGACAAGGTCGCGGCCGAGGCGACGGCGATCTTAGACTGGTGGGTGACGCAATGGCCGGAGGAGGAGGAGTAAAGCTGGGTTTCAAAAGCCCGGCTTTTTTGGTGGCCACACCCAAATGTCACAACGTGACGGACAAGCCGGTATCGTCGGCACCGCAACCCACAATCTCGATCGGGACCACACGCCGGTGACGTAAGTGCTATGATTGCAGATGCTTTACCGCCACAGAAAGCCCGCTCGTCGGTGTAAGAGGTCTTCGACCTCGGGCGCCCTACGGTCGCGCCGCTATCACGAGAGGCAGGGCGCGAGAATCGGGCGAACGTCGAGCCCGATTCGGATTTATCCGTTGGCCCTATCGGACGCGGAAGCGACACTTCTGACTGCGGACAAAGAGTTCAGGCCGGCTGGATGCTCAGAAAGGGAGTGGCGCGAAGCGGTCGCCGATCTGGCAGCACGGATTCTCAGAGAGCGTTTGGGTGCCTGATATTTTCTGCGACGCGTTGCAAGTCGAGCCGTAAAGATCG
The DNA here is from genome assembly GCF_011516665.3 of Bradyrhizobium sp. 41S5. NCBI lineage: Bacteria > Pseudomonadati > Pseudomonadota > Alphaproteobacteria > Hyphomicrobiales > Nitrobacteraceae > Bradyrhizobium > Bradyrhizobium sp. 41S5. Next base: position 283,673 of record NZ_CP083721.1, on the reverse strand, counting down.
GCTAAGCTCTCGGCCATGAAACAGAAACAGCACTCAGCGAAGTGCATCCTTCTGGCGCGGTCTCTGGTCAACGACAGGAACGGAGTCGATGCCGTGCTCGACCTGATCGATCTCGTCGGTCTGATGACCCGCACGTTCCAACCGACGCAGCGCTATCGCGTCGCCGATCATTTGCGAAATATCGCGGATCAAGCCGAGCGCGGAATCGGCGCGAGCGCGGAGGTGTCGGCATGACGGACTCAGTCTACAAAAAGGTGGCATCGCAGGTCGAATCTTTGAGCGGAGACGATCTCGACTTCTTGCTGAGCAGCCCATGGGATGAGGACAGCTACGGCGATATCGTCGGCGATCCTGACGATCCTGAGTACGGTTGGCATCTGGAATCGTTTCGAACGAACCCGGCGGCGTTATTCGCGCACAATAACAGCATGCCGCCGATTGGTACCTGGAAAAATGTCAGCGTGCGAAACCGCGCGCTGCGCGGAACGCTCGTTTTTGCACCGCGCGGCGCATCGAAGTTCGCCGACGAAATTAGCGATCTCACGAAGGCCGGTATCATCAAAGGCGTATCCGTTGGCTTTATTCCAAAACAAAGCCGGCCCCGATTGACTGGGCGCGGTACGCACTATCTTGAGCAGGTGCTCAAGGAGGCGTCGCTGTGTGGAATTCCAGCGCTGCCGAGCGCGTTGGTTCAAGCTAAGCAAATGGGCATCAGCACGGAGACGATCAAAAAAGTGTTCCGGCCGATGCCTGAAAGCGTTGGCGAAAGAATACGTCGTGCGCGTCGCACGGTGGCCAAGGCCAAATTGCTGTTGGCGAAGACAACGGGTGATAGATCGCGCCAGTCCTTGATCCGGGCGATCGAAATAATAGAAGCGGAAGGTCGTGAGGCCATGGCGGCATCGTGCCGGTTGCCGCATAGCAGTCAATCTGCCACAAAGCGAGCGGCGGCATCAAAAGCGCGAGCGATAGCGATGCTCGAAAGAGTCGCCGTGCGGATCGCGATGGAGGAAGCTCAGACGGCGTCAGGTCAGGCGCGGGCGTACAGTGATGAAATCATCGCAAATTTCACGAACATGGCGCTGCGGCATCCCGACCCACCCTGCCAGATAGTCAACTCGACCATCAATAGTTGGCGTGGGCAGATTCTGCCTGGACCAACTTGGCGAGGGAAGAAGATATGACGATGAACAGCAACATCGTTGCAATCGCAGTTGACGGCATTTGGGTGGTGCCCGCTAGCCAAGCGGCCAACAAAACTAATTCTGACAACGGATTTAATGGAGGTAATGTCGTCGAGTTCGTTGCGGGCAATGATGTGGATCGCATCGTCGACCATCTCGCTCAAGTGGTCCGTCTGGCTCGCAATTTATCCGAAGACGACGCGAGGAGGGTGCGCGCATTTGTTCACGCGGCATCGTCGGCGTTGTCGGCGACAACCTATTTGCCTGAATCCGATCAAGCGCTGTTCGAACATTCGTTGCGGAAATAGGGCGGCATGCACTGGTATCCGCGTTGCTGTCGGGGCGAAGCAAGCTTCGCTTTTTTAGTTCAGATGATTGTAGTGCCGGGCGGGGGGAGTCGCTTTTGGGGACGTCCCAAGCGACCCGATCGGTCATGGTCCGAGCATTAGTTTCGCGGTTTTGGTTGGCCCCGCGCGCGAGGATCGCAACTTGGCGTCATAGACACCAAGTAATGTGAAAAGGAAAGCGAGCACGCATTGGGACGCCGAGGCCCTAAATCCGTAGTCGAGCAATTGCTGACGCTGCCGATCCGCCGCGCCAAAGCGTACAATCATGCCTCGTCACCGGCACCCGATCCCACTGAACCGCCCGGCCACCTCAGTGAAGCGTCGCAGGCGTGGTGGGCTGCCGTGCTCAGCGAGTACGACCTCCAGCAGCATCAGCTCCAAACCTTGCAGGCCGCCGCCGAGGCATGGGACCGCAAGGAAGAAGCCCGCAAAGCGCTCGCTGAGCACGGCCTGACGTTCGAAGACGACAAGGGCATGATCAGATCGCGGCCGGAGGTCGCCATCGAGCGCGATTCCCGCACCGCGCACGTGCGCTGTGTCCGCGAGTTGAATCTGCACGTCGAGCCGCCGTCCGGCACAGGGATGTTGCATCGATGACCAATGCCCGCGTCACTGCACACGCCATAGAGCTGTACCGTGAGCTGGTCGCGATGCACGGCAAGCCTGGGGCCGACGTGTGGGAGGAAGATGGTGGCCAGCGTCGGCACTATCTCGACATTGGCCAAGAGCTGCACGTGTTGCTGAGCCGCAAGGCGTGGGATGAAGCTGTCGCCGACACGTTCGGCTGCACCACGCCTCCGCACTGGATGAAGAAAGACGAGCGCCGGATTGCGAGCTGGTGGAGTGCCTACGAGGTTCGCGTCGCGCTCGACAACGCGATTGCGGAGTGAATCCGTTTTAGGTTGAGTTTCTAAATCGAGTAAAGCCGGTTGAGTGGACAGGATTTTCAATCGGCGTTGCTTTCGCACCCGCGAGGCCGCCTCCTTCCGGAGAACTACTTAAGCAAACTACCGAATTTTCAAAGACGCGGCTCTCTGCGCTACTTGACGAAGCGGTAGCAACGAAACGGAGGGCTGGGTTATGATCGTGATCTCGCTTTACTTGGTGAGCATTGGCCTCTTCGGCGCTCACGTTTGGGACCTCTTCAAAAATGCGAGGCCGGTCGCGGCTCAGATTACTGGCGGCCGCTCCCGGTGACGATCATGCAGGAAATTATCCCGCCCCCCGTTCACCACGCTGGGGACGAGGCTTGGGCTTCAAACCTTAAGCAGCAAGTGTGGGCGTGGAAAGCAGCACGCTTGGAGCGAAGAAGCACCACCGATTCCGGAGTCGTCATCGTTCGCCGGCCGAGGAGGATCATCTCCATGGCGGTATCCAGAGGTCGGGCAGCGGCGGACGACAAGTTTGCGCTACCCGGGCGCGCGAAATAGTAAGGAGAAATGGCCGCTAACCCGAGCGGCTCATAAACATAGCGGATATTGCGCGAAGCGCTTTATGCCCTTTCACCGGGCACCTCGAAAAGCGACCGAGCGCATCGTGGACGGAGAAAATTGATGAAGATCAATACCGCTACTGCGGATGTATTTGATCATTTTGCGATGGGATGGCAAACGATATCAACGGCACCATTTGATCGGGACCTTGAACTTGCCGTCCTTGATGACGAAGGCACGCATGCGCTTGCCTTTCCATGCCGACGCGTTCTGCGCGGTTGGATCAAGTCCCTGACGAACGAGCCTGTCTACGTGTACCCAACCCACTGGCGCGATTGGCGCGATCAGGTCAGCCCTCTTTTGTCTCATTCTTCTTCTTGAGAAGAGTTGCCAGCCTCTGTTCTTCCTCGGCTAACTCGCGCTCAATGACATGGCGTTTGTCCGCGTCCGTTTCCGACTCAAGCAGCTTCTTAAAGTGCTCGATATTTGCCCTTGCGATCCAGTCAGCCATTTGCCTTGCTTCGCTCGTGCAACTCCGGACTAATCGTAGTCCGATCATGACCGATGCAAGTTCCCTCCGGGAGTAGACTTTCGTCGGGGTGAGGCACCGCTAGACAGCCGTGCGAAGAGTAGACGTCGACGATGTCTCCGTGAATGTCCGCCAGGGGGGCAGATGCCGACCCTCAATGAAATGCTAAATCCTATATTTGGCGGGGCGTGGTTGAACGTCTTCGCGGCGTTGGCGGGCTGAGGGAATGATCAATAGCTCGAAGCGCCTTGAACAAGGCACTTTCTTTCGAGGATGTCCTTCCTGTCCTGATAGGACCGGGGATTAGCTGGACGGTCCATCTCCAGCCTGTCGGACAGCAGGTCTGAACGACCGAATAGTTACGCTTGCCGCCTCGATGCTGATCGGCATTCCGTTCTTTCGATAGTGAATCACCCCGGATACCTCAACGCGCTTCCGAAATTTGTCGAAGACTTCGGTAAGAAGATTCTCAGGGAAAAAGCAGCGAACCTTTTGCTTCAGCATGGCATCGCGGATTTGAAATTGCAGAGAGCCGCTGGTGCCCTCGGTTATCGTTTCTAGGCGGCCTTCGATTGTCCCGTAGTCGTTGTAGTCCGCTCTAGAATCTTCCCGGATGATACTCGCGATTCGCTGGTCCAATTCGACCGGCTTTTTGTGGACCCAAAGACGGACCGGTATCACGTGGCCCCGAGTGCCTTCGGATATTTCCGCCAAAGTCCGCAAGTGCTTCACTGCTGCTTCGGGTAGGCCAGCGTCCTCGATGTCACCTTCGGCGATGCGCCTAACGCCGCTCTCGGCACGCGCGTAAACAGCGTTCACCACTTCGATAGGCGTGGCCGGCAGTGGGTCAACGCCTAGCAATGTGCTGCCCTCGCGCACGCGCACGACCCACCGCGCGGGCTCGCCCTCTGGAGCAAAGCTCGCACTCAATTCCTGTATGTATCCGAAGAACGCACGGGCGGCCGTCATGAAGCGCTCGGGAGATAGATCGGCACCTATCTCTAGCGTGAGTTCACTCGGTATCTGGTCGGCAGTAGCCATTACCCATCAGCCAATCCGCTGCTCGCTCAGCAAGCGCAAGTACGCGCATTGTCTATCGTTGGCGTCAATCATGCGTTACACGCGACGGCCTTGGCCGGAAGCCCAGTCGGGCGGCGACCGGAAACCTCGCAAAAGGGACATTAACCGGACACCAATTTCTGTTTCCAACGCTATTTCAATGGGTTACATTAAGCCTCATTTTCCCTTTCAGGGGGAAGGAGAAGGCGGGGCTACGGATCAGCGGATCCATCCGGTCCCCAGCGCCGAAGCGAGTTCGGCCTGACCGTGCTCCCGCGCCAGCGCTGCCATCGCCGCGTGATCGTAGGGGATGTGACGGAAGGTGACGTCCCAGCCGTCACCGACCCGTTCAAGAATCGCGTAGCGCGCATCAGGCGAACCGGCCTCTACGACATGCGGATGCGGCTTGCCGGCGCGATAGCCAGGCGAGCCGACGCTGCCGGGATTGACGATCAGCCGCCCATCGCGAAGCCGCACGGCGCGCGCGGTATGTGTGTGCGCGCACAGAATCAGCGATTGCGTCAGGCCGGCCGCCCGCGTCTCGATCGATTCCAGCGGAGACATGCAGACATCGCCGCCCGGCAACACCGTCTCGAGCCAGTAGGTCTCATCGTCCTGCGGCGTGGCGTGACAGAGGAAAACCTCGTCGCGATAGACGGAGTTCGTCGGCAGCGTGCGCAGCCAGTCGAGATGCCGCGGCTCGAGCTGGGTGTAGGTCAGCCGCTCCCAGGAACCCATTTTCTCGTGCGGGCGGTCGATCAGATAGCGGTCGTGATTGCCGAGCAGATGGACCGCATCGAGCTGCATCAGCATGTCGATGGTCGGCCGGGCGTCGAGCGGCCCGCTCACCATGTCGCCGAGGTCGACGATGTCGGAAATTCCCTGCGCCCGGATATCCGACAGCACTGCTTCAAGTGCGAGATGGTTGCCGTGGATGTCGGCGATCGCAGCAAAACGCATGGTGTTGTCCTGTCCTCAAGCGCGACGTCCCGTAGCCCGGATGGAGCGAAGCGCAATCCGGGCTACGACACCGACATCATGCAGGAGGCGTGCCGTTGGCCGCAAGCACCGGGCCGGCGAGGTACAGCGAGCCGGTGATCAGGATGCGCGGCGGCACTTCGTAGGCGAGCGTGGCAAGCCGTTGCAACGCGGCGTCGACGCCCGATGCGATCTCGACTCGCATGCCGAGCGCACGCGCGGCGTCGGCGAGTTTGTCCGGCGCCATGCCGTTGTCGCGGCCGGGGACCGGGACCGCGATGATGTGGCGCGTCAGCCCGGCGAAATTGGCGAGGAAGGCATTGGCATCCTTGTTGGCCATCATGCCTGTGATCACGACCAGCGGCCGCGACACGCGCTCCTCGAGATCGCCGAGCGCCGCCGCCGCGACGCGGCCGCCCTCGGCATTGTGCCCGCCATCGAGCCAGACCTCGGAGCCCTGCGGCCCCTGGCAGACCAGGCTGCCTGAGACCAGCCGCTGCATCCGCGCCGGCCATTCCGCGTTGACGATGCCGGCTTCATAGGCCGCGATGTTGAGCTTGAACGTGTCGATCGCGCGCAAAGTCGCAATCGCAAGCCCAGCATTGTCGAACTGGTGCCGGCCGAACAGCTTTGGCGCGGCGAGATCCATCAGTCCGCGCTCGTCCTGATAGACCAGCCGGCCGCGCTCGACGCCGACATGCCATTGCTGGCCGGCCGCATGCAGCGGCGCGCGCATTCGGTTCGCCTCCGCCTCGATCACGGCCATCGCGTCCGCCGCCTGCTCGGCAGAGATCACCGGCACCTTGCGCTTGATGATCGCGGCCTTCTCGCCGGCGATCAAAGTCAGCTTATCGCCGAGGAATTCCATGTGATCCATGCTGACCGGCGCGATCACCGAGGCCAGCGGCGTCTCGACCACGTTCGTGGAATCCAGCCGGCCGCCGAGGCCGACCTCGAGCAGCGCGACATCGGCCGGATGCTTTGCGAACAGGCAGAACGCCGCCGCGGTCTCCATCTCGAAGATGGTGATGGGATGGCCGGCGTTGACGCGCTCGCAATGCTCGAGCGTCGCGCGCAGCTCGTCGTCAGCGACGAGCTTGCCGCCGCCCGTGGCACCCAGCCGGTAGCATTCGTTGAGCCGCACCAGATAGGGCGAGGTGAAGACATGCACGCGCAGGCCGGCGGCTTCGAGAATCGCGCGCAGATAGGCGATCGTCGAGCCCTTGCCGTTGGTGCCGGCGACATGGATCACCGGCGGCAGCTTGCGCTCGGGATGATCGAGCCGCTCCATCAGGCCGCGCATGCGATCGAGGCTGAGATCGATGCGCTTCGGATGCAGCGCCGATATTCGCGCGATCAACGCCTCGAACGAGGGTTGCGATGGGGCGGCGCTCGCGGTCACGCGTGCGGCGCGGCCGGCACCGTCTCCGGTGCCGTGACGATCTGGGCCGGCTCGGTGACGGCGACCGTGGGCTTGGATGCGGTTTCAAGCGCCGGCGCCCTGGTGAGCAAGCGGCACAACCGCGCCAGCGTGGCCTTGATCTCGTGGCGGTGCACGACCATGTCGACCATGCCGTGCTCGCGCAGATATTCGGCGCGCTGAAAACCTTCCGGCAGCTTTTCGCGGATGGTCTGCTCGATCACGCGCGCGCCGGCAAAGCCGATCAGCGCACCGGGTTCGGCAATCTGGACGTCGCCGAGCATCGCATAGGAGGCTGTCACGCCGCCGGTGGTCGGATTGGTCAGCACGACGATATAGGGCTGCTTCGCCTCGCGCAGCATCTGCACGCCGACCGTGGTACGCGGCATCTGCATCAGCGACAGGATGCCTTCCTGCATTCGCGCGCCACCGGATGCGGCGAACACAATGAAGGGCGACTTCTTCTCGACCGCGAGCTCGAGCCCGCGCACGATTGCTTCACCGGCGGCCATGCCGAGCGAGCCGCCCATGAAATCGAAATCCTGCACCGCGACGACGACGCCGGTGCCTTCGAGCTTGCCGTAGCCGACCTTGACCGCGTCGTTCAGGCCGGTCTTGGTCCGCGCATCCCTGATCTTGTCGACATATTTACGCTCGTCGCGGAATTTCAGCGGATCAGCCGTTACCTCAGGCAGCGCGACGTCGAACCAGGTCTCGTTGTCGAAGATCGACTTCAGCCGCGCCACCGCGCCCATGCGCATGTGGTAGTTCGAGCCGGGGATCACGAACTGGTTGGCCTCGACGTCCTTGTAGAACACGAGCTGCCCGGAATCCGGGCACTTGATCCAGAGGTTTTCCGGCGTCTCGCGCCGCAGGATGTTGCGGATCTTCGGCCGGACGACGTTGGTGAGCCAGTTCATGGTTCGCTCCGAAATGCGGGTCGGTCCCGCACCAGCTGGATATATGGCGGGCCGGGCGAACCCGGCAAGCCGCCGTTGGCGGCCTTGTTGCCGCAAAATGTGGCTTATTCAGCGGCCTGCTTGGCGCCCCGGACCCCCTGCGCCAGCGCGGACACCAGGTCCGCCACCGCGCTCACGGTCTTCGGCGTCGCGCGGCCCTCGGCATCAAGATTGGCGCGCACCACGTCGACGATCGCAGTGCCGACCACGGCGCCGTTGGCGTTCTCGGCGATCGCGCGCGCCGTTTCCGGGGTGCGGATGCCGAAGCCGACGCAGACCGGCAGCTTGGTGTGCCGCTTGATCCGGGCGACGGCTTCCGCAACCGCGTTCGAATCGGCCGTCGCAGCGCCGGTGATGCCGGTGATCGAGACGTAATAGACAAAGCCCGAGGTGTTCGCGAGCACCGCCGGCAGGCGCTTGTCGTCGGTGGTCGGCGTCGCGAGGCGAATGAAGTTCAGCCCGGCCTTCAACGCGGGGATGCAGAGCTCGGTATCTTCCTCGGGCGGCAGGTCGACGATGATCAACCCATCGACGCCGGCGGTCTTGGCATCGGCCAGGAAGCTCTCGACGCCGTAGATGTAAATCGGATTGTAGTAGCCCATCAGCACGATCGGCGTCGTGTTGTCGTCCTTGCGGAAGTCGCGGACCATCGCGAGCGTCTTGCGCAGCGTCATGCCGCCCTTGAGCGCGCGCAGACCGGCGGCCTGGATCGACGGGCCATCGGCCATCGGATCGGTGAAGGGCATGCCGATCTCGATGACGTCGGCGCCGGCCTTCGGCAGCGCCTTGAGGATGTCGAGCGAGGTTTTTGCGTCGGGGTCGCCGGCCATCACGAAGGTGACGAAAGCGGAGCGGCCCTGCTGCTTCAGCTCGGCGAAACGTGCGTCGATACGGGTGGTCACTTCTGCCTCGCCTTCAAGATGTCGCCGACCTGCGGCACGTCCTTGTCGCCGCGGCCCGAGAGGTTGACCACCATCAGATGATCCTTCGGCCGCTGCGGCGCGAGTTCGGACAGTTTTGCGATCGCGTGCGCGGATTCCAGCGCGGGGATGATGCCCTCTAACCGCGACAGCAGCTGGAATGCGGCCAACGCTTCCTCGTCGGTCGCCGAGAGATATTTCACGCGGCCGGTGTCATGCAGCCAGGCGTGCTCGGGGCCGATGCCGGGATAGTCGAGGCCGGCCGAGATCGAATGCGCTTCCTCGATCTGGCCGTCGGCGTCCATCAACAGATAGGTACGGTTGCCGTGCAGCACGCCGGGGCGGCCGCCGGCGAGCGAAGCGGCATGCAGCTGCGTAAGTCCGTGACCGGCCGCCTCGACGCCGAAGATCCCGACCGAGGGATCGTCGAGGAACGGATGGAACAGGCCCATCGCATTGGAGCCGCCGCCGATGCAGGCGATCAGCGAGTCCGGCAGCCGGCCCTCGGCCTCCTGCATCTGCGTGCGCGTCTCGTGGCCGATGATCGACTGGAAATCGCGCACCATCATCGGATAGGGATGCGGCCCCGCCACCGTGCCGATGCAATAGAAGGTGTTATGCACGTTGGTGACCCAGTCGCGCAGCGCGTCGTTCATCGCGTCCTTCAGCGTGCGCGCGCCCGACTGCACCGGGACGACCTTGGCGCCCAGCATCTCCATGCGGATCACGTTGGGCTGCTGCCGCTCGACGTCGACCGCGCCCATATAGACCACGCATTCGAGCCCGAAGCGCGCACAGAGCGTCGCCGTCGCCACGCCGTGCTGGCCGGCGCCGGTCTCGGCGATGATGCGCTTCTTGCCCATCCGGCGCGCGACCATGATCTGGCCGAGCACATTGTTGACCTTGTGCGAGCCGGTGTGATTGAGCTCCTCGCGCTTCAGATAGATCTTCGCGCCGCCGAGATGCTCGGTCAGCCGTTCGGCGAAATAGAGCGGCGAGGGCCGGCCGACATAGTCCTTCAGATAGCCATTCATCTCGGCCTGGAACGCCGGATCGGCCTTGGCGTCGGCATAGGCCTTTTCGAGATCGAGGATCAGCGGCATCAGCGTTTCCGCGACGAAGCGTCCGCCGAAAATGCCGAAATGCCCGCGCTCGTCGGGACCGCTGCGGAAGGAATTGGGCAGGTTTGGATTCATCGAACCATCAGTTCTTGGGTTGCGCGTGCGGCGCGGATGAAGGCGCGGATCAGCTCGGGATCCTTGACGCCCGGCGTGCGCTCCACGCCCGACGATACGTCGACCCCGCCGGCGCGGGTGACGCGGACAGCTTCAACGACGTTCTCGGCGTTGAGCCCGCCGGAGACCATGTAGGGCAGCGCGAGATCGAGATTTTCCAGCAGGCGCCAATCGAACGGCGCGCCGAGACCGCCCGGCCGGGTGGCATCCTTCGGCGGGCGAGCATCGAACAGGATGCGGTCGGCGACGCCGGCATAGCCCGGCAGCGGGGCGAGGTCGGCCGCGGTCTCCACCGGCAGCGCCTTCATCAGCGGCAGGCCGAACTTCTGCTTGATGTCGCGCAGCCGCGCGGTCGTTTCCTTGCCATGCAATTGCAGGATATCCGGCCGCAGCGTCTCGACGATGTTTTCGAGGGTCGCGTCGTCGGCATCGACCGTCAGCGCGACCTTGACGGCGCGGCCCTTGGCGCGGCTGCCGAGCTCGCGCGCGGTCTCGAGGCTGATATGGCGCGGCGACGGGGAGAAGAACACGAACCCCACCATGTCCGCGCCGCCCTCAAGCGCGGCGTCGAGCGTCTCGCGCGTGGACAGGCCGCAGATTTTGACGAGCAGGGGCATGGTCTCCAAACGGGTCTCAAAAACGGGTTTTCGGGCGGCCGGAACAGGGGCTGCCCCGGGTCCGATGGGCGGGTTCTACAACGTCGCGCCCTGCTTGTCTCGCCCATTGGGCCCGTAAAAGCCCAGCTGGGCCGGGGCCGAACGACGCTGCGCGTCGTCCCGGGAGGCGGTGGCCCTGAGGTCGGCGAGTTCGGCGCGGACGTGGCGGGCGTCGGCCTCGTGCAGCCGGGCGGCGCGGCGCCAGCGCCCTTGCTTGAACCAGGTTCCAATGCCACCGGCGATCACGCCAAGGATTGCGGACGCGATGATGACGACGAACAGCGGCAGTGTGACTGCAACCGTCGGCGTCACAGAGTTGAAGGGATCGAACGACACCGTCACCCAGTGACGGTTGGCGACTGCAAAGATGATGAAGATCAGCCCGAGCGGAACGACGACCACGGCCGTGAAGAACTTTCGCATGACCATCTCTCGCAGCGATGGAGAAAGTGCGGGCCCATCGCCCGCAGCAACGGCAACGCCGGACGTCGCGCTAGGCGTCAGCCTTAAGCATCAGCCTTGGGCGCGTCGATCTTGGAGGCTCCCGCCTCAGCCTCGTCGCGATTGAGGCGCTCGCGCATTTCCTTGCCGGTCTTGAAGAACGGCACGCTCTTCTGGTCGACCGGCACATGCTCGCCGGTACGCGGATTGCGGCCGGCACGGGCCGGGCGATGCTTCACCGAGAAAGCGCCAAAACCGCGCAGCTCGACGCGGTCGCCACGCGCCAGCGCCGCGACGATTTCATCGAGAATCGCATTCACAATGTTCTCGACGTCCCGCTGATAGAGGTGCGGGTTGTGCTCGGCGATACGCTGAACAAGTTCGGATTTGATCATCGAAAATGGGATCCGGGCTCTTGCGGAAACCCATTTCCGTGAAAATGCCGTGCACTGTCAAGACGCTAAATCAATTTAGAACGCCGTGAAATCGCGTGACAAATAGCCCAATTGGGCATGCAGCGATTCCCGCAGAGCGGGAATACCCTGATCAGTACGCCTTTCGCGCTCGACTAGTCGGCTCCTCCGGGAGTCCACAGCGCCAGCATGCCGTCGAGCCCGAACCGGTCGACCACCTGGGCCACGCCGCCCTGCTCGATCCGCCGCGCGATGCCGCCAAGGCCGAACGCATCGAACGTCATCGACGCTGCGGTGCGCAGGAAGGTCAGGTCGCTGAATCGCGGATTGAGCTTGTAATTGCGCACCGGCAGGTCGCTTTTGACCTTCTTCTCCGCAACCAGCCAGGCGATCGCGGTCTTCTCATCCCCGAGCTGATCGATCAGCTTGAGATCGACTGCCTGCCGGCCAGTGAAGACGCGGCCATCCGCGACTTTCTCCAGCAGGGCGTCGTCCATGCCGCGCCGCTCCTTCACCAATCCACGGAACCATGCATAGGAATCCTTGACCAGGCCGTCGATCGCAGCGCGAGCCTCCGGGCTGGTCGGCTCGAAGCCGTTCGGCGCCGCCTTCAGCGGCGAGGATTTGATTTCCTCCATCTTCACGCCGACGGTCTTGAGCAATTCGGAAACGTTGGGGAACTGGAACAGCACGCCGATCGAACCGACCAGCGAAGTCTGCTGGGCGACGATGTGGTCGGAGGCGATCGCGGTGATGTAGCCGCCCGAGGCCGCCAATCCCTCGACCAGGACGACAAGCGGCTTCTTCGCCTTCAACTGCACGAGCGAGTCGTAAAGCTGCTCGGAGCCCGCGGTGGTGCCGCCGGGCGAATTGATGTGCACGACAACGGCCGCGTAGCTCGACTTGCCGAGCCGCTCCAGCGCCTCGACGCGCTCCTGGTCGCTGCGGATCAGTCCGTCGATATTGATCCGCGCGATCGCGTTCGACGTCGAGAAGGCACCGCGTCCGCCGGCGGCGATCACCCCCACGCCGACGATAGCCGCGATTGCAATGACCGCAGCGGCGACGCGCCAGAACGTCAGCTTGCGCCTGATACGGCGGCGGTCGACGATCACGTCTGAATCCAGCGACATCCGATCTCTCCAGAAGTAGTCAGCGCGCAATCCGCGCGTTTTGCCGTCGCAGCGTCACTATCAGCTTAGCCAAATACATCAATTGCGACGCAATATGAAGAAAACAAGGCTCCAGCCTCCCCTTGAAAGGGGGAGGTCGTTTTGCTCGCAAGAGCAAAGCGGGTGGGGATCTGCTCTGTCAGCTTGCAGCGTCGCCCGCGGCTGACCCCCATCCCGACCTCCCCCCTTTCAGGGGGAAGGAGAAGACAGTTTCGCTCTGCTCCATCCGGCTACAGGATAACAAAAAGGCCCCGGCTTGCGCCGGGGCCCCAATGTTCGCCTGAACTCCAGCGAATGCTTACTTGTCGGTGCCGCGGTTCTTCAGCGCGGTGCCGAGGATGTCGCCAAGCGTCGCCCCCGAATCGGAGGAGCCGTACTGCGCGATGGCTTCCTTCTCTTCGGCAACTTCCAGCGCCTTGATCGAGACCTGCACCTTGCGAGCCTTCTTGTCGAACTGGATGACGCGGGCATCGACCTTCTCGCCGACGGCAAAGCGTTCGGCGCGCTGGTCGTTGCGATCGCGGGCCAGCTCGGACCGCTTGATGAAGGTGGTGAACTCGGTGCCCGAAATCCGGACCTCGATGCCACTCTCCTTCACTTCGAGCACTTCGCAGGTCACGACCGCGCCCTTCTTGACGTCGCCCGGCTCGGCGAAGGGGTCGCCTTCGAGCTGCTTGACGCCGAGCGAGATGCGCTCCTTCTCGACATCGACATCGAGCACCACGGCCTTGACCATGTCGCCCTTCTTGAAGTTGTCGATGACCTGCTCGCCCGGAAGCTTCCAGTCGAGGTCGGAGAGGTGGACCATGCCGTCGACGTCGCCCTCGAGACCGAGGAACAGACCGAACTCGGTCTTGTTCTTGACCTCGCCCTCGACCACCGAACCGACCGGGAACTTCTCGACGAAGACTTCCCAGGGATTGCGCATGGTCTGCTTGAGACCGAGCGAGATGCGGCGCTTGACCGAATCCACTTCGAGCACCTGCACTTCGACTTCCTGCGAGGTCGAAACGATCTTGCCGGGGTGCATGTTCTTCTTGGTCCACGACATCTCGGAGACGTGGATCAGGCCTTCGATGCCCGGCTCGAGCTCGACGAACGCGCCGTAGTCGGTGATGTTGGTGACGCGGCCGGTGAAGCGGGCACCCAGCGGGTACTTGGCTTCGATGCCCTGCCACGGATCATCCAAGAGCTGCTTCATGCCCAGCGAGATGCGGTGCGTCTCGTGGTTGATCTTGATGATCTTGACCTTCACCGTCTGGCCGATGGTCAGCACCTCGGTCGGGTGGTTGACGCGGCGCCAGGCGATATCGGTCACGTGGAGCAGGCCGTCGATGCCGCCGAGATCAACGAACGCACCGTAATCGGTGATGTTCTTGACCACGCCGTCGATCACCTGACCCTCTTCGAGGTTCTGCACCAGCTCCTGGCGCTGCTCGGCGCGGGTCTCTTCGAGAACCGTGCGGCGCGACACCACGATGTTGCCGCGGCGGCGGTCCATCTTGAGGATCTGGAACGGCTGCGAGTTGTTCATCAGCGGCGCGACGTCGCGGATCGGACGAATGTCGACCTGCGAGCGCGGCAGGAAGGCCACCGCACCGTCGAGGTCGACCGTGAAGCCGCCCTTGACCTGGTTGAAGATGACGCCGTTGACCTTTTCGTTGTTCTGGAACGCCTTCTCGAGCTTGCCCCAGCTTTCCTCGCGGCGCGCCTTGTCGCGCGACAGCACGGCTTCGCCCAGCGCATTCTCGATCCGGTCGAGGAACACCTCGACTTCATCGCCGACCTTCAGATCGCTTTCACGGCCGGGGCCGGCGAATTCGCGCAGCGCAACGCGGCCTTCGGTCTTCAGGCCGACGTCGATGACGGCCATGTCCTTCTCAATTGCAACCACCTTGCCCTTGATGACCGAGCTTTCCTGCAGATTGCCGCCGGCAAAGGATTCATCAAGCATCGCCGCGAAGTCGTCGCGGGTCGGGGAATAGGAAGACACAGTATTCGAAGCCATTTGTTCTCCAAATGCGGGATCTTGCCGGCCGTTCGGGTTGATGGGCGCACCGCGCGTGAAGTGTCAGGGTTCCGCAAACCCTGACGACCGCTCATTGCAGGAGGTGCAACAGCGGGCCGGCAGTAAAACTGCACGTTCGGTACGTTTGAATGATCCGGAGCCTGAAACGAAATATCGACTTCAAGACCTGGGAGCGGGCGTTCCTCCAGATGCGGCGAGGGCTCAAACCCGGCGCCGGCCCGCTCAGACACGGCCTCGACGTAGTCGATGGCGCTCCGAACGGCGCTGATATAGCCCTGCAAGCCGTTTTCGGCAAGCAGGAAATGCCCCATTTTGCTGGGTTTTCGGGCCGAAAGGGCCCTCCGACGCCAGCGATTCTAGCGCTTGGCGCGCGCCGCCTCGACGATGGCGATGGCGGCGCGGACGCCGGCCTCGATGTCGAGATTGGAATTGTCCAGCGTGTGAGCATCCGCCGCCGGCCGCAACGGCGCGACCGCCCGGTTCTTGTCCCGCTCGTCACGCTTGAGGATGTCGGCCAGCACGGCCTCCTCGTCGGCGTCCTCGCCGCGGGCGCGGGCCTCCAGGGTGCGCCGACGTGCCCGCACGCGGGGATCGGCGACCACGAATATCTTCACGTCGGCGTCCGGGCAGATCACGGTGCCGATATCGCGTCCATCCAGCACCGCACCGGGCGGATCGGCGGCGAACTGGCGCTGGAAGTTGACCAGCGCCTCGCGGACCTTGGGAAAGGCCGAGACGACAGATGCGCCCTCGCCGACCTTCTGGGTCTTCAGGATCGGATTGCCGAATTTCTCGGGATCGAGCTCGAGCGCGACGGCCACCGCCAGCGCCTCATCGTTGAGATCGGCGCCCTGCGCCATCATCGCATAGGCCACGGCGCGGTAGATCACGCCGGTGTCGAGATGGCGGTAGCCGTAGTGGTGGGCGAGCCGCTTGCCGAGCGTGCCCTTGCCGGAGGCGGCGGGTCCGTCGATGGCAATGATCATGCGAAGTCAGCTCCGAGCGCGCGCATCATCGGAATGAAATCCGGGAAACTGGTGGCGATGAAGGCGGTGTCGTCGATCTTCACCGGCCGATCCGAAGCACAGCCCATCACCAGCGCCGACATCGCGATGCGATGATCCATATGGGTGGCGACAAGGCCGCCGCCTGGAACGTGGCCGCGGCCCTCGACGATCAGATCATCGCCGGAAACCTCAACCTTGACGCCGTTGACGCGCAGCATGTCGGCAGTGGCTTCGAGACGATCGGACTCCTTGACGCGCAGCTCCTGCAGGCCGCGCATGATCGTGGTGCCCTCGGCAAACGCAGCCGCAACCGCCAGCACCAGATATTCGTCGATCATCGACGGCGCGCGCTCCGGCGGCACCTCGACGCCCTTCAGCTTCGAGGCGCGCACGCGCAATTGCGCCATCGGCTCGCCGGCATCGCCGCGCACATCGCTCTCCTCGATCGAGGCGCCCATTTCGCGCAATGTGGTGAACAGGCCGGTGCGCAGCGGATTGGTCATCACGTCGGAGAACACGACGTCGGACCCTTCGACGATCAGCGCCGCGACGATCGGGAACGACGCCGAGGACGGATCGGCGGGCACCACGACCTGCGCGCCATGCAGCTCGGGCTCGCCGTTCAGCGAGATCCTGCGGCCGTGGCTGCCTTCCTTCTCCGTGGAGATCTCGGCGCCGAAATGCTTCAGCATCAGCTCGGTGTGGTCGCGGCTCGCCTCCTGCTCGATGACCGTGGTGATGCCGGGCGCGGACAGGCCCCCCAGCAGCACCGCCGACTTGATCTGGGCCGAGGCGACCGGGGTCTTGTAGACGATCGGTACCGGATATCGGGCGCCGTGCAGGGTGAGCGGCAGCCGGCCGCCCTCCCGGATGTCGCTGGTCCGGGCGCCCATCAGCTCCAGAGGGTCGAGAATCCGGCGCATCGGCCGCGAACGCAGCGAGGCGTCGCCGTCGAAAATGGCCGCGATCGGGCAGCCGGCCACCGCGCCCATCACCAGCCGGCAACCGGTGCCGGAATTGCCGAAATCGAGCGGGGCCGCGGGCTGGGCGAAGCCGCCGACGCCGACGCCCGCGACCGACCATGTAAAGGGCGCCGTCCGCTCCACCTTGGCGCCCAGCGCGCGCATGGATTTGGCGGTATTGAGGACGTCCTCGCCCTCCAGAAGGCCGGAAATGCGGGTTTCGCCGACCGAAAGCGCCCCGAGGATCAGGGCACGGTGGGAAATCGATTTGTCACCGGGAACGCGGACCTTGCCAGCCAGGGGGCCGCAAACGCGCGATTCCAGCGGGGTCGGGGTGTCGGAATGAGCCAAGATTGTGTCCTCTCGCGCCGCGGCAGGTATCACATAGGCAACACCGCGTCACGCGCCCGTCACTTGCGCGCAAACCGCTATTGACAGCGGCTCCTCAACTAGCCAAGTGAAGCACCGTTTTTCAGCAAAATTCTGGGATGACCACGTTGGCTAAGTCCGAGCTCGGAACCAAGCGCATTTGCCCGACCACGGGCAAGAAGTTCTACGACCTAAACAAGAATCCGGTGATTTCGCCCTACACCGGTGAGGTCGTGCCGATCGCGCCTGTCACCCCGCCGCGGGGTCGTGGCGCCACCGTCAGTTCGCCCGCGACCGCCGCCGAGATGCCCGAGGCGGCCGAGACCGAAGAGTTGGTCTCGCTCGAGGAGGCCGATGCCGAGGAGAACACCGGCAAGGTCAAGGCCGTGGTTCCCGAATCCGAGGACGATATCGAGGTCGATGAGACCATCGACGACGATGACGACGACGATTCGACCTTCATCGCCGACGAGGAAGAGGGCGATGAGGACGTGACCGATATTATTGGTGACGTTGGCGGTGACGAAGAGACTTGAGATCGGCGCCGATCTATGATCAACGGTGCTGCCGCGCGAGTCATCCAGGCCGCGCGGGCCGGGATCGATCCCCCAGGATCATCCCAACTGGATAAGGGGCCATAGCTCAGCTGGGAGAGCGCTTGCATGGCATGCAAGAGGTCGGCGGTTCGATCCCGCCTGGCTCCACCAGCCTTCGCTCGCTTCGCGAGCTACGGCTCGGCAAGCCCGGAAGGTCCATCGTAGCGATGCGAGCGAAGGCTGCCGCGGCGTAGCCCGAAGGGCGAAGCCGGGCTCTCACCGAAATTCAAATGCGTTAGCATCGACCCCATCAAGCGCGTGGGGGTCAGATGAAATACGTCTATATTCTCGAAAGCTTCGATTGCCTGCACTTCTATGTCGGCCTCACAGATGATCTGCGAGCTCGACTGGCTAAGCACAATGCCGGCGAGGT
Organism: Bradyrhizobium sp. 41S5; assembly: GCF_011516665.3. Lineage (NCBI taxonomy): Bacteria > Pseudomonadati > Pseudomonadota > Alphaproteobacteria > Hyphomicrobiales > Nitrobacteraceae > Bradyrhizobium > Bradyrhizobium sp. 41S5. The sequence goes on along the minus strand of NZ_CP083721.1, from coordinate 265,591 downwards.
ACCCCATACATCCAAATATGGACCTTGGCGGCTGATGACGTACGTCGCGTTCAGCGACGAGAAGCAGGCCATCGCCTTTGAAAAAATATCTGAAGTCCGCATCCGGCCGCGCTTTCGCCAAGAAGCGCCTCCGACCACCCACCCTTCCCAGCCATCGCGCAGCACGACGATCTCATCCCTCGTGCGAACAGTTCGCCGATCCACGGGATCCGCCCCGCATCTTTGATCCAGAACAAAGCTCGACGGTGCATTGGTTGCTACCCTATTCAGTGCCAACGGATGCCAAGCCATGCGCAATTCCACCTGGACGGAATTCTTGCGGTGCCCCAGGTGCCAACGCACGGGCTATGCCCGGCTCTCGGAAACCACCCCCTTCAAGAACCGGATCGATAGGGTCCCGGAGGGCTTTGAGATTCTTCACGACGAGCGCGGCAGCGATTTCCAGTGCGCGGCTTGTCGAGTGCCGGTGCTGCCATAACAGGCGCACCTCGTTCCACGCCCCCTACTCCCCCAGCACCGCATTCAGCCGGTCGCGCAGCGCGACGATCTCATCCTTCATCGCCAGCAACTCGCCAACCGTGCAGTCCGAGGCCGCAAGGATCGACTGCGGAACGGCCTTGGCCTTTTCGCGCAGCGCGTGGCCCTGCGGCGTCAACGCGATCAGCACGACCCGCTCGTCTTCGGTGCTGCGGGTCCGCCTGATCAGTTCCGCCGCTTCGAGCCGTTTCAGCAGGGGTGTCAGCGTTCCGGAATCCAGGAACAACCGCTCGCCAAGGTCCTTTACCGGCACGTCGTCGCGCTCCCACAGCGCCAGCATCACGAGATACTGCGGATAGGTCAGCCCGAGCCGGTCGAGCAGCGGCTTGTAGACGCGGTTGAAGGCGTGCGCGGTCGAATAGACCGCAAAGCAGATCTGGTTATCGAGCCGCAGCGCCTGATCCACCGCCGTCTGTTTCCTGACCATGATTCCCATCGAATCCATCTCGTTCCCGGTCATTTTGGGCTCACAGGACCGCGGATTCAATTGCGAACAATTAAATGTGAGGCCGCATAATTTATATTGCGCACAATCTAATTGGATGCAATACATGCCGCGCCGAATTCAAACTGAAGTCCAAACCCAAGGGAGACCACGATGTCTGTGAACGTGCTCTACAAGACCAGCGCCAAGGCAACCGGCGGCCGCGACGGCCATGCGGCAACGCTCGACGGCGCGCTCGACGTCAAGCTCACAACCCCGAAGGAACTCGGTGGCGGCGGTGGCGCCGGCAACAATCCGGAGCAGCTGTTCGCAGCCGGCTATGCCGCCTGCTTCATCGGCGCGATGAAGTTCGTGGCCTCGCAGGGCGGCCCCAAGGTTCCTGCCGACGCCTCCGTCACCTCGACGGTCGGCATCGGCCCGCGCTCGGAAGGCGGCTTCGGCCTCGCGGTCGATCTCGCCGTCTCGCTGCCCGGCCTTTCCCGCACCGACGCCGAAGCGCTGGTCGAGAAGGCCCACCAGGTGTGCCCCTATTCCAACGCGACCCGCGGCAATGTCGACGTCAAGCTGAGCGTCGTCTAGCTCGCCGACTGCCAATAGTCCGCCACGTGCCGCGTGGCGGACTATTGCGCTTCAGCAGATCATTGCATTGCAGATGCCAGTTCGCTTGGCGAACGCACGCGCCGCCTGCTGCATGGGCCTGCGCCGATCAGAGCATTGCTGCCTCGCCTGAAGACCGTTAGCTCTGGGACCCTCGTTTTCTGATCCCAACTGAGCGAAGGTTGTTTCCATGAATACCCCAGCGGCTACGGGCGCGATGACCGGACTGCGCGTGATCGATCTGACGCGCGTGCTCGGCGGCCCGTATTGCACACAGATCCTTGCCGACCACGGCGCCGACGTGATCAAGGTCGAGCCGCCCGCGGGCGACGAGGTGCGCGACTGGGGCCCTCCCTTCCATGAGGAAGACGCGGCCTATTTCGTCGGCATCAACCGCAACAAGCGCTCGATCGGCCTCGACCTCGCTTCCGAGGGCGGACGCGCGGTGCTGATGAAGATGCTCGAGACGGCCGACGTGCTGATCGAGAATTTCAAGCCCGGCACGCTCGACAAATGGGGCATCGGCAATGACGTGCTGCGCGCGAGGTTTCCGCGCCTCGTGCATTGCCGGATCTCCGGCTTCGGCGCCGACGGCCCGCGCGGCGGCAATCCCGGCTATGACGCGATCATCCAGGCGATGACCGGCATGATCGCGGCGACCGGCTCGCCGGAGAGCGGCCCGATGCGTATCGGCGTGCCGCTGGTCGACATCACGACCGGCCTCTATGCGGCGATCGGCATCCTGATGGCGCTGTCGGAGCGGCAGCGCTCGGGGCTCGGCCAGTTCATCGAGACCACGCTGTACGAGACCGGGCTTGCGATCATGCATCCGCACACCGCGAACTATTTCATGCATGGCAAGCCGCCGTCGCTCACCGGCAACGAGCATCCCAACCTCGTGCCGTACGCGATCTTCCCGACCAAGACCGACAACATCTTCATCGGCGTCGGCAATGACGGCACCTTCCGCAAGCTCGCCAAGGAGATCGGCAAGCCCGAGCTCGGCACCGACCCGCGCTTTGCCCGCAACAAGGACCGTATCGCCAACCGCGATGCGCTGCGGGCCGAGCTTGCCGCGGTGTTCAGCCAGCACGAAGCCGAGCCGCTGTGCAACCGGCTGCTCGCCGCCGGCTTGCCGGCCGGCCCGGTGCAGAAGATCGACCAGGCGCTGACCAACCCGCACACGATCCATCGCGGCGACGTCATTGAGAAGGATTGGTACAAGGGCGTCGCTTCGCCGATCCGCCTCGAACGCACCAAGCCGAGCCTGCGCCGCACGCCGCCGAAGTTCAGCCAGCACGCTGCGGAAGTGCTCGGTGAGTTCGGCTACTCCAAGGGCGAGATCAACGGCCTGGTCGACAAGGGCGTGGTCTGCGGTCCCCAGCGCAAGCGCTAGCGGCGTATTCGAGCAAAGCCCGTCCCGCACGTGATGCGGGATGGGCACCGTTCGCATCAAGCCAACACATCGCCCCCTGCGGTGCAACGTCGCGTCCGGCGTTGCACCGCACGCACGCGGCTGCGTTCTCCGCCTTTTTTAGCGCTTCCCTTCGCTTCGGCTTCCCCCGTACCATGGCTTTCGTTTATACGGTCATTTGAACGTCATTCGGCGCTGATAACGCGCGCAACGAAAGATGGTGTTCCAACCGGAGGGGCTTTTGATGATTTTCAGACGACTCGGCGCTGCTGCGGCAGCCGCTGCCACGCTTGTATTCGCGTCACCTGCGTTTGCAGTGACTGAGATTCAGTGGTGGCACGCGATGACCGGCGCCAACAACGACGTCATCGTCAAGCTGGCCAACGACTTCAATGCCTCGCAGTCCGACTACAAGGTGATCCCGACCTACAAGGGCGGCTACGCCGACACCATGAACGCCGGCATCGCCGCATTCCGCGCCGGCAACGCGCCGCACATCATGCAGGTGTTCGAGGTCGGCACCGCGACGATGATGGCCGCGACCGGCGCCGTCAAACCGGTCTACAAGCTGATGGCCGACGCCGGCGAGAAGTTCGATCCGAGTGTCTATCTGCCTGCGATCACCGGCTACTACTCGACCTCGAAGGGCGAGATGCTGTCGTTCCCCTTCAACTCGTCGTCGACCGTGATGTGGGTCAATCTCGACGCGCTGAAGAAGGCCAACATCGCGGAGATCCCGAAAACCTGGCCGCAAGTGTTCGAGGACGCCAAGAAACTGAAGGCGGCCGGCTACACCACCTGCGGCTTCTCCGGCTCGTGGGTCACCTGGGTCAATCTCGAGCAACTCTCGGCCTGGCACAACGTGCCGCTCGCCAGCAAGGCCAACGGCCTCGACGGCTTCGACACCGTGCTCGAATTCAACGGCCCGCTGCAGGTCAAGCATCTCGAGAACCTGGTCGAGTTGCAGAAGGACAAGACCTACGACTACGCCGGCCGCACCAACACCGGCGAAGGCCGCTTCACCGCGGGCGAATGCCCGATCTACCTGACCTCGTCGGCCTTCTTCGGCAACGTCAAGGCGCAGGCCAAGTTCAACTTCACCGCCGCGCCGATGCCGTATTATCCCGACGTCAAGGGCGCGCCGCAGAACTCGATCATCGGCGGCGCCTCGCTCTGGGTGATGGGCGGCAAGTCGGCCGTGGAATACAAGGGCGTGGCCAAGTTCCTGACCTTCCTCTCGGACACCGACCGCCAGGTCTGGATCCACAAGGCCTCGGGCTATCTGCCGATCACCAAGGCAGCCTACGCCAAGGCCAAGGAAGAGGGCTTCTACAAGGACCAGCCCTATCTGGAGACCCCGCTGCTCGAGCTCACCAACAAGGAGCCGACCGAGAACTCCCGCGGTCTGCGCCTCGGCAACATGGTGCAGCTGCGCGACATGTGGTCGGAGGAGATCGAGCAGGCGCTGGCAGGCAAGAAGACCGCCAAGCAGGCGCTGGACTCGGCCGTCGAGCGCGGCAACCAGATGCTGCGGCAGTTTGAAAAGACCGCTGTCCACTGACATGATGTCTTGAGGCCATCAACCGGCAGGCCGCAAACGCGGCCTGCCATTTTGCCGAGATCATGCAAAAACAAGCGATTTTCCAGTCAAAGCTGTTGCCTTACGCGCTGGTTGCCCCGCAACTCGCTATCGTCCTGATCTTCTTCTACTGGCCGGCCGCGCAGGCGGTGATCCAATCCTTCCTGCTGCAGGACGCCTTCGGCCTTTCGACCACCTTCGTGTGGTTCGAGAACTATCTCGAATTATTCAAGGACCCGGCCTATTTCGCGGCGATCGTCCGAACCTTCGCGTTCTCGTTCGCGATCGCGGTGTCGTCGCTGTCGTTCGCGCTGCTGCTCGCGGTCATGGCCGACAAGCCGCTGCGCGGCTCGACGCTCTACCGCACCCTGCTGATCTGGCCGTATGCCGTCGCTCCGCCGGTGGTCGGCGTGCTCTGGGTGTTCATGCTGCATCCCTCGCTCGGCGTGCTGTCGCGCTATCTGCGCGCGATGGGCGTTGACTGGAATCCGCTGCTCGACGGCGACCAGGCCGCGGCCCTGATCATCCTCGCCGCGGCCTGGAAGCAGATCTCCTACAACTTCCTGTTCTTCCTTGCCGGGCTGCAGAGCATCCCGAAGAGCGTGATCGAGGCCGCCGCGATCGACGGCGCCCGCCCGATGCGGCGGTTCTGGACCGTGATCTTCCCGCTGCTTTCGCCGACCATCTTCTTCCTCTTGGTGATCAACATCGTCTACGCCTTCTTCGACACCTTCGGCATCATCGACACGATGACCCGCGGCGGCCCCGGCAAGGCGACCGAAACGCTGGTCTACAAGGTCTATACGGATGGCCTGCTTGGCGGCAATCTCGGCTCCTCCGCGGCACAGTCGGTCATCCTGATGGTCATCGTCGTCGTGCTGACGGGAATCCAGTTCCGCTTCGTCGAACGCAAGGTGACCTACTGATGGTCGAGGAGGAAGGCTTCCAGCGCTATCTGGCTCACGCCATCCTGTGGATCGGGATCGCGATCGTCGCCTTCCCGGTCTATCTGGCGATCGTCGCCTCGACCCAGGACAACGCCGTCATCGCCAATGGCCAGATGTCGCTGTTGCCCGGCGGCCATTTCCTCGAGACCTACTATCAGACGCTGTTTGTCGGCACGAGCGGCTCGACCCGCGAGCCGGTGCTCAACATGATGCTGAACTCGCTGATCATGGCGCTCCTGATCGCGGTCGGCAAAATCGCGATCTCGATCATCTCGGCCTACGCGATCGTCTATTTCCGATTTCCGTTCCGGATGGCGATCTTCTGGATCATCTTCATCACCTTGATGCTGCCGGTCGAGGTGCGCATCTATCCGACCTACAAGATCGTCGCCGATCTGCATCTGCTCGACAGCTATGCCGGCCTGTCGCTGCCGCTGATCGCCTCGGCCACCGCGACATTGCTGTTCCGGCAGTTCTTCATGACCGTGCCGGATGAGTTGCTGGAGGCCTCGCGCATCGACGGCGCGGGCCCGTTCCGCTTCTTCTGGGATACGCTGCTGCCGCTCTCGCGCACCAACATGGCCGCGCTGTTCGTGATCCTGTTCATCCTCGGCTGGAATCAATATCTCTGGCCGCTTTTGATCACCACGCGCGACGACATGCAGACCATCCAGGTCGGTATTCGCAAGATGATCACTACGACGGATGCGCTGACCGAATGGCCCGTCGTGATGGCGACCGCGCTGCTCGCGATGCTGCCGCCGGTGTTCGTCGTCGTCGTGATGCAGAAACTGTTCGTGCGCGGATTGGTGGAGACGGAAAAGTAATGGCTAACGTCACGCTGCGCAGCGTCCGCAAGACCTATCCCGGCGGCTTCGAGGCCATCAAGGGCGTCGATGTCGACGTCGGCGACGGCCAGTTCTGCGTGCTGGTCGGGCCAAGCGGCTGCGGCAAGTCCACGCTGCTCCGCATGGTCGCCGGGCTCGAGACCATCACCGGCGGCGAGATCGACATCGGCGGCCGCGTCGTCAACCAGATCGAGCCCGCCGATCGCGACATCGCGATGGTGTTCCAGAACTACGCGCTCTACCCGCATATGAGCGTCTACAACAACATGGCCTACGGCCTGCGCAACCGCGGCATGGCCGAAGCCGAGGTCAAGACCCGCGTCGAGGAAGCCGCGCGCGTCCTCGAGCTCTCGCCGATGCTGGAGCGCAAGCCGCGGCAGCTCTCCGGCGGCCAGCGCCAGCGCGTCGCGATGGGCCGCGCCATCGTGCGCCAGCCGAAAGTCTTCCTGTTCGACGAGCCGCTGTCGAACCTCGACGCCAAGCTGCGCATCGCGATGCGGGTCGAGATCCGCAAGCTGCAGCGCCGGCTCAACACCACCTCGATCTACGTCACCCACGACCAGCTCGAGGCGATGACGCTCGCCGACATCCTCGTGGTCATGAATGGCGGCCAGGTCGAGCAGATCGGCAATCCCCTGGAAATCTATCAGAAGCCGGCAACCACCTTCGTCGCCTCCTTCATCGGCGCTCCGCCGATGAACCTGATGCCGCTGCGCTCGGACGAGCTGACCTCCCAGATCGCGGGCGCCGATGGTGCCGGCATCGTCGGCATCCGGCCGGAGGATTTCGTGATCACGGGCGAGACCGCATCCGACGGCGTCGCGCTCGGCCTGACGGTCGAGGCGATCGAGCATGTCGGCGCCGAGACCTTCGTCTATGGCAGCCGCCAGCGCGAGGAACGGGCCATCGCCGCCAATCCGGGCGAGCTGCCGCCCGGCGAAGTGATCGTCCGGATTCCCGGCGCCGCTGGGCCTGCGATCGGTGAGCAGATCCGGGTGGTCGCGCCGCGCGACAAACTGCATCTCTTTACCGCTGACGGCCGCAAGCGCGTCGGTCCGTAACCGATCGGGAACGATTGGGGCCATGCTGGCGCGTTTTCGAGCGAAGTGGACACCGGTTCGCGTGAAGAAAACGCGCCTGAGACAAAAAGTGGAGCATATCGGTCCTGATTTGATCAGAACCGATATGCTCCAGGCGGCATTTACGCTGGTTTCAGAGGCGCTTGAACGCTATCCAGATCACTCCCATATTGGCTGGTGACCGACGGGCAAGCGGCCCGCCGGTTGCATGGGGTGCCGCAAGGGCCCCTCAAAGTCGCTTCGAGAGGACTTTGTAATGTCTCGTGTTCCATCGTTGTCCAGTCCGTTCCTTCTGGGATTCGACGAGATCGAGCGTGCGCTCGACCGCGTCGTGAAGGGCGCTGACGGCTATCCTCCGTACAATATCGAGCGGTGCGATCGTACCAACGGGCAGCCCGAGCGGTTGCGCATCACGTTGGCGGTGGCGGGCTTCACCCGCGACCAACTCGATGTAACTATTGAGGAAAATCAGCTCGTCATCCGCGGCCGTCAGCAGGACGACAAGGCTCGGCAATACATCCATCGCGGCATCGCCGCGCGCCACTTCCAGCGCACCTTCGTGCTGGCGGAGGGGATGCAGGTGCTGGGCGCGGATCTGAAGAACGGGTTGTTGTCGATCGACCTGGCCAGGCCAGAACCTGAACGGGTCGTTAAGACAATCGCTATCAATGAACACGAATAATAGAAACAACGAGCGGACTCGACCGCTTATCTGACTGAGGAGTCGAGACCATGAGTGAAGCGAATATCATCTTCCAATCCGAGAGCGTCACGCCGGAAGCGCTGGCCCATCTGGGCGAGGGCCATATCGCCTATGTGAAGCAGGTCCGTTCCGAGGACGTGCCGGATCTCTTTCCGCAGGCGCCGAAAATCGCGCCGGGCATCAAGCTGTTCGCACTGCATGCCGCCGACGGCACGCCGATCATGCTGACCGACAGCCGCGAAGCCGCGATTGCGAACGCCTGGAGCAACGAGCTGCAGGCCGTCAGCGTGCACTAGCTAGCGCGTTTTCGAGCGAAGTGGAGACCTGTTCGCGTGAAGAAAACGCGTCAAAACAAGAATCCAGAGCTTCGGCTCTGATTCAATCAGAACCGAAGCTCTAGCGCACGGCTGAATTCAGCATCCGCGAGTTCAATGCGCGGGCAGGTCTCGACAACGATCGAGGCGGCCCGCGCATTTTTATGGCGATGCGGTCGATGTGGCGAGCATTGGCCCCATGCAGTGCTGCACTTCGCTGGGCACATTGTAGGTGCGCATGATCGCGCGGCTGTCGCGCATGCCGCAGGCTTCCCGCTGCACCACGAACATCCAGAGCGCATGGCCGGCTTCCCGCACCAGAATGCGCCGTGCCTGTTGAGCGGATGCCGGTGCTTCACCGCGCGGATGGGCAACATCGAACTCGCGCAGCTTGGCGAGAGCCCGTTCCAGCGCGCGGCCCATCCGTCCGAGTGCCGAAGCTTTCTCCTCGGCGAGCTCGTAAGCGAGAACGTCGATGGGATTGCGATGGAAGCGAAAGTCGAGGGACATCGGTTATCCCCTAGGGTCGCATGCACGACGATGCGCCCTGAGTCTTCTGGCGCGATGGGACGGTTGTCAATAGGCGCTCACGCCGTAGCTTCGGGCCGCGGAACATGGCGGCGGCCCCGTTTCGCTCCGCGCCATTCCATGCTGTAATTCGTTCCCGTGACCAACGGTTCGCGTAGTCCTGAGCCTCGGAGAAGGCAACGCGATAAGAGGAATTTCCAGCAAGAGATTATCCGCCGCCAAATCGATTGAGGGAGATACGACCATACGGAAGAGCTCGCTGATCAATCTCGTTGCTTCGGTGTCGATTTCCGTCCTCGCGACCGGTGTCGCGATTTCTGCGCAGGACAAATACAGTCTTCAAGTTTCCGGTGGGCTCGCATTCTCCGAGTTCAGGGGATACGAGGACTGGCCCGTGATCGCGATCAGCGAGAACGAAGGCGTCATTGCCGTGATCCTGGGCAATCCGGCGATGATCGGCGCCTACCGCGAGGGCGTGCCCGGCAATGGCAAGCCGTTCCCGGACGGCGCCAGGATGGCGAAGATTCACTGGATCCCGAAGAAGCAGGAGGCGTATCCCGGTCAACCGACGGTGCCGGGTACGCAGCACGACGTCGATTTCATGGTGAAGGACAGCAAGAGGTTCGCAGACAGCGGCGGATGGGGGTACGCCGCGTTCGAATATGACGCGGCGTCGAATGTGTTCAGGCCAGCCACTACGGCGGACAATCCGCCACAGGAGAACGACGCGAAGTGCGGCTATGCCTGCCACACCGTGGTGCAAAATCGCGATTACGTTTTCACCGAATACGGCAAGAGGTGAACGCCGATCGCGCGAGCTGGCGCTCCGTCAGCTATGCGCGGCATCCGGTTTCAGTCCCTTGCTGAAGCGGAGTCCTCCGCGCTGATGGCGCGGTCCAGGGCTTCGACCAAGGCCTGCACCTCGACGAACTTGCTGCGGGCCCGCTCCGCCTTGTCGCGATCGAACGGAGCGGCCAGCACTTTCGCATGCGCGTCCCTGTCCTCGATCATGCGCTCACGGGCCTTTTTCAGCGTTTCAAGTCGCTCGCTCATCTGGACCCTCCGGCATCCACGTTCTCATTCGCAACCAAGGACTCAGCCAAAGTCTGCCGGAAGCTCACCCTTGCGGAAGAAGACCATCGGCTCATCATCATAGTCGCCCATTTCGGCATCGCCGGTGGACGAGAATGCAACGACGGCGAGCTTGCTCAACGCCAGGCGCTCCGCCGTTCGCAGCGCGCCATTTGCCGTCTTGCAGACGATTGGAGAGTCGGGCTTCAGATGCCCACCCTTGCCGGCGTTGAATGCCTGCACGACGTAGGTCGTTTCGCGGGCCATGAAGGCTCCTTTGTGCTGCCAAGAGACGCGGTTGACGCCAGCGGCGGCGAACGCCGCACGCAGCGTTTATCGTCGCAACGGGCGCGGAAATCTTGATCGCGGCGAAGCTGGAAGCGTGTCGGACAGGGCATATGGCGAAACGATCGATCGCCCTCACTGTCTCCCGCTCCCGTGCGCGCCTTGTCGCAGATCTCAGCAGCCGCGACAGATATTCTTCAGCTTGGCCGCGATTCGAGCGTCCTCCGTCATCAACGGATCCTTGTATTCAGCTCGCGGCGCGGGGTCATCGACCGCCGGTGGCTCCTTCGGTTTCGGAGGAAATGCCGCGTCGTAACAGCTGAGGCGCGCCCCCGTGTTTTCGATCGCGCGGCAGGTCGGCTCTGCGGCGAGAGCGGCATGGGTAAAGGCGCCAAGTGCCAGGGCGAGAACAAGCGTTCTCATGGAGATACCTCCCGTGGGGCGACCAAGGCTGACGCGGCTGAATTGATGGTTCCCGCGGACCAGGGATTGGAGCTGCGTCGTCCTATCCATGCAGGAGGGCCGCAGCAGCCACCAGGAGCAAAAGAAACAACGGGACGATCACCGGCGGCACGATCCAATCGGCCATGCGAAATCGAGACACGCACGCTCCTCCACTTCCGGCGGGAGCGCTTCGTTGCCCTCAGTCACCGATGGACGCCGTGGGAAGGGCGGTGATGACGCGATCCTACGCTGGCACTCACCGAATAGCGAGCGTTATAACGACGCGCGACATCAACCCGGGTCCATGGAGTCCGGATGCGCGCCCTCAAGCATGATCCGGAAAAGTGCGAAGCGGTTTTCCGAAAAGATCATGCTCAAACAAGGAGCTAAAGCGCGATGACGATTCAACCTGATCTCATCGCGCTTTAGCCGCCTGAACGCTCGGTCAGGCGCGCGCGGATGTCGGGCTTCAGCACCTTGCCGACCTTGGAACGCGGCAGATCGTCCCAGACCTCGATCTGCTTCGGCGTCTTGATGCTGCCGACCTGCTGCTTGACGAACGCGGCCAACGCCGTCGCATCGACGGTTTGGCCGGCGCGCGGCTGCACCACGGCGACGATGCGCTCGCCCCATTTGTCGTCGGGCAGCCCAATGACGGCACAATCCTGCACCGCCTCGTGGGCGCGCAGCGCGTTCTCGACCTCGATCGAGTAAACATTGAAGCCGCCGGTGATGATCATGTCCTTGGCGCGGTCGACGATGTAGAGGTAGCCGTCGCCGTCGATGTAGCCGATATCGCCGGTGTGGTGCCAGCCATGCGCCGAGGCCTCACGCGTGGCCTCCGGGTTCTTGTAGTAGCCTTCCATGACAAGCGAACCGCGCACCACGATCTCGCCGCGCGATCCCGCGGGCAACAGCTTGCCGTCGCCATCCATGATGCCGGCCTGCACCAGCGGTCCGATCCGCCCGGCGGAGGCAAGGCGCTCCATCGCGATCGTGCCGTCTGCATTGTAGTGATCGGCGGGCGCCATCATCGAGATCATCATCGGCGCCTCGGTCTGACCGAACAGCTGCGCCATCGGTCCGATCCGTTTCAACGCTTCCGCGAGCCGCGTCGCCGAAATCGGTGCCGCGCCGTACCAGAAGCATTGCAGCGAGGTGAGATCGGCTGCATCGAGCCCGGGATGATCGAGCAGCATGTAGATCACGGTCGGCGGCAGGAACGTATGCGTGACGCGATAGCGTTCGATCAGCGCTAGGAACTCGCCGATGTCAGGGTGGTGCATGATCACGACGCGGCCGCCGAGCGTCATGATCGGAAAACAAAGCACGCCGGCGGCATGCGTCAGCGGCGCCAGCGCCAGATAGATCGGGCGGCCCTTGAACGGGTAACCCATCAGTGTCAGCGCCGTCATCGCCTCGATGTTGCGGCCTGAGAGCATCACGCCCTTCGGCTTGCCGGTGGTGCCGCCGGTGCCCGGGATCATCGCGAGATCGTCGATCGTGTCGCGCTGATAGACATCATCGGCAAGACCGCTGAGCCAGCGGTCGAAAGACGGCGCAAACGGCAGTTCGGTATCGAGGCAGACCAGCGCGCGCAGCTTGGGCAGATCCTGCCTGACGGCCTCGACCATCGGCGCGAAGCTCGAATGAAACAGCAGCAGGCTGCAATCGAACTGATCGAGGATGAACTTGTTCTCGGTGGCCTCGTTGCGCGGGTTGATCGGGCACCACACCGCGGCGGCGCGCGAGATGCCGAACACGCAGGCGAACGCGAGCGGATCGTTGCCGGACAGGATCGCGACCTTCTCGCCGGGCGCGATGCCCGATCGCTCGAGCCCGCGGGCGATCCGGTAGCTCAGCCGCTGCACCTCGCCATAGCTGAGGTCCCGCCCGTCCATGGTGAGGCACGGCGCGTCGGCGCCGAGCGAGGCACCCTTGTCGAGATAATCGATGAAGCGCATGGCAGGTCTCGCGCAAGAGGCGGGTGACGCGCTACTGCGTCACCCGCGGAAGCGGCGTTTCGAGCAGATCGGCTACCGGTCCGCTTGACGAAAACGCTTCAGGGAAGGGAGTGTTGAGCCCCGAGCCAAGCGGGGCTCAAGCTCAATCGTGCACGGTCAGGACCGGCTTGCCGACCAGGCCAAAGCTGCGCAATTGCCCAAGCAGTTCGTGATGGCCGAACGCCTGGCAGCCGGAGGCGAAGCCCACGCGCTTGGGCGGCTGCTGCAGCAGGTACGCCGCGGCAAAGGCCTGCAGCATGCCGGTCTGCTTGTAGTTGCTGTTGCCGTAGATGACGCAGTGCGCGCGCCCCAGCGGGCCGGAGGCGTACACCGAGTCCATCGATTTGTTGACGCGCGGGTTCTCGCGCGGCGGCATCGTGTTCATCACGCCGGCAGCGGTCTGCGCCAGCGCGGCGTAGCGGGCGTCGGGGTTCATGTCCTTGGTTGCCTCCAGCGCGGCGGCGACGATCTGCGGCACGCCCAGCATCAACGCGCGGTTGAACACGCCGCCCAGCACCTTCACGTTGGCCACGCGCGGATCGCGCTTGAACCACACCGGGTGCGAGGTGCCGCCCCACGGCAGCGCCAGCGCCAGCTCGTGCTGGCCAGGGATGGCGAGGTTGTAGAGACCGGCATCGGGCTGATGCTCGACGTACTTGTTCTGCTCCAGGTAGTAGGCTTTGGCCATCGCGGCGTTGACCAGGATGGTCTGCGTCGAGGCGATGGTCGGGCTGCCGCCCCAGAACACGGCGATATCAAGCGTGTCGAGGCCGGGCGTCTCCAGGCACAGCTGCGCGGCAATCTCGCCGGTGGTGTACATCTGCGCGATGCCCGGCGCGAGCAGCAGGCCGGCATTGGCGAACTTCGTGCCAAATTCCTGCTCGAGCGTGATCAGCCAGTCCTGCTCGCCGGTGGTGTCGGTGTAGTGGCACTTGGCAGCCAGGCAGGCCTGCACCACCTCGCCGCCGAACCTGGCGAACGGGCCCACGGTGTTGAGCACCACCGAGGCGCCCTTGAACAGTTCGGTCAGTGCGGCCGCGGTGTGCGGCACTGAAACCACCTCGTGGTCGGCGGTCTCGATGCCGGCCACGTTCGACTTCATCGCCGCGTTGAGCTTCTCACCGCTGCGACCGGCGGCGATGAAGGGGATGTTGTACTCGCGCAGATATTCGCAGACCAGCCGGCCGGTGTAGCCGGAAGCGCCATAGACGATGACGGGCTTCTTCTCGCTCATTGCGATCCTCCGAAATGCTTGTTGTCGGCTTTGTTGCTACATGCCCATGCCGCCATCGACCGGCAGGCCGATGCCGGTGATGAAGCGGGCCTCGTTCGAGCACAGGAACACCGCGGCGTCGGCGATGTCGGAGACCTCGGCGAGCTTGCCGAGCGGCGTCTGCTCCACCACCGAGCCGACGGCGGCGTTGACGTCGGGCGCGAGACCGATCTTCACGATGTCATTGGCGAGCTGCAGACCCATGTCGGTCGGGATCAGGCCGGGATAGATGCAGTTCACCCGCACCCCGTAGCCGAGCTTGCCGGCTTCCATCGCACCGACCCGCGTCATGCGATCGACTGCGGATTTGGTGCCGGAGTAGACGGCGATGCTCGGAAAGGCGATCGTCGCCGCGACCGAGGCGATGTTGACGACGGCGCCGCCCTTGCCCGCGGCTCCGCCCGGCCGCATCGCGCGGAAGGCGTGCTTCATGCCGAGCACGGTGCCGACGATGTTGACGTCGCACATCCGGCGCGCGTCCTCGGCCTTGATCTCGGCGACCAGCGAGGTGATCTCGATGCCGGCATTGTTGATCAGGATGTCGTAGCCGCCCAGCGTTTCGACCGTCGCGGCGACGGCCCGTTCCCATTGCGTGTCGTCGGTAACATCGAGCTTGACGAAGCCGGTTTTGACACCGGCCTTGGCGATCTCGGCGGCGCTGGCCTTGCCGGCATCGTCGAGGATGTCGCCGATCATGACCGCGGCGCCGGACCGTGCCAGCGCCTGCGCGATTGCAGCGCCAATCCCCCGGGCGCCGCCGGTGACCAGGGCTTTCCGGCCTTCAAGGCTCTTCGCACTCATGACGTAGTCCTCCCTTTGCTTGATGATTTTGATCGGTGCCGCGGCCGTCGGCAGCACGGGCCGGCGGACGGCATAGTCTCAGCGCATTGGTGTTGATGGCGGCAGGCGTCGGCGGGGCGCAGCGTTGGCGCGCCCGGCGATGCATTTCCTCCTGATGTTGTTAGGTCAGCCGTCTTGACGGTTGTCCAAATTATTTCGCCAACCCTCGTCCAGGAACTTGACACTTGTCAAGCCTGAATTTGACAAGTGTCCAAGAGGATGATTGTGAAGAGATGGAGCGCGCCGCGGTCGTCGCGGTATAGTCGCTCAAGCATGATCCGGAAAAATGCGAAGCGGCTTTCCGAGAGGACCATGCGCAAACGTCGAGCTGAAGTGCGACGGCGGGTCGTCGCACTTCAGAGGGAAGAAGGAGGAAAGCACGGGATGGCGCGGCAAGCGACAGGAGCGGCCCAACGTGTGGCGGTGGCGGCCGAGACGCTGCGCGACGAGAAGTTCAACGCACGCCGCATCGAGCTTGCGGAAGCCGCGCTGGAAACGCTCGGCGAACTCGGCTTCGCGCGCACCAGCCTGCGCGAGATCGCGCAGAACTCCGCATTCACCCACGGCGTGTTTCACTACTACTTTAGCGACAAGCTCGATCTGATCTGCTGCTGCGTCCGTCACTACAAGGCGAAATGCGTGACGCGCTATGACGAGGTGGTGACGACGGCACGAAGCCGCGACGAATTGACCGAAGGTTTCCTCGCCAAGCTTGCGGCAACGCTTGAGAACGAAGCGCGCATGCATCGGCTCTGGTACGATCTGCGCTCGCAGGCGATGTTCGAGCCCGCGTTTCGCAAGGATGTGCTCGAGATCGACAAGAGCCTGGAAGCGATGATCTGGCGGATCGCCGCGCGCTACGCCGAGTTGGGCAACAGGAAGCCGGCATCGTCTCCGGCCGCGCTCTACGCGCTGTTCGACGGCCTGTTCCAGAGCGCGCTGCTCAGGCACCTCGCCAGCGACGAGAAGGCGATCCCCGATCTGCTCGACGAAGTCCGCCGCCTGCTGCCGACGATCTGCTGATAGAGTTGCGAACGAAGCGCAACGAAATTCGGGATCTGCGCGGCTTGCGAGATTTTCCCCGGATTGCGCTTCGCTTCATCGGGCTACGGCGATCGAAATGATCGCGCGGTGTCGCGCGCCATCGCGTGACGAACGAACTATGTCTTGATGACAGTTGCGCGAACGAATTCGCGAATGCGGATGATTAGGCCGCGCTCGCCGGGGGCAGCGCGAGCACCGAGTAGATCGCCTGCGCGTCGCGCGAGGCACGCAGCTTCTTGGCGACGTCCTGGTCGCGCAGCAGGCGGGCGATGCGCGCCAGCGCCTTGAGGTGATCGGCGCCGGCGCCTTCCGGCGCGAGCAGCAGGAAGATCAGATCGACCGGCTGGCCGTCCATCGCCTCGAAATCGATCGGGCGCTCGAGGCGGGCGAAGAAGCCGAACAGCTTCTCCAGCTTGGGAAGCTTGCCGTGCGGAATGGCGACGCCATAGCCGACCGCCGTGGTGCCGAGCTTCTCGCGCTGCAGCAGCACCTCGAAGATCGCGCGTTCGTTCTGCCCGGTCAAAGCCGAAGCGCGCGCGGCGAGTTCCTGCAGCGCCTGCTTCTTGCTGATGACTTTCAAAGCCGGGAGTATCGCCTCGGGTGCGACCAAATCGGTAATCGGCATTGGGACGTTCCGAGGTGAATGAACCGTCAGGTTGCGAAATAGGCTTTACAGCGGCGGCGTCAAGAAGTTGAGGTGGGATGCGGGCTTAGCCCGGGTCCAGCTGGCAGGGCTTCTACTCCAACGTATCGGCGGTGCCAACACCTGCGAACCCTGTTCCGCCCCCTTATTGCTGGAGGCGGCGGACCATAAGCAGGGCTGGCTTCGGACGTCAATGCCATGGGCCAACTATCCTCAGGGGCTCACCGCCGGCGGATCGACCCAGCCGACATTGCCGTCCGTACGGCGGTATATGATGTTCAACCGGCCACTGCCGCCATGCTGGAATACCAGGCAGGAGGCGCCGGACAGATCGAGCTCCATGACGGCTTCGCTGACCGACAGCCGCTTCAGCGCGGTGGTTGCCTCGGCAATGATCACCGGGCTGTATTCGGTGACCTCGTCCTCGTTCTCGGGCGCCTCGATGACGTAGCTCGGCGCGTCGAGCCCGACGCCGTTCAATTCGGCAAACGCAGCGTTCGCAGTGTAGGTCTTGCGGGCCGAGCGGTCCTTGAGCCGGCTCTTGTAGCGACGCAGGCGCTTCTCGATCATCAGGAGCGCGGCGTCCGCGCTGGCATAGGCGTCGGCGGCATTGGATTCGGCTTCCAGCGTGATGCCGGAATCCAGATGAAGCGAGCAGTCGGTTCGGAAGCCGAAGCCATCCTTGCTCAGCGTGATGTGACCGGAGTAGTTGCCATCAAAATACTTTCGCAGGACCTCGTCGGTGCGCTCGCTGACGCGCGCGCGAAGCGCCTCGCCGAGGCTGATGCTCTTTCCCGAGATTCGAAGGGTCATTTGATGCCTCAATTGCTGGATGCCTCGATCACTCTTGCACGAGCATGATGTTTGCTGGGCTTCCGGTCACCTCCCTTGCTGGACGACGCTTCGCCAGGAAAGATTGAGACTATCGCGATTTGAGGCGAACGCAACGAGCGCATGATCCTGTCCGTACTCGGACGGGGTCATGCTCTAGAAGTAACCTAAACGGGGGCTGTATCGCGCGAGCGGTCGGGCGAGGAGGCAGGAGCTGAAAGGGCATTACCAAGCATGCTCTGTTTGTCACGGCGGCGCTGCACCGAGGATGGTATCCGCATCGCCTCGCGGTACTTCGCGACGGTCCGACGGGCAATATCAATGCCCGAAGCGCGCAAACGTTCCACGATCGTGTCGTCGGACAGGATCGCCGACGCCGCCTCGCCGTCGATCAATTGCTTGATGTGGTGACGCACCGCTTCGGCCGAATGGGCCTCGCCGCCGTCGGCGGAGGCGATCGATGCGGTGAAAAAATACTTCAATTCAAAACTGCCGCGATTGGTCGCCATGTATTTGTTGGCGGTGACGCGCGACACCG
Organism: Bradyrhizobium sp. 41S5; assembly: GCF_011516665.3. Classification (NCBI taxonomy): domain Bacteria; kingdom Pseudomonadati; phylum Pseudomonadota; class Alphaproteobacteria; order Hyphomicrobiales; family Nitrobacteraceae; genus Bradyrhizobium; species Bradyrhizobium sp. 41S5. The sequence goes on along the minus strand of NZ_CP083721.1, from coordinate 247,628 downwards.
TCGATTCATGCATCTGGATCGCATCCGCCACCGCCTTCAGATTAAGCGGCCTTAAGTGCGCGACGCCATAGGTGAAGAATCCGTCCTGCTGGCGGACGATTTCGGTTGCGACCTTCAGGATGGTGCGGGCGCGCTGATCGAGCGCGCGGACCAGCCAGGTCGCGTTCTGCAGGCAGTCGGTGAAGTACGACTTGTCACCGTCCTTGCGGATCGTCTTCGACAGCTCAGAGTAGTAGGTCTGGTTGACGAGGACGCGCGGCAGAGTGTCGCTGTTGAGCTCGACATGCCAGCCGCCGTCGGGGCCCGGACGCACATAGACGTCGGGCACCATGGTCTGCGTCCGCGCGGTGCCGAACTTCAGCCCCGGCTTCGGATCGAGCCGGCGGATCTCGGCGATCATGTCGGTGATGTCTTCGTCGTCGACGCCGCACAGCTTTCGCAAGGCCGCGATGTCGCGCTTGGCGAGCAGATCGAGATGCTCGACCAGCGCCTGCATCGCCGGATCGTAGCGATCGAGCTCGCGCAGCTGGATCGCCAGGCACTCGCTCAGGTTTCGCGCGCACACGCCCGGCGGATCGAACTTCTGCAGCACCGCGACGACCTCGTCGACCGCTTGCTGCGACGCACCGAGGCGCTCGGCGGCCTGACCGAGATCAGCCGGCAGGTAGCCGGCGTCGTCGACCAGGTCGATCAGATACTGCCCGATCATGCGCTGCGCCGGCGCCGAGAACGCCACCGCGAGCTGTTCGGCGAGATGGTCGGCGAGCGTCAGCTCGGCGGCCACGAAGGCCTCGAGATTGTATTCGTCGTCGCTGGAGGCGCCACCACCCCATTCGGTATAGACCGACGGGGGCGCGTCCTGCGCGGCGCGCGCGGCGGCTTCGGCCGGCTCCTCGGAGAACACGTTGTCGAGCCCGGTATCAAGCGTCTGCTCGATCTCGGCGCGAGTGCCGAGGTCGCGGTTCAGCCATTCCTCCTGGCCGGGCTCAAAGGCGGCCTCGCCGCCCGAGCCTGCGGTCATGTCGGACGCCTCGCCGTCGTCCCCGTAGCTGGAGGAACCGTCTGAGTCGCCGTAGTCTGGCCGCTCCATCGCCGGCTCGCCCGCCACCGGCGGTTCCGGCCCGTCGGCGGCCCGCTCGAGCAACGGGTTGCGCTCCAGCTCTTCCTCGACAAAGGCCGACAGATCCAGGTTCGACAGTTGCAGCAGCTTGATCGCCTGCATCAGCTGCGGCGTCATCACCAGCGACTGCGACTGGCGGAACTCTAGTCTTTGCGTCAGCGCCATGGAGGCAAGAACGATCCTGAAAGTTGGCTCGATTCTTGCTTAGCTTAGTCCGCGTAGGATGTACACGGCTTGACGGATGCAATTTTTGGGCTACAGGCGGAATTCCTCGCCAAGGTAAAGCCGGCGTACATCCGGATCGTTAACGATCTCCTCCGGGCTTCCCTCCGTCAAGATCTCACCTGCATAGACGATATAGGCGCGGTCGGTCAGGCCGAGCGTCTCGCGGACGTTGTGGTCGGTGATGAGCACGCCGATGCCGCGGTTGGTGAGATGGCGCACGAGGTCCTGGATGTCGCCGACCGCGATCGGGTCGATGCCGGCGAACGGCTCGTCGAGCAGCATGTAATTCGGACGCGTCGCCAGCGCGCGCGCAATTTCGACGCGGCGGCGCTCGCCGCCGGACAGCGCGATCGATGGACTCTTGCGCAGCCGCGTGATGTTGAACTCGTCGAGCAGCGAATCCAGCTCGTGCTCGCGCTTCTTCTTCGAAGGCTCGACGACCTCGAGCACGGCGCGGATGTTCTGCTCGACCGACAGGCCGCGGAAGATCGAGGCTTCCTGCGGCAGATAGCCGATGCCGAGCCGCGCGCGCTGATACATCGGCAGCTTGGTGACGTCGTGGCCATCGAGCTCGATCGCGCCGCGATCGGCCTTGATCAGGCCGGTGATCATGTAGAACACCGTGGTCTTGCCGGCACCGTTCGGCCCGAGCAGGCCGACCGCCTCGCCGCGGCGCACATAAATGCTGACGCCGCGCACGACCTGGCGGCTGCCAAAACTCTTTTCCACGCTATGCACAGCCAGATAGCCCGGCCGCTTGATGAGCTGCGGCGCAGAAGCGGCGTTCCTGGCGGGCCTCGCCCGCGCTGGGGCCGGCGCTGCCGCGGGTTGGGATCGCGGCAGCTCGACGGCGGGAACCGGGGCGGCGCGCGCCATCGGTGGCGCGTCGCGCACCGGTGACGTCAGCATCTCGCCGAACTGGTCGCCGAGCGCCGTGATGTCGTCATGCGCGCGCGCAAATCCGGAACTGCGTTTCGCAGGGCGCCGCCGGAACATGCCGAGAAAATCCACCATCCCCGCTTCGCTTCAGCCTTTCACGGTGATCCCGCGACCTTGCCTGCGCACCAATCGATTCGCGCGCCAAGGCGCCAGCATGCGCCGGAAAACTGGATACCGGCCTTCCTTCGCGACAAAAGCGGACGCGTCTGCGCGGAGATCATGCTCAAACAACACTGCAAGGCGCGATCACCCGCGCCTTGAATGAATGAATGCCCCTGTCCCGGCCAACATAACTCCCCCTCAAAGGCACATCGTCCGGCCGGGCCGCTGAAGTAGATACAGTCTCGCCCCGCGCGCTTCAACCTCGCGGTCGCAAAATATTATCTAACTTATTGATTCTACTTCACCTTACGTGCAGCTTGCTTTGTGAAGCCTATTTCGACTTGCTACCCGGAAGCAGTTGGAGCGGCGACGGGGCTGCAGGGGCCGCGCCGGGGGCAGCCGGCGTGCCGCAGCCGCCCTTGCCGTTCTGTCCGCCCTGCGACTGGATGAACAGGCCCTGCACCTTGCCGCTGTCGGATTCCACCCGCGAGACGCCGGTGGTCATGTCAACCAGCAGACGGTCGCCGCGCAGCACGTTCTGGCACTGGGTCAGCACCACCTGGCCGCCGCCACCGCCGAGCATGGTGATCAGGTTTGTCTTGGTGTCGAAGATCGCGGTCTCGCCGGTGACGACCTGATCCTTCTGGGTGACGACGACATTGCCCTTCGCCTCCAGGCGCTTGATCGAGGACGCGCCGCCGGGGCCGGGCGTTGCCGATTGTATCGGCGCAGCGCCCTTGGCCGCCCCGGCCTTGGTGCCGCCGGCGGCAGGCGCCGGCGTCTGGGTCGACTTATCCTCGTAGAACACGACCAGCACCTTCGAGGTCATGGTGGTGTCGCCCTGCACGACCTTCACATTGCCGGCGAAGGTCGCCTCCTTCTTCTTGTCGCGCATTTCGAGCGAGGCGGCCTCGATCTGGATCGGCTGGTCGCGGTTCTGCGAAAAGCCCTGCATGGCATTGGGAACGCCGCTCATCGAGCCCTGCGCGGACGCAGCGCCGGCTGCGAACAGCGTGAGCAGAAAGGCCGCAATTGCGATGCCGTGCGGAAAACGTCTCATCATCAAATTCATTTCGGGTTGGCGGATTTGCGCGGCTTCGGTGGCGGCGGAGGTGGCGCGGGCTCGGCGGGCGGGCTCGGATTGTTGTCGCCGAGCTTGTCCAGGTTCATCACGACATTGCCTTCGAACCGCACGAGCTCGCCGCTGTTGTAGATCCTGAGGCGGTCGGCGGTCAGCGTGCCTTCGAGCAGCTTGACGTCGACATGCTCGTCCGACGACATGTTGCCCTTGTTGATGTCGACAAAGGCCTGCGTCAGCTTGGCCTCATAGCCGGTGGACGACTGCAGGAAGATGTCCTGGCGCAGGTCGAGCAGCTGCTTCTTGTTGTCGAAGAAGCCGGTGCGTGCATCCATCGTCACCGTCGACCGATCCTGCTGAGCCACCTTGGCGCGGATCGTCTTCAGCTCGACATGATCGGGATCGGTGACGTCCTGGATCGCGGCCTTGGCCCACATCTCATAGGGCCGGCCGTCGGTCGAGAAGCCGGCGATATGCGGCGATTCCATCGTGATCTTGGTGCCGGACACCACGAGGTTGTCCATCTCAACCGGTAGCTTGGGGATCATCTCGCGCCATGGATTGTAGACCGAGACGAAGATGATCGAGGCCATCGACAGCCCGACCACCGCAGGCACCGCGATGCGCAGGATTCGCACCATGCGGCTGTGCCGCGCGGCGGCGGCAAAGCGCGCCTCGAGGCCCGTGACATAGGCTGGATTCTGGGCTGGATTCTGAACCGAATTCACCTGAGCTCCAGAGGCGCGGAATTGCCCCTATTCTAGCCGGAGCCGCCCCAATATGCAGCCCGGACCTCGCGTCGCGCCCCCCAAGCCGACTTCAAGGCGGACCACGCGTGAACAGTTTGGCCGAAACGGGGCGGAACCGGCCCGGCTGCGACGAATTCGGCGCCCATCATGAACGGGCGAAATCACGAATGGGCGAAGATGTCCTCGGCCTCCCAGCCGTCGAGATCGAGCCTGGCGCGGGCGGGAAGGAAATCAAAGCACGCCTTCGCGAGATCCGTGCGTCCCTCGCGCGCCAGCATGACATTGAGCTTGTCGCGCAACGCATGCAAATGCAGCACGTCGGACGCGGCATAGGCGAGCTGGGCCTCGCTCAGGCTTTGCGCACCCCAATCGCTCGACTGCTGCTGCTTCGACAATTCGACGTTCAGCACCTCGCGCACCAGATCCTTCAGGCCATGCCGGTCGGTATAGGTGCGCGACAGGCGCGAGGCGATCTTGGTGCAATAGACCGGCGCCGGCATCACGCCGAACGTGTTGTAGAGCACCGCGACGTCGAACCGCGCGAAATGGAAGATCTTGGTGATCGCAGGATTCGCGAGCAGCGCCTTCAGGTTCGGCGCATCGGTGTGCCCCTTCGGAATCTGGATCACGTCGGCGGTACCGTCGCCGTTCGACATCTGCACCACGCAAAGCCGGTCACGGTGCGGATGCAGTCCCATGGTCTCGGTGTCGATTGCCACGGAATCGGTGTAGCGGGACAGATCAGGCAGGTCGCCGCGATGCAGGCGGATGGTCATGAAAAACGGCCTCGGGTCTTGGATCGATTCGACGGGCGACACTAGCGCTCAAACGCCCGGGATGCGAGCGGATAGGAGGTCTCGGGTCCCTCAGCCAGGGGTTTCCGCCCAGCTTTGCCATATCCCGACACGGCGACCCAATCGCGCGACTGCTGTTGCATTTGGATCACGCTGCAATTCAAACGATCAGAGGTGGGATGATCGGAGGCGGCACAATTCCCATATGGAAGCATGGGAAATTTCGCGGCCCTCGATCACGCTTCCGCGCATTTTTTTGCATTTCGGCGCCGATGAAATCCGCGAACGGGGCCCCTATCTGTGCCCAGCCGCTCGCAGCTCAACTCATCATCACGAATGAACCTCATGTCGGAACAGACCATCGCCGCGCCGATCGACGAGCCGCAGGAACGCGGCTTTTCACGCTATCAATCGTTCCTGATCGCGCTGCTTGCGTTCACGCAGTTCACCCTGATCCTCGACTTCATCATCATGTCGCCGCTCGGCGCCATCCTGATGCCGTCGCTCAACATCACGGCCGGCCAGTTCGGCGTCGCGGTCTCGGCCTATGCGTTCGCGGCGGGCATTTCCGGCATCCTCGCTGCCGGCTTTGCCGATCGCTTCGACCGCAAGCGGCTGTTGCTGTTCTTCTATGTCGGCTTCACGTTCGGCACCGTGCTGTGCGCACTGGCGCAGAATTTCCATGTCCTGCTGCTCGGCCGCATAGTCACCGGCCTGTTCGGCGGCGTGATCGGCTCCGTCGTGCTCGCCATCGTCACCGACCTGTTTCCGCTGCATCTGCGCGGCAGGGTGATGGGCTTCATCCAGACCGCGTTCGCCGCGAGCCAGGTGCTCGGCGTGCCCGCCGGGCTTTTCCTCGCCAATCACTGGAATTGGCACATCTGCTTCGTGGCCATCGTCGGCCTGTCGATCGCGGCGATCGCCACCATCGCGCTGGTGATGGAGCCGGTCGACGGGCATCTCAAGCTGCAGCACGACCGCAACCCGTTCCAGCATTTGATCTCAACCGTCGCGCAGCCGCGCTACACGCTGGCCTTCCTGGTGACGACGCTGCTGGCGACCGGCGGCTTCATGCTGATGCCGTTCGGCAGCGCCTTCACCGTGCACAATCTCGGCATCGACATCGTCCATCTGCCGACGATCTATCTGGTCTCCGGCCTGTTCAGCATCCTGATGGGACCGCTGGTCGGCCGCGCCAGCGATGCGTTCGGCAAATATCCGACCTTCGTCTTCGGCTGCGTGGTGTCGGCCATCATGGTGCTGATCTACACCCATCTCGGCCACGTCTCGCTGCTGACCGCGATCATCGTCAATGTACTGATGTTTGTCGGCATCTTCTCGCGCATGATCCCGTCGCAGGCGCTGATGTCGGCGATCCCGGATGCGAGCCAGCGCGGATCGTTCAGCGCGATCAGCGCGTCGGTGCAGCAATTGTCGGGCGGGCTCGGCTCGGTGGCTGCAGCCGCGATCGTCGCCGAGAATGCGGACGGCTCGCTGCTGCATTTCGACCGGATAGGATACGTCGTTGTGGCGAGCTCGATGATCTCGCTGATCGCAATGTATTTTGTGCAGCGGCCGATCGCAAAGCGCGCAGGGCGGCGGGTGGTGTGACGGGCGGTCGCGGATCCGGAGGTATGGCGGCGAGCTTGAATCGGCCAGCGCCGACCAATTGGTGGCGCGGGCTGGCCGTCTCGTCCGATTGGTCTTGCCGATACTGGATTGATCTCGTTAGGCCGCGACGCAACGATCCGCCTACTTCTAAGATCAGTGCTGCTTGAATCCCAAACGCCCTTGTCGGTGGCGGGTTACGGCTTCGCCTAACCCGCCCCACGAACGTTAGCGATTTCAATCGCTTAAAAAGGGGTGGTGCCCAGGAAAGGACTCGAACCTTCACGGCCGTTAAGCCACTGGCACCTGAAGCCAGCGCGTCTACCAATTCCGCCACCTGGGCATGTGGAGCGGCTTAGTAAGGATCGGTTACGCGCTTGTCAAATTCGCGATCGGAAATTCAAATAGCCTGTACAGGATTGGGCTGATGGCGTATCGCGAGAGGCTCTAAATGCGCCCAATCGCTCTCGAATCCGGCAGGAATGGACCTCATGGCATCGAACCTGGAAACGCTCGTCACGGTCTTCGGCGGATCGGGTTTTCTGGGACGGAACGTGGTCCGGGCGCTCTGCAAGCGCGATTATCGCGTGCGAGTCGCGGTGCGGCGGCCTGAACTGGCCGGCCATCTGCAGCCGCTCGGCCGCGTCGGCCAGATTCATGCGGTCCAGGCCAATGTGCGCTACCCGGCCTCGGTCGAGGCGGCGATGCGTGATTCGCATATCGCCATCAACCTGGTCGGCATCCTGGCCGAGGGCGGCGGGCAGAGCTTCGACGCCGTGCAGGTGAAGGGCGCCGAGACCATCGCCAAGGCGGCGGCCACAGCCGGCGCCCGGATGGTCCATGTCTCGGCGATCGGCGCCGATAAGGATTCGCTGTCGGGTTATTACCGCGCCAAGGCGGAAGGCGAGCAGGCGGTGCAGGCCGCCCTGCCGCAAGCCACCATCATGCGGCCGTCGCTGCTGTTCGGGCCCGAGGATCAGTTCACCAACCGCTTCGCGGCGCTGGCGCGGATGTCGCCGGTGCTGCCGCTGGTCGGCGGTGGCGTCAACAGGCTGCAGCCGGCCTATGTCGCCGACGTCGCGGACGCCGTGGCCGATGCCGTCGACGGCAAGGCGAAGCCAGGCGCGACCTACGAGCTCGGCGGCCCGGAAGTGCTGACTATGCGCGAGGTGATGCAGATCATCCTTCAGATCACCCAGCGCGACCGCATGCTGGCGCCGCTGCCGTTCGGCCTCGCCAAGCTGCAGTCGTTTGTCCTGCAGTTCGCGCCGGGGCCGTTCACGCTGACCCCGGACCAGGTCGCGATGCTGCGCACGGACAATGTGGTGTCCGACGCCGCCAAGGCCGCCGGTCTCACCTTCGCGGGCCTCGGCATCACGCCCGATTCGATGGAAGCGATCGCCCCGCAATATCTCTGGCGCTTCCGCGCGACGGGGCAGTTCCAGAAGAAGAGCGCGTAAGCACTCTCCGCCCTTCGTCCCGGCGAGCTAGGCCTTACCTTCCCATCGCCAACGCGATCAGGCCGAGCGTGCCGACGATCACGCGCCACCAGGCGAAGAACGTGAAGCCGTGGCGGGTGACGTAGTTGAGGAACGTCTTCACCACGACCATTGCAACGATGAAGGAGACCACGAAGCCGACCGCGATGACGCTGAGATTGTCCGACGAGAAGTCGGCGCGGTTCTTGTAGAAATCATAGGCGAACGCGCCGATCATGGTCGGGATCGCGAGGAAGAACGAGAACTCCGCCGCCGAGCGCTTGTCGGCGCCGAGCAGCATCGCAGCCACGATGCTGGCGCCGGAGCGCGACACGCCGGGGATCATCGCCAGGCACTGCGCGACGCCGATCCAGAAATACATCAACAGCGGGAACCGGGTCGCGTCGTCCTCGTACACTTTGAGATCGAGCTGATCGACCCAGAGCAGGACGGCGCCGCCGACGATCAGCGTGAAGCAGACCACCCACGGATTGAACAGGAATTCCTTGATGTATTTGCCGGCGATCAGGCCGATCACGACGGCGGGCAGGAACGCCACCAGCACGCCGATGACGAAGCGGCGGTCGTCGGGATTGGAGAACATGCCGAGCGCGACGCGCCACAATCTGGTGAAGTAGAGCACGAGGATCGCAAGGATCGCACCGAGCTGAATCAGGATCGTGAAACTCTTCCAGAAATTGCCTTCGCCGAGATTGAAGAAGCGTTCCGCGAGCAGCAGGTGGCCTGTCGAAGAAACCGGCAGGAACTCCGTGACGCCCTCGACGATGCCGAGAATCACCGCCCGCAGCATATCCGTCATCATGATCTGATCTGCCCTGTGTGGAAAACCGAATTCTTCTCGCTTATTCGCACATAGGCCGCAATCGCAAAGAATCGTCAAACAATGGGTTACCCGGCCGATTTGCTGGGCTATAGCGTTTTTGTGACCCGCACCATCTGCGGGGGTGGCTACCGGTTTGCGTGCCGACGCGACATAGAGACGAGCGGAACTGGTCTGGCCAATTCACAGGTTCAGGTCACACAGGTTGATGGTTTCTTAAGCGCCACGACACTACCAAGGGCTTCATGTATACGCTGTATCACCATCCGTTCTGTCCGCATTCGCGCTTCATTCGCCTCGTGCTCGGCGAGTATGGCCTCGATCTGCGCCTGGTGGAGGAACGGGTCTGGGAGCGGCGCGAGGCGTACCTCGCGCTCAATCCGGCGGCCAACACGCCGGTGCTGATCGCCGAGGGTTTTCCGCCGATCCCGGGGGCGCCTGTGATCGCCGAATATGTCGACGAGACGCATGGCCTCGATGCCGGCGAACGGCGGCTGTTGCCGACCTCGACGGCCGAGCGCGTCGAGGTGCGCCGGCTGATGGCGTGGTTCAACGAGAAATTCTTCGAAGAAGCCTCCAACCCGCTGGTGACCGAGCGGATTTACAAGCGCTTCATGAGCGAGGACAATGGCGGCGGCCCGCCGGCGCCCGACATCATGCGCGCCGCCAAGGTCAATGTGCGCTATCATCTGAACTATATCGGCTGGCTGGCGAAGACGCGGAACTATCTCGCCGGCGACCGCCTCACCTACGCGGATCTCGCCGCCGCGGCGCACCTCTCGGCGATCGACTATCTGGGCGACGTGCCATGGAGCGAGGACGACGCGGCAAAGTCGTGGTACGCGCGGGTGAAATCCCGCCCGTCGTTCCGCCCGCTGCTCAGCGAATGGCTGGCGGGGGTGCCGGCATCGCGCACCTATGTGGACCTCGACTTCTGAACCGGGCGGTCAGGCTCTCTCCGTCCGATCTCAAGGAAGCGCTTGGGCGCGAGGCGCGCGCGCTCGGATTCGATGCCATCGGCTTCACGACGCCTGATGCGACGCGCGAGGCCGGAAGATATTTCTTGGAATTCCTCGGCTCCGGCGGCCATGGCGAGATGGACTGGCTCGCGGCCAATCCGGAGCGGCGCACGGATCCACGCGTGCTATGGGGTGGCGTGCGCTCGATCATCATGCTCGGCGTCAATTACGGGCCCGACGACAATCCGCTCAACATTCTCGCGCGCCGATCGCAGGGCGCGATCTCGGTCTATGCGCAGGGCGACGACTATCACGACGTGCTCAAGAAGCGGCTGAAGATTCTGGCGCGCTGGCTCGCCGCCATGACCGGCGACGAGGTGAAGGTGTTCGTCGACACCGCCGCTGTGATGGAGAAGCCGCTGGCGCAGGCCGCGGGCATCGGCTGGCAGGGCAAGCACACCAATCTGGTGTCGCGCAAGTTCGGCTCGTGGCTGTTTCTCGGCGCGATCTATTCCGCGACCGAACTGCCGCGTGATGAGGGCGAAGCCGATCATTGCGGCAGCTGCCGCGCCTGCCAGGACATCTGCCCGACCGCGGCGTTTCCCGCACCCTACAAGCTCGATGCGCGGCGCTGCATCTCGTATCTGACGATCGAGAACAAGGGCCCGATCCCGCACGAATTCCGCAAGGCCATCGGCAACCGCATCTATGGCTGCGACGATTGCCTCGCGGTGTGTCCGTGGAACAAGTTCGCGATGGCGGGACGCGAGCAGAAGCTCGCCGCCCGCGATACGTTGCGGGCGCCCACGCTCGCCGATCTTGCGCGGCTCGACGATGCCGCGTTTCGCGCGCTGTTCACGAAATCGCCGGTCAAGCGCATCGGCCGCGATCGCTTCATCCGCAATGTGCTGATCGCGATCGGCAACTCCGGCGATGCAGGTCTCGCCGGCGAGGCGCGACGGCTGCTCGACGATGCGAGCCCGCTGGTGCGCGGCGCGGCGGTGTGGGCGTTGTCACAACTGATGCCGCGCGACGCGTTCGCGGCGCTGGCGTCACGGGCCGGTGACGAGCCTGATATCACCGTGCAGCAGGAGTGGCGCGCGGCAGCCGCCTCTTGATTTCATCGCGCCGTTCCCGTCATGGTCGACAACCATGACAAACCCGCCCTTCTTCACCAGGCATGGCGACGGCTTCATGCCGACGTCAGTTGCGAACGGACCGTGGAGCCCGGAATCGATGCACGGCCGCGTCGTGATCGGCCTGCTCGGCTTCGTTATCGAGGAGCGCCACGGCTCCGACGATTTCGTCCCGGCACGGCTCACGGTCGACATGTTCCGGCTGCCCAACATCACGACGCCGGTCGAGGTGACGACGAAGCTCTTGCGCGATGGGCTCCGCATCAAGGTGATCGAGGCCGAGTTCGTCTCCGGCGGCACCAGCATGGCGCGCGCCTCCTGCCAATTGTTGCGCAGGACGGAAAATGCGCCCGGCAATGTGTGGTCGCCCCCGAACTGGAAGGTGCCGGCGCCGCAGGAGATCCCGAAGCCGGCCGATCCGAGGCTCGGCATGAACGGCAAGTGGGAGACGCGGCCGATCATCGGCCACATGGGCTCGCTCGGCGAGCGAAGGCTCTGGATGAGCGAAGTCCGCGAGCTCGTCGCAGGCGTGAAGATGACGCCGTTCGTCCATGTCGCGACCGGCGCGGATTTCGCCAGCCCCTTCGCCAATGCCGGCGACCAGGGCCTCGGCTACATCAACAGCGACGTCACGATCTATCTGCACCGTTTGCCGGTGAGCAACTGGATCGGCTTCGAGGTCGTCAACCATCACGCCACCGACGGCGTCGCGATCGGCGAATGCTGGCTCTATGACGAGAAGGGCCCGATCGGCACGTCCACCGTGGCGGCGCTCGCCCAGCGCAAGCCGATGAGCAACCCACCGCCGCCGTGACCGTCATTCCGGGGCATCGCGCAGCGATGAGCCCGGAATCCGTTTCTCCGTCAGCGCATGCGGCCTGATGGATTCCGGGCTCGCGCTAACGCGCGCGCCCCGGAATGACGGCGGAGAATGATTCACGCCAAATGCCGCTGCATCTCCGGCCGCGCCCTGAGCGCTGTGCCCTGCTTGCGGACGATCTTGGCGATCCGCTCCGGCGCGAAGTTCAGATCGACGAATGCCGGCGCGGTGTTGGCGACCTCGTGGTACTCCGTGATCTTGCCGACGCGTAGCCGCATGATCGCGACGCCCTCGAACATCGCACGCGCGCCCTTGGCTTCCGGCAAAGTCGAGCGGTAGCTGAACGTGTAGCGCGCATAGAGCGTCGTGCCGTCGCTGACCGGATCATGCATGACCCAGCGGAAATCGGCCGCGGTCCGGTAGAACCAGTCGTCGATCATCTCGGCGATTTTGGCGCGGCCCTCGAACGCGCCGTAGAACACATCGTGGTAGACGCCATCCTCGGTGAAGAGGTTTGCGAAGGCCTTGCCGTCGCGCTGTTCGACCGCGTCGCAGAACGCGCGCAGCATCGTCGTCGTGTCCATTTGGCGTTTCTCCCCGGTGTGTGGCCCATGCTTCGAGGCTCGCAAGGGCGGCGGCGTGCTCAGATCTCCGCCACCGCGGCGATGATCCGCGCGATGTCCTGCGGACGCGACAGCCGGTGGTCGCCGTCCTGGATCATGGTCAGCACCACGTCCTCGGCCGGCAGCCGATGCACCAGCGCGAACGCATGCTTCCACGGCACGTCGGGATCCTGCGCGCCCTGCAGGATGCGCACCGGGCAGCCGACGTCGATCTTGCTGCCGAGCAGCAAGTGGTTGCGGCCCTCCTCGATCAGATTGCGGGTGATCGGATAGGCAGAGCCGTCGCCATATTCGGATGGCCTGAGCCAGACGCCGTTGGTCTCGATCTCGGCGCGGATCTCGGGCGAGAAGCCCTTCCACATCAGCTCTTCGGTGAAGTCGGGCGCCGGTGCGATCAGCACGAGTCCGGCGAGTTCGGCTTTGCCGCCGCCGTCATTGCCACGTCTGGCGATTTCGCGCGCCAGCAGCAGCGCCATCCAGCCGCCCATCGACGAGCCGATCACGACCTGCGGCCCGCGGCAGAACTGCGAGAAGACAGCGACGCTCTCCTCGAGCCAGCGGCCGATCGTGCCCTCGGCGAAGTCGCCGCCGGACTCGCCGTGGCCGGAATAGTCGAACCTGACGCAGCTGCGGCCATGCTCGCCGGCCCACGCATCGAGCGCGATCGCCTTGGTGCCGCTCATGTCGGACTTGAAGCCGCCGAGCCAGAACAGGCCGGGATTGCTGCCAGCCCGGGCGCGCACCGCGATCCGGCGCGCCGAACTGCCCTCGCCGACCTCGATGAAGGCGGGTTCCTGCTCGGATGCGGCGGTTTGGCTCATGGTTTGGTCACTCGCGTGTCAGAGATCCGCTTTTCAAGCGTCGCGCGGCGGCGGTCAACGGCATCAGGCCCGCCTTGCAGAGCAGGCGCGCCCGCTATATGTGCCCAGCGTGGCCAAAATGCCTCGCAATTGACGGTTTTGCCGCGTAAAAGAGCGAGTTCGCTTGCCCGTAGCAGCGTCTTGCTTCAAAATAACCGCCTTCCCTTTCACAACTTCGGAGAGTTACCCATTCGCCGTCCCAATAGAGCCCCGCCCACAGTCGCAAAAGACGGGCCGCGCACCAATGATGAGATTCGCAATGCGCAGATCCAGTTGATCGATTCGGATGGTGTCAACCAGGGCACCGTCGAAACCATGGTGGCCATCAAGATGGCCATGGAAGCCGGCATGGATCTCGTCGAGATTTCGCCGAACGTCAGTCCTCCGGTCTGCAAGATCATGGACTACGGCAAGTACAAATATTCCGCGCAGAAGAAGGCCGCCGAAGCTCGCAAGAAGCAGAAGGTCGTCGAGATCAAGGAGATCAAGCTCCGCCCGATGATCGACGATCACGACTATGATGTGAAGATGCGCGCGATGCAGCGCTTCTTCGAGGAAGGCGACAAGGTCAAGATCACCTTGCGCTACCGCGGTCGTGAGATGGCGCACCAGGAGATCGGCACCAAGCTGCTGGACAAGGTGAAGGCCGACGTTGCCGAGTTCGCCAAGGTCGAGCAGGACGCGAGGTTCGAAGGCCGCCAGGTCGTGATGGTGCTGGCGCCGCGCTAATTCGAGTTTGTCGCTTTGTTGAAATGGGAACAGCCCGTCGGAACTCTGGCGGGCCGTTTCGTATGTGAGCCCTGTAGCCCGGATGGCCAACCTCCCCTTGAAAAGGGTAGGTCGCTTTGCTCGCCAGAGCAAAGCGGGTGGGGATCTACTTTCTCCACTTGCAGCGGCGTCTGCGGCTGACCCCCAGCCTCTCCTTCCCCCTTTCAGGGGGAAGGAGAGGCTGGTTCCCCGGACCCCGATTTCCCGCCTCAAACGTTGCAAAACCGCCGATCCTCTGTCATAAGCCGGGCCTTCGCCGCCCGGCTGATCAAGGGCTGCCGTGGCGACGTTCAGTGCAGGTTCTTTCAATTCGGAAAAAACCATAGCACTTTCAACGCTCTAACGAGCATTTTAGCCGGCCGAACGCCTCTTTGGGCGATATTCGTGTTGGGCGACAGGAGAGCTAAATGCCCAAGTTGAAGACCAAGTCGGGCGCTAAAAAGCGCTTCAAGGTGACTGCCACTGGCAAAGTCATGCACGCCCAGCGCGGCAAGCGCCACGGCATGATCAAGCGGACGAAGAAGCAGATCCGTCAGCTCCGCGGCACCCGCGTGCTGTTCAAGACCGACGGCGACAACGTCAAGAAGTACTTCTTGCCGAACGCCTGATCGCGCTCATCTGCTTGAACCCGGCCGCGCCTCGCGCGGCGCCCCGTCACTTCTTCTAGATCTCAAGGATTTCCGTCATGTCTCGCGTCAAACGCGGTGTGACCTCTCACGCCAAGCACAAGAAAGTCTTCAAGGCCGCCAAGGGCTATTACGGCCGCCGCAAGAACACCATCCGGACCGCCAAGCAGGCCGTCGAAAAGGCCGGCCAGTACGCCTTCCGCGACCGCAAGCGCAAGAAGCGCACCTTCCGCGCGCTCTGGATCCAGCGCATCAACGCTGCGGTCCGTCCGTTCGGCATGACCTACAGCGTGTTTATCAACGGCCTCTCCAAGTCGGGCGTCGTCGTCGACCGCAAGGTGCTGTCGGATCTTGCGATCCACGAGCCGGTTGCGTTCCAGGCGATCGCCGAGAAGGCCAAGGCCGCGCTGGCCGCCTGATCTGAGCATGATCCGGAAAAGTGGCTACCGGTTTTCCGATCAGATCATGCTCAAATAAGAGGCCTAGCGGACTCTGGCGCCCGCTTTCAGCGCCTTCTGCGAATAGCGCTGGGCGACCTGCGCCCGGCAGAACGCCGTAAACGAGATGTACATGGTGCCGGATTGATTCCGGTACTTGCGGTCGCAGACCTGCATCTCGTGCTGGTACGCCCGCTTCGGCGCGCCGTTGAGGCCGGACAGGAAGTCCGCCTCGCATTTCTTCTCGACCACGGCGCCGAACTGGACGTCTCCGCTGGCGCCGTATTCGCACGCCTCGAAGATCTTCATCGCGCGGTTGCAGCTCGGCGCCTTCTCGAGCACCGCGATGATGTCGTCCATCTGGGTCGATTTGGCGGGACATTCCTCGGTCGCGGCATGCGCCGTGGCAAGCATGAACAGGACCGCCGGCACGGCCAGGCAAGATCGCAGCAACATCGCGTGGGTCTCCTTGAGCTCCCCTTGGGTAGCCCGGCCTCCGCGCGGGGTTCAATGCTGCCGGCCACAAGCCCGAAATGACCGGCTTTTTGCTTGACGTTACGGCCTTCGGGCGGCGACAACCCAGCCGAATTTTGGCGCATGGTTCGGAAGCCGGTTCTTCCCGCCGAATCATGCTCAGCGCAGGAATTGACCGTGCCCGACCTCGCAACGCTCGAAACATCCATCCTCGACCAGATCGCCTCGGCCACTGACGAGGCCGCCCTCGAGGCGGTGCGCGTCTCGGCGCTCGGCAAGAAGGGCTCGATCTCGGCGCTGCTTGCGACCCTTGGAAAAATGTCGCCGGAGGAACGCAAGACCGAGGGCGCCAGGATCAATCTCGCCAAGGATGCGGTGACGCAGGCGCTCGCGGCCAAGCGCGACGTGCTGAAAGCGGCCGCGCTCGATGCGCGCCTCGCCGCCGAGACCATCGACGTCACGCTGCCGCTGCGCGAGGCGCCGGCGGAAACCGGCCGCATCCACCCGCTGAGCCAGGTGTGGGACGAGCTCACCATGATCTTCGCCGACATGGGCTTTGCGGTCGCCGAGGGTCCCGACATCGAGACCGACGACTACAATTTCACCAAGCTGAACTTCCCGGAAGGCCATCCCGCCCGCGAGATGCACGACACCTTCTTCTTCAACCCGAAGGAGGACGGCTCGCGCATGCTGCTGCGCACCCACACCTCGCCGGTGCAGGTGCGCACGATGCTGACCCAGAAGCCGCCGATCCGCGTGATCTGTCCGGGCCGCACCTATCGCATCGACTCCGATGCGACCCACACGCCGCAATTCCACCAGGTCGAAGGCCTCGTGATCGACAAGGGCTCGCATCTCGGCCACCTCAAATGGATCCTGCACGAGTTCTGCAAGGCGTTCTTCGAGGTCGACCACATCAACATGCGGTTCCGGCCGTCGTTCTTCCCGTTCACCGAGCCGTCGCTCGAGGTCGACATCCAGTGTCGCCGCGACAAGGGCGAGATCCGCTTCGGCGAGGGCGAGGACTGGATGGAGATTCTCGGCTGCGGCATGGTGCATCCGAACGTGCTGCGCGCCTGCGGCATCGATCCCGACGTCTACCAGGGTTTTGCCTGGGGCATGGGCATCGACCGCATCGCGATGCTGAAATACGGCATCGCCGACCTCAGGCAGCTGTTCGAGAACGACATCCGCTGGCTCAACCACTACGGCTTCAAGCCGCTCGATATCCCGACGATCGCGGGAGGGCTCAGCACGTAACGTCTGCGCGTGAGCGCGACATTGCGAAAAGAGCGGCCAAGATAATCTAGTCAACACCAACAAGAACCGAGGCATGCAGCCGTGAAGTTCACCCTCTCCTGGCTGAAGGAACATCTCGAGACCGACGAGCCGCTCGACAAGCTGGCCGACAAGCTCACCATGATCGGGCTCGAGGTCGAGAACATCGAGGACAAGGCGAAGGCGCTCGCGCCGTTCACCATCGCGCGCGTGATCTCGGCCGAGCAGCATCCGAATGCCGACCGGCTGCGTGTCTGCATGGTCGACACCGGCGACGGCGGTGCGCCGGTGCAGGTGGTGTGCGGCGCGCCGAATGCGCGTGCGGGGCTGATCAGCGTGTTCTCTCCGCCCGGCACCTACATCCCGGGCAAGGACATCACGCTCGGCGTCGGCACCATTCGCGGCGTCGAGAGCCGCGGCATGCTGTGCTCGGCCGCCGAATTGCAGATCTCGGAAGACCACGACGGCATCATGGAGCTGCCGGCCGACGCGCCGCTCGGCAAGGGCTATGCCGACTGGGCCGGGCTCGGCGATCCCGTCATCGAGATCAATTTGACGCCGAACCGGCAGGACTGCACCGGCGTGCACGGCATCGCGCGCGATCTGTCCGCCGCCGACATGGGCAAGTTCAAAGATCTTGGCATCAGGCCGATCAAGGGCCAATTCCCCTGCCCGGTTCAGGTGAAGGTGGAAGACGCCGCGCTGTGTCCGGGCTTCGCGCTGCGACTGGTGCGCGGCGTGAAGAACGGTCCGTCGCCGGAATGGCTGCAGCAGCGGCTGACCTCGATCGGCCTGCGCCCGATCAACGCGCTGGTCGACATCACCAACTTCATGACCTACGACCGCGCGCGTCCGCTGCACGTGTTCGACGCCAGCAAGGTGAAGGGAAACCTCACCGTTCGCCGCGCCAAGGACGGCGAGACCTTGCTCGCGCTCGACGGCCGCACCTACACGCTCGATAGCAATGTCTGCGTGATCGCGGACGAGCACGGCGTCGAGTCGCTGGCCGGCATCATGGGCGGCGAGGCCTCGGGCTGCGACGACAACACGTCAGACGTGCTGATCGAATCGGCGCTGTGGAACGAGATCAACATCGCGCAGACCGGCCGCAAGCTCGGCATCAATTCGGATGCGCGCTACCGCTTCGAGCGCGGCGTCGATCCGGCCTTCATGGTGCCCGGGCTCGAGCTCGCGACCAAGCTGGTGCTTGAGCTGTGCGGCGGAACGCCGTCCGAGAACGTCGTGGTCGGCAAGCAGTTCGGCGAGGATCGCGTCATCGACTTCCCGCTCAGCGAGGTCAAGCGTCTCGCCGGCATCGAGGTGCCGCTGGTCGAGGTGAAGCTGATCCTGACCCGGCTCGGCTTCATGCTGGCCGGCAACGGCCCTGTGGTGAAGATCGCGATCCCGTCCTGGCGCACCGATGTGCAAGGCAAGGCCGACATCGTCGAGGAGATCGTGCGCATCGTCGGCGTCGACAAGGTGCCGATGACGCCGTTCGATCGTGGCGAGGAGCCGCGCAAGCCGGTGCTGACGCCGATGCAGCAGCGCACCCGCCGCGCCAAGCGCGCGCTCGGCACCCGCGGCATGGTGGAGGCCGTGACCTGGTCGTTCATCACCAATGACGCGGCCAAGCTGTTCGGCGGCGGCCAGAGCGAGCTCGTGCTCGCCAATCCGATCGCGGCCGATCTCTCCGACATGCGGCCGAGCCTGCTGCCCGGCCTCGTCGCGGCGGCTCAGGCCAACATCAACCGCGGCTATCCCGATGTCGCGCTGTTCGAGGTCGGCCAGGTGTTCCGCGGCGACCGACCCGAGGACCAGCTCGTGACTGCCTCCGGCGTCCGCCATGGCTACGCCTCGTCGAAGGGCATCGGGCGGCATTGGACCGGCTCGGCCACGGCGGACGCGATGGATGCCAAGGCCGATGCCTTCGCGGTGCTGGCGGCCGCCGGCGCGCCGATGCAGGCGCTGCAGATCGTCCCGGGCGGTCCCGCCTGGCTGCATCCGGGGCGCTCCGGCACCATCCAGATCGGCCCGCAGAACGTGCTGGGCACCTTCGGCGAATTGCATCCGCGTGCCGCCGAGGCGCTCGGCGCCGACGGCCCGATGATCGTGTTCGAGGTGATCCTCGATCGCGTCCCGCAAGGCAAGCAGAGGGCGACGCGCGCCAAGCCGGTGCTGGAGCTCTCGGCGTTCCAGCCGGTGTCACGCGACTTCGCCTTCATCGTCGATCGCAGCGTCAAGGCGGGCGACATTGTCCGCGCGGCGCAGAATGTCGACAAGAAGCTGATCACCGGCGTCACCGTGTTCGACGTCTATGAAGGCAAGGGCATCGATCCCGACAAGAAGTCGATCGCAATCGCGGTGACGATCCAGCCGCGTGAGAAGACGATGACCGACCAGGAGATCGACGCCGTCGCCGCCAAGGTCGTCGCCGAAGTGACGAAGAAGACCGGCGGAACGCTGCGGGCGTGATCGGGCTGCGCGCGCCGTATTGACACCGTCACCCTGAGGAGGCCGCAGTCCGGCCGTCTCGAAGGGGCGACGGCCGGACTGCGGCCGTTCATCCTTCGAGGCTCGCTCCGCTCGCACCTCAGGATGACGGTCTGACAGAGGTGCAGTTGCGTTAGAACCGTAGTGCGAGCGCGCGCACCGAACAGCAGATCGAACCTCACTCCCAGCCCCGCATGACCTCCCTCTCCCTCATCCCGTCCGACATCAGCACGAACATCGCGCTTGCGATCTGCGCGATTGCCTTCGTGTCGGGCACGGCGCGCGGCTTTTCCGGCTTCGGCTCGGCGCTGATCTTCATGCCGCTCGCGAGCAGCGTCGCGGCGCCGCGGCTGGTGGCGGCGCTGCTGCTGATCATCGACTTCGTTGCGGCGGCGCCGCTGCTGCCGAACGCCTGGACCCATGCCGACCGCAAGGCGACCGCGGTCATGGTCGCCGGCGCGCTGGTCGGCGTTCCCGTCGGCACCTATTTCCTGACGGTGCTCGAGCCGGTGACGACGCGCTGGATCATCTCCTGCTTCGTCGCGGCGCTGCTCGCGCTGCTGTTGTCGGGCTGGCGCTATCACGGCAAGGATCACGCCGCGCTCTCGATCGGCGTCGGCGGCCTCTCCGGCTTCTGCAGCGGCCTTGCGCAGACCGGCGGGCCGCCGATCGTCGCCTACTGGCTCGGACGCCCGATCTCGTCGGTCATCTCACGCGCCAACATCGTGCTGTTTTTCGGGGCCTCGGATTTCTTCTCGCTGGTCAGCTACTGGTTCACCGGATTGATCACGATCGAATCGGTCAAGTTCTCGCTGATCGTCGGCCCGATCTACGGCATCGGCGTCTGGTTCGGCGCTTCGCTGTTCGGCAAGGCCAGCGAGCAGGTGTTTCGCGCGATCTGCTACGGGCTGATCGCGGCGGCCGTCATCGTCGGCCTGCCGGCGCTTGATGGCATTTTGCGCGGCGGCTAAGGTCGTTATCTAGAAGGAATTCAGGGAGGATCCGATGATCGATCGCCGCAATGCGCTGAAAATGGCGCTCGGCAGCGCTGCCATGCTCGCGGCGCCTGCGGCGCACGCGCAAGGTGCAAAGCCGCGCACGCGCATCGTGTTCCTCGGCACCAAGGGCGGACCACGGGTCGGCATCGGCGCTTCCAATCCGGCCAATCTCGTCGTCGTCAACGACACGCCGTTCGTGATCGATTGCGGCATGGGCGTCAGCCGGCAGCTGGTCAACGCCGGCGTGCCGATCCCCTCCGTGAAGTACATCTTCATCAGCCACCACCATTCCGATCACAATCTGGAATACGGCAATCTGTTCTACAACGCCTGGGCGGCCGGCCTCTCGACGCCGATCCATTCGTTCGGTCCCAAGGGCATCGAGGCGATGACCAAGGAATATTGGGAGCTGAACAAGTTCGACGTCGAGACCCGGATCGCGGACGAAGGCCGGCCCGATCCGCGCAACCTGCTGATCGCGAAGGACATCACCGACGACGACGTGGTGCTGAAGACGCCTGATGTCACCGTCACGGCGTTCCGCACGCCGCATCCGCCCATCGTCGACAACTTCGCCTACAAGTTCGAGACGCCGGACGGCACGATCGTGTTCTCCAGCGACACCGCCTACAATCCGAAGCTTGCCGAGTTCGCTAAGGGTGCCGACGTGCTGGTGCACGAATGCCTGTACATTCCCGCGGTCGATCGCCTGGTGGCAAAGACCAAAAACGGCGCGACGCTGAAGAAGCATCTGCTCGACAGCCACACCTCGACTGAAGACGTCGGCCGCATCGCAGCCGCCGCCGGCGTGAAGACCCTGGTACTGAGCCATTTCGTCCCCGGCGACGACCCTGATGTCACCGACGACGACTGGACCAGGGACGTGAAGACGAATTTCAAGGGCCGGATCGTGGTGGCCAAGGATCTGATGGAGCTGAAGCTGCCGGTGTGAGCCGGCGAAACGCTCTGCACTCGTCATTCCGGGGCTCGCGAAGCGAGAACCCCGGAATGACGGGAGGAGAGAGCGGCTACTGCGGATCACTGAGTTGACCGACGGCGACGGGATGTACGACCCAGATGGTGCCACAGACTCGCCGTCGTCCCTGCGAACGCAGGGACCCATAACCACGAATGGTGATGGTTACGCGACGCTCGAGCGACGAGTTGCGTTCACGCAACAACGGCCGCGGAGTATGGGTCCCTGCGTTCGCAGGGACGACATCTGTCATGCGGCAGCGTTCTACCCGCACTCCACCAAGCTGCCTGATCTCACCCCACACTCAATTCATCGGCCCGGCAGAGCGATGCGCGCGGCGCTTGTGTTTTGCAGCGGGCGCTGCGGGCTCTGGCGTCGCATCCTTCACCCCGCCGATCCTGCGCAGCGCGGCGTCCGCGGCGCGCTCGCCGCTTTCCCAGGCGCCGTCGACCGTGCCCCACAGCGTCTCGTGCGTGGCCTCGCCCGCGAGATACATCGCGCCGATCGGCTCGGACAGGATCCTGCGGGAAAATTGCGCGCCGGGTGCAGCCGCCGACATCGCACCGAGAATGAAGGGCTGTGCATTCCAGCGCGTTGCGCTTGTCTTCTTCACGGCGGCGCCGACCTCGCTGCCATAGAGCTTGGTCAGCCATTCCACCGCGAACGCGGACATCGCCTTCTCGCCCTGCGCGGACAGGTCGCGGCCGAACGAGCCTGCGACGTCGATCGTGCACAGCGAGGAGCCCGCGATATTGCCGTAGAGCAGCGCCGTCCTGGTCGAATTGCTCTGCTCGATGATGACGTCGTCGCGCGACAGCCCGAGCGGATTGCCGGGGATCTGCAACGCGATGCGATCGTAGCTGCCGAGACCGAGCTTGGCGGCGGCGTCGAGCGTGCGCTTCGGGATCTCGGGCGCAAACTTGATATTGCCGCTCGCGAGCACGTTGCTCGACACTGTGACGATGGCGGCGCGCGCGGTGATCCTTCCGGAAGGCGTCTCGACCACCACGTCGCGATTGCTCCACAGGATGCGCTGCGCCGGCGTCGACAGCGCCAGCGGAAGCCCGTCGCCGAGTTTCGCGATCAGCGCGCCGAGCCCCTGCCGGCAGGCGATCGCGGTGTTGCGATCCTGCGCGCGCACCTTGTCGACGGCAGAGAGGTCCTTCAGATCCTTGGCGCTGAAATTGGCGCCGAGCAGGAATTCCGCGGTGCCGGCCCAATCGCCGAGATCCTTCGGCATTGCCGCGGCGCAGGCGATATCGGCCTTGCGCGAGGCGTCGTCGATGGCGCGATTGGCGCGCACCAGCGCCGCCAGAAACTCCTCGGTCTCGCCGGGGCGGGCGTAGCGCCGGCCGATGCGAATCTTCTGGCCTGCGGGCGCGGTGACGATGTCGAGGCCCGCGGAGCGCGCCAGCCGGATCATCGGATTGGTTTCGGGATTGTGCATCCAGCGCGCACCGCGGTCGAACGGCACCTCGAAGGTCGATGCATCGGTCTGGCAGCGCCCGCCGACCTGGCTGGACGCCTCCACCACGACCACCTTGCGGTTCGCGGCGGCGATCCGTCGCGCCGCGGCAATGCCCGCGGCCCCCGCGCCGATCACCACGATGTCGGCCTCGCGCGGCAGCGGCGCAGCGACAACCCGGCCGCCCAGCACGGGCGCCAGCGCGAGAGTTGCGGACGCCGACAGGAAATCGCGGCGGGTCACTGTCATGACATAGCTTCTGGCATGGTTTCCGGGGACTTGCGGAGAATGGGAACGCTTCGCGAACTGTGCCGCATCTCACCGACCGCAGCAACCATCATGGTAAATCAATCATGATTGATCCGCCGATGGCATGAACTAAATTGCAACGGCTTGCGACCATGATTAAGTGAACAGAAGCGGTCGTAGAACCGCTGGGGGGAATCCATGGGCGTAATGCTCGATACCGTCGGTAAATGGATCGCGGGGTACCTGCAGAAGGAAGTCCCCGGTTACGAGCCGTTCACGCCGAGCGACCCGGACCATCTGCGGGGCATCATGCAGCCCGGCGATGTGCTGCTGGTCGAGGGCAACAGCCGGATCTCCGGCATCATCAAATACCTCACGCAATCGACCTGGTCGCATGCCGCGCTTTTCGTTGGACCGATCGACGGCGCGTTCGAGGCTGACGGCGAACAGCATGTGCTGATCGAGGCCAATATCGGAGAAGGCGTGACCTCGGCGCCGCTGTCGAAATACCTGTCCTATCACACCCGTCTCTGCCGGCCGGTCGGGCTGTCCTTCGAGGACCGCACCACGGTGTGCCGCTACGCCATCAACCGCATCGGCTTCGGCTACGACACCAAGAACATCGTCGATCTCGCGCGCTATCTGTTTCCGCTGCCGATCCCGCAGCGCTGGCGGCGCCGCATGATCGCGTTCGGCTCCGGCGACCCGACCAAGATCATCTGCTCGGCGCTGATCGCGCAGGCATTCGACGCTGTGCGCTATCCGATCCTGCCCAAGATCACGCGTGCTGCCAGCCGCAAGGCGCGCCGCGAGATCCTGCACATCCGCGATTCCTCGCTCTACATGCCGCGCGACTTCGACATCTCGCCCTATTTCGAAATCGTCAAACCCACCATCGTGCACGGTTTCGACTACACGGCCCTGCACTGGGCCGACAAGCAGAAGCCGCTCCAGGAGGTAGCGGGCGAATTCAGTGTGTTTCCAGAGTACAAGTCGCCGCCGCTTGCTCCTGAAGCGATTGACGAAGAGGCGGCGCTTCCGGCTGCGAAAGTGACCGTGGCAGAGACCGCGCCGGTGTGACAAGGCGCCGGCGCCGCGCCCGCGAGGCCGGCGCGTGATGCGAACAGCTTCGTCGATCTGACCTGGAATTCGTCTCATTGTCCGGCTTCGTCGTTGAATTCTCGCAGACGCATCACTAGGGTGCGCGCGCTTCGGCTGATTTTCATTCGGTTGTTTTACGGTGTTTTCGTTGATCAGTTTCTCGGCCATGGCCGCGGCGTCGGACAAGGATCTGGCGCGCTGGCGTCGTCCGTTCATCAAATGGCTGGAGAGAATCGAGACCGGCTGGTCGATCCCGCTGCTGCTCGCCCTATTCGTC
Organism: Bradyrhizobium sp. 41S5; assembly: GCF_011516665.3. Lineage (NCBI taxonomy): Bacteria > Pseudomonadati > Pseudomonadota > Alphaproteobacteria > Hyphomicrobiales > Nitrobacteraceae > Bradyrhizobium > Bradyrhizobium sp. 41S5. The sequence goes on along the minus strand of NZ_CP083721.1, from coordinate 223,157 downwards.
GCGATCTGGACTGCGTATCTCGTCATCGCCTATCTCGGCGCCGGCCTGCACCCCGATGTGCTCGAGACCTGGACGCTCGGCCGGCACCTCGCATGGGGGTACCCCAAGCATCCGCCGTTGATGGGCTGGATCACGCGGGGATGGACGGCGATCTTCCCCCTGACCGACTGGTCGCTGCAACTGATGGCAATGGTCAACGCAGCGGTAGCGCTGTGGGCGGTCGACCTGATTGCCCGCCGCTTTGTCCGTGGCGAGAAGCGGGCGATCGTGCTGCTGCTGTTGATGCTGCTGCCGGTCTATCAATTCCACGCCCAGCGCTTCAATGCGAACACGGTGCTGCTGGCAGCCTGGCCGCTGGCAACCTACTGCTTCCTGCGTGCGTTCGAGGCGCCCAGGCAGCTTGGCTGGGCGATCGCAGCGGGTGCGGCGTGCGCACTCGCGATGCTCGGCAAATATTATTCGATCTTCCTGGTCGCGAGCTTCGTCTTCGCAGCCGTGCTGCATCGGGATCGCCGCCGGTATCTGCTGTCGGCCTCGCCCTGGATCTCGGCGTTGGCCGGCATGCTCGTGCTTGGCCCGCATCTGCACTGGCTCGCCACCACAGGGGCAACGCCGTTCGACTATGCGCTCGCGCATGCCGGCGCCGATCACGTCGCCGTGCTGTGGGAAGTCACCTACTTCATCACGGGCCTGATCGCGGCGCTCGCGATCGCGGCGGTGACCTGGGTGTTCATTGCCGGCCCGCGGCTGGTGCGGCTGCCGGCCGACTTCCGCGCGATGAATCCCGGACTCCGTCTGCTGCTGCTGGTCGCAATCGGGACCATCCTGTTTCCGGTGACCGTCTCGCTCGCGATCGGCACCGACCTGCCGTCGCTCTGGGCGGTGCAGGGTCTCTTCCTGTTCGTGGTTCTGATCGTCTGCGCAACGAGCTATCCGATCGAGCGCTTCTACGCGGTCAACCTGGCCGTCATGGTGGCCGGGATCGCCATTCTCGCCGTCACCGTCGGCGCTCCGATCCATGCCCTCTATCGCAACGCTTACGGCTATGAAGAAGGCCGCGACTTCTATCACGCCGTCGCGGCGGAACTCACCGCGCGATGGCGCGACGCGGCCGGGACACCGCTCGCCGCCGTCAGCGGCGACGACGCGCTCGCTTTCGCTGCCGCCTTCTACAGTCCGGACCATCCGCGCTATGCCCGGCCGTTCGCCTATCAGTACACCTGGGGCTTGCCGCGCAAGACCACGCTCGATCGCGGCTGGGCCGCATTGTGCTTCGCCGACCAGACGGATTGCCTGAGCTGGATAGAGCGCACGACGTTGCGCGCGGCCGACGTCTTTCGCTCCGAATTTGATGCCCAGGCGACGCTGCTGGGCAGGCCCGGCCGGACACGGCGGGTCGTGATGCTGATCGTACCGCCCTATCGCGAAACACCCCCTGTGCAGCGCAGTGTCGACGATTTCAGCTCAAGCGGCCGCACGCGCGACTGATCAGAACGTCGCTGCCAGCGTCAGGCGCACGGCAAGCGGCTCGGCGGGATGCACATGACGATCGGCGACGCCGTCGATCGGTTCGCCCGGCAGCCGCGACAGATAGTAGTATTCGATCTGGTTGGTTTGCGCGTTGAAGAGATTGAGGACGTCGAGTTGCAGCCGCATCCCGTTGTCGAATTTGTAGCCGGCGCGGGCGTTGACGATGAACGATGACAGCGAACGGACGCTGTCGTCCTCGATCAGCGGGCGCAGGCCGAAATAGCGGGCGCGCAGGCTGCCGAACCAGCCGGTGTCGCGGCCGAAGGTGACGCCGCCGCTGGCGACCCAGGCCGGCGCGCCGGGGATGAAATTGCCGACCGGATCATAGTCGGTGAAGCGCCCGCGAGTATAGGCGAGGTCGAAATCGAGGCTCATCCACGGCAGCAATTTGTACTGGTTGGTCCACTCGACACCGACGCGCCGGCTCGGCCGGCTGGGCTCCGTGGTGCCGGCATCGCCGACGAACAGCAGTTCGGAATCGAAGTCGAGCACGAACACCGCGAGCGAAGAGGTGAGGCCGTCGATCGCCTTGGTGCGGATGCCGAGCTCGGCGCCCATCGAGCGCACCAAGAGCGGGACGCGTTCCAGCGGCGTCACCTTGTCGTTGGGATCGACCGTGATGGTCGCGCCACGGATATCGTTGGAATGCAGGCCGAAGCCGGCATTGCCATAGAACTCGGTCTTGGACCAGGGGCCGAGCACGATGCCGACCTTCGGGCTCGTCATCGCGGCCTGCGCGTTACCGGAATTCTGCGGCGTGTCGCTCAGCACGTGGCCGGCGAAATAGTCCTCTCGGATGCCGACGGTGGTGCGCAGCCAGTCGGTCCAGCGCGCGGTGGTATCGGCCCACAGCGCGACACTGCCCTCCTGCACCTGGTCGTTACGCACCGTGGACAGGATCTCGCGCTGCGCGGTCTTGAACAGGCCGACATTGATGTCGTCGTAACGGGTCTGCACGCCGACCCGCGTCTGGATGTCGATGCCGGCAATGCGGACATCGGCGGCGTGGCTGGCATCGAAGCCATAGACGGTGCGCTTGTCGGTTTGGCTGAACTGGTCGCCATTGACGGGGTCGTCGAGAAAATAGGTGAAGTCGTTGTAGAGCTGCAACGACGAGCGGATCACATAGGCATTGAGCCTGGTCTGCCCGTACTCGCTGGACTGCGCCCAATTGCCCGACAGGCTGAAGCGGCTGGAGGTGCCGCCGTCGGTCGGATCGAGCGAGCCGTAGCGGCCGATCAGGCCCTGATCGATCGCGCGCTGCGCCACCTGATCGGTTGAATTCCAGCTGTTGGAATAGGCCATCGCAGTCAGCGAGAAGCCGTCGGTCGCGGTGCCCTGGCTGTAGCGCAGCACGCCGTTGAGCTTGCGGATATCGTCGGGCACGTCCCACGGGCCGTTGTATTTGTTGGCCTCGAAGGCTGCGAGCAACGTTCCATCACCCACGCGCGTCGAACCCGCGGCCATCGCGCGCTGATAGCCGAAACTGCCGGCGGTGAGCTCCACGATATTCTTCGAAAGCCGGTCGAGATAGTTGATGTCGACGGCGCCGGCGGAGGCGAAGTCACCCTTGTCGGCGTAGTACGGACCCTTGCGGACATCCATCGACTGGATCAACTCCGGGATCAGGAAATTGATGTCGGCATAGCCCTGGCCGTGACCATGGGTCGGCATGTTGACCGGCATGCCGTCGACGGTGATGGCGAGATCGGTGCCGTGGTCCAGATTGAAGCCGCGCAGAAAATACTGGTTGGCTTTGCCTTCGCCGGAATGCTGGGTGACGATCAGGCCCGGCACCGCCTCGAGAACTTCGCCGACGCGCGAGACCGGCCGTGCATTCACCTCGTCGCCGCTGATCTGCCGCTCGCTGGCGGCGGTCGGTTGCAGGTTGGAGGCAGACGCGGTTGCAGAGCGGCCGGTGATGCCGGTGGTCGCTGGCACAGGCGGGCTCGCTTGCGGTGCGGCCGGCTTGCGGCCGCGGGCCGCAACATGGTGTGGACGTTGTGATGGCCTGGTCCGCTTGGGCGGCGCCTGATCGGGCGAGGTCACCGTCACCGGCGGCAATTGCCCGGGCGCGGGCGAAAGCGTCTGCGCTTCGGCGACAGGCGCGAATGCTGCAATGGATGCGGCGGCGGGAAATATCCGCCATACAGTACGACGCAACGCCCATGCCCCCGCATGATCCTGCTACAGTCACGCGACGACCGCACCAGCTTAAACCAATCCCGGCACAGCGACGCTAGCAAGCACGGTATGACGTTTCAAGAATAATGTCATACCGCCGCGGCGACCAGCCAACACGGATAGTCCATGCAACGCATCACCATCACCATCGAGGATGATCTGCTCGCGGAGATCGACGCCGCCGCCGAGGCGCGCGGCTATCAGAACCGCTCCGAGATCATCCGCGACCTCGCGCGCGCCGGTCTGCAGCAGAGCGCGGAAGACGCGCCGTCAGGGCAATGCGTCGCGGCGCTGGTCTATGTCTACGATCACGCCGCGCGCGACCTGTCGAAGCGGCTGGTGCAGAATTTTCACGGCCATCACGACCTGTCGCTGGCGACGCTGCACGTCCATCTCGACGACGACAGCTGCATGGAAGTGACGGCGCTGAAGGGCGCCAGCGGCGAAGTCCGCCATCTCGCCGATCACATCATCGCGGAGCGCGGAGTGCGTTACGGCCGCGTCGTGATGATCCCGACGGCCCCGGACAAGAAGCCGCGCAAGCGGGGGCACGGGCACAGGCATGATTGAGGGTGCTTACCTCGCCCCGCTTGCGGGGAGAGGTCCGATTGCATCGCCAGATGCAATCCGGGTGAGGGGGTACAGGACTTTCCTGGCAGTTTGCTGGCGGAGAGAGCCCCTCACCCCAACCCTCTAAAAGCGAGCTCGCTCGTCTCGACCGCGCAAGAGCGAGGCGAGGGAGAGAGCTACGCCGCCTTCGCCTTGGCGCCGCGCGGCAGGCCGGCGCGGGCGAGGCCGCCATAGAGCTGCTCGTTCGGCATCTCGGATTTCAGGATCGCGCGCACTTCGATGAGGCGGTCGAGATCGATGCCGGTCGGAAATCCCTTGCTCTCGCAGAGGAAGACGAGATCCTCGAACACGACATTGCCGGTGGCGCCCGGCGCGAACGGGCAGCCGCCGAGGCCACCGAGCGAGCCGTCGAGCACGCGGGCGCCTTCATCGAGCGCGGCGGAAGCGTTCGCGATACCCATGCCGCGGGTGTCGTGCAGATGGACGCAGACCGGCTTGGAGCCTGCGATCTTCACCGCGCCGCGCGTCAGCTCGCCGACCTGCTTCGGCCCGGCATAGCCGACGGTATCGGCGATCGCGACCATGTCGACGCCGACCTCATAGAGCTTCTCGGTGAGGCGCAGCACCTCCTTCGGATCGACCGCACCCACGATCGAGCAGCCCAGCCCCATCGAGATCGCGGCATTGACCAGCGACTTGTGTACGCTGGCGTCGCGCAATTCACAGAGGCGCTTGATGTTCTCGACCGCCGACTCGCGCGAGCGGTTGGCATTGGCCTGGCTGTGCTCCTCGGTCGCCGACACCACCGAGGCGATCTCGGCGACACCGGAGGCCAACGCTTCGTTGACGCCGCGCTCGTTCAGCGCCAGCGCGACACCATGCGCGCCGGGCAGCGCAGCGATGGTTGCGATGACATCGCGGACATCGACGAATTGCGGAAAGGTCTTGGCCGGCAGGAACGAGCCGACCTCGAAATGCCTGACGCCGGCGGCATATTCGTCGCGCACCCAGCGCTGCTTCGCCGCGGTCGACGGGAATGTCTTCACGAGCTGCAGGCCATCGCGCAGGCCGACTTCACGCAGGGTTACCTTGTCGTTGGGATAGATGTCGTGGACGCGGGTCATGTCAGCCTCACGCAGCGTTTCCGGTTGATGAAATCTTCTGTTGTGCGAGCTCGGCGCGGACCGCCTCGGTATCCGCGCCCAGCACCGGCACTTTCAGGCCTTCGCCGATATGGCTGCCGTTCCATTCGACCGGCAGCGCCGGAACGCGGAACGGCTTGCCGTCGGCATTGACATTGTTGACGAGCCCACCCGGCCGCAGCACATGCGGATCCTGCAGCAAATCCTCCGGCCGGTTGATCGGCGAGAAGCAGATGTTGAGCGCGTCGAGCCTTGCCGAGAGGTCGCCCACATTCCAGCCTTTGATCACCTCGGCGACGCGCGGAATGATCCGGTCACGTGCCATGATGCGGTCCGTCGTAGAGCGCAGCGTCGGATCGTCGGCGAACTCCTGCAGCCCGAACTCGCGGCAGAAGCTCTGCCAATGGCCCTCGGTGACGACCCCGATGAAGATGCGGTCGCCGCCGGCGGCATCGAAGATGTCGTAGATCGGCCAGGCATGCTCGCGTTCCGGCATCGAGCGCGGCTTGCGCCCGGTCATCTCGTACTCGACCATGTGCTGGGCGACCAGGAACAGGCAGTTCTCGAACAGGCCGATGCGGATGTCGGCGCCATTCCGGTTGCCGCCACGCTTCTGATAGAGCGCGGCGAGGATCGAGATCACGCCGAACATGCCGCCCATGATGTCGTTGGCGGAAGAGCCGACGCGCTGCGGCTTGTCGCGCGTGCCGGTCATCGCCGCGAGCCCTGACATCATCTGCACGACCTCGTCGAGCGCCGGGCGATGGTCGTAGGGCCCGGAGAGAAAGCCCTTGTGGCCGGCGATGATCAGGTGCGGATATTTCGCGCGCAGCTGCTCGGCGCCAAGACCCTGCTTGTCGAGCTGGCCATCACGAAAATTCTCCAGGAACACGTCGGCGCCGGCGAGCAGCCGGTGCATCGTGTCGCGGTCCTCGGGCTTGGCGAAATCGAGCACGACGCTGCGCTTGCCGCGATTGAACAGCGGGAAGAACGAGACGCCCATGCCGCCGAGCGAGCGGGTCTTGTCGCCGGCGGGCGGTTCAACCTTGATCACCTCGGCGCCGAGTTGCGCCAGGATCATTCCGCAGGTCGGCCCCATCACCATGTGGGTCATCTCGACGACCCTCACGCCTTCCAGCGGCAGTCCGCTCCCGGTCATCGGTTTCTCCGTGCTCGTTGCGCTCGTTTTGAACGATTGGCCCAGGTTAGGCTTCCGCACGCTATCTGAAAAATATAATCTGTCGAATAGTGCATTCGTCGTTCTAGAACGCAGAACCCCAATGGATTCGCGCCAGCTTCGCTATTTCATCGCGGTTTACGAGCAACGCAACCTGTCGCGGGCGGCGGATCAGGCCAACGTCGCGCAATCCGCGCTCAGCCACCACATCGCCAATCTCGAGGCGGAATTCGCCACGCCGCTCTTCGAGCGCAAGCCGCGCGGCATGGAACCGACCGCGGCGGGCGAGCGGCTCTACGAGCATGCCCGCATCATCCTGCGCGCGATGGCGGCGGCCGAGCGCGAGATCAAGGAAGGCGGCAGCGCGATTGCCGGCGAGATCTCGATCGGCATGGCCAATTCCGGCATGAAGGCGATCGGCGTGCCGCTGATGCGGACCGTGCTGGCGAAATATCCCAACCTGAAGCTGTCGCTGACCGAGAGTCTCTCCGGCGCGACGCTGCTGCATCTGATGAGCTCCGAGGTCGACCTCGCGCTGGTCTACAATCCGCCATCGGAAAAAGACCTGATCGCCGAGCCGGTGCTGGAGGAGCAGATGTTCTGCGCCGGTACCGAAAAGCTGATCGGCAAGAAGGGACCGATCACGTTCGAGCAGGTGGCCCAGCTGCCGCTGATCCTGCTGCGGCACGGGCTGTCGGCCCGCGCACTGCTGGACGACCCCGTGCCGCTGAAGCGGCTGGAGGCCAATGCAATCCTGCACCTCAATTCAACCAGCGGCATGATCGGTGCCTTGACCGCGGGCCTCGGCCGCACGATCGCGACGACGCATTTCGTCAGCGAGCCATTGAAAGCGCGCTTGCTGGTCGCACGCGAGGTGATCGAACCCAGGCTGAGCCGCACGCTCTATCTCTGCCGCTTGCGGAACCGGCCGATGACCTATGTCATGGAGGAGATGTGCCGGCTGATCCGCTCCCTGATCGCAGAACAGGTCGGGCGCGGCGCGTGGGAAGCAACGCTGCTGATCTAAAGCGCTTCAGAAACGGCGCTATCGAAAATATCGAACGATCCCTTCGATATGTTCGTCTGGATTTCTGGCACCCGGCTGCCAAACATGCGCAACCCGCACGCCTTCGCAAGAAAGGCGGCCGTTGAACCATTCGGGGAGGACCATCATGAGCGCCGTCGAACTCGGCTCGGTTGCCAATCTTGCCAACACGACAAGCGGGCCGGACGAGATCTCGCGGCGGCTCGAGGCGCTGCCCACCTCCGGCTACGTCTGGCGGCTGGTGATCCTGCTCTCGCTCGGCGGCTGCTTCGAAATCTACGATCTGTTCTTCACCGGCTATATCGCGCCGGGCCTCGCCCGCAGCGGCCTGATGACCACGACGACGCAGGCCTTCTTCGGCTTCTCCGGGATCGGCGCCTTCGTCGCGGCGACCTTCGCCGGCCTGTTCATCGGCACCTTCTGCCTCGGCTTCCTCGCCGATCGCTACGGGCGCAAGGCCGTCTTCACTTATTCGCTGCTGTTCTACAGCGCGGCGTCGGTGATCATGGCGTGCCAGACCACGCCCGGCGGCGTGCTGCTGTGGCGCTTCATCGCCGGAATCGGGATCGGCATCGAGGTCATCACCATCGACGCCTACATCACCGAGCTGGTGCCGAGCTGGATGCGCGGCCGGGCCTTTGCGATCAACCAGGCGGTGATGCTCTCGGCGGTGCCGATCGTCGCCGCGCTGTCGTGGTGGCTGGTGCCGCTCTCGCCTTATGGCATCGATGGCTGGCGCTGGGTGGTGCTGATCGGTGCCGCCGCCAGCATGATCATCTGGGTGCTGCGGCTCTACGTGCCGGAAAGCCCGCTCTGGCTGGCCCGCCATGGCCGCGTTGCCGAAGCCGAGACAATCATGCGGACACTCGAGGCTTCAGCGCCCGCGGCCGCGCCGCGCCCCGCCGTTAAAGCCGCGATGGCGCCGGCACGTGCGCCGGTCGAGACCGGCTATGCCGATTTGTTCCGGCCGCCCTACGCCTCGCTCGTCGTGCTCTTCATGATCTTCAATCTGTGCCAGGCATTCGGCGTCTACGGCTTCTCCAACTGGGTTCCGGCGCTGCTGGTCCAGAAGGGCATCAATGTCACCAAGAGCCTGCAATATTCCTTCATCATCGCCTTCGCCTATCCGCTCGCGCCGCTGCTGGCCGCAACCTTCGCCGACCGCTTCGAGCGAAAATGGATCATTTGCGGCGCGGCCGCCGCGATCTCGGTGTTCGGCCTCGCCTTCGCTCAGCTCACCGAGCCGGTTCTGCTGATCGCCAGCGGCGTGCTGGTGACCGGCGCCAACATGACCCTGTCCTACGCCTATCACGCCTACCAGACCGAGGTGTTCCCGACCGCGATCCGGGCGCGCGCGGCGGGCCTCGTCTATTCGATGAGCCGGCTCAGCGCGACCTTCTCCGGCTTCATCGTGGCGTTCATGTTGAAGGAGGCCGGCGTCGGCGGGGTGTTCGGCCTGATCACCGCGGCGATGGTGATCGTAATTATTACGATCGGTGTCTGGGGGCCCAACGTTCGCGGCAAGCCGCTCGACGCCTAAAGCGTTTCTTGACGCGAACCGGCGTCCACCATCGAGTGCGGCGCAGGCTTCGCTCGAAATGGCTGTGACCGCGACACAAGCAGCACTTGCCGAAGCCATATTGGGTGGCTACCTCTCGCTCGTCATTTTGCAGAGGTAACCCGGTCATGTTCGACGCCGCCGTCAAGGCGCTTTCGCAAATCCTGTCGCCGCCGATGCGCACGATTCTGTGGCGCTCGATCGGACTTGCGCTGGTGCTGATCACCGTGCTCGCGATCGGATTGCAGCGGCTGCTGGGTTGGTTTGCTGACGCCGGCGAGGTCTGGGCCGAAGGCATGCTCGGCCCCAACTTCCATTCCACCCTGCACGTGCTGTCCTGGATCATCTCGATCTCGGCGGGCCTCGGCGTCGTGCTCGGCGGCATCTTCCTGATGCCCGCGATCACCTCGCTGGTGGCGAGCCTGTTTGTCGACGACGTCGCCGACCATGTCGAGCGCGAGCACTATCCGGCCGACCATCCCGGCACGGCGTTGCCGGTGACGCTCGCGACCATCGAGGGCGTCAAGACGGCGCTGCTGACGGTCCTGGTCTACCTGGTCGCGCTGCCGTTCGTGCTATTCGCGGGCGCGGGCTTCATCATCTTCTTCATCGCGACCGCCTGGCTGCTCGGCCGCGAATATTTCGAGCTCGCCGCGATGCGCTTCCGCTCGCCAGATGACGCCAAGGCGATGCGCAAGGAGAATGCGGCAACCGTGTTTACCGCCGGCCTGTTCATCGCCGCCTTCGTGTCGATCCCGATCGTCAATTTGGCGACGCCGTTGTTCGGCATGGCCTTCATGGTGCACATGTACAAGCGGCTGTCAGGCCCGCGGCGCGAATTGATCGAGCCGGCGCGGCGAAGCAACGTGCCGACGATCTAGAGCTTGATCCGGAAAAGCGTGGAAGCGGTTTTCCGAAAGATCATTGCTCAAACAACGAGCCAAGACACGATGATGATTCAACCCAATCTCATCGCGCTTTAGCCGAGGCACTTTCTGATCGCGGACGCCAGCTCGATGGCACGCGGATCGATCAAGGTGGCCGCCCAGAGATTGGTAACGTAGCCGAAGCCGACCCGGGATTCGGGGTCCGCAGCCCCCAGCGACCCTCCGCTGCCCGGATGGCCGAATGATGCTGGGCCGAGCAGCGGACTGATAGGCGGGGTAGCCCGCCAAAAGCCCAGCGACATGTTGAACAGGTTCTTCGTGTGGGGCAGCAACTCCGGTGGGACGCCGTGCATGCGGGTGCGCCCGGTCTGAACCACCGTCATCGCCGCCACCGTATCAGGCTGGAGGAGACGGAAGCCGTCGACGTCGCTCACCGTTGCAGCGTACATGCGGGCGATGGAGTGGGCGTTGGCGAACATGTTCGCGGCGGGAAACTCCGCCGCCCGATAAGTCCGCGAGTGCATGTTCTCCTGGGTGACGCCGCCGACTGCCCCAGCCTTCATGAAGGCCGAACCCGGTCCGTAAACATCCTTCACCAAGGTCCCCGCCACGGCGGGGTCCAACCTCATGAGCCTGGCGAAGTCAGTCACTAGGTCTTCGGGGGAGTCGTATGGGAAGGGAGCCACCTCGAGCCGGGCAACCCGCGGTTCGATCTCTTCGGGTAGACCGATCCATGCGGAGAGCTCGAGAGGGCGGGCGATTTCCTCGGCGAAGAATGTGCCTAGGGATTTGCCCGTGATACGCCTGACGACCTCTCCGACGAGGAAGCCGAACGTCATGGCGTGGTAGAGGTGCTCCGTCCCGGGCGTCCAGAGCGGCTTCTGCACTTCCAGCGCGCGAACAAGCGGATTCCAGGCGCACGCCTCCTCGAATGTCAGCGGTGTGTCGACATACGGCAGACCGGCTTGGTGAGAGAGCAAATACCTGACCGGCATCTTCTCCTTCCCCGCCGCGCCGAACTCCGGCCAATATCTGGCAACGGGAGCATCGAGATCGAGCTGTCCACGCTGGACAAGCAGGTGGGCGCACATTGCGGTCGCACCCTTCGTAGTCGACGCGACGAGCGCGACCGTGTCCTTTGCCCATGGGCGATTCCCGTCGCGGTCGGCCAGACCGCCCCACAGATCGACCACAGCACGCCCATCGACGTAGACGCAGCATGCCGCGCCCAGGTCCTTGCCTTCTTTGAAGTTGGCGCGGAAGGTGTCCGCCACCCGCTCCCAGCCGTGCTCGACCACACCATTGACGTCACTCATTGCTTCGTGCCTCCCGTCGGCCGCTCTCTGTTTCGTTACGGCTGGTTGCCCGCGACGCGATCGATGGCTTGGGTCAGCCGTTCGCGCTCCCGGATGATCCACTGGCCCACCGGATAGTTCCGACGAAACGCCTCGGCGAACTCCACTGGGTCTTCTCCGACGATCGCGCGGATGGGAGTTCCGCTCGCTGCGCTCTCGTCGAAGAGATCGGCAAGATCCTCCAGCATCGCCAGCAACTCGTCGCCCTTCCCCGGCCCGAAGTACATGAGGTACCGCTCCAGCGCATCGATCGCGGTGTGATAGTTTGCGGGAAGCTGCTCCGTGCGCGCCTTGTACTGCCAGTAGCGCTTCTTCTCATCGATCATCCGTGCGATGAACATGTTCATGCCTTTCTTTCCCGGAGCTGTTCGAGACGTTCCGCGAGGAAGCTCCATGTCCTCCAAAACTCCGCGAGATATTCGCGTCCCTGAGCGTTGAGCGAATACACCTTGCGCGGTGGTCCCTTCTCGGACGGGACCTTCTCAACGGCGACGAAGCCCTTTTGCTCGTTCCTGACGAGCAATGCGTAGACGGTGCCTTCGGCGATGTCGGAGAAGCCCTGCTCCCGCAAGCGCGCCGTGATCTCGTAACCGTAAGCGGGCTGCACGGAGAGGATTGCGAGGACGATGCCCTCCAGCGTGCCCTTGAGCATCTCCGTCATCTGCTTGCTCACGGAGCATCTCCTGATTCTACTTAGCGTTAATGACTACTGGTACGTAGCATCACTTACTAGTGGCCGTCAAGCTCTCCGAGGCGGCGGGAGGGGGGGGCTGTTCGGAGGGAAGCGGGTGGCGATTTCGGCCATCGCCTCCGATGAGAAAAGCGCGTCAAGCAGCACGGCCGCAGCTAGACCGGCTCTGAAGGCACCGACGGTGGAGAGGGCATCCGATCGCGCGCGAATAACACCAGCAGAAGCCCGACGATCGCCACGCAGGCGAGCATCGCCCATGCCTCGTTGACGGTAAGCGCCAGCGATGCCCGCTCGACCAGCGGCCGGATAAACGCCACCGTCGCTTCGTCCGGCGGACCCGGCGGACGGTCGATCAGCAGCTTCGGATCGAGCCCGATCGCCTGTGCAGCGGTGATATCTCCTGCGAGCAGGCGCGCACGAAACGCCTCGCCATGGATCGGGCTCCGCCCATAGAGGATGGTATCGATCAAGGCGATCCCGATCGCGCCTCCCAGATTGCGCATCAGGTTGAACAATCCGCTGGCGTCGGCAACCTCCGCCTCGGGCAGGGTGCCCAGCGCAATGCGTGTCGGCGGCAGCAGGCAGAACATGATCGCGACGCCGCGCACGATCTGCGGCCAGAACATCTCGCCGAAATCCGCGGTGCGCGGCTGAAAAGCGCTCAAGCCGAGACCGAGCGCGAACAAGGCGAAGCCTGTAGCAGTCAACAAAAGCGCGCCGACGCGGCTTTCGAGGATTGCCGCCAGCGGCGCGGCGATCAGCTGCGCAACCCCCGTAACCAGCATGATGGTGCCGATCTCGAAGGCATCATGGCGGCGGACGAAGCCGAGGAATACCGGCATCAGATAGGTCGATCCATAGAGTCCGATGCCGAGGCAGAAGCTCAGGGCGCAACCGATCGCGAACGAACGCCGCCTGAACAGGGTCAATCGCGCGATCGGATACGCCGCCCGGAGCGTGCGCCGGATCAGCAGCGTGATCCCGGCTATGCTTCCGATCAGCAGGCTCAGGCAAGGCATCGAGACCCAGCCGCGCTGCGGCGCTTCCTTCAAACCAATCATCAAGCTTGCGAGCGCCGCCGCGAGCAGGACCAGCGACCATGCGTCCAATCTCGCGAACGCGCGGAGGTTCACGCCCTCCTTCGGAAGCAGCAACGGCGTGACCGTCGCCGCGATCGCTCCCGGAACCAGGTTGATCAGGAACAACCACGGCCACGACCAGGTCTGCGTGATCCAGCCTCCGACGACAGGTCCAACCGTCGGTGCGAGCACCGCGACGACGCCGCCGATCGTGGTCGCCACGGGATGGAGTCGCGCGGGAAACAACATGAACACGGCGGAGAACACCGCAGGGATCAGGACACCGCCGGAAAATCCCTGTAGCACGCGAAAGACCAGCAGCACGGCAAAGCCGCCACTGAAGGCGCAGCCGACCGAGGCGATGGTGAACAGGCTCACGGCGATCGCGAACAGCCATCGGAGCGACAGCGCATGGGTGAACAATCCGGTCAGCGGGATCGCGATCACCTCGGCGACCAGATAGGCGGTCTGGATCCAGCTCATCGCGGAAGGCGAGATCGCAAGCGCGCGCTGGATCGTCGGCAATGACGTCGCGACGACCTGGATGTCGAGGATCGCCATGAACATGCCGAAGCACATCAGGAGGAAGCCTGCCCAGGTCGCAGCCGATGGGCTATCGGTGCGATGCTCCGCCCGGTCCCTCATGGCGTGCTGACGCGCGGCCAGTCCGCAACCGAGAGAGCACGGCTCTCGGCGCGAATTCGGATCGCGAGCACCGCGATATTGAGCAAGGTGAAAATCAGCGCCAGCACCGGCAGATGCAGCGCGAGCGGAAGCAGCGCGATCTCACCGACGACGACGGCATAGTTTGGATGTGGAAAATATCGGTACGGCCCGGATGCGACCAGTGGCGCGCCCGGCAAGACGATGATCCGCGTGGTCCATCGCGGTCCGAGCGCAGCGAGGATCCATAGCCGCAAGCCTTGCAGCAGCAGAATGGCCGCGAGCGCGACCCGGTTGACATCCTGGTTGCGGCCCCAGATCCACAGCGCGGTGAGCCAGCCGGCGTGAACCAGCACAATGAGCGGGTAATGCCCGGCGCCGACTTCGATCGCGCCGCGCGCCAGCAGCCGCTCCGTGTTGCGCCGCGCCAGCACGAGCTCGCCGAGACGCTGCAATGTGACCAGTGCAACGATGACCGAAGCGAAGCTCATGCCGCGTGCCTGAGCGCTACGCAGCTGAGCGTGAAGCCGGGCCCGAGCGCCGTGAGCAGCGAACGCGGCGGCAAGCCCTTGGCGCGGGCGCGTTCGAGGACGAAGAGAACCGTCGGGGCCGACATGTTGCCGCAAGCCGCGATGACGTCGCGTTCGTGATCGAGCGTGCCCTGATCGAGCGCGAGCGCCCGCTCCAGCGCGGCGATGACCTTGGAGCCGCCGGGGTGGCAGAGGAAGCGATCGATGTCATCGGCCGTCAGCTCCATCCGAGCCAGGATCTCGGCAGCGGCCGGTCCGACATGGTCGCGGACGAAATCCGGAATGGTGCGCTGGAAGACGACGCCGAATCCTTCCGGATCGACCGTCCATCCCATGATGCCGAGCGTATCCGGCCACAACTTTTCGCCGGCCGCCTCGATCCGCGTCGCACCGCCGTCGCCGGCGCGCAGCACGATCGCTGCGGCGCCATCGCCGAACAGGCTGGCCGCGACGATATTCGCCTTGGTGAGCTCATCGTGGCGGACCGCGAGCGTGCAGAGCTCGAGCGCAACCAGCAGCACATTCGCGCCTGGCTGCGCCTGCGCCAGCCGCGACGCGATCGACAGGCCCGACACGCCGCCCGCGCACCCGAGGCCGAACACCGGCACGCGCGACACATCGGTCCGCAGGCCGAGCTTGCCGGCGACGCGCGCCTCCAACGTCGGCGTGGCGATGCCCGTCGAGCACACCGTGACCACGATATCGATCTCGCTCCCGGTCAGGTCGGCACGGGTCAACGCCTTGCGGGCGACATCGACGAACAGCACCTCCGCGCCTTCCAGGAACGCCTGCGTCCGCTCCGGCCAGCCGCGCCGTTCCAGATACCATTCGATCGGCTTCACGCCGTAGCGATGCTGGATGCCGGTGTTAGCGAACAGACTGGAGAGCGTCTCGAACTCCGGATAGCGGTCGGCGAGAAGGTCGCGCGCGGCCTGCAGGACTTGTCCCTGATGGAATAGATGCGGTGGAACCGCCGTCGCCATGGAAACAAGCGCGGCCGTCTGATTGATCTCGATCATCGTGGCTCCAGTTCCCCCGCATGTGGAACCACGCGACGTGCAAAATATTTCAGACGCCTACGAGATAGCTGGGGCGCCGCATTCACTATAAATTGACCCCGGCAACGGCAAGCCGCCGGCGATATCCGCGCCGCGCCGTTCGCAAATCAGGACGCGGCGGTGTCTGGCTTGCGCAGCACGTTCTTCACGAAGCCAAGCGGCACCGGCGACAGCGGACCCTGCGGCGCACGCGTGATCAGCGCGACCAGGAACAGCGCCAGGATCGCGATCCAGAAGCACAGCCAGAAGCCGTCAATGTAGGCGAGCGTGTTGGCCTCGCGCTGCACCAGCGCCGCGAGCGTGCCGATGGCACGTCCCGTGGCCGCCCCGATGCCGTAGCCGGAGAATTCACCGGCCAACCGCTTCAGCAGGTTCACGACGTCGACGTCGCCGCTCTGGACGTGCTGGCCGAGATAATTCGAATGGATCTGCTCGCGGACGCGCAGCCAGGTCCCCATCAGGGCGATGCCGATCTCGGCGCCGCCGAGCCGCATGATCTGGATATAGGCCGCGAACGCGGTCGCCCGCGACGGATCGGAATTGGACAGCGCCATGATGATGATCGGCAGCAGCGTGAACGCCTGCCCGACCGACGTGAGCAGGACGATGCCGACGAAGTCCTCGCGTGCCCAGACATGGCTCAGCTGCGTGCCCCAGAGATTGGCCGCCGCGAATGCCGAGAACCCGAGCACCACGACGATGCGCGGATCGAGATGACGCAACAGGACAATCGAGATCGGCACCAGCACGAACATCGGCAGCGCGCCGTAGGTGAACAGCAGCACGCCCGACTGCTCCGGCCGCAGCGCGCCGACGGTGCCGAGGAAATTCGGCACCAGCGACGAATTCGACAGGCTGGTCAGCGTGTACAGCAGGATGACGATCAGCGAGAGCCCGATATTGCGCGAGAACAGCACGTTGAAATGCGCCCAGGGCCGGCGCGCGACCGTCTCGTTGATCATGAAGGCGATGACCAGGAGCCCGCCCCCGATCAGGAGCGCCATCACGGTGCCCGAGGACAGCCAGTCCAGCCGGTTGCCCTGATCGAGCCCGGCATAGACCATCCCCAGGCCGGCGCCGAGCAGCAGCATGCCGCCCCAATCGGCATGATGCAGCAGGTCGCGATTGACCGGCTCGTTCGGGGTGCCGAGATACACCATCAGCCCCATCAGCGGCGCGATCACCACGCCCTGCCAATACAGCCACTGCCAGCCGAGGTGCTCGACATAGAATCCGACCAGCGAACTCGACGAATCCAGCGCGAAGCCGACGCGGATTGAGTACATCGCGATCGCCGGCACCCACCAGCGGATCGGCAGGTTGCGCAGGATGATCATCAGCGTCGCCGGCACGAAGGTGCCGAGCAGCATGCCGTGGGCGATGCTGAGCGCGATCAGCGTCGTGTAGTCGTGCACGAACGGGATGGTCAGCGAGACCAGGGCATAGACCAGGCTCGGAATGCCGAGCACGCGCCGCAGGCCGAACGCGGTGGCGAGCCAGGCCACCGCGGGCGCGATGAAGATCTGCGAACCGATCGCAGCGGTCGAGAGCCAGGCGCCCTCATCGAAGGTGAGCGAGAACGCGCCGCGCAGGTCGGGCAGGCCGACCGAGGTCAGGCGGCTGTCGAAATTCGCCAGGAACGCGCCGAGCAGCACGGCGACGACGGCAAACAGCGGATAGCGCGCGACGTCGCCGCGCGAGACTGGGCCGCGCTCGCGCTCGTCACTTTCCGCCATTGGCGACCGCCTCGCCGGTGTTGATCCGCGTGACGACCGACATGCCCGGCAGCAGGCGCTCGAGCAACGGCTGGCCCTTGCCGAACTGGATACGCACCGGGATGCGCTGCACCACCTTGGTGAAATTGCCGGTGGCGTTGTCGGGCGGCAGCAGCGCGAATTGCGAGCCGCTCGCCGGCGCGATGCGCTCCACGACGCCGCGCAGCGTCTGGCCGGGGAATGTATCGACGGTGACCTCGACCGGCTGACCTGGCTTGACGTTGGTCAGCTGGGTTTCCTTGTAGTTGGCGATCACATAGACGTTCGGCAGCGGCACGACATTGATCAGATTGGCGCCGATATTGACGTAGTCGCCCGGCTGCACCTGACGCTCGCCGGTGACGCCGTCGAACGGCGCGGCGATCCTGGTGTATCCAAGCTTGAGCTTGGCCGATGCCAGCAGCGCCTTGGCGGCGTCGAGGTCGGCGGCACGCTGCTTCTTGGTACCTTGCAGGACCTCGAGCTGATGGCGTTGCGCGGCGATCACCGCGCGGCTGGCGCGCACATCGGCTTCCGCCTTGGCACTGGCCGCGGTGGCCTGCTCGAGCCGCTGCCGCGTGCCGGCGTCGGTTTGCGACAGCGACTGCTGACGCTCTTCCTCCTGGCGCGCCAGGGTCTGCTGCGCCTCCGCTGATAGCCGCGAGGCCTCGGCCTGCGCGATGGTCGCATATTGCAGCTCGACCTGGTTGTTGAGGTTATCGAGCGCGGCCTGCGCACCGACCACACCCGCCTCGGCCTGCGCGACCTGCGCCTGGTAATCGGCAGGATCGATCTGCACCAGGAGATCGCCGGCCTTGACGCGCTGGAAATCGGAGACGGCGACCGTCAGCACTTCGCCAGACACGCGGCTGCTGAGCTGGGTCAACTCGGCGCGCACATAGGCATCATTGGTGGTCTGGATCGTGGCACTACCGACCCAGGCGTCCCAATGCGTGGTCGCCACCGCGACGAACACAAGCGCAGCCAGCACCGCAAACAGCGGGATGGCGAAACGGCTTCCGAAGCCGTTCCCCGCAGGCTGCGGCTTGGCTGGTGTTGCCACTGGTGCGGGCGCGGTCGGGCCGACTTGTGACGGACCGTCTTGAACCTGCTCTGCCACACCACACTCCCCTCAATCACACGTGCCGAACGCCGGGCGCGTCACTTAGCACATGACGATCATGGCTCAGACGGTCTTCTCCGGCCAACGGCAAAGATCATTGATCAGACATACGCCGCAACGCGGACCGCGCGCGAGGCAGGTATAGCGGCCATGCAGGATCAGCCAGTGATGGGCGTGCAGCATGAACTCCGCCGGGATCACCTTTTCCAATCCCAGCTCGACCTCGAGCGGCGTCTTGCCGGGCGCGAGACCGCTGCGGTTGCCGACCCGAAACACATGGGTGTCGACCGCCATGGTGTGTTCGCCGAACGCCATGTTGAGCACGACATTCGCGGTCTTGCGGCCGGCGCCGGGCAATGATTCGATTTCGGCGCGGGTGCGCGGTACTTCGCCGCCGAATTCGGCGATCAGCTTCTCGGAGAGCGCGACGACGTTCCTGGCCTTGTTGCGATAGAGCCCGATGGTCTTGATGTAGTCGCGCACTTTTTCTTCGCCGAGCTCGAGCATCTTCTCCGGCGTGTCGGCGACCGCAAACAGCGCCCGCGTCGCCTTGTTGACGCCGGCATCGGTTGCCTGTGCCGACAACACCACCGCAACCAGCAGCGTGTAGGGGTTGAGATGCTCGAGCTCGCCCTTCGGCTCGGGATTGGCTTTGCGGAACCGGTCGAAGGCCTCGTAGACCTCCGCCGCCGTCCATGGTTTTGGCTTTGCAACCTTCTTGACGGCCTTGGTCGCCGGCTTCTTTGCCGCGCCTTTGGGCAGCGGCTTTGCCGCTTTCGCGGCTTTCTTCTTCGGCGCGGACCGAACGCTTGAGGTGCCGGCGCGTTGAGAGCGGATGATTTTGGCCATGAACGGGATATACTGACACGTTATGACCGCAGGCAACGACTTTGATCCGGGCGAAGACCCCAGGGCCGATGACCTCGACGCCGATGCGCCCGAGGCGGAGCCAAAACTGTTCTCGGCGCTGCTGACGCCGCACCGCTCGCTGAACCGCACCGGCTTCATCGTGCTGATGTCGTTCGTCACCGTGGTCAGCTTCATCGCCGGCGCAGTGTTCTGGTGGCTCGGCGCCTGGCCGATCTTCGGCTTCTTCGGCCTCGACGTGCTAGTGATCTACTGGGCGTTCAAGGTCAATTTCCGCACCGCCAAGGCGAGCGAAGAGATCACCGTCACGCCGTCGGAACTGCGGGTGCGCCGGATCAGTCACCGCGGCCATGTGGCGGAATGGGTGCTCAACCCGCTCTGGGTGCGGTTCGAGCAGATCTCGCATGAGGAATTCGGCATCGAGCGGCTTTATCTCGTGTCGCGCGGCCGCCGGGTCAGCGTCGGCAGCTTCTTGAGTCCGGACGAAAAGGCAAGTTTTTCCAAGGCCTTGACTGCGGCCCTGAACACCGCGAAACGCGGCCCGACTTACAATCCCATCGCTTGATCGAGTTTGTTTTTGAGCATGATCTTGTCGGAAAACCGGTCCCCACTTTTCCGCATCAAGCTTGTCGGAAATCGGGTGGTTTGGACGCGCCATGGCTCCTAAATCAGACACCATGATGACACTCGCCATACACGACCAGCGCCTAGCCAAGCCGGGCCTTCAGAGCGCCGCCCTGCGCGACTACGACTCGGTACGGCGCGCCATCGCGTTCATCTCGGAGCACTGGAGGACGCAGCCGACCATCGAAGCGATGGCCGATGCCGCCGCCGTCACGCCGGATGAACTGCACCATCTGTTCCGCCGCTGGGCCGGGTTGACGCCGAAGGCCTTCATGCAGGCGTTGACCCTGGACCACGCCAAGAACCTGCTGCGCGATTCCGCCAGCGTGCTCGACGCCGCACTCGACTCAGGTCTCTCGGGACCGGGACGGCTGCACGATCTGTTCGTCACGCATGAGGCGATGTCGCCTGGCGAATGGAAGACCGGCGGCGGCGGCATGACGCTGCGCTTCGGCTTCCACCCCTCGCCGTTCGGCACTGCGATCGTGATCGCAACGGACCGCGGGCTCGCGGGGCTTGCCTTCGCCGACCCCGGCGACGAGCAGACCGCGTTCGCCGACATGAAGCGGCGCTGGCCGAACGCGACCTTTGTCGAAGACACCGACGGCACCACCGCACTCGCCCAGCGCGTGTTCGATACACGGTTGTGGCGAGCGGACCAGCCGCTGCGCGTCGTCTTGATCGGCACCGACTTCGAGGTGCGGGTGTGGGAAACCCTGCTCAAGGTCCCGATGGGCCGCGCGGTGAGCTATTCCGACATCGCCAGCAAGATCAACAGCCCGAAGGCCTCGCGCGCCGTTGGCGCCGCGGTCGGCCGCAATCCGGTGTCGTTCGTGGTGCCCTGCCATCGCGCACTCGGCAAGAGCGGCGCGCTGACCGGCTATCACTGGGGCATCACCCGCAAGCAGGCGATGCTGGGCTGGGAAGCCGGCCAGGTGGGATTGCACTAAGGCGAACGCGCCGCTGCACCGTCACCCTGAGGTGCTCGCGCAAGCGAGCCTCGAAGGGTCGACGGCCACAGCGGGGCCGTGCATCCTTCGAGACGCGCTACGCGCTCCTCAGGATGACGGGTCGAACAGGCCGATCGCCTCGCCTACCCCGCGAGATCGACCTTGGAGGCAACGGTGGAGTCGGCGTTGAGCCGATAGACTACCGGCGCACCGGTCGCGAGTTCGCGCTTGAGGATCTGTTCCGGCGAAAGCTTCTCCAGCACCATGATCAGCGCGCGCAGCGAATTGCCGTGGGCGGCGACCAGCGTGCGCTGACCGCGCAGTACGCCGGGCAGAATCTCCTGCACGTAATAGGGCAGCGTGCGCGCCAGCGTATCCTTCAGGCTTTCGCCGCCGGGCGGCGGCACGTCGTAGGAGCGGCGCCAGACCAGGACCTGGTCCTCGCCCCACTTCTTGCGGGCATCGTCCTTGTTGAGGCCCGAGAGATCGCCGTAGTCGCGCTCATTGAGCGCCAGATTCTTCGTGGTCGGCAATCCGGTCTGGCCGATCTCGGCCAGCATCAGCTTCAGCGTGTGCTGCGCTCGCGTCAGATCGGACGTGAAGGCGACGTCGAACGACAGGCCCTGCGCCTTCAGCTTGCGGCCGGCGTCCTTGGCTTCGGCGATGCCCTGCTCGGTGAGATCGGGGTCCTTCCACCCGGTGAACAGGTTCTTCAGATTCCATTCGCTCTGACCATGACGAACGAGCACAAGAAGACGATCACTCATTTCAGATTCCGTTTTCGCTTGGCTGGATTTGATTTCGTCGCCCGAGCTCAGTCGTTCAACCCGAGAACGTCGGTCATCGAATACATGCCGGGCTTCTTGCCGTGTGCCCACAGCGCCGCCTTCAACGCACCCTGCGCGAACAGCGCGCGGTCCTCGGCATGATGCGAAAGCGTGATGCGCTCCGAGGGGCCGGCAAAGATCACGCTGTGATCGCCGGCCGCGGTGCCGCCGCGCAGCGAGGCAAAGCCGATATCGCCGGCGCGCCGTGCGCCGGTCAGGCCGTCGCGGCCGCGCGCCGAATGCTGCTCCAGCGCGATCTTGCGTCCCGCAGCAGCGGCTTCGCCGAGCATCAAGGCGGTGCCCGACGGCGCATCGATCTTGGACTTGTGGTGCATCTCGAGAATTTCGATATCGAAGCTCTCGTCGAGTGATTGCGCGACGCGCTTGACCAGCGCGGCGAGCAGATTGACGCCGAGGCTCATATTGCCCGACTTCACTACGATGGCGCGATTGGTGACGCTGCGGATCACCGCATCGTCGGATTGCGACAGGCCGGTGGTGCCGATGACGTGAACAAGGCCGCGCTCGGCCGCGATCGCGACATTGGCGATGGTCGCGGCCGGCACCGTGAAATCCAGGATGCCGTCGGCCGCCGCCGACATCGACCACAGATCGGCCGACAGCCTGACGTCGTTGGCGGGAAGGCCGGCGAGCACGCCGGCATCCTTGCCGAGCAGTTCCGAGCCCGGCGCTTCCAGTGCGCCGACCAGCACCGCCCCCGGGGTTTCGGAAATCACCCGCGTCAGCGTGCGGCCCATCCGGCCGCCGGCTCCCGCAACAATCAGACGCATGTCAGCCATGGCTCACCTCTCACCGCCGTATAAAGCATGATCCGGCAAAGTGGAAACCGGTTTTCCGGCACCGGATCCGACCCAAGCGAGGGTGATCGCAGCATGTTACGGGCAGCTGAACCCGGCGCCAGCGCGATCAGGGCTGCGGGCCGTCATAGCCCTCGATGATGATCAGCTCGGCAATCGAATGCGGCTGCCGGACCTTGATGTTGGCTTGGTATTCCGGCGAGTTGTAGCAGGCCATCGCGGTCTCGTAGTCAGGGAATTCGATCACGACGTTGCGCGAGCGGCTCTGGCCCTCGACGCCGTTGAACTTGCCGCCGCGCACCACGTAGCGGCCGCCGAACTTCTTGAAGATCGCGAGGTTGGCAACCGCGTAGGGCTTGTAGCCGTCGTCATTGTGAACGTCGACGCGTCCGATCCAGTATCCCTTCGCCATCTCTCTTCTCCCTCGTTGTTGGCTCAGGCGAGCGCCTGGGCGATCTCGGCATGAATGGCTTCGGCCGCGGCCTTCGGATCGGCGGCTTCCATCACCGGACGTCCGACCACCAGATAGTCGGCGCCAGCGGCAATGGCGCGGGCCGGCGTCATGATGCGCTTCTGGTCGCCGGTCGCCGAACCTGCGGGGCGGATGCCCGGCGTCACCAGATTCATCCGATCGCCGACGATCTTGCGCAAGGCGGCGGCTTCCTCGGGCGAGCTGACGAGGCCGTCGACACCGAGCGCCTGCGCCTGCCTGGCGCGCGCCTCGACGAGATCGGAGACGTTGAGGCGATAGCCCGCCGCGTGCAGGTCGGCGTCATCGTAGGAGGTCAGCACCGTCACCGCGAGAATCTTCAGGCCGGATCCGGCACGCGCCTCGACCGCCGCCTTCATGGTCTGCGGGTAGGCATGCACGGTGAGAAAGGTCGCGCCGAGAGCGGCGACGCTTTCGACCCCGCGCGCCACCGTGTTGCCGATGTCGTGCAGCTTGAGATCGAGGAAGACCTTCTTGCCGCTGCCTGCAAGCTGCTTCGCCAGCTCGAGGCCGCCGGCGTAACCGAGCTGATAGCCGATCTTGTAGAAGGTGACGCTGTCGCCGAGCCTGTCGATCATCGCCTCGGCGCTGGCGACCGACGGCAAGTCGAGCGCCACAATCAACCGGTCTCTTGGAGCGATCTTGGCTGGCTGCATGTCACCTCACATCATGCGTTGGGAATGGTCGATCAGCTGCCGCACCAGCGCCCGCATCGCGTCGATGTCGGCCTGATGCTTCAGACGATCCATGTCGTCATAGGCCTGCTCGGCGAATGACAGCGCGAGCTGGTTCGGGATCACGGCGGCGTAGCACGCCGTCAGGATCAGGCGTAGCGCCGCCAGCGCACGCGTGCCGCCGAGCCGGTTGCCGGATGCCGCCGCGATCGCGAAGGCACGACCGTGGAACACTTGCCCGCGAGTCTCGTGCGGGTCCTGCACGCGGCTCACCCAGTCGATCGTGTTCTTCACCAGAGCCGGCACCGAGGAATTGTATTCCGGCGTCACGATCAGCACGCCATGATGGGCGCCGATCATCCGCTTCAGATTGACGGCGTGCTGCGGCACGCCCGATTTGGCCTGCAAATCGCCGTCATAGATCGGCAGCGGAAAATCACCGAGCGAGATACGGGTGACGTCGGCCCCTGACTGCGCGAGCTCCTGCGCCAGCACGGCGGCCAGCTTCGCGTTGAGCGAGCCTGATCGAAGCGATCCGGGGATCACGAGGATTTTCAGCGCGGACATTTCGAAATCGCAGTTAGGGCACGCGCCCGACGCGACAACGCAGGGCGACCATTTTCTCTGAAAATGCTCTTAGCCAATGTTCTGCGCGTATTCCATGCGCAAAACCGGTACCCACTTTTGCGGAATACGCGTCAGCCCTTGCGATACACCCAGACCCGCGCGGGCGGAAGGTTCATCCAGATCCGCTCGGACGCTTCTGTGGACACGCCGGGCAATGACTTTGGAATTGGAGGCGCCACCGAATAGGTGAACTGGACGAACGGCGCGCCGGGCGCGAGTGCCAGGAAGGCGTCGCGGACCAGCTTCAGGCGGGTCAGCATCGGCTTGGTGACCAGCGGCAGGCCGGAGACCACGGCCGACGCCGGAGACTTCAGGACGTCCCACAGCGTATCGCGAAGCCTGTAGGCGTCGCCCTGGACCACCTTGGCCTGCGGATAGCGTTCGCGCAGCAACGCACAGAAGCCGGGATTGTATTCAACCAGGACGAGACGCTTTTGATCGACGCCGTGCTCGATCAGCGCATTGGTGATCGCACCGGTGCCGGGTCCGAGTTCGACAACCGGTCCTTCGGCTTCGCGATCGACATATTGCGCCATGGTACGTGCGAGCAACCGCCCGGACGGCATCACCGCGCCCATATGCAGCGGCTTCTCGATCCATGAACGGAGAAAACGAACCTCGTCGTCAAGACGGAGGGGTTTCTTCGACGCACGCACGGACGATTGCAGAGGCATGTCGCTACCAGGCGGGACCGCGCACAATCGAGCGGTTGTCAGAAAACAGTCATAAACACGTATAGATCGAAGTCGTTACGGTCAAGCATAACGACTGCGGCTAGACGGAGCGGCTTCCGAAGAAGTCCTTGACCTTAGAGAAGAAACCCGCTGCCTCCGGTTGCGTTGCGCCGGACGAGAGTTTTTCGAACTCCATCAGCAATTCTTGCTGCTTCTTGGTCAAATTCTGCGGCGTTTCAACCACAACCTGGACATACATGTCGCCGGTCTGGCGCGAGCGGAGCACCGGCATACCCTTTGATGCGATGCGGAATCGGCGGCTGGACTGGGTCCCGGCCGGCACCTTCACCTTGGTCTGGCCCTTGTCGATAGTCGGCACCTCGAACTCGCCGCCGAGGGCTGCGGTCACCATCGAGATCGGCACGCGGCAGTGCAGGTCGGCGCCGTCGCGCTGGAAGAACTGGTGTGTGGTCAGCGACAGGAAGATGTAGAGGTCGCCGGGCGGCCCGCCGCGGACACCGGCCTCGCCTTCGCCGGCGAGACGAATGCGGGTACCGTCCTCGACACCCGGAGGAATGTTGACCGACAGCGTGCGCTCGCGCGTCACCCGGCCGGAGCCGGCGCAGGAGGCGCAGGCGTCCTCGATCATCTGGCCGCGACCCTGACAGCCGGGGCAGGTCCGCTCCAGCGTGAAGAAGCCCTGGGCCTGCCGGATCCGGCCGGCGCCACCACAATGCGAGCAGGTCTTCGGCTTGGTGCCGGCCTTGGCGCCGGTGCCGGAGCAGGTTTCGCAGGTCACCGAAACCGGGATCTCGATCTGCGCGGTCTTGCCCTGGAAGGCCTCCTCGAGCGTGATCTCCATGTTGTAGCGCAGGTCGGCACCGCGTTCGCGGCCGCCGCCGCCGCGGCGCTGCCCGGCCATGCCGAACAGATCCTCAAAGATGTCGGAGAAGGAGGAGGCGAAGCCGGCGCCGAAGCCGGGACCGCCGCCGCCCATGCCCTGCTCGAAGGCGGCGTGGCCGAAGCGGTCATAGGCGGCACGCTTGTCGCCGTCCTTCAGCACCTCATAGGCTTCGTTGATTTCCTTGAACCGGACCTCGCTGGTGGCGTCGCCCGGATTCTTGTCCGGATGCCACTTCATCGCGAGCTTGCGGAAAGCCGATTTCAGCTTGGTCTCGTCCGCGTTCCGCTCGACCTCGAGAGTCTCGTAATAGCAGCGCTTGGTCGACATCCTTCAATTCCGTCCGAAGTTCGTCGCGATCGCCAAGGATTGCGCAAAGGATTGCGTCAAGGATTGCGCCTGTCTGGAAGATGCAGCGATCGCCTTAAAGAAAAATGACCCCCACTCCTCCGAGACGCGTCGCGTGCTCTTTGGTGTGAGGGTCATGATCGCAAGCCCGCTTAGGCAGACTTCTTGTTGTTCTTGTCGTCGTCGACCTCGGTGAACTCCGCGTCGACAACGTCATCCTTTGCAGCGTCCTTGGCGGCATCGGCCTCGGCCTGCTGCTTGTACATGGCCTCGCCGAGCTTCATCGAAGCCTGCGCCAGCGTGTTGGTCTTGGCCTTGATCGCGTCGGCGTCGTCGCCCTTCAGCGCTTCCTTGAGGTCGCTGACGGCATCTTCGATTGCGCGACGGTCCGTCTCCGGGATCTTCGAACCGTGCTCGGCCAAAGCCTTCTCGGTCGAATGAACCAGGCCATCGGCATGGTTCTTGGCGTCGACCGCTTCGCGGCGCTTCTTGTCCTCGGTCGCATTGGCCTCGGCGTCCTTGACCATCTTGTCGATGTCGGCCTCGGACAGACCGCCGGATGCCTGGATCCGGATCTGCTGCTCCTTGCCGGTCGCCTTGTCCTTGGCCGAGACGTTGACGATGCCGTTGGCGTCGATGTCGAAGGTCACCTCGATCTGCGGCATGCCGCGCGGAGCCGGCGGAATACCCATCAGATCGAACTGGCCGAGCATCTTGTTGTCGGCCGCCATTTCACGCTCGCCCTGGAAGACGCGGATCGTGACCGCGCCCTGATTGTCCTCGGCCGTCGAGAACACCTGGCTCTTCTTGGTCGGGATCGTGGTGTTGCGGTCGATGATGCGGGTGAACACGCCGCCCAGCGTCTCGATGCCCAGCGACAGCGGGGTCACGTCGAGCAGCAGCACGTCCTTGACGTCGCCCTGCAGCACGCCGGCCTGGATCGCAGCGCCGATCGCGACGACCTCGTCGGGATTGACGCCCTTGTGCGGCTCCTTGCCGAAGAACTGCTTCACCACTTCCTGGATCTTCGGCATGCGGGTCATGCCGCCGACCAGCACCACTTCGCCGATCTCGCCGGCGGTCAGGCCGGCATCCTTCAGCGCCTTGCGGCAGGGCTCGATGGTCTTCTCGACGAGGTCGGCCACCAGAGCCTCGAACTTGGCGCGGGTCAGCTTCATCGTCAGATGCTTCGGACCGGTCTGGTCAGCCGTGATGAACGGCAGATTGATTTCGGTCTGCGTGGTCGACGACAGCTCGATCTTGGCCTTCTCGGCGGCTTCCTTGAGGCGCTGCAAAGCGAGCTTGTCGTTGCGCAGGTTGATGCCCTGCTCCTTCTGGAACTCGTCGGCGAGATAGCCGACCAGGCGCATGTCGAAGTCTTCACCACCGAGGAAGGTGTCGCCGTTGGTCGACTTCACCTCGAACACGCCGTCGCCGATCTCAAGGATCGAGACGTCGAAGGTGCCGCCGCCGAGGTCGTACACGGCGATCGTGCCGGCCTTCGTCTTGTCGAGACCGTAGGCGAGCGCGGCAGCCGTCGGCTCGTTGATGATGCGCAGCACTTCGAGGCCGGCGATCTTGCCGGCATCCTTGGTGGCCTGACGCTGCGCGTCGTTGAAATAGGCAGGAACCGTGATGACGGCCTGATCGACCTTCTGGCCGAGATGCGCCTCAGCGGTCTCCTTCATCTTCTGCAGGATGAAGGCCGAGACCTGCGAGGGCGAATAGGTCTTGCCGTCGGCTTCGACCCAGGCATCGCCGTTCGATGCTTTGACGATCTTGTAGGGAACGAGCTTCTTGTCCTTCTCGACCATCGGGTCGTCATAGCGGCGGCCAATGAGGCGCTTCACCGCAAAGAACGTACGCTCGGGATTGGTCACCGCCTGGCGCTTCGCCGGCTGTCCGACAAGGCGCTCGCCATCGTCGGTGAAAGCAACGATCGACGGCGTCGTTCGCATGCCCTCGGCATTCTCGATCACCTTGGCGTTCTTGCCATCCATCACGGCGACGCACGAATTCGTGGTGCCGAGGTCGATCCCAATGACCTTACCCATGGTTTTCATATCCTCTTTGCTACGGCAGGTTGGTTGGGCCCTGACGGCGCTCCGTACCGAACCCCCAGACGTTCACATACTCGCGATATTGCGACGGTGAGCCTGATATAGGAGAGAGGGTTCTGCCCGCAAGGACTGGACGCAACGTTGAGGCCTGAAAAGACTGACGTTTGAAAGAATGTGTCAGCCCGGCCGCGGCACCGGTTCAAGCCCAGGCCAAGTTAACAAATCGGCAATAATGCCGCCCGCTGTCGACCGCGACATTCGCGGCGCGACGTCAGCGCTGTTGAGTGAACGCTCACAAACGTCGTATGCGAGAGCGGCGCACGGGTCGAGGGCGCGCTGTTTGGCCGCTGGCGGCCGCAGGTGGTCGTTCCTGGAAACCTCGGAAAACTGGAAAGTGCCGCCAATCAAGGCGAAAAGCCCATGGAATCGAACCGGCCGGCCTGGAGCGGAGATTTGGCGGCCTGTTGCAGGGCCATCAAAACCGCTAAAAGCGGTCCGACTGAAGAGGCCATCCAGCCCTGCACCGGCCCCCGTTGCGCGGGCACCAAGCAAAACCGGTAGATCCCCCATGACGCCTTTTCGAGTTCTCGTTGCGGTTGCCTTGCTGATTGCTGCCACCTGTCGTGGCTTTGCCGCCGACGTGGTGTTTCCGCCGGGCGCGCATGTCGGGATGAAACCGCTGGTGGGCCTCGTCCGCGCCAAATCCTTCATCGGCTTCGAGACCGAGGACCAGGGCGTCAAGGTCCTGATCGCCGACCTGCCCGCAGACGCCTACAACGAGGTCGTGACTGCCTTCAAGGCCAACCCGGCCGGTACCGGAAACATCAAGCCCGAGAGCCTCGAGACGCCGGCCGGCCTCGCCTACTACACCGTGGAGAG
The DNA here is from genome assembly GCF_011516665.3 of Bradyrhizobium sp. 41S5. Classification (NCBI taxonomy): domain Bacteria; kingdom Pseudomonadati; phylum Pseudomonadota; class Alphaproteobacteria; order Hyphomicrobiales; family Nitrobacteraceae; genus Bradyrhizobium; species Bradyrhizobium sp. 41S5. The sequence goes on along the minus strand of NZ_CP083721.1, from coordinate 194,072 downwards.
CGCCCGCGACGGCGCCAGCAATGTGCGGCGCTATTCCATGATCCTGCCGGGGCCGACCTTCTCCGGCTATGTCGCGGTGCAGGTGCCGGAGAACGCGAGCAAGATCTACACCGACGACGCCGTCCGGCAGATGTTCGCCTCCGCCGAAATCCGCAAGGAGGTGCCGGTCGACGAGCAGCTCGCCATGATGCCGTTCAAGGTTACCGAGCTCAGCGGTTTCAAGAATATCCGCATGCTCGCGCCGGGTGCGGCGCTGCTGATGGCCGACGGCGACGACAAGGGCCTTGAGACCAAGCCTTTCATGCTGCTCGGCGTCATCGCTTCGGCGCCGGCCACGCCCGATGATCGCGGCCGCTTTGCCCAGCAGATCGCCACCACGATCCCCGGCGTGCGCGACGGGCGGATCACCATGTCCGAACCAATCCGGATCGACGGCCAGCCCGGCTTCGAGACACGGATCGACGCCGTCAGCGGTAAGGACAGCACCCCGGTGACCATCGTGCAGTGGCTGCGGTTCGGCGCGCAGACATCGCTGCGGGTCATCGGCAGCTCGCCGCGCACCTATTGGGAGACCGCCTTCCCACGCTTTCGCGCGGTCCGCGACGGCATCCAGCCGCGCGGCTGATCGGCCCTTCGTAGGGCCGGTTGGAAAAATCCCACTTTCGCCGTTCGCCGAACGGAACTAGCCTCCTCGCGCGGTATCAAAGCGAGGAGGGGCGCGATGTTGGATCGACGACAGATAGTTGCAGGCCTCGGCACGTTGGCGCTTGCGGCCCTGGTTCCCAGGAGCCTCTGGGCGGCTGCGATCAGGCCCGACGATGGCTCCGCGCTACTCGTGATCGACGTCCAGAACTGCTTCCTGCCCGGCGGCAGCCTCGCGGTGAAGGACGGCGAGCAGGTGGTGCCGGTGATCAACAAGATCGCCAAGAGCTTTGCCAATGTGGTGATGACGCAGGACTGGCACACGCCCGGACACATCTCCTTTGCCTCGGTCCATGTCGGCAAGAAGCCGTTCGAGACCATCGACCTCGCCTACGGCAAGCAGGTGCTGTGGCCCGACCACTGCGTGCAGGGCACCGACGGCGCCTCGTTGTCGAAGGATATCGCGATCCCGCAGGCCGAGCTGATCATCCGCAAGGGTTTTCACAAGGACGTCGACAGCTACTCCGCCTTCACCGAAGCCGACGGCAAGACCACCACCGGGCTTGCCGCCTATCTGAAGGCGCGCAATGTCGAGCGGGTTTTCGTGGCCGGGCTAGCCACCGATTTCTGCGTGGCATGGACCGCGCTCGATGCGCGCAAGGCCGGCTTCGAGACCTATGTCGTGGAGGACGCCTGCCGCGGCATCGACACCCAGGGATCGCTGGCCAAGGCCTGGACCGACATGGACAAGGCCGGCGTCAAGCGCATCCAGTCGTCGGATATCGGATAGGCCGCTCGCCTCGCGCGAGATCCGCACGGCCGAGTTGCGCGGCCCGTCGCGTTTGAATTCGTCCAGCGCGCACCGTCGCTGCGCACGGCGGGGCTGATTGCTGCGATGACCGGCCATCGCAAGACCACGGCCGGCCGGCCGGTTCGCGCAGCAGACTCTGGAGCTTCGGCACCTATTGGCCGAAGGCTCATGAGAAGCCGCTGCCGTGACACGACAGCAGCAAGCTCACGGCTTCAGAGCCGGCGTCGGACCGATCAGACCGTGATGTCGGCGCTCGGGGCCGCCTTGGCGCCGCCCTTGGAGACGCCGACCAGCGCCGGACGCAGGATGCGGTCGCCGATCATGTAGCCGGCCTGCACGACCTGCACCACCGTGCCCGACGGCACCGAGGTGTCCGGCACCTCGAACATCGCCTGCTGGAAGTTCGGATCGAACTTCTCGCCGATCGGATCGAACTTCTTGACGCCGTTCTTCTCCAGCGCGCTGAGCAGCGAACGCTCGGTCAGCTCGACGCCTTCGATCAGCGCTTTCAGGCCGGGATCGGCGGATTCCTTGGTTTCGGCCGGCACGGCATCGATCGCGCGCTGCAGATTGTCGGCGATATCGAGCACGTCGCGGGCGAAGCCGGTGATGCCATAAGTCTTGGCGTCGGCAACCTCGCGGCGGGTGCGCTGACGGAGGTTCTCCATCTCGGCCAGCGTGCGCAGCGTGCGGTCCTTCGCCTCGGCGAGTTCCTTGGCCAGCGCCTCGACCGATCCCACCTCGGGATCGTCAGGCATGATGTAGGGCTTCGAGACCACGGGCTCACCCGTCGGCGCCGAATTCTCGGTGTTGTCATTGGCCCGGTTCGGATCGGTCATGGCTTGCCTTCTCGAAAACTCGCGTCGGTTCAAATCTTGGGGATTGCTGCCGGGGATATCGTGCTTTGAGCGGCGAAAATCAAGCGCAACATGCCGGTCTCGGTCACAGGGATCTCCAGTTCGGATGAAGAAAACCCGTCAAATGAAGGCGCAATCCAGTCCGCTCAGCCACCCAGCATCTTGCTGACGATCCGCGCGGCATAATCGACGGTCGGGATCACCCGCGCATAGTTCAGCCGCGTCGGTCCGATCACGCCGAGGACGCCAACGATCCGGCCCTGGGCGTCACCGTAGGGCGCGATGATGGTGGAGGAACCCGACAACGAGAACAGCTTGTTCTCCGAGCCGATGAAGATCCGTACCCCCTCGCCGCGTTCGGCGCGGCCGAGCAGATCGATCACGCCGCGCTTAGTCTCGAGATCGTCGAACAGCGACTTGATCCGCTCGAGATCGTCCAGCGCATGCAGATCCTCGAGCAGATTGGCGTGACCGCGCACGATCAGTTGGCGGTCCTCGCTCTCGCCGCCGGACCAGCTTGCGATGCCGGCCGCAACGACCTTTTGCGTGAGCTGATCGAGTTCGGCGCGGTTTTGTGTCAACGCCGTCTCGAGTTCGAGCCGCGCTTCGGCCAGCGTCCGGCCACGAATCCGCGCATTGAGGAAATTGGTCGCTTCGATCAGGGCCGAGGAGGGAACGCCCGGCGGCAACGCCAGCACCCGGTTTTCGACCTGGCCGTCCTCGCCGACCAGCACGACCAGCGCCTTCTCCGGCTCCAGCCGCACGAATTCGATGTGCTTCAGCCGTGCGTTCGACTTCTGTGTCAGCACCACCGCCGCCGCGCGGGTCAGTCCCGACAGCCGCGTCAGCGCTTCGCCAAGCGCCGCCTCGACCGATTGCGCACGGCCGACCGCGGCGAGCTGGGTCTGGATCGATTGCCGCTCAGCCTCAGTCAGGTCGCCGACCTGCATCAGGGCGTCGACGAAGAAACGCAGCCCGAGTTCGGTCGGCAGCCGGCCCGCCGAGGTGTGCGGCGCATAGATCAGGCCGAGCTGCTCGAGATCCGACATCACGTTGCGGACCGAGGCCGGCGACAGCGGTAATGCGATCAGGCGCGAGATATTGCGCGAACCGACCGGCTCGCCGGTCGCGAGATAGCTTTCGACGATTTGACGAAAAATGTCGCGCGAACGCTCGTTGAGCTGGGCAAGCCCGGCATGCGGCGCGATCAGGCCTATCGGATCGTGGTGAGTCACACTCCAGTCCCTCATAATTGCTGCCTAATTTGTCGATCCGGGAGGCCGGTGACAAGCATGCATTCACCCCCTTGATACCGGGACGTTACCGGGGCTGAAAACCCTTGCCGCTGCCCCTTCCCCCTCCTACAAGCACGCCCAACCCAATTTCTCGGAATTCTGGAGGATTTCCAATGCGGCCAAGCCGCCGTGCGCCCGATGAACTGCGTCCCGTGTCGCTGGAACGCGGCGTCGTCAAATATGCCGAGGGTTCCTGCATGGTGAGGTTCGGCGACACCCATGTGCTGGTGACCGCCACGCTGGAAGAGCGGTTGCCGCCGTGGCTGAAGGGCCAGGGCCGTGGCTGGGTCACCGCCGAATACGGCATGCTGCCGCGCGCTACCCTGGAACGCACCCGCCGCGAGGCCTCCGCCGGCAAGCAAGGCGGCCGGACGGTCGAGATCCAGCGCCTGATCGGCCGCTCGCTGCGCGCGGCCGTCGATCTGGAGGCGCTCGGCGAGCGCCAGATCACTGTCGATTGCGACGTCATCCAGGCCGATGGCGGCACCCGCACCGCCTCGATCACCGGTGCCTGGGTGGCGCTGGCCGACTGCATCAATTGGATGAAGACCCGCAACATGCTGAAGACCAACGTGTTGCGCGACAGCGTGGCGGCTATCTCCTGCGGCATCTACCAGGGCACGCCGGTGCTCGATCTCGACTATGCCGAGGACTCCGAGGCCGACACCGACGCCAATTTCGTCATGACCGGCGACGGCCGCATCATCGAGGTGCAGGGCACCGCCGAGAAGACACCGTTCTCGGAAGGTGAATTCCTGGCGCTGATGGCACTGGCGCGCAAAGGTGTCGCGCGTCTGGTCGACTTGCAAAAGATCGCGGTGGCGTAGTCAGATTGGCCATGCATCGCCGAATCAGCGGAAGGCTCGTCATCGCCACCCATAATCCCGGCAAGCTTGCCGAGATGCGGGAACTGCTGGCGCCTCACGGTGTGGAGGCGGTGTCGGCCGGCGAGCTCGGGCTCGCCGAGCCGGAGGAGACCGGCGACAGCTTTCGCGCCAATGCGGCGATCAAGGCCGTCGCCGCGGCGAAGGCGACGGGATTGCCGGCTTTCGCCGACGATTCCGGCCTCGTGGTCGACGCGCTCGACGGCGCACCCGGGATCTACTCGGCGCGCTGGGCCGGCGAGGGCAAGGACTTCATGGCGGCGATGACGCGGATCGAGCGCCTGCTGCAGGAGCGCGGCGCCATCGCGCCGGACCGCCGAAGTGCGCACTTCGTCTCCGCGCTGTGCGTGGCCTGGCCCGACGATCACCTCGAAGAGGTCGAGGCCCGCGCCGATGGAACCCTGGTCTGGCCGCCGCGCGGCACCGCCGGATTCGGCTATGATCCGGCTTTCCTGCCCGACGGTTATACGCGGACCTTTGGCGAGATGAGCAGCATCGAGAAGCACGGCCTGCCGCCGCTCGGACTCGGCCTGTCGCATCGCGCCCGCGCGTTCGTGAAGCTCGCGGAGATCTGCCTTGAGCCACGCTGAACGAGAAGCTTTCGGCGTCTACGTGCACTGGCCGTTCTGCCTGTCGAAATGCCCGTATTGCGATTTCAACAGCCACGTCCGGCACGCGCCGGTCGACGAGGCGCGCTTCGTGCGCGCGTTCGCCCGCGAGATCGAGACCACCGCCGCGCGGGTGCCGGGCCGCGAAGTGTCGTCGATCTTCCTCGGCGGCGGCACGCCCTCGCTGATGCAGCCGCAAACCGTCGGCGCCGTGCTCGATGCGATCGGCAAGCACTGGTCGGTGGCGCGCGACGTCGAGGTGACGCTCGAGGCCAATCCGACCAGCGTCGAGGCTACGCGCTTTCGCGGCTATCGCGCGGCCGGCGTCAATCGTGTCTCGCTCGGCGTACAGGCACTGGACGATGCTTCGCTGAAGGCATTGGGCCGCCTGCATACCGCGCGCGAAGCGCTCGACGCGGTCGCGATCGCGCGCTCCGCGTTCGACCGTTACTCGTTCGATCTGATCTATGCGCGGCCCGACCAGACGCCGCAGATGTGGGCCGATGAATTGAAGCAGGCGATCTCGGAAGCGGCCGAGCATCTGTCGCTCTATCAGCTCACGATCGAGGAAGGCACGCCGTTCTTCGGGCTGCACGCCGCCGGCAAGTTGCAGACCCCGGATGAAGCGACCGCGCGCGCGCTCTACGACGTGACGCAGGAGGTCTGCGCCCGCGAGGGACTGCCGGCCTACGAGATTTCCAACCACGCCCGCGCCGGCGCCGAGTGCAAGCACAACCTCGTCTACTGGCGCGGCGAGCAATATGCCGGCATCGGCCCCGGCGCGCATGGAAGGCTCGACATCGACGGCGTCAGGCACGCGACCGCGACCGAGCGGCGCCCCGAGGCCTGGCTGTTGAACGTCGAGGAGCGCGGTCATGGCGTCGTCACCGACGACAGTCTCAACAGCGAAGAACGAGCCGACGAATTCCTCTTGATGGGGCTGCGGCTCGCCGAGGGCATCGATCCCAAGCGCTATGCGAAGCTCTCCGGCCGAAAGCTCGATCCGCACCGGATCGCGATGCTGCGCGAGGAAGGCGCGATCGCCGTCGATGCCGACGGACGGCTGCGCGTGACGAAGTCGGGATTTCCGGTGCTAGACGCTGTCGTCGCGGATCTCGCGGCCTAGAGCATTTCATTGCTTAACTGAATCGGAGGGGATTCCGGTTTTTGGCGGTTTGTGATTCAAGATGCTGACTGGATTGGAGGCCAGCATCGCATGACCCGACCTCTTTCCCTGGATCTTCGCGAGCGTGTGGTGGCGTCGGTTTTGGCGGGCGAGAGCTGCCGATCTGTGGCGGAACGGTTTGGTGTTGCGGTCTCGTCGGTTGTGAAGTGGTCACAGCGGCAGCGGGCGACCGGCTCGGTTGCGCCCGGCAAGATGGGCGGTCACCGCAAGCCCTTGCTTGATCCGCATCGTGCCTTCATTGTCGAGCGGATCATTCAGACGCCGCACCTGACGCTGCATGGTCTGAAGGCGGAACTGGCAGCTCGTGGGGTCAAGGTCTCACACAACGCGGTCTGGCTGTTCCTGCGCCGGGAAGGGCTGCGGTTCAAAAAAAACACTGTTCGCCCTCGAACAAGCGCGCGCCGACGTCTCTCGTAGGCGCCAGCGTTGGCGATCCTGGCAGGCCGGACTTGATCCGGGCCGGCTCGTCTTCATCGATGAGACTTGGATCAAGACCAACATGGCCCCTTTGCGGGGCTGGGGCCCCAAGGGCGCACGCCTGCGCGGCTTCGCCCCGCACGGTCACTGGCGTACCCTCACATTCCTCGGCGCGCTCCGCCATGACCAACTCACGGCACCCTGCGTCTTCGACGGCCCGATCAACGGCGAATGCTTCTGCGCTTATGTGAAGCACCTTCTCCTGCCAACCCTGCGCGAAGGCGACATCGTCATTCTCGACAACCTCGGAAGCCACAAGTCGAAAGCTGTCAGGCAAATGATCCAGGCTGCTGGCGCCAGGCTCTGGTACCTGCCGCCATACTCGCCCGACCTCAACCCGATCGAACAGGCCTTCTCCAAGATCAAACACTGGATGCGGCAGGCTCAGAGGCGCACCGTCGAAGACACTTGGCGCCACATCGGTCACCTCGTTCAGGACATCCAGCCTCGCGAATGCGCAAACTACTTCGCAAACGCCGGTTATGCTTCAGTCAAAATGTGAAACGCTCTAGAGCCTATCCCGTTCGGATTGAATCGGAACGGGGCTCTAGATTCTTGTTTTGACGCATTTTCTTCACGCGAACCGGTATCCACTTCGCTCGAAAACGCTCCAAAGCATGATCCGGAAAAGTGCGAAGCGGTTTTCCGGAAAGATCATGCTCAAACAAGGAGCTAATGCGCGATGACGATTCAACCTAATCTCATCGCGCTTTAGCGTGCACGCTGCCAAAATATCGAAAACAACCCCATGCAAAGTAGCTGGCGGGTTCCGGCGCTCGACAAGGCAGCTTGACCGCCTGACGAAAAATTAAGCGCCAAAGCTCTTCGGCGAGCCGGCGACCGGCGTGCCGCCGCCGGACGCCACCTTCATGACGGCAAGGCCGCGTTCATTGGTGCCGTCGGAGCGGAAACGAAACAGACCGTCGATGCCGGCAAAGCCGGATGGATTTGTCAGCGTCTCCGGCGCAAAGCGCTGCGCGCCCTGGGTGCGCGCCAGCGCCGCCATCAGCGCCACGGCGTCATAGGCAAGCGTTGCTGTGCGCACCGGCTCGCCGCCGTATTTGGCGCGATAACGGCCGGCGAAGCTGCGGAAACCGGACGGATCGGGCGCGGCGTAGAGGCCGCCCTGCAAGACGGGGCTCGCGAACACCCGCGGATTGTCCCACAGCCCGGTGCCGAGCAGTTGGATGTTGCGCAGATTGGCGCCCGCTGTGGTGAGTGCGTCGGCGGTCGCGACCACCGAATCGCCGTCGTCGGCGATCAGCAGCGCGTCGGCCTGGCCGAGTGCCTGGGCGACGGTCCGCGCCGGCGTCGCGCGGTCGGCGCCATACTTCTCGAAGGCGATCACGCGGCCGTTCTTGCGGCCGACCGCCTGCTTGAATGCGGCCTCGACCACGTTGCCATAGGCGTTGTCCGGTACCATCGCGGCGAACGAGCGCTTTCCGATCCCGGCGGAGTAGTCGACGATCCGATTGATGTCGGACTCCGGCAGGAAACTCAGCAGATAGACGCCGTGCCCGGCGACGCTGGAATCGGTGGAGAATGCGATCACCGAGGTTCCGCGCGGCCGCGTCAGTTGCGCGGTGGCCGGCACGGAGCCTGCGAACAGCGGTCCCAGAATGATCTCGGCGCCTTCGGACAGCGCCTGCTGGGTGCCCTGCGCCGCGCCCTGCGGGCTGCCGCCATCGTCCTTGATCAGGAGCTGGATGTTCGGGTTCTGAAATTCCGCGAGCGCCATTTCGGCGGCGTTCCGCATCGATTGCGAGGCCAGCCCGGCATTGCCGGAGGCCGACAGCGGCAGGATCAGCCCGATCTTGACCTGCCCGGTGCCAACCGCCTGCGGCTGCTGCTGCTGACCGGCGGGCAGGTCCTGGTTACCGCTGGAGAATTGGCTCAAGCTCTGCTGCACGCCTGAACAGGCCGCGAGCAACGGCGCGCCCGCAATCAGACCAAGCGCGGTTCGCCGGGTCGTGCCATCAGGCGGGGACGTGCGGTGATGCGGGCCTTCCATCGTCTCTCTTCTCTTGGCCGATCGGCCAGGACTCCATCCAGCTCTGATGAGGCGGGTGGATTCAGGCATATTGTCGGCGAATAGTTAACTAAAACAAAAGGATTATGGCCTCGCGGCGCCGTTGCCGCGGCTCCCGTTTCCCTCAGCAACCGCCTACCGTCATCGCGGTTTCCGGATGTGGCGCAAGTGCTGCCATCCCTCTAGAGCCTATCCCGTTCCGATTGAATCGGAACGAGGCTCTAGTTTCTTGTTTTGACGCGTTTTCTTCACGCGAACCGGTATCCACTTCGCTCGAAAACGCTCTAGATTGCCATTATGCGCGCAAAAGCCAGTTCCCTCCACCATTCCGATGCCACGACAGGCACTGCGGCCAGGACCTTTTCGATCGGCGGCCAGCAGCTGGCGGCGCCAAAGGCCGCGCCCGGGCTCCATCTGGTGGCGACCCCGATCGGCAATCTCGCCGACGTCACCCTGCGCGCGCTGGAGACGCTGGCGGGCGTCGACGTCATCGCCTGCGAGGACACCAGGATTACGCGCCGGCTGACCGAGCGTTATGCGATCACCGCCGAGCTGGCGCTCTACCACGAGCACAACGCGGCGCAGGCGCGGCCAAAGATCCTCGAACGGCTGGCGCAGGGCGCCTCGATCGCACTGGTGTCCGACGCCGGCACGCCGCTGATCTCCGATCCAGGCTTCAAGCTGGTGCGCGACGTCTGCGCCGCCGGGCATGCCGTCATCGCGGTGCCGGGGCCATCGTCGGTGCTGAGCGCGCTGTCGGTTGCGGCGCTGCCGACCGACCGGTTCTTCTTCGAGGGATTCTTGCCGGCGAAGGAGCACGCGCGCCGCGCGCGGCTTACCGAGCTCGCCCGGATCGATGCGACGCTCGTGATGTTCGAATCGGGCAATCGCGTGCAGGACACGCTGCGCGATCTCGCCGCCATCATGGCTGGTCGCGATGCGGCGATCTGTCGCGAGCTGACCAAACTGCACGAGGAGGTCAAGCGCGCGCCGGTCGCCGAGCTTGCGGCAGACGCGGAGGCGCTGGAGACGCGCGGCGAGTTCGTGCTCGTGATTGGACCGCCGGCCGATGATGCCGGGATGATGGGCCAGGATGCGCTCGACGATCTTCTGCGCGCGCAGCTTGGCCGCGGCAGCGTCAAGGATGCAGTGGCCCATGCGGTCGAGCTGTCGGGCCGGCCGCGCCGCGAAGTCTACGCGCGCGCCCTCGAGCTCGCGAAGACCATCGGGGACGGCGATGGCGAAGACTGACAGCGCCTCGCCCGAACGAGTCGCCGCGTTCCGCACCGGCATCTCGGCCGAGAGCCGCGCCGCGGCCCTTCTGATCGCCAAGGGCTATCGCATCCTGGCGAGGCGCTTCCGCACCCCCTATGGCGAGATCGACCTCGTCGCGCGGCGGCGCAATCTGCTCGCCTTCGTCGAGGTCAAGGCCCGTGCCAGCCTCGATGAGGCCGCCTATGCGGTGACGCCGCGCCAGCAGCAGCGCATCGTCAACGCCGCCCAGGCCTGGCTGATGGCGCATCCCGAACATGCCGAATTTGATCTCAGATTCGACGCCGTGCTGATTGCGCCGAAGAGCCTGCCGCGCCATCTGTTAGCGGCATTCGACGCAAGCTCTTAAAGTTACCCTCAGACCTCGCGGGATACGCCTATGAAATTGAACGTCGCCGTCCAGATGGATCCCATCGCGCGCATCAACGTCCGCGGCGATTCGACCTTTGCGCTGCTGCTCGAGGCGCAGAAGCGCGGCCACGGCATTTCCTATTACACGCCCGACAAGCTGTCGCTGCGCGGCGAGGAGCTGGTGGCGCCGGTGCAGCCTCTCACCGTGCGCGACGAGGTCGGCGATCACTTCACATTGGGCGAGCCGAAGCGGGAGCCGCTCAACGGCTTCGACGTCGTGCTGCTGCGGCAGGACCCGCCGTTCGATCTCGCCTACATCACCTCGACGCACTTTTTGGAGCGCATCCATCCGAAGACCCTGGTCGTCAACAATCCGGCCAGCGTGCGCGACGCGCCCGAAAAGCTGTTCGTGATGAATTTCCAGCAGCTGATGCCGCCGACCCTGATCTCGCGCGACCTCGACGAGATCAACGCCTTCCGCGACCAGCACGGCGCCGTCGTCATGAAACCGCTGCACGGCCATGGCGGGGCTGCGGTCTTCCGCGTGATGCCGCAGGACATGAACTTCGGCTCGCTGTTCGACATGTTCTCGGTCACCTTCAGGGAGCCTTGGGTGATCCAGCGCTTCCTCCCCGAGGTGAAGCATGGCGACAAACGCATCATCCTGGTCGACGGCGAATTCGCCGGCGCCGTCAACCGCGTGCCGGCGCCCGACGATCTGCGCTCCAACATGGTGCGCGGCGGTGCGGCCAAGGCGACCGAGCTCTCCGATCGCGAGCGCGAAATCTGCGCCACGCTCGGACCTGCGCTGCGCGAACGCGGCCTGCTGTTCGTCGGCATCGACGTGATCGACGGCAACCTGACCGAGATCAACGTGACCTCGCCGACCGGAATCCGCGCCATTCAGCGGCTCAACGGCCCGGATGTCGCAGCGATGATCTGGGATACCATCGAGAAGAAGCGCGCCGCGAAATAATCCTCCTCGCTTGTGCGCTGCACATGCAGGTTGAGCTCTCGCCAGAGTTCGACCGCGCACCCGTTCGCCTTATTCTTCTTGCCAGCTTGCGCGGGCGAAGGCAGCATCCTCTTGCCTGCGTCAGGTCAAGCGGCGGGCCAACGCGGGCGACAACGCGAAAATCTCATAAAAATTGTGGAGGAAGACGTTATGACGCTCAATGTCTCACGACGATCCTTGCTCGCGCTCGGTGCCGGTCTCGGCGCCAGCACACTGCTCGGCGGCACCGCGCAGGCACGCGCGCCGAAGCTCGGCACGCAGACACCCTATTGGCACCGCTTCGTTCTCGGCGATGCCGAAGTGACCGTCGTCTCCGACGGCCCGCTTCCGCTCGGCGATCCCTCCGGCACCTTCACCGGCGTGCCGAAGGAAGAAGTGAAGAAGATGCTCTCCGACAATTTCCTCTCGCCCGACAATGTCGTGCTCGAGCAGAACTCGCCGATCGTCAACATGGGCGACAGACTGATCCTGTTCGATACCGGCATGGGCACCTCGAAGGCCTTCGGTCCGACCACTGGCCGGCAGCAGAAGAGCATGCAGGAAGCCGGCATCAAGCCGGAGGACATCGACGCCGTCGTGCTGTCGCACGCGCACATCGATCATATCGGCGGCATTGTCGATGCCGACAATAAGCCGCTGTTCCCGAATGCGCAGTACTACATCGCGCAAAGCGATCTCGATTTCTGGACCGACGAAGGCAAGATGGGCAGTCCGTTGAAGGACTTTGTGGTGCACGCCCGAAAGAACCTGCTGCCGGTGCGCGACCGCATCGTGTTCTTCAAGGACGGCCAGGAATTCCTGCCCGGCGTGCAGGCGATCGCGGCGCCCGGCCACACCGTGGGCCACACCATCTTCATGGTGAGTTCGGGCGGCAAGTCCTTTGCCTTCCTCGGCGACCTCTCGCATCACGCGGTGCTGCTCTTGGAGCGGCCGCGGATGGAGTTCTCCTACGACACCGATCCGAAGCAGGCAGCGGGCTCGCGGGTCAAGCTGCTGGAGATGCTGGCCGCGAACAAGACGCCGGTGATGTCCTATCACTTCGCCTGGCCGGGCTACGGCCATGTAGCCAAGGCCGGCGAGGGCTTCCACTACTATCCGGAACCGATGCAAATGACGCTCTGACGGCGGCGCATCCGGGGGCGGCGCGCGTCGCCCCCGGATGTTCCCTTAATGTTCTTGCGTTAGGCAGCCCGTTCCGCTACCTTCGATTGCGGAAGATAGGGGCAGCATGGTCCAGCGGGTTTCCACCGTCGCATTCGAGGGGATCGAGGCCCGCGCGGTCGACGTACAGGTCCAGGTCGCGCCGGGGTTGCCGGCGTTCGCGATCGTCGGCCTGCCCGACAAGGCGGTGTCGGAGGCGCGCGAACGGGTGCGCTCGGCGCTGATCGCCTCCGGCCTCGCGCTTCCCGCCCGCCGCATCACCGTCAACCTCGCGCCGGCCGACCTGCCCAAGGAGGGCAGCCATTACGACCTGCCGATTGCGCTCGGCCTGATGGCGGCGATCGGGGCGATCCCGCCGGATGCGCTCGGCGGCTTCACCGTGCTCGGCGAGCTCGGGCTCGACGGCTCGATCGCAGCCGTTGCGGGCGTGCTGCCTGCGGCGATCGGCGCCAATTCGCGCGACGAGGGATTGATCTGTCCGGCCGCCTGCGGCTCGGAAGCCGCCTGGGCGAGCCCGGACATCCAGATCATCGCGGCTCACTCGCTGATCCAGATCGCCAATCACTTCAAGGGCACGCAGGTGCTGTCGCGGCCGCAGCCGAAGGTACATGAACGCGAGGAAACGCTGCTGGACCTGCGCGACATCAAGGGCCAGGAGAGCGCGAAACGCGCGCTCGAGATCGCGGCCGCCGGCGGACATCATTTGCTCATGATGGGCTCGCCCGGCGCCGGCAAATCAATGCTGGCGGCGCGGCTGCCTTCGATCCTGCCGCCGCTGTCGCCGTCCGAATTGCTCGGCATTAGGTAGCAAACTCACCAAAGGCAAAACATGAGCAAATCGCGCCGAAAGGCGGCGGTTGGCGCTGGTCATCCGCTGGTATTGATTGAATGGGTGGACGCTAGCCGTTTGTCGGGCGGCTGGATGGACTACGGCGATATCCCCGATCCGTACCTGCACCGCTGCATCAGCGTCGGCTTTCTGGTCTCAGAGAATGCCAAGGCCAAAATAGTTGTGCCGACCATCGCGGATGTCGAGCATCCCGATAATCGGCACACCTTCGGCGGCATGATGATTCCCAAGTCCGCAATCCTTTCAGAAAGGCGGCTCAGGTGATCATTTACCCTTCGGACGTTTCGCACCCTGACGAGCGGCAACCGACAAATCAGCCATGACGCGGGCAGCTACCGGACTGCCTTTCTTAAGGCCACCGCTTGCCTTTGAGCCAGTGCTGCTCTTGGGCGGAATAATGCGCTCTTTCTTCGCCATCTCTTTTCCTTTCGCGGGACGGCCTGACGAGATGTCAGGTCCACAACCTAGGCGAATCATTCGCCCAGGAAGACTCGCATTGCGGGCAGGGACAAGGTTCCCGTCAACAAGACTCACGACTTATCCACAGGCATGATTTTGGGTGAAAACAGGAACGTGACAATGATAAATATCATGCTAGACTTGACTGAGCCAAGTTCCGAGGCCTATAAGCTGGTCATCATGACCACGGATTCATTTACCCTTCTCAGGGCCCGACGCAGGGAAATTGCCGAGGAAGCGAAAGAGCTGAGGACGCGGCTGCAAGCCCTTGAATCAGAGGATGGCGAGCTTGAGTCGGCGGAGAAGGTGCTACTTCGGTTCGGCGCAGTCCCCAGCGAACCTGTCGCTCGTCCAGCCTCGGATTTCTCCTCCGGAAAGCCGGAGGGCACCCCGACCACGCCCAACATGATTTTGTCGCTTCTTAAGGAGGCCAAGGCTCAAGGTAAGGAAGGGCTTGAGCCCAAAGAGATGCAAATAGCGATCGCGCGTAGGTGGTGGCCATCCGTGAAATCCGAGGATGTTGGCCCGACGGCTTGGCGCATGTGGAAAGATGGCCGTCTCGATAAGGAGGGCTCACTCTACAAGATCAAGGTAGTGTTCCCGACCTTGGGGCTGATTGAGAAGGCCGATCCAGAATTAGCGGAGTTTCTGAGTTCTGACCTGTCGGAGGATCAAAAAGAATAAGGCCGGAGCTTTTGGCCCCGGCCCTAGATCGGGGGTGGCATAGTGCGGGCTGTCGGTTGTCCACCTGGCGCGCCCGAGGGTGCAAGTCCCTCCACCTCCACCGCCTCCTCTACCTGCGTCAACAGGTAGGGTCGGAAGACCCCGTAAAGGGGTCGGAACGGGTCGCCTTCGATTTGACACGGGGGCGGCCCGTTCTTCTTTTATCCTAATCGACTCCGCCGAATCCGTCTAGGACAAACTGTCCTTACGGTTCTTAGGAACGCTGATTCCACTAGCTTTATCATCGTCCGAAAATGAGATTCCGCCCTTTTCCAAAGCAGCTCTCATTGCCGTTAGATTGTTTCGTGTCGGCTCTCGGCGTCCCGCCTCAAAGTCACGAACGGTCGAAACGCCCACGCTCGCGGCTTTTGCAAGCGCGTCTTGAGGCCAATTTAGCCATGCTCGGGCGGCTCGACACTGTTCCGGCGACATCCTCGCAAACTAGTGATCTAGCGGAATACCGTCAAGGTCATAGATTTTCGTTGACGCCATCACTTTCATCACTTATCAATGAGGTCAACGGAAACCGTTGGTCTCATGTCGCAACACTTCCTTCTCACGGCAAGGGCGAGGTCGCTAAGTTTAGCGAAGGTCGCCCGTTTGTCGGACGAGGAAGCCTACCAGACCTTCAAGCTGATCCGCTGGGCCGCCACTAATGGCGAGCCGTTCTGCCCCAAGTGCGGCTGCGTCGCGGTCTACACCTACCAGACCCGCAAGCTGTTCAAGTGCAAGGGCTGCGACCACCAATTCAGCGTCACGTCCGGGACGATCTTCGCCAGCCGTAAGCTGCCGATCCGCGACTACCTTTTAGCAATTGCGATCTTCGTCAACGGCGCGAAGGGCCATAGCGCGCTCCAACTGAGCCGCGACCTGGATTGCCAGTACAAGACGGCTTTCGTGATGGCGCACAAAATCCGCGAAGCCCTCGCGTCGGAAGCCAACGGCGCGACCGTTTCAGGCGAGGTCGAAGTGGACGGCGCGTACTTTGGCGGCCACGTTCGCCCGGCCAATCGTCGCACAGATCGCAAGGACCGTCGCCTTGCTGAAAACCAGACCGGTAAGCGCCGCGTGGTTGTGATCATGCGCGAGCGCGGCGGCCGCACGCTGCCCTTCGTGTTCAAGTCGGAAGATGCTTCGGTTGTTACGATTGCCCGCACCGTTTCGCCCGGTAGCACCGTCTACGCTGACGAGGCCGCGCATTGGGACGCGCTACATGCGCGCTTCCTGACGAAGCGGATCAATCACAGTGAAGCCTATTCGGACGGCGAGGCCTGCACCAATCAAGCTGAGTCGTTTTTCTCGCGCTTGCGTCGCGCTGAGATCGGCATTCATCACCATGTCGCCGGTCCGTATCTATCAGCTTATGCTAGCGAGATGGCTTGGCGCGAGAACAATCGCCGCATTAGCAATGGCGAGCAGTATTTGATGGCCGCCGACGCAGCTCTACAGCATCCGGTATCGCGAAATTGGAAGGGTTATTGGCAACGAACTAAATAACAGCAAGGCTCCAGAGCGTGACGCTCCTATCAAAGGCAACGATTTCGTACAGAACCATAACCGTCGGGATGCCGTGCATCCTTGGTGTCTCATACACCCACATATTCTGAAGCTTAGGATGCTGCACGCCCGCTTTGTAAGGATTGAACTCTAGCTCGTCCATCATTGCGAGAAGGAGGTCATTCAAACGCGGGAAGTTACTGGCGCGCTTCAAGTAGGCGGCTTCGAAAAACGGAGCCGTCCGTGAGAACCACTTGGTTGGATTGCGCGGACTGATCAGCAACGGTTTTCGCCTCGGCTTCAGCCCATTCGAGGGCTTCTAACGAAACTTCTGACGGATACAACAGGAACGCTGAATGATAGGGAATTTCATCGCCAAACTCTACCATTTCCCAAGGAGCTTGATGACTGTACTCGCTGATAGTTTTTGCGGTGTTATCGGAGCAGACAAAGTCAATCACCTCGTCCAAGAGAACTATCTCTTCTTTCGACAGGCGCGAAATATCCGGCGCTACTAAAGGTACGTATTCTTTTTTTGTGAAGCCGAAAAAGTTTACATCATGGATTTCAAGCTTTCGCTCTGCCGTTAGTTCCCGCAGTACGGGCAGTAGCGAATCAGTAGTTGGTCCATGCTTGCGCTTCTTATAGGTCGCCCCCGTAACGGGACCACCTGTCCACGCGTAGCGAATCATATCTAAAAAATAGAGAACCTTGTTTAGCTTCACCGCCCCGAGTTTAGACCGCTCGCTCTTATGGCAAGTGTAGAGGATTACATCCTTAAACTTTGCCCGGTTGAACTGCATGTGTGCGCCATCTCGAAAAGCCAATAACGCGACAGTACACGAAATGTTCTTATTGGTCAACTATTTGATTTTTAATGAAGAATCAGGAATCCGAGCAACAGGTTAGCGGGATATCTCCCAAAGCATATACTGCCCCGGCCCCTGATCGCACCGGACAAGGCCGTTCTCCCGCTGCCCGCGAAGCGCAACCCCAACGCGCTTTGTCATGAGCCGCAAGAGCCGCTGATCGCTCTTATCCAAGGCCCGCTCGACAAGTAGCTGTAGGGCGATATCCCGCGTCGTAAGCGGTTCTGCGGCCTGCCTGAGAACGCTCAGGATAATCCGGGACATCTGGCCACGATTGCTCCAATCCTTCGGCGGCCGGAAGGCCTTGGCCCTGATGGTCTCAACCCGGTAGTCCGGATCAAACTGTAGGATGGTCGCGTCTAGGCTCTCCAAGTCCAAGACCATCTTTCGCAGGGCTTCATGGGTGTTTTCGATATCGCCAGCTAGCTGCGCCCTACGCCTTACCAGCCCGCCCAAAACCAACTCGCTCATAGCCATCTCCGTGCAGGTGCCTGCACGAATGGTAACTAGGCGGGCAGCATTGCCGCCAGCCGTGGCAAGGTGAGTTTGCTACCTAATGCCGGAATTGCTCGAAGTCTCGATGATCGCGTCCGTCGCCGGCGAGATCCGCGACGGCGCGTTGACCGCGCGGCGCCCGTTCCGCAGCCCGCACCATTCCGCCAGCATGGCGGCGCTGACCGGCGGCGGCATGCGCGCCAAGCCGGGCGAGATCTCGCTCGCGCATCAGGGCGTGCTGTTCCTCGATGAATTGCCGGAGTTCGATCCGCGCGTGCTGGATTCGCTTCGCCAGCCGCTGGAGAACGGCGAGGTTTCGGTGAGCCGGGCCAACCATCGCGTCACCTATCCGGCGCGCTTCATGCTGGTCGCGGCGATGAACCCGTGCCGCTGCGGCCACGCCTATGAGCCCGGCTATTCCTGCAAGCGCGGCCGGCTCGACCGCTGCACCGCCGACTACCAGATGCGGATCTCCGGGCCGCTGATGGATCGCATCGACCTGCGGATCGAGGTGCCGGCCGTCACCGCAGCCGATCTGATCCTGCCGCCGCCTGCGGAGGGTTCGGCCGAGGTCGCCGCACGCGTCGCGGCCGCGCGCGACATCCAGCTCGCGCGCTACGCGGCGGCCGGCATGCCGCATGTCCGCACCAATGCGGAAGCGCCGAGCGCGCTGCTCGAGACCATCGCGCAGCCCGACGCGCATGGCCAGAAGCTGCTCCGCGAGGCGGCCGAGAACATGCACCTCACCGCGCGCGGTTATCACCGCGTGCTGCGAGTGGCGCGCACGCTCGCCGACCTCGACGGCGCCGAGACGATCGGCCGGTTGCATCTCGCCGAAGCGCTGTCCTATCGTGCATTGGCCGACGATTTGCGCCGCGCGGCATGATCTCCCCCGTTTTCCGCCCGGTGCCCGCCGCGTCAACGCGACAGTAACCACTCTCATTTACGCTCCGCAAACCATAAGCACCGCGATCCGCGGCAAGCTTGGGTCGAGCGAGTTGTGTCATGTTGCGTATGAAGGTTTTGGCCTCGGTGGTCCCCCTTGCCGTGGCCGCGGTATTCGCCCGCGCTGAGTTCCTGCCGGGTCCCCGGCCCTGCATCGAGGTGGGCAATGCCACGATGCAGATCGCATCAGTCCCCTGGCAGGCGCAGCTTCACGTCAGCTTCACCGAGGACCCCAGCCTTGCCACCGTCCGGGTCCGGATCGCCGACAGCGCCGAGGCCGCCGACTTCACGGTGATCGACGACATCGACGATGCCGAGTCCGGCGCCTGCGAAAGCAATTCGGTGCCGCAGCTGATCGGGATTTCCAGCGCGCCGACCGCAACCGGCCCGATCATCTATCTTTCCCATGACGGTCCGTTCGATTATCGCGTCTACGTGCAGTCGAAGACGTTCTCAGTGCGCGATGCCGCGGCCCTGATCGTCAGCGTGCGCGGCGGACACCGCCGCCTCGAGGCGGCATCGCTCGCGTCGCACGCGCGCTTCCGCGACCAGACAATGGCGGAGTTAACCTCCCGCTAACCCTGTTCCGAGGGCGGCGCGAAACGGCCACCAACCTCAAGCACTTTTCAAGGTGGCCGACGCATCGTCATCGCCAGATCGGGCACTCTCAGGACCACCATTGATGGGGCGTTTCTTCCGGATCAAGTTGCGCCTTCGCCGCTTCCTGCGGCGCCATTCCTGGGTCGCGACGATCGTCCGTTCCTTCACGATCTTCTCCGTCGCATTCGGCGGTGCCTTCGGGTTCATTTCCGGCGCCCTCTCGCAACACAGCGGCTACGATCCCAATACATTCGCGATCGGCGTCAGCTTCCTGTTCGCGCTCGCCTGTCTCTGGATCGTGACGCTCGGCATCCGCTTGCGGCTGATGCGCAGAAGGTTGCGCACCATCGCCATGCACAATGAGGCGATGGCCGACCGCAACTGGGAACTGCAGGAGGCCGAACAGCGCGCCTCCACCCTGTTCGAGGCGCAGGACGATTTGATCGTGCTGCGCGACCTCGACGGCCTCATCACCTATGCCAACGACGCCTATTGCGAGCTGGCACAGATCCCCCGCAGCGAATTGATCGGCAGCACCGCTACCCTCAAGGTGCTCGAACAGGGCGATACCGCGCTCGAATCCAACGGCACACGGGTCTACGACCAGAAGATCGAGGGACCGCTCGGGCCGCGCTGGATCGCCTGGCGCGAGGGCCTCGTGCGCAACGATGCCGGCGCGCCGGCCGAGATGCAGAGCGTCGGCCGCGACGTCACCGATCGCACCGAAAGCGAGCACGCGCTGGCCGAAGCCCGCGATCAGGCCGACGCCGCCAACCGCGCCAAATCGCGCTTCCTTGCGATGGCAAGCCACGAGATCCGCACCCCGCTGAACGGGATCATCGGCATGAGCGGACTGCTGATGGACACCCAGCTGACGCCGGAGCAGACGACCTACGTCAAGGCGGTCAAGACCTCCGGCGACGCGCTGCTCGCGCTGATCGAGGAGCTGCTCGACTATTCCAAGATCGAGGCCGGCAAGATCGATCTGGAACACCGCGCCTTCGCGCTGTCCGGCCTGATCGAGGATATCACCGAGCTGCTGGCGCCGCGCGCGCAGGCCAAGGGCATCGAGATCGCCGCCTATGTCGACGAGCGGCTGCCGATGCAGGTGACCGGCGACGCCGCGCGGCTGCGTCAGGTGCTGCTCAATCTCGCCGGCAACGCCATCAAGTTCACCGCGACCGGCGGCGTGGCGCTGATCGTCGAGCCCGGCATCTGGCCGAACGAGATCAGCTTCCTGGTTCGCGACACCGGCATCGGCATCGCACCGGAGGCGCAGCAGCGCATCTTCCGGGAGTTCGAGCAGGCCGACGACCGCATCGCGCGCAGCTATGGCGGCACTGGCCTCGGCCTCTCGATCAGCGACCGCATCGTCAAGCGGATGGGCGGCCGGATCTCGCTTGCAAGCACGCCGGGCGCGGGCTCGACTTTCGAGGTCTCGATCCCGCTGGCCGCCGTCGACACCGGCGAGACCAATGGCTTCACGGCGCCCGACCTCGCCGGCCATTCCATCATGCTGGTCGCACCGCACAGCATCGAGGCTTCGCTGATCTCGCGGCGATTGCAGCGCTGGGGCGCGCAGACCTGCATCGTGTCGGATGCCAATGTTGCCGAGGCATTGCTGCCGGAGCGGAGCTGGCACACGGTCCTGATCGATCACACGCTCGGCACGGAGGCGATCGAGGCGTTCGCCAACGCTGCTCGCATCCACGCGACCCATCGCATCGTGATGGTCACGCCGGCGACGCGGCACGACCTTTCGGCCTCCGATGCAGCCGTGTTCACGGGCTATCTGGTCAAGCCGCTGCGTGCGTCGTCGCTCGCCGCACGCCTGACCGCGTCACCCGAAATCGCCGCTCCAAGCTTTGTGATGCCAAGCCTTGCGATCGAGACGTCCGCGCCCACTGCGCCGGCGGCCGCGCCACCGGGGCTCTCGATCCTGGTTGCGGAAGACAATGAGATCAACGCGCTCCTGATGCGCTCGCTGCTCGCCCGGCTCGGCCACACCGTCGTCATCACCACCAATGGCGAGCAGGCCATGGAATCCTGGCTCTCGGCGACGTCGGCCGGCACGCCTTACGATCTCGTGCTGATGGACATCCAGATGCCGCGCCTCAACGGCATCGAGACCACGAAGCAGATCCGCGCCCACGAGTCCGGCGGGCTGGCCGGCCAGTCCGGACGCCGGACGCCGATCCTGGCGCTGACAGCCAACACGCTGGTGGAGGATCGCTACGCCTGCTTCGAAGCCGGCATGGATGGTTTTCTGATCAAGCCGCTCGACCGCGAGAAGCTCGAAGAAGCGCTGGCGACCCTTGCCGCCGCGCGGCATATCGCGGCGTAGGCGGCCAAAACCTCTCCAGTGTCGTCCCCGTGTTCGCGGGGACGACAGCTGTGATGTCGCTCGTTCGCTGAGATGCGGTGAAGACTACAGCCGGCGGAGCGCGACCGACTGCACCACATGATCGGCGCCCTTCTTCAGGATCAGCGTCGCGCGCGGCCGCGTCGGCAGGATGTTGTCCTCGAGATTGGCGAGGTTGGTGCGCTCCCAGATCGCGATCGCGGTTGCGGTCGCTTCCTCGTCCGACAGCAGCGCATAGCGGTGGAAGTAGGACCTTGGATCGGTGAACGCGGTGTCGCGCAGCGCCAGGAAGCGCTTGATGTACCACTGCCGCAGCGCGGACTCGTCGGCGTCGATATAGACCGAGAAATCGAAGAAGTCGGAAACGAACGGCACCGCCTTGCCGTCGCGGGGCAGCCGCCCGGTCTGCAGCACGTTGACGCCCTCGACGATCAGGATATCGGGCTGGTCGATCTCGACCCATTTGTTTGGCACGATGTCATAGGTCAGATGCGAATAGACCGGCGCGCGCACGCGGCGCCGGCCGGCCTTGATGTCGCTGAGGAACGCCAGCAGCGTTGGCAGATCGTAGCTTTCCGGAAAGCCCTTCTTCTGCATGATGCCCTGCCGCTCGAGCACGGCATTCGGAAACAGAAAACCGTCGGTCGTGATCAGGTCGACCTTCGGACGCGGCGACCAGCGCGCCAACAGCGCCTGCAGCACGCGGGCCGTGGTCGACTTGCCGACCGCGACGGAGCCTGCGACGCCGACGATATAGGGCATCTTGCGGTCGCGGATGTTGAGGAACTGGCGCTGCGAATAATACAGCCGCTGGGTCGCATCGACATAAATGGAGAGCAGTCGCGACAACGGCAGATAGATGTCCTCGACCTCCTGCAAATCGAGGCGGTCGTGCATCGAACGCAGGCGGTCGAACTCGCCCGGCTCGAGTGTCATTGGCGTATCGTCGCGCAGATGCGACCATTGCTGGCGCGTGAAGGTGCGATAGGGGTTGTACTGCTGATCTGGTGCCCGGATGTCCATGAGGCCGCCCCTCTCAATGCGCTCGATCATGTGCGCTAGTCGCGCTTGCGCGACGCCTTCTCTTCCAGTCCCGACATCGAGGTGCGCTTCTCCAGCGCGGCCTCGACATCCTCCAGTTTCACGCCGCGCGATTTCAACAGAACCAGCAGGTGAAATACGAGATCGGCACTCTCAGCGATGAGATGATCGCGGTCATTCTCGACCGCGGCGATCACGGTCTCGATCGCCTCCTCGCCCAATTTCTTGGCGCAATGCTCCGCGCCCTTGTCGAGCAGCTTGCGGGTATAGGACGCCTCGCCGCCCGTTGCAGCGCGGGCGTCGATGGTGGCGGCCAGATCGTGGACAGTGAAACGCGACATCAACTCAACTCAAGCATGCGCACCGGGACCGCTCTGGTGCCATCCCTAGGTGGGGGCTTAGCATTTTTGTGACAAGGAGTCCCCAACCACGCTGTTTGAGCGTGGTCTTTTCGGAAGACCGGTCTCCACTTTGCGCTAACGCGGCCGTACCGGTCCGGACCATGCACGCTAGGGATCGAGGCGCATCGGCAGGCCGGCGCGCACCATGTGATCCTTGGCCTGGCGGATGGTAAATTCCCCGAAGTGGAAGATCGACGCGGCCAGCACGCCGGTGGCATGACCCTCGCGGACGCCATCGACCAGATGATCGAGATTGCCGACGCCACCGGACGCGATAACCGGTACGGGGACACTGTCCGCGATCGCCCGGGTCAGCGGCAAGTCAAAACCCTGCCTCGTGCCGTCCCGGTCCATCGAGGTCAGCAGGATTTCGCCGGCGCCGAGCGCGACGACCTCCTGGGCATATTCGATGGCATCGATACCGGTGGCATTACGCCCACCATGGGTAAATATCTCCCAGCGCTCGGAACCGCCGGCGCGCTTGACCCGCTTGGCGTCGATCGCGACCACGATGCATTGCTCGCCGTACTTCTCGGCCGCCTCCTTGACGAATTCGCGGCGGCTGACGGCCGCTGAATTGATCGAGACCTTGTCGGCGCCGGACCGCAGCAGGGTCTTGATGTCGTCGACCGTGCGGACGCCGCCGCCCACGGTCAGCGGCATGAAGCATGCCTCCGCCGTCCGCCGCACCACGTCCAGCATGATGCCGCGGTTCTCATGGGTCGCGGTGATGTCGAGGAAGGTGAGTTCGTCGGCGCCGGCGGCGTCATAGGCGATCGCGGCCTCGACCGGGTCGCCGGCGTCGCGCAAATCGACGAAATTGACGCCCTTGACCACGCGCCCGTCCTTGACGTCGAGACAGGGGATCACGCGAACCTTGAACATGTCTCTGTCTCCTAAGCCGCGCTGCGGATCAGCTTGAGCGCGGCGGCCGGATCAAGCCGCCCGTCGTAGAGCGCGCGGCCGACGATGGCGCCGGCGAGCTTTTTGGCACGGGGCTCCAGCAGCGCCTTGACGTCGTCGATCGAGGCAAAGCCGCCGGAGGCGATCACCGGAATAGAGATACGGTCGGCGAGGGCGATCGTGGCGTCGAGATTGAGGCCCTTGAGCAGGCCGTCGCGGGCGATGTCGGTAAAGATGATCGCGGCGACGCCGGCGTCCTCGAAGCGTTGCGCGATCTCGAGCGCCGTCACATGCGAGGTTTCGGCCCAGCCCTCGACCGCGACCTTGCCGTCGCGCGCATCGAGGCCCACCGCGACGCGGCCGGGGAATTTCCTTGCCGCGCCCTTCACCAGCTCCGGATCGCGCACCGCCGCGGTGCCGATGATGACGCGCGTAATGCCCTTGTCGAGCCAGGCCTCGATGGTCTTGAGGTCGCGGATGCCGCCGCCGAGTTGCACCGGCATGGTGACGGCCTTCAGCATCGCCTCCACCGCATGGGCGTTCATCGGCTTGCCGGCGAAGGCACCGTCGAGATCGACGACATGGAGATATTCGAAGCCCTGCGCGGCGAAGCTCGCCGCCTGCGCCGCCGGATCGAGATTGAACACGGTGGCGCGCGCCATGTCGCCCTGCTCCAGGCGCACGCACTGGCCGTTCTTCAGATCAACCGCTGGAAAGAGAATCACGGCTTCCACTTCAAGAAATTGGAGATCAGAGCGAGGCCGAAGCGCTGGCTCTTCTCGGGGTGAAACTGGGTACCGACCGCGGTGTCCTTGCCGACGATCGCGGTCACCGGCCCGCCATAGTCGGCGCGCGCCAGCACGTCCGCCTCGTTGGCGGCGTTGAGGTGATAGGAGTGCACGAAATAGGCGTGACGCCCCTTCGGTCCGAGCGGCAGTCGCTCCAGCACCGGGTGCTCGCGCACCATGTCGAGTGTATTCCAGCCCATGTGCGGGACCTTCAGGCTCTCGTCGCGCGGCTCGATCTTCACGACATCGCCGCCGATCCAGTTGAAGCCCTCGGTGATGACGTGTTCCTTGCCGCGCGTCGCCATCAGCTGCATGCCGACGCAGATGCCGAAGAACGGCCGCGCCTTGACCCGCACCGCCTCGGTGAGTGCTTCCAGCATGCCGTCGACTGCGTCGACGCCGCGGCGGCAATCGGCGAACGCGCCGACACCGGGCAGCACGATCCGATCGGCGCGATACACCGCATCGGGATCGCGCGTCACCTTGATGGCTTGCGGATCCTCCATGCTGCGCGCGGCGCGCTCAAAGGCCTTCGCCGCCGAATGCAGATTGCCGGAGCCGTAATCGATGATTGCAACGGTCATCGCGATCCTCCTGGCTCTGGAAACAATCCGATGATGCCGCCCTGCGGCATCGGCGGGGGTTTTGAGAATGATTGACCGGGAACGTCCCGGGTCGGAGGCGGTCCGCCGCGATCGACAGACCGCTGGTCGTTTGAGACGCCGCGATGCCGCGCGGTCCAGCGCTCGAAGAAGCGGCGCTCGGCCGCGTCTATGTTGTCGGCCACGACGATGTCGAGCTGGCGCCACTTGCGCCGAGACAGCGTCCAGCGTTGCAACGTCGCGGCCTCCAGCCCGATCAGCACCATCAACACCAGGTCGACGAGCAAGATCGCGCCGCGGCCGATCCCGAGCTTGGCCAGCGCGAAATCGATCGCGAAGGTCAGCACTAGCCAGCCGATCAGCGCCAGCCAGAGCCTGTTCCAGGCCAGCCAGATCACGCCGGCGACTGCGGCCCAGAAATGGAAGCCGTCGCGCACGAAGACGAACTTGTCGGCCGCCGCGAGATCGGCGCCGTTGGCCACGGGGGCATGCACTGTATAGACCGGCATCGAACGCTCCGCCGAGGATGGACTTTTACTTACCGCATGATCTCCGGAACAACCGGTGCCACCGTGTCCGGATCATGCTCCCGGGGTCAGCCGCCGAGCTGACCCTTTGTCGAGGGCACTTCGCCCTGGGCACGCGGATCGATCGCAACCGCGCTCCGGAGTGCCCTCGCCAAACCCTTGAAACAGGATTCGGAGATATGATGGCTGTTTTCGCCATATAGGGTCTCGACGTGCAGAGTCACGCCGGCGTTCATCGCGAAGGCGTTGAACCATTCGCGCACCAGTTCGGTGTCGAACTCGCCGATCTTGTCGCGCGGGAACTCGACCTTGAACACCAGCACCGGGCGGCCGGAAATGTCGATCACGACCCGCGACAGCGTCTCGTCCATCGGCATGTGGATCGAGGCGTAGCGGGTGATGCCGGCCATGTTGCCGAGCGCCTGCTTCACGGCCTGCCCGAGCGCGATTCCGACGTCTTCGGTGGTGTGGTGGTAATCGACATGGAGGTCGCCATCCGCCTTCACCGTGATGTCGATGCGCGAATGCCGGGCCAGGAGGTCGAGCATATGGTCGAAGAAGCCGATCCCGGTCGAAACCGTGGATACGCCTGCTCCGTCGAGGTTGACCGTCACCTCGATGTCGGTCTCCTTGGTCTTGCGCTTGATGGTTGCCGTGCGCATGAAGATTGAGCTTTCCCGTGCCGAAAACGCCGGTCTTTTAACAGGCTGATGTCACCTTCGCTACTGCGGGATGACCCCGACACGCCCTAACTTCGGGCCATGGTGACCGGAATTCCTTGCTAAATCGCCCGATTGTAACCCCCTGCCCGACCGCCTAAATCTGCCCGGAAGAGAGGTAACCTATGCAAGCATCCCAAAATGAGCTGCCGGTCTGGCATGGCACCACGATCTGTACGGTCCGCAAGGGCGGCAAGGTGGTGATCGGCGGCGACGGGCAGGTCTCGATCGGCCAGACCGTGATCAAGGCCAACGCCAAGAAGGTCCGGCGGATCGGCAAAGGCGACGTGATCGGCGGCTTTGCCGGCGCCACCGCCGACGCCTTCACCCTGTTCGAGCGGCTGGAGAGCAAGCTGGAGCAATATCCGGGGCAGCTGACCCGGGCGGCCGTCGAGCTCGCCAAGGATTGGCGGACCGACCGTTATCTGCGCCGGCTGGAGGCCATGATGATCGTGGCCGACAAGGACGTCTCCCTGGTGCTGACCGGTACTGGCGACGTACTGGAGCCCGAATCCGGCGTCATGGCGATCGGCTCCGGCGGCAATTACGCCCTCGCCGCGGCCCGCGCGCTGGTCGATACCGACAAGGACGCCGAGGCCATCGTGCGCCGCGCGCTGGATATCGCCGCCGATATCTGCGTCTACACCAACCGGAACGTGACGATCGAGACGATCGGCGGCTGAGCATGGCCGGCCCCTATCATTTCCGCCCGATGACCACGGCCGACCTGCCGCAGATCAAGCGGTGGCTGGCGCTGCCGCATGTCCGCCAATGGTGGGGCGAGCCGGCCGAGCAATATGCGCTCGTGAGCGGCGACCTCGACGAGCCGGCGATGGACCAGTTCATCGTTGCCGCCAAGGGCAACGATTTCGGCTACATCCAGTGCTACGACCTGACGGCGTGGAATTCCGGCTTCGGCAAGCAACCGGAAGGCACTCGCGGCATCGATCTCTTCATCGGCGCGTCCGACATGGTGGCGGGCGGCCACGGCTCGGCGCTGATCCGCGCCTTTGTCGACGACCGGCTGGCGCAAGGCGCGCCACGCATCGTCACCGATCCCAACCCGGCCAATGCGCGTGCCGTGCGCGCCTATGCGAAAGCGGGCTTTCGGGAGGCCGG
Source organism: Bradyrhizobium sp. 41S5 (assembly GCF_011516665.3). NCBI lineage: Bacteria > Pseudomonadati > Pseudomonadota > Alphaproteobacteria > Hyphomicrobiales > Nitrobacteraceae > Bradyrhizobium > Bradyrhizobium sp. 41S5. Next base: position 166,584 of record NZ_CP083721.1, on the reverse strand, counting down.
AATGGTCGATACGCCTGATGGGCCAGCGCTGCTGATGATCCGCGACAAATGACCCAAAGCGCGGGCGCGGAACGGCGCTTGCCGAGACCATTCTTTCAACCTAGCTAGAGCCAATGACCGACTTCTCCCCCCGCGAAATCGTTTCTGAACTTGACCGTTTCATCGTCGGCCAGGCCGATGCCAAGCGCGCGGTCTCGATCGCGCTGCGCAACCGCTGGCGGCGGCTGCAGCTTGCCGGTTCCCTGCGCGAGGAGGTTCTGCCCAAGAACATCCTGATGATCGGGCCGACCGGCGTCGGCAAGACCGAGATCGCGCGGCGGCTGGCCAAGCTTGCAGGCGCACCGTTCCTCAAGGTCGAAGCCACCAAGTTCACCGAGGTCGGCTATGTCGGCCGCGACGTCGAGCAGATCGTCCGCGACCTCGTCGAGGTGGCGATTTCGCAGACCCGCGAGCGCAAGCGCAAGGACGTCCAGGCCCGTGCCCAGCTCGCCGCCGAGGAGCGCGTGCTGGATGCGCTGGTCGGCCCCGGAGCGAGCCCGGCGACGCGGGAGTCGTTCCGCAAGAAGCTGCGCGCCGGCGAGCTCAACGACAAGGAAATCGAGATCGAGACGCAGTCGGGGGGCAGCGGCATGCCGATGTTCGAAATCCCGGGCATGCCCGGCGCCCAGATGGGCGCGATCTCGCTCGGCGACATCTTCGGCAAGATGGGCGGACGCAGCAAGACCCGCCGCCTGACGGTGGAAGGCTCGCACGAGATCCTCGTCAACGAGGAATCCGACAAGCTGCTCGACACCGACCAGCTGGTGCAGGAGGCGATCAGCGCCGTCGAGAACAACGGCATCGTCTTCCTCGACGAGATCGACAAGATCTGCGTGCGCGAGAACCGCCAGGGCGGCGACGTCTCGCGCGAAGGCGTGCAGCGCGATCTGCTGCCGCTGATCGAGGGCACCACGGTCTCGACCAAGCACGGCGCGGTCAAGACCGACCACATCCTGTTCATCGCCTCGGGCGCCTTCCATATCGCCAAGCCGTCGGACCTCTTGCCGGAGTTGCAGGGTCGCCTGCCGATCCGGGTCGAGCTGCAGGCGCTGTCCCGCGACGACATGCGCCGGATCCTGACTGAGCCCGAAGCATCGCTGATCAAGCAATATGTCGCGCTGCTGAAGACCGAGGGCGTCACGCTGGACATCACCGACGGCGCCATCGACGCGCTGGCCGACGTTGCCGTTGCGGTCAATTCCACGGTCGAGAATATCGGTGCGCGGCGGTTGCAGACCGTGATGGAGCGGGTGCTGGACGAGATCTCCTTCACCGCGCCCGATCGCCACGGCGAGACCATCCAGGTCGACGCCGATTACGTGACCAAGCATGTCGGCGACCTCGCCAAGAACGCCGATCTGAGCCGGTTTATTTTGTAGGCAGCCCAGCTAAGATCGTCGTCCCTGCGAAAGCAGGGACCCATAACCACCGGCACCCGTCGTTGAAGCAAGCCGCAGCACCAGTCCTCGTCAAACGCGGCCCTGTGGTTATGGGTCCCGGCTCGCGCTTCGCTTGGCCGGGACGACAATGAGTTTGAACGTAGGATGGTGGCAAAACCCCTGGCGCTTGATGCTGGCCGTCAATGCGGCGGTGCTGGTCGGGTTATTCCTGCACAAGATCGCGCTGCCGCCCTTTGTCCCGTACATCCACCTGCTGGTCGACTATCACTACGGCTTCACCAAGCGCGCGCTGATCGGCGCGATCGTGTCGCTGTTCACCGACAAGGTGCCGGTGTGGCTGGTGTTCGCGCTGGCCGGCGCGATCTGGCTGGTGACGCTCGCCCTGTTCGTCAAACTGTTCCAGCGGACATTCGGCTTCGACGACGCGCATTGGCCGCAGTTCGTCTTCATCGCGGGATCGCCATTCTTCCTGAAGAATTTCATGCACACGCTCGGCCATTTCGACATCTATGGCTGTGCGCTGACGATCGTGCTGCTGCTGATCCCGGCGCGCTCGGTCCTCTATGTGCTGATCGCGGCGCTGTTCTCGATCCTGCTGATCCTGATCCATCACATCTTCGTCCTGATGTATGTTCCGACCATCGCGGCGATCGTGGTACTGCGCTTCTATCTGATGCAACGCGTGACGCCGCGGGACATCGCCATCGGCTTTATAGCGCTCGCGGCGGTCGGCATCCTGTTCCTGGTCGCGCAGTTCGCGGGCACGGTCGAGGTCCCCTATGACGAATTCATCCGTCACCTGCAGAGCCGGATGGCCGATCCGTCGCGGACCGACCTGCTTCAGTTCGGCTACATCTGGTACCAGCCGCTGTCGAAGGAGTTCGCCGACACCTGGGCGCGGATGCCCTCGAACATCCTGGGCGTCCCGGTGTTTGCGCTGCTGATCTGGCTGCACACGCCGCTGTGGCGCTATTTCGCGCGGCTGATCGGCGCGCTTGCGAATGAACTGCATCGGCAGATCGTGTTCGCCGCACTCATCATGATCAGCGCCGGCTATTTCGTGATGTTCGTGACCGTGTTCGATTATTCGCGCTGGATCTCGAACTGGGCGGTCTGCATGTTCCTGATGCTGCACGCCACCAGGATGCTGCCGGCGTCGAAGGACGTGCCACCGATCCCGTCAGACGATCGCAAGACGACGACCTTCGGCTGGATCGTTACGCTGATCCCTCGCGTCGGGATCGTCAGACCCTTTTAGCTTTTGAGCATGATCTCAGCGCAAACGCGTCGCGTTTGTCGCGGTAAAACCGCTTCACACTTTTGCGGATCATACTCAGCGCGCGCGCCGGACGCGCACATAGAGCGCGCCCTCGCCGCCATGGCCGATATGCGCTTCCTCGAAGCCGACCACCAGCGAACGGAATTCCGGCAGGCTGAGCCATTCCGGCACCTGTCGGCGCAGCACGCCGCGTTCGGAATCCGCCCCGCCGACCTTGCCCTTGCCGGTGATGACGAGCACGAAGGTGAGCCCTTCGCTGTGCGCGCGTTGCAGGAAGGTGAACAGCACGCGATGTGCGCGGATCTGCGTCATACCGTGCAGATCAAGCCGCGCATCGATCTCCTGCCGGCCGCGCGACAGCTTTGCACGTTCGCGGCGGCCGATCGGCGCCAGCGGCGGCACCTGCGGACGCGGCGCCGGCGCCGCCTTGACCGACGCCACCGGCTTGACCGGGATGGGCTTGGCCGCGGCGTGATGCGTGGCCGGGTCAGAGGCTGCGGCGTGGGCTTTCGGTGCGGCCGGCCGCTTGCGCAGCGGCTTGACCTGCTTGGCCACGCTTTCCCAGAGCGCACGCTCTTCCTCGCTCAGCGCGCGTTTGCGCCGCGACGGAGCGGACAGATCGGGGATCGGCACGGGTCGTTTCATTGATCGCGGTGATGGCGATAGCGCCGAGTGCGCCGCTTCTCCGGTTGCGGAACGTCGGGCCGGGCGACCGGCAACGGCACCGGTTCTGCCACAGGCGCCGACTGCGCAACAGAGGTTATTGCAGCCGGTGCTGCGGGCGCGACATCCTTCGCGGCCGGGCCCTTGGCGGCGCCATTGGCCGCGTCCTTGCTCCCAGCCTTGGCGACGGTCGCAGTCGGTACATCCGCAGCGTTCGCCGCCGGCTTGTCCTTCTGCGGATCGGTCTGTGGAAACAGTTTTGCGATCCTGGCCGATGGCCGCTCGTCAGGGATCGGCAGCTTGTGGCCGCGCGCGACGGGATCGAGCCCCTTCGGCACCAGCATCACGAACTGCATATTGTGCCGCAGCCGGCCCGAGACCTTTCCGGCGTCCGCACCGGCGCCGAAATAGAGATCGGCGCGCGCCGGGCCGACGATCGCCGATCCAGTATCCTGCGCGATCATCAGCCGGTGGAACGGCGTCTTGGATTGCTCGGATTCGATCGGCAGCTCGCCGGCAATGAAGAACGGCGTGCCGTAGACATGCAGCGCCTTGTCGACGGCGATCGAGCGGCCGGGCGTCAGCGGCACGCCCTGCGCGCCGACCGCCTCGTCCTTGTCGGACAGCGGCACCTCGCGGAAGAACACGTAGGCGCGGTTCTGCCGCCGCAACTCCTTGGCGCCGTCGGGATTCTGCTCCATCCACTCCCTGATCTTCTGCATCGACATCTGGTCCTTCGGGATGATGCCGCGGTCGATCAGGACGCGTCCGACCGGCGTATAGGGATAGCCATTATGCGCGTCGTAATTGATGCGCAGGGTGGTGCCGTCCTCGAACTTGATCCGCGCCGAGCCCTGGATCTGCGCGAACAAGAGATCGGTCTGGCTCTTCAGCCAGGCGATCTCGAGCCCACGGCCGGCGATCGCGCCGTCCTCGATCTGGCCGCGGTCGTAATAGGGCACGAGCTTGCGCCGGCCGATCTTGCGATACACCGGACCGCCGTTGGGCAAGCCGACAGAAGCCTGCGTCTTGCCGCGCACGAACAGGTTGGACGGCCGGCGATAGACCGGAACATTGTAGACGTCGGTCTGGGTCCGCGAACCATCGAGCACCGGCTCGTAATAGCCGGTGACGAAGCCGGCATCCTCGCCGAGCCGCGAAATGCGCAGCGGGACAAAATTCTGCTCGAAGAATTCCTTCGCTTTCGCGCCGCTGGCGAGATCGAGTCCCTTGGCGATCCCGCAGGGATCGCGCAGCGAGCTGCCGAGGGCCTTCGAATCCGAGGGCGCGCCCTGCTGGGCCGCGATCGGCTTGCAGCTGGTGCGAAACGCCTTGTAGGCCGCGAGATGATCGTCGTCGCTCCAGCCGGAGACATTGGCCCAGGCGAGCGGCTCGTACTGGCTGCCGCTGACCTGCAGCGGCAATTCCAGATTGGGATAGGGGATCGGGTGGCTATGCTCGTGTCGCGGCGCAGCGTGCCGGCTCGACCTGTAGCGCGCGGCGATCGCCGCGGTGGAGCACACAACCGCGAGCGCGCAGCACGCGATCGCGAGGCGCCCGTAGCTGAGATGTTTAGTGAGCGCTTCCAGTGCCAACCAGCTTCCAATTCGGATCGCGGGAAGTCGAGTCGCGGGCGAATGTCCAGATGTCGGTGATGTCAGCGACCTTGTCCGGGCTGCCGTCGACAATCGTTCCCGCCTTGTCGCGCGTGACCGAGATCATCTGCGACACAAAGCGGACGGTCAGCTGGGTCGAGCGATCGCGCGTCTCCGCGCTGACGATCTCGGCCTTGTCGATCGACACGAACCGCGTCTCGGTCTTCTGCTCGTGCTTCTCGCGATCCTTGATCGCGGCCTCGAAGCTTTCATAAACCTCGACCGACAGCAGGTCGCGCAGCGCGCGGCGATCGCCATTGGCGAAGGCCAGCACGATCATTTCATAGGCCGAGCGGGCGCCCGAGAGGAAATGCCGAGGATCGAACGAGGAATCCTGGGCGACGACCGCGTCGAGACCCTGCGCCAGCGGCGTGCCGGGCTCGGCGATACCCTTCCAGCGTTCCGTGGGCTCGACCGGTTCGGCGGGCGCGGCCGGGGCCGGCTGATCGATCACCGATCCCGGGATCGGCACGACGTTGTTATCCTGGCCGCGCTGCAGGACGTTGGGTGCTGCACGATCATACGGCGGCCGCTCGCTTCCCGTGCGCTGGCCGAGAACGCTGCGCAGGCGCAGGAAGATAAATACGGCCAGCGCCAGGAAGATGATGGTGTAGATATCCACGTCGAATTCGCTTTCTGGTCTCTGCCGGCAACGGGCCGGGCATCAAAGCGTTCCCGGTCGGGAACGGCAGAGATTACATCACCGATTGAGTCCGCAGCATGTAGGCACGAAACTATGCCCGGCCAATGGCGCTTTTTGGCACGGGCAAGTGTAGCGCGTTTTGACCCCGGGGGGAAACCCGTTCCTTCCCGGAAATCGCGTATCTTCAATAATTTAGGAAGCCGTTAAGGGATTGGGCGGAGTTGCGTTCACCATCCCGATGCCGGCGATTTGGCCGCAGCGCTGCCGGCCCGCACGCGCTCGTCGTCCTTGTGGACCGAGCCGGGCCTATGATAGCCACTCGCCGGCATCGGCATTCCCAAACCTCAACGCGTGCCGTCGGACATCCAGTCCCGAGCGCCGCTTCAGGAGACATTTTCATGACCAATGGCAACGGCGCCCCCGTCGAACAGCCCGCTCCCCAGCTCAACGTCCTGGCGCAGTACACCAAGGACCTGTCGTTCGAGAACCCGAATGCGCCGACCTCGCTCGGCCAGCAGCAACAGCAGCCGGCGATCAACATCCAGATCAACGTCTCCGCCAACAACCTGTCGGAGAACGAGTATGAGGTGATCCTCTCGATCGAGGGCAAGGCCGAGTCGGCCGGCAAGGTGATGTTCAGCTTCGACCTCGCCTATGCCGGCGTCTTCCGGATCGTGAACGTGCCGAAGGAGAATTTGCACCCGCTGGTCATGATCGAGTGCCCGCGGCTGCTGTTCCCGTTCGCGCGCGAGATCGTCGCGACCTCGGTCCGCGACGGCGGCTTCCCGCCCCTGCTGCTCGACCCCGTCGATTTCGTCGGCCTCTACCGCCAGAACATGGAGCGGCAGGCCGCCGCCCAGGCCGCCTCCGGCGTCAAGCCGAGCTAAGCTGGCTGAACTGAATTACCCCTCATCCTGAGCGGCCCGCTCTTGCGGGCGTCTCCAGCGACAAAGGCGAAGCCTTTGTGCGGGCATGACGGAACCGAAAGATCAAGCCGCCGGTGCTGCAGCGGGCGCTGGCGGCGGCAAGTAATCGTTCCAGATCGGCTTGTCGCCGAGCGTCGCGACGAACGCCCGGTGGGCCTCGCGATCCGCGTCGCTGACCCGCGCAACCAGCGCCGTCTCGCGCTGTCGCCGCGGCGTATCGCCATAGCTTCCGCTGCGCGCATTCGAATTTTCCGACGCCAGGATGAGCTGCGACTGCCGCGCTCCGATCAGGTCGATATAGACCTCGGCCAGCAGCTCGGCGTCGAGCAAGGCGCCGTGCTTGGTGCGGCGGGAGTTGTCGATCTGATAGCGCGAGCAGAGATCGTCGAGCCGGTTCGACACACCGGGATGCTTGCGTCGCGCCAATAGCAGCGTATCGACCAGCCGGTCTTTCGGAATGGCCTTCCGCTTGATGCGGTCGAGCTCGGTGTTGATGAAGCTGACGTCGAATGACGCGTTGTGGATCACCAGCGGCGTATCGCCGATGAAGGCCAGGAACTCGTCGACCACCTCGTTGAACAGCGGCTTGGAGGCCAGGAATTCGGTCGACAGCCCATGCACGGCAAACGCTTCCGCCGGCATGTCGCGTTCGGGATTGATGTAGACGTGGTAGGTCTGCCCCGTCGGCATGCGGTTGAAGATCTCGACGCAGCCGATCTCGACCAGCCGGTCGCCGCGCAGCGGATCGAGGCCAGTGGTTTCGGTATCGAGAACGATTTCGCGCATGACCTGAGGGAATCCGGAAAAGGGCGGCGAATCAGGTTCGCCGCTCCGGCATCTTAACAACCTCGGCCAGAATGTCGCGGATGCGCGCCCGCACCGGATCAAGTCCGTGCGAGGTATCCACGATGAAATCCGCGCGCTTGCGCTTCTCAGCATCTGGCATCTGCTTGGCGATGATGGCGTCGAGCTTGGCGGCATCCATGGTGCCCCGCGCCAGCACGCGCTCGCGCTGCAGTTCCGGCGTGGTGGTGACGACGACGACAGCATCGACGCGTTTCTCGCCGCCGGTCTCATACAGCAGCGGCACGTCGACGACGACGATCGGCGCGCGGGCGGCTTCCGCATCGGCAAAGAACTTCTGGCGCGAGGCGCCAAGCATCGGATGCACGATCTGCTCGAGCTGCCGCATCGCCGCAGGGTCGTGCACCACGCGTGCCGAGAGTTTTGCGCGGTCGACCTTGCCGTTCTCAGTGGTGCCGGGAAAGGCTGCCTCGATCGCAGGTGCGGCTTCGCCTTCGTAGAGCTGATGCACGGCCGCATCGGCGTCGTACACCGGCACGCCAGCCTCCATGAAGAGTTTGGCCGTGGTGGATTTTCCCATCCCGATCGAGCCGGTCAGTCCAAGAATCAGCATTGCATCAACATCGGTTCAGCATCTCTCCGTCGCCATGCCTCCGCACCTCACACCGCAAGCAGCTTTTCGCGGCGCAGGAATGCGAGCAGCGACAATAGCGGCAGGCCGAGGATGGTGAAATGGTCGCCTTCGATCCGCTCGAACAGATGCACGCCGAGGCCCTCGAGCTGGTAGGCGCCGACGCTGGTCGTCACCGCCTCCCCGGCCTGGTCGAGATAGGCTTCGATCTCGTCGGCAGCAAGCCGCCGCATCGTCATCCGGGCCACGCTCACATCATCGAACAGGACTTTCCCATCGCGCGCGACCGAGACGGCTGAGTGCAGTGCGTGCATCTGTCCGGCGAGCAGGCCGAGCTGCTCGGCAGCCGGGGCACGGCCGGCAGTCTTGCTGAACATCCGCTGCCCCAGCGCCAGGGTCTGGTCGGCGCCGACGACATATTGACCCGGCTTCTGCCTCGATACGAACAGCGCCTTCTCGCGCGCCAAGAGCGAGGCGATCTCGACCGGCGCCGAAAGGCCGGACTTCTTCTGCACCGCGCGTTCATCGATATCGGCCGGCAGCACCTCGAACTCGAGGCCGGCGTTCTCGAGCAACATCCGTCGCGCACGGCTTTGCGACGCGAGGATCAGCTTCTGCGGGCCGCGCCAGATGCTCATGGCCAGATGCTCATGATTTGGCGGTTACTCCGACGGCCGCGCGCGCTGGCGGTCGTTATAGAGCTTCATGATCGCAGCCGCCGTCTCCTCGATCGAGCGACGCGTCACGTCGAGCAATGCCCAGTTGAATTTCGCGCTCAGGCGCCGCGCAAATGCGACTTCGTCGGCCACCGCCTGCTTGTCGATATAGGTGTCGTTGTCGCGGTCGCCCATCGTGAGCAGGCGGTTCTGCCGGACCTGGATCAAGCGCTCCGGCGTCGCATGCAGGCTGACCACCAACGGCTTCTTCAGGGTCTCGAGCTGGTGCGGCAGCGGGATGCCCGGCACCAGCGGCACATTCGCGGTGCGGATGCCGCGGTTGGCGAGATAGATCGAGGTCGGGGTTTTCGATGTGCGGGACACGCCGACCAGGACGACGTCGGCCTCCTCGAGGCCTTCGACATGCTGACCGTCGTCATGGATCATCGTGTAATTCAGCGCGTCGATTCGGCTGAAATATTCCGCGTTCAGCACATGCTGCGCACCGACGCGTCCGGTCGTCGCGGCACCCAGATACGCCTCGAACAACTGCATCACCGGCCCGATGATCGACAGGCTCGGCACGTTGATCTGCTTGCACTTGCCCTCGAGCCGGCCGACCAGATCCTTCTCAAGCAGCGTGAACAGGACAATGCCCGGCGATTCCTCGATCTCGTCGAGCACGCGATCGAGCTGCTTCTGGCTGCGCACCAAAGGATAGACATGCTCGACCGCGGTCACGTTGGCGTACTGCGCGGCGACCGCGCGCGCCACGGTGATCAGCGTCTCGCCGGTCGAATCAGACACCAGATGCAGGTGGAAATAGTTGGAGGTCGTCGGCACCGGGGCCCCTGTCTATCCTGTGAATCCCTGTGGAGGTCGAGGAGAACAATCCGGGTCCGCCGCCAGGTCCCTGTATATCTCGTCCCCTTCTTCACAGCACTGCCGAAAAGGATAAGTCGACGTCATCGGACAGATGATAGTGAACCGGTGTGGATTTGTCTCTTCATAAGCTGGCCACCGAGGTACGCAACCGATTGAGTCGAGCGACAGATTCCGGATGTCCGGTCCCGCCGGCCGAAATGTTGAGGAATGTGAACAAGCCCGCAAGAACGGCTGGATTGTTTTGCATGAGTCCAATTCACCGTCACTTAGACTCAAACCTTAGATTCTAAACTTAATTAAGTTTAGGAGAGCCGTGTGAGCGGATATGTATCGGTCCCTCGCAAGCAGAGCTTGGCTCGCAACGCTGAGACCACCCGAGCTGTTCCCTGAAAGGCATCGCCGCGATGTTGTATGACTGGATCAAGGCCCTGCACATCGTTGCCGTGATCTCCTGGATGGCGGGCATGCTCTATCTGCCGCGGCTGTTCGTCTATCATTGCGAGGCCGAGACAGGCTCGAAGCAGTCCGAGACCTTCAAGGTCATGGAGCGGCGGCTTTTGAAGGCGATCATCAACCCCGCGATGATCGTGACCTGGCTCGCCGGGCTTTATCTGGTCTGGGCCGGACACTGGTACCTATCGGGCTGGTTTCACGTCAAATTTACGCTGGTCCTCATCATGTCGGGTATCCACGGCTTTTTGTCCCGCTGCGTGAAGGATTTCGCCGCCGACCGGAATCAGCGAACCCCGAAATTCTATCGCATTATCAACGAGGTGCCGACCCTTCTGATGATCCTGATCGTGATCATGGTGGTCGTGAAGCCGTTCTAGACAGCGCGATGCTCCGGACGCATGCTTCAGTCCTTCTTGCGAAGAACGAATCGATTTTCTATATAGGTCTGATCCCACCCCACGCAGGCGGATGTGGTCGCGTTCCGGTTCTTTTCGGACCGGCGCCGCATCAGGTTTGAAAGCCCAAACGGCACTTTCCTGGCTGAGACCTGCGGACCTTCCTTTGGCGTCCGCTTTTTCCAAAGCCACCTCGCACCCCTTCCCTACTTAATTCCTCACAGGACGACCCCAATGCGGGAAATCAAACTCCAGGACCTCAAATCGAAAACGCCGGCCGAGCTCGTCTCGTTTGCGGAAGAGAATGGGGTCGAGAATGCCAGCACCATGCGCAAGCAGGAGCTGATGTTCGCCATTCTCAAAAACCTCGCCGCCGCCGAGACCGACATTGTTGGCGAGGGCGTCGTGGAGGTGTTGTCCGACGGATTCGGCTTCCTTCGTTCGCCCGACGCGAACTACCTGCCTGGTCCCGACGACATCTACGTCTCGCCCTCGCAAATCCGCCGCTTCGGCCTGCGCACCGGCGATACCATCGAAGGGCACATCCGCAGCCCGAAGGAAGGCGAACGCTACTTCGCGCTGCTGAAGGTCAATACGCTCAATTTCGAGGATCCCGAGAAGGCCAAGCACAAGGTCAATTTCGACAACCTCACGCCGCTGTTTCCCAATCAGCGTTTCCGCATGGAGCTTGAGGATTCCACCAAGAAGGATCTCTCAGCCCGCGTGATCGACATCGTCGCGCCGATCGGCAAGGGCCAGCGCGCGCTGATCGTGGCGCCGCCGCGCACCGGCAAGACGGTGCTGATGCAGAACATCGCGCACTCCATCACCGCCAATCATCCCGACTGCTATCTGATCGTGCTTCTGATCGATGAGCGTCCGGAAGAAGTCACGGACATGCAGCGCTCGGTGAAGGGCGAGGTGGTGTCTTCGACCTTCGACGAACCCGCCGTGCGTCACGTCCAGGTCGCCGAGATGGTGATCGAGAAGGCCAAGCGTCTCGTCGAACACGGCCGCGATGTCGTGATCCTGCTCGACTCGATCACTCGTCTGGGCCGCGCCTACAATACCGTGGTGCCGTCATCCGGCAAGGTGCTGACCGGCGGTGTCGACGCCAACGCCCTGCAGCGCCCGAAGCGCTTCTTCGGTGCCGCGCGCAACATCGAGGAGGGCGGTTCGCTGACCATCATCGCGACCGCGCTGGTCGATACCGGCAGCCGTATGGACGAAGTCATCTTCGAAGAGTTCAAGGGCACGGGTAACTCCGAACTGATCCTCGACCGCAAGGTCTCGGACAAGCGGACCTTCCCGGCGATCGATATTGCCCGCTCCGGCACCCGCAAGGAGGAGCTCATCACCGATCCGCAGGTGCTGAAGAAGATGTACGTCCTGCGCCGCATCCTCAATCCGATGGGCACCATGGACGCGATAGACTTCCTGCTCGACAAGCTCCGGAATACGAAGAGCAACTCGGAATTCTTCGATTCCATGAACACCTGAGGCCCATGGCCAAACCGAATAGGGCGCTCCGCACAAACGGGGCGCCTTTTTCATGCTGCGGATTTGCTGCAGCAGGGCGGAGCATGGTTTGGGCTGGTTGGGCTCACCGAATATTCAGATAAATATCTGATATAATTTATATTTCCGCCGTATAGACGATGGTCTGGTCAGCGGTAGTGCAGCAAAAATTGTTGCGCGCTTGTCGCAACGAGATGGGCTATGCTGCAGTGCAGTATACTTGCAGCATGGCGCGCGAAATGGAAGCGGCATTGCCTTTGCCGATTTGCTGGAAGAAATAGGCGATGCATCCGCGCGACCAGACCATCTTCGCATTGTCCTCCGGGCGACCGCCGAGCGCGATCGCCATTGTCAGGCTGTCTGGCCCAATGGCAGAGTCGGTCATTGCAGGACTGGCGGGCAAGACGCCGGTGCCGCGAATGGCGACCCGCGCGTTGCTCCGTGATTCGAATCATCAGCCGATCGATGATGCAGTCGCGTTGTGGTTCCCGGGACCGGCCAGTGCGACCGGCGAGGACGTGGCCGAATTTCATGTCCACGGCGGACGCGCGGTGTTGGCGACGCTGTTCGATGCCATCGCGGCGTTCGAGAATGTGCGGCCGGCCGAGCCCGGCGAGTTTACCCGGCGGGCGTTCGAGAACGGCAAGCTCGACCTGACCGAGGCCGAAGGCCTCGACGATCTGATCCATGCCGATACCGATCGCCAACGGCGCCAGGCGCTGCGCCAGCTGAAAGGGTTGCTCGGCGATCGCGCGCGCGACTGGCGCGAGCGGATCATCGCGGCGTCGGCGCTGATCGAAGCCGGCATCGATTTCTCCGATGAAGGCGATGTCCCGGCGGAGCTGATCGCGCCGGCGATCGAGAATATCCGGGCGCTGCATGATGAGATCAAGCAAGTCCTTGCCGGGCAGGGGCAAAGCGAGCGGCTGCGCGACGGCCTGGTGGTCGCGATCGCAGGTCCGCCGAATGTCGGCAAATCGACCCTGATCAATCAGCTGGCCAAGCGCGAGGTCGCTATCGTCTCGCCGCATGCCGGCACGACCCGCGACGTGATCGAAGTGCAGCTCGATCTCGACGGCTATCCCGTCACGGTCATCGACACCGCCGGGATCCGCGAGACCGACGACCCGGTGGAGCAGGAGGGTGTCCGCCGCGCCCGGGCCCGCGCCGCGGAAGCCGATCTCGTGCTCTGGCTGGCCGACAGCCGCGGCGCGGAGGCAGGACATGGTGGCTCGACCCCGACCTGGCTTGTGCGAAACAAGATCGACCTCGTCAGGCCCTCGTCGGGTGAGGGCGGCAGTTACCCGGAGTTCCGGATCTCGGCTGCCCGCGGCGACGGCGTGTCGGAGCTGATCGCCGCATTGGTCGGCTTCGCTCACGACTATTTCGGAACCAGTGAAGGCGGTCTGATCAGCCGAACGCGGCAGCGCGGAATGCTTGAGGAGACCGTCGAATCTCTTCGGCGCAGCATCGATGTGGTCGGGCAGGGCGAGGAACTCGCCGCCGAGGAGCTTCGCAGGGCGGCTTATTCGCTCGGTCGTCTGCTCGGTCGGGTGGATGTCGAGGACATCCTGGACGTCATCTTCCGCGAGTTCTGCGTCGGGAAGTAGCGGGCGCCCGTCTGTTTCACGTGAAACATGGTTTAGATCTGGTTAAGGACACTTCCTTCCTCCCGTTTCACGTGAAACAAATGTCGTGGCATGACCGGACTTGTTTCACGTGAAACGGTTCCACCCGTTATTGCGAGCGAGTCGGCTTGTCCGCCGAAGGCTAGGCGATGGCGGAATCAATCCATATCTCAACGGAGGATCGGTTCTCGGACCCGCGACCCAAATTCGTTCTTCCGGCTTTCATCACTCCACGATAGAAGTCCGCCATGACTTCCAGGGCAGACAGATTTGACCTCATCGTCATCGGCGGCGGCCATGCCGGCTGCGAGGCCGCCAGTGCGGCTGCCCGGATGGGTGCGAAGACAGCCCTGGTGACTCATCGTTTCGCGACCATCGGCGCGATGTCCTGCAATCCCGCCATCGGGGGCCTCGGCAAGGGCCATCTGGTCCGCGAAGTCGACGCGCTGGACGGTTTGATGGGCCGGGTCGCCGACGCCGGCGGCATCCAGTTCCGTATGCTCAATCGCCGGAAGGGTCCGGCGGTGCGCGGGCCCCGGGCTCAGGCCGACCGTAAGCTCTATGCCGCCGCGATGCAGGCGGCGATCGTTGAGACTGCGAACCTGACCGTCATCGAAGGCGAGGCGGATGAGCTGATTGTCGTTGACAAGCGCGTGACCGGCATTCGCCTGGGTGATGGCCGTCAGCTTTCAGCGGGGGCGGTTGTCATCACGACCGGCACCTTCTTGCGTGGTCTGATTCATCTCGGCGAGAAGAATTGGCCGGCTGGCCGGGTTGGCGAGGCGCCGGCGATGGGTCTGTCTGCCTCGTTCGAACGGGCAGGTTTCGTGCTCGGCAGACTCAAGACCGGGACACCTCCGCGTCTCGACGGCACTACGATCGACTGGTCCGCGGTCGAAATGCAGCCCGGAGACGAGCCTCCGGAGCCGTTCTCGGTCATGACGGACCGGATTACGACCCCACAGATCCAGTGCGGCATCACCCGCACCACGCCGGCGACCCATGAGGTGATCCGGGCCAATGTACATCGGTCGCCGATGTATTCCGGCCAGATCAAGAGCTCCGGGCCCCGCTATTGCCCCTCGATCGAGGACAAGATCGTCCGTTTTGGCGATCGTGACGGCCATCAGATCTTCCTGGAGCCGGAAGGGCTCGACGACAGCACGGTCTATCCCAACGGCATCTCGACTTCGCTGCCAGAAGAGGTTCAGCTCGCGATCCTCGCCAGCATCCCCGGCCTCGAGCAGGTGAAGATGGTCCGTCCGGGCTATGCCATCGAATACGACCACGTGGATCCCCGCGAGCTCGATCCGACCTTGCAGACCAAGCGCCTGCGCGGGCTTTTCCTGGCCGGCCAGATCAATGGCACCACGGGATATGAAGAAGCGGCGGGGCAGGGCATCGTTGCCGGGCTCAATGCGGCGCTGGCGGCCAGCGGGACCGATCCGATCGTGTTCGACCGCGCAGACGGCTATCTCGGGGTGATGATCGATGACCTCGTGACCCGCGGGATCACGGAGCCCTATCGGATGTTCACCTCGCGTGCCGAATACCGGCTGACGCTGCGGGCCGACAATGCCGACCAGCGGCTGACCGACAAGGGTATTGCGCTCGGATGCGTCGGGACGGCGCGCGCAGAGCGTCACCGGGTCAAGATGGCGGCGCTGGACGCGGCCAAGACCTTGGCGAAGTCGCTTGCGATCACGCCGAATGAGGCCGCCAAGCATGGGCTGGCGCTCAATCGCGACGGTCATCGTCGGTCCGCCTTCGAGCTGCTGGCCTATCCGGAGATCGAGTGGCCCGCAGTTCAGGCGATCTGGCCGGAGCTGTCGGCCATTGACCCTGCGATCGCGGTGCATCTCGAGATCGATGCCAAATACGATGTGTATCTGAAGCGCCAGACCGCCGATGTTGACGCCTTTCGGCGTGACGAGGGCTTGGTCCTGACCGATGTCGACTATGCCGACGTGCCGGGTCTCTCGAACGAAGCGCGCGCCAAGCTGCAGAAGGCGCAGCCGCGGACGGTCGGGCAGGCGGGCCGGATCGACGGCATGACGCCGGCAGCGCTGGGTATCCTGGCGGCCTATCTGCGGCGCGAGGCACGACGGAAATCGGCCAAGGCCACCGCCTGACGTTTCACGTGAAACACGAGGGGTGAGCGCCTATCTTTTGTGAAGGCGAATCGGCCGACGTGCCGCTCGCCGGCCTCGCCACCGGCTTTCACCACGTCAGACAAACGGCCTGCACCAAGAATGGCTCCAGCCCCGCAATCCGCCGAACTCAGCGTCTCCGCCAAGGACAAGGCCGCGGCACTCGCGCTCACGCCTGTTTCACGTGAAACAGAGGCGCGGCTCGACCGCTACGTCGCCCTCCTTCTGGAGTGGCAGGCCAAGACCAATCTCGTCGCGCCCTCCACGCTGGCGAATCTCTGGACGCGACATGTCTCCGATTCGCTGCAGCTTCTGAGCCTCGCACCCTCGGCAAAATCCTGGGTCGATCTCGGCAGCGGCGGCGGCTTTCCCGGTGTCGTGCTCGCGTGTGCGTTGGCCGAGACACCTGGCGCACGGATCCATCTGGTTGAGCGAATCGCCAAGAAGGCTGCATTCCTGCGCGAGGCGATACGGGTCACGGCGTCACCGGGAACGGTGCATCTGGCTGATATCGGGGATACTGTGGATAGAATCGCAGGTCCGATCGATTGCGTCACCGCGCGGGCGCTGGCTCCGTTACATCAACTCATCGGCTTTGCGGAGCCGTGGGTCAAAAAGGACGCCAAAGCGCTGTTTTTGAAGGGTCAAGATGTAGAGGCCGAATTGACCGAGGCCACTAAATATTGGAATATTGAGCCAAAGCTACACTCCAGCCGGACCGGCGGACAGGGCTGGATCGTCGAACTCGGGTCAATCGAGCGGCGCTAGGGGACTCCGCAAGAACAAATGGTATTTTGGTATGACTGTGATGGACGAGGTTTATCAAGAGGATAAGGCGTCCCAGCCGCCTGGCCATCCGCGTATCCTGTCGCTCGCCAATCAGAAGGGCGGCGTCGGCAAGACCACCACAGCGATCAATCTCGGCACCGCACTCGCTGCGATTGGCGAGCGTGTCCTGATCGTCGATCTCGATCCGCAGGGCAACGCCTCGACCGGTCTCGGCATCGATCGCCGTAACCGCAGCTGCTCGACCTACGACGTGCTGATCGGCGAAGCGCCGCTGCGCGATGCCGTGGTGGCGACCGCGGTGCCGCGGCTCCACATCGCCGCGTCCACCATGGATCTCTCCGGCCTCGAACTCGAGCTCGGCACCACGCCGGGCCGTGCGTTCCGGCTGCGCGATGCGATCGCCGGGCTGAACAACAACGTCTCGCCCGACTCCGATTACACGTACGTGCTGATCGACTGCCCGCCCTCGCTCAACCTGCTTACCGTCAATGCGATGGCGGCATCGGACGCGATCCTGGTGCCGCTGCAGTGCGAGTTCTTCGCGCTCGAAGGTCTGTCGCAATTGCTGCAGACCGTGGAGCAGGTGCGCTCGACGCTCAATCCGACCCTGTCGATCCACGGCATCGTGCTGACCATGTTCGACTCGCGCAACAACCTCTCCAACCAGGTGGTTGCCGACGTGCGCCAGTTCATGGGCAACAAGGTCTACGACACCATGATCCCCCGCAACGTGCGCATCTCGGAAGCGCCGTCCTACGGCAAGCCGGTGCTGGTCTACGACCTCAAATGCGCCGGCAGCGATGCGTATCTCAAGCTCGCCACCGAAGTGATCCAGCGCGAGCGCGAGCTGCGCACGCACTGACGATGCCGATGATGGGCGCAGTGAAGCGAACCCCATCCTGGCACGCAACGAGAGCGACGGGTTTCGCTGCGCGCGGCCCGTTCGACGATTCTGAAATTCAAGTCTGGAGTACTGCGTGTGAATCCAAAGGAGCTCGCAACAATGGCCGATGAAGCGCGTTCGCGACTGGGGCGCGGGCTGGCAAGCCTGATCGGAGATGTCGGCGGCGAGGCGGCCGCGCATGTCGAGCGGCCGCGCACGCAGCGCAAGGTACCGATCGAATTCCTCAAGGCCAACCCGCGCAATCCGCGGCGCAGCTTCGCCGACACCGAGCTCGGCGAGCTCGCCGATTCGATCAAGGCGCGCGGCGTGATCCAGCCGATCGTGGTGCGCGCGATCAAGGGCGTGCAGGACCGCTACGAGATCATCGCCGGCGAACGCCGCTGGCGCGCCTCGCAACTCGCCGGCCTGCACGAAGTGCCGATCGTGCCAGTCGAGGTCAGCGATGCAGACGCGCTTGAGATCATGATCATCGAGAACGTCCAGCGCGAAGACCTCAACGCGATGGAAGAAGCGCTGGGCTATCACGCGCTCGCCGACGAGTTCAAACGCAGCCAGGAAGACATCGCCAAGATCGTCGGCAAGAGCCGCAGCCATGTCGCCAACATGATGCGGCTGACCAAGCTTCCCGCCGAGGTGCAGGCGCTGATCTCGAAGGGCGATCTCTCCGCCGGCCACGCCCGCGCGCTGATCGGCGTGCCCGATCCGCTCACCGCCGCGAAGCGCATCGTCGCCGAGGGCCTCAACGTCCGCCAGGCCGAGGCGCTGGCGCACGAGGAGGGCGTGCCGGAACGCAAGCCGCAGAAGCCGCGCAGCAGCGCCGCGGCCAAGGTCGACAAGGACGCCGACACGCTGGCGCTGGAGAAGCGCGTAAGCGATGCGCTCGGCCTTGCCGTCACCGTGAGCCATCGCGATCCCGGCGGCACCGTCCAGATCAGCTACCGCAACCTCGAGCAGCTCGACGAGGTGGTGCGGCGGCTGGAGGGCGGCTAACCCCGCGGGTCTGCCTCCGTCATTGCGAGGAGCGACAGCGACGAAGCATTCATTCTTGCGCGCGTGCGGAGCGATGGATTGCTTCGCTTCGCTCGCAATGACGGTTGTTTCAAAGTTTCGTCTACCCCCGCCGCTTCGCATTCGCCGCGATCGACAGCAGCGCGCGCTGCGCGATGACGGCGGCGAGCGCGGCCTGCTTGCGCATGTCGAGCGCCGCGGTCGCGAGCTGGTCGATCACGTTCACCAGCCGCGGCGGCGTTAAATTGCGCAGCGCGATCTCGACCGCCGGTTTGCGTGAGAAATGCAGCCGCGGGAATCCGCCTTCGAGCACGGTTGACGCCGGCGTGCCGTCCGCGATCGCGAGCGCCGATTTATGCAGCCACGCCGCCTGGCGCTGCGCGGCCGAGATGATCACGCCGGGATAGGTGCCGGCGACCATTGCCTTGGTGAACTCGCTTTCCACCAGCGCGGCGTTGCCGGCGAACGCGCCGTCGACGATCGGATCGAGCTTCAGCTCGGAGGCGTCGGAGACCACGGTCATCACGTCGTCGAGCGTGATCTCTTCCTTGCCATGCGCGAACAGCGTGAGCTTGCGCAGCTCGTTGCGCGAGGCCATGCGGTCGCCGCCGAGCAGCGACATCAGCACCGCACGAGCGTCCTGCGCAAGCCGCAGGTTGGACACGCGCAGCTCATCCTCGATCAGCTTGGTCAGGTCGCGTTCGGTGTCGGGATAGCAGCCGATGGCGACCGCATTCTTGGCGCGTTCGCAAATCTTGCGCAGCGGCGATTCCGGCCTGAGCTCGCCGGCCTCGATCACGATGCGGCAATCCTTGAGGGCGGTGGTCTCGGTCAGCGTCTCGACGCCGCTCGAGAAATTGCGCGAGCCGGCGCGGACGCGGATGGCGCGGCGGCCGCCGAACAACGGCACCGTCATGGCTTCATCGACCAGCCGCGACGGCTCAGCGGCGAGCTCGTCGCCATCGAGCCGCACCAGCGAGAACGGATCGTTGGGATCGTCGACGGCGGAGGCCATCAGCGCGTCGGCGCGCTCGCGCACCAGGCCGAGATCCGGCCCGTAAAGCAGGATGATCGGACGGCCCGCGTCAGGCCGGGCGAGGAAGCTGTCGATCTCTTTTCCGCGAAGCGCGACCAATGCGGCGATCAGGTCCCGGCTGAGAAGAACGAGGCGAGGCGGGTCTGGATGTTGTCGGCGATCTCCTGCGCGGCGCGGTCCTCGGCGTCGCGAAGGGCGCGGGTACGGGCGAAGCGCTGGTAGGAGCCCGGCATGTCATAGGACACGCGCGAGAACGTGGTGCCGGTCATGACCGACTTGTTCGAGGCGATCTCGACCAGGTTGAACTGGGCGTCGATGCCGTAGTTCTCGCTGGTCGGCAGCGCGGTGGTCGGATCGATCATCAGCGAGGAGCGGCTGGTGGTGAAGCGCAGCACCAGCCGGTGCGTCGGCGGCGCGCCCGTAGCGGTGCCGTAGAGCTTGAAGGCCAGCGCGTTGCGGACCTCGACGCCGACCCGGGCCTCGCGGGACGCGTTCGCCTTGTCGACCGGCGGAACCTCGACGCCCAACAGCTTTTCGCGCAAGGCGGACGACTGACCGTCGAGCGTGCGCTCGGCATACATCGGCTGGAAGCAACCGGCCGTCAGCGCGGCCAAGGCTGCCACGGCCACGAGCCGGGCGGCGATCCTGATCCTAGCCGACAACATTGACGATCCTCATGGGCACCACGATCACCTTGCGGACGGGTTTGCCGCCCAGTGCAGCTTTTACCGCATCGAGCGCCAAAACGGCAGCCTCTATATCCGCATTTTGCGCCGCCCGTGGCACGGTAACATCACCTCGTTTTTTACCGTTGACCTGGACGACCAGGGTCACGCTGTCTTCGACCAGCAAATCGCGTTCGATTTGCGGCCAATCGGCCTCGGAAACCAGCCCGGACTGGCCCAGAACCACCCAGCACTCCTCGGCCAGATGCGGCATCATCGGCGAGAACAACTGGACCAGGATAGTCGCGGCTTCCTTGACCGCCCAGGCCACATCCGGCGCCGGCTTGTCGCCTTTCGCCAGCACCTCGGACAGGGCATTGGCGAATTCGCGGATATGGGCGAGGCAGACGTTGAAATGCAGCCGCTCGATCCCGGACGACACCTTGTCGAGCGCGCCGTGGGCGGCCTTGCGCAACGCCAGCGCCTCGGGCCCGAAGGTGCCTGGCCGGCCCGCCGGGGCCGCCTTGGCGATCTCGGCCGATTCGTTCACCAGCCGCCACAGCCGCTGCACGAAACGCGAGGCGCCCTGTACGCGTTCGTCGCTCCAGATCACGTCGCGATCCGGCGGCGAGTCGGACAGCATGAACCAGCGCGCCACGTCGGCGCCGTAGCTTGCGATGATGTCGTCGGGGTCGACGGTGTTCTTCTTCGACTTCGACATCTTCTCGATCGGGCCGATTGCGATGTCCTCGCCGGTCGCCATCAGCACCGCGCGGCGGCCGTTGCCGCCGACCTCGATCTTCACCTCGGCCGGCGTGACCCAGCTGCCGTCGGCCTTCTGATAGGTCTCGTGCACCACCATGCCCTGGGTGAACATGCCGGCGAACGGCTCACTCATGTCGATGTGGCCGGTGGCCTTCATCGCGCGGGTGAAGAAGCGGCTGTAGAGCAGATGCAGGATCGCGTGCTCGACGCCGCCGATATACTGGTCGACCGGCATCATCCGGTTGGCGACCGCGGGCGTGGTCGGCGCGGTCTCGTTCCAGGGATCGGTGAAGCGCGCGAAGTACCACGACGAGTCCACGAAGGTGTCCATCGTGTCGGTCTCGCGCACCGCCTTGCCGCCGCACTTCGGGCAGCTGACGTGCTTCCAGGTCGGGTGATGGTCGAGCGCGTTGCCCGGTCTGTCGAAGCTGACATCCTCAGGCAGCGTCACCGGCAGCTGGTCGTCGGGCACCGGCACCACGTCGCACTTGGGACAGTGGATCACCGGGATCGGGCAACCCCAATAGCGCTGGCGCGAAATGCCCCAGTCGCGCAGCCGGAAATTCACCTGCCGCTCGCCGACCGGCGCATTGCCGCGCAGCTCGCTCTCCAGTCGCTTGGCAACCTCTTCCTTGGCCTCATCGATCGTCATGCCGTCGAGGAAGCGCGAATTGATCATGCGGCCGTCGCCGTCATAGGCGACATCGGTGATAAAAAACGTCTTGGGGTCCTGGCCCTCGGGACAGACCACCGGCACGTTGCCGAGGCCGTATTTGTTGACGAAGTCGAGGTCGCGCTGGTCGTGCGCCGGGCAGCCGAAGATCGCGCCGGTGCCGTATTCCATCAGCACGAAGTTCGCGACATAGACCGGCAGCTTCCAGGCCGGATCGAACGGATGCACTGCCTTGATGCCGGTGTCGAAGCCCTGCTTCTCGGCGGTGTCGATGATCGACTGCGCGGTGCCGATCTTCTTGATGTCGGCGATGAACTCGGCAAGCTTCGGATTCTTTGCCGCGGCCGCCTGCGCCAGCGGATGATCCGCCGAGATCGCCATGAATTTTGCGCCGAACAGCGTGTCCGGCCGCGTGGTGAAGATCTTCAGCTCGTTCTCGCCGGCCGGCGTCGTCGCCGGATCCAGCGCGAAGCG
The DNA here is from genome assembly GCF_011516665.3 of Bradyrhizobium sp. 41S5. Taxonomy (NCBI): domain Bacteria; kingdom Pseudomonadati; phylum Pseudomonadota; class Alphaproteobacteria; order Hyphomicrobiales; family Nitrobacteraceae; genus Bradyrhizobium; species Bradyrhizobium sp. 41S5. The sequence continues at coordinate 144,545 of NZ_CP083721.1, read as the reverse complement.
GATCAACAGGCCCTCGGAGCGGCCGATCCAGTTGCGCTGCATCAGCCGCACCTTGTCGGGCCAGCGGTCCAGACCGTCCAGCGCCTCCAGCAGCTCCTGCGCGTACTTCGTGATCTTGAAGACCCACTGGCTCATCTCGCGCTGCTCGACAACAGCGCCGGAACGCCAGCCGCGGCCGTCGATCACCTGCTCGTTGGCGAGCACGGTCATGTCGACCGGATCCCAGTTCAGCTTGCGCTTCTCGCGCTCGGCGAGGCCGGCGCGCAGCATGTCCAGAAACATCTTCTGCTGATGCTTGTAGTAGCTGGGATCGCAGGTCGCGAACTCCCGGCTCCAGTCGAGCGACAGCCCGATCGACTTGAGCTGCTTCTTCATCGCGGCGATGTTGTCGTAGGTCCAGGCCTTCGGCGCCACCTTGCGCTCGATCGCGGCGTTTTCGGCGGGGAGGCCGAACGCGTCCCAGCCCATCGGATGCAGCACGTTGAAGCCCTTGGCGCGCATGAAGCGGGCCAGCACGTCGCCGAGCGTGTAGTTGCGGACATGGCCGATATGGATGCGCCCCGACGGGTAGGGGAACATCTCGAGCACGTAGTATTTCGGCCGCGGATCGTCGTTCTTGGAGGCGAAGATCGCCTTTTCGTCCCAGGTGGCTTGCCAGCGGGGTTCGGATTCACGGGCGTTGTAGCGTTCGGCGGTCATGAAATCGCAGGGATTCTGGGTGGCTTTGGGTGATTTTCGGGTCCCATCCGGGGACGGCGGACTAGGCCATAAAATCGCCCATGGGGTCAACGGCTTGGGGTCGCCAAACGCCCCATCCCGTCGCGCAGCCGCCCTGCGCCGTCGCAGGGGGCGTCGGCCGCCTCGAGCCTCCCCCGTCGTCCTGGCGAAAGCCAGCCCTGTTGGGATAACGGACCGCGGCCGCAGCTTCGTGCAATCATGACCAGCGGGGGAAATGGGTCCTGGCCTTAGCCAAGACGACAGTGTGTGGCGTCGCCGGTGTCATGGTTCCGTATTCTCGCGACGCCGCTCAGCTCGCCAGCGCCATCCCCGCTTCATCCAGCGTCTGCAAGAAGCCGTGCTCGATCACGGCATTCCTGCCGCGGCGCTTCGCCGCGTAGAGGGCGGCGTCGGCGGCTTCGATCAGGTCGCCGGGGCGCTGGGTCTCGTTCGGCTTTGTCGTTGCGACGCCGACGCTGACGGTGACGACGCAATGGCTCGAGGGCGCGTGCGGCACGGCGAGGCCGAGCACTGCGGTGCGCACGGTCTCGCCGATCGCGAGCGCATGCGCGGCATCGGTGTTGGGCAGCAGCAGGCAGAACTCCTCGCCGCCATAGCGGCCGGCGAAGCCCATCGTGTCGGCGGCGATCCCGGCCAGCGTCTCGCCGATCCGGGTCAGGCAGACGTCGCCTTCGGGATGGCCGTAGGTGTCGTTGTAGAGCTTGAAGTGATCGACATCGATCATCATCAGCGACAGCTCGTATTCATACTGCTGCGCCCGCATCCACTCGAAATCGAGCCGGCTCTGGAAGCCGCGGCGGTTGGCAAGGCCGGACAGCGCATCGATCGAGGCCATCACTGTGAGACGGTCGTTGGACGCGACGAGCTCTCGCTCGCGCTGGCTGAGCTGTGCCGCCATCGCGTTGAAGGCGCGCGCCAGCGGCACGAATTCCGACGGCAGTCTGTGCTTGGCGACGCGCGCCGACCAGTCGCCCTCGCCGAAGCGTCGCGCCATGCTGGTCATCAGCTCGATCGGATGGATGACCAGCCGCTCCGCGCCGACGAGGGCACCCAACAAAACGAAGAGACAGACGAAGCCGAGCTGCAGATAGGCGGTGCGGATCTCGCGGCTGATCGCCGCCGTCACCTTGGCCTCATCCATGCTCACGATCAGCCGCGATTGCGTTCCGGCGATGCGGGCGAAGCTCACCGTGCGCTGCGCGCCGTCGGACGCCGTGAACGACACCGAGCCTGACGGTTCGTCGTAGCTCAGCGCCTTCTCGGCGATCGCCGACATCAAGGGGATGGTGTCGAGCGAGCGGCCGATCAGGCTCGCATGATCCGCGGGGGCTGCGACCACGACGCCGGTCGAGTCGACCAGCACGGCCGACATGCCGGGCTGGCCGCCGAGATTGGCCATGATCTGCGACAGCCAGTCGATATTGATGCCGGCGACGACGATGGAGTCGAGCTCCGGATTGATCGCGGCCACCGGATAGGCGGCCATCATCATCGGGCGGCCATTGGTCCTGCCGCGCAGATAGTCGCTGAACACGAAGCCGCGGTTGTCCTGCGCCTTCTTGAAATATTCGCGGTCGCCGAGATTGAGTCCGACCTGGCTGTTGAGCGTCGAACACTGTACCAGCCCGTCCCTGGAGACGAACATGATGCTGCGGATCCAAGGCAGGATCGTCGGCAGACTGGCGCGCAATACTTCGCAGCTCTGCCCGATGCCGCCGGAGGCGCGGATATAGGCGGCCGATTTCAGCATGGTCTCGACCGAGGAGACCACTTCGCGCTGGGTCTCGGCGGCGTGCGCGGTGAGGCTGGCATAGCCTGCCGCGGCCTGCGCGATCTGCGTTGAGCGGAAATTCTCCAGCGTGCGGACGCGATCGAGCATCAAGGGCGCGACCAGCATCACCGCAAGCAAGGCGAGCCGGGCACGAATTCCCAGAACCTTCTTGAGTCTGACCCGGTTGCGGTTGAAAGTGACGCCCGACATTCTGTTCCCTTGCCCGGGCGCAGGGTAGAGTGAAGGGCTTCAAAAAGCCTTTCCCGAATTTGGTAAAATTCGAGCCAACCCCCCCGCGCCTGTCAGAGAACGGCACAAGCATGACACAAAGCCCGACCGCGCCGTTATCGGCTGATTCACCACATGACCCTTCCTTTGGCCTCGCCGCCGTGGAGCAGGAGATCGCGCATGCCTGCAAGGAAGCGCGGCGCGACCGCGCCTCGGTGACCTTGATCGCGGTGTCGAAGACATTCGCGGCCGACGCAATTTTGCCGATTATCGGCGCCGGACAGCGCGTATTTGGCGAAAACCGCGTGCAGGAGGCCAAGGGCAAGTGGCCGGAATTGATCCAGGCTCATCCGGGACTGCAGCTGCATCTGATCGGGCCGTTGCAGTCGAACAAGGCCAAGGAAGCGGTCGCGCTGTTCGATGCGATCCATTCGGTCGACCGCGCCAGCATTTGCGAAGCGTTAGCCAAGGAAATCAAAAATCAAGTGAAGCATCCGGAGCTGTTCGTCCAGATCAATACCGGCGAGGAGCCGCAGAAGGCCGGCGTCGCGCCGCAGGACGCGGATACCTTCATCGCGGCATGCCGCGACAAATATGGTCTGAAGATTTCAGGATTGATGTGCATTCCGCCGGTCGACCAGGCCCCGGCGCCGCATTTCGCACTCTGCGCCAAGATCGCCGCGCGCAATGGGCTGAAGAATCTGTCGATGGGCATGAGCGCGGATTTCGCGGTAGCGATCCAGATGGGCGCGACCCATGTGCGGGTGGGCTCGGCGATCTTCGGGACACGGACGGTGGCGCACGCGTAGTACCGGCCCGGCGTTGGCCGTGATAAGATAGCAACGATGAACGTCGTCGCCAATTTCGCATCCGTCTGGATCGTCGCGCTCGGCGTCGCCAGCCTGCTTGTGTTTGGCATTGGCCTCTATTGGCTCGTCAACAAGCAGGCGAGACTGAGGGACATCGCCTATCTGAGGAGGAAGCTCGACGAGCTCGAGCCGACCGATCCCGAATACAACGCCGTCAGGGCGCTCTACACCTCGATGATGATCGACGCGCATCGCTGGGGCTTCTTTGGTTCCGATGCGGACGCTGGAGGCGGTGCTGCTCACCACAGTGGCGACGGCCATGTTGGCGAGCACGCAGGCGCGAGCGACCACTGAGAGCCCACGTACCTTTCTAACGCCGACAGCTGCCACAAATGAGGCGTCGTTCCCGCGACAGCAGGGACCCATACGCCGCGGCCATCGCAAAGGGCACGCGGTTCGATCCGCGCACAACAACTGACTTCGGTGGTTATGGGTCCCTGCTGTCGCAGGGACGACGGCTGTGTGTTCGGTGAGCGCGCGCCGCCTACGCGAACTTCACCGATACTTTTCCGATCGCGCCGAAGTCCGCTGCGAATACATCGCCGGCCTGAATCGGCAGCGGCGGATGGCAGGTGCCTGTGGTGACGACCTCTCCTGCCCGCAACGTCAGGCCAAGCGCGCGCAGCTCGTTGGCGCACCAGGCGAGTGCCACACAGGGATCGCCGAGCACATTCTTGCCGTGGCCGATGTAGCGTTCGCCGCGCAGCGTGATGGTCGGGCGTTGTTCGATCAGATCGATCGCGCGCCAGTCGGCCGACGTTGCAGGTCCGAGCACGAACAGATGCGCGCAGGCATTGTCGGCGATCAGCTGCGCCTCGCCGGCCGACGCGAAATCGGCGAAGCGCGAATCCGGAATCTCGATCGCAGGATGCAGCGTGCCGACCGCGTCGAGTACTTCCCTTACACTGTACGGTGTGGTGCGCGGCGCGAGATCGCGCGCCATGCGGAAGGCATATTCCGGCTCGCCGACGCGCATCTCGTTGCCCTTCATCGATGCGGTGCCGCCATCAGCGATCAATGTTTCGGCGAGGATGCGCCCGGCAAGCGGCCCTGCGACATTGATATGCTTCTGGCCGGCCTCGCTGGTCGCGGCGATCTTCCAGCCGAACAGTTTTTCGCGCGACGTCTTTTCCAGCTGAGCCTGCACCGCGTAACCCTCGACGCGGTCGCGCGGCCGCATGGCGCCTTCGAGCGCGCCGAGTTTCGTTCCGGCGTGCCAGTGATCGTGCAGGACTTTTGCAGCGGCGGCGATCTGGTTGTTGTCGAGCATGGTTTTTCGCTTCCCCCGTTAATCATTCTTGGGAATGTTTTTCTGCGGCGAGCAATCTCAGCACAAACGCGTCGCGCTTGTCGCGTGGGAAAACCGATGCTCAGCTATTCGAGAATTTTACCCGATGATGATTCTGGTCTGCGGCGACATCCGCCGCAGCAGCCGCAGCATCGACGCCTTCGTCATCGAGACGCAGCCCGCGGTCGGGGCGAAATTCGGTCGCGCCAGATGCAGGAACACGGCGCTGCCGCGGCCGGCGATGCGCGGCGCGGCGTTGTGGTCGATCTCGACAATGAAGTCGTAGAGGTGGTCCTCGCGCGTCAGGCGGTCGCCGCCCTGCTCGCGGTCGAGCCTGACAGGCTGGTTGTAATGGCGATCGGCGGGGTCCTCGCACCAGGCGTCCTCGCGGCGGATCGGCCGCGCCGGCAGGAAGGTCACGGGGCGCCGGTGCCGGTCGGCGCGCCACCAGAGTTGCCGCGGATGGAAGATGCCGCGCGGCGTGCCGCCGTCGCCCTCGCGCTTGTTGGCGAGGATTCCGCCGCGTCCGAGTGCCACGGGAACGGTCCAGCCATCGGCCGTCAGCCAGCCCCGGCGCGGGTCGCCGGCGGCGCTTCGGACCTCGATGGCGGAGAGCGGGCGATCACGTTTCGCTGTCATATAAGTGATTGAAATAGCTGGTGTTCCCTTAAGAATCGTTCAAAACTGAACTTGCCTTGGACGGTTCGGTCATTCTATCTCCCGGCGTTACAGGACATTCACGTCCTGCCCAGCCGGATTTGAGGTAGACTGTATTGGCTTGTGAATCGGTAACGACGGCCTACCTGAGCACGTATCTAGCCGATGCTACGGCCATAAGCGCCCCTCGCTTCTGGCCGCCCCGCCCCCGAAGGATTGTACCTATGGCCAATGCCCGCAAGATCTTGATCGTGGATGACGATACCGATCTGCGCGATACGCTGGTCGAGCAGCTGTCCCTGCACGAGGAATTCGAAGCCTCCGCAGTCGACACCGGCGCCAAGGGCGCCACTGCCGCCAAAGCCAATTCTCCCGATCTGGTCCTGATGGATGTCGGCCTGCCCGACACCGACGGCCGTGAAGTGGTGCGCAGCCTGCGCAAGGGCGGCTTCAAGGCTCCGATCATCATGCTGACCGGCCACGACACCGATTCCGACACCATCCTTGGCCTGGAAAGCGGCGCCAACGACTATGTGGCCAAGCCGTTCCGTTTCGCGGTGCTGCTGGCCCGGATTCGGGCGCAGCTGCGCCAGCACGAGGCCAGCGAGGACGCGGTGTTCTCGGTCGGCCCCTACTCGTTCCGGCCCGGCTCAAAGATGCTCACCGGCGCCAATGCCCGCAAGGTGCGGCTGACCGAGAAGGAAACCGCGATCCTGCGCTTCCTCTACCGTGCCGGCCAGATGCCGGTGTCGCGCGAGACCCTGCTCCAGGAAGTCTGGGGCTACAATTCCGGCGTCACCACCCACACGCTGGAAACCCACATCTACCGCCTCCGCCAGAAGATCGAGAAGGACGCAGCCAATCCGGAAATCCTGGTGACGGAAGCCGGTGGCTACAAGCTGGTGCCGTGATACGCTTCGCGCTCAACGATTCGTGAAATCGAGGCGCACCGCGGTTACCGGCCCTGAATGTCGATCGATGATGACGTAGCCCTGCTTGAGCAGGTCCCGACGATGCGTCTGTTGGGCGATAGCTCCTTGCGCATGCTGGCGATCGGCTCCGAGCAACGCGATTTCAACGCAGGCGAAGTGCTGTTCAAGACCGGCGACACGGCCGATGCCGGCTATGTCGTGCAGCGCGGCACGTTCCGTGTCGAGGAAGGCGACGCCGAGATCATCGCCGGTCCCGGCGCGCTGATCGGCGAGCTGGCATTGATCGTCGCGATGAAACGGCCCGCGACCGCGACCGCGCTGGAGCGCGGCTCGGTGATCCGCGTCGCGCGTAGCCTGTTCCAGCGTGTGCTGGAAAGCGATCCGGCCGCGGCCCGCCGGCTACGCGACGAACTCGCGCTGCGCACCAGCCAGCTCGCGAGCGATATTTTGATCGCGGGCGGGAAGTTGAGTACGTAATTCCTCGTCGTCCCGGACAAGCGAGCATCGCGAACGCGATCCGGGACCCATGCGCCGCGGCCCATCTTTGGGAACAAGGGTCGATGGCTTTGCCGATTTCGGAGCCCTGTGGCTATGGGTCGCTGCTCCCCGTGCGCAATTGCGCACCAGGCAGGGACGACGGCGAGACTAAACCTCCATCACCGCCGTGACAGGCACATGATCCGACGGCCGCTCCCAGCCGCGGGCGTCGCGGGTGATCTTGAAGTCGCTGACCTGATCCTTCAGCGCACGCGAGACCCAGATGTGGTCGAGCCTGCGGCCGCGATCGCCGACGGTCCAGTCCGCGGCGCGATAGCTCCACCAGGTGTAGGCCTTTTCCGACATCGGGATCCGCTCGCGCGCGATGTCGAACCATTCGCCATGGGCCTGCGCCGCGAGCAGCTTCTCCGTTTCAACAGGCGTATGCGAGACCACCTTCAACAGCTGCTTGTGCGACCACACGTCGTTCTCATGCGGTGCGACGTTGAGGTCGCCGACCAGGATGTGGTGGTCGTCGCCGCGCGGATGCAGCGGCTCGCACGCCTTCATCTCGTCGAGGAATTGCAGCTTGTGCTCGAACTTCGGATTGAGCGCGGGATCGGGAATGTCGCCGCCGGCCGGCACGTAGAAATTATGCAGCACCAGCGGCTTTGAGAGCTGCGCCTTCTCGCCAAAGGACACCGAGATGTGCCGCGAGTCGATCTTGTCGCAGAACGTCCGGATGTCGGTCGTCTCGAACGGCAGGCGCGAGACGATGGCGACGCCGTGATAGCCCTTCTGCCCGTTCAGCGCGACGTGCTCATAGCCGAGCCGCTTGAAGCGCTTCAGCGGAAACGCATCGTCGATGCATTTGGTCTCCTGCAGGCACAGCACGTCCGGCCGCGCGCTCTTCAGGAATTTGGCGACGATGTCGATGCGCAGGCGCACCGAATTGATGTTCCAGGTGGTGACGGAGAACCGCATGAGAGGTGCGTCTTAGCACGGTTCTCGGCGCGCGTCGGTGCTTTGTCCACAACCAAGCGCCGTAGGATGGGTAGAGCGCAGCGAAACCCATCATCTCAATTCGCGGCACGAAGGTGATGGGTTTCGCTGCGCTCTACCCTACGCAAGATGGCTAGCCCGGCGATGAACCCGGATACGTCGTGAAGTCGATCTTGAACAGCCCCGGATCGGGCTTCTGCGTCGCGTCGAGATTGTAGACCGCAACTGTCGTGTCGTAGCCCTGCGGATCGGTGACGGTCCACTGCTTGAGCTTGCCGTCCTTGGCGCCGATCATCAGCAGGAAGCGGCTGGTGCCGACCAGCGCCTGCTTCTCCTCGATCGTGATGCTGACGAAAACGTCGTCGGCGGTGACGCTGACGACGTTGGTGTCCTTCATCAGGTCGATGCGGTCCGACAGCAGATAGCGCAGCGGGGTCTGCGACAGCGGATAGATGTCCTGGGTGGCGAGCCTGCGGTCGCGCACCGCGACCGACGAGCCGTCGGCGATCACCTCGATGGTGCTCGGGTTGTCGTATTCGAAGCGCAGCTTGCCGGGCTTCTGGATGTAGAAATCGCCCTTGGTCTTGGTGCCGTCGGGACCGACCTGGACGAAGTTCCCGACCAGCGTCTGCAGCGACGACAGATAGGCCGAGACCTTGGCGGCCTGCGCCTTCTGGTTGGCGTCGAAGGTCTGGAAGATGTTGGCGGGCACGTTGCGGCGCGGATCGGGAATCACCGGGTCCGGCGGTGCCTGGGTGGCGCCCGTGGTGGCCGGGCCCTTGTCCGCATTGCTCTGCGCGCCGGCGTCCCTGGCCTTCGGCGCAGACTTGGGCGCGGGCTTCGGCGTCGCCGGCGCATTCTGCGCAGTCGCGCCGCCGGCGATCGCGGCGGTGACGAGAAGAGCCAGCGCAGTGCGCGTGCCGCGGTCAATGAGATGTTTTGCCATCAGATATGTCAGGTCTCTGTTCGACGCTCGTCCCGCTTCGCCGGATTTTATCCCGCCTCTTCCGAGGGAGATATGGTTTTTCCGTGATGATCGTCCCCGATCAGAACTGGCCTTCTTCCTCCCCGACCAGGATTTCACGCTTTCCGGCGTGATTCGCCGGGCCGACGATGCCCTCAAGTTCCATCCGCTCCATCAGCGAGGCGGCGCGGTTGTAGCCGATCTGCAGCCGGCGCTGGATGTAGGAGGTCGACGCCTTGCGGTCGCGCTTGACGATCGCAACCGCCTGCGTGAACAGATCGCCGCCGCCGTCGCCACCCATGCCGGTGGCATCGAACACGGCGCCGTCCTCGTCGGTCGGCTCCTCCGCGGTGACGGCTTCGAGATATTCCGGCTGGCCTTGCGTCTTCAGGTGGCGCACCACCTTCTCGACTTCCTCGTCCGATGCGAACGGGCCGTGCACGCGGCTGATGCGGCCGCCGCCAGCCATGTAGAGCATGTCGCCCTGGCCGAGCAGCTGCTCGGCGCCCATCTCGCCGAGGATGGTGCGGCTGTCGATCTTCGACGTCACCTGGAAGGCGATGCGGGTCGGGAAGTTCGCCTTGATCGTGCCGGTGATGACGTCGACCGACGGACGCTGCGTGGCGAGGATCACGTGCAGGCCGGCGGCGCGCGCCATCTGCGCGAGGCGCTGCACCGCGCCTTCGATGTCCTTGCCGGCGACCATCATCAGGTCGGCCATTTCGTCGACGATGATGACGATGTAGGGCAGCGGCTCGAGGTCGAGCTTCTCTTCCTCGTAGATCGCCTTGCCGCTCTCCTTGTCGAAACCGGTGTGCACGGTGCGCGTCAGCTCTTCGCCCTTGGCCTTGGCTTCGACGAGGCGCGCATTGTAGCCGTCGATGTTGCGCACGCCGAGCTTGGCCATCCGCTTGTAGCGTTCTTCCATCTCGCGCACCGCCCATTTCAGCGCGACCACCGCCTTCTTCGGATCGGTGACGACGGGCGTCAAGAGATGCGGGATGCCGTCATAGACGGAGAGCTCGAGCATCTTCGGGTCGACCATGATCAGGCGGCACTGATCCGGACGCAACCGGTAGACCAGGCTCAGGATCATGGTGTTGATCGCGACCGATTTGCCGGAGCCGGTGGTGCCGGCGATCAGCATGTGCGGCGTGCGCGCGAGGTCGATGATCACAGGATCGCCGCCGATCGTCTTGCCGAGGCACAGCGGCAGCTTCGCAACCGAATCGACGCTTTCCTTCGCGACCAGCAGCTCGCGCAGGTAGACCTTTTCGCGATGCGCGTTCGGCAGTTCGATGCCGATCGCATTGCGGCCGGCGACCACGGCGACGCGGGCCGACAGCGCGCTCATCGAACGCGCGATGTCGTCGGACAATCCGATCACGCGCGACGATTTGATGCCGGGCGCGGGCTCCAGCTCGTACAGCGTGACCACCGGGCCCGGGTTGGCCTTGACGATCTCGCCACGCACGCCGAAATCCTGCAGCACGCCTTCGAGCGCGCGCGAATTGGCTTCGAGCTCGGCCTTGCTCAGCGGCTGGCGATCGCTCGCCTTCGGCGCGCTGAGCACCGAGACCGACGGCAGCTCGAACTTGTCGGAGTTCTTCTTCTTCGGCTTCGGCTCGGCCTTCTTGCGCGGGGCGCGGGCGACGGGAGCTTCCTCCTCGTCATCCTCTGCTTCCTCGTCGTCGAAAGCCTCGGCCTCGTCTTCGTCCTCATCATGGTCGTCAGCCGCGGGCGCGATCGATGGCGCCGATCGGCCGCCGCCGATATTGGGTTCCTGACGCTCGAACGCAGCGCTGCGGCCTTGCGATCCGCTCGACACCAGCGATTTGTAGGCGGTCGAGAACAGCCAGCCGAGCCGCGCTTTCGCGCTCATCAGCGCGTGGAACAGCCAGCCCAGCGAGACCGAGCTGCGGTCGTTGTCTTCGTCCTCGACGAACGGCTCGTCGTCGTCAGAGATCGGCGTCAGCTCCTCGTCCTGCTCCCTGGCGCCCCAACCGCAGGCGAACAGGAAGCTCGCGGCCATCGCGACAAACAGGATCAGGCCAAGCACGACGCGATAGATGAAGCCGGGCGGCCCGAACACGACGGCCGGCGTGCGCAGCAGCGCGTCGCCGACCACGCCGCCGAGCCCGGTCGGCAGCGGCCATGACGTATTGTGCGGCCAGCAGCTGGCGAAGCCCGCTGCGATCACCGTGCACAGGATCCAGCAGCCGAGCCGCAGCGCCTCGCGGTCGAACGGACGATGCGTCAGCATCCGCCAGCCCCAGACCGCGACCGGCAGCAGCAGCATGATGGCGCCGAGCCCGAGAATCTGCATCAGCAGGTCGGCGCCGATTGCGCCGGGATAGCCGAGCACGTTGCGGATCGCGCGCGAGGTGGCGTGGCTCAGCGACGGATCCTGCACCGACCAGGTCATCAGTGCGGCAGTGACGGCACCCGACAGCGCGATCAGGCCGAGCCCGGTGAGTTCGCGCAGCCGCCGCGCCAGCGCCTCGCGCAACGAGAGCGGCAGGTGGCCGACCAGGGGGATGACACGTTCGATCGCTGGCATACTCAATCTTCGCGCTTCGCGATTAACCCAGGGTTTCGACCAGGCGATGCATCGCCTCGGCCGTCGATTCACTGTCGGAGACCAGAGCAAGACGGATATAGCCCGCGCCCGGATTGGAACCGTCGTTCTGCTCGCGCGCCAAATAGCTGCCGGGAATCACGCGAACGCCGGCGTCGCGATAGAGCCTGACCGCCGCGGCCTCGTCGCCGCCGCGGTCGGAGACGTCGAGCCAGACGCAGAAGCCGCCGGCGGGACGCTTGTAGCCGTAGCGGTTGCCGAGGATCTGGTCGGCGAAATCGAACTTGATGCGATAGAGCCTGCGATTTTCCTCGACGTGCGCCTCGTCGCTATAGGCGGCGACCGCGACATGCTGCAGCGGCACCGGCACCTGCGGTGCGGCGACATTGCGCAGCTCGTGGAATGCAGCGAGGAATTTTCTGTCGCCCGCGGCGAAGCCGACCCGCATGCCCGGCAGGTTGGAGCGCTTCGACAGCGACTGGAACGCGACGACATTGCTGAAGTCGGGACCGGCGCATTCGAGAATGCTGCCCGGCGCCTCGCGGGTGTAGATCTCCGAATAGCACTCGTCGCTCAGGATGATGAAGCCGAAGCGATCGGCGAGCTCTTTCAGCCGCGCAAAATAAGCGCGCGAGGCGACCGAGCCTTGCGGATTGGCGGGCGAGGCGATGAAGAACGCCACGGTGCGCGCCAGCGTCGCCTCGTCGATCGCATCGAGATCGGGCAGAAAGCCGTTGGCGAGCGTGGTCGGCAGATAGATCTGCTCGCAGCCGGCCGCGCGGGCACCGGCGCCGTAGGCCGGATAGAACGGATTCGGCATCAGGATCGCCGGCCGGCCCTTGCGCGCGGCGACATAGCGCGATGCAGTGATGGCGGCAAAGAACAGCCCCTCGCGGCTGCCGTTCAACACCATCACCTCGCTCTCCGGATCGACCGGCCGCGGCAATTGGAACCGGCTCGATAGCCAGGTCGCGACCGCGCGGCGAAACGGCTCGATGCCCTTGGCTATCGGGTAACGGCCAAACTCGGCGGTGTGCTTTGCCAGCACCGGCCCGACGAAATCGGGCACCGGGTGCTGCGGTTCGCCTAACGACAGCGTAATCAAGGGCTTGGCTGGCTGATAGGGCGCCAGCAGCTCGGTTGTACGCAAGAACGGGGAACGCTCGGCCTGGCCGGCGGATGCGACATCGCCGGCGCCCTGCGCCAAGCCGGATGAGGCGGTCATTGCCATGGTTGAAATGCCAGCACTTTCACTGCGGTCGGAGGTGAGGGGGAGCCGACCGTAAACCGATCAAATCACCATAGATAGGGCGAGGTTAAGACGCGATTAACCATCGGCGGCGCGGCATGATCGGCCGGCGCGTGATATCAGCGCTCCCCTGAGAAGACCGCACTGAAAGACCGCAGCAAAATTGCACCGAGACATGATCCATCGCCGCGCCGTCAGGGCGCTCATCATCACGAGGGAACGCGACGTCCTGCTGATGCGGATTCGCCCGCTACACGGCGGCGACTGTTTCTGGATCGCGCCCGGCGGCGGTGTCGAGGACGGCGAGACGCCGGAAGCGACGCTGAAGCGGGAATTGGCCGAGGAATTGGGGTTGGTCGATTTCGAGCCCGGTCCCGCCGTCTGGCGGCGTCATCACATCTTCAACTGGGGCGGCCGGCGGATCTCCCAGAAGGAAGAATACCGGATCGTCCACACGGATCGCTTCGCGCCGGTGATGGCCGACAAGGCCGAGGCGAAGGTGCTCGATTGCTTCCGCTGGTGGCCGATCGCCGATCTATCCCGCGCGGAGGAGCGCCTCACGCCGCTGTCGCTGGCAGGCATCCTTGAGAGCTATCTGCGCGACGGCGCGCCGAGCGAACTGCCGGACGAGGAAGTCCTGATCGACTGAAAGGGCCTGGCGCACGCACGCTGTCAGGCATTCGAGTGATCCGCTTTACCCGCCATTAACGCCAGTGTCCCGCAACACGAATCCCTTCAGCAATTCGCAACACAGCACGACCGAATGATCCCGTGCATTGCGAGGATTTGCAGACGGACATGGCCATCAGGATCGAGACACACGGCGATGTTCTGCGCCGCACCGGCAAGGTGATGGTGATTGCCGCCGGCATGACCGCGGTGATGTCCTTCACCATCGGCATGCTGGTGTTCGGCCGCGATCTGGCCGCGCCGATCACGGTCGGTCAGATGCAGTTGTTCGGGCTCACCGCAGGCGTCCTTATCTCAATCGCGCTCAGCGGCGCGATGTCCTATCGCGCGGGCCTGTTGATGCTGGAGCTCGCGCATACCCGCCGCGAGCTCGCCCAGATCTCGCAGACCGACCAGCTGACCGGTCTGTTGAACCGCCGTGGCTTCGACACTGAGGCCGCCGCCGCGCTCGACCAGGCGCAGGCGGACGGCGCGTCGGTGGCGGTCCTGATGTGCGACATCGATCATTTCAAGTCGATCAACGACCGCTACGGACATGAGATCGGCGACAGAGTGCTGGTCGAGATCGCCGACGTGTTGCGCCAGTTCGAGATCCGGCACGGCGCGCTGGTCGCCCGCTACGGCGGCGAGGAATTCGCAGTTGTGGTGACCGGCCTGAGCCACGAGCAGACGGCGCACGGCGCCGAGGAAATCCGCCGCGATTGCGCGGCGCGCACGATCCTCGACGGCGCGACCCAGCTGCCGGTGACGATCAGCATCGGTTTCACCTTGAAGGACTCCGGCTTCGATCTCGGCAATTTGATGCGAACCGCCGACCAGGCGCTCTACGCCGCCAAGCGCCATGGCCGCGACCGCGTCGAGCACGCGCGCGACGCGGCGTGAGCTTGTCGGCGTATGCGCGGCGCGCCGGCGAACTGCGGTCTTTATCCTCTCCTTCCCGCTGAAAGGGGGAAGTTCGGGATGGGGGTCAACCGCAGGCAACGGTGCGTGCGGAGCGAGCAGATCCCTACCCGCTTTGCTCTGACGAGCAAAGCGACCTCCCCTTTTCAAGGGGAGGTTTGAGCCGCACGGTATGAAGTCTACCGCGCCGGCAGCTTCTCGAACGACGGCTTGCCGTCGGGGACATGGTGGAAGGTCTGTTTGTCGCAGGTGTAGATCGTCATCTGCGGGGTGAACACGCTGGGGTCGTCGAACGTGCCGACCTTCAGGATCGTGGCGGGCAGGCCCGGCACCTTGGTCACCAGATGGGTGCCGCATTCCGGGCAGAATTCGCGCGTCACGGCGCGTTCGAGGTCCTTCCGGGTGAACTGCTTGGGTTGGCTGGCGGTGTATTTGAAGCCGGTGGTCGGCATCGCCATGAACATGTTCGGTCCGCCGCCCGTGATGTACTGGCATTCGCGGCACAGGCATTGCGCCGCCATCATTGGTTCGCCTTCGGCCTCATAGCGCACGCTGCCGCAATAGCACCTGCCCTGCACCTTCATGACGTCCTCCCGTTTTCTTGTCTGTCGCCTGTTATTCCACGATAGCAGGCAATTCCGGCAATATTTTCTCGAGCTGCAGGAAAAAGAAAGGGGCTCCAACTTGCGCTGGAGCCCCTCAACGGTCCGGACATTGCCGGGTATGTGCCCGGACCGTAGTTCTGGGAACGACCGCTTGGGGAGGTCGCGCCCCGGGAGAACTCACATGTTGTAGGCGCGCTCCGTGTGCTCGGTGATGTCGAGGCCTTCACGCTCGGTCTCGACGTTGGCACGCAGGCCGACGATCACGTCCACGATCTTGTAGAGGATCGCAGAGCCGATGCCCGACCACACCAGCGTGGTGCAGACGCCCCAGACCTGCGAGGTCATCTGCGCCACGAAGTCGTAATCGGCAACCTTCGGCGGGATCGCGGTGTAGTCGATGATGCCGGCACCGCCGAGCGCCGGGTTGACCAGGATGCCGGTGCCGAGCGCACCGATGATGCCGCCGACGCAGTGGACGCCGAACACATCGAGCGAGTCGTCATAGCCGAGCGCGTTCTTCACGACCGTGCAGAAGAACAGGCAGACCACGCCAACCACGAGGCCGAGCACGATGGCACCCATCGGACCGGCGTAACCGGCCGCAGGCGTCACCGCGACGAGGCCCGCGACCGCGCCCGAGAGCGCGCCGAGCAGCGAGGGATGGCCCTTGATGATCCATTCCGCGAACATCCAGGCCAGCGCCGCCGCGGCCGTGGCCACGAAGGAGTTGGTCATGGCGAGCGCAGCGCCGCCATTGGCTTCGAGGTTCGAACCAGCGTTGAAGCCGAACCAGCCGACCCAGAGCAGCGAGGCGCCGATCATGGTCATGGTCAGCGAGTGCGGAGCCATCAGCTCCTTGCCGTAGCCGGTGCGCTTGCCGATCAGGAGCGCGCCGACGAGGCCGGCGATGCCCGCGTTGATGTGCACGACGGTGCCGCCGGCGAAGTCGATCGCACCCTTCTTGAAGATCCAGCCGGCATCGGCGTTGATCTCGTCGAGCTTGGCCTGCGCCGCGGTCTTTGCTGCACCGTCAGCCGCAGCGGCGAGCGCCTTGGCGGCATCCTGGATCGCGTCCGGGCCCGGCCAGTACCAGACCATGTGCGCGATCGGGAAGTAGATCACGGTGACCCAGATCGGGATGAACAGCGCGATCGCCGCGAACTTCATGCGCTCGGCAAAGGCGCCGACGATGAGGGCTGGCGTGATCGCCGCGAAGGTCATCTGGAAGCACATATAGACGAGCTCCGAGATGTTGGCGTCGACCGAGAAGGTCGCAGCCTTGGAGTCCGGCGTGACGCCCATCAGGAAGGCCTTGGAGAAGCCGCCGATGAAGTCGGAGCCGCCGGTGAAGGCGAGGCTGTAGCCGTAGAGGGCCCAGAGCACGGTGACGATGCAGACGGTGTAGAACACCTGTGCCAGCACCGAGAGCATGTTCTTGGAGCGGACGAGACCGCCATAGAACAGCGCGAGGCCCGGGATGGTCATCAACAGCACCAGCACCGTCGATGTCAGCATCCAGGCGTTGTCGCCCTTGTTGACGGTTGGCTCGGCGTAGGCGGCGGTTGCGGCAAAGAGGCCGACTGCGAGGGCCGCCAATCCCGCGCCATAGGGACGCTTGAACGTCATGTTATTTCACTCCTGAGGTCTTAAAGGTTGAGCGCGAAATCAGAGGGCCGCGGCATCGGCCTCGCCGGTGCGGATGCGCACGGCGTGCTCGAGGCTGATGACGAAGATCTTGCCGTCGCCAATCTGTCCGGTCTTGGCGGCGGAGGTGATGGCGTCGATGGTCTTGTCGACCTGATCGGAGGCGACTGCGACCTCGATCTTGATCTTGGGCAGGAAGCTCACCGCATATTCGGCGCCGCGATAGATTTCCGTATGGCCCTTCTGGCGGCCGTACCCCTTGACTTCCGTCACCGTGAGACCGTGAACGCCAATGGCGGTCAGGGCGTCACGGACCTCTTCCAGCTTGAATGGCTTAATGATCGCCATAACAATTTTCATGAGTCCTATCCCCGCTTGGGCCCGGTGCGAACGAACACCGGGAGTTTCGACTGAGGTTCACCACGCGGAAGACATCCACTACGCGGGCACAGCCGGGACCCTTAGAATCAAATGCCGTGCCAAACGGCTCGGGTTCGCTAATGGATTATGAATCCGGACCTTTTCCCGCATTGCGGGAGCCGGCTGCTGCTGCGCTATTCCGTCGCGCCTAAAATCTAATCAGATTGGCCTAATTCATGAGCAAGCCAGGGTCTGGACACAATTCTGCTCAGTCGCGGTGCAGGCGCCGGTATTTGGGTAAAGCAGTGCCGGGCCATTAGGCGGCGTCGCGCGCTGCAAAAACCCTGTCGATCAGTCCCCATTCGAGCGCCTGCTCCGCCGACATGAAGTGATCGCGGTCCAGGGTCCGTTCCACGTCCGCCTCGGTGCGCCGGCAATGCTGCGCATAAAGCCGGATGATGCGCCGCTTGGTCGCCTGCATCTCGGCGGCATGGATCTGGATGTCGGACGCCTGGCCCTGGAAGCCGCCCAGCGGCTGATGCACATGGAGGCTGGCATTCGGGAGCGCGGCGCGATGACCGGGCTCGCCGGCCATGAGCAGGAACGACCCCATGGAGCGCGCGGTGCCCATGCACAGCGTGTGCACCGGCGCCTTGATGAACTGCATGGTGTCGTACATCGCAAGCCCGCTGGTGATCACGCCGCCATAGGAATTGATGTAGAGGTTGATCGGCTTGTTCGGGTTGTCAGCCTCGAGGAACAGAAGCTGCGCGCAGACCAGTCCGGACATCGCATCATTGACCTCGCCGTTGAGGAAAATGATGCGTTCGCGCAGCAGCCTGGAATAGATATCGAAGGACCGCTCGCCGCGGGACGACTGCTCGACGACCATCGGGACGAGTTGCATCATGTCGCGCATCGGCGACCTCCATGTCTGCAGGTGATTGAGACTTAGCGGGTGATAACGTGCGGGATCAGGCCGCGCGCATCAGCATGCGGCTGTTGCTGTTGGCCGCTTGCGGCTGGTTTGCGCGCTCGTCGCAGGCTTCCTGGATGATGCGAAACCGGGTGCCGCCGGCCTCATTCGGCTCGATCCGGAAGGTGACATGACTCTCGCGAAACGGCGGCTCGGAATCGCGGAGCCGGTAACGCACCTCTTCGCCCGCGATCGATGATTCCGGCGCAGCGCCGGCGAGATCGCAATCCGGAAGCCAGCGTTCGCGCAAGGCTGGAATGGTAACGGCGCGCCATACTTTGTCAGGCGGTGCGTCGAGATCGTATTCGATCACCAAGGCTGCGTCGGCGTCAGGCTCAACCGTGTCGCTCATTGATCCATGTCCTTCAAGAGGTCGGAGAGCGCTTCGATGCGCTTCGGCCAATAGGCACGGTAGCGGGCGAGCCAGGTCCCGATGCTGGCGATCCCGTCCGGGTCGACTTCGTAATTGACGAAACGGCCCTGCCGCTGCTCGCGCACCAGTCCAGCCGCGCGCAGCACGGCCAGATGCTGCGACATCGCCGGCTGGCTGATCTCAAGCCCGTCGCGCAAGGCACTGGCGTTCAGGCTGCCGCCGGCCAGTTTCTCGAAGACCCTGCGGCGGGTCGGATCGGCCAGCGCCTTGAAGATATCGGTATCGACCATGCCAACACATAAGCATACACTTATGTGTCGTGCAAGCGTGAACTCTACGCGCGCCGTGCGGCGTGAGATCGCGGCGCCCGGTTCCTTTGCATGGGGTTGTTTTGCGAGTTTGCCCTCGCGGCGCCCCCATGACCTCGGCCGCTACTGCAGCGCCTCGCCGTGCTGCGATATGTCGAGGCCCTCCAGCTCTTGCTGCATCGAGACCCGCAAGGGGACGAAGGCCGAGACCAGCTTGAGCAGCACGAAGGTGACGCCGCCGCACCAGAGCGCCGTAACGACGACGCCGTAGAGCTGGATCAGCAGCTGCTGCGGATTGCCTTCGAACAGGCCGGAGGTGCCGCCGATTGCTGCGGTGGCGAAAACGCCCGCGAGCAGCGTGCCGGTCAAGCCGCCGATGCCGTGCACGCCGAACACGTCGAGCGAGTCGTCGTACTGGAAGCGATGCTTCAGCCAGGTACAAGCCCAGAAGCAGACCAGGCCGGCAATGATGCCGATGATGATGCCGTGCCACGGCGCGACGAAACCGGATGCCGGGGTGATGGTGCCGAGCCCTGCGACCGCGCCCGAGATCATGCCGAGCACCGACGGCTTGCGGCGCGTTGCCCATTCGATCGCGCCCCAGGTCAGCGCGCCGGCGCAGGCGGCAAGATGGGTGGCGGTGATCGCCATCACTGCGCGCGAATTGGCCGCCAGCGCCGAGCCGCCGTTGAAGCCGAACCAGCCGACCCAGAGCAGGCCGGTGCCGACCACGGCGAGCGACAGGTCGAACGGCGACAAATTCTCGCTGCCGTAGCCGTGCCGGTTGCCCATCACCTTGGCCGCGACCAGGCCGCTGATGCCGGCGGACAGATGCACGACGAGGCCGCCGGCGAAGTCCATCACGCCCATCGAGGCGAGGAAGCCGCCGCCCCACACCCAATGCGCCAGCGGCACATAGGCGAAGATGAACCAGCCGATCGAGAACAGCACATAGGCGGAGAACCGCATGCGGTCGGCGACCGAGCCGGCAACCAGCGCCACCGTGATGATCGCAAACGTCATCTGGTACAGCATGAACAGCGCTTCCGGGATGGTCTTTGCCGCCGGATTGACGCTGTCCATCGTGATGCCTGCGAGGAACCAGCTGTCGAGCGAGCCGAGCCATGGACCGTTGCCGACAAAGGTCAGCGAATAGCCGAAGGTGACCCAGAGGATCGAGATCAGCGCAACGGCCGTGAGGCTCTGCGCCATCGTCGCCAGTACATTCTTCTTCCGCACCATGCCGGAGTAGAACAGCGCGAGCCCCGGTATCGTCATCATCAGCACCAGCGCGGTGGCGATCATCATCCAGGCGGTGTCGGCGGCGTTGATGCCGGAGGCGCTGGAGTCTTGCGCGAAGGCCGGCGTACTCCACGAGAGCAGGATTGCAGCAGTGTTCGGCGCAGCTGATATCGCTGCACGAAGAGCTCGTGCCCCCATCATCATTCCCCGGCGTGTCGTGGTTTCTTGGTGTGGATTTCGGCGTGCACCGGCGTCGTTGCCGGCGATGATCTCGAACTTTTCTTGCGCATGATTTTTCCGGAAAACCGGCTTCCACTTTTCCGGGTCAAGCTCCAGGACTCATGCTTCAAGTCTCAAAGCGCGTCGTTGTCGGTCTCGCCGGTGCGGATGCGCAGCGCGTGGTCGATCGGCGTCACGAAGATCTTGCCGTCGCCGATCTGGCCGGTGCGGGCGTGCTCGGTGATGACGCTGACCGCCTTGTCGGCGAGCGCGGTGTCGACGGCGATCTCGATCCTGAGCTTGGGCAGGAAATTCACGACATATTCGGCGCCGCGATAGATCTCGGTGTGGCCCTTCTGGCGGCCATAGCCCTTCACCTCGGTCACTGTCATGCCGTGAACGCCGATCGCGGTCAGGGCCTGGCGTACCTCATCGAGCTTGAACGGTTTGATGATCGCGACGACGAGTTTCATGGTTCAGGCCTTCATTTCCTTGAGGTTTTCCGTGTGCGCCCATCCCCGGAGCGCGGCACTTGCCATCTCCGAGCCTGCATGTCCCGCCACCGGAGCGACGATTTGCCGTCCGCCAAATCTGGCAGCTTTCTGGGCAAATGGCATAAAAAAGTTGCAGGTTGAAGGGGAAAACGTGCGCAGCGCGTGAACTCCGTCACTGTACGGGACGACAACCGTCGGCCAGAATATGGCTTTCCCGCCCCGGCCAGCGCTCCCGCTGGCTCATTCTCGCCACAGCGCGTGCACCCGCGCCCCGAGGAACAATAAAATGTCGAATCGAAACTGGTTTTATGCATCTGAAGGCCAGCAAAAGGGCCCCCTGCCTGAAGCTCAGCTCCGCGACCTGATCACCCGTGGCATGGTGGGCGCCGATACCCTGGTGTGGACCGAGGGCATGGCCGGCTGGCAGAAGGCGGGGGAGATTCCAGGCCTTGTTCCGAGCGCGGGCGCGCCGCCGGCGTTTCCGCAGGCCGGCGGACCGCCGCCGGTGGCCGCGTCGGCAAGCTATAGCGGCGGCGCGCTGTCCGCCGACTTCCCGATCTGGGGCCTGTTCGGACGCAGCTTGCTGATGTTCATCGGCCAGATCTTCGTCATCCCCGCGCCGTGGACCGCGACCGGCCTGTACCGCTTCGCGATTCCCTATATCCGCGTACCGGGCCGGCCGCATCTCGGCTTCACCGGGCAGCCGCTCGACATCTGGTACGTCTTCATCGTGCTCGGTCTCCTGACCTATGCCGGAGCGGCCAACAGCAACATCGTCACGCTGCTCTCGCTGCTGCTGCAGGGCTTCCTGAGCTGGATGATCGTTCGCTGGATCTTCAGCCGCCTCAGCTCGAGCGGCCAGGAGCTGCCGATCTCGTTCAACGGCAGCCCGGCGGTCTATGTCGGCTGGTACGTGCTGATGGTGATCGCGGCCATCACCATCATCGGCTGGGCCTGGGTGATGACGGCGTGGTTGCGCTGGATCTGCCGCAACGTCGAAGGCACGCGCCGCGAGGTCACCTTCAACGCCTCGGGCCTCGAGGTGCTGTGGCGAACCATCGTGTTCTCGGTCGGCTGCGCTTTTCTGATCCCGATTCCGTGGGTGCTGCGCTGGTACGCCAACTGGTTCATCTCGCAATTCGCGCTGACCGAGCGCGGCGCCTACGCGGGCAGCTAAGGATTACTTGCGTTCGCGCACCGAACCTTCTTGCGCGACGGACGCCACCAGCGTGCCGTCGGGCTTGAAGATCTGGCCGCGGGTCAGGCCGCGGCCTGACTGCGCGCTCGGCGAATCCTGCGCGTAGAGCAGCCATTCGTCGGCGCGGAACGGGCGGTGAAACCACATCGCGTGATCGAGGCTCGCCGGCATCATGCGCCGGTCGAACAGCGTGCGGCCGTAACGTGCCATCACCGCATCGAGCAGCGAGAAATCCGACGCATAGGCGAGCGCGCACAGATGCAGCGCCGGATCGTCGGGCAATTTCGCCGCGGTGCGGATCCAGACATGGATGCGGCCATCCTCGATCTGCTGACCGAAATAGCGACCGAGCTCGACCGGACGCAGCTCGATCGGCCGGTCGCTCTCATAGTAGCGGCGGATGAACACCGGCATTTCCTTGAACATCGGCTGCTTCGACACTTCCTCCGCGGTCAGCTTCTCCGGCGGCGGCACGTCGGGTATCTTCTCCTGATGATTGAAGTTGCTCTCTTCCTCGGCGTGGAACGAGACCATGATGGAGAAGATCGCGTTGCCGTGCTGGATCGCGGTGACGCGGCGGGTGGTGTAGCTCTTGCCGTCGCGCAGCCGCTCGACCTGGTAGATGATCGGGATCTGCGGATCGCCCGGCAGGATGAAATAGCAATGGATCGAATGCGGCAGCCGGCCCTCGACGGTGCGGCAGGCCGCGACCATCGCCTGGCCGATCACCTGGCCGCCGAACACGCGCTGCCAGCTGGTCTTCGGGCTGTTGCCGCGGAACAAATTCACCTCGAGCTGCTCGAGATCGAGGATGGACAACAGGTCGATCAGGCTCTTGGACATGAGGGGTGCGTCCTGAATGGGTTAAATGCCGTCATTCCGGGGCTCGCGAAGCGAGAGCCCGGAATCCATTCATCCACGGAAGATGCGGCCTGATGGATTCCGGGTTCGCGCGTTGCGCGCCCCGGAATGACGACGGGGCTGATTAGCCGCTCTTGTTTCTGTCCCCTGTTTCGCCCAGCTATTATCAGGTAGCAAGTACAGTCTGAGAGCGCAGGGCGCGTAAAGGAACGGCATGCCGGCACAGCGAAGTATTGTCATCTGCGGGGGCGCTTTTGCGGGTCTGGCGCTGGCCGTGGCGTTGCGCCAGGGGCTGGGGCCGGACATTCCGGTCATCGTGGCCGATCCGGCGCTGAGCCAGCGCCCGAGCCGCGATCCGCGCGCGACCGCGATCGTGGCGGCCTGCCGGCGGCTGTTCGAGACCCTCGGCGTCTGGGGGCAGGTGGCGCCGACGGCGCAGCCGATCACCGACATGGTCGTGACCGATTCCAAGCTGGAGGACGCCACGCGTCCGGTGTTCCTGACCTTCGCCGGCAATGTCGAGCCCGGCGAGCCGTTCGCCCATATGGTCGAGAACCGCTATCTGATCGATGCGCTCGCAACCCGCGCCGAGGCCGAGGGCGTCGAGTTGCGCGCCACGGCGGTGTCGAGTTTCGACTCGCGGCCCGACGGCGTCAGCGTGCGGCTGGCCGACGGCACCGAGATCGATGCGAGCCTGCTGGTCGCCGCCGACGGCGCGCGATCGAAGCTACGCGAGCGCGCCGGGATTGCGACCCATGGCTGGGACTATGACCAATCCGGCATCGTGGTCACCGTCGGGCATGAGCGCGAACATCACGGCCGCGCCGAGGAGCATTTCCTGCCCGCCGGTCCGTTCGCGATCCTGCCGCTGACCGGCAATCGCTCATCGCTGGTGTGGACCGAGACACGCAAGGACGCCGCGCGCATCACGGCGCTGAGCGAG
Organism: Bradyrhizobium sp. 41S5; assembly: GCF_011516665.3. Lineage (NCBI taxonomy): Bacteria > Pseudomonadati > Pseudomonadota > Alphaproteobacteria > Hyphomicrobiales > Nitrobacteraceae > Bradyrhizobium > Bradyrhizobium sp. 41S5. The sequence continues at coordinate 120,979 of NZ_CP083721.1, read as the reverse complement.
GACGAGTTCCACGCGGAGCTCGAGCAGCGTTTTGGTTTGCACCTCGGTGAGATCAAGGCGCTCGACAAGCCGCGCGCGTTCCCGCTCGGCTATTTCGTCGCGCGCTCGTTCATCGCCGAACGGCTGGCGCTGATCGGCGACGCCGCGCATGTGATCCATCCGATCGCAGGACAAGGGCTCAACATGGGCCTGAAGGATGTCGCGGCGCTTGCCGAGGTGGTCGTCGATGCGGCGCGGCTCGGCATGGACCTCGGACAGGCCGACGTGCTGGAGCGCTATCAGCGCTGGCGGCGCTTCGATACGATGGCGATGGGCGTTGCCACCAACTCGCTGAACTTCCTGTTCTCCAACGAATCGACGCTGCTGCGCACCGTGCGCGACATCGGCTTGGGCCTCGTCGATCGCGCGCCGCCGTTGAAGGGCATGTTCATCCGCCAGGCGGCGGGATTGTCGGGCGAAGTGCCGCGGCTGCTGAAGGGCGAGGCGCTGTAGGTCGCGAACGGCGAACGGGGAGTAGCGAATGGGGGAAATCTATTCGCTATTCGCCACTCACTATTCGCCTAGTGCTGCCCGATGAAGCCAGCCACCGCGTCGATCAGGTCGGGGTCGAGTGGCCGCTCCGGCTCGTTGTAGCTTGCCATGTCGTCCGCCGCGTCGGTGACGTCGACCAGCAGGTGGTTCATCTCCGGCAGCCACAGTGATTTGGCCGCAAAGTCGGCGGTGGTGAGCGCGAGGAAGTCGATCCGCGCCAGCTGATGGTCGCGGCCGCCCGCGACGATGAGCGTTGGCCCTGTGATCTTCTTCATCGGATCGATCGGATCCTCGGTAAAGGCAGACGCGATGGCGGGCTGCATCGCAGGCGCGATCGCCAGCCCCGCCGGCGGCGGGTTGACGATCTGCCCGGCCATGATGTCGTCGATGGCCTTTCCGATCGGCGCGAATTTGTCCGGCGGCAGCTGCTTTTCGAGCTGCACCTTCAACAGGTCGCCCTGCTTGCGCGCCGCGGTTGCCAGCAGCACCAGCCGGTCGACCGGCACGCGCTGTGCGGCCAGGATCGCGACCAGGCCGCCCTCGCTGTGCCCGACCACCGCAACATGAGCGAACTTGCCGCTGCCGCGCAGATACTCGATCAGTGCCGCCGCATCGCCGACATAGTCCTTGAAGCGAAAGTCCTCCGGACGGCCGAACTCCTTCTTCCACTCGCCGGCGCCGCGCTTGTCGTAGCGCAGCGTCGCGATACCGCGTGCGACCAGCTGCTCGGAGAGTTTCTTCAATGTCGCCGGCTTGAGCTGGGGCCCGTTGCCGTCATGATCGGTCGAGCCGGAGCCGGCGATCAGCAGCGCCACCGGCGGTTTTGCGATGTCGGGCGGCACCGTCAGCACCGCGTCAATGGCGCCGATGCGCAGCCTGCTCTCGTCGGCCGCCGCGCTCGCCACCGAGACGAGCAGCAGCAGCCATGTGACGAGGGCGCGCATATGGGCCTCTTATTGGAGCACGATCTCAGCGCAAACGCTTGCGTTTGTCGCGGGAAAACCGCTGCACACTTTTCCGGATCATGCTCTAGTCGATCTTGCGCGCCTCTTCCGGCAACATGATCGGGATGCCGTCGCGGATCGGATAGGCAAGCTTTGCGGAGCGCGAGATCAGCTCCTGCCGCGCGGCGTCGAACTCCAATGGTCCCTTGGTGATCGGGCACACCAGGATTTCGAGCAGTTTCGGGTCGGCGGTGCTCTCGAGGTGGTCGGTCGTCGAATTCATGGATGTCTCCGACTGGAGCGTTTTCGAGCGAAGTGGGCACCGGTTCGCGTGAAGAAAACGCGTTAGGGTGAACTGGCCGTCGTGTAGCACATTCTCGTGTCAGCTGTCAGCGCTTGGTCATCCGCAACAGCTCGTCGATTGCGGCCTGCTGACGCGGCTTCGGCAGCGTCCGCTCTGACAGCGCGTAGCCGATGAACGCCCAATAGAAGATCTGCGCCCGGCCGCGCGCCACGCCGTCGGGGAATCCGGCATGCCGGAGCAGGGTTTCGATATAGCCGATGCGGCGCTGGTCGACTTCGAGCACGGCGGCGCGCGCCGCGGCATCGGCGGTGGCCCAGCTGCGCACCGCGCGTTCCAGCGCCAGCCGCGCCGAGAAGGTCCGGCGCAGCAGGAGCGCCAGCGCGTCGCCGCTTTCCGCAACGGTCTCGAGCTCGGCGATCACCTGCTCGGCGGCAACCTCGCGCCAATGGTTGAGGATCGCGGTGCGGTAGGCGCCGATGTCGGCGAAATGCCAGTAGAAGCTGCCGCGAGAGACCCCCATGGCCTTGGCCAGCGGCTCGGCCTTGAGCGCCGTGAAGCCGTGCTTCGCCAGCGTCTTCAGGCCCTGATCGAGCCAGTCCTTGACCGAGAGTTGTTCCGTCATGGTTCCCCGTCCGCGTCCCGAACATACACAAGTGTATTGACAGGAGCCAGCGGCCGGTATCCTATCCATACAGTACTGTATGGAGGCATCGCGATGCGTGATCTTCTGCTGCAAAGCGCTGGAATCATCGCCATCCTGGTCAGCCTGATCCATGGCGTTCTCGGCGAGACCAAAGTGTTCGCACGCGCCACCGTCGAACCACCGCGGCTGCGTCTCTTGCTTCGCCTGGTCTATCAGGCCGGCACGGTCGCCTGGGTCGGCGGCGGTGTGCTGCTGGTCGCCGCGCCGGCGATGGCCTCCGATGCCGCGCGGCACTGGATCGTGGCAACGCTCGCCATCGTGTTCGGCAGCGCCGCGCTCGCCAATGCAGTCGCGACCCGCGGCCGGCATTTCGGCTGGATGGCGATGAGCGCCGTCGTGGCGCTCGCCGCCGCGGGCTACTAGCGGGCGCGATCATGACGACCGATCGCATCGGCCTGAGCATAGCCAACGGCGTCGCTGACGTCCGGCTCAACCGTCCGGACAAGCTCAATGCGCTCGATCCAGCGATGTTCACCGCGATCGCTGACGCGGGCGCACAACTCGCAGACAACCCAAAGGTTCGCGCCGTTGTGTTGTTGGGCGAAGGGCAGGCCTTCTGCACCGGCCTCGACATGGAGCGCCTGGTTGCAACGACGGAGGGCTCAGCGTTCGGCGGCGGCTTTCAGCTGATGCTCGGTGCCGACATCAGATATCTCGCGCCAGCCACGCGTCTTGCCATCGGTTCGTCGCAAGCGACGGCGTTCGGGGCGCGCGGACTCGCATGAGGCGTAAGGCCGCAGCAAGCGGTCAAGACCAAATTGCGCGTGGAGCGCAAAGCGGTTTTAGCGACCGTTAGAATTTCTCTAAAGCGTGCCGCGTCCGCGCTTCCTTGACTTGGCAATCACCTCGGCATTGTTCACGCATGTGCTCAGCGCGATCGCGTTGTGGGCACGATCGTCAGCGGAGGGGAGATACGCGTGAGAGTGATTTTCAGCGCTGCGCTTGCAGCGTGCGTTCTGGGGCTTTTGGGATCGGCGGCGTTCGCCGATGGCTACAAGACTTGCACCAAGCTCGACAAGACGTCGTGGAAGCCGGCAAGCGATGCCGAAGCCAAGGCCAAGGCGGCGGGCTACGAGGTGCGCCGCTCGAAGGTCGAGGGCTCCTGCTACGAAGTGTACGGCGTCAAGGAAGGCAAGCTCTACGAGCTGTTCTACAGCCCGGAAGATCTCAGCCTGAAGCACACGATCGCGAAGTGAAGCAGACGCGATGACGAAGGCGGCGCCCGGCGCCCGCAGCGCCACCACCGTGCAGGTCTGGGACCTGCCGCTGCGGTTCTGGCACTGGGCGCTCGCCATCCTCGTCCTGGTCGCCTGGGTGACGCCCAACGTCTATGACCGGCTGCACCGGCTGGCGGGTTATGCCGTGATCGGGCTATTGGCGTTCCGGCTGATCTGGGGCTTTGCCGGCACGCGCTATGCGCGTTTCGGCAGGCTCGGCATTCGTCTGCGCGCCGCGCCGGGCTATATCTGGAATCTCCGCCGCGGCATCACCGGTCGCTATATCGGGCTCAATCCCGCGGGCACCGTGATGCTGGTGGCACTGCTGCTCACGCTCGCGGTCTCCGCGATTACGGGTGCAATGGAGGTCACCGTCCCCTTCTTCGGCGTCTGGTGGGTCGAGGACACCCACGCCTATGCCTCGGATGCGGTCATCATCCTGGTCGGGCTGCACGTGCTCGGCGTCATCGTGGTGGGATTGCTGCAGCGTCAGAACCTGGTGCGCGCGATGTTCACCGGGCGCAAGCAGCTTCGCAATCGTTAATCTGTCTCGCCGCGCCTCATTGCACCGGCGGGTCGCCGGAGGTGCGCTTCTTGGCGAGGTCCATCTCGGTGACCGCGATCAGGATCTCTGCGCGGGTCTTCAGGTCGGGCGCCTCGAGCATCGCCTGCTTCTCGGCCGGACCATAGGGCGACATCATCGCCAGCGCATTGACCAGCGCCTCGTTCGGCGCGGATTCGATGCCTTCCCAGTCGACCTTCAGATTGTTGGCTTCCAGGAAATCCGCCAGCACCTCTAGCAGCGCCTTGCGATCGACGGCGTCCTCGCCCTTGCGCGCGGTGAAGTCGCCGGCGAAGGAGAAGAAGTCGACCTTGCACTGCCGGTACGGCGTTTGCACGGTCAGCTCCTCGACAACCTTGAAGCGCGCGACGCCGGTCAGTTCGAGGATGTAGCGGCCGTCGCCGGATTCGGCGAGCTGGGTGATGCGGCCGACGCAGCCGACGCGGAACAGCGCCGGCTTCGCCTCCTTCTGCGAATGCGCCACGTCGGGCTGGATCATGCCGATCAGGCGGTGACCGTCGCGCAGCGCGTCGTCGATCATCGCGAGATAACGCGGCTCGAAGATGTTGAGCGGCATCTGGCCGCGCGGCAACAGCAGCGCGCCAGGCAGTGGGAACACCGGGATCACCTCGGGGAGCTCGCCGGGTCCGCGATATTCGGCATTGATAGGCATCTGCGGTCCCGGTGCTGTGATGGGCGTGCGTTACGAGAATAGAATCGTCGACAACCGCCTGCGCCCCTCGACGGTTGCCTCATCGGTGCCGCCCCACGCCTCGAAGAACTGCACCAGCTGCTTGCGCGCGCCGTCGTCGTTCCACTTGCGGTCACGCTTGACGATCGCGAGCAGCTGCTCGGTCGCTTCAGCGCGCTTGTTCATGGCATTGAGCGCGGTCGCGAGATCGAATCGGGCCTGATGGTCGAGCGGGTTTGCGGCGACTTTCTGTTCCAGCTCGGCGATCGGGCCGACCGACTGGGCCTGTTCGGCAAGATCGATCGCCGCCTGCACCGCCTTCACCGCGGCGTCATTGCGCTTGGATTCCGGCACCATCGCGAGCGTCTGCTTGGCCTGCTCGACCGCACCCGACGTGACGTAGCACTTGGCGAGGCCGGCCAGCGCCGCGATGTTGGTGGCGTCGTGCGCCAGGACCTCGGCATAGATCTGCGCCGCACCCTCGACATCGCCCTCGGCAAGCACGGCGTCGGCCTCGGCCAGGATCTCCGCAAGATTGGGCTCGCCGGCGGCGGGCACACCCTTGGTGATCTTCTCGATGAAGGCGTTGATCTGGCTCTCCGGCACCGCGCCCATGAAGCCATCGGCGGGCTGGCCGCCCACGAAGGCGATCACGGCCGGGATCGACTGGATGCCCATCTGGCCCGGAATCTGCGGATGCTCGTCGATGTTCATCTTGACCAGCTTGACCCGGCCCTTGGCGTTGCGAACCGCCTTTTCCAGCATTGGGGTGAGCTGGCGGCACGGACCGCACCACGGCGCCCAGAAGTCGATCATGACCGGCTGGCGGCGCGATTCCTCGATGACGTCCTTGACGAAGGTCTGGGTCGTCGTCTCCTTGATCAGATCGGGCGCTGCCTCGGGCGTGGGGCCGCCCTGCTCCATTATCGTCACGTTGTCCTCGCCTTGGTCTTCTGAGGTCGGAAAAATACGGGGGCGTTCTAGCACGCTCCGGACGGCGCGTTCAGCCGTTCTGTCAGCCTAGAGCATGCTCCCGGAACATGCTCAGTAAATGGCGGTCGGCCGGCAAAATTCAATCGCTTGCCGCCCGGCCTGTTCCATCGGAGATCGGGTGGGTTTGAGGTCCGGAACGGCCGACGATGGCGCTCCTTCATGGCAACAGGGGATCGCCCATGGCAAAGGCCTATTACAGCACCGTGTTCGAGCAGCCAGCCGGCGAGGTCTGGAAAATCATCCGCGATTTCAACAATTACCCGGTTTGGGTCCACGGTGCGGGCACCAGCGAGATCGAGGACGGCAAGTCCGGCGACACCATCGGCGCCGTGCGCAACGTCTTGTACCGGGAACGGCGGATCCGGCAGCGGCTGATCGCACAGTCCGACGTCGAGCGCTTCCAGACCTATGAATTTGCCGGTCCGCCGACCCTGCCGATGACGGACTTCAGCGCGACCCTCCGGGTGACCCCGGTGGTCGATGGCGACCGGGCCTTTATCGAATGGTGGGCAGTGTTCGATTGCGACGCGGACCGCCGCGTCGAACTGGCGCAGACGCTCGCCGGCGGGTTCGAGACCTGGCTCGAATCGCTCCGGGATGAGATGGCCCTGAGGCCGGTTCCGGCCGAAACATAAAAAGAAATCGTCGCGATGACCGGTTTCGGCCGATTCGGGGTCAATTTTTAAGGAAACCGTGCGATTTCGTGAAGTTCGGACCGCGCTCTTGTGTTGCATTCACAGACAGCATTTGGCATAGGTCTGCCGTTGCCGGCGAGCGATCGCCGCCATTTCGGATGCGGGTGTAGCTCAGTGGTAGAGCACGACCTTGCCAAGGTCGGGGTCGAGGGTTCGAGCCCCTTCGCCCGCTCCAAAATATCTCGCTGACCGAGCTGACAGTCTGATGAAGGCCCGCCCATTGGTGCGGGCTTTTTTGCTGTTCGGCAGCGCCGTGATCTCGCGGTCAAGATGCCGCGGCCCGGGATGGCCGCCTCTTCCCACTGCCGCGCGTGAGTGCGGCGGGACCTGCAAGGCGGTCTGCCCCGCCGCCGAGGTGAAGCTGCATTCCGGCTCCGATATCGCCAGCGCCAGAACCGAAGCGGGCGAGAGCTACAAGGCACTCGCAAATGCATTCCGATTCCGGCGCGAGGTTGTGCCGCGCTGTGCGTGCGTGCAGCGCGGGCGCGTCCACCGGACGTTCGCCAATTGCGATCGAGGACGACACGGCGCTTCGGACCGGCGACGTCGTCGCGGCCGTGACGGCTTCAAGATCGCGGTGATCACCAGTGGGCAGAAGTGCAGCCTGTTGTTCAGGCCGCTGTCGAGGGCCAAGGCGCAGACACTCGGGCGACCGCACCTCTCGTTGCGCTAGACGCGATCGCGAGCGTTAGCTTCGCTCGAATATTACACTGCGGTGCAGAATGCCTTGTTATCAGGCAGGCTCGCGCAGGAAAATTTCGTCTCAAATATCGTCTCAACTCGTTTTGACGCAGCGCACACCACTGCACGCGCTTTTCAGCGTCGTTGGATGTGCTACCATTTTGCCGTCTGATCTACCTCACAGACCGCCACCATCATCTCTCAGGGCGTTCAAAATCAATAACAGGCAAGCTGCAACGGCTTGCGTAGGGGAGTGACGCGATGAAATCGGCTTTCAATCGATCCATACTTGCGATCGCGGCGATTGCGCTGCTGGCGGGGACAACCTTCGCCAATGCGCAGCAACAAACCGACAAGAACCGGGCGCTGAAGAAGTACGAGTCCGGCACCAAGGAATTCTGGACCCATCCGCCGGATGACTGGTTCCTCGGCGACGAGACCGAAGCGCAGAAGGGCCTTGCCCCGCCGTCCGGTCCGCCGACCGGCGCTTCCGACGCCGAACTCGCCACCATGATGAAGAAGATCAAGCTGCCGCCGGGCTTCAAGATCGAGGTCTATGCCTCGAACGTGCTCGCGGCCCGGCAGATGGCCTGGGGCGACAAGGGCACGCTGTTTGTCGGCTCGTTCGGGCTCGGCAATGTCTATGCGATCAAGGACAACAACGGCAAAAAGGAGGTCAAGACCATCCTGAAGGGCCTCAACATGCCGACCGGCCTCGCGTTCCGCGACGGCGCGCTCTATGTCATCGCGGTCGACAAGCTGATCAAGTACGACAATGCCGAAGCCAATCTCGACAATCTCGGCAGCGGCAAGGTGGTGTATGACGACATGCCGTCCTACGCGGCGCATGGCTGGAAATACATCGCCGTCGACAAGGACGGCTGGTTCTACATTCCGTTCGGACCTCCCTTCAACATCGGCATCCCGCCGACCTCGGTGTCGCAGATACGCCGCGTCGATCCCAAGACCGGCAACGCGGAGATCTGGGCGCTCGGCGTGCGCAACTCGGTCGGCGGCGACGTCGACCCGCGCACCGGCAAGTACTGGTTCACCGAAAACGCCCGCGACTGGATCAGCGACGATCTGCCGAGCGACAAGCTCAACATGATCTCGAAGATCGGCGAGCACTTCGGCTATCCCTATTGCCACCAGGGCAACCTGCCTGACACCAAGTTCGCGATGGGTCACAAGTGCTCGGAGTTCACCCCGCCGGTCTACAATCTCGGTGCGCACGTGGCTCCGCTCGGCATGAAGTTCTATACCGGCAGCCAATTCCCGGCCGAGTACAAGAACAGCATCCTGATCGCCGAGCACGGCTCCTGGAACCGGCACAAGTACCAGGGCGGCCGCATCGTGAAGATCACCGCGAGTCCCGACGGCAAGAATGCCAAGCAGGAAATCTTCGCCTCCGGCTGGATCGAGGGTGACCAGGGCTATCTCGGTCGTCCCGCCGACATCCTGCTCGACAAGGATGGCTCCATCCTCGTCGCCGACGATTGGGCCGGTGCGATCTATCGCATCAGCTACAGCAAGAAGTAACGGTTGAAACGGTGCGAGGCTGCGGTGGCCAAGCGGCGACCGCAGCCTCAATCGCGATCAGCCGCGGAACCACCTCGTCGTGCCCGGACTTGATCCGGGCATCCATCCCGACAAAAACCCTTTAGCAAACGCGATGGATTGCCGGGCATCCTCGATCTGGTCGAGGACAAGCGCTCGGCAGTGACAGCCGGAGAAACTGATCATGCGTCATGCGTCGCTCGGAGTTCTGTCAGCGGCCATCCTGCTGGCATCGTCAGCCAATGCTGCCGACGTCGCCGCCGGCAAGGCGAAGGCCGAAATCTGCGCCGGGTGCCACGGCGACAACGGCATCTCGCAGACCGAGAATATTCCGTCGCTCGCCGGCCAGCTCGACCAGTTCATTCAATGGCAGCTGGTGTTCTTCCGCGCCGGTGCGCGCAAGAACGAGCAGATGCAGCCGATCGTCGAGCAGCTCAACAACGACGACATCCGCAATCTCGGCGCCTATTTCGCCTCGCTGACGCCGTTCAAGGGCGGCAAGGACGACAATCCGGAATTGTCCGAGAAGGGCAAGCAGGCCGCGGCCGGCCGCCGCTGCGCCTCATGCCACACCGATACCTTCGTCGGCACCAAGGCAGTTGCCCGCATCGCCGGCCAGCGCGAGGAATATCTCGTCAAGGCGCTGCACGACTACAAATCGGGCGCCCGCTCCGGCGGGGCGCAGGCGGCGATGGCCGATGTGGCGTATCCGCTAAGCGACGAGGAGATCACCGCGCTCGCGCATTATCTGTCGCATCTGTAGCCGTAAAATGGTCGTCGTCCCTGCGAGAGCAGGGACCCATACGCCGCGGCCTCTCGATTTGAAGCAGATGCGGTTGCTATCTAGTCGACCAATTGAAGCCGGTGGTTATGGGTCCCTGCTCGCGTGCGCAATTGCGCACTAGGCAGGGACGACACCGGTTGTGCGTTAGGCGCTTCGCTGCTTCTCATACGCCTTGAGATGCGTGTAGGCCGTGCGCAGCTTCGGTACCGGGATCTTGGCGGCATCGGCGCGGACGATCAGGTCGCCGATCACGTGATCGGCTTCGACCGGCAGCCCCGCCTTGATGTCGCGGAACATCGATGCGGTCATCGGCGAGCCTTCGGTGGTCAAGAGCCCGCGGGTGCGCTGGAAGAACGGGCCGCCCGGCGCGTGGCCGGCATCGGCCGCAATCGCGCTGCATTCGTCGAGGATGCCGAGCAGGAAATCCTTGCCGCCGGGTGCGGCCAGGATGTTGCCGACCGAGGTTCGCATCAGGCTGGTGGAGGCGGCGAGCGATGCCAGGAACACCCACTTCTCCCACATGTCCTGCATCACGTGCTCGCTGGCGGCCGCACCGTTGATGGCGGAGAAGGTCTCGGCGATCGCGCGCACCCGGTCCGACAGGCCGCCGGCGCGTTCGCCGAAGCCGAGCGACTGCATCGGCTGCAGCTGCACCACCTCGCGCTTCTCGTTCAGCGTCGCCGCGATCGCGCAGAGGCCGCCGAGCACGTGCTGAGCGCCGAATTTCTTGTCGAGCGCATCGAGATGCAACATGCCGTTGAGCAGCGGGATGATTGCGGTCTTGTCGCCGACACCAGGCGCAAACGACTTGATCGCGTCTTCGAGATCGAACGCCTTGCAGCTCAAGAGCACGACGTCGAATTTGTCCGAGAGCTTGTCGGCCTGCACGGCCGGCGGATTGTTCAAGGTGACATCGCCGTTCGGGCTCTTGATCACGAGCCCGGCGGAGGCGAGCTCGGAGGCGCGGCGGGGCCGGACGAGAAATGTGACGTCGCGGCCGGCCTGAAGCATCCGGCCGCCGAAATATCCGCCGATCGCACCGGCGCCGACCACGAGAACGCGCATGGGAATTTGTCCTTCTTTGTTGTTGCCCGGGGGAGGGGCGAATAGCGAACAGGGACTGGCGAGTAGATAAGGGCGTAAGCCCGCTATTCGCTACTCGCTATTCCCCATTCGCTCATCTCACTTTCCCGACACCAGTGCCTCGACTTCGCGCAGCTGCTCCTTGCCGAAGAAGATCTCATTGCCGACGAAGAAGGTCGGCGAGCCGAACGCGCCGCGCTCCACGGCGGCCTGGGTGTTCGCGATCAGCCTGGCCTTCACGTCGGCGTCCTGAGCGCGGGCGAACAGTTTGGCGGCGTCGAGGCCGGAGGCGGCGATGGCTTTGCCGGCCACTTCGGGATCATCCATCTTCTTCGGCTCGACCCACATGTGGTGGAAAGCTGCCTCGATGTATTTCTCGAACACGCCTTCGAACTGGGCGGCGACCGCCGCGCGCATCAGGTTCAGCGTATTGACCGGGAAGAACGGGTTCCAGGTGTAGGGCTTGACGTTGAAGCGCTTGAGGAAGCGCTCGGTCTCGATCTTCATGAATTCCGGCTTGTTCTTGACGCCCGCCAGCGTCTCGGCCGGCGACTTGTTGTTGGTGGCCTTGAAGATGCCGCCGAGCAGGATCGGGACATATTCGAACTTGACGCCGGTGCGCTGCTCGATCGCCGGGATCGCCTCGTGGCTGAGGAAGGCGTTGGGGCTGCCGAAATCGAACAGGAATTGCGGATTCTGGCTCACGGCGGTCTCTCCCTCGGCCTGTCTGGTCTGCGTTTGTTTGGCCTTTCTCGAGCATGGGCCTGCTGCCGCAGGCGCCATCAGGAGAATATGATACTCATCATGTGAGCAGCAGTGCGCGATGTCAAATCAGCCGCTTGATGGTCTGCTTGCGCCATACCAGGGCGTAATAGGCCATCTGCAGCACGAACATGGTTGCGAAGGTGGCGGGATAGGCGATCCAGATGCCGCTGATGCCGATGGCCCGGCTGAGCAGGACCGCGACCGGCACCTCGACCAGCGCCATGGCCAGGATCGAGATGAACAGCGGCATCCACACCGTGCCGCCGGCGCGCATCGCACCCGAGAACACCGTCGCCATGCCGAACAGCACCATGCTCCACAGCACGATGTACAGAAGCTGCTGCGCCAGCGCGAGCACCGTGCCATCGACGATGAAAAAGCCCATCAGGGGCCGCGCGAACAGATAGCCGAGCACCACCAGTCCGCCGGTCAGCGCGAGATTCATCTCGATCCCGGTCCGGACGATGGCGCCGACCCGGTTGGAATCGCCGCGGCCGATTGCCTGTGCGCCGAAGATCGACACGGATATGGCGATCGAGATCGCCGGAAACTGCACATAGCCGATCACCTGGTTGACCGCGCCATAGGCGGCGGTGGCCTCCGAGCCGAACCCGTTGACGAGGCCGAGCAGCACCAGTTCGGCGAGCGAGACCACCACCATGCCGATCGCGGTCGGAATGCCGAGCCGCAGCACGATGCGCAGCAGGGCGCCGTTCGGCCGCATCGCGCGCAGGAACGCGGCGTCGAAGGCCAGCGGATGCTTGTGCCGCAGCATGTGGATATGCAGCCAGAGCAGCGTGACGACGCCCGAGACCGCGGAGGCGATTGCGGCACTGGCGACGCCCAGCATCGGCAGCCCGAGCGAGCCGCGGATCAATGCGGGCGTCACCACGAGGCCGACGACGGTCGAGACCGTCAGCGCCACCAGCGGCGTCACGGTGTCGCCGACGCCGCGCATCATCGCCGCGAGCAGCAGGAATGCGAAGGTCACTGGCATCGTGATCATCATGATCCGCGCATACGACACCGCGGCGTCGAGAACGTCTGATGGCGTGGCGAGCGCGATCAACAGCGGGCGGGCGAACAGGCCGCCTGATATCGCGATCGCAAGCGCCAGCAGCAGGGTCACGGTCATGGTCGTGCCGGCGACCGCCTTGACGCGGTCGGGCTCGCCGGCACCCCAGGCCTGGCCGATCATGACCGAGGCGCCCGCGCTCAGGCCGATCACGAAGGAGATGAAGAAGAACATCACCGGAAAGAATACCGACGCCGCGGCGAGCGCGTCGACGCCGATCATCTGGCCGAGATAGATGCCATTGATGGTGCCGAACAGCGACTGCAGCACGTTGCTCAGCAGCATCGGCGCCAGGAACGACAGGAAGGCTTTGCGTAAGGAGGGAGGCTTGGACACGTTCAACTTCCACATATGGTACCGAGCTTATGCGGCTTGGTGAGTAGGTCAGGTCAGGCAGCGCACCACTGTCGTCCCTGCGAAGGCAGGGACCCATACGCCGCGGCTCTTGCAAAGGGCACGCGGCTAGTTCGACGCGCTGCAACTACTACGGTGGTGATGTGTCCCTGCTTTCGCAGGGACGACATCCCGTTCGCGGCTGCTCGTTGAAATACGGCATCGCGCATCAGTCCGCCTGATCGCTATAGGCGAGCCGGATCGCGTGGTCGCGGATATCGGCAGGCCAGTCCGCGATCAGCGTCGCAAAGCGCCGCCGGTCGTGCGCGAACAGCGCGCGGATCGCATCCTCGTAGTTTGGCCGGTTGCCGGCCATCGTCGTCATGAAGCGATAGGCGGCATCCTGCGCGCTGCGCGTGCGATCCTTGTCGCCGCTCGCGCGCCGCGCCTCGTCGATCAATTTGCGGATCGCAACCGATGCGCCGCCCTTCTGCTGGGCGAGCCAGTCCCAATGACGCGGCAACAGCGTGATCTCGCGCGCGACGACGCCAAGCTTCGGCCGTCCCGGACCGCGGGGCGCGGCCGGCGTTGCCGGCTCGTCGTCGCGCGGAGGCGCGAGCTTCGGCAGCCGCGCCAGCACGTCGTCGATCGAGCCGCGGAAATCGATATCGACCAGCGCCGAGGTGCGGCCGTTGAACACCAGGACCGCGGCATCCTCGCGCCGGTCGAGCAGCTGCTTGGCGGCGCGTGCAACCTCCGGGAGGTCACCGGCCGCGATGCGATGCTCGCCTTCGAAGGCGACATAGGCAGGATTCATGGTAGACCTCTTCGATTGCGCGACGTATTGCCCGGGTGATTTCCAGCAAGCACGGCGCATGGATCTCGACCTTCCTGTTCCCGGCTGGCACCACAAGCCGCCCGATTGCGCCGACATTTCAGAGGACGCCCATGCTGACGGTTCATCATCTCAACAATTCCCGCTCGCAGCGCGTGCTGTGGCTGCTCGAGGAATTGGGCGTGCCCTACGAGATCGTGCGCTACCAGCGGCAGCCCGACATGCGGGCGCCGAAGGAGCTGCGCGCGATCCATCCGCTCGGCAAGTCGCCTGTCGTCACCGACAATGGCAACACGATCGCGGAATCCGGCGCGATCCTCGAATACATCATCTCGACCTACGGCAAGGGCCGCCTGATCCCGCCGGCCGATACGCCGGAGCGGCTGCGCTACACCTATTGGCTGCACTATGCCGAAGGCTCGGCGATGACGCCGCTGCTCTTGAAGCTGTTGTTCACGCTGATGCCGAAGCGCGCGCCGGCGCTGCTGCGGCCGCTGGTGCGCAAGGTGTCGAACCAGGCGCTGTCCACGCTGGTCAATCCGCAGCTCAAGCAGCACATGGCCTATTGGGAAGGCGAGCTCGGCAAGAGCGAGTGGTTCGCCGGCAACGAATTCTCCGGCGCCGACATCCAGATGAGCTTTCCACTGGAGGCTGCCGCCGCGCGCGGCGGGCTCGCGGACGGACACCCGAAATGTGTCGCCTTCCTGGAGCGCATCCACGCGCGCCCGGCCTACGCGCGGGCGCTCGAGAAGGGCGGGCCGTACGAGGTTGGGCGCTAACTGATCGCTCATCGCGGCAGCTCGACCAGCGGCAGCAGCCGCGAATCGGCCAGCGCTGCCGTGCGGTGTCCGATGCCGGCGAGATAGGCCTCTGCCACCGCGAAGGCGAGGAACGCGCCGCGGCTCTTCTGCCGGATCAGCATCGCGCGATCCCAGCGCTCGCCCTCGGGACCGATCAGGAACGAGCCGCCTTCACCCATGAACAGGATGTCGCCGCCGCTCTTCCGCAGATGCGGCAGCGTGTGCGCGACATACCGGTCGTAGGCTTCCGCACCCGTGATCGGCCGCGGCGGGGCCAGCTCCGGGCTTTGCGAATAGTCGGCTATGTCGCGGAAGCGCAGCAGATTGAGCATCACCAGCTCGCCGGTGATCTCGCGTTGGGCAAAGTCGCGCCCGGCATTCCACGTCGGCTCCAGATGGCAGGTGGTGTCCATGTCAGCTCGTCCCATTCGCGTTCGATGCGATGTTTTATCCGGGTGTAATTGCCTTGTCAATAATACCCGGATATAACAGGTGCGCCGATACGACAGGAACCGCCATGAAGACCGATGACCGCAAGGTCGCCATTGCCGACTACAAGAAACGCGCGGCTGTGGCCGGCGTGTTCGCGATCCGCTGCCGCGCCACCGGGGAGGTCTGGGTCGGGCAGGCGCTCGATCTGGAGAAAATCCAGAACCGCATCTGGTTCACGCTGCGGATGGGCAGCCATCGCAATGCCGAGCTGCAGCGCGCCTGGTCGGCGCATGGCGCGGACCATCTCTCACTCGAAACGCTGGAGCGGATCGAGGACGAGGAGCTTGCCTATGTCCGCGATACGCTGCTGAAAGAGCGCGTGCAGCACTGGCGCGCGCAGCTCAACGCGTCCGCCGTCTAGATTAGCGCGACGCCTGCGCGCCGCCCGCCGACGGCAACGGCTGCACGGTGACGCCGGGCGGCGGCACATCGTCGTCGGGCACGAAGAAATCCGACATCAACGGCACCGAGGGATCGACGCGATAGCGCTCGAAGTCGCGCACGCCGTTGGCGTAGAGCACCTTGTCGTCGATACAGAAATTGCCGGTGAACTCGCGCGATGGCCGCGTGACGATCGCATAGGCCGCGTCGCCCATGATCTCCGGCGTGCGGCTGGCGCGCATCATGGCATCGCCGCCGAGCAGATTGCCGACCGCGGCGGTTGCGATCGTGGTGCGCGGCCACAATGCGTTGACCGCAATGCCGGCGGCTTTTTGCTCACCGGCCAGTCCGAGCACGCACATGCTCATGCCGAACTTCGCCATAGTATATGCGGTCGATTGCTCGAACCACTTGGCCTTCATGTCGAGCGGTGGCGACAGCATCAGGATGTGCGGATTCTCCGCCTTCTTCAGATGTGGGATGCAGTATTTCGACACCATAAAGGTGCCGCGGGTGTTGATCCCCATCATCAGATCGTAGCGCTTCATGTCGGTCGCCTGCGAATTGGTCAGGCTGATGGCGCTGGCATTGTTGACGCAGACGTCGATGCCGCCGAATTCGGCGACGGTCTGCTCGATCGCCGCCATCACCTGCGCCTCGTCCCTGATGTCGCAGACCACCGGCAGCGCCTTGCCGCCGGCGGCGCGGACCTCGTCGGCGGCGGTGTAGATCGTGCCCTTCAGCTTCGGATGCGGCTCGGCGGTCTTCGCCGCGATCGCGACATTGGCGCCGTCACGCGCGGCGCGCAGCGCGATCGCAAGCCCGATGCCGCGGCTCGCGCCCGAGATGAACAGCGTCTTGCCTTTGAGCGATGTCATGAGACGACTCCTCTTTCGTTAGGGACCCACGCTATCAGGGCTCCCTCCCCCCTTGCGGGGGAGGGTGGGGAGAGGGGTAAGCCACAGGCACTGTCTTCGCGGCCACCCCTCTCCCTAGCCCTCCCCCGCAAGGGGTGAGGGAACGAGGGAGCAAGCGTCGGGGCCATCGCGTAGCTGTTACAGCGTTACCCACCCGCATGCAGCACGCGGCCGCGCGTTTCCGGCAGCGCGTAGGCGGCGATGAAGAACACGGCATAGGCCGCCACCGCGAAGATCGCGATCGCGTTGGCCAGCGTGGTCGTGGTCGAGAGCGCGCCGACCAGGAATGGAAACAGCGCGCCGACGCCGCGGCCGAAATTGTAGCAGAAGCCCTGGCCGGAGCCGCGCAGCCGGGTCGGATAGAGCTCGGTCAGGAACGCGCCCATGCCCGAGAAATAGCCTGAGGCAAAGAAGCCGAGCGGGAAGCCCAGCACCCACAGCACCTCGTTGGACAGCGGCAGTTGGGTATAGAGCAGCACGATCGCGATGGCGCCGAGCGAGAAGATCAGGAACAGATTGCGCCGGCCGATCCGGTCGGCAAGCCAGGCGCCGACCAGGTAGCCGATGAAGGAGCCGATGATCAGCGTCGCGAGATAGCCGGTCGAGCCGACCACCGAGAGCTTGCGCTCGGTGGTGAGGAAGCGCGGCACCCAGAAGGTGATGGCGTAATAGCCGCCCTGCATGCCGGTGCCGACCAGCGAGGCCAGCACCGTGGTCTTCAGGATCGGCCCGTGAAAAATCTCCCACAATGCCGCGGGGCCGCTGCCGGATGCCTGCTGCTGCGCCATCGTCGCGGCGGAGATCTCTGGCTCGGTGACATAGCGGCGCAGATAGAACACCAGCAGCGCCGGCAGCGCGCCGATCACGAACATCCAGCGCCAGGCGTTCTCTGGCGGCAAGATCGAGAACAGGATCGCCTGCGCCAGCACCGCAAGGCCCCAGCCGATCGCCCAGCCCGACTGCACCGAGCCGACCGCGCGTCCGCGATATTGCGGCCGGATCGCTTCGCCGATCAGCACCGCGCCCGCCGCCCATTCGCCGCCAAAGCCCAAGCCGAGCAGCGCGCGGGCGATCAGGAGCTGGTCGAAATTCTGCACCACGGCGCAGACCAGCGAGAAGAACGAGAACCAGATGATGGTGAGCTGCAGCGTCTTGACCCGCCCGATCCGGTCGGAGAGATAGCCGCCGAGCCAGCCGCCGACGGCGGAGGCCAGCAGCGTCACGGTGCCGGCGAGCCCGGCAGTGCCGGCATCGACCTTCCACAGCGTGATGATGGTGCCGATCACCAGCGGATAGATCATGAAATCCATGCCGTCGAGCGTCCAGCCCGAGGCGCAGGCCCAGAACGTGCGCCGCTCCGGCAGGTTCATGTCGCGATAGAAGGCGAGGAGACTGGTGTCCTCGATCTCTGCGACTTCGATCGTTTTGGATTCGGCCGTGCTCATGCGCGTTCCCCGGAGAAATCTTTCACCGGCTGTTTGCGATCCGCGGCCGGAGTTGCGCGGACCGCCAATCTATCGCGATGTTGCAGGCCGGGCAAAGCGGCGTTTGCCCATCTAGGTCTTTAGTTTGAGCATGATCTTTTCGGAAAACCGCTTCGCACTTTTCCGGATCAAGCTCTAGTATCCTGCAGCCTCGGAGCCGCGTGTCCGCGGATCGGGCGCGCCGAGCAGGCCGCTGGTCGTGACGACGATCGAGTTCGCGGAGGAGTAGCCGAGCGGCTCGACCGGTTTGTGGCCCTTGGCGCGCAGCTCGGCGAGCACCTCGTCGGGAAAGCCGCGCTCGATCCGGACCTCGTCGGGCAGCCATTGATGATGCATGCGGGGCGCGGCGACCGCGGCCGCGATGTCCATCTTGTAGTCGATGACGTCGACGATGATCTGCGTCACCGCGGAGATGATGCGGCTGCCGCCCGGCGATCCCGTCACCAGCACCGGCTTGCCGTCCTTCAGCACGATGGTCGGCGACATCGACGATAGCGGACGCTTGCCGGGTCCGGGCAGATTGGCCTCGAAGCCGACCAGGCCGAAGGCGTTGGAGGCGCCGGGAGCCGCGGTGAAATCGTCGAGCTCGTTGTTGAGCAGCACGCCGGTGCCGTCGGCGATCAGGCCGACGCCGTAGGGGAAGTTCAGCGTGTAGGTGTTGCTGACGGCGTTGCCGCTGGCATCGACGACCGAATAATGCGTAGTGTTGTCGCCCTCATGCGGCTGCTTGGCGTTGCGCACATCGGTCCAGGGCGTGGCGCGGGCAAGGTCGATGGTCGCGCGCTGCCTGGCGGCATAATCCTTGTCGATCAGCAGCTGGGTCGGCGCGTCGACGAAGGCGGGGTCGCCGAGATAGCGGGCGCGATCGGCATAGGCCCGCTTCATCGCCTCGATCATGACATGCAGCGAGGCGGCCGAGCCCTGCTTCATGTCCGACATCGGAAAGCCTTCCAGGATGTTGAGTATCTCCAGCAGCACCACTCCGCCGGAGGAAGGCTGCGGCATCGAAACGATGTCGTAGCCGCGATAGGTACCGCGGATTGGCGTACGGATCACCGGCTGGTAGGCTTTCAGATCCGCGAGCGTAAAGATGCCGCCGGCATTCCTGATCGCGCTGACAAGCTTCTCGGCGACCGCGCCTTCATAGAAGCCGCGCGGTCCCTGCTCGGCAATTGCCGTCAGTACGCCAGCGAGATCGCCCTGGATCAGGCGGTCGCCCTCATGCAGCGGCGTGCCGTCGGCATGCGAGAACGTCCTGGCCGAGTTCGGCCAGCGCGACATGCGGCGATACATGTCCGACAGCGTGTCCGACGTATCGTCGGTGACGATGAAGCCGTCGCGGGCCAGATCGATCGCGGGCTTGACGATCTGCGCCAGCGTGAACTTGCCGGAGCCGTATTTCTCCAGCGCCAGCGCAAGGCCCGCGACCGTGCCGGGAACGCCGATCGCGAGCGCAGAGTTGCGCGACTTGTCCGGGTCCGGCTTGCCGTCGGCGTTCAGGAACATGTCGCGCGACGCGGCCTGCGGCGCGGTTTCGCGATAATCGATCGCGACATCTTCGTTGCGGCCGGCGAGATGGATCACCATGAAACCGCCGCCGCCGATATTGCCGGCGCGCGGATAGGTCACCGCCATCGCAAAGCCGGTCGCGACCGCGGCGTCGACCGCGTTGCCGCCTTGCAGCAGGATGTCGGTGCCGACCCGCGCCGCCAGCTTCTCCTGCGCCACCACCATGCCGTGTTCGGCGCGAATGCTTTGAATCGTATCGGTGGCTGAGGGCTCGTAAGCGCGCCGCTGCACCTGACCGAGGGCGGGTGTTGCGAGGCCGATCACGAGGAGAGCGGCAAACAGCCGTCGCGACATCGTTGGCGCCATCGAAATGTCCTGCCCTGTTCATCGCCGTATCAGCAAAATCGGCCCATGCTATATGGGAACGGACTGAAGCGGCGAAAGCCTGCCTGTGGTTCGAGTTGGGGAATATCTCTCGCGATGACGGCAACAATGCAGACGGGCACTGAGCATGCGAAGGCCTACACCAAGGTCTATCCTGGCCGCGCAGCCGTCGTCAGCTGGATCTTCTTCGACTGGGCCGCGCAGCCCTATTTCACGCTGATCACGACCTTCGTGTTCGCGCCCTATTTCGCGAGCTTCGTTGCGCCCGATGCCGCGAGCGGGCAGGCGCTGTGGGGCTTTGCCACCGCGGCCGCGGGACTGGCGATCGCGCTGCTGTCGCCGGTGCTGGGTGCGATCGCCGATGCCAGCGGCCGGCGCAAGCCGTGGATCGCTGTTTTCGGCGCGCTGCTGGTGATCGGCTCGAGCGCGATGTGGATCGGCAAGCCCGGCAATCCCGACATCATCCCGGCGCTGCTGCTCGCCTATGCGATCGCGAGCGTCGGCGTCGAGTTCGCGACCGTCTTCAACAATGCGATGATGCCGACGCTGGTGCCGCCGGACCGGATCGGGCGGCTCTCCGGCACCGGCTGGGCTACCGGCTATGTCGGCGGCATCCTGAGCCTCGTGCTGGTGCTCGGCTTCCTCGCCGCCAATGCCGAGACGGGCCGCACGCTGTTCGGCTTCACGCCGCTGTTCGGTCTCGATCCGGTCATGCATGAAGGCGACCGCATCACCGGGCCGCTGACCGGGCTGTGGTTCATCATCTTCGTGACGCCGATGTTCCTGTTCACGCCGGACTATCCGGCGAAGCGCCCGATGCGCGAGGCGCTCGGCGAGGGCCTGCGCGAGCTCAGGGAAACATTGGCCAGCCTGCCGAAGCAGAAATCATTGGCGCGGTTTCTGCTGGCCAACATGATCTACACCGATGGACTGGTTTCGCTGTTCGCGTTCGGTGGCATCTATGCCGCCGGCACGTTCGGCTGGGACACGATCCGGATCGGTACCTTCGGCATCATCCTCGCGGTCGCCGGCACGTTCGGCGGCTGGCTCGGCGGCAAGCTCGACGATGCGTTGGGGCCGAAGCGCGTGATCACCGGCAGCCTCGTGATCCTGCTGTTTGCGATCGTTGTGATCCTCACGGTGAACAAGGATTCCATCCTGTTCATCCCGGTCGCGCCGCCGGTGCCGGGCGGTCCGTTGTTCGCGGGCGCCGCCGAGCGCGCCTATATCGTGCTGGGTTGCCTGATCGGCGCCACCGGCGCGCCGCTACAGGCAGCCTCGCGCTCGCTCCTGATCCGGCTCGCGCCGAAGGATCGCATCGCGCAGTATTTCGGCTTGTTCGCGCTCACCGGCAAGGTGACGTCGTTCATCGGCCCGCTGCTGATCGGCGCGATCACGGCTGCGACCGCGAGCCAGAAATACGGCATGGCGGTGCTGGTGGGGTTCCTCGTGGTGGGGCTCGTGTTGCTGGGGAAGGTGCGCGAGTAAACCAGCGCGGTCGTCCCGGCTTTCGCCGGGACGACCGCGCTGAGAGTTTAGTGCCTAAAATGCCGCACGCCGGTGAACACCATGGCGATGCCGTGCTCGTCGGCGGCCTTGATCACCTCGTCGTCGCGCATCGAGCCGCCGGGCTGGATCACCGCGGTCGCGCCGGCCTCGATGCAGGCGAGCATGCCGTCGGCGAACGGGAAGAACGCGTCGGAGGCGACCACCGAACCCTTGGTCAGGGGTTCTGCGAGCTTCAGCTCGGCTGCCGCATCGAGCGCCTTGCGCGCGGCGATGCGCGCGGAATCGACCCGGCTCATCTGGCCGGCGCCGATGCCGACGGTGGCGAGATCCTTGGCATAGATGATGGTGTTCGACTTGACGTGCTTGGCGACACGGAAGGCGAATTTGAGATCGCGCAGCTCGGCATCGGTCGGCGCGCGCCTGGTCGCAACCTTCAGGTTCATGTCCTCGACGACCGCATTGTCGCGGCTCTGCACCAGCAGGCCGCCGGCAACGGTCTTGGCGGTGAGGCCTGTCGCACGCGCGTTCGGCAGGCCGCCGGCGAGCAGCAGGCGCAGATTGCGCCGGCCGGCGATGATCGAGATCGCCTCCTCGGTCGCATCGGGCGCGATGATGACTTCGGTGAAGATGCCGATGATGGCGCGCGCGGCATCTGCATCGAGCGTGCGGTTGACCGCGATGATGCCGCCATAGGCCGAGGTGGAATCGCAGGCGAGCGCGCGGGCATAGGCGGTCGCAAGATCCGGACCCTCGGCGACGCCGCAGGGATTGGCGTGCTTGACGATCACGCAGGCCGCGGTGCGCTGCGGGTCGAACTCGCCGACGCATTCATAGGCCGCATCGGTGTCGTTGATGTTGTTGTAGGACAGTTCCTTGCCCTGCAGCTGGCGTGCGGTCGCAACGCCCGGCCGCTTCTCCGGCGTGGCATAGAACGCCGCGGTCTGGTGCGGGTTCTCGCCATAGCGCAGCGACTGGATCAGCTTGCCGCCGAAGGCGCGGAAGTCCGGCGCCTTGGTGTCGAGCTGCACGGCAAACCAGTTCGAGATCGCGGCGTCATAGGCCGCGGTGCGCGCATAGGCCTTGGCGGCGAGCCGGCGGCGCAGGCCGAGCGAAGTCGCGCCCTTGTGCGCGGCGAGCTCGTCCAGCACGGCCTGATAATCCTGCGCCTCGACCACCACGGCGACGT
The DNA here is from genome assembly GCF_011516665.3 of Bradyrhizobium sp. 41S5. Lineage (NCBI taxonomy): Bacteria > Pseudomonadati > Pseudomonadota > Alphaproteobacteria > Hyphomicrobiales > Nitrobacteraceae > Bradyrhizobium > Bradyrhizobium sp. 41S5. The sequence goes on along the minus strand of NZ_CP083721.1, from coordinate 98,564 downwards.
CGTCATGGTTCTTCGCCGCGGCGCGAATCATCGCGGGGCCGCCGATGTCGATATTCTCGATGCACTCCTCGAAGCCGGCGCCTTTGTCGACGGTGGCCTCGAACGGATAGAGGTTGACCACCAAGAGGTCGATCGGCGCGATGCCGTGCGAGGCCATCGCCGCGGCATGTTCCTTGTTGTCGCGGATCGCGAGCAGGCCGCCATGCACCTTCGGATGGAGTGTCTTGACCCGGCCGTCCATCATTTCAGGGAAACCGGTGAGCTCGGAGACGTCCTTGACCTTCAGCCCGGCCGCCGCGATCGCCTTGGCGGTGCCCCCGGTCGAGACCAGCTCGACGCCATGGTCGGAAAGCGCCTTGGCGAAATCGATCAGTCCGGTCTTGTCGGAAACGGACAACAGAGCGCGGGTCACGCGGCGAAGCTGTTCGGTCATCTAGGAAATCCCTGGCTGTTAAGTCAGCCGGGTAGCATGGTTTTGTGCCATACGAAACCGGTCCGTGGGACCCATTTCCGGGGAATTGCCATTCCCCCGTCATCCTGAGGTGCGAGCCCTTGCGAGCCTCGAAGGATGCACGGCCCCGCTAGCGACCGTCGATCCTTCGAGGCTCGCCGAAGAGGCTCGCACCTCAGGATGACGGGTCTGAGATTAATCGCTCTGATAGAGGCGGTGCGGGCCTACAGCGGCAGTTCCGGCTCGCGGCGGGCGTTGCGGCGGGCGTTGGTGGCGGTGGCCGAGGTCGAGGAGCGCACGAAGCTCCAGCGGATGGTGGCGGCCTGCCTTGCGTCCTGGCGGATCACGATCTGGGAGGTGCGGCGCGGGCCGTCATTGCCGGCCAGGAACACGCTGTCCTCGAGGTCGACCTTGTCGTCCATCGCCTCGAAGGTCCAGACGTCGCGGTTGGGCAGCACCAGCATCACGCCGCGGGCATCCGACAGCCGGCTCGCCTTCACCGAGGGGTGCAAATGGAAGCGCAGCGCGAAATCGGCCTCGCTGCCCTTGATGCGGCCGCCCGGTGCCGGCGAGAGTGAGTCCTCGCCCTCCATCCGCGTGCCGTCCCGGGAGATCATCAGCACGCGGCGATGGATCACGCCGAAGCGCGAGAGATAGCCGTCATGCGAGGCGGTCAGCACGTCGCCGTCGGGGATGGCTTCGCGGTAGCTCTCGACATTGCTGGGCCCGCTGGTGACCGGCGCGCCGCGCAACAGCCGCTTCATCGCCGACAGCTCGACGAACTGGCACGACGAGGTGTCGCGATAGGTCAGCGTCGAATGCGCCGCGGTGGAGCGCGCGAACGGCCGCCAATTGTCACGCCCCGTGTTCGGCATGCCGCAATTGACGACGATGCGGCTGACGCCGGAGGAGAGCTCGAACGACAGGCAGCCGGCATGCGCATCCTGGCTGACGCTTGCCGGCGGCGGCGGACCGGTGTCGATGATCAAGGTCATGTTGCCGGCATCGAGGCGCTGGAAGCCGGTGTGCGGCATGCTCGCCATCGGCACGCCGCGGGTGTCGTCATAGGCGAGCAGCGTCGCGACGAGATCGGACGGCGCGGTGCTCATGCCGTTGAACAGCGCGAAGCTGCCGTCGCCGTGCCGGAAGAAGCGCAGCATCGGCATCATGCGGTCGATGGCGTTGAGCAGCGCCGGCGGCGGGGCGATATTCCGTGCAGCAAAGGTCTGCCGCAGCGGCAGCAGATCGCTGAGCAGCTCGACCAGCGCGCCGGGATTGCGCGAGATGTGGCCGCCATCGGGCAGGATCTGACGCTGCAATTCGTCCGACAATCTGCGCGTGGCCGATTTGATGTTGCGCGCCTGGTTGGCAAGGCAGAGCGAGGCATAGCATAGCGCGATCAGCACCTGCAGGCGCGGAACGCCGTCATTCTCGTGCGTGGAGTGGCGCAGATAGCGGATCTCGCGCGCCAGCCCGCGCAGATATTTGCGGTAGAATTTTCCGTCGGTGTCGCCGAGCACCAATGGCGCCTGCGACAACAGCGAGATCACGCGCCGCGCGCGCACGTCGGCGCGCCGCTCCAGCGGCCGCTTGCGGGCCTGGTTGGAGATCCAGTCGTCGACCAGCGAGCGGGCATTGGCGCGGGTCAGCGCGGTGTCGGCGGCGCGCAGATGGCGCAGCCAGCCGAAGCCGAGCAGGGCGGCTTCCCAATCCTCCGACGGCGGCTCGAGATCGAAGATCGAGCGGCCGTGGCAGGTGACGATCTTGCCGGCGAACACGAAACGCCCGGCATAGATCTCGGCCGCGCGGGTGGCGTCGGCGGTCCGCAGGTCGTGCGGCGCGATGATCAGCCGGTCGGTGCGGCCGGGCCAGAGCCGCGACAGCGCAACCGTGCTCCCGCTGGCGCGTGCGAGCATGCTGCGGGCAAACCGGCCAGCAATCAGCGTCGAGATGCGTCTGCTTTGAGCGACCGACACGCCTAACCTTGCGGGGAGGGAATTTTCAACGAATCCTTATTTAATCCGGAAACGCGGCCAAGACACCATCTTGATAAACAAGACACCCTCTTGATACCGCACGAATCACTTCGAGCTTAGAAGACTGAAGTTTAAAATCAGGATTTAACCAGCCGGGCGGCGTAAAAGCCGTCCAGCCCGCCCAGCCGCGGGTCGTCGGCGTTGGGCAAATGGCTGGGCAGGGTACGCAAATCGCCGTCGGCGGTGATGATGTCGTCGAGGCCGGCGATCTCGCTTGTCTCGACCGGCGCACGGCGCAGGCCTGATTCGCTCGCCAGCAGCGCGGCGATCGCGTGCTCGCCTTCCTCCGGCTCCAGCGAGCAGGTGCAGTAGACGAGGGTGCCGCCCGGCTTCAGCAGGTTGGCGGCCCTATGCAGCAGCCGCTTCTGCAGGGCCGTCAGCGCGGCGATGTCGCCTTCCTGGCGCAGCCAGGCGACGTCGGGATGGCGGCGGATGGTTCCCGTCGAGGTGCAGGGTGCATCGACCAGGATACCGTCAAAGCTCGCGGCTTCCGCCGGCCATTCGGCGGCGTCGGCGACGACAGTTTCGGCCTGCAACGCCAGCCGCGTGAGGTTGTCGCGCAGCCGCGCGACCCGCGCCGGCGAGCGGTCGACCGCGGTGACCTGTGCGCCGGCCAGCGCGAACTGGGCCGTCTTGCCGCCGGGCGCAGCGCAGAGATCGGCGACCCGCTTGTCCTTGATGTCGCCGAACAGGCGCACCGGAAGTGCGGCGGCGGCGTCCTGTACCCACCATTGGCCTTCGGCAAAGCCCGGCAGCATCGTGACGGAACCCTGCAGCAGGGTGCGTACGGTTCCCGTCGGCAATATCTCGCCATGCAGGCGGCTCGCCCATTGCGGCGCGTCGGACTTCACCGTGAGATCGAGCGACGGCTCATGGCCGAGCGCCAGCGCCATGTCGCGCGCGGTGGCTTCACCGTAATGCGCGCTCCAGCGCGCCAGCATCCATTGCGGCAGATCCAGCGTCTGCGGGCTGATCTCGTCGATCAGGCCCTGGCCCTCGCGCGCGCAGCGGCGCAGCACGGCGTTGACCAGCCCGGCATATTTCGCCGCGCGGCGGTCGGACTGCACCAGCCGCACCGACAGATCGACCGCGGCATGGTCAGGCACGTCCATCCAGAGGATCTGCGCGGCGCCGATCAGGAGCGCGCTTTGCGCTCGCGGTGCATCGGTCGGGACGCCGCGGTCGAGCAGCCGCGACAGCACATGGCCGAGCGTGCCGAGTTTGCGCAGGATGGTCGACACCAGCCGGCGCATCAATGCGCGGTCGCGATCGGCCAGCGATTTCAGGCCGGGATGCGCGCCGGCGCCGTCGAGCTGATCGTCGAGCGTGCGATGCTTGTGCAGAACGCCGTCGAGGATGTCGGCCGCGATACGGCGCGCCGCGAGACCGGGGACTTCGGCAGGAACTGCAAATCTTGAAGGAGGCATGGAGCGGAAATATCTCGAAGGTGCTGAGTTACATTCGGCTCATGCCATCAACTCGAAAACACCACTGGCATGCGAATATGCCAAATGTAAGAATCGTCTTGCGGGATTTCTTGTGATGCCGTCACTGAGCCGACACCAAGATAAGAAACTCGCAGGCAGAAAGTTTTGCCAAGAAGGCCCGCTATGTCTGAGAAATCGCCATCGCCATCGCCGCCGGAACCCGCGCCGCGCAAGCCGCTGACGCCGGCCGCGCAACGTGCGCTCGCCGAGGCCGCGACGCGGCGCAAGGCTGCCGAGGAGGCCGCCGCGAAGGAGGCGGCCGCGCGGCCGAAGGAATTCCAGGGTCCGAAGGGACCGGAACCGACGCGTTACGGTGATTGGGAGACCAAGGGCATCGCCTCGGACTTCTGAGAGGTTTTGGAGTGTCTTGCCTGACGGCCCGACTCAAGCCAGTCTGGGAATATGTCCCCATACGAGAGAATAAATCCTTATCGTGGGACGGGACGTCCGCCCTTTCGCCGCTCACCATGGGGTCGCCGAGTCTCGGCAGCGCTGCCGTGGGTGTTCGTTCTCGGCATTGCCGTCGGCAGCATGCTGCCGATCCGCCGATGGGCGCCTCAATGGATACCCTTGCCGTCGCACTGGTCGTTGAGCCGGTCGCGCGACGCCGAAATGATCTGGCAGCGGGCCGGCGCGCCTGACGCTCGCCATGCTGTCGATGTCATCAGGACGATCGATGGCGACACGTTCGAGGCGCGGGTGCATCTCGCACCGGGCCCCGATCTGTATACGCGGGTCCGGCTGCGCGGCATCGATGCGCCGGAGCTGAAGGCGTCGTGCGCGCGCGAACTGCAAATGGCGCAAGCAGCCACGGTGGCACTGCGCGATCTGCTCGGCCAGGGCGATGTCGCGATCTACAATATCGGTCCCGACAAGTATCAGGGACGCGTCGTCGCCGACGTCGCGACGAAGAAGACCGACAACGTCTCGGCGGTGCTGCTCGAGGCCGGCCATGCCCGCGCCTACAATGGCGGGCACCGCTTCGGCTGGTGCGGAAATTTTGTGCGCTAGGCAATAGCGTCGTCGCCGCGACGGCGCAGGAGAGGCAAACAAAAAGCCGCGCAGATGCGCGGCTTTCCTTCCGACGAAGCCGTGTGCGATCAGCGGGTGACGATAACAGTCGTGCCGACCGAGACGCGCGAATAGAGATCGGTGATGTCGGGATTCAGCATGCGGATGCAGCCGTAGGAGACGAAGCCGCCGACCGAGCCCGGCACGTTGGTGCCGTGGATCGCGTATTCGCCGCCGGCCAGCGTCATCGCAGCGACGCCCATCGGGTTCGCGGGCGAACCGCCTGCGATCACGTTCGGGATGCTCGGCTTGTCGCGCTTGACCTCGGCGGGCGGCGACCAGGCCGGGTTGCGGTACTTGCCGTCGATCCGGGTCGTGCCGGCCCACTGCTTGCCCGACTTGCCGACGCCGACCGGATAACGCATCGCGTGACCGGAATCGAGAATGAGGTAGAGCCGCCGTTCGTTGGTCTTCACCACGATGGTGCCCGGCTCATAATTGTCGGCGTGTATTCCGACCATTTCCGGCCGCGCTTCGGCCGTCTGCGACATCACAACAACAGCACCAAGGGTGGCAGCCAGCGCCGCCGCAAACTTCATCGACATCAACCTCTCCACTTCCCAACAGCTCCTGTGGGGGAGCCAAAAACGAAGGTGCAGGGCCCTGAAAAACCGGGCCCGCCGGTCTCGCGCACATAATATTAACCGCGTGTCTTAACCGGGTGGTTTCACACCGACCGCGAGACACGTCCTGATGGCGGGGAGAGAAGGAAAAGTTCGGATTAAAGTAAATGACCTGAAAACAACACTTGGCCACAAACACGCCGCAATGGCGCCTCGCCGCTGACAATCCCGTGAAATGACCAATCCCATCGCATCTCAGAGGCCGCCGACGCCGGATCGCGTGATGAAAAGCGAAGGGCCGCGGCGATGATCGCGCGGCCCTTGCTTCATGTCTCGATAGCGCTGCTGCCGGATTACTTCTTGTTCTGCCGGTTCTGCACGAGGTCGTCGACCACGGCCGGATCGGCCAAGGTCGAGGTGTCGCCGAGGCTCGACGGCTCATCCTCGGCGATCTTGCGCAGGATGCGGCGCATGATCTTGCCGGAGCGCGTCTTCGGCAGGCCGGGCGCGAACTGGATGAGGTCCGGCGAGGCGATCGGGCCGATGTCCTTGCGGACCCAGGCGACGAGCTCCTTGCGCAAGGCTTCGGTCGGCTCGGTACCCTTCATCAGCGTGACATAGGCGTAGATGCCCTGGCCCTTGATGTCGTGCGGGTAGCCGACCACGGCGGCTTCCGACACCGCCTCATGCGCGACCAGCGAGCTCTCGACCTCGGCGGTGCCCATGCGGTGGCCGGAGACGTTGATGACGTCGTCGACGCGGCCGGTGATCCAGTAATAGCCGTCGGCATCGCGCCGGCAGCCGTCGCCGGTGAAGTACTTGTTCTTGTAGGTCGAGAAATAGGTCTGCTCGAACCGCGCATGGTCGCCGTAAACCGTGCGCATCTGGCCCGGCCATGATTTGGCCAGGCAGAGATTGCCCGAGGTCTCGCCCTCCAGCGTCTTGCCGTCGGCATCGACGATTTCAGGCACGACGCCGAAGAACGGCCGCGTCGCCGACCCCGGCTTCAGCTTGGTCGCGCCGGGCAGCGGCGTGATCAGGATGCCGCCGGTCTCGGTCTGCCACCAGGTGTCGACGATCGGGCAGCGATCGTCGCCGACCACGCGGTAGTACCACTCCCAGGCTTCGGGATTGATCGGCTCGCCGACCGAGCCGAGCAGGCGCAGCGATTTGCGCGAGGTCTTCTTCACCGGCCCGTCGCCGCCTTGCATCAGCGCGCGGATCGCGGTCGGCGCGGTGTAGAAGATGTTGACCTTGTGCTTGTCGACCACGTTCCAGAAGCGCGAATTGTCCGGGTAGTTCGGCACGCCCTCGAACATCAGCGTGGTCGCGCCGTTGGCGAGCGGCCCATAGAGGATGTAGCTGTGGCCGGTGACCCAGCCGACGTCAGCGGTGCACCAGTAGACGTCGCCGTCGTGATAGTCGAACACGTATTGATGCGTCATCGACGCGAATACGAGATAGCCGCCCGAGGTGTGCAGCACACCCTTCGGCGTGCCGGTCGAACCCGAGGTGTAGAGGATGAACAGCGGGTCCTCGGCATGCATGTGCTCGGCCGGGCATTCCGTCGTCACCATCTCGGCGGCCTCGTGATACCAGAGGTCGCGCGTCGGGTTCATGTCGATCGCACCACCAGTGCGCTTCACCACCACGACCCAATCGACGCCGCCGGTTTTGGCGATCGCGGCATCGACATTGGCCTTCAGCGGCACCTTCTTGCCGCCGCGCAGGCCTTCATCGGCGGTGATGACCACCTTCGAGTCGCAGTCCTTGATGCGCTGGGCGAGGCTGTCCGGCGAGAAGCCGCCGAACACCACCGAGTGGATCGCGCCGATCCGCGCGCAGGCCAGCATGGCGTAGGCCGCTTCCGGAATCATCGGCAAGTAGATCGTGACGCGGTCACCCTTCTTGACGTTCCGCGTGCGCAGGATGTTGGCCATCTTGCAGACTTCGTCGTGCAGCTGGCGGTAGGTGATGTGCTTGGATTCGGAGGGGTCGTCGCCCTCCCAGATGATCGCGGTCTGGTCGCCGCGCTTCTCGAGATGGCGGTCGATGCAATTCCAGGCGACGTTCAGCACGCCGTCCTCGAACCACTTGATCGAGATGTTGCCGGGCGCGAAGGAGACGTTCTCGACCTTGGTGAAGGGCTTGATCCAGTCGATCCGCTTGCCGTGCTCGCCCCAGAAGCCGTTCGGGTCCTTGACCGAATGCGCGTACATCTCGCGATATTTTGCGTCGTTGACGTAAGCGCGCTTGGCCCAGTCGGCCGACACGTCATAGATCTTCTCGGACATCGTTTTCCTCCACTCATTGCCGATCGCACATAACGCGCCGACAAGCCGTCTTGATCATTGCCGCGATTATGCGTTGCCGCATTCCAGCCGGGCAAGGAAAAAGGCCGTCACTTTCGTCGCGTGGAAGCCGCCGGACATCCCATAGGCTTCCGCATCTGATTGGGCGGTTTACCGCGCTTCGTTGACGGGAGAAATCTATGCTCTATCGCCAGCTCCGGGTCACTGATCTCTTGGTCGTAGTGATGTCGCTCTCCGCGCCGCGCGCCGTCACCGCAACAATGCCGCGCGACAACGATACGCAGGCGCCGATTTTGGCGGACCACTTCAACTGCCATTGAACGAATTGCCGGACGTCGCCGCGATGATCTGCGTCAACAATTGCGCATTTGGAGATCTGGATGGCCTTGCTCCGGGCCAGCCAGAAATCTGCAGCAAGGACGCCCGTTCGCGCCGCGCGGTCCCCGCTGGCCGGACAGCGGTTCGGCCAACCTGTGGCGTGCGGATGAGGCTGCGCGCCGCGCTTATAAGGGCATGGTCTCTGACCTGATTTGCGCCGGTCCAGCCGGCCTGATCGGCTCCCCCAAAGCCGGTTCCGGGGCTGCGATCTGGCCATTTTGACCGATCCCGGAGCGACCAAAATCAAGGTTAGCGGGCGAATGGCACCCATGAAAGGTATTTGGCAACCGTCGATAACTGATTCGCGACTCGCAATGTCGGCCCCGACGCCCTAAATCGCGAAACCGAGGCCGGATGGCCCCACCGGAACGAAGCCGAAGCAACGGCATTACCGGGAGAACAGCGGAACAAGGCGTCCTGGAAGTATGATGGATCAGCAGAACATCGCGGCTGTGCGGCCCATGTCCGCCGATCCCGCTGTCGCCCTGGCGAAGGCGCTGGGCCAATGGCCCAAGCAGCCGCAGGCAAAGGTGCAATCGGTCCGGGCAAGGCTCAAGCTTGACGCGCCCGCTGTCATCAAGACCTCGGTGGAGGATCTGGCGCGTGATCTGGGCCTGCGCCTCGGCGACCAGAATGAGCTGACCATCCGCCGCATCAAGCGCGGCAAGAATTATTCATTCGTTCGCGCCAACGGCTCGCGGATCCGCGACGCGCGGACGATCCGCCGGCTGCACGCGATGGCGGTTCCGCCGGCCTATCGCCAGGTGCGCTATTCCAGCGACCCGAGCTCGCATCTGCAGGCGGTCGGCCGCGATGCCGCGGGCCGATTGCAGTACCGTTATCACGCCGACTGGGAGAAGGTCCGCGAGCAGCGCAAGGCGCATCGCCTGGCCAAGCTCGTCGCCGCGCTGCCGAAGATCCGGCGCAAGGTCTCGGCGTTCCTGTCCGGCGACGAGCCGACGCGCGAATTCGCGCTGTCGGCGGTGATCGAGCTGATCGCGCGCACCGCGATCCGGCCCGGCAACGAATCCTACGCCCGCCTCAACGGCACCCGCGGCGCCACCACGCTTCTGAAGTCCAACGTCACGCTGGAGGACGATTCTCTGGTGCTGACCTTCAAGGCCAAGGGCGGCAAGGCCGTGCGCAAGGAATGCGATGCGGCCAAGCTGGTGCGTGCGATCGGCATTCTGCGCGGCGTCCCGGGCAAGCGCATGTTCCAGTATTACGACCGCTCCGGCATCGTCCGGGCGGCGTCGACCACGGCGGTGAATGCGTTCCTGCGCGAGCTCGCCGGCATCAAGATATCGCTGAAGGATTTCCGCACCCTGATGGCCTCGGCCGTCGTCGTGGAATCGCTGTCGCGGATCACGCCGGCCGCCAGCCAGCGCGGCCGCAAGCGCCAGGTGCTGGACGCGATCCGCGCCGCCGCCGACCAGCTCTCCAACACGCCGGCGATCTGCCGCAAGAGCTATGTCCACGACACCATCGTCACCGCCTTCGAGGACGGCATCCTCGAACGCTTTGCCGCGACGATGGGCGGTTACCGCACCCAGTCCAAGCGCGAGCAGTTGCTGGCGCAGGTGGTGATGGCGGCCGGGGCGTAACGATCTGTCGTCCCGGCGAAGGCCGGGACCCATAACCCCAAATCTTGATTGCAGAGACAAGCTGTGGCCACAGCGCGCTTCAACAAAGCAACCCTGTGGTAATGGGTCCCCTGAGTTCACAAACGAAGTGCAACACTTCCGACTGGAGGTGTTGCCATGGCGCGGACTTACAAGCAGCTCTCTCTCGAAGATCGATGCGAGATTGCCCGGCTTTCGGCCAATGGCAGCTCGGTCCGGCAAATCGCGGCAGCTTTGGATCGCCCGCCATCAACGATCTCTCGGGAGCTGAACCGCAATGGGGGCGCTCAGGTGGGCTACAAACCCAGCTATGCCCAGCAACAGATGCGAGCGCGGCGCTGGACGGGCGGACGCCTCGAACGGGAGCCCGTCCTGCGCCGCGCGGTGTTGGAACGCCTGGGGCGGGGCTGGTCGCCCGAGCAGATCGCCGGCCGGCTGGCCCGCGACCACGGCCGCAAGGTGATCTCCCACGAGACCATCTACCGCTTCATTTACGCCCAGATCCGACGCACCTCGGACTTCAGCTGGCGACGCTTTCTGCCGCGCGCCAAGAGCAAGCGCGGCCTCCGCGGCAAGAGGGGCGGCAGTCCCGCAAGCTTCATCGAAGGCCGTGTTTCGCTGGACAAGCGGCCGGTCGAGGCTGCCGACCGCAGTGTCCCCGGACATTGGGAGGCCGACCTGATGATGTTCTCCAAATATGGTCAGGCGGTTCTGACCGTGCATGAGCGCAGCTCGCGTCTGCTGTTCGGCATCCGCCTCGCCAGCAAGGTTGCGCGCGGTGTCGCCCGCCATCTCGTGCGCTTCTTCGCCACCTTTCCACAAGAGCTGCGCCAGACCGTCACCTTCGACAACGGCACCGAGTTTGCCGGTCACCTGGCGCTGCATCGCCTCTCGATCGAGACCTTCTTCTGCGATCCCCACGCACCCTGGCAGAAGGGTGGTATCGAGAACGCGATCGGCAGGATGCGCCGCTTCATCCCTCGCAAAACGGATATCGCAACCCTCTCGACCGCCAGATTCCGCCAGTTCATCGCCGCCTACAACAACACCCCACGCAAATGCCTTGACTACCGCACGCCTGCGGAGTCCTTTGCCGATCAAGTGTTGCACTTCGAATGTGAAGCCACCTCCCGGCCTTCGCCGGGACGACGTCAAAGCCCGCCCATCTTGCAGACGTATTTCCATTCCTCTGATGTCACCGGCTGCACCGAGAGCCGCGAATATTTCACCAGCGCCATGTCGGCGAGCTTCTTGTCGGCCTTGATCGCGGCCATCGTCACCGACGTCTTCAACGGCTTGTCGGCCTTGATGTCGACGCAGACGAACTTGCCGGTCTTGTCGGTCGGATCGGGATAGGCCTCCTTGATGATTTCGGCGATGCCGACGATCTCCTTGCCCTCGTTGGAATGATAGAAGAACGCCTTGTCGCCCTTCTTCATGTTGACGAGGTTCTGTCGTGCCGTGAAGTTGCGCACGCCGGTCCAGGCTTCGCCCTTCGCGCCCTTGGCGACCTGCTGGTCCCATGACCAGACCGACGGCTCGGATTTCACCAGCCAGTAATTCATTGCGACTCACCCCAGTCTCGATCGTTCATCGCGCGGCAATCTACAGGCACCCGGACGCCCGCGACAAGCGCGGGCAGCCGAAGCCATAGCGTTTTCGAGCGAAGCTTGTCCCGTACGCGATGCGGGATGGGCACCGGTTCGCGTGAAGAAAACGCGTCAGATAAAGAAGCTCTCGCGCTCACTGCTTCAAATATCGATCGAAGAATTTGGCAATGTCGGTGAAGGCTTCCTTCGTCTCGGGCGCATCGATGTTCATCTGGTACTGCGCGTGGGATTGCCCCTCGTAGACGTTGAGATCGGCGATCACGCCGGCGCGGCGCAATTTGCGGTGCGTGCGAACCGTGTTGCTGAGGAACAGGTCGCGCGTGCCCGATGTCAGGATGGTTGGCGGGAAACCCTTGAAGTCCCCATAGATCGGCGAGATGTAGGGATTCTTCAGGCTGGTGCCGTTGGCATAGAGCTTTGCCGCGCGGCCGAGCCATCCGTCCCAGGTCACCAGCACGTTGTCGACCCACTCATTGCTCGCGTAGCTGTCGCCGATCTTGTCGATGTCGGACCATGGCGTACCCGGCGCGATGGCTGCAGGCAGCGGCAGCTTCTCGTCCCTCGCCCGCAACACCATCGCAAGCGTCATCGCGCCGCCGGTCGAGGTGCCGAAGATCGCCAGCCGGTGGCGCTCGTGCGATTTCAGGACTTCCTTCCAGACCGCCATCGCGTCGTCCATCGCAGCCGGATAGGGAAAGTCCGGCGGCATCCGGTAATCGACCGAGATCACCTTGTAGCCGCCAAAGCCGGCCATCATGATGGCTTCCGGCAACGCGGCTTCGCCGGGGCCGAACACGTAGCCGCCGCCATGCACGTGGATCAGCAGGCGCCGCCGGTTCTCGAGCGCGATCTTGTTCGGCGTCACGATGTAGCAGTGCACGCCGGCAATTCTGGTTTCCTCGACCTTGACGCCGAGCTTCGCCTCCATGGCCGGAATACCCGCGATCAGGAGCTTGGCGCGGCGGTCGATCAGCTCCTTCCACTCCGCAGGGGTCTTCGGATCGGCGTTGAAATGCGGCGGGTAGGGCGCGCCGATCATCGCCTGCATCTCCGGGGAGACGTCACTTGAGGGATTGCCGATCGACTTGAGCGGGGCGACCCGCTTGCCGTCCTCGGCGTTCGCCGCAGCCTCGCGCTTGGCGAGTTCGTCGTACGGGACGGCCGTTTGCGCGCGGGCGGTGGCGCAGGAGGTGGCGACGGCAAGCAGAATGCTGATCGAAACGATAACGTGACGCGGTTGACGCATGTACTTTCCCCAAGTTTGTTTTCTTGTTGTTGGAACGGGATCCGACGGTCGTCGCTACGCTATCACAGTGCGCATGATCTCGGAGCGGAAGTCAGCGACGGACACCGGTTCGCGTGGAGAAAACGCGTCACCACGTTAGCTCTAACCTTCGGCCTTGAACGGCCGCGTCAGCAGGCCTTCGATCGCGTCGTCGATCGTCAGCCGGTCGCTCAGGATCGCGGCGACCGCGTTTGACACCGGCATGTCGACCTTCTGCGCAGCGGCGAGCTCGCACAGCACCGGCGCGGTGAATGCGCCCTCGGCGAGCTTGCCGACCGGCGCCGCCTCACCGCGGCCGAGCGCGAGGCCGAGCGCGAAATTGCGCGACTGCGCGGTCGAGCAGCTGAGCAGGAGATCGCCCAATCCAGACAGGCCGGAGAGGGTTTCGGTACGCGCGCCGCAGGCGCGGCCCAATCTTGCGAGCTCGCTGAAGCCGCGCGTGGTCAGCGCCGCGAGCGCGGAAGCGCCGAGATTCCTGCCGACGACGATGCCGGCGGCGATCGCCAGCACGTTCTTGGCCGCGCCGCCGATCTCGACGCCGCGCACATCGGTGGTGTGATAGGGCCGGAAGGTCGCCGAGCCGAGCGCCTGGACGAGCGCCCGCGCCAGCGCCTCGTCCCTGGTGGCCAACGTCACGGCCGTCGGCAATCCACGCGCGACGTCGTCGGCAAAGCTCGGCCCCGACAGGATCGCAGGCACTGCGCGCGGTGCTGCTTCCGCGATCACCTCGGTCATGAACTTGTGCGTGCCGTGCTCGATGCCCTTGGCGCAGGCGATCACAGGCGTTTCAGGCGCAAGATGCGGCGCCAGATGACTGACCGCGGCGCGCAAATGCTGCGCCGGAGTGACCGCGAGAATGATGTCCGCGCGCGCGGCAGCGGCGATATCCGATGTCACCGCGATGTCGGGATGAAGCTGGACGCCGGCCAGCCTCGGATTGACCCGCGTCGCCTGGATCTGCGCCGCATGCTCGGCATTGCGCGCATACAGCGTCACCTTGCGCCCGGCGCGCGCCGCGACATCGGCCAATGCCGTGCCCCAGGCGCCGGCACCGATCACGCTGACGGACATATGCGCGGGCATCGCAACCCCTCAGCTCAATATCCGGCGCGGCTGTTGGCGTAGCCGGCCGGCGCCTTGGCGTTGGCGTCGAGCAGCCAGCGCGCGCGGGGCGGCGCTTCCAGCGTGTCGGTGAGGCCAAGCGCCATCCGTTCGGCGCCGGCCCAGGCGATCATCGCGCCATTGTCGGTGCAGAGCGCCGGCGGCGGGATGATCAGCGTGGTCTGCGCTTTCGCCGCGACATCCTGCAGTGCGCTGCGAATGGCATGGTTGGCGGCAACGCCGCCGGCCGCGACCAGCGCGCGCGGCGTGCCGAAGCGCTCCTGGAACAACCTCAAGCCGACGGTCAGCCGATCCGCGGTCGATTCCAGCACCGCTGCTTGGAAGCTCGCGCAGAGGTCGCTGATGTCCTGCGGCTCCAATGGCTCCAGCCGGCTGGCTTCATTGCGCACCGCCGTCTTCAATCCCGACAGCGAGAAGTTCGCATCGGGACGGCCGAGCATCGGGCGCGGAAACGCAAATCGCGTCGGGTCGCCGCCGGCCGCGGCGCGCTCGACCTGCGGCCCGCCGGGGTAGGGCAGCGACAGCATCTTCGCCACCTTGTCGAACGCCTCGCCCATCGCGTCGTCGACCGTGGTGCCGAGCCGCACATATTCGCCGACCCCGACCACGGCGACGATCTGGGTGTGACCGCCCGAGGCCAGGAACAGGCAATAGGGAAACGCCAGCGCGCAGGTCAGCCGTGGCGTCAGCGCGTGCGCCTCGAGATGGTTCACCGCGATCAGCGGCGTATCGTGCACCATCGCGATCGCTTTCGCGGTGGTGAGACCGACGATCACGCCGCCGATCAGGCCGGGACCGGCGGCTGCCGCGACCGCCGACAATTGTCCATAGCCGACGCCGGCCTCCTTCATGGCGGAGGCGACGATCCCGTCGAGCAGATCGACATGGGCGCGCGCCGCGATCTCCGGCACCACGCCGCCGAACCGGGCGTGCTCGTCGGTCTGCGAGCGCACGACATTGGAGAGGATCCTTGCCTGTCCGTCAGCCTGGCGCTCGACCACGGCGGCTGCGGTTTCATCGCAGGTGGTCTCGATCCCCAGCACCAGCATCGGTGGTTCGTGTCCCAATTCAGGCCCTTGTGCTACCAGCATGATCCGGACAGGCCGGAACCGGTTTCCGGCAAGATCATGTTCATCAGAATGTCCCCTCCGGGGTAGCATTGCGAGGTCTTAAAGTGCAATCGGTCGGCAAGGTCCAATTCGCAGCGCGGGAGACCTGATCCGTGACCATCCTTGTCACACGACCGCATCCGGACAACGAAGCGACGCTCGCGACGTTGCGCCAACGCGGCTTTGAGGCCCTCGCGGCACCGGTGCTGCGCTTCGAGCCGCTACCGTTCCATGACGACGACGCGAATTATGACGCGGTCATCCTGACCAGCGCCAACGCGCCGCGCGCAATCGATCTCGCCGGCAGCCGGCTGTTGCGGCTGCCGCTGTTTGCGGTGGGCGCGCACACCGCCGACGCGGCGCGCGCCGCGGGCTTCGACAAGGTGATGGTGGCCAAGGGCGATGCGGTGAGCTTGCGCGATCTCGTGCTCGCGCGGGTCAAGGCCGGCGAATTGGTGGCGTCAGCCACATTGCTCTATCTCGCCGGCGCCGACCTGTCGCGCGATCTGGCGGGCGAACTCAGCGAAACCGGCCTGAGCGTCGTCACCCACACCACCTACCGCATGGCGCCGGTGGCCGGCTTCCCGACGGAGGTCAGCGACGCCTTCATGGCGAACCGGATCACCGCGGTGCTGCATTATTCCCGCCGCAGCGCGCAGGCGTTCCTGAATACCGTTCGGGCCGACGGAATCGAGATTTCAGCGCTCGCCCTGCCGCAATGCTGCATCTCGGCCGCGGTCGCCGCGGTACTCCATGACGCCGGCGCGACCAAGGTGGTGGTGCCGGCGCGGCCGGACGAAAACGCCCTGCTGGAGGCGCTCGGCCGCACCCTGCGGCCGTAAGCGGAATAATTCTTTCGTCTGACCATGATGTTAGGCAATGCTCCGTTTTTCGGATCGTGCTCTAAGAACTTGGGCCGATTCTGACGGAGCGTGTTCAAGCGAAGTGGGGACCGGTTCGCGTTAAGAAAACGCGACCAAAAGGATAAAAGCATGATCAAATTCAATCGGATAGGATCATGCCCTAGAATGTGCGGCCAGTAGTTTTGAGGACCCTCGCGATGGCTGAAGAACGGCCCGACGACCCAGGACCTTCGCCGGATTCCCGGCCCAAGCGCGCGCCGCCGACCATCGACCTTCAGGCGACCGAGATATCCAGCGAGCCGCCTAGGGCCGAGGGGGGCGAGGAAGGCGCCAAGGATACTGACAAGGATACCGACAAGGCGGCGGAGGCGGCTGCGCCTGAGGCGGAGCCCCATCCCGATCCCGCTCCCCACGCCGAGCCGCAGCCCGAGGCCGCCCCCGCGGCGTCCGGGGCCGAGCCGTCGCGGCCGGTGTCGCCCTGGGTGGTGGCGCCGGTATCGGGCGCGGTCGCGGCAGCGCTGGTGATCGGGGTCGGCTGGCTGCTCGGCTGGCCCGCGGTGCCGCCGGCGTCAGCGCCGCAGCCCAGCGCCGCAACGGTCGACGAACTCGGCACGCGCCTGACCGCGCTTGAAGCAAAAGCGAGCAGGCCGGTCACTGCGGCCGCCGATCCCGCGGCAGCCGCGCGGCTGGAGGCGCTCGACAAATCGATCGCCGCGTTGCGCACCGAGCTCGCTGCGACGCGGGCGCAATCCGACAAGCTTGCGGCGGCGGTCAATGATGTGAAGACGGCGCCGCGCGATGGCGCGGCTGCGCCCGACATCTCCGGCATCACGGCGCGCATCGACAAGGTCGAGGGCGCGGTGAAGGCGCAGGGTGCCGCGCTCGCCAAGCAGGATAGCAAGATCGCCGACACCAAGGCCGAGGCGAAGGCGGACGACGTGCCGCTTCGCCGCGTGGTCGCGGCATCGCTGCTCGACGTCGCGGTTCGTCACGGCGACCCTTATGCCTCGGCGCTCGGGGCCGCGAAAGCGATCACTGACAATCCTGACGTGCTGAAGCCGCTCGACGTCTTCGCTGCCTCAGGCGTTCCGAGTCCGAATGCGCTGTGCCGCGAACTGATCGAGATCGTGCCGCAACTCGCACCGCCGCCGCCGGAAGCTGCGGCAGCCAGCGCCGGGCTGGTCGATCGTCTGCAGGCCGGCGCCTCCAAGCTGATCCGCATCGAGCGGACCGACGGCACCGGGACCGACCGCGGCAGCATCGTCGCGCGCGTGACATCGGCCGCCGTGCATAATGATCTCGCATTGACCGAGCGCGAATTGAAGTCGTTGCCGCCGGCCGATCGCACCGCGGCGCAAGCCTGGCTCGCCAAGGTGGACGCGCGCCGCGCCGCGCTCGACGCGTCGCGGAAATTTGCCGACAACGCCATGGCGGCGCTCGCCACGGTCAACCAGTAAGTCTTTGCAATAGGTTCTCGATGATCCGGATCATTCTGTTCCTGCTGCTGATCGCACTCGCCGCAGCGGGTGCGGCCTGGTTGGCCGATCAGCCCGGCGATCTCGTGCTGAATTGGGGCGGTCTGCGCCTGACGTCCAAGCAGCCGATGTATCTGCTCGGCCTCGTCATCGTCGTCGCGATGGTCGCGGGCGTGATCCTGCGCGGCCTGTGGAAGATCCCAAGCCATGTCCGCCGCGGCAGGCGCGAGCGGCGCCACGCGCGGGGCCGTCACGCCATCACGCAAGGCCTGCTCGCGATCGGGCACGGCGATTCGTCGGCCGCGCGGGCGCATGCCGAAGTGGCGCGGCGCCACGCCGGAGGCGATCCGCTGGCGCTGTTGCTGCACGCGCAATCGGCGCAGCTCGACGGCGACCGCGACGGCGCGCAGCGCGCCTTCCGCGCCATGGCCGAGCGCCCGGACACGCGGCTGCTCGGCCTGCGCGGTCTGTTCATCGAGGCGCAGCGCGCCGACGATCCGGTTGCGGCCGTGATGATTGCCGAGGAAGCGCTGAAAATGTCGCCGTCCTCGTCCTGGGCCTCGCATGCGGTGCTCGGCTTCTGCTGCGCCAAGGGCGATTGGGCCGGTGCGCTGTCGATCATCGACAACAACCAGGCCGCCGGGTTGATCGACAAGGCGACCTATCGGCGGCAACGCGGCGTGCTGCTCGCGGCCCGCGCGCTGGAATTCGAGACGGTCGATCGCGACCTGTCGCGCGCGAGCGCGATGGAAGCGCTCAAGCTGGCGCCGACGCTGATCCCGGCCGCGGTGCTGGCCGCCAAATTCGAGAGCGAGGCGCATCAGGTGCGCCGCGCGATGCGTATCGTCGAGACGGCGTGGCTGGCGCAACCGCATCCCGATCTCGCCGACGCCTATTCGCATGTGCGGCTCGGCGATTCCGCGCGCCAGCGCCTGGTGCGCGTCGAGACGCTGGCGGCGAAAACGCCCGGGCATATCGAAGGCGCGCTGGCGATCGCGCGTGCCGCGATCGACGCGACCGAATTCGCCAAGGCGCGTGCGGCGCTGGAGCCGTTCACGGCGGCGCCGACGCAGCGCGTCGCGCTGTTGATGGCGGAGATCGAACGCACCGAGCATGGCGATAGCGGCCGGGCGCGGGCCTGGACCTTGCGCGCGGTGCGCGCGCTGCACGATCCGGTGTGGACCGCGGACGGCTATGTCTCCGACCGCTGGCGTCCGGTGTCGCCGGTCACCGGCCGTCTCGATGCCTTCCAGTGGCAGACGCCGGTGGCGGCGCTGCCGTCCGACAAGGGCAATGCGATCGAGCCCTCGCCGTTCGAGGAGGCCATGCTGGCGCCACGCCGGGTCGAACCGCCAAAGGAAGTGGCCAGCGAGCCGCCCCCGCCCAGGCCGGCTGAGCCGGTCGAGGTCAAGCCCGTCGAGCCGGCCGCGCCGACGGCGCAGGATAACGCCCCGCTGCCGGCAGCTACCGAGGCTGAGCCGGCCCCGGTTCAGGCCGACCCGCCCGCATCGGAGCCGGCTCCGCCGCCGGCCGCCGAATCGGCTCCCCCGGCGCCCGCCCCCCTGTTCCGTTCCCGGACCGACCTGCCGAAGGCGGCGCCTGCGCCCATTCCGGCCGTCATCCCGATCGTCCGGGCCCCCGACGACCCCGGGGTCGACGAGGACGGCGCCGTGGACGAATTTGCGGAACAAATTGGCCCCCCCAAGGCCCAGATCGGCGGTTGGCGCGGATTTCTGTCACGTTTGGGAAGCTAATTGGCGGTTAGATAACCGGTGTGCGGTTCAATAGCCCCGTTTTCCTTGCCAATCGGGGTCATGCCCGATATCAGGTGGCGCGTTGTAAGGCCGTTGCCCAACGGTTCGCCGCAATAGCTCAGTTGGTAGAGCACGTCATTCGTAATGACGGGGTCGGGGGTTCGAGTCCCTCTTGCGGCACCAGCACTTAGCCGACTTTCGGTACTCCACGGAAGCCAACGGGGTAAGGCGGGGGTAAGCTGCGGCGGCTTTGTGCCGGCAGGCGGCCTCGGGGAGCATGCGATGGGCATAATTAGAGGCCTTGCAAAGATTTGGCGACGTACGTACGTACAAGTGCTGTT
Organism: Bradyrhizobium sp. 41S5; assembly: GCF_011516665.3. Lineage (NCBI taxonomy): Bacteria > Pseudomonadati > Pseudomonadota > Alphaproteobacteria > Hyphomicrobiales > Nitrobacteraceae > Bradyrhizobium > Bradyrhizobium sp. 41S5. Next base: position 79,085 of record NZ_CP083721.1, on the reverse strand, counting down.
TGTTAAGGGTTTTTGGCTTTCAGTTGCGATCAAGGTTCCGTAGCGCTGGAACCGTACATCAACAAATTTGTTGACAAGCGATTCGAGAGGGCTTTGATAGAAGCAGCCTAATCCGGTGGAAAGCTTGTGGTCGTTGCATCTCAGTCCAACGATCAAAGGGGACCACATCCGTGCCGCGCCAGTTAAGACGTCTAAAAGGCTGGATCGCTGCACACGGCAAGAGACTACGATGAGTTAGTCTACTTAGTGGCTGAAGGCTGAGAGAGAATAAACGGAACGGGGCGCACACAAGCGCCCTGTTTGCGTTTGAGCCCTACTTTTCCGGTGAAAGATAGTTGTTCGGAAAGATATTTATGTACGTACGCTTTTCAGACTTCATTGCTCTCTCCTGACCTTCCGCGTTCACCAAAATGCACTCCAGCGTGGATCGGTTTTCCGCAGTCACGTCGTAGTGAAAGCCCGGGTATAAGGCCGAGCCGAAACGAAAGCGGCCATTGATAAACGCGTGCCTGCTCGAACCGGTCGGATGCGGCTGTCCGTGGCACGCGCCGTCCTCCGCCGGAGAGAAGAGGAGTTTTCTATCGTCGCGGTGACTGTGCTCGCTTGTGGTGTGCTCTCTTCGAAAACGTCCGGCGAGACTGGCAAGATGCTTCTTCAGATCGGTGTCGGTTCGACCGCGATACCAATATTTCTGAAATTCAGAGGTCATGTCAGAGCGGAAATTCTCGAACGGTAACGATACGGGAGACGTCTTTCTACTCCCGTAGACGTACAAGTAGATTTGATGGAGGCAGCCAAACACCTCATCCAACTTCTGCTCAATGAAAATCCTTGTTGGACGGTCCTTATTGATTAGATTAGACGGCACGAATTCGATCCACGCGGAACGACCAAACGAGTGCCAGAGCATCTCCACGCTATCCGCGCTTTCCGGCGCGAAGCACCAGACCGAAAGTCTTGCGGGCGAATCTTGCTCAGTTGCTGATTTGAGCGCCGTGATGAATTCTTCAGAAGCTCGTTCGACGTTTGCTTGGCTTATGCCACGATCGCCTTTGCGCGCGGCAGGCGCAATCACCTTAACGTCCACGAAGCGCTTTTGGAGGGCGAGCAGTTCAGTCGATAATGATGGCGACGCTCCAACGAAGACTAAAAAATGCTTCACCGCGTCGTTCCCTTGAGAAGCTTGAGAACGATATCGAGCGGTATCGAAATTCGAGCTTGATCGACTGGATCGAGCGAGGAGAACGCGTCTAACGGATTGCCGACAAATTCATCTGGATGTCGAAGCGGCGTGCGGTGCGCCTCAAAGATTCGCTTATCCAGTCGATTCCGCAGAAGCCAAGCATCAATCTTGTCCCTGGCTAGCTTCGCTCTTTCATAGGTTGGCGTGTTAGGCGCTGTGACTACAACGTCGTCAGGAATAACTTCGTATGATGTTCCCTCCACGGGATTCTGAGGTAGTGATTCTGCTATGAGGAAATTTTGGTCGCCGGTAACGACGACAAACTTTCGAGCATTTAGCTGCGTCAAAAACAAGTTCCAGAAATCTTGACGGTAAATCGTGTGGTCCGCTCGCACACGAGGTGCAGAATCTTTTTTCTCAGCAAATAGGGAAGAAACGTCGCTGGGAACTGGCACGCCAAGAGGAATCAGGCCAATCTTTTCTCGTTGAGTCGGATGCACAACCATCGTCACGATGGGCCACGTTTCAATATATCGGCGGAGACTCCGCCCAAGAATCTTATCGCTTTCCGGGAATACATTTTTCAGGTTCATCCCGAGATAGCTCAAAAGCAGCGCTTGTGAACGCTCTCGCCAGTTCTCCTGCACACACTTCTCGATGAAAGCATTTACCTGCGCCTCTCGGCCGTCAGCGTCCGTCATGTTAGGCGCTCCCCCTCTTAGGCGCTCAACCCGATTGATGTACAAAGGTTTAGCGGTCCAGAGTACAGAAATGTAGTAGCGGACTCAATGTTTCATAGAGAAACATGACCGTCCCGCGATGTCAGCACCGGGCCAAGGCCGGCTCGCCTCGAAAATTGTCGCGAGTGATTTCCCAACCCCATTGACGCACATTGCCTAACGTCGTAGCCCGGCACTCAGCGGGCGCTGCCGTGTGCCGTGAAAAGCTCCATGTTCTAGGGGCCTCTTGAACGAGTGATCGCGCGGCAGCCTAAACGCCCCGCATGCCTCCTGAGATGCCGACCCCCTCGGCACGGGAACGAAGGCCAGTCGCACATGTGAGGCGATGGGTGCTCTCCAACTCTGGAGCGCCATCGCCATGGCTTCCGAAACCTATCTCACCACTGCTCACGTCTGCGACCGCTACAAGCACAGTCACATGTGGATCGAAAGGAAGATGGCAGCTGCCGGCTTCCCGCGTCCGATCTACTTCACCGGATCCCGCATTCGCCATTGGCGCGAGAGCGAGTTGGACGCATGGGACGCGAAGAACATCACGCCAGCGGCGAAGCATGTCCCGCAAGACATCAGCGCCGCTCATACGCCGAAGGCTAGAGCGAAGGCGGAGCGGAGGCGAGCGAGGGCTCCGACATCAGGGACCTTGTCCAGATACTTCCGGTGATCGTTCAACACATTGCACGTCGAAGAGCCCGCCGAGATGGCGGGCTTTTTCGTGCGTGTCCCAAGCGGGAAACGCATCCGTTCCGACCCTCGTGCAATTGCCAGTTGTCAACTTGCGATCATCTCGGATACCATAGCGTCACGTTCGGATCACGGCGGGCGCGACGCCCGAGGGCTTGCTAGGTACTGGGCACCGAAGAGCCTGCAACGCCGCCGAACAGCGTGCGGGAGTTCACATGCCCCGCTCCGCACAAGCCGCATGGCCGGCTCATCTCCCGTAGGACTGCATCTGATCGACGCGGCGTTAGCCGCTTCTCGCTGCGTCGATCGCACCCGAGGATTTCCCATGCCGCGCCGTCATGTCGCCCCAACGCTTCGACTTGCACTATCGCCGACGCAAATCGTCACGGCGTGCGGTGTGTCATGGGCGGCCGTGAAGCAGGGCATCGAAGACGGCTCGCTCCCGGTGCACGACATCAACGGGAAGCGTCGCGTGTGGTGCGGCAACATCGAAACTTGGTTCAAGGCTCACCCCCACGCTAAGAAGAAAGCAACCCGCGCATGACACCCGATCAATCGTTCATCGCCAAGCAACTTGGCGCGCTCCCCTCCGCTCAGCCCGATATCGATTTGCAGTTTGAAGCCGAAGGGGGAGACACGCCGTTCAGCGAATGGCTGGAGAAGCAGCGCGCGGCCAAGCCGCATTGGTTCGCGCTCGAAGCCGATGCAGGGCTCGAAATTCTCTACAGCGTCAAAGCGCAGGGCCATCACGTCCGCGAGCACGGTGAGGCCGCGACCCGCGCTCTTCTCAAAGCCAATGGCTTGACGTTGGGTCAGATCAAGCCGCGTCCGAAGCAAGATGCTTCCACGATCAAGGGCGCGAACAATCCTTATTCCGATGCATGGCGCTCCACGCCAGAGCAGCGACAGGCCAAAATTGGTTCGCTCATACGCGCTATGGGCACCAAGAAGGTTGCGGAGATCGCTGCCGCTGCCGGCCGCCGCATTGACGGCAGTCCACTGACGAAACGATGAGGGGAGAACACTCACCATGCCACGTAACCGAAATCGAACGCATACCCCGTCGGGTAATGTTTTCCTTCACGGTCAAATGCATCTTATGGGTGACGGTGCCGGCTATCGCCATACGGGATCAGACATTGCGCGCTCCAGCCACTCGAAGAGCTTTAAGCCGGTCGAGACCGTGCACGGACAGAAGTGCCAGACCAAAGGAGCGCTGCACCCGCATCTGCACGGTCAGATGATCGACGACGAAACTGACACGAAGCTCCATCTCAATGGCCGCAGTCCGAACATTCACTCCGGTATGGCCACACACCGCGCATCCGCACATGAGCGCGGCATCGTCGCTCACGTCGAGGATGGCAGCCGGCATCTACGTGCCGCTGCCGTGCTTGGGCGGCAGGATCGTGTCGGTGACGATTTCGATAACACCCATGTCGGGCATCGCGTCAAGAAAGACGCAGCATTGCCGGCATCGCCTCGTGGTGCGCAGTCGCAAATCATGACCAAGACGGACCGACGTAGGTGACGACATGGCGCAGCGCGGCATAATTCGAAAATGGCTCCGTAACTTTGGTGTTATCGAGCCGGTAGCCGGTTCGGACCCGCGCGTCATTGTGCACTCGACAGATTTGCCGGCGGCGTTTCGCGCTGGGAGCCCGTTCCGCGCTGGGCTGGAGGTCGAGTACGAATGGACCGATACGCCAAAAGGACCGCACGCAACACAGGTGAGAGTTATCCGATGGCGTTGGGCGTGTTGACGGCATTCGAGGGCATTGAGGCCGGCGTCATCACGTCGGACGACGATGGCGAACAAGTCTTCACGTGTTTCGCCGATTGGCCGCGCAGATTTGCACCGGAGATCGGAGCGCGTGTTTTGTTTCACATCGAGCGCGACTTGCCCGTCGCCTACGCACGTAACGTGATGATCGTGCTCGACGGAGGCAAGCCGCCGGCCGTCGAGCATTGGGGAAGCAAGCTTTCGAGGGTTAGCAGATGAGTTGGGCGCGCCAGCAGCCAGATGTGGCTTGTGAAGAGCGCCGCAGAAAATGGAGAGCGAGATGTCGCATAAGAATTTGAAGATCAGCGCCGCTGCGCGATCACGTAGGCCAGTCGTCGCGCATGTGCAGAAGTCCGTCCACGTGAATTCGAAGCGTGGCAGGCGCGGCCGTCATCATCCGCTCGACGTGAAAACGCGAAACGGCTCTCCGCTTCCCGGTAGTCCGGGCGACGGATCAGCGCCGGGCTCGAATGGCCCGAGCGTCACAGGCTCGTGGTGAGCGCGGGCGCTTCCCAATCCACGAAAGAAAGAAGGTCTCCAATGGCTACCGATCTCGTAATCTTCGATCGCTATGGCAAGATCGATCATGAGGCCATCGTAAAAGCGGACCTCGAAGCCCTCAGTCCCGACGTGAGGGCGGCTCTCGCTCGTGTTATCGAGACCTCCGCCCTTGTCGAGAATGCCGAGAACCGCGTCGTGCAGGCGCGGAAGCGAATGGCCGAACTGTCCGCCGCTCACGATGCCGCGCACAATGCGTTGATCGCAATCCGTGGTCCTGTCGATCCTGTGGCGGAAGCTAAGAGGGTCATCGCGCTCCACAATGGAGTAGTCCAGCGCGAGCCAACGATCTCCGAGCTTGCGAAGACGCACGCCGAAATGCAGGCTGCCGCGCGTGCGTCGGATGCGAAGATCAGGAAGGGCTCGACCGACGAAGAAGCTGCCGCGCACAACGAACTCATGGGCGCGTTGAAGGCTGCACGTGAGAAGCTGGAGCGGGCTCAGAAGATCGAAGCCGCCACGGTTGCCCTTTGATCAGGCTGTCGTCGATCTCGCCGAGGTCAGGGCGGAGTATCATCAGGCGTCGGCGGCCCTCAATCCCGCGCGCCAAATCCATGCGGACGCAATCGTGGAGTGGAGCAGGCATACGAAGCGCCTGACCCAGCTTGATCTCGCTCGTGCCGCCGCCGCGAAGACGGCTGAGGATGCGATTGCCGCCGTGAAAGCCAATCCGGTAAGCACTGATCCGCGAGACTGGCCGGTCGCGCGAGCCTTCCAGCATAGGAAGGAAGTGGCCCGCAGTACGCGCCGTGCTTACGCACCACCTCCGCCTGTTCGTGGCAGCCTCATCCCGCAACCGAGCGCGCCGCGTCCTGCATCTGGACAACGTACACGATCCTGACTGAGATGTCCCCATGGTTCGCGTGCTTGCGTGCTTTCGCAATCATCCTGCGTTTCTGGCGGCTCTCGCTGCCGGCGAACGCACATTCGACCCGGGCCGCCCTTGCTGGCATGGCCATAAGGCTCCACGCGAAGTCGGCGGTCATCAGCAATGCATCGAATGCGTCCGCCTCGCCCAAGATGCGAAGCGACGTGCTATGAAGCGTCCCGCGAATGAGCGTCCCATTGTGGCCACGTGCCCAGTAAAGCCGGCCATGCGTCCGCGTCTACCCGATACGCCGCAGTTCAGCGCCGTCTATCCACAACGTCAACTGCGGGAGAAGCGCGAGACGAACACCACCGCCGCGCATTCCCGGTTCGGATACCGACCGATCTCGGCACGCTTTCCGCGCGACATGCTGCACAAGTATGAGACCAGCCTCCTCGCTGCACAGAACTCCGCGCATCTCGATCAACTGCTACGGGAGAAAACCGGATGCTAGTCTCCGAAGAAAAGCTAGTCGAGATCGCGGAGGCGGTTGCCGCCGGGCAGCTTGCGATCTCGCGTGCAGCAATTCAATGCGGTGTGGCGCGTCGGACCCTCTTCAATTGGCTCCAGCAATCGCAGGCCGGCGACGAGCGCTATCTAATCCGTTGGCCCGGCGACGAACCAATTCCGTTTCATCGTGCGCTCGCTGTCGCTAGAAACATCGCGAGCCTAGAGGTACGCGGCAATTTTGAGCGCCGCTGTCTTATTGGCCATGAAGAGCCGGTGTTCTTCCAAGGCAAGCCATCGTTCGTCGAGATGGAGGAGTGCGTCGGGCTCGACGAAGACACGAGGGAGATGCTGGGCTATCCCCGCGATGGAATTCTCCGTGACCGGTTCGGCCGGCGGGTTCAGCACACCATCACGCATGCTCCGCCTGTCGCAGCGGTCGTGAAGTTTCTGGAGAGCCGCTTCCCCGACGAATATCGGCCGCGCTCCGACCAGAACATCAACGTCAATGGCGGCCTGAACGTTGGCGTGATGGCCGTGCCAGTGCAGCGGCTCCCGACGCGTTCCGATGGACCTCCGCCCGTACCGCCTCCGCCGCGTCGTCCGACGATTGCAGCACCCATCGCCGAGGCCGAGTTCACCGAGGTCGAGCCGGGGCCGTCACCGATGGCGGTCGTAGGGACAGAGCCGATCGCTGATCCTGTAGACGACGCTTTCCAGCCGCCTCAACCGACGACAACCGAAGTCGTGATCAGGGAAGCTCCTCCGCCGGCATATCAGCCGACCGCGTCCGCTGGGATGTCGAACCTCCAGCGCGATTTGCTTGCGCGCCTTCGCGGCGATCCCATGCAGCGGAGCGCAAACCCGATCGGCAGCGTCAAGGCTGTGAAGCCATTGGATGCCGGCGAATGATTGATGCAGCATTGAAGGCCAGAGGCGTTGCAGCGTGGCAGGCTCGTGCACGGCAACTCCACGTGGAGGCCAACGACGCGGCCGACTACGGTGATCTAAAGCTCTCGCTGGAGTTGCGACGCCACGCGTTCGCGGCGGAGGATGCCGCGCGGGAGTGGGCAGGCTATGAGGTTTCACAGTGACGAATGCCGGACTTGCCAAGCGACAAGCCGAACTACAGCAAGCCCGAGAGAATGCCGTCTTCTCGATTGCCGACGATGACGCACGTGCGGTGGCGGCGGCGGAGCGCGGCGGGTTGGTCGTCCCTGTGCTGGATGCCGGCGGTCCCGACATAGGCGAGCTAGAAGAGCAACACCGCCGAGCGAGCTTCGCGGCGCCCGTGCTGTTCTGCGGGGAAGATGACGAAGACGGCACCGAGGTTCTGGACGATGGCGAAGGCGAAAAGTGGCGGGTCAGGATGGATTGGCCCCGGACCCCGACCGTGGATGAAATCTGGGCATGGGTCAGGTACGAAAGCGCCCTCGCCGCCGCGAAGGAATGGGAGCGTCGGTTTGGGCAGCCCGGCTCGGAGCCGTAGGGGCAGGGCTCGTTAATCCCGGGTGCCCGTCACCATACACCGGGCAGCCGGAAGGCCCCTCTACGGACTCCAGAATGGCTTCAAAGGACCTATCGAGATTGCACCAAGACGAAACACCATAGCTGGCCCGTTCGAACGTCCCCCTCGGACAGGCCGATATCTGCCAATCACCCATTTACGAGGAGGGGGACGCCATGACGAACTTCTACGGGAGGACATCAGACCTAGCCGAGCGCCGGGCGCTCAATGCGTACAGGCTGGCGAGAGCAGCATGGTACGCGCGAGTGCTGGAGCAGAGCCGACATGAAGACGAGGAGACCTTGGCTCTTGCTGCGCTGCTCGGTGAAGAGCGGCTGACGGTCGAAACTATCAACGCCGTGTGGCTGTCATCGCGCAGCGTAGAAGCTCGTCGAAAAATTTATTCCGAGCGCGTCCAAACCCCATCGACAACGGCATCGAACTGTGTCCCTCATACTCCCATTGGACGCACGATCTTTCAATGAAGGAGTGTGTCCCCCATGTCCCGTCATCATTGGTACGACCTCACAGACGTTGCCGTTGAGCGCTTCGCCAAGGCCAACGGCTGGCACGTCGGTAAGCAATTCGGCTTTGCTCTCCTCTCGCGCAACCGAGCGCACTACGGCCGAAGCCATGACCGCGAACCGTGGCAGCGTCCGCCCTACTGTGATCATGCCGACTACTTCCGCTTAGGTCGCTCTCCCGTCGCCATCGTCGCGCACAACTATGTGGGCGACGCCTATAATCTCCCGCGTCATGTCGAGAAGCTGAACGAGGGCACGGTCGCCGAATGGTGGATGCAGCCCAGAGGAGGAGGCGGTTTCAAATACACCGGCTCCAAGCTCGTGGTGCACGTCCCGCCCGCTGGCAAGGCCGCATCATGGTACTTCCCTCTTGGGACGTTGCCGATGTGCGTTACGCGCGACGACATCAAGCAAGTCATCTGGCCAACCGCCAAAGAGATGGCGGAGATGACGGAAGCATACGAACTCAAATCCCCCGGCAACATCGCACGGCATCAGCGTGAGCTTGATGCGGAGATCGAAGCTCTGATGTGAGGACGCAAAACGCCCCGGCCTTGCGGACGGGGCGTCTGGGAGTGTCGGGGTTCACGGCCCCTAATTCGGAGTAAAGCCTATGACGAATAATACACCTTCTGTTGAAAAGTTCAATTCCCTTTCGCTCGCGCTCGAATACCTCGATCGACACTTTGGGACGCGGTACATCTTCCCGATCAAAGCAACCAGAAAGAACCCTCCTCTCGTGAAGGACAATCTCGACGGCAACGCGAGCAACGATCCTGCCAAGATCAGGGACTGGGCGAAGCGTTTTCCCGGGTGCAATTGGGGCGTGGCTCATCGGAAGTCCAAGCTTCTCGTCGTTGATGTGGACTGCAACGTAGCCAAAGGCAAGCGCGGGCAAGAGACCTACGACGCTCTCGCGCTCGCATACGATTGGGCAGAAACCGAGAAGACCGTGACACCGTCCGGCGGCTTCCATTTGATCTATCAAGGTTGGAGCGATGATCGCCACGACGCGCACATCATGGCGCTCGGCGAGAATGGCTTGGGCACCGACATCGACAGCCCGAACTATACGCTCATCCCCGGATGCACCTTCGAAGACGGCACAAGCTACGTCGGCAACGGCGCGGATGCGGTGCGGTGTCCGGAGTGGATTTACGATGTGATCCTGACCGCGAAGCAGCGCAAGCGTGGCGTCGGGGCCGATGCTGCCGGCGAGCTCGTTGTCGAGCTTGATCAACAAGCCAACGTCGCCAGCGCGATCACCTTCCTACAGGAAGACGCCGAACCCGCCATCGAAGGCAAGAGCGGCGACGGCTGCACGTTCCGCGCGGCAGCGTACCTGAAAGACCTCGGCATCAGCGTCCAGCGCGGCGCCGAGTTGATGAATGAATACTACAACCCGCGCTGTGAGCCGCCATGGGACCTCGACGATCTCGTCAAGAAGATGGAGAGCGCCTACAGCTACGGCAAGCTCTCGAAGGTCGGCGGAAAAACCGCCGAGGCCGATTTTGCTGACGATCCTATCGAGCCCTTCGAGCCGATGGGTGATCCTGTGAAGATCGCCGCCGATGCGAAGCTCCGCAAGGATGCGGCGGAGAACGCGAGGAAAGATCGGCAGTGGAAGATGAGCGAGGTCATCAAGGAATGGGTCTACCTCACTGACAAAGAGTTGTGGGTCAATCGGGAGCTGCCGCCGGCCGACGCTCTTGATCGCAACTATCACATGCTCAAGTGCTCAGCGTTTGACAAAAAGTTCGCGTATCTTGCGACGGGCAAGGGACCGAAGAGCATGACGGAGCGGCTTTTGTGGGCGCGCAGGTCCGTCGAGCGCTTCCGTGACTTCGTTTACAAGCCCGGCCGCGCGTCGGTCTATTCGAACGGCGGCCACCGCTATCTCAACCTCTACGTCCCGTCCGGTATTGAGCCGTCACCCGGCAACACGGACGCCGAGCGCGCCGAAGCCGCGCGAGCGCTGGAGTTGTTCAACGATCATCTGACCTATCTTTTCCCCGATGCCGGCTCGCGCAACCATGTCTTGAATTGGATGGCTTGGCTGCTCCAGAACCTCGAAGAGAAGCCGCGTCACGCGCTACTCATTCAAGGCAACGATCAGGGTACCGGCAAAAGCTGGATTGCCGATCTCCTGCGCACCATCCTCAACAGCTACAATGTCGCCGACGTGACGGAAGAGATGTTGAGCGAGCGGTTCAATGAGTACGAACGCAACTCGAAGCTCATCGTGATCGAAGAGCTTCGCTCCGTCGATAAGAATGGCGTGATGCTCAAGCTGCACCCGATGATCACGCAAGTCCCGCGCGAGATCAACGTCAAGAACCAACCGCGCAACAGGATGGACACGTGTTACGGCGTCTTTGCCATGACCAACATGGCTGCCGCGCTCGTGCTCGATCCGACTGATCGGCGCTATCTGATCGTGCGCACCGACGCCAAGCCGCGCTATGGGAAGGACACACCGGAGAGCCGGCGCTATTACCGAGACCTCTACCGGCTGTTGAAGTCCCGCGTTGCCGTCGCTGCGATCTTCGATGCTCTCTTGGAACGCGACGTTGGCGACTATGACGGCCTCGCCGCCGCACCCTACACCAGCGCCAAGGGTGACATGATCGACGCGGGCGGCAACGATCTCGTGCAGTGGATGCGTGAGCACGATGGCGAGGCGCCTTTCAATCTGCGCGTGGTGACGGTGAAGCAAATCGCAGCGGCACTGCCGAGGCATATGCAAGCCCGGCTCACCACGGACAGCATCAAGGCCGCGATCGTCCGGCGCGGCGGTCTGTCATGGCCGGTCCAGATCAAGCCAACCGGCGGACGCGATGGCGCGCAACAACTCCGCGTCTGGGTCCAGAACGATCTCGCTGCCACGGTGAAGGCTGGGGGTTGGCTCACCACCAATACCGAGGGCAAGTTGGTGCCGGTAGTCGGCGCAACAGCGAAGGTGACGGCCGCCTATGTCGCCGGGCTCAAGTCCATAGCAGACACCGAGGAGGCGGTTGCCGAGGAAGACGACTTCCCAGCGGGATGAGCCTGCCCGCAGGGGAAGGCCGGGCCGCGCTGCGCTTCGAAGCTTCGTGCTTCGGCGCCCTCAAAACTCCTTTCCCCCCATATTCTATACATATAATTTTAGGGAAAAGAGGTGAAGCACCGAAGCACATGGGGCAAAAGCCGCGCCTATTCAATGGCTTATGGTGCTTCGGAGAGCAGTCTAACCGGTGAAGCACGGCGAAGCACCGAGGCACGGGTGATTATCTGGAATTCAGCCCTCGTCCGGCGCGATCAGCGCGAATTGCACCGTAGAACTGCTTAACATGCTAAGTATTATGCGCCATCCGGGGCGCCCTAATTTTATTCAGACAATTTTATTGATCCAGAAACATGAGTTACTCATGCTGAATTTCGGTAATACCGAAGCATCTTTCACACGCTCCGAGGGTCCTGCGACCACCCGGCCGTAGGGCTCCGCCCGGCGGTTTGCAAAACTCCTAAGTTTCGCAAACTGGCGCTTGACGAGTTATTTCAATGGCTTATACTTTGCATAACTTACCTGCAAAATTGGAAGCCTCCAAAATGGCTACTCTCGGATATGCCCGCGTTAGTACCCAAGATCAGCATCTCACTGGCCAGCTTGAAGCCCTGAAGGCAGCCGGCGCCGAGACGATCTACCGAGAGAAGATTAGCGGTGCGCGCGCCGATCGGCCGCAATTGGCGAAGCTGATGGCTGCGCTGCAACCGGGCGACACCGTGATCGTCACCAAGCTCGATCGGCTCGGCCGCAGCACCCGGGAGCTTTTGGACCTGATCCAGCGCATTGGCGATGCACGCGCCTCGTTCCGCTCGTTGGGCGATCCGCTCTGGGACACGTCCAGTTCGCAAGGGCGGCTGCTCTCGACGCTGTTGGCTGCGATTGCCGAGTTTGAGCGCGACCTGATCCGCGAGCGCACCGGGGACGGCCGGAAGCGGGCCATGGCCGATGGCATCAAGTTCGGCAGGAAGCCCAAGCTCAGCGATTTCCAGCGTGCTGAGGCCATCAAGCGCCGCGCGGCTGGCGAGACGCTGGGCGCAATCGCGAAGAGCTATGCTGTCGATATCAGCACGATCAGCCGACTACGGGCCTAGGCTTCTGGTAACCAGAACGTTCAGTTTAGCAGCACATTCGTTATGCGAATGGTTGACTTAACCATAGGTTGAGTATTCGCGCAACGCGCACTAGACCGGGAGGCCGGGGTATGCTACCGTAACCCCTGCGGAGCTATGGGGTCGGACCCCTTTTCGCGGTGCAACGCAAAACCGCTATGCCCCTTGAGTGGCACACTCCCTCTGACCGTCCGTTCGAAAAAGTATACGCGAGAAATTTCCGAAAACCCCCAAACGGTTCCCCTCAATTGAGGCAACGCGGTTGCGAGCCGATAGACCCCGCGCTCTAATGCCGTGTCATGGCCCCCAAGCACCATCAGCCGCCGATTTCCGGAGGCGACCGCAAGGCGCTCAAAAAGGAGATCGCCCGCGCTCGTGCGATGACAACCATCCTCGCCGAGCGCGCAGCGGAGAAGCGGGCAGCCGGCGAGGCCCTGATCCGGGAAGCCGACAGCCTCGATTGCCAGTCATGGAATGAGCGCATGTGGGCGAACGGCGGCCCGATCGACCCGAGCCCGACAGTTGATCAGGCGATCAACGGCGGCTGGTCTGAATGCCGGCGACGTGCTCGTGCTCCATGACGAGACGACCGACCCGATCACATCAGGCACATTGCGTCACTAGACGAAGAGATGCAGCGACGGATGAGATGCACCCTATGCGAAGACTGTGGTTGGGTCTGCGAGAACCATCCCGCACGACCATGGCAGGGTGAGCACGCATGCACGTGTGGCGGAGCCGGCGCGCCGTGTCCGATGTGCAATCGGTCATCCGGAGAAGACGAAGCACCGCGCCTGCCAGATGGCTTTAAGACGGAGTTCGATAAGAAGGGCTGGCGACATTAGCGACACGAAGCGACCGCTCTGGAAACGACCGTTCGATGAGCCGATCATCCTCCCTCCCACGGGCCGCAAGGCCCATGGGCACGGCCGCGTGCTCGTGACGCTTCTCGACGCCGCGACCTACGCGACCGCGCTCCCGAAGAAAGAGAGCGACTGCGCCGAGTGGCAGGCCGCGATTGAGGCGCTGATCCTCGTGGCGAACAGCCGGACTGGGCCAACGATGCTCGCGGGCATCGGCGTCATGAAGGCGATCAACCGGCACGAGGAGCGCGTCTTCAATCCCGATCGCAAAGGCCCACATTGGGGAAAACGGAAGCTGTTGCGCGACCGATAGGGAGTTGAGATGCAATGACGGCGGCAGGCTGGATGGTGACCGTTGGTATCATCAAGGATGACAATAGCGTGGGGCACATCGTCTATGCGGTAGCGCTCGCCGATCCAACGGAAGCCATTGGGGCCGCGTTGCGGTCCTGCTCTGGCGAGGCCGCCGCGATCAATCACGAACTGAGCAAGACGCAGTTGCAGGACCTCGGCCTCAATGCCGGCGAGGTGCTGGCGATCTATGACGACAAGACAGACCCGATTACGTCGGGTACGTTGCGCCACTAGCTAACAAGCCAGCCAAATCCCTTACCGCATTCTTGTACTCTCTCCAGTCAATCCATACGCGATTACATAGAGCTTTCCATCCGAAGTCCGTTCCACAGTGTAGGTGATGGGCAAAGCCCATGTGCCAAACTTTCCAGCGGTGCCTTGCAAAGTAGCGGCGCACGCAATGTTTCCCGTCTCTCTATCTTTGCGGGTAGTGCGAATAACGTCGAGGGTGTATTGCATTGAATTTTTGGCCTCGACCCGAGCCGCTTCAATTCTCTCCCACTTCTCCGGGTCCCCCGGGTCGCTTAATATTTTAGAGTGAGCGTTGACCCGCGCATTGTCCCAATCATCCTGTGTAAACGCGCCTTTCCCCGACACGGCCGCCAATACCAACGCACTATGTTGCTCTGCGATTTTGAAAACTAAATTTTGTGTTGGAGCATTCGCACAGTCGAGAGTATTTTCAAAAAGGCCCGAGAAACCAGCCTTAAAGACGGCAACTGCGGCAATGGCGCCGGCAATTATGGCTGCTTTTCTCCAGCTACCCGGGTTCGCCATTTGTGAAAGCCTAGACGCGATAACAAATGTCGCGCCTGCGACGACCGCGCCGATCCCAAGCCCAATGAGCCAGCCAGCCAAATTCACCATAGCACCCCCCCCGAAACTGAAAGTATGCGCTGCATCGGCTTGTCATCGGAGTGGGCGAGCTTTCTACTCTTCGCTCTGCTTGTCTTCTCTCAACTCCGACAGTGTCTTCCCTTCGTATTTCCAATAATCCGGCCCTGCGATAGCAGTCCAGCCGAAGCCCTTTTCGTGAGCGATCTGGAGGGCCGAACTAGACAAGCTTTTCTCTTGCCCTCTGAACTCAACCCACCGGTCGCCTTTGACCGTGCATGTTATATTTTCATCGAATACCGACTGGAGGATTGTGCCCGGCTTCAAACCGACCGTTTCGAAGCTAAAATTAGCTCTTCGTTTTTTGGCTTCGCCTAGTGCCTCCTTATCTCCCGGCTCGGTGAACAATTCGGTGCCGGGCGTAACAACCTTGAGGCACAAAAGCTCAATGATGGCTCTTGGCCGATCAGGGGATAGCTTGAAAAATTCGCGGCTTGGCCGGACCCGATGATCACCAAAGGCGGTGTGTATTGCCTTCTCGGCTTTTGCTGCGTCCGTGACTTCGGCTGCATAAAAGCATTCGAAGGGAAGCGGGATGGAGGTATTGTCTAGCTGCTTAATCCTTTCCGCGATGTCACCGTTTGTGATACCGATTTTGATCAGCCCCGGCATTGCTTCATTTGTGAGAACATAGATCACCTCGGCCATGGTCTGTTCCTGCGCAATCCAGCGTTGCCGCATTATGCGCAAGAACACCTGTTACGATCAACGGAAACCTTCATGTGGTTTTTTTTGGAGATGATCCTCTTATTTGATCAGGCCTCGCTCCAATGCCATGCGGCGAGCACCAACTTCGAGATACAGCCGTGCGGCACGGATGCGCTTCTCCCTGTCTCTCACGGAGAGATCAGCAAGCAGACGTTGCAGTCGAGCCCGTCGCCAGTCTTCGACGCGGCGTAATCGAAGCACCATCAATGGCGGCTCTACGCGGTGCGGTAGGGCTTCGCCCTGCGGACTGGCGATCTTTCCTGACACGGCCCGCTCCCTCATTGGTTGTGAGGCGAACCGAGCGCCCGCCAAAACGGAAGACCCGGATGATACCGGGCTTCAACGTCTAGCCCGCCGCCGTGGGCGCGTCGGGCCCGGACACGATCCTCAGCACTTCAGACGACCATGCATCGAACGCCTTCACCATGCTGTCCGCATAGTCGTGTTGAAGGTACTCGTCATCGTCGATGTGGTTGAGGCAGCAATCCACGATCTCTTTCTCGAAGCCGAGACGCTGCATCCGGGTCGCGCTCGTGCGGCGGAGATCGTGAAGCGTCCAATTCGGGATTGACGTGATCTCCGGGTCTTCCTCTTGGGCCACTTCAAGCATCAGCGCATCAAGATGCCGCTTCGCCTTGCTGAACCCCGAGAACGGCGTCTTTCCGTTCGTGGTGAACAGGTAGCCAGCCTTGTTCTTGACGCGTGGCACGGCCTTGATGATCGCCAGCATCGGATCAGTTAGAAAGACCTCGTGCTCATGGTTGTTCTTCGCGCGAGCGGCGGGCAGTATCCACGTGCGGCGGTTGCCGAGATGCACTTCACGGTCCACCATGCGGGCGATCTCATTCCGCCGGGCAAGCGTGAGGATCAGAAGTCGCACGATGTAACCGAACGGGAACGGGACCTTGTCACAGGCCTTCCACAGCCATCGCAATTCAGCATCCGTCAGCTTGCGCTTGCCCTTTGTCGGCTTGACCGCTTCGATCCCGTCACAGGGTGACTTGTCGATCCGGCCCTGCGAGACGCACCATGCGAAGAACGAGCCGATCACACGTAGCCGGCGCGCGGCACCGTGCGGATGCTTCTTTGCGATCGGGTTGAGATAGGCCTGCACGTCGCCCTTGGCGATCTCGCTCAACCGGCGCTTGCCCCATCGCGGTTCTAGCTCGTTGGTGTAGAGCTTCGCGACGCGATCGGCCGTGGATGCACGCCAGTCTTTCTTGCTCCGTGACTTTGGCTTGGGAGCCTTCTCCCAGTCGCCCCATGCCGTCGAGAACAGCGCATCCGGATCGATGCCGGCGGCTGCCTTGCGCCGCGCCTCGGTCTTCTCCGCAGCGGGGTTGCTACCCCCGGCGATCTCCAGCTTTCGGCGGCCGGCGATCTCGCGCGCGGCGGCTAGCTTCATGGCCTCGGAATACGGGCCCAGCGTGAGCTTGTAGGGCTTGCCGGCGATTTCATAGCGCAACACCCATGTCCGGTGCCCGGATGGCTGGACGACCATGCCAAGCCCGCGCACGGCGCTTCTACCGTCACTGTCGCGAAGCTCGACGCGCCCGGCTTCCGGATCGATGCCGGCGGCGAGAAGAGCCTTCGCCGGGTCGGCCGCGATCTTCTCTGTCAATGCTGGTAGTTTGCGCATCAAACCCTCCGGGGTAAGCCCGGGGTAAGAAAACCCGGCGCTTTCGGGGTTAGATGGCGTTACTAACACCGCGTAACAGGGCCTAACTAGGGCGTTGATTGATCACGGTAAACGCCGATTTGCGTTAGGGCGCGTGAGGCCGTGTTATTCGGAAATCCGGTATTCGTAATGACGGGGTCGGGGGTTCGAGTCCCTCTTGCGGCACCACCCCTCAGAGATATCCCCCGCCGCGATGCGCAGGTGAGTCTTGCTCGCCTTGATCCTCGCATTGCACAATCCGCTTACGATCGCAGTCGCGACCAGTTCGCCTGCGGCGAGCCCGGCGGGCGACTGTGGTGGCCCCGCGGTGCGTCAGGACCCCGCACAACCCCGGCGCGAGATGCCCAAACACGAAGAAAACGCCGAATGTGCGGCTCGCGTCGAGATGAACGCGGTATTCAGATGGTGACGATGTAAATGCCCGAGCCGATCTGCAACACGCGGAACACATCCGCCGATAGCTCCAGCGCAACGCGAACCGCACCCAATGCGCAAGCCGACTAAATGATTGGTGAGGCGCGACATGGAGCAGAATAACCGCAGCGGAATCGGTGTTCGTTGATTGTGCATTTTCGCGCGGAAGTTTAATACCTGAACTACGATTGCTGGGGAATCACGTTGGTGCACAAGGATCGTGATAGCGACTTTCAACTACAGCTTGCCTTCCTGAGGGAGTTCCAACGCGCCCACAATCGTCCGCTCCGCGTCCTGCATATCGGCAATATCGCGAACAACGCCTACAACAATGCTTTGATCCAGCGGCGCTTTGGGATCGAAGCGGATGTCATTTGCTATAACTACTACCACGTCATGGGGTGCCCGGAATGGGAGGCCGCAAGCTTCGACGGCAACGTCGACAACATGTTCCCGGATTGGTGGGCCACCGAGTTGGGCGGTTGGCGTCGACCGGATTGGTTTGTGCAAGGCCCCGTTCTCGATTGCCTTTCTTACCTTCGTGCGAAGAACGCCGGCGACGGCGGAGCCGAAGCATTCTTCTGGATGCTGCTGCAGGCAAGATATTGGGAGATGCTTGATGGTATCGCTGCCGCAGAGAGCCGGGTCCGTCCACCGATGCCGGAGCATCTGGCTGACAAAATTTCAATTGCGCGCGAGTTTCAGGACTTCCAGTCAAGCAAGGCGATCCCGCAGCCGCTCGATCAACCGACAATCGTCCTGCCAGGGGCGACCATAGAGCCTGAGTCTGCACTCTCTCCGATTTTGCCGACCTCATCAAAGTTGGCCTCGCCAGATCGGCGGCCTGGGCAACGTCGATCTCTCGGCAACGAATATCCAAATCCCGAAGGACCAGGCCGCCTCGTATCAACCTATCGCGCCTTACTGGCGAAGTACGTATTTGCTCATTTGCGGCGTGAGGCGGAAACCGGGGTTGTCGCCGGGCCGAGCTTGGCGGTCGCGGTTTGGCGAAGTCAGAGACGCAGCCGCGGCTTGCCGCGTTTTGGCTTCGAGTTTCCTGCTGATGTCTTCACGATCCCAAATCCTGACATCGCGACGCCGGCTGCAGGCGAAAGCGATGAAGATCGGACGTTCCGCGACTTGCGGTCATCAACTCCCAAAGGGCCGAGCCGCCTCGTATCAATCTACCGTTCCCTGCTAACGAAGTATGTGTTTGCTCATTTGCAGCGTGAGGCGGAAACCGGCGTTGTCGCCCGGCCGAGCCTGGCGGTCGCAATCTGGCGAAGTCAGAGACGCAGCCGCGGCTTGCCGCGTTTTGGCTTCGAGTTTCCTGCTGATGTCTTCACGATCCCAAATCCTGACATCGCGACGCCGGCTGCAGGCGAAAGCAATGAAGATCGGACGTTCCGCGACTTGCGGTCATCAACTCCCAAGGAGCCAAGCCGCCTCGTATCAATCTACCGTTCCCTGCTAACAAAGTATGTATTTGCACATTTGCAGCGTGAGGCGGAAACCGGCGTTGTCGCCGGGCCGAGCCTGGCGGTCGCAATCTGGCGAAGTCAGCGATGCAGCCGCGGCTTGCCGCGTTTTGGCTTCGAGTTTCCTGCTGATGTCTTCACGATCCCAAATCCCGACACCGTGACGCCGACCACAAGCAACAGCGCGGCCGCTGACGTCGGTTCATCAGCCATGCCCGTGGTGACCCACGCGGACATCGTCGACCGCCCGGAGTTTCGCTATTTCGAGAAATACGGCAAGGGAGAGGATCGAAACGCTACGCAGCGTGCGGCACTTCTTGGTGACCTGCTGCGACAGTTCACGGATTATCCGGCAGAAGCCTTGGTCTTGGTCGAAGCCTTCGCGTCCACCATTGCCAATGAATTCGCTGACGTATTGGAGCATTATGACATCATTCAGGGTTATTCGATCGACGGTTTCATTCCGTTCATCAATGGACTCAAGAATTACACATGCTACGAGCATGGCACGTTGCGGGAACTGCCTTTTGAGAAAACCTATAATGGCATTCTTTGTTCGACGTCGTACAAGAATGCGGCTTTCTCCTTCGTGACCAACTCGGATGTGCTGCCGTCTGTGGCGCGGCTGCAGTTGAAGAGAGAGCGGACGGTTTATCTTCCGCATGCCTTTGATGATGAAAAGATTTCAAGCTTCCGAGCAGGCCTCAAGCTTCCGAAGCGGGGCCCCAAGCACACCACATTCTTTAGCCCGACGCGCCATCACTGGTACGCAGCACCTGTTTCGATGCAGAAGGGCAATGATCTCTTCTTGAGGGCGGCCGCGCAGGTTGCGCAAACGGATCGCGATTTTCGCATCATCCTGGTCGAGTGGGGTGTTGACGTGCACCGAAGCAAGGAACTGATTCAGGAACTTAGAATCGAAGACATGGTTTCGTGGATACCGTCGTTGAACAAGGCGGAGCTTCGACAGCTGTACTGCTCGAGCGACGTCGTCGTCGATCAGTTCAGGATACCAGCGATCGGCGGCGTTGCCTTTGAAGCAATGGCGCTCGGACGCCGAGTCATAACCAATCTAGATGAAACCCAATCAGCGGAGTTCTTTGGAGCGGCGCCGCCCTGCCTGGTCGCCGACAGAGTCGAGTCGTGCGCGACCCGGATTCTCGAGGTTCTTGCTGATCCGCTGGACTGCAACGGCCGTGGCGATGCAGCTCGTCTGTGGTTTGAGAAGTGTCATTCCGCGCAGCGCGTCGTCGCGCTGCAACTGGCCGCTTATCGAACGATTTGCGCCGCCTGACGAGCCAGCCATCACGACGGTCTCGAAACTAAAGCGTGATGAGATCTAGTTTGAATTGCATCGGCGGAGAACCTGCCTCCGCGAGCGAGCGGGAGAAGCGCAGCGAATCTGCCACCCGGTCGATTCAACCTCGCTTCATCCCGTCTGAGTGCGGGCGAGGGCGTGCGATTTCGGAATATTGGAAATATATTCCTGATTTGCCCGACGGGTCAAGTTGCCTTGTCGCGCGCCGGTATCCGCCAGCTACTTTGCATGGGGTTGTTTTCGATATTCTGGTGGGAGCCGCAACCACCGGGCGCGATGGCGCCGCTCTCGAAGGCGCATAGGCGTTCAAGGTCGTTCGGCCGTGCCGGGCCAGCACAAGTTGCGATCAGAAAGCGAAAGCGCCCCTGGATCGGATCCAGGGGCGCTTTGCGTTGAGCGTGTTCGCGGCGTTACTCGGCGACCGTCTGCACGACGTTGCCGATTGGCCGGCCCGTTGCGATCGGCTTCTCGGTCTTCGCCATCATCGCGTCGTATTCCGGCAGCGTCTCGATCTGGGTCTTGGCCTTCATCCAGACCACCTTGTAGCCGCCCGCCTTCAGTTTGCGCAGCAGCGTCGGCAGCGCCTGCGCGGTGTGCTTCTGCAAATCGTGCATCAGGATGATGCCCTTGTGCTCCTTGTCGAGCTTGGTCATCACGTTGTTGATCACTTCGTCCGAGCTCTTCGATTTGAAGTCGTTGGAGTCGACGTCGACCGAGAACATCGCGATGTTGCGGCTGCCGAGATAGGCTGTTGTCGCCGGGGTGTGCGCCAGCGCCGGGAAGCGGAAGAACGGGGCGGGGTTGCTGCCCAACGCCAGCTTCACCGCGCTGAAGCCCTTCTCGATCTCGTCCTTGGCCTGCTGCTCGGTGATCTTCTTGCTTGCCAGGTGCGCATGCGACCAGGTGTGGGCGCCGATGGTGTGGCCGGCGGCGGCGACCTGACGGAGAATGTCCGGGTGATAGGTGGTGTGCAGGCCGATCGGGAAGAACACCGCCTTGGTGCACTCGTCCGCCAGCGCCTTCAGCACGGCGGGCGTGGTCGGCCACGGACCGTCGTCGAAGGTCAGCACGACCTCATGGTCGGTCAGGAAGTCATACTGCTTGTACTGCAGGAAGCCGAAGCCCGGGCCGCCTGTGGTGTCGACGACGACGGTGCGGGTGATGCCGAGCGCATCGGGATTGGCGCATTTGGGCGCGGCCGCGACCGGGGCCGGCGCCGGGGCGGCGGCCGGGGCTGCCGCCTGGGTGGCATCGGCGCGCTTCGACAGCGCGGCGGTCGTCTCGACATCGTCCTTGGCAGCCTGCTTTGCCGCTGCCGCAGGAAGCGGATCGGCCTTGGCTGCGGCAGTTGTCTGCGGAGGAGCCGCGTCGGCGCGCGGCGAGGAGGTCCAGAACCACACGCCGGCGATCACGATCGCCGCTACAACACTGGCCAGCATCAGGCCCAACGCACTACGCATCGCTACACACTCTCTCGGAACTCAAGGATACGCCACAGCCGTAACGTCCGATTAATGCCAACAAGGTCTTAACGCGATCCCAACAGGGCGCCGGAGGGGCAAGAAAAAGTGCGGCCTACGCCTGCGTGACAACCGTCACAGTCGGTGAGCCCGCTCCCATGCAGGATCGGACCCATCAAGCAACGGGCCCCGCCAGTTGCGGTGCCGATGGGAGCCGATCATGACCGCCATCTTGAAGAGCCAGGTTCTGGAGCGTGCGGTTCGCAGCGCCAGCGTCACGCTGGCTTTTGCGGCCAGTTTTTCTGTGCTGTCGTCGACCGCGAGCTTGGCATTCAGCGCCGAGGCCCAGCAGATGTGTTCAGGCGACGCGTTTCGCCTGTGCAGCGCGGAGATCCCGAACATCCCCAGGATCACCGCCTGCATGGTCAGGAATCGCCCCCAGCTGAGCAGCGGCTGCCGCCTGGTGCTGGATCGCGATCTGGCCGCGCAGCGCAGGGCCGCCGCGGAGTGATTTTGCGCGGCATCTGACGGGGCAAAACCTGCGGCGACGAGACGCAGGCCGTCTCCGGATGGTCATCCCGGGGCGGAAACCGCCGATTCGCCTCCTGTTTCAAGCTTCTTCGCGGCCCTGAAACGCTATAGAACCAGCGTTGCATTCCTTAGAGGCTTTGAGATGACCCGATTTCTGTTTGCCGTCGTTCCACTGGTTCTGTTGGCGTCGGCCGCCTCCGCACAGCAGCAGGGGCATGATGCCTGCTCACGCGACGCCTCGCGGTTCTGCCGCGCCCATCTCAGCGAGGGCGATCAGGTCGTGCTGGCCTGCCTGAAGGAGCACCGCAGCCGCCTCAGCAAGGCCTGCCAGCAGACGCTTGTCGACAACGGGCAGTAGCTCCGATCGTCGTCATCCGGGCTCGCGCATTGCGTGCCCCCGAATGACGACTGAGACTACGTGCTGCTGCCCGCCGCGGTCGCGACCACCGGGATCACCTCCTTGGCGGCGCGGTCCGGGGTCTCGTCCTTCCAGCGCACCGAGCCGAACGGACGCTCCAGCATCCGGCGCACCCGGATCGGCTCCGCGCCGATGTGGAAGCCGGCCGCCTTCTGATGCAGCTCGCGCTCGATCTGGGTGGCGCGGTTGCGCTGGCGCAGGAAGTCGAGCCAGGTCGGGCAATGATAGCGCTCGGTCCACAATTCGGGATCGGCGATGTCGCGCGCGATCGACCAACCATAGGCGCCGTTGCGCTGGCGGCTGAGCTGCACGTCCTGCATCACATTGTGGAAGGCGCGGGCATTGTCCTGCGCCACCCGGTATTCGATCTCGACCACCAGCGGGCCGCTGCGCCCGGTCAGTTGCAGCCGCACCTCGGGATCGGCCAGGGTATCGGTCGCGTCCTCGTTGCGCGCGCCGACCGGCGGCATCCTGAGCCAGATGCCGAGCACCGGCGACAGCAGCATCAGCCCGGCGGAGATCAACAGCGCCATCTCGACGCCGCCGAGGTCCGTGATGTGGCCCCAGCACCAGCTTCCGATCGCAATGCCGCCGGCGATCGAGGCCTGGAAGGCCGCAAGCGAACGGCCCGCGACCCAGCGCGGCGCCGACAGCTGCACGCCGATATTGAACAGCGCGATCGCAAGCATCCACACCGCGCCGGCAACCACCAGCGCGGCGGCTGTGATCACCGGCTGCTTGCTCACGGCGACGATCGCGATCGCGACGCCCAGCAGGAGCGCGCAGGTTCGCACCGCGGCTTCGCCGCTGAGTCGGCTGCGGATCTCGCTGATGTTGAGCGCGCCGATCACCGCGCCCATGCCGAAGGCCCCGAGCATGATGCCGTAGGTCTGCGCGCCGCCATGCAGCAGGTCGCGCGCCACCAGCGGCATCAGGGCCGAGACCGAGCCGCCGATGATGCCGGTCACCATGGTGCGGGTCAGCACGATCTTGATCGACGGCGAATTGGTGATGTAGCGCACGCCGGAAACAATGGCGCGGTTCAGCCGTTCGCGCGGCAGCCGTGACGGCTCGCTGACGCGATTCCACAGGAACAGCACGGCGAGCAGCGGCAGATACAGCACGGCATTGGCGGCGAATGCCGCCACGGCGCCTGCGGAGGCGACCACGATGCCGCCGATCGCCGGGCCGAAACTGCGCGCGATGTTGTAGCTGATGCCGTTCAGCGCGACCGCGGCGGGCAGCGTCTCCGACGGCACCTGCTCGCTGACCGAGGATTGCCAGGCCGGGCCGAACAGCGCCATGCCGCTGCCGACGACGAAGCACAGCGCAAGCAGGATGTTTGGCGTCACCAGATTGAGCCAGGCCAGCACGGTCAGCGTGGTGGCGCCGGAGAGCGCGATCGCCAGCGACACCAGCGCCACGATGCGGCGGTCATGCATGTCGGCGATGGCGCCGGCCGGCATCGCGATCAGCATCACCGGCAGCATCAGCGCGGTCTGCACCAGCGCGACCTTGTCGGCCTCCGCGGTCATCTGGGTCATCGCCCAGGCGGCGCCGACGCCCTGGATCAGGATGCCGAGATTGGAGAGCAGGCTGGCGAGCCAGATCCGCCGGAAGATTGAATGCCGCAACGGAGCAGTGATACGGTCGGGTCGATCAGGCGGTGCGGTCATATCCGGTTCCGGTTGGCCTGCTATGGCTTGTTGAATGATTCCGGCTGCATCAACTGATGCCCGCGAAACGCGTGTCCTGTCCAGCGTTTACGGTATCCTTATGGGCTGTAGGACACAGCCAAAGCACTGAAAGACCTGAGGAAGGCTCGGGGATGGCTTGGGGAAGGGGACCAATGGCGCTGTCGCGGCGAACAATTTTGCAAGGGGCCGGCGCGCTGTCGCTGCTGGCCGGCCGTCTTGCCGTCCCGGCCCTGGCCCAGCCGGCGCCCGCCAGCGACATCCCGCCGATCCTGTTCGTGCATGGCAATGGCGATCACGCCGCGCTCTGGTTGACGACGCTCTGGCGGATGGAATCCAACGGCGTGCCGCGCGAGCGCATGGCTGCGATCAATTTCACCGATCCCTTGGCGCGCGCGGACGACAAGGTCGAGCAGGCGGGCCGGTCCTCGACCGAGGATCAGCGCCGCGAGCTCGCCGAGGCGGTCAGGGAGCTGAAGCAAAAGAGCGGCGTCGCGCGCATCGCGCTGGTCGGAAATTCGCGCGGCGGCAATGCGATCCGCAACTATGTGAAGAATGGTGGCGGCGGCGACATCAGCCACGCGGTGCTGTGCGGCACGCCCAATCACGGCGTGTATGCCTCGGACGACGGGCTCGGCAACGAGTTCAACGGGCGCGGTCCGTTTCTGCGCGGGCTGAATGATGGCGACAGCGAAGTGACTGTCGGCACCGCATTCCTGACCTTGCGCAGCGATGGCTTCGACAAATATGCGCAAGCCGACGGCCGCTTCATCGGCAAGCCGGGCACGCCGACCAACGTCACGGCCGAAGGTCCGGCGCTGAAAGGCGCGACCAACCTGGTGCTAGGCGCCGTGGATCATCGCGAGACCGCGTATCATCCGCGCGCCTTTCGCGAGATCTACAAGTTCATCGCGGGGCACGAGCCGTCGCGGATCGAGATCGTGCCGGAGACGGTGGTGAGGCTGAGCGGCCTTGTCACGGCCACGCCCGGCGGCGTGCCGACCAACCGGCCGGTGCCGGGCGCCACGGTCGACATCTATCACGTGTCGGCGGAAACCGGCGAGCGTATCGGCGGCACGCTGCACAGCTCGGAGACCGGCGCCGACGGCCGCTGGGGGCCTGCGCAGGTCGATCCGTCCTGGCCGCTCGAATTCGTGCTGACCTCGCCTGATGCAGTGACGACGCATATCTATCGCTCGCCATTTCCGCGTTCGTCCGAGATCGTGCACCTGCGCGCGGCACGACCGCTGCTGCCTGCCGATGCCGGCGCGGGCGCCATCATGCTGATGTCGCGGCCGCGCGGCTATTTCGGCCTGCCGCGCGATATCGTGCTGTTCGACGGCAAGGAACCGGCCGACGTCAAATCCGGCGTGCCGACCGACGCGGTGACGACGTTGCGGCTCGGCGCAGCCGATGTCGGCCGTCCGGTGGTTGCCGTCTTCAATCAGGAACGCATTGTGATGCGGGCCTGGCCTGCGTCGGAGAATCGGATTGCAGTCGCCGAGCTGACTTACTAGGTCTGGTAGAGGGTCCGCGCGCCTTCATGGCGCCGGGATCGCGTGGCCGGATCGGCCGTTGCGTGAGGCAGGAAGCGAGGACCATGAGCATAGCCGAAGTCTACGACATCACGGTCACGCGGCGTCCCTTGGTCCCGCCGGCGCCGCCGCGCGCGCCCGACGACATGGGTGCGTTCGAGCGGATGCGGGTGATGCGCAACTCGCCGATCGAGACCTGGGGCCAGCGCGCCTATGAGGACGACATCGTCCAGGGCCGCTTTCTCGGCCGCTCGAGCTTCATCCTCAACACGCCGGATGCGATCCGCCATGTGCTGGTCGACAATTACGAGAACTACACCCGCACGCCGGCCGGCATCCGCGTGCTGCGTCCGATGCTGGGCGAGGGACTGCTGATCGCCGAGGGCCGCGCGTGGAAGCATCAGCGCCGCACACTGGCGCCGGCATTCACGCCGCGCGCGGTGACGACGCTGGTGCCCTACATGATCGCGGCGGTCGACGAGACCATCGTCAAGCTGAAGGCCGCGGGCGACGGCCCGGTGGATCTGCGCGAGGTGATGCAGCGCATGACGCTGGAGATCGCGGGCCGCACCATGTTCTCGTTCGGCATGGATCGCCACGGCGCCGCGCTGCGCGACTTCGTGATGGAGTATGGCGACACGCTGGCGCGGCCGCATATGCTCGACCTGGTGCTGCCCTTGAGCTGGCCGACCCTGCAGGATTTCCGGCGCGCCCGCTTCCGCAAGCGCTGGACCGCGTTTGTCGGCCGTCTGATGGCCGAGCGCCGCGCCGCCGGCAAGGATGACAACGCGCCGGCCCGCGACCTGTTCGACCTGATGGGCGCCGCGCGCGATCCTGAAACCGGCGAGGCCTTCACCGACGCCCAGCTCGGCGACCAGGTCGCGACGATGATCCTGGCCGGCCATGAGACGACCGCGACCGCGTTGTTCTGGGCGCTCTATCTGCTGGCGCTCGATCCCGAGACCCAGGAACAATTGGCAGCAGAAGTCAGGAGCGTGACGACGTCGGGCGCGCTCGACATCGAGCGGCTGAAATTCACCCGTGCGGTGATCGACGAAACCATGCGGCTCTATCCGCCGGCGTTCCTGATCGCGCGTGCGGCCGGTGGTCCCGACACCATCGCGGGCCGTCCGGTCAGGAAGCATGACGTAATCCTTATCGCGCCGTGGCTGTTGCACCGGCATGAAAAGTTGTGGCGCGATCCGAACGCGTTCGTGCCACAGCGTTTCATGGCGGAAACGCCGCCCGATCGCTTCGCCTATCTGCCGTTCGGCGTCGGCGCGCGGGTCTGTATCGGCGCGCATTTCGCGTTGGTCGAGGCGACGCTTGCGCTTGCGCGGATCATCGGCACATTTCGCGTCGCGCTGGCGGACAAGGATCCGGTGCTTCCGATCGGCGTGGTGACGACACAGCCGAACCGCTCGCCGGTGTTCACGATCAAGCCGCGCTGACCTTGCGCGACGGTGTCCCAATGCTCATCTAGGGGCTCACCATGAGCGATACGCAAGCCCACTTCGCAGTCCTCAGGCAGACGACCGATCCGGCCGTCGTCGATGCCATGCAGCAGCTGATCGCGGACGGCCATGACCGCGAGCTCAATCGCATCAACGCCCTGGATTTCTCGCGCCGCACCGGGCTGGAAGAGGAGAATGTGATCTCCGGCTTCCTGCATGCTTCGCGGCTCGGGCTGTTCGACATGAGCTGGAACGTGCTGTGTCCGGGCTGTGGCGGCGTGCTCGACGCCCACACCACGCTGAAGTCGCTGCGCCATGACGACTACAATTGCGCGCTGTGCGCGGCCGGCTACGAGGCCTCCGTCGACGAGCTGGTCGAGGTTGCCTTCACCGTCAGCCCGCGGGTCCGCCACATCGCCGCGCACGAACCCAACACGCTGCCGATCTGGGAATATTTCCGTCAGATGTTCTGGAGTTCCGGGATCGAGTTCGACGAGGGCGCGGTGTCGACCCTGATCAACGAGGTGACGCTGGAGGGGCTCGAGCTGCCGCCCGGCGAAAAAGCGATCCTGTCGCTCAATCTGCCCAATCAGTTCGTCATCGTGTTCGAGCCGGTGACGCATTCGGCGCATTTCTTTGCTGTCGAAGGCGAGCCGACCACCGAGCGCCAGCAGTTCTCGATCGCGTTCAACAAGTCCCATGCGCCGACCGGCACCTCGACGATGCGGCCGGGGCCGCTGCGGCTCTCGCTGGAGAATCACGCCGACGTTCGCGTATTGCCATCGGTGTGGATAGCGGGCGATCCGCTGCACAAATTGCTCGGCAGGCGCAAGCCGATCCTCACCGCGAAGCGGATGCTGTCGAACCAGACCTTCCGCGACGTGTTCAAGGCCGACAACCTCACCGTCGACCAGCGGCTGAAGATAACCGCGCTGACCTTCCTGTTCACCGATCTCAAAGGATCGACCGCGCTCTATGAGCGGGTCGGCGATCTCGCCGCATTCGACCTGGTGCGTGCGCATTTCCACGCGCTGCTCGAGATCATCGCCTCCGAACACGGCGCAGTCGTGAAGACGATCGGCGATGCCGTAATGGCGACCTTCATCCGGCCCGAGCATGCATTGTCGGCGGGCCTGCGCATGCGGGCCGCGATGAAGCAGCTCAACACCGAGCGCGGCAAGGAAGATCTGATCGTCAAGATCGGCATCCATGAGGGGCCGTGCCTCGCGGTGACGCTGAACGAGCGGCAGGATTATTTCGGCCAGACCGTGAATATCGCCGCACGGGTGCAGAGCCTGTCGACGTCACAGGAAATCCATTTGACCCAGCCGGTGATGGAAGCAGCGGAGGTCGCTGGCATCCTCGATCGCGCGGCGATCAAGCCGATCCAGAAGGAAGCGGCGCTGCGCGGCATTGCCGACAAGCTCGTGGTGTACGAGATACCGTAGTCACATTGCCGGCACGTAATGCTTGCTGAAACGTAATGCCGCAGCGGGAACCCGCGCGGATTGCGCCGGTTCTGTTTCCACGCCATATAGATTTCAACAGCGCATGGTCCGGAAAAGTGCATAGCGGTTCCGGACAGATGCTCAATCAAATCCTCCAGGCTTCATCCCACAGAGAGAGCGATGCTCGACGGACTCCGCCAATTCATTGCCGATATCGTCTCCCCCGATGCCCAGGCTGACCGCGCCTTCGATGACGGCGACTACCGCCTGGCGGCGACGGCGCTATTGGTGCATGTCGTCTCGCTGGATGGTGAGCCGACGCCGGCCGAGACGCACAAGCTGCACAGCCTGATCGAGAGCCGTTTCCAGCTCGATCCCGGCACCGCCGACAAGTTGATCGCCTCCGCCATGCGCGTCGAGGGCGAGGCCGTGGATCTCTATCACTTTACCAGTGTGATCATGCGCTCGGTGAACGAGGAGGGACGGCGGCGCATCGTCGAGATGATGTGGGAGCTGGTCTATGCCGACGGCCAGGTGAGCGAGTTCGAGGACAATGTGGTCTGGCGTGCTGCCGATCTGCTCGGCATTTCCTCGCGCGACCGCATCGATCTCAAGCACCGGGTCGCCGAGAAGCAGGCCGAGCTGCCCAAGGGCCCCTGGGGCACGGCCGACGCGGCAATCTGACACGGCTGCCTGCGCAAGCGGTCGCCCGCCTGCCGGCGCTGCGGATGACGAAACTTTAATGTCCGCCGCGATTGTGGGCGATCCGACTGAAAATCGGTCGTTTCGTCCCGAAACCAGCGGTCCAGCCGCTCTCCACAAGCCCATACGCGGCTTGCGTCACACCACATCCCTATGCTCTCGTCGCCCCGTAGCGGACCTCACTAGAATTTGCAGTAAGAGTTTGAAACGTGACTGAGCGTGTGACGCTGATAACCGGGGCATCGGCGGGCATAGGCACCGAACTGGCGCGCGTGTTTGCATCGAATGGTCACCGCGTGGCGCTGGTGGCGCGGCGCGCCGATCGCCTGAAGACCCTCGCCGACGAGCTCGGCGCCAAGGGCGGCGCGGCGCCGATCGTGATTCCCTGCGATCTGCAGCAGACCGATGCCGGCGACAGGATCGCGCAGGCTCTGACCGACGCCGGGGTTGAGGTCGAATATCTGGTCAATAATGCCGGCTTCGGCCTGTTCGGCCTCGCCGTGGAGCGCGACCGCGCCGAACAGCTCGACATCATCAACGTCAATATCCGCGCGCTGACCGACCTGACGCTGCGCTTTGCCGACCAGCTGATCCGCAACCGCGGCGGCATCCTCAATCTCGGTTCGATCGCCGGATTCCTGCCGGGCCCTGGCATGGCCGTGTACTATGCCAGCAAGGCCTATGTGCTGTCGTTTTCCGAGGCCTTGCGCTGCGAACTGGCGCCGAAGGGCGTGCGCGTCACCGTGGTTTGCCCCGGTCCCGTGCCGACCGAATTCCAGGACCGCGCCGGCTTTGCCCCCGGCTTCGATTCCGCCATCCTCGACGTTGCGCCGGTCGAGGTCGCTCGTCAGGCCTATCGCGGCCTGATGGCCAACAAGCGCGCCGTGCTGCCCGGCGCCTTCATCAAGCTGGTGCCGTTCCTGCTCCGGCTGTTTCCGCGCTCCTTCATCCTGACCGCGGTCGGCGGGTTTCAGCTGCGCAAGCGCTAACTTCATCCGAAAAGCCCGTTCATCGCCGTTAAGGCTGTCTCTGGCCCGCGATTTGCTTCGCACGGGTGTGCGCAAACTCACACGATGTTAACGACCACTTAGCTATGATCGTGGCTTACGTGCCGAAACTTTAAGCAGAGGCAATGTCGTTCCGGTCTGACCCAACCCGTGTCGTGGTGCCCTTCGCGAGCCGAAGGCCGGCCGCGGTCACGCCGGCAGACCAGGCGTTGCTGCGGCCGGTGCTGGTGGTCCTGCATCAGGAGACATCGACGCCCGGTCGGATCGGCAACGCCCTGCGCGCGCTGGGCTACCCCCTCGACATCCGCCGCCCGCGCTTCGGCGACGCGCTGCCCGACACGCTCGAGGCGCATGCCGGCGCGGTGATCTTCGGCGGGCCGATGAGTGCCAACGATCCCGACGACTATGTGCGACGCGAGATCGACTGGATTTCAGTGCCGCTGCGCGAGCAGCGCCCGTTCCTGGGCATCTGCCTCGGCGCGCAGATGCTGGCGCGGCAACTCGGCGCCAAGGTCGCGCCGCATCCGCAAGGCCGTGTCGAGGTCGGTTATTACCCGGTTCGGCCGACGGAGGCTGGCCGCGCGTTGTGCCCGGACTGGCCGGCGCGGGTCTATCACTGGCATGGCGAGGGCTTTCAATTGCCCGCGGGCGCGGACCTGCTGGCGGCGGGCGATGATTTCCCGGTGCAGGCGTTCCAGTTCGGCAACGCCTTCGGCCTGCAATTCCATCCCGACGTGACCTACGCGATGATGCATCGCTGGACCACGCGCGGGTGCGGGCGGATGGATTCGCCGGGCGCGCAGCCGGGTCATCTGCACTTCGCCGAGCGCGCCGTGCACGATGCCGCCGAGCGCGCCTGGCTGAAGCATTTCATCGACGGCTGGATTGCGCGCGTGCCGCGACCGGTCGTGCTGCAGGCCGCGGAATAGCCGCCGCGCGGAATTTCGTGCGTCACACGACACGGCTTTTCATTTTCGCTTCTGTGCTAATCTCGCAACGGCCGCGCGCGACGCCGCACGGTCGCGCGAACTCAGAACAACAAGACAAGCACAGCACAGGGAGATCGCCGTGAGCTACGAACACATCCTCTATGAGGTCAGCGACAGGATCGCGACCATCACGCTGAACCGCCCCGACCGCATGAATGCGTGGACCGCGATCATGGAGCGCGACGTGCGCCATGCGATGGAGGCGGCGGCCAATGACGACAATGTTCGCGTCATCGTGCTGACCGGCGCGGGGCGCGGCTTCTGCGCCGGCGCTGACATGGAAGCGCTGAAGGGGATCGATCCCAATGAGGTCCGGCGCGGTGAAGGCGTTGCATTCGACATGAACCGCCGCGCCGACTGGCAGACGCGCTACGCTTATTACCCCGCCATCAAGAAGCCCGTGATCGCCATGCTCAACGGCGCCACGGCCGGCATCGGCCTGGTCCACGCGCTCTATTGCGACCTGCGCTTCGCGGCCGACAGCGCGGTGTTCACCACTGCCTTCGCGCGGCGCGGCCTGATCGCCGAGCACGGCATCAGCTGGATGCTGCCGCGCATCGTCGGTCACGCCAACGCGCTCGATCTGTTGATGTCGGCGCGGCGCGTGTCGGCTGCGGAGGCGCTGCGCATCGGCCTCGTCAACCGGCTTTCTTCGCCGGAGAAGCTGCGGGAGGAAACCTATGCCTATGCCCGCGATCTCGCCGATTTCGTCTCGCCGAGCGCGATCGCGGTGATCAAGCGCCAGGTCTACGACGTGCCGTTCCAGACGCTTGCCGAGGCCACCATCGACGCCAACCGCGAAATGCAGATCGCGTTGAAGGGCAATGATTTCAGGGAAGGTGTCGCGAGTTTTGTCGAGAAGCGCCCGCCCCGGTTTACGGGGACGTGAGGGGAGGGGATTGGGCCTGATGGTGAAGCGGCCCGGCTTCGCCCTTCGGGCTACGCCGCGGCAGCCTTCGCTACGAGAGGGCTAGCCGAGCCGTAGCTCGCGAAGCGAGCGAAGGCTGGTGGAGCCAGGCGGGATCGAACCGCCGACCTCGTCATTGCGAACGACGCGCTCTCCCAGCTGAGCTATGGCCCCATTGCGGCCGGGTGTTGCTGAGTATCCCGGCTGTCAGTCGGGCGCCATTTACAGTCCCGCCCAAGGCCAAGTCAAGAACGCTGAAACAACGGTTTTCGGCCCGTCCCGCCGGGAACTTCCCTTGTTTGCGGGGGGATGAACCGATATTTAGAGCATGATCCGGACCCGGCGAGCCGCGCCAGCAAAAAGTGCGTCGCGACTTTCCGAAAGGATCCTGCTCAAACAAGAAGCGCGCTGGCGGCCCAGTCCGGTCTCGTAGCGCTTCACTTGGTCGTCCCACCCGCGAGCCCCCATCATATGCGCGCTGTTCTCGACATCGTCATCATCGTCCTCGACCTCTATGTCTGGCTCTTGATCGCCTCCGCCATCCTGTCCTGGCTGGTTGCCTTCAATGTGGTCAACACGCGCAACCAGTTCGTCTCCGCGGTGGCCGAGTTCCTGTACCGGATCACCGAGCCGGTGCTGCGGCCGATTCGCAACGTGATGCCGAATCTGGGCGGGCTCGATATCTCGCCGATCATCGTGATCCTGATCATCATGTTCATCCAGCGGGTGATCGCCTATTACATCTATCCCAACGTGATCTGATCCCTCGCGACCCTTGCTGATGGAGCCCTGGCGATGGATCCTTGGCGCTATTCCACCGGGGGCATCAGCATCGCCTTGCGCGTGACGCCGCGCGGCGGCCGCGACGACATCGACGGGATCGAGACGCTGGCCAACGGCCGCTCGGTGGTGAAAGTGCGGGTGCGCGCGATCGCAGAAGGCGGCGAGGCCAACCGTGCGGTGACCGAGCTGCTGGCCAAGGCGCTCGGCGTGCCCAAGGCCAGGGTGAAGCTGTTGTCCGGCGCTACCTCGCGGCTGAAGCAGGTGGCGGTGGACGGCGACCCGAAAGGGCTTGGCGAAACGTTGAGGAAGCTGACCAAGCAGGAAACAAGGGACTGACATGACTGCCCGCATCATCGACGGAAAGGCCATCGCCGCCGAGCTTCGCACCCGCGTCGCCGACGAGGTCGTCCGCGTCAAGCGCGACCATGCGCTGACGCCGGGGCTTGCCGTCGTGCTGGTCGGCCATGATCCGGCGAGCGAGGTCTATGTCCGCAGCAAGCACACCCAGACCCAGGCCGCAGGGATGGCCTCGTTCGAGCACAAGCTGCCGGAGGACGTGTCGCAGGCCGATCTGCTGGCGCTGATCGCACAGCTCAACCGCGATCCCCAGGTGCATGGCATCCTGGTGCAGCTGCCGCTGCCGAAATCGCTCCACACCGAAACCATCATCAACGCGATCGACCCGGCCAAGGACGTCGACGGCCTGCATCCGAACAATGCCGGCCGGCTCGCCGGCGGTCTTGCCGCGCTGTCGCCCTGCACGCCGCTCGGCTGCATCATCCTGACCAAGAGCGTGCACTCCTCGCTCGAGGGCATGAACGCGATCGTGATCGGCCGCTCCAATCTGGTCGGCCGTCCGCTCGTGCAATTGCTGCTGAATGAGAACGCAACGGTGACGATCGCGCATTCGCGCTCGCGCGATCTGCCGAAGCTCTGCGCCCAGGCCGATCTGGTCTATGCCGCGGTCGGCCGTCCGGAGATGGTGCGTGGCGACTGGCTCAAGCCGGGCGCGACCGTGATCGATGTCGGCATCAACCGCATTCCGGTGCCCGGCGGCAAGCCGAAGCTGGTCGGCGACGTCGCATTCCAGGAAGCGCTCAACGTCGCCGGCGCGATCACGCCGGTGCCTGGCGGCGTCGGGCAGATGACGGTGGCGTGCCTTTTGGTCAACACGCTGCGCGCCGCCTGCGCGATTGCCGGCCTGCCGGCGCCGGCGGTGTGATCTACTCCCTCGCCCCGCTCTTTGCGGGGAGAGGGTTGGGGTGAGGGGCTCTCTCCACAAGTGCTGACGGCTGAGGGACCTGTACCCCCTCACCCGGATCGCATCTTGCGATGCGATCCGACCTCTCCCCGCAAGCGGGGCGAGGTCAAGATTACTTCTTCTTCGCGCGCTCGATGCCTTCCAGGATCAGCTTGCGGGCCTCGTCGGCGTCGCCCCAGCGCAGCACCTTCACCCACTTGCCCTTCTCGAGGTCCTTGTAGTGCTCGAAGAAGTGCTGGATCTGCTGCAGCGTGATGTCGGGCAGGTCGTTGTAGTTCTGCACCTTGTCGTAGCGCTGGGTCAGCTTCGATGATGGCACCGCGATGATTTTCTCGTCACCGCCGGCCTCGTCCTCCATCAGCAGCACGCCGACCACGCGGACGCTCATCACGGCGCCCGGCACGATCGCGCGGGTGTTGACGATAAGCACGTCGCAGGGATCGCCGTCGCCCGACAGCGTGTGCGGGATGAAGCCGTAATTGCCGGGATAGCGCATCGGCGTGTAGAGGAAGCGGTCCACCACCAGTGTGCCGGCCTCCTTGTCCATTTCGTACTTGATGGGCTCGCCGCCGACGGCAACCTCGATGATGACGTTGACGTCGTGGGGCGGATTTTTTCCGATCGATATGGCGTCGATACGCATGGATTGCTCCGCGTGGCCTTTGGAAGTTGAGAAGGATGTGATTTTTTGCTTGGCGCCGCCAGGCCGCGAAACAGCTTCAAGCCCGGCCTTGGGAGCCGGGCTGGCCGTCGCGCGCAAACGCTCAGGCTGTTTAGCCTTGCTGCAGCTGCGAGAGAAGCAGGATTTTCAGTTGGACCAGGCGAAAGCGACCTTGTCGAGCGACTTCGGCCCGAACCGCTCCGAGGAGCGCGCCACC
Organism: Bradyrhizobium sp. 41S5; assembly: GCF_011516665.3. Classification (NCBI taxonomy): domain Bacteria; kingdom Pseudomonadati; phylum Pseudomonadota; class Alphaproteobacteria; order Hyphomicrobiales; family Nitrobacteraceae; genus Bradyrhizobium; species Bradyrhizobium sp. 41S5. The sequence goes on along the minus strand of NZ_CP083721.1, from coordinate 43,865 downwards.
ATGCGGCCGCCCAGCGCGCGGTAAAACTCGGTCGCCGACTCGTTGTCGGAGAGCGCCCAGATCACCATGCTCTTCAGGCCGCTCTGCAGGAGGTCGCGGCGGGCCGCGGCGAACAGGCGCCGGCCGAAGCCGAGGCCCTGGAATTCCGGCCGTAGATAGAGCTCGTAGATCTCGCCTTCGAAGTGCAGGCTGCGGGCGCGGTTGCGGCCGTAATTGGCGTAGCCCGCGATCCTGTCGCCGAACACCAGCACGCTGACGCGGCTGCCCTTGCGGATGGCGCTGTCCCACCACTGCGGGCCACGGCGATTGATCAGCTTTTCAAGTTCGGCGCCGGGGATGATTCCCTGATACGCCGAGCGCCAGGCTTCGTCATGGGTAGACGCCACCGAGGCTGCGTCTGCAGCTTTGGCCGGCCGGACCTCGATCAGCGTTGTGCTCATGCATGTAATCAAAGCAAGTCGGAGGGCCGCCTTCAAGGTCCATCGTTAATTATCGGTTAACCTGTGGATTTTTTGCATCAGTGTCATGAAAACCTGTACCGAAAGAGGACACTCGCCGGGCTTGCGCGACCAATCGCCGATCCCGGCCTGTGCAAAGCGTGGATCGCGAGCGCTGCATGACAATGCCGCAGTTCGGGAAAAGGCCGTTCGGACCTGATTCGGCGCCGGAATTTGCGAGCGAATTCAGTCGCAACGTGGATGCATCGCGCGTTCTGCGTCCGCGCCGCCGCAGTGGATTTTCGCACCTCTCCGGCCTATGGCAGCAGCGGTATTCGCGCGCGCCGAGACCGGCTTGATCAACAGCGGACTGCGATGACGCTCTACCTCCTGATCAAATATCTCCATGTGCTCGGCGCCATCGTGATCCTCGGCACCGGGACCGGCATCGCCTTCTTCATGCTGGCGGCGCATCGCACGCATGACGCGGCTTTCATCGCGCGCACGGCGGCGACCGTCGTGACCGCCGACATGATCTTCACGCTGAGCGCCGTGCTGCTGCAGCCGGTGAGCGGTGGACTGCTGATGATGCTGTCGGCCACAAGCCTGACCGAGCGCTGGCTGCTGGTTTCGCTGGCGCTCTACGCGCTGGCCGGCGTGTTCTGGTTTCCCGTCATCTTCATGCAGATGGAGATGCGCAACCTCGCGCGGGCGGCCGCAGAGAAGGGTCTTCCGCTGCCGCCGCGCTACTTTGCGCTGTTTCGCCGCTGGTTCTTGTTCGGGATTCCCGGCTTCGGATCGGTGATGATCATTCTGTGGCTGATGATCGCGAAGCCATTCTAGCGCATGATCCGGCTCCCATGAGTGACTACGCATCACACAATATCCTCGTGCTCGGCGCATCGGGATTAATCGGGCGCACCATCACCGACGATCTGAGGGCGCGCGGCTTTCGCGTAATCGGGATCGCGCGGCATTTCACGCCGGCGCAAAAGATGAGCGCGGCCGACCTCGAACTTCCCGTGATGTCGATGGATGTGGCGGCGTTGACGCAGCTGCTTCGCACCCACGAGGCGGACATTGTCATCAATTGCCTCGGCGTGCTGCAGGATGGTCCGGGTAGCGATACCCGCGCGGTGCATCGCGACTTCGTGGCGCGGCTGTTGCAGGCTGTCAGGTGCAGCCACCGCGCCATCCGTCTCGTCCACATTTCGATTCCGGGCACGGATAGTGAGGACCGCACGGCCTTCAGCACCACCAAGCGCGAGGCCGAACGGCTGATCGCGGCGTCAGGGATCGCACACGCGATCCTGCGCCCGGGTTTTGTGATCGCGCCGTCGGCCTAAGGCGGCAGCGCCATGCTGCGCGCGCGGGCGGCGCTGCCGGTCGATCTGCCGGCCGATGAAGCCGCGACGCCGTTCCAGCCGGTTGTGGTCGAGGATATCGCCGCGACCATCGCCTGGCTCGCTTCGCGCGACGTCGCCGATGAAGCGGTGCGATCGGTGACATGGGATTTGATGCAACCGCAACCAATCTCGCTTGGCGGCGTCATCGCCCAGTTTCGCTGGTCGTTAGGCACGGCAAAACATGTCCGCCTTCCGACGCCGCCGCTCCTGATCGATCTCGGCGCGCGCCTCGGCGATCTCACAAGCCGCCTCGGCTGGATGCCGCCGCTGCGCTCCAATGCGATCGCCGAGCTGCGCCGCGGCGTCACCGGCGATCCCACAGCCTGGATGGCAGCGACCGGCATCGTGCCGAAGACCATCGCGCAAGCCGTCGGCAGCCGCCCGGCAACCATTCAGGACAAATGGTTCGCGCGGCTGTTCCTGATCAAGGCACTGATCTTCGCAAGCCTCGTGCTGTTCTGGGTGGCTTCGGGCTTCGTCGCGCTGGTCATCTCCTATGACGCCGCAGCCGGCATCCTGAGCGCGCACCATTTCCCGCCCGCCCTGGTCGGACCGGTGACGGTCTTGACCAGCCTGATGGACATAAGCATCGGCGTGCTGATCGCCTTCCGCCGCACCGCGGCGTTCGGCTTGATCGCAGGCATCATCGCCTCGCTCGGATACATGGCGGGATCTGCGATCCTGACGCCCGATCTCTGGATCGAGCCGCCCGGCGCGCTGGTGAAGACCGGGCCCGCAATCGTGCTGATGCTAGTCGCTCTCTTGATCCTGGACAATCGATGACCGAGTGGCCCGACGACGACGTGATCCTCTACGACGGCGTCTGCATCTTCTGCTCGCGTTGGGTCCGCTTCGTCATTACCCGCGACACAACGCGCCGCTTCCGCTTCACGCCGATCCAGTCCGGCTACGGCACGCGGCTGGCAAAGACCTTCGGCATCGACTCCGAGGATCCCGACACCAACGCCGTGGTCCATGGCGGCGTCGCTTTTATGAAATCAGACGCAGCACTGACGGTGCTGAGCCATCTCCCGGGCTGGCGCTGGACCCGCGTGCTGTTCGCGGCGCCCAAGCCGCTGCGCGACGCGGTCTACAGTCTCATCGCGCGCAATCGCTGCAAGATTTTCGGGAAGTACGAGACGTGCTTCGTACCGGATGCCGACTTGCGGGGAAGGGTGCTGCAGTAAACTGTGTTCAATCGCGCCTATTGAACGAGGCCTCATATGACAGAGGTTCGAGCGAAATCAATTTCTCAAGCGGAGGCGCCAACTCGAACATCTTTGGGGCCTTCAAGAAGTCATACAATCGGCAAATCCGAAACTCCTTCGGTCGCTCCCTTGAGAACGAAAGCTCATTGCGGGTCACATAGAAAGGCGAGGTCTGCGAACCGACAGTAGTCTTTACCTCCAGAAATCTCTCTTGGCCTTGAGCGTCGAATGACAAGACATCGTAGCCGGCGCCATCGCCATCCTCCATCGAAACCCACCTCACTTTCTTAGCAAGGTCAGATCGGTCGAGCGCTCGGAGCCGTTGCTGTTCGAAATGGAAGACAATCTGCTCGCCGTCGTGCCCTAACTTGCGATTCAAAAAATCACGTTCGGCGGGATTGAACTTTCGAACGAGGCGTTGAGCCGCGTTAGGGCGGGGCGCCCTATTCACGAGCCCAGGCGGCGGTTCTACGAAAAGCTGTGGTCGCTCGCCGATCTCGTTCGCCAACAGCAGCTCCGGATGAAGGGCTGCGGGATGATTGGTAATGTATCGTTCGACCGCACTCACAATCGATTTCTGAAAATGAGCCCTGGGCTTGTATCCGTTGATCCAAGGGATTTCGAGCAGCTGAAGGACTGCCGAAATGTTATGGTGTTTGAACTCGATGGAGCTGTTGCTTCGGCCAATCTGGCCCATCAACACCTTTCGGTGCTGGGTCTTGTCGTAGGACGCGCGACGCATTTCGTCGTTCAGCATTGAGAAGTAGTCGGCGACGATGAGGTCAAGCTCGTTGTCAGTCCAATCTTTGCGCTCCCCCGTGGCCATGTTCGAAAAATGGACTATTTCGGAATTGGCGTCCAGTCTCCGTCAAGTCTTGGGGCGAGCCGCGCCCACCACTTCCTTCGCCGCCCGCTCGCCCGAGTCCCGCGCGCCGTGCGCGGTCGAGAAGAAATGCGGCGACGTCGCCTCTCCGGCGAAGAACAGCCGGCCATCGACCGGTGCGGCCAGCACGGCGCGCTTGTCGGCGTGGCCGGGCAGCGCGTGCGAGTAGGAGCCGCGGGCGAACGGGTCGTGCGCCCAGCGGGATTCGCTGAGCGGATTCAGCTTGCGGCGGAAATCGTTGCCGAGAAAGGAGACGATCTCGTCGATGCTGTGGGCAGCGATTGCGCCGTCGCCGGCATCTTCGAGCTGTCGCGCAAAACGGCCGCCGAAGAAGCCCTCGATGCAGGGCTGGCCGAACGGGCGAATGTGATAGGTGCCCATCTCGGTGCGCATGGTGGCGCCGCGCAGATTGCCTTCCTTCGGCAGTGCCTCGGGCTCGGCGAGCGCCAGCGTCACCTTGTCGGCGAGGCCGAGCGGCAGGCCGCGCGCGGCATCGAGCTTGTCGGGCAGCGCAGGAGAAAAGCGGATCGCCTCGTCGGCAATCAGGTTGGTCGGCACGGTGACGATCACCTTGTCCGCCTCAAGCACGCCGCGCGAGGTCTCGATACGGATCCGCTTGCCTGTGTGATCGATCAGCCGGACCTCGCAGCTCAGCGCGACCGATACTGGCTCGCCATAGGCTGCGACCAGCGCGCCATAGCCGCGCTTGACGCGCCAATTGACGTTGCTGTCCTCATAGGCGTCGAAGTCGAGGATCGAGAGCTGGTCGAGCTCGCAGCCGTTCACATAGGTCGAGATCGCATCGATCATCGGGTTCCAGCGGTTGCCGGGCTCGAGATAGCGATCGGCGGATGCGTCCTTGCCGCCGCGCGCGGCCTGCTCGATGCGGTCGTAGAACTGGTCGAGCGCAAGCATGAACGCGTCGCGGTCCGCCTGCGGGAATGCCTTGCCATAGGCGCGCTCGCGCCACGGCGGCAGGTCCTTGTTGAGCTCGAAGCCAAGCTGCTTGGCGATGCCGACAAAGCTGTTCTGGTCGGCCGAGTGCAGCCAGCCGCAGCCGACGTCGAACACCACGTCAGGCGCGGCCTGGATCGTATGGGCGCGGCCGCCGAGACGGTCGCGGGCTTCCAGAACGATGGCGGAAAGGCCAGTGCCCTTCAGCGCATGCGCGGCGCCGAGGCCCGCAGCGCCGGCGCCAATGATGGCGACATCGATCGTGGAGGGGAGGGAACTCATAGCCCGGCTCTAGCACGTCTGGAAAGACGCCTGAAGTCACCACGCGCATAACTGTCATCACCCGCGCATGCGGGTGATCCAGTATTCCAGAGACGTCGATGATAGAGCCGACAGGCCGCAGCGTACTGGATTGCCCCGGAGGTGTTGGTCATCGGGCGGCGCTTCGCGCCGACCCGGTGCCGGGGCATGACAGACGGGCTTAAGCTACAGCCTCTTTGGCCTTTTCGGCGCGCTTGCGCTCGTTCGGGTCGAGATGCTTCTTGCGCAGCCGGATCGACTTCGGCGTCACCTCGACGAGCTCGTCGTCCTCGATATAGGCGAGCGCCTTTTCCAGGGTCATCCGGATCGGCGGCGTCAGGCGCACGGCTTCGTCCTTCGAGGTGGTGCGGATGTTGGTGAGCTGCTTGCCCTTCAGCACGTTGATCTCGAGGTCGTTGTCGCGGGTGTGCTCGCCGACGATCATGCCCTTGTAGACCTTCCAGCCCGGCTCGATCATCATCGGGCCGCGGTCTTCCAGCTTGAACATGGCATAGGCCACCGCCTCGCCCTGGTCGTTGGAGATCAGCACGCCGTTGCGGCGGCCCTGGATCTCGCCCTTGTAGGCGGCATAGCCGTGGAAGATACGGTTCATGATCGCGGTGCCGCGGGTGTCGGTGAGCAGTTCGCCCTGGTAGCCGATCAGGCCGCGGGTCGGCGCGTAGAACACCAGCCGCAGGCGGTTGCCGCCGGACGGGCGCATCTCGATCATCTCGGCCTTGCGCTCGCTCATCTTCTGCACGACGACGCCGGAATGCTCCTCGTCGACGTCGATCACGACCTCTTCGATCGGCTCCTGCCAGTTGCCGGTCGCCTCGTCCTTCTGCAGCACGACGCGCGGGCGCGACACCGAGAGCTCAAAACCCTCGCGGCGCATGGTCTCGATCAGGATCGCGAGCTGCAATTCGCCGCGGCCGGAGACTTCCATCGAATCCTTGTCGGCGGCCTCGACGACGCGCAGCGCGACGTTGCCCTCGGCCTCGCGCAGCAGGCGGTCGCGGATCATGCGCGAGGTCACCTTGTCGCCTTCGGTGCCGGCGAGCGGCGAGTTGTTGACGATGAACGACATCGACACCGTCGGCGGATCGATCGGCTGCGCCGGCAGCGGCGTCTCGACGGTGGGGTCGCAGAAGGTGTCGGCGACGGTGCCCTTGGTGAGGCCCGCGATCGCGACGATGTCGCCGGCGTCGGCTTCTTCCAGCGGGGTCCGTTCGATGCCGCGGAAGGCGAGGATTTTGGTGATACGCCCCTGCTCAATGGTCTTGCCGTCGGCGCCGAGCACCTTCACGGCCTGGTTCGGTTTGATGGAGCCCGATGTGATGCGGCCGGTGATGATGCGGCCAAGATAAGGGTTGGCTTCGAGGATGGTGCCGATCATGCGGAACGGGCCTTCTTCGACCTTCGGCGGCGCGACATGGCGCACGATCAGGTCGAACAGCGGCTGCATGCCAGCGTCATGCGAGGCTTCCGGGCTGTCGCCCATCCAGCCCTGCTTGGCCGACCCGTACAGAATCGGGAAGTCGAGCTGCTCCTCGCTGGCATCAAGTGCTGCGAACAGGTCAAACACCTCGTTGATCACTTCGGTCGGGCGTGCGTCGGGGCGGTCGACCTTGTTGATCACGACGATCGGCTTCAGGCCGACCTTGAGCGCCTTCGACACCACGAACTTGGTCTGCGGAAGCGGGCCCTCGGCGGCGTCGACCAGCACCAGCGCGCCGTCCACCATGTTGAGGATGCGCTCGACCTCACCGCCGAAATCGGCGTGGCCGGGCGTGTCGACGATGTTGATGCGGGTATCCTTCCACTGCACCGAGGCCGCTTTGGCCAGGATGGTGATGCCGCGCTCACGCTCCAGATCGTTGGAGTCCATGGCGCGCTCGGTGACCTTCTGGTTCTCGCGATAGGTCCCGGATTGCTGCAGCAGGCGGTCGACGAGCGTGGTCTTGCCGTGGTCGACGTGGGCGATGATTGCGACGTTGCGAAGGTTCATGGCTCTTCTTCTGGTCGTGCAATGGTCAGATGCGCGATCTCGCCGAACCAGTTTGGCCGGCCGCTCGCTCACGTGGCCCAATCGGGGCCCGGATCACGCTCATACCCAAGAAATTTGACGGGGACGCATCACCCCAAAAAGGAAGCCCGGTCAGAGGACCGGGCACCTTGCGCGTTGCGGCGCAATATAGTCATAAAACGCCAAAAAACAACGGTTTATTGGCGGTTTAAGTGCCTGATTTTCGCTCCGGAAGCCGGTTTTGAGGGGCTTTTCGGGGCCGATTCAGCCTCGCTTCTGCGCCCGCGCGAACACAATCAGCCCGAGCCCGCCAAGCGTCACCAGCACCGCAAGGCCGGTGATCGGGTCGTTGGACCCACCCAGAGTGACACTGAGGACCACACAGAGGGCGCCCGGGATCAGCAGCAGCACCCCGACGATCAGCATGAAAATCGCGCAACCACGCGGCAGGCGCGATTCCTGCCGCGGCGGTTCCGTTGGCGGGGGCGTGTCGGAATTGCTCATGAGCTTCCCTTGATCGCGGCGCGGATCAGCATCACGCCGGCAAAGCAGACCGCGAGCCCGAGCAGGATCAGGAAGAGAATGGAGGGATCGGTTCTCGACTCGCTCAGGACGCCGAACCCGAATAGGAGGGCGCAGAGCCCGGGCAGAAGAAGGATCAGCCCGAACAGCACCATGAACGCAGTCGCGCAGCCGCCGCGTGGTGGCGGAAGGGGCGGGGGCAGCGAGGGCAGAGATCGATTGGGATTGATGGGGCGCTCGTCGTCGCTCATCGCGGCACCTCCTCACCTTGCCGGGCCTCCCGATAGGTTTGCCCGACCAGGCTCGCGCGGATGCCGTCGATCTTTCCGTCGCGATAGAACAGGTTGTAGGTGTCGAACGGGATGATCGCGCCGCTCTCGGTGACGAAGTGGATGCAGCTTCGCTTGACGTTGCCGATGCAGAAATTGAAGCGATCGAGAAACTGCACGATGGTGACGCGGAACACGTTCTCGTAAGTCAGGCCGTCCGGCACCTCGAAGCTCGGCAGGCAGCACAGCAATTCGCAGACCCGCTCAGAGGTGTTCAGCGGCCCCGACGACAGCGAGAACAAATCGACGAACTTTTCCCGGAGCACCGGATATTTCTCCGGACTGATCGTGTTGGGCATCACGGCGACGAGCTGTTCCTGCGGGATCAGCGAGGCCAGCGGCAACACCTTGTCGCCGTTGCGCAGGCCGTAGCCGATCGAGATGCTCTCGGGATTGCACGGCAGCGGGATCATGTCCTTGTCGCCGAACACCCCGGTCTCGATAACGCGCTGGCGGATCTCCGACAGCATGATGCGGTCGGTGTCCTTGTTGAAATCCTCGTTGCGGCCGGCGTCCTGCACCGGCTGCAGCGTGACGCCGCGGACGCATGACCAGGTCAGCGCGTGGCGGACGATGTCGCCGATCTCGGCATCGTTGACGCCGCGCTTGATGGTCGCGACCAGCGTGGTCGAGACGCCGTGGCGCTCGAGATTCTCCAGCGCCTGCTGGCGGATCTTGCGCAGATCCGCGCCGCGCAGATTGACCAGCGCCTCGCGCTTCAGCGAGTCGAACTGCAGGTAGACCTCCAGCCCGCGCTTGTTCTCGGCGAGCTTGGCCACGAAGTCCGGCTCGCGCGCGATTCTGAGGCCGTTGGTGTTGATCATGACGTGGCGGATCGGGCGGGCGCGCACCGCGTCCAGGATGGCGAAGAAATCCGGATGCAGCGTCGGCTCGCCGCCGGAGATCTGCACCAGGTCGGGCTCGCCCTCGCTCGCCACCAGCGCATCGAGCATTTTCTCGATCTTCGCCAGCGGCGTGAAGCTTAAGCGTGCCGGCGAGGACTCCGCAAAGCACACCGGGCAGGTCAGGTTGCAGTGCTCGGTGATCTCGATCAACGCCAGACAGGAGTGCTGCTCGTGGTCCGGGCATAGCCCGCAATCATAGGGACAGCCGAATTCGGTGTGGCGCTGGAAGGCCAGCGGCCGGTCGCCGGGCTTGATGAAATCCTTGCACAGCCGCCAATAGGCCTGGTCGGTCGAGACCAGCGTCGACTGCACACCGTGCTGCTTGCAGCGCTTCTCGTACCAGACCTCGTTGCCGAGGATCTGGATCTTGGTCGGCACCAGGGTCAGGCAGGTCTCGCAAAGCGATTGGGTCTGGCCCCAGAAGATGTACGGGCGGGACTTACGCAGCGGCGCGTTCATGCTTCAAGCTCACATTCGGGGCCGTCGCCAGCATGACGGCGGCATAGACCATGACAAACAGCGACAGCAGGTGGAACAGCGAGAACGGGCCGATCAGCGCGCCGTAGGGCTTGATGAACTCCCACACGAAGCGCTGCAGGCCGTAGTAGAAGAGCACGAGGTAGAATCCATTGGTGATGACAGCGGCGTTGCGGTTCAACACGGCCCAGACGTAGAAGGCGGCAAATGCCGCCATCGCGAGGCTTTCATAGAGCTGCACCGGATGGCGCAGGATGCCGTCGCCGAAATCATGGCCCCAGGGCAGCGTGGTCGGTGTGCCATAGGTGAAATCCTGGAGCCCGGCGAAATAGCAGCCGAGCCGGCCGACCGCGACACCGATCGCAAGCGGCAGCGCGAACCGCGCCCCGGTGCGGAGCGAAATGCCGTGCAGCCATTTGTAGAGCTCGATCGCGATGATGCCGCCGGCCAGCGCGCCCTCGACCGAGCGGGCGATGCCCGATAGGCCCGAGAACCACAGGTTCAGCGTGCCGAAGATGTAGGCGCCGATGCCGGCGCCGAACACCAGCGCGGCGATATACGTCAGCTCGAAGGATTGCCGCGGGAATTGCAGCCCCCGCACCCGCGACAGCCACCACATCGCGACGGCAGCCGCGCACCATGCGGCGACGTCGAAAACGGCGTGAAGTTCAGCCCCACTCATGAGGCGAGTGTAGCGTGATTTTCGCGTTGGGCGATATAGGTTCTCCCTCTCCCCGTTCTTACGGGGAGAGGGTTGGGGGTGAGGGGCTGCCTCTGCGAGTTGTGGCCGCGGTGAGACCTGTACCCCCCTCACCCCCCGGAAGCGGGAGAGGGAGCAGATCTCGGACGCGGGTGCACCTCAACCGCGCACAAGCAGCGTGTTGCTCCGCGTCCGGCCCTGATCGACGTAACCGCGCGTGTGCATGTCCGCAATGCAGTCGTCGGTCCATTCGTCCTTCGACAGATGCTCGATCACGACCGCGCGCGGCCACAGCTGCTCCGGCGCGTCGCGGAAGAAGCCGGTGAGCACGCGGTCCTCGAAACCCTCGACGTCGATCTTCAGCGCATCGACGCTGGTCGCGCCGGCCTCCTCGAGGATGCGTTGCAGCCGCAGCGACGGCACCTTGAATGCCTTGCCCGTGGGCGTGCCGGTGACGATGTGGCTGGCGCCGAGATTGTCGCCATCGGTCTCGATCATCAGCTCGCCGTCGGTCGGACCTGCGGCGGCCGCAACCAGCCGCACCTGCGGATAGCCGGAGGCCTGCGTGTTGAATTTGAGCCGTGCATGCGTCATCGGATGCGGCTCGATCGCGATCACCTTGCCATTGGGCCCGACATCGCCCGCCAGCGCCAGCGCATAGGTGCCGACATTGGCGCCGAGATCGACGAAGGTTCCACCGGCGCCGACATGCGCCCGCAGGAAGGCGAGCTCTTCCAGATTGTAATCCGGATTGAACAGCGCGCCGCGCTCGGTCGCGCTCGCCTGATGATAGAAGCGGAACGATGCGCCCTGATAGGTCACATCAAGCGGTCCCGAACCGAACAGATTGACCAGCCGCGAGAGCCAGGGCCGGAACGCGCCGCGCTTCAATCCGCTGCCATGCGCAAGGCGGATGATGGCGGCCTGCGCCGCATTGGGCGCCAGGGCGCCGAACGGGGCCGGCGAAATGTCGTTGCTCGGGATCACGCATTGCCTCATCAAAAGCGCGGCATGCATAACCGGTTTTGACGGGAGCGCCAACGCCCGTTATGCCGCTTTGGCTGCGGCTCGCCGTTGCCGCAGGAAGCGTCCGAGCAGCCTTCGCTTGCCCTTGCGCGGGATCAGGTCGACGTCGCTGACCAGCCTGGCGCCGCCCTTGCGGCGCTCCAGCACGATCTTGCGGCTATGGAATGCTTCGAGCTCGACGCGATGGGCGACGCTGACGATGGTCGCCTTCGGCAATTCCGTCGTCACCATCTCCATCATCTTGTCCTGGCTCTTTTCGTCGAGGGCGGAGGTCGCCTCGTCGAGCACGACGATGTCGGGGTTGTGCAGCAGCAGGCGGGCAAAGGCGAGCCGCTGCTTTTCGCCCCCGGACAGGGTCTGGTCCCACGGTGCGTCCTCTTCGACCTTGTCCTTGAGGTGGTCGAGGCCGACCTTGTGCAAGGCGTCGCCGATCTCATCGACGTTCCAGTCCTCCGCCGCGCCGGGATAGGCCACCGCGCGCCGCAGCGTACCCGATGGCACGTAGGGCTTTTGCGGCAGCATGAACAGGCGGCGGTCCGCATGCAGGCTGACGCTGCCGCCGCCCCAAGGCCACAAGCCGGCAATGGCGCGGACCAGCGTGCTCTTGCCGGTCCCGGATTCGCCGGCGACCAGCAGCCGTTCTCCCGCCTCGATCGCGACTTCGGTCTCGCCGACCACGGCCGTGCCATCGTCGAGGGTGACGGAGAGGTCGTTGAGGCTCAGCATGGCCTCGCCCGCGATCTCGCCGCGCTTGATGCGGCCGAAGCCGTCGCCGGTCTCGGCGCGTTCAAGCCCGTCGAGCGACATCATCAGCGACGCGATGCGGCGCGCGCAGGCGTTCCAGTCGGCGAGCCGCGGATAATTGTCGACCAGCCAGCCGAACGCGGTCTGCACGATGGTGAAGGCGGAGGCTGCCTGCATCACCTGGCCGAGCGTCATGCTGCCCTCGAGGAATTTTGGCGCGCACAGCAGCAAGGGCACCACCGGCGCAATGAGATTCGATCCCTGCGACACCAGCGTCGTGCGCATGTGCTGTCCGGCGAGCCGCGCCCATTGCCGCAGCACGTTCGAGAACGTCTTGTCGATGCCGTGGCGTTCCTCGGCCTCGCCGCCGAGCAGCGCGATGCTTTCGCCGTTCTCGCGCAAGCGGGTCAGCACATAGCGGAATTCGGCCTCGGCCTGGTTCTTCTCCTCCGAAATCTGCACGAAGCGGCGCCCGATCGCCATGATCGAGCCGGACGCGATCGCGGCATAGATGATCGCGGCGATGACCAGGAAGCCCGGGATGCTGACGGAGGAGTCGCCGAGCGTCAGCGTCAGCGCGCCGCCGATCGTCCAGAGCACGACAATGAACGTGACGGCAGACAGCAGCGCCGACGTCACGCCGGCGATGAAGTCGACCGGCGAGTCGGTTGCGATCCGCAGATCCTCGGCGATGCGGTATTCCGGATTCTTGTGATCGCCGTCAACGAGATTGAGCTGGTAGTAGCGGCCGTTCGCCAGCCAGCGCGAGACGACGGCGTTGGTCAGCCAGGCGCGCCAGCGGCGCTGAATGCTCATGCGGCCGGACACCTGGGCGACGCCCAGCAGCACGCTGCCGATCGCGAGCGGAAAGAAGATGGCAGTCAGGTGAAAGACACTGACCGAATCGCGCTTTTCGATCGCATCGAAGATCGCGCGATTCCAGACATTGATGCCGTACTGGACGGCGACATTGGCGACGATCAGCAGCAGCAGGCCGATCGTGAACAGCCACGCCAGCCGATCGCCGTTGCGCCCCCAATAGCCCCGCGCGCTGATCCAGAATCGCGTCAGCAAATAGTCCTTGCGCGCCTGTTCGGCTTCCTCGGGCGACAGTTCGGGATCGGGCTCGAGGATTTCCGGCGGCGGCGGCTCGATATGGTCGCCGTCTTCGGCAATGATCTCGACGAATTCCGATTTGTCGTCGGCTTCGCCCTGCGCGGCGTCGCTGTCCTTGGAACCGCCGCGCGTCGTTCTCGCTTTCCGCGGGGAACAGTCCTTCGGCGGCGAGGGCCTGTGCGACGATCCGGATTTTGCCTCAGTTTTGCCCATCGCGCGACAACGCGAGCGAAATCAGAAGGTTCCGTTGTAGTTCCGGCGTGGTGCGGCGGTGTCGTCCCGGGCAAGCGCAGCGCGACCCGGAACCCATAACGACAAATGGTAGTCACTAGGCGTCGCCGGAGCCACAGCGTACCTGACAACCCAATCCCGTGGTTATGGGTCGCTGCTTCGCAGGGACGACAGCGAATGTGTGGCGCGCCCACGCAATCACCTCACCCTGCCGGTGCCTGGTCCCGCTTCAGCCGGCGCGAGCGCGTGGCCTTGTGCAGCACGCGCGCCAGCTGCTCGGCCGAGTACGGCTTCTGCAGCAGCTCGAAGCCGCCGCTGCCCTGCTGCGACAGCACCTGGCTGTAGCCGGAGGCAAGCACGATCGGCAGATCGAGCCGCTGCCGGCGGATCTCCTCCGCAAGCTCGATGCCGCTCATGCCGGGCATCACGACATCGGTGAACACCAGGTCAAACCTGTCGGGGTCGACGGCCAGCTCTTCCAGCGCGTGGGTGGCGTTCTCGACCAGAACGCAGGTGCAGCCGAGCTGGGTCAGCGTGTCGGCGGCGAATTTTCCGACCTCGGCATTGTCCTCGACGATGAGGACCGACGCACTGGTCGGATCGACCGAAGGTGCATCCTCCGTGAGCGGCGATTGTGCGTTGTGTCTGCCGACGACACGCGGGAGATACAGCGTGAACGTCGAGCCCTTGCCGACTTCACTGGTCACGGTGATCTCGCCGCCGGATTGCTTGGCGAAGCCGAACACCTGCGACAGGCCAAGGCCGGTGCCGTGTCCGACCTCCTTGGTGGTGTAGAACGGCTCGAAGATGCGGCCGAACAGTTCCTGCGGAATTCCGACGCCGGTATCTGCCACCGACACCGCGACATGGCCGTGCGGGCTCGGCGGCGTGATTGCCTCGGCCGGCAGCTTGTTCACGGCGCGGACCGCGATCGTGAGCCGGCCGACGCCGTCCATCGCGTCGCGCGCATTCACCGCCATATTGATGATGGCGGTCTCGAACTGGCCGGCATCGGCGTTGACGAGGCAGGTCTCGTCCGGCACCTGCGCTGTGATCTCGATGCGCGAGCCGATCAGGGTGGTGATCATCTCGCTCAGGGTGCGGACGTTCTGGCAGACGTCGAACACCTCGGGCTTCAGGGTTTGCCGGCGCGCGAACGCAAGCAGCTGGTTGGTCAGCTTGGCGGCACGATTCACGGTGTTGGAGATCGCATCGATGTAGCGCTGCCGCCGCGGCTCCGGCAGGTCCGGCCGCCGCAACATGTCGACCGACGCGCGGATCACGGTGAGCAGATTGTTGAAGTCATGCGCGACGCCGCCGGTGAGTTGCCCGAGTGCCTCCAGCCGCTGGCCATGCCGCAACGCGTCCTCGGCCTCGATGCGCCGGTCGGCCTCCTCCTGCAGGCGCTGGGTTCGCCGGAAGGCGAGCGCGAGCAGGCCGAACAGCAGCGCGGTGGCCGGTATGCCGAAAATCAGGTGCTGCGCCATGGTCGAAATCCAGCGCGCCTGGATCGCCGAGGTTTCGAGCCCGGCGCTGACGTAGATCGGATATTCGGCCAGCCGTTGATAGCGCATGCGCCGTTCGATGCCGTCGGCCGGCGAACGGATCGTCATGCCGCCGGTCTCGGGATTGGCGACGACCTGTCGCCCCAGCGGCCCGCTCGGCTCGAACCTGGCGTCATGGTCGATGACAGGGAAATGCGCCAGGATCGAGCCATCGGTCCGGATCAGCGCCAGGAAGCTGCCGGGCTCGCGGCCGATCTTGGCATAGAAATTCTCGAAATATTCCGGAAGCACGGAGGCCTGGATCACGCCGCCAAAGCTGCCGTCCTCGTTGTTGCGGCGGCGGCTGACGCTGAAGAACCGCGAGCCCAGATAGGGCGGCCGCGGCGTCAGCGCCTCGCCGATATAGGTGCCGATGTCGCGCTCCATGTGGATGCGGAAGTAGTCCCGATCCGAGAAATCGATGTCGGGGGCCGGTTGCACCAGGCTGTTGACCAGCGCATGGCCGTTGGCATCGAACACCCAGATCGATTTCACTTGGGGGAGCGTGTCGGCGACCCGGCGCAGTCGCTCGTGCAGGCTCTTCTCGCGCGCGGCGATGTCGGCATCGCTCATGCCGCGGATGACCTCGGTGATCTCGGCCAGGCTGCGGTCGATGGTCTCGAACACTTTGAGCGCGTGCTCATGGGCGACGTCAAGCGTGCGCTGGATTTCCTGGTCGGCGGCCTCGCTGGTCGAGATCCGGGACATCGCGGAAGCAAACAGGAACAGCGCCAGCGGAAGGGCCAGCGAGGCGGCCATCATCCATTGCAGCAGTCTCAGCGAATTGCGGTGTGCGGTCGGCACGGGCGCTCCGGCTTCTTGCGGACCTTAACGCAAACCGTCGCGCCGGAGGAAGCGAAACCCCGCCCGGGATGGCCGTGCGGATGGCGATCCGCCGTCCGCAGGCAGCGAAAGGGCGTCCAGGGGCAATCGGCCGGCAGCCGGTCCGCGCTCGGGCCCGCCGCGGAGGGGCAATGCCGCCCGCGCGGCCGGCCCAATCGTGCCTGCCGGGCGGATGCCGCCCGGAGGGATCACGACCCCGTTAGCGAGGGCGCGGCAGTCAAGCGGAAAATCGGCCGGGATGACGATCGCGGGCGCTGTTTTTAGGAGTTCTAAAACCACCCACGGGCAAATGCTTGACCCTGTGACTACCTGCTGAAACACAGGCCGTATGACAGGCGATCCAAACTCCTCCCAGGATAACTTACGCGACATCCGGCTCGGACATGCGGATCGCGGTTTTGTCGGAAAAATCATCAGGCTCGATGCGCTCGTGACGGGTTCATCGCTATCTCCGCAGGAGCTCGAGCAGCGCTTGGTGGAGATGGGATTTGTCGAGGGCGCGCGCGTGGAAATCCTGCATGAAGGCACCATCCGACGGGATCCGATCGCGGTGCGCGTCGACAACATCACGATCGCGCTGCGCCGGAGCGAAGCCATGGCCGTGATCGTCGAATGACAACTGCATCCCTGCGCCTGGCGCTGGTCGGCGCGCCGAACACCGGCAAGACGTCGCTGTTCAACCGGTTGACCGGCAGCAGCCAGAAGGTCGCCAATTATCCCGGCGTCACCGTCGAACGCAAATCCGGCGGCTTCGTCACGCCGGAGGGCCGCAGCGTGACGGTGCTCGATTTGCCCGGCACCTATTCGCTGCGCGGCCGCAGCCCAGACGAGGAAATCACCCGCGACATCGTGCTCGGCCGCTTCGACGGCGAGGCGGTGCCCGATCTCGTGCTCTGCGTCGCGGACGCCACCAATCTGCGGCTGACCCTGCGGCTGGTGCTCGAGCTGAAGCGCGTCGGCCGGCCGATGATGCTGGTGCTCAACATGATCGACATCGCGAAGCGGCGCGGCGTCACGATCGATCTCGATCGCATGTCGCAGGAGCTCGGCCTGCCGATCGTGACCTCGGTCGCGGTCCGCAAGGGCGGTGTCGACGAGCTCTTGAAGCGGACCGACGAATTCCTGGCGCGATCGCATGAGGCGGCGGCCAGCGAGTGGGCGACGCCGACGATTGCCGACCTCAAGGCGGCGCAGCGCGAGGCGGACCGCATCATCGCGGCGGCCGTAACGCTGCCGACCAAACCCGACACGCTGACCAGCCGGATCGATTCGGTCGTGCTCCATCCGGTCTGGGGTCTCGTGATCCTGGCCGTGATCCTGTTCGTGATGTTCCAGGCGGTGTTCACCTGGGCGCAGCCGGCGATGGAATTGCTGTCGGACGGCTTCTCCGCGCTTGGGCAGCTGATCCACGATTTGCTGCCGGAAGGCTGGAGCCTGTTGCAGAGCTTCCTGCAGAACGGCCTCATCTCGGGCGTCGGCAGCGTCATCGTGTTCCTGCCGCAGATCATCATCATCTTCCTGTTCATCCTGCTGCTGGAAGATTTCGGCTACATGGCGCGTGCGGCATTCCTGATGGACCGCATCATGGGCGGCGCCGGGCTGCATGGCCGCGCCTTCATTCCGCTGCTGTCGAGTTTTGCCTGCGCCATCCCCGGCATCATGGCGACGCGGGTGATCGACAATCGCCGCGACCGCCTGACCACGATCCTGATCGCGCCGCTGATGACCTGCTCGGCGCGGATTCCGGTCTATACGCTGATCATCTCGGCCTTTGTTCCGTCGACCACGCTGTGGGGTTTTGTCAATCTGCAGGGGCTCGTGATGTTCGGCCTCTATGCCGCCGGCATCACCAGCGCGCTGACGGTCTCGGCGATCGCAAAGTTCTTCCTGTGGCGCGACCATGCGCCGGCGCCGTTCATGCTGGAATTGCCTGACTACAAGGTGCCGCGGCTGCGCAGCATCGCGATCGGCGTGCTCAATCGCGCGAAGATGTTTCTGTATCGCGCCGGCACCACGATCCTCTCGATGATGGTGCTGATCTGGTTCCTGGCCTCGTTCCCGACCGCGCCGGCCGGCGCCGAGGGGCCCGCGATCAACTACAGCTTCGCGGCGATGATCGGCCACGCGCTCGAGCCGCTGCTGCGACCGATCGGCTTCAACTGGCAGATCGCGGTGGCGCTGATCCCGGGCATGGCGGCACGCGAGGTCGCGGTCGCGGCGCTCGGCACGGTCTATTCGATCGAGGGCGGCAAGGAGGCGGCCGAGCAGATCGGCCAGGTGCTGGCGCAGAAATGGACGCTGGCGACCGCGCTGTCGATGCTGGTCTGGTACATCTTCGCCCCGCAATGCGCCTCGACGCTCGCGGTGATCCGCCGCGAGACCGGCGGCGCGAAGTGGATGGTGGTGACGTTCCTGTACATGCTCGCGCTGGCCTATGTCGCGAGCTTCCTGACCTTCAATTTGGCGCAGGCGCTGGGGCTGCATTAGCCGCGCCGTCGCGTTCTGTCGCGGCGGCAATGGGTGCAACCGGGCGGGCGACGAAGTAGAGTTCGTTCGGGGGCGCCTCCCGCGCATCCACGGGTTCCCTGCGAGACCACGTAATGTCGACGTTCGGCCTGGAGCGGGTATTTTCGCCTCGAAGCATCGCCATCGTCGGCGGCAGCCCGCGGCCGTCGTCGCTCGGCGCGGCGGTGCTGCGAAACCTCAAGGCGAGCGGCTTCGCCGGCAGACTGGGCATCGTCAACCGGCACTATGCGGACGTTGATGGCCAGTCCACGGTTCCGGACCTGAAGTCACTCCCGTTCATTCCGGACCTCGTCGTCATCAGCGCACCGGCGGCCGCGATCCCTGAGATCGTGGCGGAGGCAGGTCACGCCGGCGTTGCCGGCGCCGCGATCCTGTCGGCCGGTCTCGGCCATGGCACAGGCTCGCGCGCGGAGATCGTGGAGCAGACGGCGCGGCGGCACGGCATGCGCCTGGTCGGGCCGAATTGCCTCGGCGTCATGGTGCCGCGTGCGAAGCTCAATGCGAGCTTCGCCTCCCATCAGCCGTCGGATGGCCATGTCGCGCTGATCTCGCAGTCCGGCGCGGTCGCGTCGGCGATGATCGAGTGGGCGGCTGAGCGGCGGCTCGGCTTCTCCGGCATCGCGTCGATCGGCGGCCAGCTAGATGTCGACGTCGCCGACCTCCTGGATTATTTCGCGCTCGACGATCATACCAGCGCGATCCTGATCTACCTCGAAGCGATCAAGGATGCGCGCAAGTTCATGTCGGCGGCGCGCGCCGCGGCGCGCATGAAGCCGGTCGTCGTCGTCAAGTCGGGGCGGATGGCGGAGGGGGCAAAGGCCGCCGCGACCCACACCGGCGCGCTGGCCGGCTCCGATGCGGTCTATGACGCCGCCTTCCGCCGCGCCGGCATTCTGCGCGTCTACGATCTTCGCCAGCTTTTCGACTGCGCCGAGCTGCTCGGCCGCGGCTTCGTCCCGCGCGGCAACCGGCTGGCGATCCTGACCAATGGCGGCGGGCTCGGCATCCTCGCGACCGATCGGCTGGCCGAGCTCGGCGGCATTCCCGCGACGCTGCTGCCGCAGACCATCGCGCGGCTCGACGAGTTACTGCCGCAGGGCTGGTCGTCAGCCAATCCCGTCGACATCGCAGGCGATGCCGATGCCGCCCGCTACGTGGTCGCGCTCAACGCGCTGCTCGATGACGCGAACAACGATGCGGTGCTGGTCGCGAACGTGGAAACCGCGGTGGCGCCGGCCGAGGGCATTGCCGAGGCGGTGGCGCAGTGCGTGCGTGACCGCAGGACCAAACGAAGCGCGGTCGCGGCACTGGTGCTTGCGGCGTGGGTCGGCGCCGACGAGCGCACCGGCGCGATCTTCGAGGCCGCCCGCATCCCGCACTTCCCGACCGAGGACGACGCGGTCCGCGCCTTCATGTATCTGGTGCGCTATCGCGAGGCCTCCACGGCGCTCGCGGCGACCCCGCCGGGCGTCGCATCGGTGTTCACGCCGGAGACGGCCGCGGCGCGGCATCTGGTCGTGAAGGCATTGTCGGAAGGGCGCGCCTGGCTCGATCCCGCCGAGATCGTCGCCCTGTTCCAGGCCTATCGCATTCCGATCGTGACGACGGTCGTCGCTGACAGTGCCGAGGACGCCGCCGAGAAGGCGCTGCCGTTCCTCGCCGGGGGGCACGCGATCGTGGTCAGGGTGTTCTCGCGCGACATCAGGCACGCGTCCGAAGTCGGCGGCGTCATCCTTGACCTGCGCACCAAGGACAGCGTCGTCGAAGCGGCAAGGACGGTGCTCGAACGCGCCCGAAGCGCGCGGCCGGATGCGACGCTGCAAGGCGTGACAATCCAGCCGATGATCGTGCGGCGTGCGGCGCGCGAACTGATCCTCGGCATCGCCGACGATCCGACCTTCGGCCCGGTGATCGTATTCGGCCGCGGCGGCCCTGCGGTCGAGGTGATCAATGACAAGGCGGTGGCGCTGCCGCCGCTCGACATGAATCTCGCCCATGAGCTGGTCGGGCGGACGCGCGTCTCGCGGCTGCTCGGCGGCTACGGCGATGTGCCGGCCGTCCCGGCCGAATTGGTGCCGCTCACCCTGGTCAAGCT
This sequence comes from Bradyrhizobium sp. 41S5, assembly GCF_011516665.3. Lineage (NCBI taxonomy): Bacteria > Pseudomonadati > Pseudomonadota > Alphaproteobacteria > Hyphomicrobiales > Nitrobacteraceae > Bradyrhizobium > Bradyrhizobium sp. 41S5. Next base: position 23,593 of record NZ_CP083721.1, on the reverse strand, counting down.
GGCGCAGATGGCCGCCGACATTCCCGAGGTCGCCGAACTCGATATCAATCCGATGCTAGCGGACGAGACCGGCGTGCTCGCACTCGATGCGCGGGTCGCGATCCGCAAGCCGGCGCGGCTGTTCGCCGGTCAAACCAGACTGGCGGTCAGGCCCTATCCGTCGCAATGGGAGGGCGAGCTGGCGTTACGCGACGGCTCGCGCGTCACGGTGCGCCCGATGCGGCCGGAGGACGAGCCGATGGTCGCCGAGTTCTTCAAGCGCGTCACGGCGGAAGACCTCAGGCTGCGCTTCTTCCACGCGATGAAGGAATTCTCGCATGCCTTCATCGCGCGCCTGACCCAGCTCGACTATGCGCGCGCGATGGCCTTTGTGGCGCTCGATCCGGCGACCGGCGAAATGATGGGAGCGGTCCGGCTGCATTCGGACTCGCTGTACCAGAACGCCGAATATGCGATCCTGCTGCAGTCCGATCTCAAGGGCAAAGGGCTTGGCTGGGCGCTGATGCAGCTCCTGATCCACTATGCGCGGTCGGAGGGATTGAAGCGTCTGTCCGGCCAGGTGCTGACCGAGAACACCACGATGATCGGGATGTGCCGCGATCTCGGCTTCACCGTGAAGATGGATCCGGAGGATCACAGCATCGTCGATGTCGTGCTCGACCTCGATCGAGCTGCCGTCGATGCGGTCGGCGCCGATATCCTGATCCGGCCCGCGGCGGCTGGCCGCTGAGGACAGTGCCAGCCGCGGCTGCGTCGGATCAGATCTGGCGTTCGACCATCTTGAACTTGAGCTCGGCGATCGCTTCCGAGGGATTGAGGCCCTTCGGGCACGCCTTGGCGCAGTTCATGATGGTGTGGCAGCGATAGAGGCGGAACGGATCCTCGAGATTGTCGAGCCGCTCGCCGGTCGCCTCATCGCGGGAGTCGGTGACCCAGCGCGTCGCCTGCAGCAGCGCGGCGGGACCGAGGAAGCGCTCGCTGTTCCACCAATAGCTCGGGCACGAGGTCGAGCAGCAGGCGCACAGGATGCACTCATAGAGACCGTCGAGCTTCTCGCGGTCCTCGTGGCTCTGCCTCCACTCCTTCTGCGGCGTCGGCGTCGTGGTCTTCAGCCACGGCTCGATCGAGGCATACTGGGCGTAGAAATTGGTGAGGTCAGGGACGAGATCCTTCACGACCGGCTGGTGCGGCAGCGGATTGACCTTCACCGCGCCGCCGGCGCCGACATCGTGCATCGACTTGGTGCAGGCCAGCGTGTTCTGGCCGTCGATGTTCATCGCGCAGGAGCCGCAGACGCCTTCGCGGCAGGAGCGGCGGAAGGTCAGCGTCGGATCGATGTGGTTCTTGATCCAGATCAGGCCGTCCAGCACCATCGGACCGCAATCATTGGTGTCGACGTAGTAGGTGTCGACGCTCGGATTCTTGCCGTCGTCCGGGTTCCAGCGATACACCCGGAATTCGCGCGTCTCGGTGGCGCCTGCCGGCTTTGGCCAGGTCTTGCCGCCGGAAATCTTCGAATTCTTCGGAAGTGCGAATTCAACCATGCTTGCTCGCCTTCGTTCTCAGTAGACCCGCGCCTTCGGCGGGATGTACTGCACATCATTGGTCATCGTGTAGTCGTGGACGGGACGATAATCGATCGCGGTCTTGCCGGCCGGGTCGATCCAGGTCAGCGTGTGCTTCATCCAGTTCTTGTCGTCGCGCGCCGAGAAGTCTTCGCGCGCATGCGCGCCGCGGCTTTCGGTGCGGTTGGCGGCCGAATCCATTGTCACGACCGCCTGGACGATCAGATTGTCGAATTCCAGCGTCTCGATCAGGTCGGAATTCCATACCAGCGAGCGGTCGGACACCGAGATGTCGCCGACGCCGCCATAGACCTTGTGGATCAGGTTCTGGCCTTCCTGCAGCACGTCGCCGGTGCGGAACACCGCGCAATTGTTCTGCATCACATGCTGCATGCTGTCGCGCAGCTTCGCGGTCGGCGTGCCGCCGGAGGCGTGGCGGAAGTGATCGAGCCGTCCGAGTGCGCGGTCGGCCGAATCCTTAGGCAGCTCCGGCTGCTTGGCGTTCGCCGTCAACTTGTCGGCAAGACGCAGCGCCGCGGCGCGGCCGAACACCACGAGGTCGATCAGCGAGTTGGAGCCGAGGCGGTTGGCGCCGTGCACCGAGACGCAGGCGGCTTCGCCGATCGCCATCAGGCCCGGCACCACCGAATTGTCGTCGCCGTTACGCTTGGTCAGCACCTCGGCGTGATAGTTGGTGGCAATGCCGCCCATGTTGTAGTGCACGGTCGGCACAATCGGGATCGGCTCGCGGGTGACGTCGACATTGGCGAAGATCTTCGCCGATTCGGAGATGCCCGGCAGCCGCTCATGCAGCACCTTTGGATCGAGGTGATCGAGGTGCAGGAAGATGTGATCCTTCTTCTTGCCGACGCCGCGGCCCTCGCGGATCTCGATCGTCATCGCGCGCGAAACGACGTCGCGCGAGGCGAGGTCCTTGGCCGACGGCGCGTAGCGCTCCATGAAGCGCTCGCCCTCGGAATTGACGAGATAGCCGCCTTCGCCGCGGGCGCCTTCGGTGACGAGACAGCCCGAGCCGTAGATGCCGGTCGGATGGAACTGGACGAACTCCATGTCCTGCAGCGGCAGCCCGGCGCGCAGCACCATGCCGCCGCCGTCGCCGGTGCAGGTGTGTGCAGAGGTGCAGGACGCATAGGCGCGGCCATAGCCGCCGGTCGCCAGGATCGTGGTCTGGGCGCGGAAGCGATGCAGCGTGCCGTCGTCGAGCTTGAGCGCGATCACGCCGCGGCAGACGCCCTGGTCGTCCATGATCAGGTCGATGGCGAAGAATTCGATGAAGAACTCGGCCGCGTGGCGCAGCGACTGGCCATACATCGTGTGCAGCATGGCGTGACCGGTGCGGTCGGCGGCGGCGCAGGTGCGCTGCGCCTGGCCCTTCCCGTAGTCCAGGGTCATGCCGCCGAAAGGACGCTGATAGATCTTGCCATCCTCGGTGCGCGAGAACGGAACGCCCCAATGCTCCAGCTCGTAGACCGCGTCCGGCGCGTTGCGCACCATGTATTCGATCGCGTCCTGGTCGCCGAGCCAGTCCGACCCCTTCACGGTGTCGTACATGTGCCAGCGCCAGTCGTCGGGATGCATGTTGCCGAGCGAGGCCGAGATGCCGCCCTGCGCCGCAACGGTGTGCGAGCGGGTCGGGAACACCTTGGTGATGCAGGCGGTGCGCAGGCCTGCTTCCGAGCAGCCGACCACGGCGCGCAGGCCCGCGCCGCCGGCGCCGACCACGACGACGTCGTAGGTGTGGTCCTGGATCGGATAGGCCTTGCCATTGGTAGCCGGGCCACTGCCGTTGGTGGCCTTGCCGTTTCCTTCACCGGCCATGGGTTATACTCCCGACGACAATTTGAGGATTGCGTAGATCGAGGCCAAAGCGACCGCGACGCAGAAGAAGTTGTTCGCCATCACGCTGGCGATCTTCAGCTTCTCGTTATGGATGTAGTCCTCGATCACGACCTGCATGCCGATCTTCATGTGCCAGGTGCTGGCGACGATGAAGAGCAGCAGGATGATGGCGATCGGAATCGAGCCGAGGATCTGTGCGGCGCCGGCATGATTGCGGCCTATCAACATGATCACCACAACGATCACAGGAACGATCAGGAGCGTCATCGCAACCGCGGTGAGGCGCTGACGCCAGAAATCGCCCGTGCCGGTATGGGCGGAGCCGAGGCCGCGGACGCGCTCCAGCGGCGTGCGCATCGAAGAGGGGCCGCTCATCGTCCACCTCCGACCGCGTATGCAATGATCCAGACCAGCACGGTCAGCACGATGCCGGCGACCAGCGCGCCCCAGGTCAGCGCCTCGCGCTCATTGGCCTTGAAGCCGTAGCCGAGATCCCAGACGAAATGCCGGATGCCGCTGCACAGATGGTGCATCAGCGCCCATGTGTAGCCGAACACGATCAGCTTGCCGATCGCGCTGCCGGTGAAGGCCTGGACATTGGCGTAGGCGGTGGGGCCGGAGGCGGCTGCGATCAGCCACCAGGCGAGCAGCAGGGTGCCGAAATAGAGTGCCACACCTGTGGCGCGATGGACGATGGATAGCGCCATCGTCAGCGTCCACCGGTAGGTCTGCAAATGGGGTGAAAGCGGTCGTTCGATCCTGGCGGTCATCGGCGGGCTTTATGTTGTGAGGGACCGCGGCCGGCCCATCGGGGAACGCGGTAGAGGAGTTCTATTTACGGAGTCGGATCAGCCCGCGCAACGGCCAAATAGCCTTCGGTCGAACCGAAGTTCATTGTTAGAGTTGCCGAATTCTGATTGATCCGCAGTGTGGTATACGAAATACAAGGCTGCCTGAACCAAGAAATGAATCGATATTCACACTGGTGCCAGGCGCGTCTAACGGGCTGTGAACAGGGTTTGGAACGCGTCGATTTTGCTCCCAATGCCCTGATCTTAGGCGATGCGTGGCGCGACGGCCGCAGCGGCATCGGCGCCGGTTCATGGTCGCTCAGCACGCGCTGCAGCCCTCGCTCGCGAGGTCGGACTGCACCTGCCAGGACGCCACCCGGACGATGCCGGCGCCGTCCCTCGCCGCGTTGACCAGCGCATCGGCGCCATTCATTCAGAGCCGACCCGATATGCGGAATTTGCGACCCGTCTTCGTGACTTCGGCAAAGCGCCATGCGGCGCCGCCACCGACAGCTGCCGCTCTCGACCCGGCGCACAAAGGCCGCGATCGGTCCAGGCTCGATGCTTTCGCATTTCGCAAGAGAGCCTGCTCGGGAGCATCGATACTCCCGAGCCCCAAAAGCGGCTATTGGTCCCGCGAACGGTCGCAAGGCGGCGCCTAGGCAGGCGCCGCGGGCCGCGCCAAAGCTTGCGCGAAGGACATGATGGCCGGCCTCGATCCCAAGGAATTGCTCGAGCTTGCACTGCTGCTGATTGCGGTCGGCGCGCTGTCCGGCTTTCTCGCCGGGCTGTTCGGCATCGGCGGCGGCGCGATCCTGGTGCCGGTGTTCTACGAATGCTTTCGCCTCGCCAGTGTCCCGCTCGAGGTGCGGATGCCGCTCTGCATCGGCACCTCGCTCGCGATCATCATCCCGACCTCGCTGAGCTCGTTTCGCGCCCATTATCGCCGCGGCGCGGTCGATATGGAGATTCTGAAACGCTGGTGGCTGTCGATCGTGATCGGCGTCGCCGCCGGCAGCGTCACCGCTCGGTTCGCGCCGGAGCGGCTGTTCAAGATCGTGTTCGTCGTGGTGGCGTGGTCGGCGGCGGCACGGCTGCTATTGGCGCGCGAGACCTGGAAGTTCGGCGACGACGTGCCGAAGGGCTTCCTGATGCGCATCTACGGCTTCTTCGTCGGCCTGCTGTCGACGCTGATGGGGATCGGCGGCGGCCTGTTCGCCAATCTCTTGATGACCTTCTACGGCCGGCCGATCCATCAGGCGGTCGCGACGTCGTCCGCGCTCGCGGTGCTGATCTCGATCCCCGGCGCGCTCGGCTATGTCTATGCCGGCTGGCCTGCCGCCGCGCGCTTTCCGGATGTCGCCGCGCTGCAATTGCCGTTCGCGCTCGGTTACGTCTCGCTGATTGGCGCGTTGTTGGTGATGCCGACCACGCTTATCACGGCGCCGCTCGGCGTGAAGGTCGCGCACGCGCTGTCAAAGCGCGCGTTGGAGTTGGCGTTCGGGGCCTATCTCTTCATCGTCGGCGCACGGTTCGTGATCAGCCTTCTCGGCGGACATTAGCCGCAGCTTAGTCCTTCAACCGGACCTCGCTGTTACGCCAGTGCCGCATGTCGCCGACCCCTTCGATACGATCCGTATCGGAGAGGACCTTCAAGCGCGCTGCGGTCGCTTCATGACTGATCGCCCAGCCAAGCCCCTTGTAGCGTTCTTCTGCAATGGTCACGAACCACACGACCTTCCGCCACCGCGGCGTCGGAAGCGACAAGATGACCTCGTCGAGCTGATCTTCGGTCACTGAGGACGGAAGCTTCACCTCGCTCCATGCCAGCTCGCTGAAGAGTATGCTTGGCTCCCGCTCCTCGGTGGGTGGCAGCAAGTCCGGATATTGTTCGCAAATCGGAAGGAGAAGCTTGTCCTCAAGGTTCGCAATGACCTCTTGGACGGAATGATGGAATCGGGTCCGTTCCTGCTTGCCGAGCCCTGCAATGGACATTTCAGCTTTGTACATTGCGTCCAAAGCATCGAAGATTTGTAGACAAATCCTCTCGGCATACTCGCGGTTCATCGTTCCCTCGCGAAATCCCTCTTTCTTCAAGCCTTCGAATAGATATCCTTGTACGTATCGCGCAGAACGTTCTTCTGCACCTTGCCCATCGCGTTGCGCGGCAGTTCGTCGACGACGAAGACGCGCTTGGGCATCTTGAATTTGGCCAGCCGCCCGTCGAGCGCCTTCAGCACCGAGGCTTCGCTGATATCGGCGCCCTTGCTGCAGACGAGGACCGCGGTGACGCCTTCGCCGAAATCGGCATGCGGCACGCCGATCACGGCGGATTCGATCACGCCGGGCATGGCGTCGATCTCGCTCTCGATCTCCTTCGGATAGACGTTGAACCCGCCGGAGATCACGAGATCCTTGCCGCGGCCGAGGATGTGGACGTAGCCCTTGCCGTCGATCTTGCCGAGGTCGCCGGTGATGAAGAAGCCGTCGCCGCGGAATTCGGCCTTGGTCTTCTCCGGCATCCGCCAGTAGCCCTGGAACACGTTCGGGCCCTTGACCTCGATCATGCCGATGTTTTCGCGCGGAAGCTCCTTGCCGGTCTCGGGATCGGTGACGCGCACCGAGACGCCGGGCAGCGCGAAGCCGACCGCGCCGGGCACGCGGTCGCCGTCATAGGGGTTGGAAGTGTTCATGTTGGTTTCGGTCATGCCGTAGCGCTCGAGCACCGCATGTCCGGTGCGATCAGACCATTCGCGATGGGTGTCGGCGAGCAGCGGCGCGGAGCCTGAGATGAACAGCCGCATGTGCTTGGTCGCGTCCTTGTTCAGGCCGGGGTTCTGCAACAGGCGGGTATAGAAGGTCGGCACGCCCATCATCACGGTGGCGCGGGCCATCAGCTTCAGGATCGCGTCCGGATCGAACTTCGGCAGGAAGATCATCGAGGCGCGCGAGAACAGCGTGACGTTGCTCGCCACGAACAGGCCGTGGGTATGATAGATCGGCAGCGCGTGGATCAGCACGTCCTTGTCGGTGAAGCGCCAGTAATCGACCAGCGAATACGAATTCGACGCCAGATTGTCGTGCGAGAGCATCGCGCCCTTGGAGCGGCCGGTGGTGCCCGACGTGTAGAGGATCGCGGCGAGGTCGTCATTGCCGCGCGGCACCGTGGCGAATTCCGTCAGTGCCTTGTCGGCGGCCTCGGTCAGCGAGCCCTTGCCGGTCGGGTCGAGCGTCTCGACCTTGGCGCCGACCTTGGCGGCGATCGCCTTGATGCCCTCCAGCTTGGAAGGATCGCAGACCACCAGCGCCGGCTCGGCATCGGTGATGAAGTATTCGAGCTCGTTCAGCGTATAGGCGGTGTTGAGCGGCAAATAGACGCCGCCGGCGCGCACGGTGGCGAGATAGAGCACCAGGGCCGAGACCGATTTCTCGGTCTGCGCCGCGACGCGGTCGCCCGGCTTGACGCCGCGTTCCACCAGCACGTTCGCCATCTGGCCCGCGCGCGCGATCAGGTCGCCATAGGAGATGCGGCTGCCGTCGAGCTGCTCGATCGCCAGTCGATTGGGGTCGTCGAGGCCGTCGAACAGGCGGGAAAACAGGTTGGCGTTGGTGGTCGTGTTCATGCAACATCCCCTGAGGGGCGAAAGCGCCGGAAGGTTCTGGCTGGATTAGCAAAAACGCCCTTCGGAAAGCAACGGAGACAGTTTGCATGACAAATGATGGGAAACGCGTGGCCTGGGTCACCGGCGGCGGCACCGGAATCGGCGAATCCGGGGCGGAATTCCTGGCTGCGGACGGCTGGACGGTGGTGGTCTCCGGCCGCCGCAAGGAGGAGCTCGACCGCGTGGTGGCCAACATCACGAAGAAGGGCGGCAAGGCCGAGGCGATCCCGCTCGATGTCAGCAACAAGGCCGACGTCAACAAGGCCGCCGAGGCGATCGTCGCCAAGCACGGCCGCATCGACCTGCTGGTCAACAGCGCCGGCATCAACGTGCCGAAGCGCAGCTGGGCCGACATGGAGCTGGAAGGCTGGGACAAGCTGGTCGAGGTCAACCTCAACGGCGTGCTCTATTGCATGCGCGCGGTGCTGCCGACGATGCGCAAGCAGCAGGATGGCTGCATCATCAACGTCGCCTCCTGGGCGGGCCGCCACGTCTCGAAGATGCCGGGCCCGGCCTACACCACGACCAAGCACGCGGTGCTGGCGCTGACCCATTCCTTCAACATGGACGAATGCGTCAACGGCCTGCGCGCCTGCTGCCTGTCGCCGGGCGAGGTGGCAACCCCGATCCTGAAGCAGCGGCCGGTGGTGCCGACCGAAGCCGAGCAGGCCAGGATGCTGCAACCCGAGGACTGCGGCCGCACCATCGCCTTCGTCGCCAGCATGCCGGCGCGGGTCTGCATGAACGAGATCCTGATCAGCCCGACGCATAACCGCGGCTTCATCCAGACGCCGACGAACAGGGATTAGGCGCGCCGGGGCTTCTCCTTCCCCCCTGCAAGGGGGAAGGTAGGGATGGGGGGGCAGCCGCAGGCGACCCTGCAAGTGGATAGAGCAGATCCCCACCCGCTTTGCTCTGGCGAGCAAAGCGACCTCCCCTTTTCACGGGGAGGTTGGAGCAAGATCACTCGCTGATCTCGTTCAGCTCCTTGCCGGAATGCTCCGGCACGAACAGGTACACGCCAATCGCCATCGCGATCATCAGCACGGGGATGCAGAGGAACGACAGCGCGAACGAGCCGGTGTGCTGCTGGAGCGCGATCGAGACGAACGGGAACAGCACGAAGCCGACGAAATAGGCGATCGCCCACACCACGCCGTTGGCGGCGCCGCGGATCCGGGTCGGGAAGATTTCCGCTGTGAGCGTCGTGCTCGGGCCCCAGAAGCCGAGGAAGCCGAGACACCAGGCGAGCCCGAACGCCCACAGCAGCACGCGGTCCTCGGAATAGACCCAGAGCGTCATGAAGATCGCGCCCTCGATCAAGGTCACGATGAAGGTGCGGCGGCGGCCGATCTTGTCGATCAGCCAGCCGACCAGGCACAGGCCGAGGAAGCCGCACAGGCCGTAGAACACGTAGAACAGGCTGTATTCGGCGGTCGACCAATGCTTCTCCGTCGAGAGATAGAGCGGCATCCAGGCGCCGACCGTGCCGTAGATGCAGGTGCTGGCGCAGGCCACGAACAGCGCGACCAATGTCGAAGGTAGCACATCGGGCATGAACACCTGGCGGATGCCGACCGATTTGGCCTTGCCGAACCAGGCGCTGTCCTCGTTGTTGACGGTGCCGCGGCGCGCCAGCGTCTCGGAGATGCGCCGCTTGCGATCCTGCGAACGCACCCAATGGGGTGATTCCGGGCAGGTGGAGCGGATATAGATCGCGAGCAGCGCGATCACGCCAGGCACCATGACAGCGATACGCCAGCCGTAATTGGCGGCAACCAGCCCGGTGATCGCGCCGGCGAGCGTGGCGCCGAGGCACCAGGCCGAGCGCGTGATGCTGATGACGCGGCCGCGCAGCCGGGCCGGCCAGGTCTCCGCCACCAGCATCGAGCCGAGCGACCATTCGCCGTTGAGCGCGAAGAACAGCAGCGAGCGCGCGATCACGAAGACCGTGAAGGTCGGCGACAGCGCCGCGACCGGCATCAGGAGCGAGAACAGCGCGATGTTGACCGCGAGCAAGGTGCGGCGGCCGTAGCGGTCGGCGAGCCACGGCCAGAAATAGAGCCCGGCGATGCCGACGAACAGCGCGATCTGCATGCCGGAGCGGTATTCCGGCAAGCTGAGCTGGAATTCCTTGATCACCATCGGCGAGATCAGCGCGAAGATCACGCCGTCCATGCCGTCAAAGCCCCAGCCGAGCGCATTGGCGGTGGCGATATGCCAATGGGTTTTCGTCAGCTCAGTGCTGCCGGCGACGGCGCGGTAGTTGGCGTATTGCAGGTGCTTCTGTTCGAGCGGACCAATGTCGCTGCCGGCATCATCCACTACAGGCGCGGCGCGCCCATCCGCCGTAATGCTGCTCATGATCGGCATCCCCACGACCGCCGCGGCGAAGCTGCACCGCAATCTCAGGCTGAACCAATCGAATAACGGCGGCAAGCAAATTGCTCGCGGCAGCGCACCCTCCATTCCGTTGAATGGAATGCGCGACGGCGGCGTGAAGCGCCAAGTGTACGAAGCGCGCGCCAGACGGTTTCAGGAATCACAAAGAGTTATTTCCGGAAACCGTCCGGAAAACCTCCCGTAACTCAGGCCAGCGACGACGCACACCAATCAACACGCGCCGTTGTTGCCCCTTCATCGCCGGCGGAGACCGAGCCGGCCGGATTACCCATCGGGAGACGAACCATGTCGAAGCGTATTACCTATCTTGCCGCCGCCGCCTTCAGCGCGCTTGCGATCACTGCCACCGTCGTGGCGCCGGTCCGCGCCGAGGAAAAGACCGTGATGGTCGGCGGCGCCGCGATGTTCCCGTCCAAGAACATCATCCAGAACGCCGTCAATTCGAAGGACCACACCACCCTCGTCGCCGCGGTGAAGGCCGCCGGCCTGGTCAACACGCTGGAAGGCAAGGGACCGTTCACGGTGTTCGCGCCGACCAACGCCGCGTTCGGCAAGCTGCCGGCCGGAACCGTCGACAATCTCGTGAAGCCCGAGAACAAGGCGACGCTGACCAAGATTCTCACCTACCATGTGGTGCCCGGCAAGCTCGAGGCCTCCGACCTCACCGACGGCAAGAAGCTGAAGACCGCCGAGGGCGAGGAACTGACCGTGAAGAAGCAGGACGGCAAGGTCTGGATCGTCGATGCCAAGGGTGGCACCTCGATGGTGACGATCTCCAACGTCAACCAGTCGAACGGCGTTATCCATGTGGTCGACACCGTGCTGATGCCGGCGACCTGACACCCGGCGGGCCGATTTAGTCCCTGAACGCCTTACGAGACTGCGAGCCGGAGCCTCGCTCCGGCTCGCATTTTTGTGACCAGATGAAGTGGCGTATATCGAACTGATGATGCGCACACCCGTAACGGAACGCCGGTTCCCGGCGTATAAGCCGGTAACGACCACGAGCAGAGACATTCCATGACGAGCCTTGCCGTCAGCGACCACCAGGCAGAGACCGCGGCGCCCGCGAAGGTGATCCAGCCGGTCTGGGTGCGCATGGTGCACTGGATCAACGCATTCGCGATGATCCTGATGATCATGTCCGGCTGGCAGATCTACAATGCCTCGCCGCTGTTCGGCTTCACCTTCTCGCGGAACATCACGCTGGGCGGTTGGCTCGGCGGTGCGCTGCTCTGGCACTTCGCCGCGATGTGGCTGTTGATGGTCAACGGCCTGATCTATCTGGCGCTCGGCTTCGCCACCGGCCGCCTCCGTAAGAAGCTGCTGCCGATCACCCCCGGCGGCGTGATTGCCGATACCAAGGCGGCCCTGACCTTCAAGCTGTCGCATGACGATCTCAGCCAGTACAATTCGGTGCAGAAGCTGCTCTATACCGGCATTATCACCGTCGGCGTGGTGATCGTGCTGTCCGGCCTGTCGATGTGGAAGCCGGTGCAGTTGCATTGGCTGGTATCGCTGTTCGGCGGCTACGACATCGCCCGCTATGTCCACTTCACCTGTATGGCGCTGATCGTCGCCTTCCTGGTGATCCATGTCGCGCTCGCGCTGCTGGTGCCGAAGAGCCTGCGCGCCATGATCATCGGACGCTGAGGGAGGTCACCATGGGTCGTCTTCGCAAGCTCCTGATCTCCGGTGTCGACAAGAAGCTGCTCGTGCGCGATGCGGTGAAGACGATGCCGGAGCTGACGCGCCGCCGTTTCATCACCGCCGGGACCAGCCTCGGTGCGCTGACGCTGCTGACCGGCTGCGACGTGGTCGATTCGTCGTCGGCGGAGGAATTGCTGAAGAAGGTCTCGAAGTTCAACGACGCGGTGCAGGCCTGGATGTTCAATCCGGATGCGCTGGCTCCGACCTTCCCGGAGAGCATGATCACCAAGCCGTTCCCGTTCAACGCCTATTACGATCTCGACGATGCGCCGGAGATCGCAGGCGCAGACTGGAAGCTCGAGGTGCGCGGGCTGGTCGAGAACAAGAAATCGTGGACGCTCGACGAATTGTACAAGCTGCCGCAGGTCAAGCAGGTGACGCGTCACATCTGCGTCGAAGGCTGGAGCGCGATCGGCAGCTGGACCGGCACGCCCTTGCGCGATTTCCTCAAGATGGTCGGCGCCGACACGCGCGCCAAATACGTCTGGTTCCAGTGCGCCGACAAGGACGGCTATAACTCGCCGCTCGACATGCGCACGGCGCTGCATCCACAGACCCAGATGACGTTCAAGTTCGCCGACGCGATCCTGCCGCGCGCCTACGGCTTCCCGATGAAGATCCGGGTGCCGACCAAGCTCGGCTTCAAGAACCCGAAATACGTGCTCTCGATGGAAGTCACCAACGACTACAAGGGCGGCTACTGGGAAGACCAGGGCTACAACTCGTTCAGCGGGAGTTAGCCGTCGTCCCGGCGAAGGCCGGGACCCATACTCCGGGGCCGAGGGAATAAGCAGGCGGGGTGACGCCTCCCTCCGTCACAATCACCTGTGGTTATGGATCCCGGCCTTCGCCGGGACGACCAGGGATTACGGCCCGACCTTCCTCTGAAACGCCGCCAGCACCGCTCCGAGCGCCAGCATCGCGGCCGAAACGTTCAGCGCAAATGACAGGCTGCCGACGGCGTCGGTGATCGCGCCGACCACGATCGGGCCGAGCGTCTGGCCGATGCCGAAGGCGATGGTCATCGCCGCAATCGCGGTCGGCCAGGCTTCCGGCGGGTAATTGAGGCGCACGAAGGCGGTGGTTGACCCCACCACGGCAAAGAACGCGACGCCGAACACCAGCGCCGAGATCGCGAGCAGCAGCGGCGAATGCCCGAAGATCGGCAGAGCCGCGCCGAGCGCGTTGACGCCGAGGATGATGGTGGTGGCGAGCCCGCCGCGGTCGAGCGCCAAAACGCGCCGCCAGACCCATGGCGTGACGAACGCGCTGACGCCGATCAGGCTCCAGAACGCGCTCTGTGCACCCGCGCCGCCGCCGCCGTCGCGGACATAGGCGATCATGAATGTCATGTAGGCGATGTAGCCGGCGCCGAACATGAAATAGGCGGCGAGGTAGATCAGGACCGGCATCACAGCGAATTTGGTCCGCACGATGCCGCCGGCGATTGCATTGGCGTGTAATGGCGCAAGCAGCAGCGGCACGGTCATGATCGCGGAGAGCAAGGTCATCGCCCACCACACGATCCACCATGAGCCGGCGCCAAAACCCTGCAGCACGAAGGGCGCGATCAGGCCGGATGCCAGGATGCCGACGCCCGGCCCGGCATAGAACAGGCTGAGCAGGAAGTTGGCGCGCTCCGGCCGCGATTGCGCGATGGTTGCCGCGAGCGCGCCGCCGCCGACGAAGCCGATCGCGGCGGCGAAGCCGACCAGCAGGCGGGCGAAACTCAGCACGGCGAAATTGCCCGAGATCGCGCACAGCGCCAGCGACAGCGCACAGGCCACCGTCGACCAGCGCACCGAGGTGGCCAGTCCGAAGCGCTGGATCAGGCGCGAGGCGAACAGCGCACCGAACAGGTAGCCGGCGGCGTTGATCGTATTCATGAAGCCGGCGGCCGAATAGGACCAGGCCAGCGAGTCGCGCATGTCGGGCAGCACCAGCGAATAGGCGAAACGGCCGATGCCGAGACCGACCGTTGGTGCGAGCGACAAAATCAGGATCAGCCGCGCGGGATGCGGGTAGGACGGGGCGGGGGCTCTCACAATTCACTCCGGCAATGCCGGCATTGTGGCAGGCCGCGCCGGTCCTGCCCAGCGCCACGGGCAGCAACACTGTCTTGCGTATCGGGCAATCAGGCGATCAGGACCAGCGCGACGCCGGCGACGGTCAGCAGGGTACCGGCGACGATCCGCGCGGTGATCTCGACATGCTTGAGCATCATCGCGCTCAGCGCCACGGTCACCAGCGGGTAGATCGCGGCGAGCGGCGCCACCAGCGTGATCGGACCATTGCGGACCGCGGCGAACAGGCTGAGCGCGCTGAGCCCGTTGCTGATCCCGGTCATTGCAAACCAGAACCGGCCGTCACGCGGCGCCTGCACCATGAAGCTGCCCTTGCGGATCCGCTGCACGGTTAGCACCACCAGCGAGGACATGACATAGCCGACCAGGCAGGCCCATAGCGGGCTCGGCCAGATCGCCAGCCCGAGCTTGGCAATCGGCGGCACGACGCCGCGCACCAGCGCGCTTGCGAGCGGCAGCAGCAGCGCCCAGCTGCGCCAATGACCGAGGTCGCGGGGCCGGGTCACGGTAATGATCGCGGCGCCAGCCACCGCGACCACGAGCCCGATCAGTTGTTGCGGCTCGAGCGGCTCATGCAGCAGCACCACGGCGGCGGTGACCGCAAACAGCGGCGCCAGATTGCCCAATGTCGAGGTGATGACAGGTCCGAGCGCCCGGTTCGATGCGAAGGTCAGGAGCGTCAGCGAGGCCGGGAAGAACAGGCCGATCGCCATGAAGATCGGCAGACCGCGCCAGACCACTGGCTCGCCATGCAGGATCAGCGGCGACAGCATCAGGAACAGCAGGGTGAAGGACGGCACGCTGATCGCGGCGCCCGACAGCGGCTCGACGGTGCGCAGGCCAAGCTGCGCCAGCACGACGCCTGCGCCGAGGAAAATGGCCGAGGCGAAGGCGTAGATAATGGCTGCGGTCATGAGGTCCGTCTTGTTGGCTTCTTTTGGGGCGCGGTTGGCTCTTTGCGGGTCATTTTGGCCCTGTCCGGGGTGCCTTGCCAATCCGCCCGGGGCGTTTTAGCACTCCGGCCGGATTTTCCTCCGCTCGTCATGCCCGGGCTCGACCCGGGCATCCATCTACCTTGTAAGGGCTTCTTCGAAGCGCGATGGATTGCCGGGGCAAGTCCGGCAATGACGACAAACAGCTACCTAGAGGTAACGACCATGGCGACCCATAAACTGCTGCTTCTCCCCGGCGACGGCATCGGCCCCGAAGTGATGGCCGAGGTCCAGCGCGTGATCGACTGGCTGAATGCGCAGGGCATCGCGAAGTTCGAGACCGAGCAGGGCCTGGTCGGCGGCTCGGCCTATGACGCGCACAAGGTGTCGATCTCCGAGGGCGACATGGCCAAGGCCAATACGGCCGATGCCGTGATCTTCGGCGCGGTCGGCGGTCCGAAGTGGGACAGCGTGCCCTATGAGGTGCGTCCGGAGGCCGGCCTGCTGCGGCTGCGCAAGGATCTCGGCCTGTTCGCCAATCTGCGTCCGGCGGTGTGCTATCCGGCGCTCGCGGATGCTTCGAGCCTCAAGCGCGAGGTGGTCGAGGGCCTCGACATCATGATCGTGCGCGAGCTCACCGGCGGCGTCTATTTCGGCGAGCCGAAGACCATCACCGATATCGGTAACGGCCAGAAGCGCGCGGTCGACACCCAAGTCTACGACACTTTCGAGATCGAGCGCATCGGCCGCGTCGCCTTCGAGCTGGCGCGCAAGCGCAAGAACAAGGTGACGTCGATGGAAAAGCGCAACGTCATGAAGTCGGGCGTGCTCTGGAACGAGGTCATGACCCAGGTCCACGCGCGCGAATACAGGGACGTCACGCTGGAGCATCAGCTCGCCGATTCCGGCGGCATGAACCTGGTCAAGACGCCGAAGCAGTTCGACGTCATCGTGACAGACAATCTGTTCGGCGACATGCTGTCCGACATCGCGGCGATGCTCACGGGGTCGCTCGGCCTTTTGCCGTCGGCCTCGCTCGGCAAGGAGGACGCCAAGACCAAGGAGCGCAAGGCATTGTATGAGCCGGTGCACGGCTCGGCGCCTGATATTGCAGGCAAGGGCCTCGCCAATCCGATCGCGATGATCGCCTCGTTCGGCATGGCGCTGCGCTATTCCTTCGGCATGGGCGATCTCGCCGACAAGGTCGATGCCGCGATCGCGGCTGTGCTCGCCAGCGGCTTGCGCACCGCCGACATCAAGTCGCAAGGCACCACGCCGGTCAGCACGGCGCAGATGGGCGAGGCGATCCTGAAGGAATTGCAGAAGCTGCACGCGTAAGGCTGCATCGTCGCGCCGGGGCATGCGCCGCATCGCCCCGGAATGACAGCAAAACAAAAATGCCCGGCCGAAGCCGGGCATTTTCATATCGGCTGTTCGCTGAGATTCTCAGTACAGCGGGAAGTTCCGCGGATAGCCGCCGACGTCGGCCGGCGTGCTGAGCGGCTGGCGATCGATCGGACGGTTGTTGTTCTCGCGCGCGAACGTGGGATAGCCGATTTCCGGCGGGTACGCGTAGTCGTTGAATTTGCGGTCGCCCGGCAGCACTTCGGTGCCGGCGTCGAGCCACGAGCGCGTGGTGACGTAAACGCGGGTGCGCGGACCCTGCTGATAGACCCGGTTCGGACCCTGCGCGCCGTAGTAGCGGCGGCCGTCACGGTCATACTGCTCTTGCTGCTTGCGCTTGCTCGGGGTCTGCTGTGCGCTGGCCGCGGTCATGCCGAACGCGGTTGCGGTGACGGCAGCCGCGGCAAGCAACACCACGAGCTTGTTCGCGGCAGGGAATTTCAAGGTCATCGCATCCTCGTCATTACGGCCCCCATCGGGGGCTGGCGCATCAGCCAAAATCACTCGGAACACATTGTAGCCATGGAGGGTGGCGCGTCACTAGGTCAATTGCGCCACACCATCAGAGATAATGCGTGTCCAAGCGCAAAAGTTTCATGAAAACCAGTGCCTTGCCACGGTCTCGCCATCAAAGGGCGCCGCGCAGAAGCGGGTTCTCGCTGCCCATCACCCAGTCGGTCGACAGAGCGGGCGGGCCCGAGGTAACGCAGTCGGTGCGCCGCAGCTCGGCATGCGCGAACAGCGCGGCGAGCCGCAGGTCTTTGCCCGCCGCCAGCAGGGTCAGCCGGTTCAGCATGCAAACGATCGCGGCGCGCTGGGCCGGCAGGCTGGCGCCCTGGCAAGTCCAGCCGGACATCCGCAGGTCGGGCGCGTCAGCCTGTTTGAGGAAGCCGAGGCAGGCGCGGCTGCCGTCCTGTCGCGCCGGGCGCAGCAGGGTGACGCTGCCGAACTTGCTGTCGACGATGCCGGCGGCCTCGAGCTCGCGGATACCGCCGGGGTCGAGCCGCCCGGCAATCTCGGTGATCGCGGGTCCCATGGCCTCGCCGCCGGGGCGGTAGATTTCCAGCTCGGCCGCCGGCGCGCCATCGGCGTCGGCCCAGCGGAAGACGTCCTTGCGGCCGCCCTCGGGACGCCGGAGGATTTCGTAAGTCACTGTTTTATCTTGAAGATCGATCTTGCTGATGGCGAAGGCGGGCGCCGAGCGGCCGGCTACGCTCCAGCTCGCGGCGGCGGGTGCCGCCATTGCCGTTGCGTCCGGCAGTTGCTTCCATAGATGGATGCCGAGCACGGCGAACAGCGCGAGCACGGCGACATAGGCAAACAGCCGGGAGAGCGTGGCGTACACCTCGTCGACGAAACTCGTCAGGTCAGACGGATTTCTCGTATGATGGGGCGCGGCCGGATCGGCCCGAAATAAACGCATCAAAACGCTCAAAAGCTACGCAACGTTGTCTTGACGGGGTTTCTCGCATAGAAGCGCTGCCTCTTCCCTTTCCGCAGCTTGCGGGGGAACGGGCATTTTTCGTCGGAGAGTGAACGATGGGTTACAAAGTCGCGGTGGTCGGAGCGACCGGCAATGTCGGGCGCGAAATGCTCAACATTCTCGACGAGCGTAAATTCCCCGCCGACGAGGTCGTCGCGCTGGCCTCGCGCCGCAGCGTCGGCGTCGAGGTCTCCTATGGCGACCGCACGCTCAAGGTGAAGGCGCTCGAGCACTATGACTTCTCCGATGTCGACATCTGCCTGATGTCGGCCGGCGGTTCGGTCTCCAAGGAATGGTCGCCCAGGATCGGCGCCGCCGGCGCAGTCGTGATCGACAATTCCTCGGCCTGGCGCATGGACCCCGACGTGCCGCTGATCGTGCCGGAGGTGAACGCGGATGCGGCCGCCGGCTTCACCAAGAAGAACATCATCGCCAACCCGAACTGCTCGACCGCGCAGCTCGTGGTCGCGCTGAAGCCGCTGCACGACAAGGCGACGATCACGCGCGTCGTGGTCGCGACCTATCAATCGGTGTCGGGCGCCGGCAAGGATGCGATGGACGAACTGTTCTCGCAGACCAAGGCCGTCTACACCAATGACGAGCTGATCAATAAGAAGTTTCCGAAGCGCATCGCCTTCAACATCATTCCGCAGATCGACGTCTTCATGGAAGACGGCTACACCAAGGAAGAGTGGAAGATGATGGCGGAGACCAAGAAGATCCTTGATCCCAAGATCAAGCTGACCGCGACCTGCGTGCGCGTGCCGGTCTTCGTCAGTCACTCCGAGGCCGTGAACGTCGAGTTCGCCAACCCGATCACGGCGGACGAGGCGCGCAACATCCTGCGCAACGCGCCGGGCTGCCTCGTGATCGACAAGCACGAGCCCGGCGGCTACGTCACGCCGTATGAGGCGGCCGGCGAGGACGCAACCTATATCAGCCGCATCCGCGAGGATGCGACCGTGGAGAACGGCCTGTCGTTCTGGTGCGTGTCGGACAATCTGCGCAAGGGTGCCGCGCTGAACGCGATCCAGATCGCGGAAGTCCTGATCAACCGCAAGCTGATCACCGCGAAGAAGAAAGCGGCCTAAAAGCGGGGACCAACGGGGGGCGCAACCATGTCGGAACAGCTGGCTCCCACCCCGTCGAGCCCCCCGACGCCGCGCATCATGCGCGGCTTCGAATATGTGCTGTTCAACAGCCGCTGGATGATGGCGCCGTTCTATGTCGGCCTGGTGGTGGCGCTTGCCGTGCTGCTGCTGAAATTCGCGCGCATGCTCTGGGAGTTCGTCCTGCATGCGTCCGGCTACAAATCGACGGAAGTCATCCTCGATGCGCTGGCGCTGATCGACGTCACGCTGGTCGCCAATCTCATTCTGATCGTGGTCTTTTCGGGCTACGAGAACTTCGTCTCGCGCATCGACACGTCGGGCAACCCGAACTGGCCGATCTGGATCACCAAGATCGATTTTGCCGGGCTGAAGCAGAAGCTGCTGGCGTCGATCGTCGCGATCTCCGCGATCCACGTGCTGGAAGCGTTCCTGAACATCGATGCCGCCTTCGACGCGACGCGGATGACCTGGCTCGTCGCCGTGCACCTGGTGTTCGTGATCTCAGCGCTGTTGCTTGCGCTCTCGGATCGCCTGGGGGGCGATCACGGTGATGGCTAGTCTAGCCGCGCCGTGTGGCGCGGCCGGATTCGACGTCGAAAATCTCTCCCGTCGGGCCGATATCGACGAAGGCGGCAGGGTCGGCGCCGGTCATCCAGACCTGTGCGCCGAGCTTGGCGAGCTCGTCGAACAGCGCCTTGCGCCGGGCGGGATCGAGATGGGCGACGACCTCGTCGAGCAGCAGCAGCGGCACGATGCCGGTCATCTCCGCGACCATCGTGGCGTGTGCCAGCACCAGCCCGATCAAGAGCGCTTTCTGCTCGCCGGTCGAGGCGTCGCGCGCCGGCATGCTCTTCGGTGCGTAGACCACTTGCAGATCGGTCAGATGCGGGCCGTCGAGCGTGCGCCCGGCGGCGGCGTCGCGCGGGCGGCTGGCGCGCAGGATCTCGCGGTAGCGGTCCTCCACCGCGGTCGCAGGCTCCTGCAGCAGCGCATTCTCCATCCAGCCGTCGAGCATGATCTCGGCGGACGGGAAGGCCGAGGCGGCACCGCGCTCGCGCAGCATCGCGGCGAGCTTGGCGGCGGTCTGGCCACGCGATGCGGCGACCGCGACCGCAAGCTCCGCGGTTTCGCGCTCGATCGCGTCACACCAATGGTCGTCGTAGTTGCGCACCTCGAGCAGCCGGTTGCGCGAGCGCAGCGAGCGCTCCAGCGCCGAGACCCGGCTGGAGTGCTCGGAATCGATCGCCAGCACCAGGCGGTCGAAGAAGCGCCGCCGTTCGGAGGCGGCGCCCATGAACAAGCCGTCCATCGCCGGCGTCAGCCACACGATGCGCAGGTGGTCGCCGAACGCGGTCGCGGACCCCACCGGTTCGCGGTCGATGCGGCAGCGCCGGCTGTTGCTTGCCTCGCCGGTCGGGGGATCGATGCCGGTGCCGAGCGTGGCGAGGCCGAGCGCGCCCTCGACTTCGGCCGAGACCGCCCAGGAGCCGTCGCCCTGATTATCGGCGATGTCCTCCAAGGTCGCACGGCGCAGGCCGCGGCCCGGCGACAGGAACGAGACTGCCTCCATGCAATTGGTCTTGCCGGCGCCGTTCGGCCCGACCAGCACCACCATGTCGCCCGCGACCTGCAGCGTCGCCGTCCGGTAATTGCGGAAATGCGTCAGCGACAGGCGATGAATGCGGGACGGGGTCATCTCAGCTCGTCATTGCCGGGCAGTCGTGCCCAGCCACGACGCAATCTAGTGCCGATGCGCGCGAAGAGAAGTGCGTCACACCCGCATCGGCATCAGCACGTAGAGCGCGCCCTTGCTGTCGCGGTCCTGCACCAGGGTCGGCGAGCCGGGATCGGCGAGCTTCAGCACCGCGACCTCGCCCTCGATCTGGGCGGCGATGTCGAGCAGATAGCGCGAGTTGAAGCCGATATCGAGCGCGTCGGAGGCGTACTCGACCTCGAGCTCTTCGGTGGCGCTGCCGGAATCCGGATTGGTGACCGAGAGCACCAGCTTGCCTGCGGACAAAGCCAGCTTCACGGCGCGGCCGCGTTCGCTGGAAATGGTCGAGACGCGGTCGACGGCGGCCTCGAAATCCTTCTTGTCGACCACCAGTTCCTTGTCGTTGTTCTGCGGAATGACGCGGCCATAATCCGGGAAGGTGCCGTCGATCAGCTTCGAGGTCAGCACCACATTGCCGAGCGTGAAGCGGATCTTGCCATCCGACAGTTCGATCGAGATCTCGGCGTCGTCGCCCTCGATCAGCCGCTGCACCTCGCCGACCGTCTTGCGCGGAACGATCACGCCGGGCATGCCGGTCGCGCCCTTGGGCAGCGGGAGGTCGATCTGGGCCAGGCGGTGGCCGTCGGTCGCAACCCCGCGCAGGGTCGCGGCCTTGGCGGTACCGGCGGCGTGCAGATAGATGCCGTTGAGGTAGTAGCGGGTCTCTTCGGTCGAGATCGCAAACTGGGTGCGGTCGATCAGCCGCTTGATGTCGGACGCCGGCAGCGAGAACGAATGCGTCATGTCGCCGGCGGCAAGGCCCGGGAAATCGCTCTCGGGCAGCGTCTGCAGCGTGAAGCGCGAGCGGCCGGCGCGCACCGCGAGTACCGAGCGGTCGCCGTCGGCCTCCAGCACGATCTGCGAACCGTCGGGCAGCTTGCGGACGATGTCGTAGAACATGTGCGCCGGCACCGTGGTCGAGCCGGCGGTTCCGGTTTCGGCCGGCAGCGTCTCCGTCACCTCGAGGTCGAGGTCGGTCGCCTTCAGCGACAATTTGGCGCCCTCGGCGCGGATCAACACGTTGCCGAGGATCGGGATGGTATTGCGGCGCTCGACCACGCGGTGAACGTGGCCCAGCGATTTCAGGAGTTGCGCGCGCTCGACGGTGACCTTCATTGCAATACCCGCCAGATCCCTCAGATGGAGAAGCCGGGCGGCCGTTCAGGGCAGCACCGCGGCATTGGAAACCCGATAAGCCGGATCAATACCGGATTTGATCAAACCCACGGGGGGACCGCAAGGTGGCGCGGATGGGCGGCCGGTGCAAGGGATACGGGCGCGAAACGGGCCCCGTTCCCCACGTTTTGGGCCGGAAAAAAGTTTAGCCCTCCCCTCTTGATAATGGGGAGGGCTATGGAACGAGCCAGCCAAATGAGGCGGCCTTATTCCTGCAGCTGACGCTTCAGCGATTCGACTTCCTCCGACAGCGTCGTGTCCTTGGCGACCAGTGCCTCAATCTTGCGCACCGCGTGCAACACCGTGGTGTGGTCGCGGCCGCCGAAGCGCCGGCCGATCTCCGGCAGCGAACGCAGGGTCAGCGTCTTGGCCAGATACATCGCAACCTGGCGCGGGCGCACCACGTTGGCGGTGCGGCGGGATGACAGAAGGTCGGAGCGGCTGACATTGTACTGCCGGGCGACCACGCGCTGGATGTCCTCGATCTTGATCCGCTTCGGCTCCTGCGGGCGGATCAAATCGCGCACCTCGCGCTCAGCCATCTCCAGCGTCACCGGCTGGTTGTTGAGTTTGGAGTGCGCCAAGAGGCGGTTGATCGCGCCTTCGAGGTCGCGGCCATTGTGGGTGATGGTGCGCGCCAGATAGTCGAGCACTTCCTCCGGCACATCGAAGGTCGCATGGTGGGCGCGGGCCGCGGCGACGCGCGACTTGAGGATGCCAAGCCGCAGTTCCTCGCCGAGCGAACCCATCTCGACCACCAGGCCACCGGCGAGCCGCGAGCGCACGCGGTCGTCGAGGCTTTCGAGGTCGGACGGAGGACGGTCGGCGGCGATCACGACCTGACGACCGGCGTCGATCAGCGCGTTCAGCGTGTGGCAGAACTCGGCCTGCGTCGACTTGCCCTGCAGGAACTGCAGATCGTCGATGACCAGCACGTCGATGCCGCGCAGCGCCTCCTTGAACGCCAGCGCCGTCTGCGTCTTCAGCGCCGCGACGAAGCCGTACATGAACTTCTCGGCGGTGAGATACAGCACCTTGCGCTCGCCGCCGGAATTGCCGGCCCAGGTCACGGCCTGCAGCAGGTGCGTCTTCCCGAGGCCGACGCCGGCATGGATGTAGAGCGGGTTGAACATCACGGGATCGCCGCGGCGACCTTCCGCGACCTGGCGCGCAGCCGCATGGGCCAGCGTGTTCGAACGGCCGACGACGAAGCTTGCAAAGGTCAGGCGCGGATCGAGCGGCGAGCCGCCAAGCGCGTCATGGCTGGCGGACACCGGCGCCGTCGCGAACGAGCGCAGTTCAGGCGCAGGACGGCCGTCATTGCGCTCGACACGGCGCACTTCGACCGGCGCAGCCGCTTCCTTAACCGGGGCCATCGCGCGGATCGCCGAGCGCACGGTGAGGTCGATGCGATGTACTTCGGGCATCTCGGCCTGCCAGCAGGAGAGCACGCGTTCGGCGTAATGCGCCTGGATCCAGCTCTTGAGGAACCGGGTCGGAACCGACAGATGCACGCTCTCATCGTGCACGCTCTCGAGATCCATCCGCGCGAACCAGCTCGTGTAGACGTCCTCGCCAACGCTCGTCCGCAAACGTCCCTTTACCCGCGACCAGCGATCCTGTTCCGTGTTCGTCAT